>NZ_CP150919.1:2802974-4123212 GCF_039909015.1 Pseudomonas grandcourensis
GCCATCGCCCCGGCGCCGGGCGCCGAGGACTGCCGCAATGTCTTTGGCCTGGGAAGGTTTTTCACAGAGGTACAGCCGCATAACCACCATCGTCGATCAATATGCCAAGGGTGCACAGAATGGCGCTTGATGGGCGATGGAGCAATCTTTATCTGTATGGATGTACAGCTTGGTGTGTCGCACCCGTTCGGCTGCGAAGCCGTCGCGAGGGTAAAACTTGGGTTATACCTGATAAATCGTGGTTTCAGGTTTTGGGGCTGCTGCGCAGCCCATCGCAGGCAAGCCACGCTCCCACAAGCGATTTGCAGGTCCATCACCGTCATGAGGAACGTTTTCCATGAAAAGCTCCGGTCCTAGTCCTGTCATCACCATCGCCGAGCAGCCTGGCTGTCTGCTGGTGAGATTTCACGGCATTCAAGTGGCCGCCTCGGCGCGGGCCCTGGTGTTGCTGGAGGCCAACTACCCGCCGGTGTACTACGTGCCGCGAGAGGACATCGACGAGAAGTATTACGCACGCACCGACCACACCAGCTATTGCCCGTACAAGGGCGATGCCAGCTATTTCAGCCTGCAGGTGCCGGGGCATGAAAGTGCCAACGCGGTATGGAGTTACGAGGATCCCAAGGTGTCGGTGGAGCAAATCCGCGGATACCTGGCGTTCTACCCGGATCAGGTGAAGTTCGAGTTGCTTGATGCCGAGGTCTGATAGGGGTTGATCGGCGCGACGAGGGAGCCAGCTCCCTCGTCGGCAGGCATAACCTCAGTTCTTGTCGAGATCCACGTTGCGCGTCTCACGCAGGCAAATCATCCCCACCACCAGGCTCACCCCAGTGATCACCACCGGATACCACAGCCCGTAGAAGATGTCCCCGGTGTATACCACCAACGCGAACGACACGGTCGGCAGGAAACCGCCGAACCAGCCGTTGCCGATGTGGTAGGGCAGGGACATCGAGGTGTAGCGGATGCGCGTCGGGAACAGTTCGACCATCAACGCCGCCAGCGGGCCGTAGCACATTGCGGAGATGATGATCAGCGCGACGATCAGCGCCACGATCATCGGTTTGTTGATCTGCTGCATGTCCGCCTGTGATGGATACCCGGCCAACGTTACGGCACCGCGCAGGGCGGCTTCGTCGAAACCATCGATCTTCACGTCACCGACGCTGACCTGCACGCCGCTGCCGGCCGGGGCCGCTGCGCTCTGGTACGGCAGGCCCTGCTTGACCAGGAAGGTCTTGACCTTGTCGCACGGGCTGTCGAATTTCGCCTTGCCCACCGGGTCGAACTGGAAGGTGCAGGTGGCCGGGTCGGCCATCACGGTGATCGGTGCCTGGCGGCTGGCCTGGTCGATGGCCGGGTTGGCGTAGTGGGCCAGGGTCTTGAAGATCGGGAAGTACAGCGCGGTGGCCAGCAACAGGCCGAGCATCAGCACCGGTTTACGCCCGACCTTGTCCGACAGCCAGCCAAAGAAGATGAAGAACGGCGCACCGATGGTCACGCTGACAATCAGCAGGCCGTTGGCTACCGCCGGGTCCATTTTCAGGAACTGGGTGAGGAAGAACAGCACATAGAATTGCGCGGCGTAGAAGGTCACCGCTTGCCCGGCATTGATGCTGAACAGCGCGATCAACACCACCTTGAGGTTTTCCCACTTGCCGAAGGAGTCGCGAATCGGCTGTTTGCACAGCTTGCCTTCTTCTTTCATTTTCACGAAAGCCGGCGACTCGTGCAGGCTCATGCGAATCCAGGTCGAGATGCCCAGCAGCACGATGGAAAACAGGAACGGAATGCGCCAGCCCCAGACTTCGAACTGATCGCCGGTGAAGTAACGACAGCCCAGCACCACCAGCAGCGAGAGCAGCAGGCCCAGGGTCGCGGTGGACTGAATCCAGCTGGTGTGGAAGCCACGCTTGCCGATGGGCGCGTGCTCGGCGACATAGGTCGCGGCGCCGCCATATTCACCGCCCAGGGCCAGGCCCTGGAGCATGCGCAGTACCACCAGGATGATCGGCGCGGCGATGCCGATGCTGGCGTAGGTCGGCAGCAGCCCGACGCAGAACGTCGCCAGGCCCATGAGGATGATGGTGGCGAGGAAGGTGTATTTGCGCCCGATCATGTCCCCCAACCGCCCGAACACCAGCGCGCCGAACGGCCGGACGATGAAGCCGGCGGCGAAGGCCATCAACGCAAAGATAAACGCCGTGGTGTCGTTGACCCCGGCGAAGAACTGCTTGCTGATCACCGCCGCGAGGGCGCCATAGAGGAAAAAGTCGTACCACTCGAAGACCGTCCCGAGGGACGAGGCGAAGATGACTTTCTGGGTTTCCTGGCTGGTGCCCGCGCTGCGCACGGCTTCCAGGGTTTGAACGTTCTCTGACATACCGGTATCCCTCACAGTGATTGTTTTTGTTGTTCCACTGGTGTTGCGTGTTCCTTTTAGGGGTGATGCTTGATGTCCGTGAATCAAGAGCTGTCCTTGTGGGAGCGAGCTTGCTCGCGATGACGGTGGGTCAATCAACAATGATGTTGAATGTCACACCGTCATCGCGAGCAAGCCCGCTCCTACAGGGATTGTGTTTGCAGCGGAGTTGAGGATCATCTGCGCAGCCTTCTCGGCAATCATCAGCGTCGGCGAGCAGGTGTTGCCCGAGGTGATGCGCGGCATGATCGAGGCATCGGCAATGCGCAGGCCGGGAACGCCATGGACCTTGAGTTGCGCATCGACCACGGCGTCGGCGTCATTGCCCATGCGGCAGGTGCCCACCGGATGGAAAATCGTGGTGCCGATCCGTGCGGCGGCTTCGTGCAGTTGTTCTTCGCTTTGCAGGTTGTCGCCGGGCAGGTATTCCACCGGATTGAAGGCGCGCAGGGCCGGGGCGGCGACGATGCGCCGGGTCAGGCGAATGGCGTCGGCGGCGACCCGCAGGTCCTCCGGATGGCTCAGGTAATTGGGCTGGATCAGCGGGGCTTCCTGCGGATCGGCGGAGCGGATTTCCACCCGGCCACGGCTTTGCGGACGCAGATCGCAGACCGACGCAGTGAACGCCGGGAAGGCATGCAGCGGTTCGCCAAAGCGCTCCAGCGACAGCGGCTGCACGTGGTATTCGAGGTCGGCGGAAGTCTGTTCCGGCCCCGAGCGGGCAAAGGCGCCCAACTGGCTCGGCGCCATGGACAGCGGGCCACTGCGGTCATACAGGTAGCGCAGGCCCATGCCCAGCTTGCCCCACAGGCTGCCGGCAATCTGGTTCAGGGTGCGGGCGTTTTCCAGCTTGTAGATCAGCCGCAGTTGCAGGTGATCCTGCAGGTTGCCACCGACGCCGGGTAGCTCATGGGCGACGCCAATGCCAAGCCGCTCAAGCAGTGGACGCGGGCCGATACCGGAGCGTTGCAGGATGCTGGGCGAACCGACGGAGCCGGCACACAGGATGATCTCCTTGCGCGCCTTGAAGGTTTTCGCCTGGCCTTGCCAACGAGCGCTGACCGCCGAGGCGCGGCCATTGTCCAGCAGCACGCGGTCGACTTCGACACCGGTCAGCACGGTGAGATTGGGGCGCTGGCGAATGGGTTTGAGAAAGGCCTTGGACGCGTTCCAACGGATGCCGGCCTTCTGATTGACCTGGAAATAGCCGCAACCTTCGTTGTCGCCCTGGTTGAAGTCATCGATGCTGGCGATGCCGCTTTGCTCGGCGGCACTGCGGAACGCGTCGAGAATCGGCCAGGACAGGCGCTGGCGTTCGACCCGCCATTCGCCCGCGGCACCGTGAAACTCGGCGGCGCCGGCAAAGTGGTTTTCGCTCTGCTTGAACAGTGGCAACACCTCTTGCCAGCTCCAGCCAGGGTTGCCGTCGGCGGCCCAGCGGTCGTAGTCGCCGGCCTGGCCGCGCATGTAAATCATGCCGTTGATCGAGGAGCAGCCACCCAGTACCTTGCCGCGCGGGTAGCTCAGGGCGCGGCCTTGCAGGCCCGGTTGCGCTTCGGTCTTGAAGCACCAGTCGGTGCGCGGGTTGCCGATGCAGAACAGGTAGCCCACGGGGATGTGAATCCACGCATAGTTGTCGCGGCCGCCGGCTTCGAGCAGCAACACGCGATGTTGAGCATCGGACGATAGTCGATTGGCCAGCAGACACCCGGCCGGCCCGGCCCCGACCACGATGTAATCGTATTCATCTAGGGAAGCCTGCATCCCTGACCTCGTGTTGTTGTTCTTGTTGTCTGTCATCCTAGTTGTTAGCTTTCGTCAAAAGAATGTTAGTTTTTGCGCAGCCGCTGTGCGTTTTTAAACAGCATCCCGAACGGCAAAGAACAAGGACGCTTCATGTTCGACTGGAATGACCTGCGGTTTTTTCTCGAATTGCAGCGCAGCGGGCGTTTGCTCACGGCTGCCCGTCGCTTGAACACCACCCACGCCACCGTAGCGCGGCACATCGAGGCCATTGAGAAGAGCCTCGGCACGGCGTTGTTCGTCCAGCATGCCCAGGGTTACGAGATGACCCCGGCGGGCGAGGCACTGCTTAAGCACGCCGAAGCGATGGAGAACGTGGCGCTGCTGGCCCAGGAGGAAATCACCCAGTCCACCGCGCCGCTGGGCAAGATCCGCGTCGGGGTGACCGAAGGGCTGGGCATTATGTTCCTGGCCAGTCGCATGAACGGCTTGTTCGAGCGCTATCCGGGGCTGGAGGTGGAACTGGTGGCAGTGCCGCGTTTTGTCAGCATCCTCAACCGCGAGGCGGAAATCAGTATCCATCTGGAACGCCCGGCCGCCGACATGCTGGTCACCCGCAAACTCACCGACTATCGCCTGGCGCTCTATGCCAGCCAGGACTACCTCGACCGCTCGCCGCCGTTGCGCAGTCGCGAGGACCTGGGGCGTCATGCGTGGATTGGCTATGTCGACGACCTGCTGTTCAGCCAGGAACTGGTGTTTCTCAACAGCTTTTGCCGCAACCCGCAGGTGGTGTTTCACAGCACCAGTGTGATCGCCCAACAGCAGGCGGCGCGCTCAGGCCTGGGGATTGCCGTGCTGCCGTGCTACATGGCCAGTGCCGATCCCGGTCTGGTGCCATTGCTGCCGGACGAAAGCATCCAGCGCAGCTACTGGATCAGCACCCGCCGGGAGTTGCACAAGTCGGTGCGGTTGCGGGTGTTGTGGGATTATGTGGTGGAGTTGTGTGAGCGGGAGCAGGGGTTGTTGCAGGGGGCTGTTGCTCAGGGTGCCTGAACTGACGCCATCGCGAGCAAGCTCGCTCCCACATTGGATTAGCGTCGTTCGCAATATATGTGGCAACACTACCCCCTGTGGGAGCGAGCTTGCTCGCGATGGCGGCGGCACATCCAATATCCATCTTGAGGTTTAACCAACAATCTCGAACGCCGTGCTGGCCAACCGCTCACCGTTAACCATGACATGCACCGCATGGCGCCCCGCATAATGCCGGCGGGTGGTGAGTTCCTTGATCTGTTGGCCACGGCTGACGGCTTCGATGGCGTTGCCCGGCAGCGTCAGCGTCTTGAGCTTGAACACCTTCGCCGAGGTGCTGCCGTTGGCCTTGACGTAATCGATGGCGTAGTCGATCACCAGGCGCTGGCTGCTTTCAACGGTGGATTTGACGGCAAACGACAAGGTGATCTTTTCTCCCAGGCCAATCATCGGCGGTTCGACTTTCACATCAATAATCTCGACTTCAGGCTTGCCGCCCGCGCCGATGATCGCCAGTGCCCGCTGGTTGCCCTGTTTGATCAGGCTGCGCAGGGCGTGTCTGGCGATCCATGCGGTGTGCCGGTTGTCCAGCGACCAGCCTTCGATCAGGCCGAGTACCCAGTCGGGATGATCCTTGGTGATGTCGTTGAGGTGGTTGGCCACGGATTTGCGTACGTACAGACTGGTGTCGGCCTTGAGGTTGTCGAGGATGTTCGCGGCCAGTGTCGGATCGGCCTGGATGCCCTCCAGCCGGAATGACCAGGGCAGGCGTGGCCGGCATCCTTCGCTGGCCAGGCGCCGCACGTGCTCGTTGTCGTCCAGGGACCAGGCATGCATCAGCTTGAGCGAACGCTCGAGGTCACTGCGCAGAAAGTGACGGATTGCGAATTCCGAAGAGCCAAAGGCGGTGAAGTATTTCAGTGCGTCCATCGACTGCTCGAACGCATGGGCGCCGTAGCTGGCGACATAGTGCGGCAGGCACATGCTGACAAAGCCGCTGTTCAGGCGCGGGGCGAGGGCGCGCAGCACCTGCAGCGACGCCTCGTAGTCCAGCGGGAGCACGGCGTGCAGGCACTCGCTGACCCGGGCCATGCGCTGCATGACGCTGAGGTCTGCCAGGCCGGTTTGGGCCAGCTTCAGGAAGCGCCTGGCCTCGAATGGCGGATAGACCGCGGTCATTTCGCTGGCGATGTGCTGTAGGCGCTCGGTGTTGAAGATTTCCTTTAGCGCCGGAGATTGTTGGTCAGCCATGGTGGCTCCTTGGCAATTGTTGTTGATCCATCACACCGCGTTATCGTTCTTCGCGAGCAAGCCCGCTCCCACAGAAAGGCGTGTTAGCGACAAAGATCCAATGTAGGAGCGAGCCTGCTCGCGAAGAGGCCCTCGAAGTCACCTCAATTTTTGCCCGCTTGCTCCTGCAGTTGATCCGACTCGAATAACCTGCCCAGCTCGACCCGTGCTTCCTGCGCGGTCTGCATCACTTTCACGGCGTCGTCATACACCGCATGCTGGGCTTCAAGCACCTCTTCGTCGTGCTGCTTGAAACGCTTGATCCGCGCATCCGCCTGGGCCTGGGTCAATCCCAGGCCGATCAGGGTTTGCCGGCTCATTTCCAGGCTCGAATGGAAGGTTTCGCGCACGGCGTGTGCGCCGACGTCCATCAGTCGGTGCACATGCTGGCGGTTACGGGCGCGGGCGATGATTTTCATGTGCGGGTAGAGCTTGCGCACCAGTTCGGCGGTCTTGATGTTGGTGTCCGGGTCGTCGGTGGCGATCACGAAATACTCGGCTTCCCCGACCTTGGCCGCGTTGAGGATTTCCGGGCGCATCGGGTCGCCGTAGAACACCGGCACGCCACCAAAGCTGCGGGACAGTTCGATGGTTTCCACTGAGGTGTCGAGGGCCACGAACTTGATGTTCTGCGCACGCAATATCCGCGCAACGATCTGGCCCATGCGACCCATACCGGCGATCACCACCCGTGGCGCGTCGGCGTCGATTTCGCGGAACTTCTCCGGCACTTCCACCGGTTGCACTTTCGGGCTGACCAAGCGTGCGCAAAGCAGCAGCAACAGCGGCGTCACGGCCATGGACAGGGTGATGGTCAGCACCAGCAAGTCATATAGCTCTGCGGCGAACAGCCCGTGATCGCGCCCGATCTTGAACACCACGAAGGCAAACTCACCACCGGCCGCCAACACGATACCCAGACGGATCGCACTGACCTTGTTCAAGCCCCCGGCCAGGCGACCGACAATGAACAGCAGTGGCAGTTTGATCGCGATCAGCAGCAGGGTCAGGCCCAACACCGCCACCGGCATGCTCAGCAACAGGCTCAGGTTCGCGCCCATGCCGACGCTGATGAAAAACAGCCCGAGCAACAGGCCCTTGAACGGTTCGATCTGGGCTTCCAGTTCATGGCGATATTCGGAGTCCGCCAGCAGCAGGCCGGCGAGGAAGGCGCCCAGGGCCATGGAAATGCCGACCAGCTCCATCAGCCAGGCCGTGCCGATCACCACCAGCAACGCCGTGGCGGTGGAGACCTCTGGCAGCGCGGTTTTGGTCACCACGCGAAACACCGGCCGCAGCAGATAACGCCCGCCGATCACCACCACGGCGATGCTGGCCAGCACTTGCAGGCCGTGGTTCAGGTCTTCGCTGGCGGTGGTGCTGTGATCGCCACCGGCAAGCAACGGCACCATGGCGATCAAGGGGATCGCGGCGATGTCCTGAAACAGCAGAATCGCGAACGCCAGCCGCCCGTGGGGGCTGGTCAGTTCCTTGCGTTCAGCCAGGCTTTGCAGGCCGAACGCCGTGGACGACAGCGCCAGGCCCAGGCCCAGGACGATCGCGGTATTCAACGGCTGGCCAAACAGCCACAGCGCCACCACGCCAATCACAGTGCCGGTGAGCAACACTTGCGCCAGACCCACGCCAAACACTGATTTGCGCATCACCCACAGGCGTCGCGGCGACAGTTCCAGGCCGATGATGAACAACAGCAACACCACGCCGAGTTCGGAAATGTTCGCGACGCTTTGTGGATTGTCGATCAGGCCCAGCACCGACGGGCCGATGATCACCCCGGCAAACAGATAGCCCAGCACCGCACCCAGTTGCAGGCGCTTGGCCAAGGGGACGATGAGCACGGCCGCCATCAGAAACACGACAGCGGTTTGTAGCGGGTTGCCTTCATGGGGCATGAGAAAACTCCAGGACTCGGTACTGCGGGGGTGACAAGAATAAAGGCTGAGCCCTCCGGCGTCAGCAAAACGCTCGGGCCCGGATGTTACAGTTTGCATTAATTGGTTACATTTATAGAATTAGCTGATCAATCCAGCTGTCCTTCTCGAGTAGTCCCCATGGCGATCAACTTCGACCTCAACGATCTGCAGGCTTTCCGTGCCGTGGTCGAGCAGGGCAGCTTTCGCAAGGCCGCCGATACGGTGCGCATTTCCCAGCCAGCCTTGAGCCGGCGCATCGAAAAGCTTGAGGACGCCCTCGGCGTGCGGCTGTTCGAGCGCACCACACGCAAGGTCAGCCTGACCCAGGCCGGACGGGGTTTCATGCCCAGCGTCGAACGCCTGCTGGACGATCTGGACGTGGCATTGCTGGGCATCAGCGAAGTCGCTTCGACCCGGCTCGGCCATGTCACAGTCGCCTGTGTGCCCTCGGCGGCCTACTACTTCATGCCGCGGGTGATTGCGCACTATCACCGGCAGTTTCCACGGATCAAGGTCAAGGTGCTGGACTCCAGCGCCCACGACGTATTGAGCGCGGTGGTCAATGGCGAAGCGGATTTCGGCCTGAGCTTCATGGGCACGCTGGAAGCCGAAGTGGATTTCGAGCCTTTGGTGCAAGAAGGGTATGTGGTGGCGTGTCGGCGCGATCATCCGCTGGCGGGGCGAAGCAGTGTCACCTGGGACGAGTTCTATCAGCAGGACTACATCTCGCTGGATAAAACCTCGGGCAACCGTTTTCTGCTGGATCAGGCGCTGACCGGCGTGGTGCCGCAGCGGCCGAGTATCTGCGAAACCCGTCACGTGACCACCATGATCGGGCTGGTGGAGGCCGGGTTGGGCGTGGCGGCGGTGCCGTTGATGGCGATGCCGGCAGCGGACCATCCGATCCTGACGCGGGTGCCGTTGACCGATCCGCAGGTGATGCGCAGCGTCGGTCTGATCAAGCGCCGGGGTCGAACGCTGACCCCGGCGGCATTGGAGCTGGAACGGCTGGTGGTGGAGATGAAAGTCCTGCAGCCGTCGGTCAGTGGCTGACTGAGTCCAGCCCGGTCGCTTTCACGTCCGGTTGAGCCTGGGCCGAGGCCATGTATTGCAGCAAGGCCCTGGCTTCGGCCGGGTGCCGGGCACCTACCGGGATACCGGCGGCAAACCGGGTGACCGACTGCACTGACTCCGGAATCTTCGCCACGAAACTGACCCCCGGCACCGGCAACAATTCGCTGACCTGCTGGAAGCCCAGTTGATAGTCGCCAGTGGCAACCACCGAGCCCACGGGGATTTTCGCCACCATGGTCGACTTGGGCTTGAGCTGGTCTTCGATCCCCAGGCGTTTGAACAGCTGCTGCTCGATGTACACGCCGCTGGCGCTGTCGGAGTAGGCCACCGATTTGGCGTCGAGCAGGGTCTTTTTCAGGCCCTCGACGTTGCTGATATCCGGTTTCGGCGCACCTTCGCGCACCACCAGTCCAATGCGCGAATCCGCCAGTTCGACACGGGAAGCCGGGTCGACCTTGCCCTGCTTGATCAAGTCGTCCAGTGCGTAGCCGACCATGATCACCACGTCGGCTTGCTCACCCCGAGCCAGGCGATTGGGGATCGCTTCCGGGGCCTTGCCCATGGAGGGGCCGAGCGCGGTGTCGAGGGTGTTGCCGGTGGAGGCGGCGAATTTCGGGCCGAGGATCTTGTAGGCCGCCGTGAAGCCGCCGGAGGTCATCACACGGATCTCTTCAGCCTGGGCAATGCCGCTCAAGCCCAGGCTGGCCATCAATGCGAGGGCGGCAAGATTGACGGTTTTTTTCATGGTCATGTTCTCAATGAAGGGCCGGTTCACGACGCCACCGGTTGCAGATGATTCGAGGCGCGGCGATAGAGCATGAGCGTGGCGCACAGCGCGCACAGTGCTGCAAAGCTCATCCAGTAACCCGGCGCCGCCTTGTCGCCGGTGTACTGGATCAACAAGGTCGATATCGCCGGGGTGAACCCGCCGAACACGGCCGTGGCCAGGCTATAGGCGAGGGAGAAACCGGCCACCCGGACTTCCACGGGCATGATCTCCGTCAGCGCCGGGATCATCGCGCCGTTGTACAGGCCGTAGATGAACGACAGCCACAACAGCACCAGCAGCATGTGGATGAAGCTGGGCGCGTTCACCAGATAGGTCAGCACCGGGTAGGTGGTGGCGATGGCCAGCAAGGCCATGGTGATCAACACCGGGCGTCGACCGATGCGGTCCGAGAGTGCGCCGCCAATCGGCAGCCAGATGAAATTCGAAACGCCCACCAGCAATGTCACCAGCAGCGCATCGGACGTGCTCAGGTGCAGCACGGTTTTACCGAAGGTCGGCGCGTACACCGTGATCAGGTAGAAGGCGGTGGTGGTCAGGGCGACCATCATCATGCCAGCGAACACGGTCAGCCAGTTTTGCCCCAGGGTACGGAACACCTCACCCATGCTCGGGCGGTGTTTGCGGGTGGCGAACTCTTCGGTTTCCTCCAGGTTGCGGCGCAGCAGGAAGATGAACGGCACGATCATGCAGCCGACGAAGAACGGAATCCGCCAGCCCCAATCGGCTATCACACTCGGTGCCATCCACTGGTTCAAGGCGTAACCCAGCGCGGCGGCGACGATGATCGCCACTTGCTGGCTGCCCGACTGCCAACTGGTGAAAAAGCCCTTGTTACCAGGTGTGGCGATCTCGGCGAGATACACCGATACGCCGCCCAGTTCCGCACCGGCGGAAAAGCCCTGCAGCAGCCGCCCGATCAGCACCAGGGCCGGGGCGAACAGACCGATGGTTTCGTAACCGGGCACCAGCACAATCAGGATCGTGCCGCTGGCCATGATCGACAGGGTCACGATCAACCCTTTGCGTCGACCCACATCATCGATATAGGCACCCAGCACCACGGCACCCAATGGGCGCATCAGGAAGCCTGCACCAAACACCGCGAAGGTCATCATCAGCGAGGCGAATTCGCTGCTGGCGGGAAAGAACACGGCAGCGATCTGCGTGGCATAGAAACCGAAAAGGAAGAAGTCGAACTGTTCGAGGAAGTTGCCCGAGGTGACCCGGAAAATGGCGCTGGCGCGAGAGCGTCCGCGCGGGATTGAGGCTGTCATCGATAAATACTCCACCGCTTTTATGACGTGCGCCGACTGGACGCGGCGCACGGTTCTTATTGGGGCGGATAGTGGAGCAGGGGCATCGATATGTTAATTGCATTGTTGGCATGCATTGATGTGCAAAGTGGATCAATGCATCCAGGGATAGGGCTGTGCCTGCGTCAGGCTGGATGGCTCAACGATCAGATAAACGCCTCGATATGAGCCATCCCCCGGGCCACATACTCATCCTTCTCACCCACCGGGGCAAAATTGTTCAGCACTTCCCGGGCTGTTTCGCGGCCTTTCAACCGGGCCAGGATCCAGGCCGCGAGGTACGGCGACGCCAGGCAGCCACCGGCGGTGGCAATGTTGCCGTTGGCGTAGAAGGCCTGGTTGACGACATTGACCCCGGCTTCCACCACCCAGGGCTTGCTGATTGCGTCGGTGCAGGCCGGGGCATCGCCGAGCAACCCAAGCTTGGCCAGCAGGAAGGTGCCGGAACACTGGGCAGCCAGCAGTTGGCGTGCGGGATCGAATTGCAGTTGCTCCATGATCCCGGGAGTGGCAGCCACTTCCCGGGTCTTGCGGCCACTGCCCACCAGCACTGCATCCGCCTGACAGGCCTCGGCGAGATCGATGTGTGCATCGATGGTCAAACCATTCATCGACGTGACCTGCGGCGTCGGCGACGCGATGCTCACGCGCCAGTCCTTGTCCCCGAGCAGGGAAACCCTGCTGAGCATGCCGTAGGCGATCAGCGAATCCAGTTCGTTGAAACCGTCAAAGGTCAGAATGGCGATGTGCATGGCGAAATTCCGCTGAGTTTTCGACCAGCCTACGCGGGTGCAACTCAACGTAGCCGGTACAGTTCGAAAGATTATTATGATAACAGTCATGTAACGCGCCCCGGCACCAGGCGACGAAACGCTATTCGCTATGTGCCCGCACCACGCTCACGGTGCCCAGCCGATACTGATTGTTCCCGCTGCGCTTGGCCTCATACATCGCCAGGTCGGCAATGTGCAGCAAGCGGTCAATGCTCGGCGCATGATCGGGGAACACCGCGACCCCGAGGCTGGTGCCGATGTGGCGCTGGTCGTTGCCGATGGTCACGGGCGGGGAGAGTTCGACGAAGATTTGCTGGCAGATGCTGCGCGCTTCGTCTTGCAGGTTTTTGCCCTGGGGCAGACCCTGGAGAATGACCACGAATTCGTCGCCGCCGATCCGGGCGACGGTGTCGGTGCCGCGCAGGATGCGCTTGAGCCGTGTGGCGGTCGTGACCAGCACCCGGTCGCCGGCGGCATGACCATAATGGTCGTTGATGGCCTTGAAGCCATTGAGATCGACAAACACCAGCGCCACCCGCGTGGCACTGGCGCGCGCCAGCTCCAGGGCTTCGGACAGGCGCTCCTCGAGCACCAGGCGATTGGGCAGGCCGGTCAACGGGTCGTAATGGGCCAGGTGCTTGAGGTAGTTGGCCGAGGCCTTTTCTTCAGTGATGTCGCGTACCACGCCCATCATCTTGATCGTTTCGTCGTGGTCATTCTTGACCACGTTGCCGGTTTCCCGCAGCCAGCGGATCGTTCCGTCGGGCCAGACCACGCGGTATTCCTCGTCATGGTTTTCGCCGGTTTCCAGGCAACGCAGTTCGCCGGCCCGAACCCTGAGCCGGTCGTCCGGATGCACGCAGGAGCAGAACAGGGCGTAGGAGGGCGTCACTTCGCCGATCTTGAAGCCAAACATGCCGAAAATCGCGTCTGACCAATACAACCGGTCGGTGTCGACATCCCAATCCCAGGTGCCGATGCGGGCAAAGTACTGGCTGCGTTTGAAGCGCTCGGCGTCGCCGTCCTGGTGGATGTTCCGGCTTTCGGACAGGCGGGTGACGATGCTGCGATATTCGGCCAGTTGCTTTTGCAGCGAACGTTCGCGCCAGACCAGCGCGACGATCAGGGTGAGCGTCGTTGAACCAAGGATGACGCTGGTCCAGAGCAGGATCATTCGGGGATGGCCATCAGGGCGGTGAACCGTACGGGTAATTGTTGATTATTTTAGTTCAGCAAACAGCTTTGAACGCCGCGCGGGAGTCAGCAATGGTTGCCAATCGAGGGCAAATCTGGGAAAACGGCGCCCATCAGGCCCTTGAGGGCGAGAGAGCATACGAGTGAATTCAATGAATGACGAGCTTCAGGTAATCGATCTTCAGGTGGGTGACGGAAAAGCCGCCGTAAAAGGCGCGCTGATCACCACCCAGTACCGTGGCTGGCTGGAGGACGGGACCGAATTCGATTCTTCCTACAGCCGGGGCAAACCCTTCCAGTGCGTGATCGGCACCGGTCGGGTCATAAAGGGCTGGGACCAGGGCATCATCGGCATGCAGGTCGGTGGCAAGCGCAAGTTGCTGGTGCCGGCGCACCTGGCCTATGGCGAACGCACCATGGGCAAGATCACGCCGAATTCGAACCTGATCTTCGAAATTGAATTGCTGGAAGTGCTGACGCGGGATGATTGATCCTCAGGCCTGAAAGGTTTCCCGGTACGCGTAGAGGCCGGGCGTACCGCCGGTCATGACGAACAGCACGTTGTCCCCGGGGGCGAAGCGCCCTTGCTGCAGCTCGGCCAGCAAACCCGCAAAGGCTTTGCCGGAGTACACCGGGTCGACCAGCAGGCCTTCGGCACGCGCCATCAGGCGTACCGCGTCCTGCATGGCGGCGGTTGGCAGGCCATAGCCGGCGCCCAACTGGCTGCCGTCAATCACCATCTCATCAGCCTGCACCTCGGCGCTGCTGCCCAGGAGCGCCAATGTCTCTTGGGTCAATTGCAGAGTTCTCGCCGCTGATGAGTCCTGGTCGGACAACACCGAGAACGACTTGACCAAGGAAGTACCCCGGCCAAGCAAATGGAAACCCGCCGCGAGCCCGGCATGGGTCCCGGCGCTGCCGTTGGGGACCACCACTTGATTGAGCGTCAGATCCAGCTCCGCCTCTTGCAGGGCGATTTCCGCTGCACAGCGGGCATAGCCGAGGCTGCCCAAGGGGGTCGAGCCACCCGTCGGCAGCACCATGACCTTGCGTCCGCAATCCCGAAGCTGTGCCGCCCTGGCCTCGGCTTTGGCCAGTGAGTCGGTACCGCCGGCAAACACCTGCATCTGCGCGCCGAATAGCTGGTCGAGCAGCACATTGCCGTTGAGTTCGTAATCCACCTCGGCTTTGGCCACGGCCCGGGTCAGGAACAGCTCGCAGGCGATGCCCAGCCGGGCGCACACCGCGGCAGTCAGGCGCGCATGATTGGACTGGATGCCGCCCACGGTAATGATCGTATCGACCCCGGCTTGCAGCGCCGCGCCGATATGGAATTCAAGCTTGCGCAACTTGTTGCCGCCCGCGCCGATCAACATATGGTCGTCGCGTTTGAGAAACAGGCCGATACCCTGCTTGTCCAGCCCCAGCAGTTGTTCGATTCGCGCAGCCCGCTGAATGGGCGTGGGACCTTGCAGCAGGTCTGCCCGCGCAAAAGCACTCAGGGACTTGTCCAGTTGGGTCTGCATCGATCGAGCCTCGTTGTTCACCATGATCAGGCTGACTTTATGGAGAAAGGCCGGTGGGATAAACGCACTGCCGGTCATGACTGTTTTAACACGGTGTAACTAATCGGCCGGGCGGCGGGACTTTCCAGGCTGCTTTGGATAGGCTGGCCGGGCTTGAAACCACGATCTGAAGAGGAGAAGGCGGGTTGCCAATCAACGAATACGCCACGGCGATCGAACTGCTGGACGAGTCCTATCGGCACTGGACCGGTGAACCCCTGCCAGCCCCGCAGTTGCTGACCGGGCCTGAACGCCTGCACTGGCTGCACGCCCACGCGCCTTACAGTCTGCTGGCCCACGGCACGGAGGACGACCCTCTGTTCTTCTACGCCAACGAACAGGCGCTGGCCTGCTTCAAGTACCCGCGCCCGGAGTTTCTGGGCATGCCGTCACGGTTCAGCGCCTCGCCACTGGACCGCGCCGTGCGCCAGACCCTGCTGGAACAAGTCACGGCCCATGGCATTGCCCACGGTTACAGTGGCTATCGGGTGGACCGGCAGGGTAATGCCTTCATGATTCATGAAGGCAAGGTGTGGACGCTCATTGATCAACAGGGTGTGCGAGTAGGGCAGGCGGCGTTGTTCTGGCCGGATGCAGAGCGGGTCGGGCAATTGGGGTGTTGAACCAAGTCCTTTAGCAACTAGCTGGCTGGCGAATATTGATGTCAGGCCGACCTGTCATCGGGTTGTGACTTGCCAGGCTCCGCTCTATCGGTGAACATACGCGCCATATAGGGGTAGGGGGTATAGGTATGTCGCACATTCACGAACATAAAGATGACTTGATCAAGCGGGTCAGACGGATTGCCGGGCAGGTGGAAGCGGTAGAGCGAGCGCTTGAGACCGATGCCGATTGCGCCAAGACCCTGCACCTGGTCGCGGCCATTCGGGGCGCGGTCAATGGTCTGCTGGAGCAATTCATCGACGCCCATGCCCGCGAGCACGTGGCCCATCCGGACTTGAGCGATGAGGATCGCGCCCAGGGCGTGGAAGACTTGTTGCTGGCCATCCGCCGTTATGCCAAATAGAGGCCTGAATTCCATGAAACAGACACCCCAGGCTTCGCGTTTTGCCCACGACCATGTGTTTCTCGGCGCATCCCATGATGAAAACGCCCGTCGCACCTTATGGGTGGTGGCGCTGACGTTCGTGATGATGATTGGTGAAATTGCTGCCGGTTACATCACTGGTTCCATGGCGCTGCTGGCCGATGGTTTTCACATGGCCACCCATGCCGGGGCCTTGGGCATCGCGGCGGCGGCCTATGGATTCGCACGGCGCAATGCCAACAACGCGCGCTACAGCTTCGGCACCGGCAAGGTCGGGGATCTCGCGGGTTTTGCCTCGGCCATGGTGCTGGGGCTGGTGGCGATCGGCATTGCCGGTGAATCCGTTTATCGCCTGTTTCAGCCGACGACCGTGGCATTCACCGAAGCGACGGTGATTGCGGTGGTCGGGTTGGCAGTGAACATCGCCAGTGCCTTTTTGCTGGCGGGCGACCACGGTCATCATGGCCACGATCACGGACACAGCCATGACCACGGCCATCATCACCATCACGACAACAACCTGCGCTCGGCCTATGTCCATGTGTTGGCCGACGCCTTGACCTCGGTGCTGGCGATTGCCGCATTGCTGGCCGGGCGCTATCTGGGATGGGTGTGGCTGGACCCGGTGATGGGCATTGTGGGCGCCATCGTGATCGCGAAATGGGCCGTTGGATTGATGCGTGACAGCGCTGCGGTGTTGCTCGATGTCACGGATGAGCACGTTGCCGATGAAATTCGTGAACTGCTGGAGTCATCGGACGATGTGCGCATCAGCGATCTGCATGTCTGGCAGGTCGGCCCCCAGGCGCGGGCCGCGATTGTCAGCGTTGTGGCCGCGGCCAATGTCAGTGCCGACACCATTCGCGAACGCCTGGCGCCGGTCCATGAACTGTCGCACCTGACCGTCGAGTACCGCACGGCTTGAGCGGCTTTCGCTCAATCACTGAATAACGGAATCCGTCCATTCGTGGATGGGCGGTATTGCCGTTTCAGTTGCTCCAGTGCCGGTCGCATCGCCAGAAATTGCTTGAGCGTGGCACCTGCAATGCTCATCGCCAGGCGCTGCCCCGGGCATTGATGACGCCCCGCACCGAAGGTGAAGCTGCGCCGGTTCGGGCGGTCGAGCAGGAAGGTGTCGGGGTTGTCGTTGAGCTGCGGGTCGCGATTGGCCGAGGCCAGCAGCACCAGGATCACGTCGGTGGCGTTCAGCCTCACCCCGTCAACCTCGCAGGGGGCGGCGACGAAACGGCGGGTGTTCTGTACCGGCGGGTCGAAGCGCTGCACTTCGGCCAGCAGGTCTTCGACAGAGGTTGATTCGCTGCGCAGCGACGAATGATGAATCAAGGCCAACACGGTGCTGCCGATCAGCCCGGCAGTGGCCTCGAAGGTCTGGGAGCACAGGCCGATCAGGTTGGCGATCAGGGTTTGCGGTGCGCCGCAGGCGAAGCGCTGGCCGATACCTGCCAGCAAAGGGCTGTGGTTGTGCGGATCGTCGAGCAATTCGATGAAGTAACCGCTCAAGTGTTCGGCGGCAGCGTTGGCGGCGGTCAATTGTGCCGCGTCGCTCAAGGGCGACAGGCAGGCGACGAAATCCGCCGTCAACTCGCTGATGGCGCGGCCCTGGGCCGGGGTGAACCCCAACAACGCCGCCACCACGCACACCGGTCCACGAAACATGGCGTTGTACAGGCCAGCGGCATCCGCAGTCATCAATCGGGCGTTGACCAGAGCTTCGACTTCCCGTGTATCGATCAACTCCAGCCCCGGCGCAATCGCCGACCGTGGACAATGCTGGCGTTCACCTTCATTCATGCGCATCAATTGGCCGAACACCTGGCCGGCCATGCCATCGGCAATCACCCTGGGGACTGGCTCCTGCGCGGGGCGAACGTGGCAATCGGGATGGGCCAGCACGGCGGCCACCGCCCGGGCGCTACTGGCCACCCACAGGTTCAGCACCGGATGAAAAGCCAGCCCGCCCTCGGCACGCAGTTGTGCGTAGTAGGGATAAGGATCGGCATGGGTCGCAGCGATGATCGGGTCCATGGGTCACAGCCTTTTGTTGTTGGAAAGTGTTGCTACTATCTCCAGTCCGAAAGGGCATTGATTCGTCCGGGAGCGAAATATGAGCGCAGAACAACACGACATCGGCGTCTCGCAGGTGGCGGCAGCCATCGCTGAGCCGGCGCGGACGAAAATCCTCTGTTCGCTGATGGACGGCCACGCCCGTACCAGTACCGAACTGGCGGCGGTGGCCGAAGTCAGCGCGTCGACCGCCAGTGCCCACCTGGCCAAACTCAAGGAGCTGGCGCTGGTGCGGCTGCACGTCCAGGGACGTCACCGCTATTACAGCCTGGCGGACAAACGCGTGGCCCAGGCCCTGGAGGCACTGATGGTGATCGGCCAGTACGCCGCGCCGGGCTTCCGTGCGCGGACCCCGGATCGCCTGCAATTTGCCCGCACCTGCTACGACCACATGGCCGGCACCCTGGCGGTGCTGATGCATGACCGGATGCTCGAAGCGGGCTGGCTTGAGGAAACCGACGAACAGGCCTATCGCTTGAGCGACAGCGGTACGGCAATGTTTCAAGGGCTCGGGATCGAGGTGCAGGACTTGAGCACCTTGCGCCGCCGCTTTGCCTGCCCGTGCCTGGACTGGAGCATGCGCCGGCCACATCTGGGCGGGTCGCTGGGGGCGGCGTTGCTGCAAACGGCGCTCAAGCGCAAGTGGGTGACCCAGGATCTGGACAGTCGGGCGTTGGCGTTGACGGCGTTGGGGCGCAGGGAGATGGCAGGGCGGTTCGGGGTTGAGTTGCCCATTGAGCGCGATGGCAAAAGATCGCAGCCTGCGGCAGCTCCTACGGGGGTTGGGCGGCGGCCATTGTAGGCGCCGCCGCAGGCTGCAATCTTTTCATTCGGCCATGAAAAAGCCCCCCATCGGTCACCCGATGGGGGGCTTTTGTGCGTCTGGTGTCAGGTCAAACCTTGACGATCCAGCCCGCTGGCGCTTCGATATCGCCGGTTTGCACGCCGGTCAGCTCTTTGTAGAGCTTCTGGGTGACCGGGCCGACTTCGGTTTCGCTGTGGAACACGTGCAGGTGGTCGTTGTAGTCGATGCCGCCGATTGGCGTGATCACCGCGGCAGTACCGCAAGCGCCGGCTTCCTTGAAGTCGGAGAGCTTGTCGATGAGCACGTCGCCTTCGATCACTTCCAGGCCCAGACGAGTCTTGGCCAGCTCGATCAGCGACAGACGGGTGATGCCCGGCAGTACCGATGGCGAGTTCGGGGTCACGAACTTGTTGTCGTGGGTGATCCCGAAGAAGTTGGCCGAACCGACTTCCTCGATCTTGGTGTGGGTCATCGGATCCAGGTAGATGGCGTCGGCGAAGTGGGCTTTCTTGGCCTTGGAGCCCGGCATCAGGCTGGCGGCGTAGTTGCCACCGACCTTGGCGGCACCGGTGCCTTGTGGCGCGGCGCGGTCGTAGCTGGAGATCTGGAAGTTGTGCGGGGTCAGGCCGCCCTTGAAGTAGGCGCCGACCGGAATGCAGAAGATCGAGAAGATGAACTCGGGGGCGGTACGCACGCCGATGTTGTCACCCACGCCGATCACGAACGGGCGCAGGTACAGCGCGCCGCCGGTGCCGTAAGGCGGGATGAAACGTTCGTTGGCGCGGACCACTTCCTTGCAGGCTTCAATGAACTGCTCGGTTTCCACCTGCGGCATCAGCAGGCGGGCGCAGCTGCGCTGCATGCGCAGGGCGTTCTGGTCCGGGCGGAACAGGTTGATCGAGCCGTCCTTGCAACGATAGGCCTTCATGCCTTCGAAGCATTGCTGGCCATAGTGAAGGGCTGTGGAGCCTTCGCTGATGTGCAGCACGTTATCTTCGGTCAGGGTGCCTTTGTCCCACTCGCCATTGCGAAAGTACGACAGATAGCGCTTGTCGGTCTTGATGTAGTCAAAACCCAGCTTGTCCCAATTGATGCTTTCGTTACCCATGACACCCTCTATCACTGAACAACCGTCGAAACGGTTCAAGGCTTCTGACGTTTTTTGGATGGGGACAACAATACTTCATTCTTGGGCTAAATCGCAGCCCAGACGATAGGGGGAGAAGCAGATTTATTAGCCTGCTTATTAAACTTCCCGGTTATTCGTCGAAAAGATCGCAGCCTGCGGCAGCTCCTACGGGATCGGCGGCTACCTGTAGGAGCTGCCGCAGGCTGCGATCTTTTGATCTTTACAGATGCAACGCATGCCCCAGCGCGCGCAAGGCGGCTTCCTGCACCGCCTCACCCAGGGTCGGGTGCGCATGGATGGTGCCGCCGATGTCTTCCAGCCGCGCGCCCATTTCCAGGCTTTGCGCGAACGCCGTGGACAACTCCGACACCCCAACGCCCACCGCCTGCCAGCCGACAATCACATGATTGTCCCGACGAGCGACCACGCGCACGAAGCCGCTTTTCGACTCCAGGGTCATCGCCCGGCCGTTGGCGGCGAACGGGAAGCTCGACACGATGCAGTCCAAACCTGCGGCGTTGGCCTCGTCCGGGGTCTTGCCGACCACCACCAGTTCCGGGTCGGTGAAGCACACGGCGGCGATGGCGGTCGGGTTGAACTCGCGGGATTTACCGCTGATCAGCTCGGCGACCATCTCGCCCTGGGCCATGGCCCGGTGCGCGAGCATCGGTTCGCCGCTCAGGTCGCCGATGGCATACACGTTGCGCATGCTGGTCTGGCAACGGTGGTCGATCTTGATCGACGAACCGTTCATGTCCAGGTTCAGCGCTTCGAGGTTCCAGCCCTGGGTGTTCGGCTTGCGACCGACGGCCACCAGCACCTGATCGGTTTCCAGGTTCAGGGTCGCGCCGTTCGGGGCCAGTACTTGCAGGCTATTTTCTTTTGAATCGAAGCCTTGCACGCTGTGCTTCAAGTAAAGCTTCACGCCGAGTTTTCTCAGTTCGTCGTGCACAGGCTGGGTCAGTTCGGCGTCGTAGGCCGGCAGGATGCGCTCCTGCGCTTCCACCACGCTGACCTCGGCGCCGAGCTTGCGATAGGCAATGCCCAGCTCCAGACCGATGTAACCGCCACCGACCACGATCAGTCGTTTCGGCACGGAGGTCGGCGCAAGCGCTTCGGTGGACGAAATGATCGGGCCGCCAATCGGCAACATCGGCAGGTTCACGCTTTTCGAACCGGTGGCCAGCACCAGGTGCTCGCACAGAATGCGCGTGTCGCCAACATCGATGGTTTTACCGTCAACCACCTTGGCCCAGCCTTGAACGACCTGGACCTTATTCTTTTTCAGCAGCGCCGCGACGCCGGTGGTCAGGCGATCGACGATGCCGTCTTTCCATTCGACGCTCTTGGTGATGTCCAGCGTCGGCGCGGAAACGCTGATGCCCAGGGGCGAAAGCTGATGGTGGTGCCGGGTCTGATGAAATTGCTCGGCGACGTGAATCAGTGCCTTGGACGGAATGCAGCCGATGTTCAGGCAGGTGCCGCCCAACGATTGGCCTTCCACCAGAATGGTCGGGATGCCCAACTGACCGGCACGGATCGCCGTCACATAACCGCCAGGGCCGCCGCCGATGATCAGCAGCGTGGTGTTCAGAGTTTGCATGACTTACTCCACAAACAGGGTGGCGGGTTGTTCGAGCAGACCACGAATGGCCTGGATGAATAGCGCCGCATCCATGCCGTCGACCACGCGGTGATCGAAGGAGCTGGAGAGGTTCATCATCTTGCGGATCACGATCTGGCCTTTGATCACCATCGGCCGTTCGACGATCTTGTTGACGCCGACAATTGCCACTTCCGGCAGGTTCAGCACCGGCGTGCTGACGATGCCGCCCAAGGCGCCAAGGCTGGTCAGGGTGATGCTCGAGCCGGACAGCTCGTCGCGGCTGGCCTTGCCATTGCGTGCGGCAGTGGCCAAACGGGAGATTTCGGCCGCGTTGTCCCACAGGCTGCGGGCTTCGGCATGACGCACCACCGGCACCATCAAACCGATGTCGGCCTGGGTGGCGATGCCGACATGCACTGCACCAAGGCGAGTGATGACCTGGGCTTCGTCGTCGTAACGGGCATTGATCTGCGGGAAGTCGCGCAGGGCGACAACCAGGGCGCGGACCAGGAACGGCAGCAAAGTCAGCTTGCCGCGAGTCGCGCCGTGTTTTTCGTTGAGGTGCGCGCGCAACTCTTCCACGGCGGTGACGTCGATTTCTTCGACGTAGCTGAAGTGGGCGGCGCGTTGGGTGGCGTCCTGCATGCGCTGGGCGATCTTGCGGCGCATGCCGATCACCGGGATCTGCTGTTCGTCGGTGCGCTGGGTGTAGCCGCTGCTGACCGTCGATGCATTCGACTGACCCTGGGCCAGGTAGACGTCGAGGTCTTCATGCAGCACACGACCGGCCGGGCCGCTGCCACGGACCAGACGCAACTGAATGCCCAGGTCCAGCGCATGCTTGCGTACGGCCGGGGAAGCCAAGGGGCGTTCATCGGCTGCGCGAGCGACCATCGGGCCCTGGCATACGGCAGCTTTCGGCGCTGGGGCGGCAACCGGTTTGCTTTCCACCACGGCTTCGACTTTCGGCGCTGCGACTGGCGCTTGTTTCACAGGTGCCGGTTGCGCCGACTCCTTAACGTTGCCCGCGCCTTCGACTTCAATGCTGATCAGTACACTGCCGACCGCCATGACTTCGCCCGGCTGGCCACCGAGGGCAATGACCTTGCCATGCACCGGCGACGGGATATCGACCATCGCTTTGTCGGTCATGACATCGGCCAGCACCTGATCTTCGACGACCATGTCGCCGACCTTGACGTGCCATACCGACAATTCAACTTCTGCAATGCCTTCACCAATGTCCGGCATTTTAATAACGTGCGTGCCCATTCAGACCTCCATGACCCGTTTCAACGCCGCGCCCACTCGGGACGGGCCTGGGAAATACGCCCACTCTTGCGCGTGCGGGTAGGGGGTGTCCCAACCGGTGACGCGTTCGATCGGCGCTTCCAGGTGGTGGAAGCAATGCTCTTGCACCAGCGACACCAGTTCGGCACCAAAGCCGCAGGTACGGGTGGCTTCGTGCACCACCACGCAACGGCCGGTCTTTTTCACCGATTTGACGATGGTTTCCAGGTCCAGCGGCCACAGGCTGCGCAGGTCGATGACTTCGGCATCAACGCCGCTTTCTTCAGCAGCGACTTGCGATACGTACACGGTGGTGCCGTAGGTCAGCACGGTGACGTCCTTGCCCGGACGGGTGATAGCAGCGACGTCCAGCGGCACGGTGTAGTAGCCATCCGGCACTTGCGCGGCGGGGTGCTTCGACCACGGGGTTACCGGGCGGTCGTGGTGGCCGTCGAACGGGCCGTTGTACAGGCGTTTCGGCTCGAGGAAGATCACCGGGTCATCGTTTTCGATGGAGGCGATCAACAGGCCCTTGGCGTCGTACGGGTTGGACGGCATCACCGTGCGCAAGCCGCAGACCTGGGTGAACATCGCCTCGATGCTCTGGCTGTGGGTCTGGCCGCCGTAGATGCCGCCGCCGCAAGGCATGCGCAGGGTCATCGGTGCGGTGAACTCGCCGGCCGAGCGGTAACGCAGGCGGGCGGCTTCGGAAATGATCTGGTCGGAGGCCGGGTAGACGTAGTCGGCGAACTGGATTTCAGCTACCGGACGCAGACCGTAGGCGCCCATGCCCACGGCGACACCGACGATGCCGCTTTCGGAGATCGGCGCGTCGAACACCCGGGAGGTGCCGTACTTGTTCTGCAGGCCTTCGGTGCAGCGGAACACGCCGCCGAAGTAGCCCACGTCCTGGCCGAAGACCACGACGTTGTCGTCACGTTCAAGCATCACATCCATGGCCGAGCGCAGGGCCTGGATCATGGTCATGGTGGTCGTGGTCATGGCGGTTTCCAGCTCGATATTGTTGTTGTGATCGTTCATGTCAGATCCCCAACTCTTGGCGCTGGCGCTTCAAGTGCTCCGGCATCTCTTTGTAGACGTCTTCGAACATGGTCGCGGCGCTCGGAATCTGGCCGCCGGCGAGGGTGCCGTACTGCTCGGCTTCTTTCTGTGCGGCGATCACTTGGGCTTCGAGTTCGGCGCTGACGGCGGCGTGCTCTTCTTCGGACCAGTGACCGGTCTTGATCAGGTGCTGCTTGAGGCGCGCAATCGGATCACCCAGCGGGAAGTGGCTCCAGTCATCGGCGGGACGGTATTTCGACGGATCATCAGAGGTCGAATGCGGGCCGGCGCGGTAGGTGACCCATTCGATCATGGTCGGGCCGAGGCCGCGGCGCGCACGTTCGGCGGCCCAGGCAGAGGCGGCGTAGACCGCGTAGAAATCGTTGCCGTCGACCCGCAGGGAGGCAATGCCGCAACCGACGCCGCGACCGGCGAAGGTGGTGGCTTCACCACCGGCAATCGCCTGGAAGGTGGAGATCGCCCACTGGTTGTTGACCACGTTGAGGATCACCGGCGCGCGGTACACGTGGGCGAAGGTCAGGGCGGTGTGGAAGTCCGACTCGGCGGTGGCGCCGTCGCCGATCCAGGCCGAGGCGATTTTGGTGTCGCCCTTGATCGCAGAGGCCATGCCCCAGCCCACACCCTGGATGAACTGGGTGGCGAGGTTGCCGGAGATGGTGAAGAAACCGGACTCCTTGACCGAGTACATGATCGGCAACTGACGTCCCTTGAGCGGATCGCGCTCGTTGGACAGCAGCTGGCAGATCAGGCCGACCAGCGGAACGTCGCGGGCCATCAGGATGCTTTGCTGGCGGTAGGTCGGGAAGCACATGTCGTCGATGTTCAGGGCCAGGGCCTGGGCACTGCCGATGGCTTCTTCGCCAAGGCTCTGCATGTAGAACGACATCTTTTTCTGACGCTGGGCAACCACCATGCGGTTGTCGTAGATGCGGGTCTTGAGCATGGCACGCATGCCCTTGCGCAGGATCTCGCTAGAGACGCCTTCGGCCCAGGGGCCGAGGGCGTTGCCCTGGTCGTCGAGCACGCGAATCAGTCCACGGGCCAGGTCAGCCGTGTCAGCCGGTTCAACGTCGATTTGGGGTTTGCGCACCGTGCCGGCATCGGTCAGATGCAGGTAGGAGAAGTCGGTTTTACAGCCGGGACGGCCCGAGGGTTCGGGGACGTGCAGGCGCAGCGGTTCATACGCTTGGGTCATGGCTTCTACGCTCGATCTTGTGAATTTCTTGTAGTGAGCTGACAGTTTTCCTTCGGTAGAAGAAATCTTGTCCTACAACAATCATAGGCCCGGCCAAGAAGAATATTTCTCTCTGTTTCGTTGCGCTAAAGATCATTTGCAGATAAAAAACCTGCATAAGCACAAAAAACAGGTGGTTTTGTCTCATGCGTAAACTTGACCGTACCGACATCGGCATTCTCAACAGCCTTCAAGAGAACGCACGCATCACCAACGCCGACCTGGCGCGTTCGGTGAACCTGTCGCCGACCCCGTGTTTCAACCGGGTCAAGGCCATGGAAGAACTGGGGGTGATTCGCGAGCAAGTGACGCTGCTCGATGCCGACCTGTTGGGGCTGCATGTGAACGTGTTCATTCACGTCAGCCTGGAGAAGCAGGTGGAGGAGGCGTTGCAGCATTTCGAAGAGGCGATTTCCGATCGCCCCGAAGTGATGGAGTGCTACCTGATGGCCGGCGACCCGGACTACCTGATCCGGGTGCTGGTGCCGACCATCCAGTCGCTGGAGCGTTTCATGATGGACTTTCTGACCAAAGTCCCGGGGGTGGCGAACATCCGTTCGAGCTTTGCGCTCAAGCAGGTTCGGTACAAGACTGCGCTGCCGTTGCCGGCCAATGGGTTGACGCTGGGTAATTGAAGGTCAAAGGATCGCCGCTTTAGAGCTTGTTGATCGGGATTTTCAGGTAGGTCACGCCGTTGTCCTCGGCCGGCGGCAAGCTCCCCGCCCGCACATTCACCTGGATCGCCGGCAGTAATAGTGTCGGCATCCCCAACCCGGCATCGCGTCGGGTGCGCATTTCCACGAAGGCGTTTTCGTCGATGCCGTCTCGTACGTGGATATTGCTTTTGCGCTGTTCACCGACGGTGGTCATGCATTGGGACGCGCGTCCCTCGGGCGGATAGTCGTGGCAGACGTAGAGGCGCACGCTGGCGGGAAAGGCCAGCAGTTTCTGGATCGAGGCGAACATCTGATTGGCATTGCCACCGGGGAAGTCACAACGGGCAGAGCCGACGTCGGGCATGAACATCGTATCGCCCACCAGAATCACATCTTCGTCGATCAGGTAAGCCATGTCCGCCGGGGTATGGCCGGGCACGTGCAGAGCGGTCGCCTTGAGGTTGCCGATCATGAACGATTCGTTGGGGGCGAACAGGTGATCGAACTGGGAGCCGTCGACGCGAAAGGATGGCTCGAGATTGAACAGCGCCTTGAACACGTCCTGGACCTTGCTGATCGACTCGCCAATGGCGATTTTGCCGCCAAGCACCCCGCGCAGGTACGGCGCGGCGGACAGGTGATCGGCGTGGGCGTGGGTTTCCAGCAGCCATTGCACTTGCAAGTGACGGGCGCGGACGAAGGCGATGATTTTATCGGCCTGGGCGGTCGCGGTACGCCCGGCGGCTGCGTCGTAGTCGAGCACCGGATCGACAATCGCACACTGCCCGCCATCGGCCTCGTAGACCACGTAGCTGTAGGTCGAGGAGGCGGGGTCGAGGAAAGCTTCAATCAGCGCGGGCATGGACACGAACCTGTGCAGGGGGAGAAAAGTCAGTCATGGGTTGCAACACTTTATGTTTAAACATAATGTTCGCAGCTTAAGTGACGTTGAAGGCATCCTGCAAATGCAATCCAGTCTGAACGAATGTGAAGTCGCCCAACTGCGCGCCTCGGCCTCCAAGGCCTGTGCGCTGCTCAAGGCCCTGGCCAATGAGGATCGCCTGTTGATCCTGTGCCAGTTGACCCAGGGCGAACGCAATGTAGGCGAACTGGAAAAAATGACCGGCGTGCGCCAACCGACCCTGTCCCAGCAATTGGGGATCCTGCGCGATGAAGGACTGGTCGCCACCCGTCGTGAAGGCAAGTACATTTTTTACGGTCTCGCCAGTCACGAAGTGATCCAGGTGATGAAAACCCTCTCCGGGCTTTATTGCGGGGCGGTGCTTAAAAGCTGGGTTCAACCCTGAATGCAAGCCAGCACACAAATCCAATGAGATTTCGCTTCGACTAGCCTCAATCCTTGCGTGCAGTAAAAGGAACAAGCAATGAACGATCAACACTGGGGCCCATCCATCAGTGCAGATATCGTGGTCATCGGCGGCGGCACCGCAGGCATAGGCCTTGTCGCCAGCCTGCTCAAGCGTAGCCCGCACCTGAACATCACCGTGATCGAACCCGACTCCCGGCACTACTATCAACCGGCCTGGACGCTGGTCGGCGGTGGTGCCTACAACGTGGAAAACACCGTGCGGCCTATGGCGTCGGTGATGCCGCGCGGCGCCCATTGGCTGCAGGCGGCCGTGACGGGCATCGATCCCGACAAGCGCCAACTCACCCTCGGTGACGCGCGTACGGTCGGCTATCAAAACCTGGTGGTCTGCCCTGGCCTGCGCCTGGCCTGGGAGAAAATCGAAGGCCTGGAGGACACCCTCGGCCAGCACGGCGTGACCTCCAATTACAGCTATCGCCACGCGACCTACACCTGGGATCAGGTGCAGAAACTGCGCGGCGGCAAGGTTTTGTTCACCCAGCCGGCCATGCCGATCAAATGTGCCGGCGCCCCACAAAAGGCGCTGTACCTGTCCTGCGATCACTGGCGCAAGGCCGGTGTGCTGAACAACATCGACGTCGAATTCAATCTGGCGGGCGCGGCGCTGTTCGGTGTGGCGACCTTTGTCCCGCCGCTGATGAAATACATCGAGAAGTACAAAGCCCGGCTGGCCTTCAACTCCAACCTGGTCAAGGTCGACGGCCCGGCGAAAACCGCATGGTTCGACGTCAGGGATGCCGATGGCAATGTCACCCGCCAGGCAAAGACCTTTGATCTGCTGCATGTCGTGCCGCCTCAGGTGGCCCCGGATTTCGTTGCCCGCAGTTCGCTGGCCGATGCCGCCGGCTGGTGCGAGGTCGACCCCCACAGCCTGCAGCATCCGCGTTATCCCGGCGTCTTCGCGCTGGGTGATATCTGCGGCACCACCAATGCAAAAACCGCCGCGGCGGTGCGCAAGCAGATCGTGGTGGTGGCCGAAAACCTGCTGGCCTTGCGCAAGCAACAGCCGCTGCCGCTGAAGTACGACGGTTATGGCTCATGTCCGCTGACGGTGGAGAAGGGCAAGGTGATCCTTGCCGAGTTCGGTTACGCGGGCAAGTTGCTGCCGACCTTTCCCCTTGACCCGACGACCCCGCGTCGCTCGGCGTGGTGGCTGAAGGCGACACTGCTACCGTGGTTCTACTGGAACGGTATGCTCAAGGGCCGCGAGTGGCTGACACGTGTGTCCAAGGTCGACTGAGAACTCCCTATGTTACTGGCAAGTCTGTTTGGTGTAGTGATGGGGTTGGTGCTCGGCCTGACTGGCGCCGGCGGCGGTATCCTTGCGGTCCCGGCCCTGGTGTTGGGGTTGGGCTGGAGCATGACCCAGGCCGCTCCGGTGGCGTTGTTCGCGGTGGGCAGTGCGGCAGCGGTGGGTGCCATCGACGGCTTGCGCCATGGCCTGGTGCGTTATCGCGCGGCGCTGCTGATCGCCGCGCTCGGTGCGGTGTTTTCGCCGGTGGGCATCTACTTTGCCCACCAGTTGCCGGAAAAAATCCTGATGATCCTGTTCAGCCTGCTGATGGTCGTGGTGGCCGGGCGGATGTTGCGCCGCGAGCGCAAGGACGAGGGTCCCAGCGATCACGGTCAGGCCAACTGGGGCCAGAAGAACTGCATGCTCGATCAACAAACCGGGCGCTTTTCCTGGACCGCTAAATGCACCGCGACCCTCGCCGCGCTCGGGGCAGTGACCGGCGTGGTCTCGGGATTGCTGGGGGTGGGCGGCGGTTTTCTGATTGTCCCGGCCTTCAAACAACTGACCGATGTGCAGATGCGCGGGATCATCGCCACCTCGCTGATGGTGATCAGCCTGATTTCGGCCATCGGCGTGATCGGCGCGTTCCATGCCGGGGTGCGCATCGATGGTTTGGGCATTGCCTTCATCGTTTCCAGCATCGTCGGCATGATCATCGGCCGCAAGCTCTGCGCCCGGGTGCCGGCGCGGGCGTTGCAGATCGGGTTCGCCAGCATCTGCGTCGTGGTCGCCGGCTACATGCTGTTTCGGGCCAACGCCTAGCCGGTACCGGTTCCTGTGGACGCCAATGGGGTCCACAGGCCTACACCCTAAGTGGCGAGCCTCGCCGACCAGCGGTCTTACGCCATAGCGGTCACGCACCGCCGGCCCCTCCAAAGCACCTGAAAACCAGCCCCAAGGCAGCGTATGGCGCCGCCGGTCTGGTTTCGATAATCGCCTCCGACACTCAGTCCCCCGTTTCGGAGCGCGCCATGCACAACAATAAGAACGTCACGCATCGTTTTCTGCCTGCCATTATCGCCAGCCTGTCTGCCCTCGGCCTGAGCCAGGTGGCCCAGGCGGATATCATGCTGTACGACAAGGACCAGACCACGTTCTCCACCGACGGCTACATCAACGCCTTCTACGTGAACAGCGATGTCGACCGCGCCGGCGATCAGTTCGACCGTCGACAGGCGCGGGTCAAGATGGGCTTCTTGCCCAACTACCTGGGGTTCAACATGGGCAAGCAGGTCGACGATCTCAAGCTCGGCGCCCGTGCCTCGTTCTGGGTCACCATCAACGACAGCCAAACCAATGGCACCGACACCGCCATCGATGTGCGGCAGTTCTACGGCACCGTGGCCAACCCGGAATGGGGCGAAGTACTGATCGGCAAGGACTTCGGGCTGTTCGCCCGTTCCAACATCCTGCTCGACGAAATGCTCGCCGGTTATGGTCAGGTCAGCGATACGTTGGGGCTGGTGGATGGCGGCGGGGTGTCGTTCGGCAACATCGGCACCGGTTACCCGTATCCGTTCCCGACCTCGCAGATCACCTATCGCACCCCGGTGATGGACGGTCTGCGCGTGGCGGTCGGCATCATGGACCCGGTGGACACCAACGACAGCAGCCCGACGGGCAAGGCCTATCAGGAAAACCCGCGTACCGAGAGCGAAGTCACCTATCAGTTCGACCTGGCCGGGGCCCAGATCTACAGCTGGGTCAACGGCAGCTACCAGACCTCGGACAACACCGACTCCACGGTCGAGACCGTCACCTCCAAGGGCGTCGGTTATGGCGTGCAGGCGAAGATGGGCGGCTTGTCCCTGACCGGGTCCGGTTTCCAGGCCAAGGGCATCAACCCGTTTTTCACCAACAATGCCGGCGAGCCGACCCTGCGCAACGTCGACAGCGACGGCTACCTGTTGCAGGGCTCCTACAAACTGGGCAAGAACCGCCTGGCCTTGTCCTACGGCAAGACCAATGACGATGGCAACGGTGTGGTCGGCAGCGGTGCGGACTACGAGACCCGTGGCATCGCGTTGTTCCATGACGTGAACGACAACCTCAAGCTGGTGGCCGAGTACAACCAGTTCGAAATCAACGGCCACGACACCGACGAGCAGAACGAAAACACCGACACCTTTGCCGTGGGCGCGGTGCTGACCTGGTAACCCCGGGAGGTGGCCCTGGCCGTGCGCATCGCGGCGAGGGTCGCCAACCGTCTCATCCCATCGAAGCGGCTACCCGCTACCCAAGTAGCATTCGTCGCCCCCCACAGACTTCGTACACTCGTGCCTCATACACACGCACCTGCGGGAGGTAAGGATGCAGCAGAGCAATGGCGTCGTCAGTGCAATGTCCCAGGCCACCGATGCCCGGCAGGTCGCGCAGGAACTGGCACGACAGTTGTTGCATCCGCACCTGGGGTTCGTGCTGTTCTTCTGTTCCGCCGAGTACGACTTGCAGGCGCTGGGCCAGGCCTTGCAGCAAAGCTTCGGCGGTATTCGCCTGGCGGGCTGCACCAGCGCCGGAGAAATCACCCCCCTGGGCTACGGACGCAATTGCGTGACAGCGGTGGGCTTCGATCACCGGCACTTTTCCATCGCGGTCGAGCTGATCGACCAGATGGAGCACTTCAGCCTGATCGACGCCCAGCAAATGGTCGAGCGCCTGGTCAGTGGCTGTCGCAGCAACACCCTGGCGCCGATCAAGGGCAACAGCTTTGCCCTGACCCTGCTCGATGGCCTGTCCAGCCGCGAAGAAATGGTCCTGGCGGCCTTGAGCGCGGCATTGGGCGACATTCCGCATTTCGGCGGCTCGGCCGGCGACGACAACTACCTGACCCATACCCATGTGTACTTCGATGGCGAGTTCCACAGCGGCGCGGCCGTGGTGGTGCTGGTCAATACCTGGCTGGATTTCGAAGTGTTCACCACCCACCACGTGCTGCCCCGCGCCGAGAAGCTGGTGGTCACCGGGGCCGACAGCACCTTGCGCCGGGTCTTCGAGCTCAATGCCGAGCCGGCTGCCGAGGAGTACGCCCGGCACATCGGCGTGCCGGTGGCGCAACTCGATCACAAGGTCTTCGCCGCGCACCCGTTGGCAGTGCGGATCAACCAGCAGTACTACGTGCGGGCCATCCAGCAGGTGCATCCGGACCTGAGCCTGAGTTTCTACTGCGCCGTGGAAAACGGCATCGTCCTCACCGCCATGACCCCGGGCCCGATGCTGCCGAACCTGCAGAGCCTGTTCGAGGGGTTGCAGGAGCGCCTGGGCGATTTGCTGCTGACCATCGGTTGCGACTGTTTCCTGCGGCGTCTGGAACTCGAAGACGACGGCAGTCTTGATCAGATCGGCACGTTTTTGCGTGAGCAACGGGTGATGGGTTTCAACACCTACGGAGAACAGTTCAATGGCATGCACATCAACCAGACCTTCACCGGCGTTGCCATTGCCCGTGGCCGTGCCCCAGGACATCGCTGAACTGCAGGCCGAACTGGCCAGGCTGCGCCTGGAAAACCACAAACTGCAGCGCATCAATGGCGCGCTGATCGAACGGGTCGAGTCCGGGGGAACCCGCGGCAATGACCCGTACGCGGCATTCCAGCATTCGGTGGTGCTGGCCGAGCAAGTGCGCGAACGCACCGATGCCCTGAACCAGGCCATGGCCGAACTCAAGGCCGGTAATCATCTGCTCAGCGAAGCCCGCCAGCGCGCGGAAACGGCGCATCAACACCTGATCGATGCCATCGAAAGCATTTCCGACGCCTTCGTGCTGTTCGATGCCGAGCAGCGCATCGTGCTGTTCAACAGCCGCTTCAAGGCGTTCTGGCGCAACAGCCGGGTGCGGATCAACGCCGGCATGCGCCTGACCGAGGTCAAGCGGCTGATGCTGAACAACGGCCTGTTCACCGAAGAGCCACGGGGGCATGCCGACGAAAACCTGCTTTACCGCCTGCAGAACGGGCGCTGGCTGCAAGTCAGCGAGCGGCCGACCCAGGAGGGGGGGCGGGTGATTCTGTTCACCGACATTACCGACGTCAAACTCAGCGAAACCATGCGCCGTGAGCAGGCGGTGGCGCAGAAGTCGCACCTGTTGCAGCGGGCGGTCGACAACCTGTCCCAAGGGGTGGCGATGGTCAGCGCCGAAGGCATCCTGGAGTTGTGGAACCGGCGCTTCCTGGAGTTGAGCGGCCTGGCGCCGGTGGCGGCCCATCGTCCGTTTGCCGAAGTGATCGCCGACAGCGAGTTGAACCTGCTGACCCCGGCCAGCCGCGATAGCAACGGGCGACCGGTACGCGAATGCGAGCAGCGCCTGTACGATGGCCGGGTCCTGGAAATCCGCACCCATCCGCTGCCCACCGGCGGTTTCGTCAACACCTTCACCGACATCACCGAACGCTACCAGCACGCCGAGGCGCTGAGTGAAAGCGAGCACTGGATCCGCCTGATCACCGATCACGTACCGGCATTGATTGCCTACCTCAATGCCGACCTGGTCTACGAGTTCACCAACAAGGTCTACGAAGAATGGTACTGCTGGCCCCGCGGCGTGATGCTCGGCCAGAGCCTGCGCGAAGTGCACAGCGAGCAGCATTACCAGCGGCTGGAGTCCTACGTGACCAGGGCACTGGCCGGTGAGAGCGTGACCTTCGAGTTCGCCGAAACCAACGTCAACAACCAGGAGCGCTACATGCTGCGCTCCTATGTGCCCAACCGTCTGGCCAGTGGCGAGGTGGTGGGGATTTTCGTGCTGATCCGCGACATCACCGAACGCCGCCGCACCGCCGAAGCGCTGCATCAGGCTTATCAGAACCTTGAGCTGCGGGTACGCGAGCGCACGGCGGAATTGACCACCCTCAACGACCAGCTGCTGCGCGAGATCGATGAGCGTCGCCTGGTCGAGTCACGCTTGCGCGAGGCCAAGCAGGAAGCCGAGCAGGCCAACCTGTCGAAGACCAAGTTTCTCGCCGCCGTCAGCCACGACCTGCTGCAACCGTTGAATGCCGCGCGCCTGTTTACCAGTGCCTTGCTGGAACGGCGCGAGCCGATGTCCAGCGAGGTTCTGGTGCGCAACGTGAGCAATTCCCTGGAAGACGTGGAGAACCTGCTCGGCACCCTGGTGGATATTTCCAAGCTCGATGCGGGGGTGATCAAGGCCGACATTGCGCCGTTCGCCCTCAGTGAACTGCTGGACAACCTGGCCGCCGAATACACCCAGGTGGCGCGCAGTGAAGGCCTGCAACTGCACTTCATCGGCTGTTCGGCGCTGGTGCGCAGCGACATCCAGTTGCTCGCGCGGATTCTGCGCAACCTGCTGAGCAATGCGATTCGCTATACCTACAGTGGCCGCGTGGTGCTCGGTTGCCGGCGGCATCATCAGTGCCTGACGATCGAAGTCTGGGACAGCGGCATGGGCATTGCCGAGCATCGGCTGGAGGAGATATTCCAGGAGTTCAAGCGCGGTGATGTGCAACGACCCGATCAGGATCGCGGCCTGGGCCTGGGACTGGCGATTGTCGAGAAAATCGCCGGTATCCTCGGGCATCCCATTCATGTGCGCTCGTGGCCGGGCCGGGGTTCGATGTTCTCGGTCGAAGTGCCCTTGAGCGCCACCGCGCCGACACCGCCACCGACGTTGCAGATGAGCGAGCCGATGCTTGAGCGCCTGCGGGGTGCGCGGATATGGGTGCTGGACAACGACGCGACCATCTGTGCCGGCATGCGCACCTTGCTGGAGGGGTGGGGGTGTCGGGTGGTGACGGCGCTGTCGGAGGAAAACCTGGCACGGCAAGTGGACAACTACCACGCCGAGGCGGATCTGCTGATCGCCGACTATCACCTGGATAACGATCAGAACGGTGTCGATGCGGTGGCAAGAATCAATGCCCGTCGTGCCTCACCGATTCCGGCGATGATGATCACGGCCAACTACAGCAATGAACTCAAGCAGCAGATCCGCGAACTGGGCCACACCCTGATGCACAAGCCGGTGCGGCCGATGAAGCTGAAGACGGCGATGAGTCATTTGCTTGGCAGGCCTTGATATCTCGGCGTTTTTGCCACCGCTATCGCGAGCAGGCGCCTCGGTCTTGAATCAACGCCGCAGATAAGACCCGAAATCAATATCCCCGGCACTCAGGATCGCCTGCACCCGGTTGTGCACGTTGAGTTTGCGCAGGATCGCCGAGACGTGGGCCTTGACCGTGGTCTCGGCGATTTCCAGGGTGTAGGCGATCTGCTTGTTCGATTCGCCCTTGGTCATGCGTTCCAGCACCTGCAGTTGCTTGCGGGTCAGGGCCTGGAGCAGCTCGGGCGGGAAGCTCGGGGTGTCGTTCATCCGCCGGTGGGTGCTGCTTTTGCCGGTGCGGATGATGTCCGGAGGCAGGTAGACATTGCCATTGAGAATCTGCTGGATCGCATCGGTCATCTGGGCGCGGGGTGACGACTTGGTGATGAAGCCCACTGCACCGTAGGTGATGGCTTGCAGCACGATCTGTTTGTCCTGCTCGGCGGAGACAATCACCACCGGAATGGTCGGCGCTTCGTTACGCAGGTTGATCAGGCCATTGAGCCCGTGCATGCCGGGCATGTTCAGGTCGAGCAGGATCAGGTCCAGGTCGTCGTGTTCCTGGGTCAGGGCCAGGGCGCTGTCCAGGTCGGCGGTTTCCATCACTTCGCTGCCGGCAAAACCGTCGCTGATGACGTTGTGAATGGCTTCGCGAAACAGCGGGTGATCGTCGGCAATCAGGATTTTGTACATGGCCTTTCACCTCATTATTTTGATTATGGTGTGGCAACAACACGCACGCGTAAAGCTCAGGGAAAGGGTTCGGGCCGGGCTGGCGAAACCGGCAGGTTGGCCGCTTGCCAGGCGTCCAGGCCATCGCGATACCAATACAGAGTCTTATAACCCATGGTGGCTGCGCGCTTGACCGCATTCCAGCTCAGCCAGCAGTCGGAGCGGCAATAGAAGACCAGCGGTTGCGTCGGGTCGCCGGCGGTCAGCTTTTGAAGGTTGGCTGCGAAATAGTCCTGCCATTGCGGCGTCAGGTCGCCATCCCCGGTATTGGCCAGCCAATGGCTGCCGGGCAGGTTTTCATGGGGTTGGTCTTCGATGAATTGCCCTTGCAGCCACTGACGGCGGTAGACGTCGATCAGCACCGGGCGCGGGGTTTGGCTGAGCAGGGTTTGCAGGGCGGGGGTGTCGATGATGGTTGCGCCTTGCAGCTTGTCGGGCGTCGGGCTGCGGTACAGGCCGATGCGGTAGCCATCGGCGGAGAACAGCGCTGTGTCGGCCTGCGCAGTACTCAGCAGCAGGCCCAGGGACAGGGCGGCGAGAGCAGGGCGCAACAGGCAACGTCGGGCACGTGGCATGGGTCAGGTCCTTATAGTTATGGACCTATTACATGCCAGTCGGGGGGCGTTGGGAATGCGACGATAGACAGGGAAACCAGTACTAAAGTAGTAATTTCATCCAGTTCAATGAAGCTCCCCTGTGTTGTCAGTTGGCTTTGCGCAAGGCCGCATGCTGCGGGTTGAAGGTCAGCACGGCGAGCAACGCAAACAACAGCGTCAGCCCCGTGCACACCACCAGCGCCAGCGGATTGAAGCGTTCATACAGGGCGAAACGCACCAGCTCCACTGCGTGGGTGAATGGGTTCACCGCACACAGCCAACACAGCCACTCGCTGGCCTCGCGCATCTTCCACAGCGGATACAACGCCGAAGACAGGAAAAACAGCGGGAAGATCACGAAATTCATCACCCCGGCAAAGTTCTCCAGCTGGCGGATCGCGTTCGACAGCAGCAGGCCCAGGGCGCTGAGCATCAACGCCACCAGCAGCAGGGCCGGCAACGCCAATAACAGGCCCATGGCCGGTGGCTGCACGCCGTAGACCCAGGCAATCGCCAGGAACGCATACACCTGCAACAGCGAAATCAGCGAGGTGGCCAACAGTTTGCTGCACAGCAGAAAGGTGCGGGGCAGGGGGCTGGTCAGCAGCACGCGCATGCTGCCCATCTCGCGGTCGTAGACCATCGACAGTGAGCCCTGCATGCCGTTGAACAGCAGGATCATGCAGGCCAGGCCGGGGATGATGTAGACCTCGTACGGGATGTAGGTGTCGTAGGGTTCGATGATCGCGATCCCCAGCGCTGCGCGAAAACCGGCGGCGAACACCAGCAGCCACAGCAGCGGCCGCACCAGGGCGCTGAGAAACCGCGTGCGTTGCAGCACAAAGCGCAGCCATTCGCGCAGCACGATGCCGCTAAAGCATTGCCAGTAAGCGTTCATTGGGCAGCTCCTGATGTTGTCAGGCGGGTGAAGGCCGAACCGAGGTCACCGCCGTGTTCCAGGCTCAGGGCATCGGCCTGCCCACTGGCCACCAACCGGCCTTGATGCAGAATCAGCAAGTCATCGCTGGGCTGTACTTCGTCGAGCAAATGGGTGGTCCAGAGCACGCTGATGCGCTCTTCGCGACACAGGCTGCGGATGTGCTGGTTGAGCGCCAGGCGACTCGCCGGGTCGAGGCCGACACTGGCTTCGTCGAGCAGCAACAGGCGCGGCTCATGCAACAGGGCACGGGCAATTTCCACCCGGCGACGATGGCCGCCATTGAGCTCGCGCACCCGTTCGCGGCGGCGGTCGGTCAGGGCCTGGCGGGCCAGTTCGGCGTCGACCCGAAGGTCGGTCTGACGCCGGGACAGGCCATGCAATGCAGCGTGATAACGCAGGTTCTGCTCGACGCTGAGGTCCAGGTCCAGGGTGCTTTGCTGGAACACCACGCCCAATTGCCTGAGTGCCGGGCGTGCCGCGCTGCGCAATGAATTGCCACCGACGCGGATCTCGCCTTGCTGCAGATCATAGAGCCGGGTCAGCAGGGCAATCAGGGTCGACTTGCCCGCGCCGTTGGGTCCCAGCAGCGCGGCGAAACGCCCGGGCTCCAGGCCGAAACTCACTTTGCGCAAGGCCTCTCGGGCGCCGTAGGCAAAGCTCAGGTCACTGACTTCAAGGGCGTTCATGGTGTCACCACCACGCCCCAGGGGTAGCGCCCGACCTTCACCGATTTGCTGACCTTGAGGCTGTCGACATCGATCACCGAGACATCGCCGCTGACGCCATTGGTGGCCAGCAACTGTTTCTGATCCGGGGTGAACGCCATCTGCCAGACCCGTCGACCCACCAGCAAGTAATCGAGAATCTCGAAGGTCTTGGCATCGATCACGGCCACATGGTTGGCCGGGCCGAGGGCGACGAAGCCGTACTTGCCATCGGCGCTGAGCTTGATGCCGACGGGCTGGACCTTGTCGGGGTGCACGCCCTTGATCTGGAAGTTCAGGGTCTTGAGCACGGTGCGGCTGGCTACATCGAGAATGGTCACGGTGCCGCCGATTTCCGCCGAGGCCCAGAGCTGGGCGCCATCGGGGGAGAACTCGACGAAGCGCGGGCGCTGGTCCACCAGGGTGCTGTCGGCCAGGGTCTGGGTGCCGGTGTCGATCCAGTGCAGCATGTTGGTGGTCTCGCTGGTGTTGACCGCCCACTTGCCGTCAGGGCTGACGGCCATGCCTTCAGGTTCGACGCCGACGTTGATCTGGCCGAGCACCTTGGAAGTCTCGGTGTCGATCACCGTGACCAGCGCATCGTCTTCGTTGGAGACGTACAACCAGCGATTGTTCGGGTGCAGGGCGAATTGCTCGGGGTCTTTGCCCGAGGGCAACTCCTTGATGATCTTGCGCGTGGCCACGTCCATCACCTGGACCCGGTCCGAGTCACTGGCGCAGATGTACAGCAGCTTGCTGTCATGGGACAGCAGCAGGCCGCGTGGGCGCTGGCCGACGGGCAGGGTGTCGGTGACTTGCAGGGTCTGCAGGTCGATCAGGCTCAGGCTGTTGTCCTTTTCGTTGGAGACCCAGGCAGTGCTGGCAACGGCATGGCCAGCGGCGAGCAGCATGATGCAAGAGAGCAGGGTGCGGCGCATGGCGGATTCCTTGTTGTTGTGATGATCGGATCAGGGAAAACGGCAGCTGACCTCGGGTTTGTCGTAGCCCAGGCTGTCCATCTCGTTGAACGGGTGCAAAAAGCCATCCTGGGGTGAGGTGCTGACCAGCGCCCGTGGCTGGACGATGGGAATCGGCTGGCGCAACTGGCCGTTCCACGGCCGGTAGCTGAGCTTGCGGCCCTTGAAACCGTCGAGGGGCAACTGGTCGCTGATTTCCAGCGTACGGATCGCCATCGGCTCGGCCTGGCGCAGTTTGCTCACGGCGCTGGCGATACTGCGCACGGCCATCCAGGCGGCGAAATCGCGGTCATTCATCCAGCGCCCGGTCAGGGCTTCGAAGCGTTTTTGCAGCTGCGCGGCGCCGTAGGTTTCCACGGTCTTGTGCCAGCCCACCGGGGTCAGGCCCTGAGTGCCGGCGACCGGGCGCGGGTACCAGGTCTGATAGGGCACGTATTCACCGAAGTCGCCGCGTTCATCGGCCACCAGTACCACGTCGTACTCGGCGGTCTGGGTGAACAGCGGCATATCCGCCTGGGCGCTGCGGCGTTGGTCGTTATCGAAGCTCCAGGTTTTTTCCGCCACCAGTTGCAAGCCGAAGCGCTTGGCCCCGCGGCGCAGGGCGGCGGCATAGGCTTGATCGTCCGGCGTCGGGCCGACAATCAGCAGCGCCCGCTGCCATTTGCGCAGCACCAGAAACTGCGCCAGTGCATCGGCGAGCATCGCCCGGCTCGGCAAGGTGTGCAGCACATTCGCCAGGCAATCGGTGGTGCGCAGGCTGTCATCGGGGCTACCGGCGTTGAACAGCAAACTGTCGGGCAGCGCCGCACTCAATTGGCGCAGGCTGGTGGCGGGGGCATTCACCACAAACAGGCGCAGGCCTTGCTCATGCTGCACCTTTGCCGCTTCGAGCAAGGCCTCGGGGCTGTCAACACTGGCGCTGACCAGGCTGTAGCTGTGGTTGAGAAAGCGCCCGGTGCTGTTGCTGTCAGTGATCGCCAGTTCAGCGCCGCGCAGCCCGGCATCGCTGGGCTCCGGGATGACGTTCGACAGCAACGGGCCGGGGTCGGGGCGATAACCCAGGTAGCCGATCCGCACCTGCAAGGGCGCATCGGCGGCCTGGCTCTGGGTGGCCAGGCCGGCGGCGCAGGCAATCGCCAGCAGGTAGATCAGGGCGTAAGGGATGAGCGGGCGCATAGGGCACTCCATTACAGGTAGCGCCAGCTTAAGTAGCCCGTGAGGTTGAGGAAATATGCAGAAAGTACCGGTGGTGTCCATCCAGCGCCTTACTACCAAGGGACTAGGTGGCGACCACCAAAGCAGCATGGGGCGAGTGCAATGCCGTTTCTAAGATAGCTGCCATAGCCTCTGCCAAGAGGTTTTGCGTGCAATCCAGAGGGCATAACAATGACAACAAAACGCAACGCCTTGCTCGTGACCGGGCTATTGGCCAGTTTGATCAGCGCAGGTTCCGTCTGGGCCCACGGCAACGTGGTCCCACAAGCCGTGGCCACCCCGGGGCTGACCCCGATCAAGGACGCCGGTGTGCAACTCGATGCCGATGGCTGGGCCGCGGTGAACCCGTATCGTACCGCTCCAGAACATGACAAGGCGGTGGAGATCGGCGCCTCGGCCTACAACCAGAACTGCGCGGCCTGTCACGGCCTGGAAGCCAAGTCCGGCGGCATCGCCCCAGACTTGCGCATGCTTGATGTCGGCGAGTCGGGCGATGAGTGGTTCGTCGAGCGTGTCCGCCATGGCGCGGTGCGCGACGGTCGGGTGTACATGCCGAAGATGGCCGACTACCTGAGCCAGGAGGCCCTGTGGGCGGTGCGCACTTATCTGGACACTGTGCGCGTCGAGGAGTGACCCATGCGCCTGCTCGCGGTGTTGATCAGCGCTCTGTGGCTGTGCTGCCAGGCGGCGCAGGCGCAGGTTCGCAACTACGACGAAATGATCGCCGCCGGGGAGCTGAAGGTGGCGGTCTACAAGGACTTCGCCCCCTACAGCTTTGAAAGCGCCGGCAAACCCCAGGGTGTCGATGTCGAACTCGCCGAGGCCCTGGCCAGGGCGCTCGGCGTGCGCCTGACACTGATCTGGGCACCGGCCGGGGAAAGGCTCGACGACGACCTGCGCGACTACATCTGGCGTGCCAGTGCCTTGCACAACCAGCAACTGGCCGACCTGATGATGCGCGTGCCCTACGACCGTGACTACGCGCAGAAGCGCAATGAGTTCGGCGAACTGGTCAACGGCCAAGTGGTGATGTTCGGTCCGTACCAGAACGAACAATGGCAGGTTGCCTATGACCGCCGGCGGCTGGACAAGGTCGCCAGCGTCGCGGTGTTCGAGCATCACCCGATTGGTGTCGAAGTCGACAGCGTGCCGTCGTTCTACCTGACCTCGGTGTTCAACGGCATGCTCGCCGGCAAGACCCATCACTATCCCGGCGTGCCCCAGGCGTTTGCCGCGATGAAGGCCGGAGAGGTCGACGCGGTGATGGCCATGCGCGGCGAGATCGACTGGCAGGTCCATGAAGCGGCCGACCCGCAAGTGGCTCTGGCAGAAAATGCCTATCCGAACATGGGCAAGCAGCTCTGGGAAATCGGCATGGCGGTGCACGAAAGCAACCGTCAGCTGGCCTATGCCGTGGAAGAGGCGCTGGAAAGCCTGATCCGCGAGGGCTCGGTGAAGACCATCTACGGCCATTACGGCCTGCAATACGACGTGCCCGAGATGTATCAATAAGGAGCAGGCGATGAAATGGCGAGGGAGTTGTCTGTTGGCCTGCTGGTTGAGCCTGGCGGCACAGGCTGGCGCTATCGATCCCGGTAAAGACCCGGTGCCATCGGTGATGTGGGCCTTCTATCACCAGCAGTTTCTCGGCAATGCGCCGTTCGTTTTCGATGAGCGAGTCAAGTTGCTGGCGCCGCCGTTTGCCGAAGATGCCCGGCAGGTGCCGCTGGAAATCGACGCCCGGGCGTTCAAAGGCGAGGTGGTGAAAATCCTCGCCTGGGCAGAGCTGAACCCGTTGCCGAAAATCGTCGACTTCCAGCCGCTGAATTCGGTTTTGCCCTGGCTGTCGTTGCGCATTCGCATCGAACAGGCCACGCCCTTGCGCGCGGCGGTGTTGACCCGTGACGGGTTGTGGCATGTCGGTTCGACCCTGATCGACGCCGCAGGTGGCGGCTGCACCGCGCCGAGCGTGGTGCGGACTCAACCGGGCTGGGAGGAGCACATCGGCGAAGTGCTCGGCGGCCGCTATCCCCGGGGTGAATTCAGCCGTTTGCGATTGCAGGTGGCCCATCCCATGGACAACGGCATGGTCAGCGGCATTCCGGAATTCTTCATCAACCATGCCGAGCTGCGCGACCACAACGAGCAAGTGCTGGCCCGGCTGGAGCTGTTTCCCGCGGTCAGCGAAAACCCCAACCTGGCCTTCGACATCGAGGGGGCAGGGCAAACGCGCCTGCTGCTACGGGACAACAGCGGCAATGAGTTCGATGCGTCGATCCTCTGACCCAAAGAAGCGTGACCCCAAGAAGCGTGACCCCAAGGAGCGTGGCATGCGCTGGATCCTGTTGATGGTGCTGAGCGTCAGTCTGCCGGCCCTGGCCGATCTCGAGTACTCACTCAAGCCCCGGCAGATCGCCCAGGACACCTGGCTGCTGGAAGGCAGCACCGATAATTTTGCCAAGGCCAACGGCGGCAATATCGTCAACACCGCGTTCATCGTCACCGAGCGCGGAGTGGTGGTGATCGACACCGGGCCGTCCCGGCGTTACGGCGAAGCGATGCGCAAGGCCATTGCCGCCACGACCGACAAGCCGGTGATCGAGGTCTTGCTGACCCATCACCACCCGGACCATGTGCTGGGTAATCAGGCCTTCAGCGACGTACCGATCGCTGCCTTGGCCGGCACCACCGAGCTGCTGCACCAGCAAGGCGATGCCATGGCCGAGAATATGTACCGCATGGTCGGCGACTGGATGCGTGGCACCGAAGTGGTGCTGCCGACGCAGACGCTGACACCCGGCGTGAAAAGTTTTGGGAATCACGATCTGCGTCTGCTGAGCCTGGGTGGGCATACGGGCGCGGATCTGGCTATTCTCGACCAGCAAACCGGCGTGTTGTTTGCCGGGGACCTGGTGTTTTATCAACGGGCCCTGACCACGCCCAACAGTCCGGGGCTGGCGGTGTGGCTGGCGGACATCGCGACCCTGCAAGGCTTGCCCTGGACGCAGGTCGTGCCGGGCCACGGGCCGGTGTCGAGCGATCCACAACCCTTCGAGCAGATGCACGATTACCTGACCTGGCTTGATCAGCTGATGCGCGACGGCGCCGCCAATGGCAGCGACATGGCCGAGATGATCCGCAGCCCCATCCCCGAACGCTTCGCCGGGATCAACCTGAGCCGCTACGAACTGATCCGCAGCGTCAGTCATCTGTACCCGCGCTACGAGCGCGAGCGGATGACGCGGGTGGATTCCAACGCAAAAAAATGAGCAAACACAGCCCTCTGTGGGAGCGAGGGGGGTTCACAATCCTGCGTTTTCTCTCCCACCCTGTACCAAGGAACTAGCAATCTCCTCATTGCGGTCAATTGTTGCCAGGGCGGCGGCGCTCAAGAATCTGCTCCAGACCGGGAAAATTTTCCGGACATAACAAAAAATCCGCAGAGGAAGCCGTCATGACCCAACCCGCACGTCGCCAGCCCTTCGTCTTGAGCCTGCTGCTCAGTGCCATGCTGTTGTCCGGCCAGGCATTGGCCGGGGTTTCCGACCAGGACATTCTCCAGGACCCGAAGAACCCGGAACAGGTCGTGACCAACGGCCTCGGCGTTCAAGGGCAGCGCTATAGCCCGCTGGATATTCTCAATGTCGACAACGTCAAGGAGCTGCGTCCGGTCTGGGCGTTTTCCTTCGGCGGTGAAAAACAGCGTGGCCAGCAAGCGCAGCCGATGGTCAAGGACGGCGTGATGTACATGACCGGTTCCTACTCCCGGGTGTTCGCCGTGGATGCACGCACCGGCAAGAAACTCTGGCAATACGATGCACGCCTGCCGGATGACATCCGTCCTTGCTGCGACGTGATCAACCGTGGCGTCGCGCTGTATGGCGACCTGGTGATTTTCGGCACCCTCGACGCCAAGCTCGTGGCGCTGAACAAGGACACCGGCAAGGTGGTCTGGAGCAAGAAAGTCGCCGACCATAAGGAAGGCTACTCGATCAGCGCCGCACCGCTGGTGATCAACGGCAAGCTGATTACCGGCGTGGCTGGTGGCGAGTTCGGCGTGGTGGGCAAGATCGAGGCCTACGACCCGAAAAACGGAGATCTGCTGTGGACCCGGCCAACGGTCGAAGGCCATATGGGCTACGTCTACAAGGACGGCAAAGCGGTGGAAAACGGCATCTCCGGCGGCGAAGCGGGCAAGACCTGGCCGGGCGATCTCTGGAAAACCGGCGGCGCGGCCCCTTGGCTGGGCGGCTATTACGACCCGGAAACCAACCTGCTGCTGTTCGGTACCGGCAACCCGGCGCCGTGGAACTCGCACCTGCGCCCTGGCGACAACCTCTATTCCTCGTCGCGCCTGGCGCTCGACCCGGACGACGGCACCATCAAGTGGCACTTCCAGAGCACGCCCCACGACGGTTGGGACTACGACGGCGTGAACGAACTGGTGTCGTTCAACTACAGCGAAGGCGGCAAGGAGATCAAGGCGGCGGCCACTGCCGACCGTAACGGTTTCTTCTACGTGCTGGATCGTACCAACGGCAAATTCATCCGTGGCTTCCCGTTCGTGGACAAGATCACCTGGGCCACCGGCCTGGACAAGAACGGCCGGCCGATCTACAACGAGGCCAGCCGTCCCGGCGCCCCGGGCTCGGAAGTCAAGGGCAGTTCGGTGTTCGTAGCACCGGCGTTCCTCGGCGCGAAAAACTGGATGCCGATGGCTTACAACAAAGACACCGGGCTGTTCTATGTGCCGTCCAACGAATGGGGTATGGACATCTGGAACGAAGGCATCGCCTACAAGAAAGGCGCTGCGTTCCTCGGCGCAGGCTTCACCATCAAACCGTTGAACGAAGACTACATCGGCGTGCTGCGGGCCATCGATCCGAAAACCGGCAAGGAAGTGTGGCGCCACAAGAACTACGCGCCGCTGTGGGGCGGGGTGCTGACCACCAAGGGCAATCTGGTGTTCACCGGCACGCCTGAAGGCTTCCTGCAGGCTTTCAACGCCAAGACCGGCGAAAAGGTCTGGGAATTCCAGACCGGTTCCGGCGTGCTCGGCTCGCCCATCACCTGGGAAATGGACGGCGAACAGTACGTCTCGGTGCTCTCCGGCTGGGGCGGTGCGGTACCGCTGTGGGGCGGCGAAGTGGCCAAGCGCATCAAGGACTTCAACCAGGGCGGCATGCTCTGGACCTTCAAGCTGCCCAAGGACCTCGTTGCCAAGCACTGAGAAAAGCATTGCACATACTGTGGTGAGGAAGCTTTTGTGGCGAGGGGGCTTGCCCCCGTTGGGTCGCGAAGCGGCCCCCTGCATTTTTCCAGATTCACCAGGCTGCCTGGATTGACGACTGCTTCGCAGCCGAACGGGGGCAAGCCCCCTCGCCACAAGGATCACCTGTCCCGTATGGGAAAACCTACGACCAAATAACGAGAGCCCCTCCTGCCAACGATGCATTCGTCTGGCACGCGGGGCTCTCTAGTATCGGCTCATCGCCTGTCAGTACGACAGGCATCGACCCAGACAGAGGCCCACCATGATCTACGCACAACCCGGAACCCCAGGCGCCGTCATTACTTTCAAACCACGCTACGGCAACTTCATCGGTGGCGAGTTTGTCGCTCCGATCAATGGCGAGTACTTCACCAACACCTCGCCGGTCAACGGTGAAGTGATCGCCGAATTCCCGCGCTCCAGCGCCGCCGACATCGACAAGGCCCTCGACGCCGCGCATGCCGCAGCGGATGCCTGGGGCAAGACCTCGGCCCAGGACCGCTCCCTGGTGCTGCTGAAAATCGCCGATCGCATCGAGCAGAACCTTGAGGTGCTGGCCGTCACCGAAACCTGGGACAACGGCAAGGCCGTGCGCGAAACCCTGAACGCCGACGTGCCGCTGGCGGCCGACCACTTCCGTTACTTCGCTGGCTGCATCCGCGCCCAGGAAGGCGGGGCTGCCGAGATCAACGAACTGACCACGGCCTATCACTTCCACGAACCGCTGGGTGTGGTCGGGCAGATCATTCCGTGGAACTTCCCGCTGCTGATGGCCGCCTGGAAACTCGCCCCGGCCCTGGCCGCCGGCAACTGCATCGTGCTCAAGCCTGCCGAGCAAACGCCGCTGTCGATCATGGTCTTCGCCGAGCTGATCGCCGACTTGCTGCCAGCGGGCGTGCTGAACATCGTCCAGGGCTTCGGTCGCGAAGCCGGCGAGGCCCTGGCCACCAGCAAGCGCATCGCCAAGATCGCCTTCACCGGCTCGACCCCGGTGGGCGCGCACATCATGCATTGCGCCGCCGAGAACATCATCCCGAGCACCGTCGAACTGGGCGGCAAGTCGCCGAACATCTTCTTCGAAGACATCATGAATGCGGAGCCGGCGTTCATCGAAAAAGCCGCCGAAGGCCTGGTGCTGGCGTTCTTCAACCAGGGCGAAGTCTGCACCTGCCCGTCCCGGGCGCTGGTGCAGGAGTCGATCTACGAGCCGTTCATGGTCGAGGTGATGAAGAAGATCGTCAAGATCAAGCGCGGCAATCCGCTGGACACTGAAACCATGGTCGGTGCCCAGGCGTCCGAGCAGCAATACGACAAGATCCTCTCGTACCTGACCATTGCCCAGGAGGAGGGCGCCGAGCTGCTCACCGGCGGTGCGGCTGAACGTCTGGAAGGCGACCTGTCCAGCGGCTATTACATCCAGCCGACCCTGCTCAAGGGGCACAACAAGATGCGCGTGTTCCAGGAAGAAATCTTCGGCCCGGTGGTGGGTATCACCACCTTCAAGGATGAAGCCGAAGCCCTGGCGATTGCCAACGACAGCGAGTTCGGCCTCGGTGCCGGCCTGTGGACCCGCGACATCAACCGCGCCTACCGCATGGGTCGGGCGATCAAGGCCGGGCGCGTGTGGACCAACTGCTACCACCTGTACCCGGCGCACGCCGCGTTCGGTGGCTACAAGAAGTCCGGCGTTGGTCGGGAAAACCACAAGATGATGCTCGATCACTACCAGCAGACCAAAAACCTGCTGGTGAGCTACGACATCAATCCGCTGGGCTTCTTCTGATTCCTTAAAAACACTGAAAAACCTGTAGGAGCGAGCCTGCTCGCGATAGCGGTCAGCACATTCAACATTAATGTTGACTGTCGGACCGCTATCGCGAGCAGGCTCACTCCTACACTGTTTTGTGGCGTGCAAAACATCTGCGTAACACCCCCTACCAAATCACCCCGCCAACTCCTTCGAAAGTAGCATTCGGGCGCTCATCGCCCCGTGCATTAATGGCTCTACCGGAATCACCCGGGCACAAGAAGAGGAATGACCCATGTGGACTAAACCCGCGTTTACCGATCTGCGCATTGGCTTCGAAGTGACGATGTATTTCGCCAACCGTTGATTGATCACCCGGCCAGCGGATGCGTTGGCCGGGCCTGCCTTCTGGAGCATCCGCCATGCACATCCGCGTTCTCGGTTCCGCCGCTGGCGGTGGTTTCCCGCAGTGGAACTGCAACTGCCGCCAGTGCGCCGGTGTGCGCAATGGCAACCTGCGGGCACAGCGCCGTACGCAGTCGTCGATTGCCCTGAGTGACGACGGTGTGGAGTGGGTGCTGTGCAATGCTTCACCGGACATTCGCGCGCAACTCGAGAGTTTTGCGCCATTGCAACCGGCGCGGCGCCTGCGTGACAGCGCCATCGCCGGCATCGTGCTGCTGGACAGCCAGATCGACCATTGCACCGGTTTGCTCAGCCTGCGCGAAGGCTGCCCGCATGAGGTGTGGTGCACCGAGCGCGTGCATCAGGACCTGAGCAGCGGTTTCCCGTTGTTCAACATGCTTGGGCATTGGACCGGCGGATTGCTCTGGCAACCGCTCGGCCTCGATCGCCAGCCGTTCAGCATCGCGGCCTGCGGACATTTGCAATTTCGCGCGATTCCCCTGGTGAGCAACGCGCCGCCGTATTCGCCCAATCGCGGCAACCCGCAACCGGGCGACACCATTGGCCTGTTCATTGAAGACCTGCGCAACGGCGCCTCGCTGTTCTATGCCCCGGGCCTTGGCCGAATCGACGATGAAGTGCTGGGCTGGATGCAGCGTGCCGATTGCCTGTTGCTGGATGGCACCCTGTGGCGCGACGACGAGATGCGTATCTGCGAAGTCGGCCAGAGCATGGGCAGCGAAATGGGGCACCTCCCACAAAGCGGCCCCGGCGGGATGCTTGAAGTGCTGGAGGGCTTCAATCGCCAGCGCAAGGTGCTGATCCACATCAACAACACCAATCCCATTCTCGATGAAGACTCGGCCGAGCGGGCGCTGCTGGAGCGGCGGGGTATTGAAGTGGCTTATGACGGCATGAGTATTGAGCTGTAGCCGATGGCCTCTTCGCGAGCAGGCACCGCAAAAAGTCCCGGAGAACAAAATGACTGACACCCCCATGTCCCCCACAGAATTCGAAGCCACCCTGCGCGCCAAGGGCGCCTACTACCACATCCACCATCCCTACCACCAAGCGATGTACGCCGGCCGCGCCAGCCGCGAGCAGATCCAGGGCTGGGTCGCCAACCGCTTCTACTATCAGGTCAACATCCCCCTGAAGGACGCCGCGATTCTCGCCAACTGCCCGGACCGCGACGTGCGCCGGGAGTGGCTGCAACGGATTCTCGACCACGACGGTGTCCCCGGCAGTGAAGGCGGTATCGAAGCCTGGCTGCGCCTGGGCGAAGCGGTGGGGCTGGATCGCGAGCAGATCCTGTCCCAGGAACTGGTGCTGCCCGGCGTGCGTTTCGCCGTGGATGCCTACGTCAATTTCGCTCGCCGCGCCTGTTGGCAGGAAGCGGCCAGTAGCTCGCTGACCGAGTTGTTCGCGCCGCAGATCCATCAGTCGCGACTCGACGCCTGGCCGACCCATTACCCGTGGATCGACGTCGCCGGCTACGACTACTTCCGCACGCGCCTGAGCCAGGCGCGGCGCGATGTCGAGCATGGCTTGCGCATCACCCTGGCGCACTACGTGACCGCCGAGGGGCAACAACGCATGCTGGAGATCCTGCAGTTCAAGCTCGACGTGCTGTGGAGCATGCTCGATGCCATGAGCATGGCCTACGAGCTGGAACGCCCGCCGTATCACACGGTCACCGGCAACAACGTCTGGCACCGGGGGATCGCCCTGTGAGCCTGATCGATCGCCAGCAGTCGCCGGCCTTGCGCCGCGGTTTTCGTCTGCAGTGGGAGCCCCGTCAGGACTGCCACGTGCTGCTGTACCCCGAAGGCATGATCAAGCTCAACGCCAGTGCCGGACAGATTCTCGACCTGGTGGATGGCCAGCGCAGCGTGGCGGCGATCATTGATCGATTGAGCGCCAGTTTCCCCGGGGTTCCGGGGATCGACGAAGACGTGCTGGCGTTTCTGGAGGTGGCCCATGCGCAATTCTGGATCGAGTGAGACACTGCCGGGGCCGCCGTTGTGGCTGCTCGCCGAGCTGACCTACCGTTGTCCGCTGCAATGTCCCTATTGCTCCAATCCACTGGATTTTGCCCGGCACGGCGAGGAACTGAGCACGCAAGAATGGATTCGCGTATTCCGTGAAGCGCGGGACATGGGCGCCGCGCAATTGGGCTTTTCCGGTGGCGAGCCATTGGTTCGCCAGGACCTCGCCGAACTGATCAAGGCCGCCCGGGACATGGGCTACTACACCAACCTGATCACCTCCGGCATCGGCCTGACCGAGCAGAAGGTGCGCGACTTCAAGGTGGCCGGGCTGGACCATATCCAGATCAGCTTCCAGGCCGCCGACGAAGCGGTGAACAACATGCTCGCCGGCTCGCGCAAGGCCTTTGCCCAGAAACTCGCGATGGCCCGTGCGGTGAAAGCCCAGGGCTATCCGATGGTGCTGAACTTCGTCACCCATCGGCACAACATCGACCGGATCGCGCAGATCATCGAGCTGTGTCTGGAGCTGGAAGCGGACTTCGTCGAATTGGCCACCTGCCAGTTCTATGGCTGGGCCGAACTCAACCGCGTCGGCCTGTTGCCCACCCGTGAGCAACTGCAGCGTGCCGAGCGCATCACCAATGAATACCGCCAACGCCTCGAAGCCCAGGGCCACCCGTGCAAGCTGATCTTCGTCACCCCGGATTACTACGAGGAGCGTCCCAAGACCTGCATGAACGGCTGGGCCAACCTGTTTCTCGACATCACCCCCGACGGCACGGCCCTGCCTTGCCACAGCGCCCGGCAGTTGCCGGTGCAGTTTCCCAACGTGCGCGAGCACAGCCTCTCGCACATCTGGAACGACTCGTTCGGCTTCAACCGTTTTCGCGGCGATGCCTGGATGAAGGAGCCGTGCCGCTCCTGCGATGAAAAGCACAAGGACCTGGGCGGGTGTCGCTGCCAGGCTTTCATGCTGACTGGCGATGCCAGCAATGCCGACCCGGTGTGCAGCAAGTCCCCGCACCACGGGGTGATCCTCAAGGCCCGCGAGGAAGCGGACGCGCCGGGGTTGGGGATCGAACACCTGACGCTACGCAACGCGAAGGCTTCGCAGCTGATCTATCGCGGCTAGCCTGGCGATACAAATCACTGTCTGGGTCAATGACCTTGGTCTGATTGCATTCACAGCTGGATGGTTTAGTGTGGTTTCTACCTTCCAAAACAATAAGAACAGGCTTTCCAATGAGCCAGAGTCTCAACCAGCTGCGCAAGTTCGTTTCACCTGAAATCATCTTCGGTGCCGGTAGCCGGCACAGTGTCGGCAATTACGCGAAGACCTTTGGCGCACGCAAGGTCCTGGTGGTCAGTGATCCCGGCGTGATTGCCGCCGGTTGGGTCGCCGATGTCGAGGCCAGCCTGCAAGCGCTGGGCATCCAGTATTGCCTGTACTCCGATGTCTCGCCCAACCCTCGGGTCGAAGAGGTGATGCTCGGCGCCGAGATGTACCGGGAAAACCACTGCGACGTGATCGTCGCCGTCGGTGGCGGCAGCCCGATGGACTGCGGCAAAGGCATTGGCATCGTCGTTGCCCATGGCCGCAGCATTCTCGATTTCGAGGGCGTGGACACCATCCGTGTGCCCAGCCCGCCGCTGATCCTGATACCGACCACCGCCGGCACCTCGGCCGACGTCTCGCAATTCGTGATCATTTCCAACCAGCAGGAGCGCATGAAGTTCTCCATCGTCAGCAAGGCGGTGGTGCCGGATGTTTCGCTGATCGACCCGGAAACCACCCTGAGCATGGACCCGTTCCTGTCGGCCTGTACCGGCATCGACGCGTTGGTGCATGCCATCGAAGCCTTCGTGTCCACCGGCCACGGGCCACTGACCGATCCCCATGCGCTAGAGGCGATGCGCCTGATCAATGGCAACCTGGTGCAAATGATCGCCAACCCGACCGACATCGCCCTGCGCGAGAAGATCATGCTCGGCAGCATGCAGGCCGGGCTGGCGTTCTCCAACGCCATCCTCGGCGCCGTGCATGCCATGTCCCACAGCCTCGGCGGCTTTCTCGATCTGCCCCACGGCCTGTGCAACGCGGTACTCGTCGAGCACGTGGTGGCCTTCAATTACAACTCGTCGCCAGATCGCTTCAAGGTGATCGCCGAGACATTGGGCATCGACTGCCGAGGCCTGAATCACCGGCAGATCTGCGGGCGCCTGGTCGAACACCTGATCGCCCTCAAGCACGCCATCGGCTTTCACGAAACCCTCGGCTTGCATGGCGTCAGGACCTCGGACATTCCGTTCCTGTCGCAGCATGCGATGCACGATCCGTGCATCCTGACCAACCCGCGCGAATCCAGCCAGCGTGATGTCGAGGTCGTCTATGGCGAAGCCCTCTGACGAGCAACAACGGGCCCTGACGGGGCTGCTGGGGCTGGGCAGCCACTCGGCGCGCAAGAGTCATTACCCGGAGCTGGCCGCGCGCCTGGATGAGCTGGAAGCCGAGCGTAACCGCTACAAGTGGCTGTTCGAAAACGCGGTGCACGGGATCTTCCAGGCCAGCCTGCACGACGGCATGCGCGCCGCCAACCCGGCGCTGGCACGCATGCTCGGCTACCAGGACCCGCAGGAGGTGCTGTTCTCCCTGACCGACCTGGGCAGCACCCTGTTCGTCGACGGCGCGCAGGAGCTGGAAACCATTGGCGAAATCCTCAGGCACCAGCGCAGCCTGCACGGCTATGAAACCCGCTTGCGGCGCAAGGACGGCAGTCACCTCGATGTGTTGATGAACCTGCTGCTCAAGCCCGGTCAGGAAGGGCTGGTAGAAGGGTTCGTCTCCGATATCACCGAGCGCAAGCTGGCCCAGCGACGCCTGCAGCAACTCAATGACGAACTGGAGCAGCGCGTCGTCGCGCGCACCGATGAATTGCTCGAAGCCAACCGTAACCTTCAGCAGCAGATCACCCAGCGTAAACAGATCGCCCGGGCCTTGCGCGACGCCCGCGATGCCGCCGAGGCCGCCAATCACAGCAAGGACAAATACCTCGCCGCCGCCAGCCACGACCTGCTGCAACCGCTGAACGCCGCGCGGTTGCTGATTTCGACCCTGCGCGAACGCAAACTGCCGGAAGCCGAGCAGGTGCTGGTGGAGCGCACTCACCAGGCGCTGGAAGGGGCTGAAGACCTGCTGACGGATCTGCTCGACATTTCCCGGCTCGATCAGGCCGCGGTCAAGCCGGACGTTGCCTTGTACCGCCTTGACGAACTGCTCGGGCCGCTGGTGTCGGAGTTCCAGTCTGTCGCCCAGGCCGCCGGCTTGAACCTGCGGGTGCGTATGGCCGATTACGCCATCAGCACCGACTTGCGCCTGATGACGCGGATCCTGCGCAACTTCCTCAGCAATGCCTGCCGCTACACCGATGAAGGCAGCATCCTGCTGGCGGCAAGGCGTCGGGGCGAGATGTTGCGCCTGGAGGTCTGGGACACCGGGCGTGGCATCGCCGCCGACCGGCTCGATTCGATCTTCCTCGAGTTCAACCAGCTGGACGTCGGCCGCGCCGCCGACCGCAAGGGTGTGGGCCTGGGGCTGGCGATTGTCGAGCGCATCGCCAAGATCCTTGGCTACAGGATCGGCGTGTACTCGATGCCGGGGCGGGGTTCGATGTTCAGCATCGAGGTGCCGATATCCGACGAGGTTCCGTTGCCCGTGAGTCAGGCGGTGCCACAACCGGGCACCGGCAACCCGCTGCCGGGCCGCCGTTTACTGGTGATCGACAACGAAGTGAGCATTCTCGACAGCATGAGCGCGTTGCTCGGGCAGTGGGGCTGCGACGTTCTGGTCGCCACTGATGAAGAGGCTGCGTTGGCGGCGCTACGCGGGCAGGCGCCGGAACTGATTCTCGCCGACTATCACCTCGATCACGGGGTGGTCGGCTGTGATGTGGTGCGACATTTGCGCGAGCATTTCCACCAGGACATTCCCGCGGTGATCATTACCGCCGACCGCACCGACCATTGTCGGCGTGCGTTGCAGCGGCTCAACGCACCCTTGCTGAACAAACCGGTGAAGCCCGGCAAGTTACGAGCGGTGTTGAGTCAATTGTTGGGGGTGACTGCCTGAAACGGTCGGTACTGCAGGGTGAAGGCCAGTTCGGTGGATTGACCCTGTTCCAGCAAGCGTAATCCTGGTCGACCGGGCAGGTGGTGCGCATTGACCGGGTGGCTGACCGGTTCGATGCAGAAAAACCCCAGGCCCACAGGGCAGTAGAGCAGGTAGTAATCGCTGCCGGTAGCCTGGCAGTCGAGAGCGTAACCAAGATCTGCTTGCTCGATCAGGCAGTGGCCGTTCCATTCACAAAAACCGTTGTCCACCAAGGATTCGGGCAATGCCTTCGGTTGCTGGAAATCCCACTCGACCGGCAATGCGCTGAGTTCCGTCGGCAGTTTTGCCCCGTCGCACATCCACACGTGCCGGGCGGGTGCCTGTAGTCGGGTGTTCGGTGTGCGCGGCAGATAGGGATGCAATCCCAGACCATGCCACGCAGCGTGTTCAGCCAGGTGCGTGACGTGCATCTCGATGCTCAGCTTGCCCGCGCTCAAATGGAAACGTTGCCGGGCGCGATAAGCGAAGGGGGTTGTGCTGTCGAGTTGCAGGACCACTTCATTTTTCGACCGGGAAACCACGTCCCACGCCTGCTGCCAGGCGCTGCCGTGAATCGGCAGGGGATCGGTGAGGCTGTTGGGCGCCAGTGCCAGCCAGCCATCGGGGCAATCGAAACCGCCATCGGCGATGCGGTTGGACCAGGGGATCAAGGGAAAGCAGCCGAGCTTGCCGGGCAGGCCGCTGTTCAGGGCATGCTCATCTGCGTGGCGCAGCAAGGGCTGGCCAGTGCTGCGCACGGTCCAGTTGACGATGCTGGCGCCGAGTTCCGGGGCGAGGGTGAGGTGGGTGAGTTCGTCTTCGAGTTCGAGGAGTGTTGGCGTCATGTTGACCTGCTTCAAAAAGGTTGTGGCAAGGGAGGATGCGCCTCCCTTGCCTTGAACGTCACAACACCAAATGCGGCAACCACAGTGAGATTGCCGGAATGTAGGTCACGGCCATCAGCACCAGGAACAGCACGCCATAGAACGGCAGCAGGGCTTTCACGGTGGATTCGATGCTGACCTTGCCCACCGCCGACCCCACGAACAGTACCGCACCCACGGGCGGTGTGATCAAGCCGATGCCCAGGTTCACCAGCATGATCATGCCGAACTGCACCGGGTCCACGCCAATACCGAGGATCACCGGCATCAGGATCGGTGTGAGGATCAGGATCAGCGGCGCCATGTCCATGACCGTGCCGAGCAACAGCAGCATGACGTTGATGCACATCAGGATCACGTAGCGGTTGTCCGACAGGGTCAGGAACAGCGTGGTGATCTTCGCCGGGATCTGCATCAGGGTCATGATGTAGCCGAAGCTGGCGGCGAAACCGATCAGGATCATCACGATCGAAATCGTCCGCACGGTGCGGTGCATCAGTTTTGGCAGTTCGCTCCACTTGTAGTCGCGGTAGATGAACATGGTCACGAAGAACGACCACAGCACGGCAATCGCCGCCGATTCGGTCGCGGTGAAAATACCCGACAGGATGCCGCCGAGGATGATCACCATCGCCATCAGTCCCCACAGCGCTTCGCCGCAGATCTTCAGCGCTTCGCGCATCGGAATGACTTCCCCTTTCGGGTAGTCACGCTTCTTGGCGAAGATCAGGCACAGCACCATCAGGCACGCGCTCATCAACAGGCCCGGCACTACACCAGCCATGAACAGCGAGGCGATCGACACCGTGCCGCCGGCGGCCAGGGAGTAGAGAACCGAGTTGTGGCTGGGCGGTGTCAGCAGCGCTTGCACCGAACCGCTGACGGTCACCGCCGTGGCGAATTCCCGTGGATAGCCACGGCGCTCCATTTCCGGAATCAGCACCGAGCCGACCGAGGCGGTGTCCGCCACCGAGGAGCCGGAGATCGCGCCGAAGAAGGTCGAGGCCATGATGTTGACCAGCGACAAGCCGCCGCGCACGAAGCCCACCAGCACCCCGGCAAACGCCACCAGGCGCCTGGACATACCGCCCTCGGCCATGATCGCGCCCGCCAGGACGAAGAACGGAATCGCCAGCAGGGAGAACTTGTTCACGCCCCCGGCTACCTGAATCATCAGCGCCTGGAACGGGATGTCGATCCACCAGGCGCCGATCAGTGCGGCAAACCCCAGGGCGTAGGCGACCGGCATGCCGATCAGGATCAACGCGATAAAACTGCCCAACAGAATAAAAGCGTCCATTCAGGCAGCCCCTTCGTTTTCTTCAACGAGGTCGAAACGCACGACCCGACGGTTGCTCTGGTCACCGAGCAAGAGTTTCTCCAGGACAAACACCAGCGTCAGCACGCCACCCACCGGAATCGGCATGTACGTGATGCCCACCCGCAGGGTCGGCAGGGCGCTCATGAACTGGTTCCAGGTGGACAGGCACAGCTTGCTGCCCCAGATGGCCATGAACAGGCAGATGGTCGCCATCAGCAGTTGCGCGACAATGGCCGCGGCCTTGCGCAGGTGCGGCGGCATGCGGTCGGTGAGCATCGCCACCGCCATGTGCGAACCGGAGCGGTAGCTGGCGGCGGCGCCGATGAAGGTGAACACCATCATCAGCAAAATGGCCGTGGGCTCCGGCCAACTGGAGCCGGTGCCGAGCACGTAACGGGCAAAAATGCCCCAGGGGATCATCAGGGAAATGGCCAGGACCGACAGGCCGGCAACCCAGATGCAGGCCATGTAAATCCTGTCGTTGATACGCAGCAGCAGATTCTTCATCGGGTTCCACCGTAACCGGGCGCGCACTGACGTACACCAACGTCAGCGGCGCCGGGCCTTTCTTGAATGCAGGGAGGGTTACTGAACGGCTTCGATGCGCTTGATCAGATCGGCGTAGGGCGCGCCGTATTTCTCGCGGATCGACGCGGTGGCCTCGTAGAAAGGTTTCTTGTCGACGGTGATGAACTCGACGCCGGCGGCCTTGAGCTTCTCTTCGCTGCTGGCCGATTTCGCATCCCACAGGGTGCGTTCCTGGGCCTGGGCCGCCTTGGCGGTTTTCTTCACCAGGGCTTGTTGCTCGGGGGTGAGCTTTTCCCAGGTGATTTTCGACATCACGATCGGCTCGGGCAGGATCAGGTGGCCGGTCAGGCTGTAGTACTTGGCATTCTGGTAGTGGTTGTGTTCGAGCAGGGTCGGCGGGTTGTTTTCCGCACCGTCGATCACGCCGGTCTGCAGGGCGCTGAAGATTTCGCCGGTGTCCATCGCAATGCCGTTGCCGCCCATGGCGTTGATGGTCTCGATGAACATCGGGTTGCCTTGCACGCGGATCTTCATACCCTTGAGGTCTTCAAGGCTGCGCACCGGTTTCTTGGTGTAGAGGTTGCGCGTGCCGCCGTCCATCCAGGCCAGGGCGACCAGGTTGAATTCGGAGTTGGTGATCTTGTCGAGGATTTCGTCGCCGACCGCCCCGTCGATGACCTTGCGCATATGCGCCTGGTCACGGAACACGAACGGCATGTTGAACACGTTCACGTCCGGCACCACCGGCCCGACGATGCCGAGGCTGACCCGGGCCATCTGCACGGCGCCGACCTGGGCCTGTTCGATCACTTCTTTTTCCGAGCCGAGCACGCCACCGGCGAACATCTTGAAGGTCAGCGCGCCATTGCTGTCGGCCACCAGGGTTTTGCCCAGTTGTTCTTCAGCCACCACGGTCGGGTAACCGGCGGGGTGGATGTCGGCGAATTTGATTTCCAGTGCCTGGGCGGCACCGCTGAGGGAGAAGGCGAAGGGAAGTGCAGCGGCGAGCAAGGTGCGTTTGAAGTCCATGGGGGGTGTCTCCAGTTTTATTGTTTTTTTATTCAAGGCACAGCGATGCAGCAGGAGCGCTTTTTCTTTCGAGAAGGGTCAGTCGTTGAACAGGGGTTCGGGTAAACCTTTGACGCCGGGGTCGAGGGCGAACACGCCACCGGCCAGTGATTGCGGGTCATGGTCGTCGCCGGGGCGGATCGAGGTCACGAACAGCGTGTCCAGTCGAGGGCCACCGAAGGCGCACATGGTGGGTTTTTTCACCGGTACGGCGAGGGAACGGTCAAGTCGGCCGTCGGGGGTAAAACGGTGGATCAAGCCTGCGTCGTTGGCGCAAATCCAGTAGCAGCCATCGGCGTCGACCGCTGCGCCGTCGGGGCGACCTTCATACTGGTTCATGTCCACGAACACGCGGCGATTCGAAGGCGTACCGCTGTCGATGTCATAGTCGAAGGCCCAGATCTGCTGGACCTGAGGGTGAGAGTCGGACAGGTACATTGTGCGCCCGTCCGGGCTGAAAGCGAGGCCGTTGGGCACGATGAAACCGCTCAGTCGGGCCTCGAGCGGCCCGCGCTGCCCGGCGCTGTAGCGATACAACGCACCCTCGGCGGCGTTGGCGCCCATGTTCAGCACCATGCTGCCGGCCCAGAAGCGTCCCTGACGATCGCAGCGGCCGTCGTTCAAACGCATGTCGGTGCGGGCATGGTCGACCTGGGCCAGCCGTTCACTGTCGAGGCTGCCGTCGGTGCGCGGATGCAGGCGGAAGAACCCGCTCTCCATGCCGGCGACCCAGCCGCCGTCACGATGACGTGCGATGCAAGCGAGCATCTCCGGGGTTTTCCAGGCATCCACCTGTCCGGTTGCGGCACTCCAGCGCTGTAAACCGCCGGCGGGAATATCGACCCAGTACAGGGCGTTTTCCTCAGGTACCCAGACCGGGCTTTCACCGACCGCGTTGCGGGCGTCGACAATCAATTCAGCTTGCATGGCAACTCATTCCCTTGGTTTTTGTTGTGGGGATCAAGCAACGCGCGAAGGCTCAGTCACCGAACGGCCCGGCTGCACAGAAGGCGCCGCCCTGATAGAGCCGCGCCGGATCATCGGCGGCTGGCATCGGCTGGGCTTCGACTTTTTCGCGGAACACTTCGGAGCTGTCCTGCGGGGCAAAACCCAGGGCCGTGGCGTAGCGGTTGTCCCACCAGATGTCCTTGTTGTCGGACATGCCATAGACCACGGTGTGGCCGACATTCGGCGTGTACAGGGCGCGCTCGAGCAGTTGGGTCAGGTCGCCGAAGCTCAGCCAGGTGCTCATCATCCGGCGGTTGTGCGGCTCCGGGAACGACGAGCCGATGCGCACGCTGACGGTCTCGATGCCATAGCGGTCGAAGTAGAAGGTGGCCATGTCTTCGCCGTAGGACTTGGACAAACCGTAGTAACTGTCCGGGCGGCGAGGGGAGTGGGCGTCGATGACCTCGTCCTGGCTGTAGAAGCCGATCACATGGTTGGAACTGGCGAAGATCACCCGCTTCACACCGTGGCGCCGCGCGGCTTCGTAGATGTGGAACACGCCGCAGATGTTGGCGCCGAGGATCTCTTCGAACGAGCGCTCGGTCGACACGCCGCCGAAGTGCAGGATCGCGTCCACGCCTTCGACCAGTTGATGCACCGCCTGCTTGTCGGCCAGATCGCAGGGCACGACTTCTTCGCGGTCATCGATGGCCGGCGCGATGTCGACGATGTCCGACAGGCGAATGACATTGGCGTAGGGGCGCAGGCTTTCGCGCAGGACTTTACCGAGGCCACCGGCGGCGCCGGTCAGCAGCAGGCGATTGAAAGGGGGGCGGGCGGTTGCAGTGGTCGTCATGGGAATCCTGGGCGCGCGGTTATTGTTATTGATTCGTTGTAGGTTGTCGTACGACTAAGGCGAAGTATTGTTAGGGTTTCCGGGTCTTGTCAACGCGACATTGGTGGTAATTGACGGAGGGTCGTTTCCTGGAGGTCTGATGCAGTTCTTAAAGTTCCCGCGCACCTTGTGGGAGTGAGCCTGCTCGCGATAGCGGTCTGATTTTCAACATCGAAGTCGACTGACATTCCGTCATCGCGAGCAGGCTCGCTCCTACATTGGCATTGTGTTTACAGCAGGCTGATCGGATAGCTGATGAAAATCCGGTTCTCATCGAATTCGTTGGTGCTGAAGCTCTTGCGAATAGTCGCGTTACGCCATTTCACGTTGAGGTTTTTCAGCGCACCACTCTGCACGGTGTAGGCCAGCTCCGATTCGCGACCCCATTCCTCGCCGTCGGTGATTTTTCCCGTGTGCACGTTGTCACCGCTGATGTAGCGGTTCATCAGGGTCAGGCCCGGAACGCCGAGAGCGACGAAGTTGTAGTCGTGGCGCACCTGCCAGGATTTCTCCCGGGCGTTGTCATAGCTGGAGTTGTAGCTGTCGTTGGCCAGGGTGCCGCCGCTGGTGCCGTTGACCCGCATCCAGACGTCATCGCCGGTGAGTTTTTGCAGGCCGACGGAGAAGGTGTTGCCGCCATATTTGGCCGAGAGCAGGGCGAACGCGGTCTTGTTGTCGAGATCACCGGCCTTGGCGCTGCCGTCTTCCTTGCCGATGAAGTAGCCGAGGTTGGCGCCCAGGGTCCAGTCGCCGACGGGTTGGCTGTGGGTCAGGTTGAAGTATTGCTGCTGGTAGATGTCACTGAGTTCCGAGTACCAGACGCCGACCTGCGTGCGCTTTTCGTTGAACGCATATTCACCGCCGCCGAAGTTGAAACGGTCCGAGGTGAACGCCGCTTTGCCGTTCATGAACATGTCTTCCATACTCGCGTCGTTACGCGGGCTGTTTTTCCGGAATTGACCGCCATAAAGCGTCAGGCCGCTGATTTCGGTGGAGGTCACCTGAGCGCCCTGGAAGGTCTGCGGCAGCGAGCGGCCATCGTCGGAACGCAGGATCGGCAGCACCGGCATCCATTCGCCGACTTTCAATTCGGTTTTCGAGATCTTGCCTTTGAGCGCCACGCCGAGCCGGCCGAAATTGTCGGCGGGGCGGCCATCGCCGTGGATCGGCAACAGCTGCGTGCCACCGGTGCCTTTGCCGCCATCGAGCTTCTGCGAATACAGGCCCAGTACATCGACACCGAAACCCACAGGACCCTGGGTGAACCCGGAGCGGGCATCGAGAATGAAGTTTTGCGTCCACTCTTCAGCCTTGCCCTGAGGGTAGGCCGGGTTGGTGTAGTTGCGGTTGATGTAGGCGTTACGCAGGTTCAGCGTGGCCTTGGCGTCGTCGGTGAAACCTTCGGCCTGGCCAGTCATGGGCAGGACGAGGGCCAGGCCGCTGCAGCCGATCAGGCTCAGGGCATGACGACGGGCAAAGTCTGGACGCGAAGGACGGGCGGAGGAATTGCGGACGAGCTTGCTCACTGTGACGCTCCCTTGTTTCTTGTTTTTATTGTTGTCATACGTCGTCGTACAACATTGGGGGCGATATTTACGGGATTTTCGAGGGTTGTCAATCGGAAGTTATACGATGACTTGATGCAGGCTTCGGGATATCCGGGAACCTGTGGGATAAACCTGTGGGAGCGGGGTTGTCAGCTGGAAATCATGGGGGGCAGGGTGCCCAGCAGCGAGACCGCCGCGACCGCGCCAAGCCCCAGCATCCACTCCAACATCACGCTGGCGCGCAATGCTTGCAGACGCTGCTCGCAATCATTGATCCGCAAGCGATTGAACAACGCCAGGCCCAGCATCGTCGCCACCAACGTAGCCTTGATCAACAGGATCAAGGCGAACCCGCTGAACAACGGTGTCGGCCAGAACGCTCCGGTGAGCACCCGCACATTGATCAGCCCGGTGATCAGCAGCCCGGCGACCAGGCCGTAACCGACGCCGCTGAAGCGCTGCAACATCACGCGGATCGAATGCCCATCGGGTTGACGCAAGATCATCACCAGCAGCATCAGGCCGCCGAGCCAGGCGCCCACGCAGATCAAGTGAATGAGTTGATTGAGGATCAGCAACCGGCCTGCGGTGCCATCGAGCATGGCGCCGTGGCCGACCGGGGCCAGGGTGGCCAACAGCAAGCCGCTGAGGATCAGGCGCAGCGCAAGGCTGGCGCGCAGTGGTGTCAGCAGCAACGCCAGCAACAGCAGGTTGATCAGCAAATGCCAGCGCCAGACCTGACCGAAAAAGGTATTGCCCAGCACCAGGCCCAGGGTCGACGGATCGAAGGCCGCGTCCCAGGCCCCGGCCATGCTCGCGGTAATCAGCAACAACCAGCAGACCCCGCTGGCCAGCGCCACCACGGCCAGCCAACGGCAGGTGCGTGTCAGGCGCTGATCCAGTGCGGTTTCGCCATTTGCCAGCAAGGGCTTGAACAACCAGCCCCCGAACAGCATCAGCACCACGATGAAATGCAGGAAGCGGCACAGCACCAGCGCGCTCGCCATGAATTACTGGCCAACCTTGAAGGCGTAGGCACCTTCGCTTTTGTGGGTGTCGACGGACACGGCGTGCCATTCGACTTTGTAGGCGCCGGCGGTCAACGGCGCGGCCGGGGTGACGATCAGGGTCTTTTTGTCGCTGCCTTCGGTGGTCAGCGCTTTGACCGCCACTGGTGTGCCTTCGCGGGTCAGCGTGACTTTGGTGAAACTGGCCTCGATACCCTCGGAGAACTCCAGGCGCAATTGCGTCGGCGCGGCCACGGTGCTGTCGGCGGCCGGTGTCTGGCTTTTCAGGTGGGCATGGGCAAACACCGAAGAAGCGGCGAGCAGCGAGCCGAGCAGGGCAGTGACGGTCAGGGTTTTCTTGAGCAGCATCGTGGGGACCTCAGGCAGTTTCCAAGTGCGCAGAGTTTAGCTTTACGACAGCGCCAGTACGAAGTTTCGTTTTCCCCTGTCGCCGCGGTCCAGAGCGGATGCTAGTCTTGCTCAACGTTGTTGTCGGGGATCCGCATGGGCAATCACAAGATCGAGATTCGTCGCAGTAACGTCGAAAAAATCCTGCTGGGGGCGGAAAAGGTCTTCGCTGAAAAGGGCTTCGGCAGCACCGCCATGGCCGACATCGCCGCTGAAGTGCAACTACCGCGTTCCAACCTGCACTACTACTTCAGCACCAAGACCGAGTTGTACAGCGCCGTGCTGTTCGACTTGCTGGAAGTCTGGAAGCAGGACGCGCTGTGCTTCGAGATGTTCGATGACCCGCGTGTGGTGCTCAGCAGCTACATCCGCGCCAAGATGAACCATTCCCGCAGCCGGCCTTACGGTTCGAAAGTCTGGGCCAACGAAATCATCCACGGCGCGCCGACCCTCGGCGCAGCACTGGACGCGAGCCTGTACGACTGGGCCAAGATGAAGGAAGCGAAAATCCGTCAGTGGGTGGACGACAAACGCATCCTGCCGGTGGAGCCCTCGAGCCTGCTGTACATGATCTGGGCCTCGACCCAGCACTATGCCGACTTCGATCACCAGGTGAATATTCTCAATGATCATCAGCCGCTGTCCGATATGCAGTTCGAGAAGGCGGTGCAGACGGTGACCAGTGTGATTTTGCGTGGGATTGGGTTGGAGCCGTAGGGCATTATCATGATGCTGCAGTGCTTAGTTAGTTTCTGATTTGTTGTGCCGGATTTTTTGTTTTTTCATGAATTTCGACACTGTATCGCTTTATGGCAAGGATAGTCCTTTTTCTATAAGTTTTCAGGTCTTCAAGTTCGTGTCTCTTTCGGTTGGATGTATGAAAGTTATCTATTTTGTTGCTGAGTTGGTTGTATCTTATTCGTAGTCTTGGAGTTACGTAGGTTTTGAAGTTTTTATCGGCGACTTTTAGGTTGTCATATTTTATTCCGTAGGCCAATTCTCTTTGATATTGTGTCTCGGGTTTTTTAGATTTGTAAACGAGATTGATGGGGAGTTCGTGCTCGAATTCCTCTGGTTGAGAGCCTAACCTTGATATGCCGTGATTGCTCCCTGGTGGTTCTTTGCTTGTTGATTGTTTTGATAGATGGTTTGATCACGCATTAGGTGGTGCTTTTTTGGTTTTCTGAATAGTGGTAGCTGTTGGGTTAATATTATTAAACGGGTTTTTGGTGATTACCGAGGCTCGATAGAGTGGGTTTTTGACGATTATAGGCCTGTGACCTAAAAGCATTCTAATGCGACTGCTACCGCTCGGATCGCTAAAGTTTATTGGGTCATTTTCACAATACGCATACGAATTAATTCCCCCATCACCAAAAGGACTCAATTCATCCGGATTGTTAAAACGCATCAATGCCGGATTAAAAACCCGCTTCCCTTGTCCCAGCAAATAATGACCTGTAATACCGTCAAGGCACTCACCGTTAAACCCGAGCAAGCTGCTCAATCCACTTTCAGCCGGACGGTGTCCGTACGCGGAGTAAGCCATGCGCTCGCGACGGGTCGCTGAAAGGGTTTGCAATACCGAATGCGCCTGATCCGTTGCCAATAGAAGGGTGTCGGTGGCGCCGGCCAGGGTCTGCCGTTGCCCCAGGGGTTGTTCCCCATGGCGAAAGATCGTTTGCTGATCCTCTTCTCCCAGTTCCGTCACCAGGTCGTTCTCTTGATAGAAGCGTTGTGTGAATGTCTGCTCTTGGGCCTGCAAGCCCGCCAGGCGGTCCAGTGGATCGTATTTATAGCGACGCAGAATTTTCATGGGACGAATTCCCTTCGGCTATTTGACGGAATCAGCCTCTGACTTTTTTTGTGGGGCGTCTACTAGCAGAACTGATAGGCAGTGAGGTGTGTTGGCGATGATCGGGGGATATCAGCGCTGGGTGCGGTCGCAAGAGAATGGATTGAAGCTTTGAGGTTTGTGGTGGCTGTACTGGCCTCTTCGCGGGCAAGCCCGCTCCCACAGGTATCTCTGGTGTACACAACATTTGCGTACGACATAAACCACTGTGGGAGCGGCGGTGCGGCGATCCGACTTGCCCGCGAAGGCGCCGGATCAGGCGCCACTCATATCAAGGACTGACGTGATACGGATTCCTCGGATCATGATTCCAGTCCAGGAACGGCTTGCCGTTCTCCACAGGCACCATCTCGATACAGTCCTGCACCGGGCAGGTGATCTGGCACAAGTTGCATCCCACGCACTCCTCATCGATCACTTGATACTTGTGAGTGCCGTCCGCTTGCTTGAGGCTGGCCACGGCCTGGTGCGAGGTGTCCTCACACGCGATATGGCAGCGACCACAACCAATACACGCCTCCTGGTCGATTTTCGCGATCACCTGATAGTTGATGTCCAGGTACTTCCAGTCCGTGGTGTTGCCCACCGCGCGGCCGGAAAACTCCGAAATGCTGGCGTAGCCCTGACTGTCCATCCAGCGCGACAAGCCGTCCTTCATCTCCTCGACAATCCGGAAACCATGCAGCATCGCCGCCGTGCACACCTGCACCGAGCCACTGCCGAGCGCGATGAATTCCGCGGCGTCGCGCCAGTTGCCGATGCCGCCGATGCCGCTGATCGGCAGGCCCTGGGTCTGTGGGTCGCGGGCGATTTCGGCGACCATGTTCAAGGCAATCGGCTTGACCGCCGAGCCGCAGTAACCGCCGTGGGTGCTTTGGCTGCCGACCATGGGGTTGGCGACCATGCGTTCGAGGTTGACGCTGGTGATCGAGTTGATGGTGTTGATCAACGACACTGCATCGGCACCGCCACGGTGGGCGGCGCGGGCGGCGACACGGATGTCGGTGATGTTCGGCGTGAGCTTGACGATCACCGGCAACGAGCAATACGTCTTGCACCAGCGGGTGACCTGTTCCACGTATTCCGGCACCTGGCCGACCGCTGCACCCATGCCCCGTTCAGGCATGCCGTGGGGGCAACCGAAGTTCAGCTCGATGCCGTCGGCGCCAGTGGCTTCTACCAGCGGCAGGATGTGCTTCCAGGATTCTTCGACGCAGGGCACCATCAAGGACACGATCAGCGCACGGTCCGGCCAGTCCTTCTTGACCTGGGTGATTTCCCGCAGATTGATCTCCAGCGAGCGGTCGGTGATCAGCTCGATGTTGTTAAAGCCCAGTACCTCCCGGTTAGCCCCGAAGTGCGCCGAGTAGCGCGACGACACGTTCACCGCCGCCGGGTCTTCCCCCAGGGTTTTCCAGACCACGCCACCCCAGCCGGCCTCGAAGGCGCGGACCACGTTGTAGGCCTTGTCGGTCGGCGGCGCAGAGGCCAGCCAGAATGGATTGGGTGCTTTGATGCCGGCGAAGACAATCGATAGATCGGCCATTTACGCAGCCTCCACGTTGAGCATCAGTTGAGCATTGATCGCCTCGGCGGCGCGCTTGCCATGCTGCACGGCCTGCACGGTGAGGTCTTGATCGAGGCTGGTGCAGTCGCCGCCGGCATACACGCCGGGGATGCTGGTGCGCAGGTTTTCATCGACTTCGATGCGCTCGCCCTGACGCTTGAGTTCACGGGCCAGCGGATCGCTGAGAGCACTGCTGTCGAAGGCCTGGCCGATGGCCTTGAAGATCGCGTCGGCGGCCAGTTCGAAGGTTTCACCGGTGGTTTGCAGGCGGCCTTCGACCAGATGTGTACGGGCGAAACGCATGCCGCGCACGCGGCCGTGGTCGTCGAGCAGCACTTCTTCGGGTTGGGCCCAGGTCATCAGCCGCACCTGATTGGCCTTGGCAATCTCCTGTTCGTGATGGGTGGCGCCCATGTCCTCAACGCCGCGGCGGTACACCAGATTCACGTCGTGGGCACCGAGGCGGGCCATTTGCACCGCCATATCGATGGCGGTGTTGCCCGCGCCGAGGACGATGCAGTGGTCGGCCAGGGGCAGTTGGCTCAGGTCATCGGCCTGGCGCAGTTCGCGGATGTAGTCGGTGGCGGCGAGCAGGCCGGGCGCGTCTTCGTGGGCCAGGCCCAGCTGTTTGCTGGCATTGAGTCCGAGGCCGAGGAACACCGCATCGAACTGTTGGTGCAGTTCGCTGAGGGTCAGGTTCTCCCCGAGCTTCTGCCCGTGGCGGATTTCGATGCCGCCGATTTCCAAGAGGAACTCAAGCTCCTTTTGCGCGTAGTCATCCACCAGTTTGTATTTGGCGATCCCGTACTCGTTGAGGCCGCCAGCCTTTTCCCGCGCCTCGAAGATCACCACGTCATGCCCGTGCATGGCGCTGCGGTGGGCGCAGGACAAACCGGCCGGACCGGCACCCACCACGGCGATGCGTTTGCCGGTGGCGGCAGCACGCTGGAAGGGGTGGGCGCTGAAGTGGGCGTTGTCCACGGCGTAGCGTTGCAGCAGGCCGATCATCACCGGTGCACATTCGTGAGCGTTGTTACGCACACAGGCTTGCTGGCAAAGAATTTCCGTCGGGCAGACCCGGGCGCAACTGCCGCCGAGGATGTTGGCCGAGAGGATTTTCTGCGCCGCGCCTTGCACGTTGTCCTGCGCAATGTTGCGGATGAACGAGGGAATGTCGATCTCGCTCGGACAGGCACTGACGCAGGGCGCGTCGTAGCAATACAGGCAGCGCGAGGCTTCCAGGTGCGCCTGGCGCTCGTTGAGCGGCGGCGCCAGGTCGGTGAAGTGGCCGGCGAGGGCGGCCGCATTCTCTTGGGGATGCGGGAGATGGTCCAGGGTCTTGATCACGGTTTTGGCCTCACGGTTATTTGAGGTGCTGCCTCTGAATGGGCATTGTTTTTTGTGTTGTCTGGGCTGACGTCATCGCGAGCAAGCTCGCTCCCACAGGGATTTGTGAACACTGAAGATCCACTGTGGGAGCGAGCTTGCTCGCGATAGGCCGAAGGCCGCTCTCAGCGTTTCACAGCAACCGGCTGATTCAACTCAGCCCGCTTGCTCAGCAAATCAAACACCGCCGGATACGCCGGCCGCTCGATATACCGCCCGGCTCCACGCTCTGCCCGCAGGTCACCGTCGGCCCAGACCACGCGGCCCTGGCTGATGGTGTGGCTGGGCACGCCGCGCACGGTCTTGCCTTCGAAGATGTTGAAGTCCACCTGCTGATGGTGGGTCTTGGCGGAAATGGTCCGTGTGCCTTGCGGGTCCCACAGCACCAGGTCGGCATCGCTACCCACACGAATCGCGCCTTTGCGTGGGTAGAGGTTGAAGATCTTCGCTGTGTTGGTGGAAGTCAGCGCGACGAATTGCTGCATCGAAAAGCGTCCGCTGTTCACCCCTTCATCCCACAACACCGCCATGCGGTCTTCGATGCCGGCGGTGCCGTTGGGGATTTTGCTGAAGTCATCCTTACCGGCGGCTTTTTGCTCGGCGCAGAAGCAGCAGTGATCAGTGGCGGTGGTGTGCAGGTTGCCCGATTGCAGGCCATGCCAGAGCGCCTCTTGATGGCCGCGAGGACGGAACGGCGGGCTCATCACGTAACCGGCGGCGGTCTGCCAGTCCGGATCGCGGTAGACGCTGTCGTCCAGCAACAGGTGCCCGGCCAGCACTTCGCCGTAGACCGGCTGGCCCTTGCCCCGGGCGTAGGTGATTTCGTCCAGCGCTTCCTTGGTCGAGACGTGGACCAGGTACAGCGGCGTACCCAGGGTTTCGGCGATGCGGATCGCCCGGCTCGCGGCCTCGCCTTCAACCTGTGAAGGCCGCGACAGGGGATGCGCTTCCGGCCCGGTGATGCCCTGGGCCATCAGCTTGCGTTGCAGGTGATAGACCAGTTCACCGTTTTCTGCGTGAACGGTCGGCACTGCGCCCAGTTCAAGGCAGCGTTCGAAGCTCGCCACCAGGGTGTCGTCGGCGGCCATGATCGCGTTCTTGTAGGCCATGAAATGCTTGAAGCTGTTGACGCCGTGCTGGCTGACCAGCTCGGCCATTTCCTCGCGGACCTGTTCGCTCCACCAGGTGATGGCGACGTGAAAGCCGTAGTCCGACGCCGACTTCTCGGCCCAGCCGCGCCACTGATGGAAGGCTTCGAGCAAGGATTGCTGCGGATTGGGAATCACGAAGTCGATGATCGAGGTGGTGCCGCCGGCCAGTCCCGCCGCCGTGCCGCTGTAAAAGTCCTCGCTGGCCACCGTGCCCATGAAGGGCAGTTGCATGTGGGTGTGCGGGTCGATACCGCCGGGCATCAGGTATTGGCCGCTGCCGTCGAGCACTTCGGCGCCAGCAGGGACATCGAGATTTTCGCCGATGGCCTTGATCACGCCGTCTGCGCAATACACATCGGCGCGATAACTTTCATCATGGGTAATAACGGTGGCGCCACGGATCAACAGAGACATTCCGAGTTCCTCGCAGGCAATGACCGGCTTATGCCGGTTCTAGATGTTCTATACAAAAACAGTCAAGACAGATCGATTCCTGTCAGTGCTGTCAGGATTAAACGCTAGCTGCAGTTATTCGAATCGGCAAGAATATTTTTTATAAGCTTATTCAGTTATTAACTAATTGATATTTAACGATTAAATACAAGAGTCACCAAAATGGTGAGGCTGCTCACCATTTTGACGCACTTGACAGGATCGAAAAATAGTCAAGATTTCTTATGTGAAATCAGCTGTTTGAGTATGGTCTATGGTTGATGCGCAGCCATTGAAAAAAGATCAACGCACCAGTTTGAGTCCTGACTGTCCGGACAACTTGCCTGGCATTCCGCCTGAGTGGCCTGACAAGTAGTCGAGTCAGCGAATAAAGCTGATAAACATCAGTTGGTTGCAATGTGTTTATGGAACTGCCCGATGCTTGATCGGGGCACACGGCACGTTTATTGATGCCGCCAGCCCCTGATGAGCAACAATAATCAAAAGAACAGTGGAGCGGCCATGCAACAGATCAGATCGCAAGTGACCGAGCGCGACGGCTTGTTCGAGCTCGAAGCCGGCAGCGATGTCCTCGACAGTCCCCGTTACAACCACGACATTGCACCGACCAAGGTGCGCGAACGCACCTGGAACAAATGGCACATCACCGCGCTGTGGGTGGGGATGGCGATCTGTGTGCCGACCTACACCCTCGGTGGCGTGCTGACCGCGTACTTCGGCCTGAGCGTCGGTGAAGCGCTGCTGGCGATTCTGTTTGCCAACATCATCGTGCTGATTCCCCTGACGCTTAACGCCTTTCCCGGCACCAAGTACGGCATTCCCTTTCCGGTGCTGCTGCGCTCGTCCTTCGGCGTGCTCGGCTCCAACATTCCGTGCCTGATCCGTGCGCTGGTGGCGTGCGGCTGGTTCGGCATCCAGACCATGTTCGGCGGGCTGGCGATTCACCTGTTCCTCGGCTCGGTGTTCGAGGGCTGGAAATCCCTGGGCGGTACCGGCGAGGTCATCGGCTTCATGGTGTTCTGGGCACTGAACCTGTGGGTGGTGATTCGCGGCGCCGAGTCGATCAAATGGCTGGAAACCCTGTCGGCTCCGCTGCTGGTGCTGGTGGGCGCAGGCCTGCTGGTCTGGGCCATGCCCAACGTGTCGATGACCGAATTGCTGGCAATTCCGGCCAAGCGTCCCGAAGGTGCCGGCGTGGCCAGTTACTTCGCCGCCGGGCTGACGGCGATGGTCGGCTTTTGGGCCACGCTGTCACTGAACATCCCGGACTTCAGCCGCTACGCAAAAAGCCAGAAGGACCAGATTGTCGGGCAGATCATCGGACTGCCGCTGACCATGTTCCTGTTTGCCTCCCTCGGCGTGGTGATGACCGCGGCCTCGGTGAAGCTGGTGGGGGTGACGGTGTCTGATCCGGTGACGCTGATCGGCCATATCCAGAGCCCAGTGTGGGTCGCATTGGCCATGGCGCTGATCATCATCGCCACGCTGTCGACCAATACCGCAGCCAACATCGTGTCGCCGACCAATGACTTCCAGAACATCGCGCCCAAGGCGATCAACCGTACCAAGGCAGTATTGCTCACCGGGTTTGTCGGGTTGGCATTGATGGCCCATGAACTGCTGAAAAAACTCGGCCTGATCGTCTCGGACGTCAGTCTCGAAACCGTCTATTCCAACTGGTTGCTCGGTTATTCCAGCCTGCTGGGGCCAATTGCCGGGATCATGGTGGTGGATTATTTCCTGATCAAGAAACAGCAACTGGACCTTGCCGGCCTGTACCGCGATGACGTGTATCCGGCGTGGAACTGGAGCGGGTTCATCGCGTTTGGTGTGCCGGTGGTGTTGACGCTGCTGTCCCTGGGCAGCGATGCGTTCAGCTGGTTCTACAGCTATGGCTGGTTCACCGGCTCGGCGCTGGGTGGGGTTATTTATTACGGGTTGAATGCGATGCGGCCTAGCCCATCTGTTGCGAAATCTGCGGTGTGAACACTGGCCCCATCGCGAGCAGGCTCGCTCCTGCATGTGGAATGCATTCCCCTGTAGGAGCGAGCCTGCTCGCGATGAGGACTTCACAATCACCCAAAAATTGCCTGAAGAAACACACAAGAACAGCCTGAGGAGATCATCATGAACGCAGCCGTAGACGTTCTGCAGTCCAGCCATCAGCACATCAACCGCGACCGCCTGTGGCAATCGCTCATGGAACTGGCCAGGCTCGGCGCGACGGTCAAGGGCGGCGTGTGTCGCCTTGCCCTGACCGACCTCGACCGTCAGGCCCGGGACATCTTCGTCAAATGGTGTATCGATGCCGGCTGCACCGTCAGCATCGATGCCGTCGGCAACATCTTCGCCCGTCGCCCCGGGCGCAATCCCGAGCTGCCACCGGTGATGACCGGCAGCCACATCGACACCCAGCCCACCGGCGGCAAGTTCGATGGCTGCTTCGGGGTATTGGCCGGCGTCGAAGTGTTGCGCACCCTCAATGACCTCAACATCGAAACCGAAGCGCCGCTGGAAGTGGTGGTCTGGACCAACGAAGAAGGCTCGCGCTTCGCCCCGTGCATGATGGGTTCCGGCGTGTTCGCGGAAAAATTCACCCTCGAGGAAACCCTGGCCAAGGTCGATGCCGAGGGCGTGACGGTGGGCGAAGCGCTGAATGCCATTGGCTACGCCGGCCCGCGCAAAGTCAGCGGCCACAAAGTCGGCGCCTACTTTGAAGCCCACATTGAGCAAGGCCCGATCCTGGAAGACGAACGCAAGACCATAGGCGTGGTCATGGGCGCCCTCGGGCAGAAATGGTTTGACCTCAAACTGCGCGGCGTCGAAGCCCACGCCGGCCCGACCCCGATGCACCTGCGCAAGGACGCCTTGGTCGGCGCCGCGGTGATCGTCGGTGCGCTCAACCGCGCCGCCCTCAGCCATCAACCCCATGCCTGCGGCACCGTCGGTTGCCTGCAAGCCTATCCCGGCTCGCGCAACGTTATCCCCGGCGAAGTGCGCATGACCCTGGACTTCCGGCACCTGGAACCGGCGCGCCTGGACTCGATGATCGCCGAAGTGCGCGAAGTCATCGAAACCACCTGCGACGAACACGGCCTGACCTTCGAACTCACGCCAACGGCAGACTTCCCGCCGCTGTACTTCGACAAAGGCTGCGTCGAAGCGGTACGCGGCGCCGCCCAAAGCCTGGGCCTGTCGCACATGGACATCGTCAGCGGCGCAGGCCACGACGCAATCTTCCTCGCCGAACTCGGCCCGGCCGGGATGATCTTCGTGCCCTGCGAAGGCGGCATCAGCCACAACGAAATCGAAAACGCCGCGCCGGATGACCTGGCGGCCGGGTGTGCGGTGCTGTTGCGGGCGATGCTGGCGGCTTCGGCGGCGATTGCCGGCGTCAGTTAAGCAAGTGGCGGATTTACCCCATTGGGTGTGTAAGTACTTAAATAAAAGAAACGGCCTTCTGGCCGTTTTTTGTAGGCGAGAAAAGGCCGCAAGTAGATTCTTGCAGTGAATGCGTCGTTTCAGGCGCAGGAATATTCGAAACCACTGGATACTCAAAAAAAGCAGTTTCAAAAATCCGGTGTGTCGGTGAGTATGCCCGCTATTTGTGCATGTATTAACCGTCGTGCTGTCAGGTTCACCATGGAGAAATGGTTTATGACCATCAAGATCGAGGGGCTGATCGCCAACAAAGTTGGCTTCGCTTCTCACCAAAATGCTGTGCCGGTTCTGCGGGAGCTGACGGTGCACAACCACGGTGAGGCAGATTTCAACGATCTTGAACTGGAGCTTGTGGCAGATCCTCCCTTTCTCGAAGGTAAAACGTGGCGACTGGACCGTCTGAGTAAAGGTTCGACGGTTCATGTTTCCGAGCGCAATTTGGCGCTTAATGCCGGTTATCTTGCCAACCTTGCAGAAAGTCTTGCTGCAACCATCGTTCTGCGTCTTCGCTGCAAAGATGAAACGCTCTCCAGCCAATCGTTTCCGGTTGAGCTTCTGGCAAAAAATGAATGGGGCGGTATTAACTCCATGCCGGAGCTGCTGCCCGCGTTTGCAATGCCGAATGATCCTGCGGTCGATCGAATCTTGAAGTCTGCATCGGACGTTTTGCGTCGTGCAGGAAAAACAGATGGCATTGACGGGTACGAAAGCAAGTCCAGAACTAGGACATGGGAACTGGCCTCCGCGATATGGTCGGCTGTTTGCGGGTTAAGGCTGAGTTATGCGTTACCCCCTGCAAGCTTTGAAACCCAGGGGCAAAAGGTTCGAACACCGGGCCTTGTTCTGGACGGAGGTGTAGCAACGTGCCTGGATACGGCATTGCTTTTCGCGGCAGCTCTGGAGCAGGCCGGGCTAAATGCCCTGTTGATCATGACCAAAGGGCATGCGTTTGTTGGTGCCTGGCTTCAACCACAAGAGTTCTCTCAGCTCATTACGGACGAAGCCAGCGCGGTACGTAAGCGTATCGACTTGAAAGAATTGCTCGTATTTGAAACTACGCTCGCAACCCGTTTTCCTGTGCCGAGTTTCAGTCAGGCGATAAGCAATGCAGAACGGCAAATTAATGATGAAGACTTCATCATGGCCATTGATATACATCGGGCGCGTATGCAGCGCATCCGACCTTTGGCGTCGTCGGTATATCTGCCTAAGTCCGGTGCCACTGAAGAGCCAAAAGAAGTATCAGAGTCTTTGGAAGCAGCCCCCCCTTTGCCTGGCTTCGACATTGAGATATCTACCGATGCAGATTCCCCCGCCGGAAAGTTAACGCTTTGGCAGCGCAAACTTCTGGATCTCACCACACGCAACCGACTTCTTCACTTGCCGGATAGCGCAAAGGGTGTCCGACTGATTTGTCCTGATCCGGCGGAACTGGAGGATCAGCTCGCCAGCGGAAAGCGTATTCGTATTGTCTCGGTGCCAGATCTCGAAGCGGGAGGGCGAGATGCCGCTCTGTATGAGCAACAAAACCGGGAAAGTTTGCGCGATGAGTATGCCAGGACGGCTCTGTCTCGAGGCGAAGTACTTGCCACCCTGGAAAAGAGCAAGCTTGAAGTCGCGTTGATCGATCTCTATCGCAAGGCCCGGAGCGATCTTGATGAGGGGGGCGCCAATACGCTGTTTCTTGCCCTCGGTTTTCTAAAATGGAAAAAGTCGGCAGACGATCCGAAGACCTATTCGGCTCCCCTGATTCTGCTACCGGTGAAGCTTGATCGTAAAAGCGCTTTGTCGGGCGTGACCATGACGCTCCTTGAGGACGAACCGCGCTTTAACCTGACATTGCTTGAGTTGCTGCGACACGATTTCGAGTTGGTCATTCCGGGGTTGGAAGGGGAGCTTCCGAGCGATGAAAGCGGTATCGATGTAGCCGGCATCTGGAATACGGTCAGACGCGCGATCAGGGATGTGCCGGGATTTGAAGTCACCACGGAGCTCGTGCTGGGGACTTTTTCCTTTGCGAAATACTTGATGTGGCAGGATCTGGCAGCGCGTTCGGAACAGCTTTTGAAAAGCCCCATGGTCAAGCACCTGTTGGAAAGGAGCATTGGCGGTGAAGGCTATTCGACTGCGGGTGACTTTCCTCAACCCAACGAACTGGACAGGAAGGTCAACCCTGCAGATCTTTTTACACCTTTACCGGCGGATTCCTCTCAATTGGCGGCCGTCGTTGCTTCGGCCAGCGGTTGTGACTTTGTACTTGACGGGCCTCCTGGTACCGGTAAGTCCCAAACCATTGCAAACATGATTGCGCACAACCTTGCCTTGGGTCGCAGGGTCTTGTTCGTCGCAGAGAAAATGGCGGCACTGGATGTGGTTTATCGTCGACTTGAAGAAAAGGGGTTAGGCGAATTCTGTCTTGAACTCCATTCAAGCAAGACGTCGAAAGTAGAAGTGCTCAAGCAACTCGAGCGAGCGTGGGACGTTCGTGATGCGCTGACTGCTGAAGAGTGGACAGCTGAAACTACGAAGCTGCATAAGCTGAGAAATCGACTCAATGAAGTTGTTGGGCTGTTGCATCGCCGCGCACCAAACGGTTTGTCCGTGCATCAGGCCATTGGTCGGGTTGTTCGGGATGGCGATGCCTCGATACCACGTATTGGATGGCCAGAGGGCACAACTCATGACGCCTATGTCTACGCTCGCTTGCACGATGTCGCCAGACGTCTCGATCTGAATAGCCAGGCTGCACGAGAGCTGTCTGCAAGCTTTTCACTGTTGGCCCCTACGGATTGGTCGAACGGATGGCAGGAAGCAATTGTTGTTGCAGCGAGTGATCTTCCGGGCGCTATCGAGCGACTTAAGGTCGCCAGCACCAGTTTGCTGAAAGCAACCGACCTTCCACTGGCGGTCGCGAGTAGCGAGGATATCGAACGACTGGTGCAGTTTGTCGCCGTTCTGATTGATGCTTACGGCATTGATCTTTCATTCGCCTTTACGCTGAACGCGAGCGCGAAGATCGGTGCTGCCAAAAAAGCTGCTCAACTACTCGCAGAATATCGAGAAATCGAACAGTCGCTGTCCCTGCGGTATGCGCCGGATGCGTGTCGCACTATCAACCTTGAACAGGTTAAAAACGATTGGGATACGGCGAAGGCTAAATTCTGGTTCCTGGCTACGCTCGGTAAAAAGAAGGTCGCTAAAAGTCTGGCAAGGGCAGGGGGGGCCGACGGAGTTCCCCAAGTTGAGTCGGACCTGATCAAGCTCAACGAGCTGTGTAACTTGCTTACAGCTCTGGACGGCTTGGCTGCAGATGTGAGTTCCGTACCTGGATGGAACGGCGTGTCCAGTGATGCGCCAACCATGGCTGCAGCGTGCGAGTTGGGCGAACGGCTAAGGACGATGATCAGCTCGAGAGCCGAGTCTGCCGAAGATCTGATTTCCTTGCGCGCCGCTACTGAAAAGCTTGTCGTAAAAGCCAATGAGTTACTGGGCGGCGGGGGTTTCATTGCTTCGGCATTGCAGCAGTTGAAAAATGCACTCGCTGACTTCAACGAAACTGCCAAACGATTCAAAGATTTGGGCAACCGGCGATTTGAGGAAAAGCTGACGATTGAATCTCTGCTGGAGGCTGCCAATGCAATCATCCGCCAGGAATCAAAGCTGAAGGCCTGGTGTGATTGGTGTCGAGTCAGGGAGGAGGCGGTAGCGTCGGGGCTTCAACCTTTGAGTGATGCGTTGGCGTCGAACGCATTGCCCGAAGGTGGCACTGTCAATGCTTTCGAAACGGCCTATGCTCGCTGGTTTGCGACCGTGATGATTGATGCACAGCCGTTGCTGCGAAACTTCGTACCCGCCGAGCACACAAGCGATATCGAGGCGTTTGTTCGTCTTGATGAAGAGTTGTCCACACTCACAGTGCGGTACATACGAGCGAAACTGTGTGGTTTGATTCCATCGAAGAACGAGATTGGCAAGCAGGGCGGCTTTGGCGTTTTGAAGCATGAATTGCAGAAGTCCCGCCGCCACAAACCCGTGCGACAACTGGCTGTCGAGATGGGGGACGCTATGTCGAAGCTTGCCCCTTGTATGCTCATGAGTCCGCTTTCGATTGCACAGTATCTACCGACGGACCTGGCTCTTTTCGATCTCGTTATTTTCGATGAGGCTTCGCAAATCGGGCCTTGGGATGCCATTGGTTCGATTGCAAGAGGCAAGCAGATAGTGATTGCGGGAGATCCCCGGCAAATGCCCCCGACGAATTTCTTCAATCGTGCTGCGTCCGCGACAGAGGATGATACGTCGGAAGATATGGAAAGCATCCTGGATGAGTGTCTCGGCGCGGGTATTCCAAGCCATAGCCTTAGCTGGCACTACCGTAGTCGTCATGAAAGTCTGATTGCATTTTCAAACCACCGTTACTACGACAGTAACCTGATTACTTTCCCTGCAGCTGTGACCCGCGCAAGCGCAGTGGAATGGCGACGTGTCGATGGCGTTTATGCGAAAGGTAAAGGGCGACACAATCAGGCAGAAGCCGAGGCAATCGTTACTGAAACCGTGAAGCGTCTGTTGGACCCAGCGTTTGTCGCTGCCGGTCATAGCATCGGGATCATTACGCTTAACACGGATCAGCAGAGACTTATTACTGATTTGCTGGACAGGGCGCGGCAGCAGGTTCCGCAGATTGAGCCGTTTTTCCAGGATGATATCGCTGAACCTGTCGTGGTCAAGAACCTGGAAACTGTGCAGGGCGATGAGCGAGATTTGATCATGTTGGGTATTGGGTACGGTCCGACCGAACCCGGTGCTCAGGTCATGTCGATGAACTTCGGTCCCTTGAACAAGGAGGGTGGGTGGCGCCGCTTGAATGTTGCGATTACGCGTGCGCGTAGGGAAATGTTGGTTTTTTCGTCCTTCGATTCGTCAATGGTCGATTTGAACCGTACCAATGCCCGGGCCGTACGCGATTTGAAGCACTTTATCGAGTTTGCGCAACGTGGCCCAAAGGCACTTGCCGAGGCGGTGCAGGGATCTGTAGGTGGCTATGATTCGCCATTTGAAGAGGCTGTTGCTCAAGGACTAAGGCGCAAGGGTTGGCAGGTGGTGCCTCAAATTGGTGTATCTCGTTTCCGAATTGACCTGGGGATAGTCCATCCGGATCGACCGGGCGACTATCTCGTTGGTGTCGAATGCGATGGCGCGACCTATCACAGTGCAGCTACAGCGAGAGATCGTGACAAGGTTCGTAGCGCAATCCTTAAAGGACTGGGATGGAAGCTGGTTCGACTGTGGTCTACCGAATGGTGGATTGACAAGTCTGGAGCGCTTGATCGTTTACATGCGTCACTCGAGAGCCTGTTGCGTGAGTCGCGCGCAGTATCTGCGGTAGCACAGCCCCAGGATCTACCGGTTCCCAATCTGCTACTCGTTCAGGCTCCGTCGGCAGTCGCTACCGTTGATCAGGCAGAGGCGATTGTCAGTCCTCCCGTTCAGGATTTTCTTGTTGATGAGAAGGCAGAACTCAAGATTGCCGGCGCGTTTGTTGCTCAAGCCAAGCCTGAAATGAAGGGAGAATATCGCGCCACAGACTTCACGAATGTGAGCGATCGGATTAAGGCCGACGCCTTCTATTCTCCAGAGTACGACGTTGTTCTCTCGGATTTGATTGCTCATGTGCTAGCGCAAGAAGCTCCAATTCTCGATTCGTTATTGGTTCAGCGGATTGCCAGGGCTCATGGTTTTCAACGCTCTGGACGTCTGATTCGTGAACGGGTACTGGATCTGACGGAGAAAAATCATCACCTGAGAAGCGACCCCGTCGACGGCCTGTTCGTCTGGCATAACGAGAGCGACGTTGCCAGCTGGAACAGTTATCGGATTGCAGGCGCGTCAAATGATGCACGGTCAGTGGAAGAGATAGCCGCTGAAGAATTACTGGTCGTTGCGTCCTTGATTTCGGCAGGTGATAGACCGCAGGAAATCGCCAAGGCATTCGGTGTGAAGCGTTTGACGAGTGCTGCGCGTGAGCGAATAGAGTTGGTTATGAAGTCAGGAACAGGTGTATAGGTGGCGATTGCCAGCGGATCACTGATGACCTGATCTACTTGACGTGCACTGAATTTTTCAGTGCACGTCACAAACCTCAATCCTCATTCGTCATCCTGTTGAATCCCTCAATCAGTGGAGCAACGCGATGTCGTCCAACACCCAAGCGGTCAACCTGCTGCAAGCGATCCCACAGGTTTTCGAGAGCCTGACCCAGGTCCATGTCGCACTCGATCAACATGATCTCGATCCCACCCTCAAGCACTTGATCCACCTGCGCGCCTCGCAGATCAACCAGTGTGGTTTCTGCGTAAAAATGCACACCCGCGAAGCCCGGGAAGCCAATGAAAGCAACGAGCGCCTGGATCGCCTGATCGTCTGGCGTCACGTCAGTGATTTCAGCCCTGCGGAGCGCGCCGCGCTGGCGTGGACCGAAGCTTTGACCGTGCTGGATGAAAAAACCGATTACGCCAGCCTGCGCGCTGAACTGAGGGCGCATTTCAACGACCAACAGATCGGCGCCTTGACGGCCGAGATCGGGATGATCAACCTGTGGAACCGCTTGCAGGTGTCGAGGCACTGATTGATGAACTGCGCTGAAAACGTTGCCACTGTGTTCGAGCAGCATCGACCCTTTTTGCTTGGTCTGGCCTATCGCATTCTCGGTTCGCGCGCCGAAGCCGAGGATGCGGTTCAAGAGTTGTTCATCAAGTGGCTGGAGGCTGAACGGGCCTCCATCGCCACGCCAGCCGCCTGGCTGACCACGGCCTGCACCCGACACTGTATCGATGTGCTGCGCTCGGCGCACAAATCCAGGGTGGACTACATCGGCACCTGGCTGCCGGAGCCGATTCACACGACCCATCAGGACTCACCCGAACACAGGCTCGAACTGGCCTCGTCATTGTCCACGGCGTTCATGTTGCTACTGGAGCGCCTGACACCCAAGGAGCGCGCGGCGTACCTGCTCCACGAGATCTTCGACTTGGATTACCCGCAGGTTGCCGATGCGGTCGGGGTGCAGGAAGCCGCTTGCCGCAAACTGGTGTCTCGGGCCAAGGCAAGTCTTGGCAGCGGACACGCCCGTTACCAGCCCGAACCGGTGCGCCAATCCCAATTGCTGGGTGCGTTTCATTGCGCAATCGCCAGCGGCTCGACCGCTTCTTTGAGCACCATGCTGAGCGAAGACGTTGAGCTCTGCGCCGACAGCGGCGGCAAGGCCCCGGCCATTCGCGAAACCCTGTCGGGTATCACTCGCGTTCTGGATTTCATCGGTCAGTCATTGCATAGCTATTGGCAGGCGTGCGATTGGCTGCCCACTGAAATCAATGGTGCCCAAGGCGTCATCATCAAGGCCGACGGCTACATCACGGCATCGATGACCTTTGGCTTTGATGAGGCGGGGCGGGTGAGCCAAATCTTCATCATGCGTAATCCCGAGAAGCTGGCGAAGCTGGAGGCATCGTTGAATCTGCAATAGTCAAACGACCACCGGCCCATCCAGCTTTCCACTGACCGACAAATCCGCCAGGTGAATCGGCTTGCGCCGATGCCTGAGCATCCCGCCCTGGCGTTGATTCATCACCGCCGTCATCTCCGAGAGTATCGACAGCGCCACGTTTTCCGGTGCATCACCACCCAGGTCGAGGCCCATCGGGTAATGCAGGGTTGAGGTGCCCGGACCGATTTCAGCCAGCAAGCGCTCGGTGCGTTCCTTCGGGCCGAGTTGGCCAAGGTAGGCGGGCGAGGCTTGCAACAGTTGCCCGAGCCAGTGCCGGTCCTGGCGATAGCTGTGGGTCATCACGCTCACGGCGGCGCCGTCGGTCAGGGGGCGCAGGTCGAACGGGTTGTCGAGGCTGGCGAAGATCACCGCATCGGCCTGGGGGAAGCGTTCGGGGCGGGCGAAGTGGCTGCGACTGTCGATGACCGTGACATGCCAGTTCAGCAGTTTGGCCATGCGCACCAGCGGCTGCGCGTCGTGGCCGGCACCGAAGATCACCAGGCGAGGTGGCGGGGCGATGTATTCGAAGAACACTTCTACTTCGCCGCGGGCATCGGTGTAGAGGCGTATCGATGATTTTTTCTGCGCCAGTGTCTTGCGCAGGTCATGGCGGATCGCGATTTTCAGTGGCAGGTTGCGCAGGGTGCCATCGGTGTCGGACAGCAGGCGGTCACCGACTCGCGCCGAGGCATTGCGAGACGTGGCGATCACCGTGGCCATGGCGGCCGGTTGTTGACTGTCGCGCACGCGGCGCAACAGTTCGATTGCAGGTGAGGGCGATTTTGCGTGCAGGCGTTCGAGCATGACGAAGACCGTGCCGTTGCAACCCAGGCCAAAGGTCAGGGCACTTTGCTCATCGTCTTCGTCCTCGGTGGCACCCGTGCTATAGCGGCGCACTACGGGGTCGCCGGAGTCGGTGAGCCACCAGGCTTTTTTCGCCAGGTCCTGCTCCAGGCAGCCGCCGCTGACGGTGCCGACGGTACGGCCGTGCAGGGGAATGAGCATGCGCGCGCCGGGGCGGCGATAGGCCGAGCCTTCGACCTTGACCACGGTGGCGAGGATGGTTTCTTCGCCGGCCTGGGCGGCGGAGTCGATGGCTTGTAGAAGATCATTGAGGCCGGACATGGCAGTAAATCCTGAGCATTATGGAGATCCCTGTGGGAGCGAGCTTGCTCGCGATGGGGCCGGTAAATTCAACATCGATGTTGATTGATCGGACGCCATCGCGAGCAAGCTCGCTCCCACAGGAGTAAAGGTGTGGCTGGGAGGTCAGTCGTCCACACTCATCAACTGCCGCACCCCATCCCACGCCTCGGCCCGCATCCGCTGCACATCCAGCCCCGGAATCACGCCGTTATCGACCACGACCCGACCACCGACCAGGCTGTACTTCACCGCAATCGGCTCGCCCGCCACCACGGGCGCCACGGCAATGTCGTGGAAACCGAAGAAACGCGGATGGTCGAGACCGTAGATCACCAGATCCGCCGCCTGACCGACTTCAAGGGTCCCGACCGCACCCAGCCCCAGCACCTGCGCACCACCCGCCGTGCCCCAGTGAATGACATCTTCGGCGGTGGTGGCCGAGGCGCCTTGCCCGGCCCGATGAATCAGCCACGCGGTGTTCGCTTCACCGACCATGCTCCCGGACTCGTTGGACGCCACGCCATCCACGCCGAGGGAAATCGGCACCCCGGCCTCGAACATCTGCGGCACTGGCGCCACGCCGCTACCCAGGCGCGCATTGCTCACCGGGCAGTGGGAAATGCCGGTGCCGGTTTGCGCGAGCATGCGGATTTCACCGGGTTGCAGGTGCACCGCGTGGGCGAACCAGACGTCCGGGCCTAGCCATTCGTGTTCGGCGACGAACTCCACCGGCAGGCAGTTGTATTTCTCGCGGCAGAAATTCACGTAGTTCTGCGTCTCCGACAGGTGCGTGTGCAGGCGCAGGCCGAGGCCCCGGGCGGTGTGGGCCAGTTCCCGCAGCAGCGTCGGCGGCAGGGAAAAGGTTGGCGTGGTCGGCGCGACCACCACCCGGCGCAAGGCGTCAGGGGTGTCCTGGTGGTAACGGGATTTCAGGCGTTCGATGTCACCGACCATCTGGTCCAGGGTTTCCGGTTGCAGCGCGGTTTTCGAGAACCCCGGATGGGCGCTGGCCGATTCCAGCGCGCCGCCCCGGCACAGCACGAAACGCAGGCCGAATTCCTCGGCCATGTCGAACAGCAGGTCACCGGTCTCGGTGGTGCCGTTGGCATGATAGAGGTAATGGTGATCGGCGCAGGTGGTCACCCCCGACAGCAGCAACTCGGCCATGCCCAGTTGTGCGGCGATCCGCGCCAGTTGCGGGGTAAAGCGGTTGAGGCGCGGGTAGGGCACGCTGGCCAGCCAGCCTTGCAGGTCCTGGTTCAAACCCTCGGGCACGGCTTTGAGCAGGTTCTGGAACAGGTGATGGTGGGTGTTGATCCAGCCCGGATACACCACCGAGTGGCGCGCGTCGATCACCCGCTCGCCGGGTTGCGCTTCAAGGCCGGCGGCCATTTCGGCGATGCGCCCGTTGACGATGCGGATATCCACGGCGCCGGCCCGGGCCCGTGGGCCGCGCAGGCCGGTCATGACCGCCAGCGGGTTCTTGATCAGGATGTTTTGCAGTTGAGTCATGGTCGGCTCCAGTCAGAGGCTGTGGGTGGCGGATTTGCTGGCGGCGGCATCAGACACGCTGACACCGTTGAGGGTGGCGTTGAGCAACACCGACACCAGGCAGGCGATGACCACGCTGCTGTGCAGGAAAGGCTGCGACCACTCGGGCAATTGCTTGAACAGGGCAGGGGCCAGCACCGGCACGAGGGCGGCGGCGATGGTGAAGCCGACGATCAGCACGTTGTAGCGATTGTGTTCATAGTCGACCTTGGCCAGGGTCTGGATCCCCGCCGCCGCGACCACGCCGAACATGGCGATCCCGGCACCGCCGAGGGCCGCGGTCGGCATCGAGGCGATGATCGCGCCGGCCTTGGGCACCAGCGCTACCGAGCACATCAGCAGGCCGCTGATGGCGACGACCCAGCGACTGCGTACGCCGGTGAGGATCACCAGCCCGACGTTTTCCATGAAGGCAATGAACGGAAACGCCGCGAACATCCCGGCGATGGTGCTGGCCAGGCCATTGGCGCGCAGGCCGTTGATCACCTGTTTTTCTTCCACCGGTTTGTCGACGATGTCGCCGATGGCCACGAACAGCCCCATGGACTCGACCATCTGCACAATCATCACCACCACCATGGTGGCGATGGGGATCAGGCTGAAGGTCGGCAGGCCGAAGTAGAACGGGTAGGGCACGGTGAGCCAGGGCGACTCCTGCACGCTGTGAAAGCTGCCCATGCCCAGCCCGTAGGCCAGCGCCGCACCCACCAGCATTCCCACCAGCACAGCCATGTTGCGCAGCATCGGGCTGCCGTAGCGGTTGACCAGCAGGATGCTGAGCAACACCACCGCCGCGACAGCCAGGTATGCCGGCGCGCCGAAGTCGCTGGCATGCCGCCCGCCGCCGACCCACTCATAGGCAATCGGAAACAACTGCAAGCCGATCACGGTGACGATGCAACCGGTGACCACCGGTGGAAAAAAGCGCCGTAATCGACCCACGAACGGCGCCATCAGCATGGTGAAAATCCCCGCGCCGATCACCGCGCCGCAGACCCCGGTGAAACCGACTTCCGGATTGCTGCCGATGGCGATCACCGGCCCCACGCTGCTGAACGCCACGCCCTGGAGGATCGGCAGGCGCACGCCGAATTTCCAGAAACCGACGGTTTGCAGCAGGGTGGCGATGCCGGAGCAGAACAGTGTGGTGCTGATCAGCACCACCGTGTCGGCCTGGGACATCTTCAAGGCGCTGGCGACAATCAACGGCACGGCGATGGCGCCGATGTACGAGACGGCCATGTGCTGCAGGCCGAGGGTGAGCATTTGCCGCACCGGCAGAATCCGGTCGACGGGGTGGATGGTGGACGTTGCAGGGGTATTGGCTGACGACATGGGGAATCACCTCTTGCTGTTTTTATGCTGTAGAGAGGGGTATTCGTTCTGATGCCTGCGGCTTGGAGAGCACTGACAATCCTTTGTAGGAGTGAGCCTGCTCGCGATAGCGGTGTGTCAGCTACATCAATGTTGGCTGTCAGGGCCCCATCGCGAGCAGGCTCGCTCCTACAGGTTTTGTGTTTTGCCTGATGCATCAGTCATTCGTGTGCCCGGAACCGCCATCCACCGGCTCCGATGCCTTTTTTCAGCCTGCCAGGCAGGCGGCAAAGCCCTGGTTCAGGGCCGCGCGGTCCAGGTCGCGGCCGATGAACACAATCTTGCTGGAGCGCGGTTCGGTGCCCCATGAAGTGGACGCCCGGAACTCGACGAGGCTGTGCACCCCTTGCAGGACGTAGCGCTGGTCCTGATCGGCCACCGCCAGCACGCCCTTCATGCGGTACAGGTTGTCGGCCTGCTCGGTGCGCAACTTCGTGATCCAGCGATGGAAGTCCCCCAGGTTCACCGCGCCCTCCACGGCGATACCCACCGAGGACACGCTCGGGTCGTGCTCATGGTCGGGTTCGTCATGGGCGTGGTGATGGTCATCGCCGTGGTGATCGTGCTCGGCGCCGATCTCCATGAGTTTTTGCGTGGACTCGAAGGCACCGATGCCAAGGATCTTTGACAGATCGATCTCGGCGTAGCTCGAGGTCACCAGATCCGCCGTGGCATTCAGGCCCCGGATCTTGTCGCTCAGGGACGCCACTTCGGCGGCGCTGACCAGATCGACCTTGTTGATGACGATGCGGTCGGCGCAGACGATCTGATCCACCGCCTGGTTGTCCACGCCATCGAGTTGCAGGTCTTCCAGGTGCTGGGCGATGTGCTTGGCGTCGACCATGGTGACGATGGCGTCCAGTTCCACTTCATCGGCAATCGGGTCGTTGATGAAGAAGCTCTGGGCCACCGGGTACGGGTCGGCCAGGCCGCTGGTTTCGATCAGGATGTGGTCGAGCCGCACGGGCCGCGCCACCAGTTCGCGGACGATGCGCACCAGGTCTTCGCGGACCTCGGCTGTGCAGCACACGCAGCCGTTGACCATCTCGTAGATTTCTTCGGTTTCGGAACTGAGCACCAGGTCGCCGTCGATGCCGACTTCGCCGAATTCGTTTTCGATCACGGCGATCTTGCGCCCGTGGTTTTCCTTGAGGATGTAGTTGAGCAGGGTGGTTTTGCCGGCACCGAGGAAGCCTGTGAGGATGGTCACCGGGATTTTGGTGTTGGGGGTTGGGGCGTTGAATGGGGTGTTCATGTGATGCTCCTTAAAAACTAAATGGTCGGAGTGCTATCAACTGTGGGAGCGAGCTTGCTCGCGATGAGGCCATATCAGCCGGCATTAATGCTGACTGACCCACCGCTATCGCGAGCAAGCTCGCTCCCACAGGTTTTGTGTTTGGCTGGAGGGCTGTTGGGTTCTCCCCAGCGCAACGCTGTCCCGGCGTCGAGGCCGAACAGGTCGAGGACACGGCCGAGGCTGTGGTCGACCATTTGCGCAAGGTCTTGGGGGCGGGCGTAAAAGGCCGGGACGGGCGGGGCGATGATCCCGCCCATCTCGGTGACGGCGGTCATGTTGCGCAGGTGGGCGAGGGTCAGCGGGGTTTCCCGGGCCATCAGCACCAGGGTGCGACGTTCCTTGAGGGTGACGTCGGCGGCGCGGCCGATCAGGCCCGATGAGGTGCCCGTGGCGATTTCCGCCAGGGTGCGCATGGAACAGGGCGCCACCACCATGCCCAGGCACCGGAACGAACCGCTGGCGATCCCGGCGGCCACGTCATCGGCGCGGTGGTAATGGCTGGCCAGCGCGGTGACGTCGGCCAGTTTGTAGTCGGTTTCGTGGGCCATGGTCAGCAGGGCGGCGCGGCTGATGATCAGATGGCTTTCGATGTCCAGTTCGGCGAGCAATTGCAGCAGGCGCACGCCGTAGATGAAACCCGACGCACCGCTGATGCCGACCACCATGCGCTGGCGGTTCATGATTGCAGGCCTGCGAGCAGTTGGCGGGCGCGCTCGACCACGTCCTGGTCCAGCTGCGCCTTGATCCCGTCGAAACCCGAACCTCGAGTGGCGTCCAGGCCCATGCGCGAGGTGGTGCCGTTGACCGAGGACGACGGGTCCAGCGGGCTGCCGGGCAGGCCATCGATGATGAAGATGTCCTGGTGCGGCTGGAAGTGCGTGGCCAGCGCCCACAGCACCTGGCTGTCGTCGCTGATGTCGATGTCGCTGTCCACCGCGATCACGGTCTTCAGGTACGGGTCCCAGCCGAGCAGGGCGAGCATGATTTGCCGCGCCTCGCCGTCGCGGCTTTGGTCCAGGGCGACGTAGCAGTGGAAATGGGTGCCGGAATTGGGGTAGTGCACGGCGGTGACGGCGGGGAAGCGTGCCTTGAGCTTCTCGCTCATTTCCGCTTCCCGTGGCAACCGTGCCAGGGTCAGGTGTTCGGCATAGCGCCCGCCCACCACGTCCACCAGCCAGGCGTCCTTGCGCCGCATCAGGGTGTCGACCCGCAGCACATTGTTGGTCGAACGATCCGAGGAATAGCCGCTGAACTCACCGAACGGGCCTTCTTCGGCATAGGCCGTCGGATCGATGGCGCCTTCCAGGACAAACTCCGCGCAGGCCGGCACGCCGATGCCGTAGCGCGGGGTTTTCACCAGCTCCAGCGGCGCGCCGAACAAACCGCCGGCCACCGCGCGCTCATCGCTGCCGAACGGCAAGCGTGCAGCCGCCGCCAGCATGAACAGCGGGTGTGCGCCGACCACCATGGCCACGCGCAATTCTTCGCCGCGCTCCCGGGCGGTTTGCAGCATGCGCCACAGGTGACCGCGTGAATGCAGGCTGGTGGCGAGGGTCTGTCGGGCGTGGCGCATCGAGCGGTGATAGCTCATGTTGGCGATGCCCGTGACCGGGTCTTCGGCGATGATGATCGCGTTGGTGATGTAGGGGCCGCGATCACTGTCGAAGTGCTTGAGCATCGGCAGCAGTGCGAGGTCCACGGCTTCGCCTTCGAAGATTTCATCCAGCACCGGGCCGGTTTCCACGTAGCGCGGGGCGATGGGGCTGTTGGCGCGCTTCTGGAAAGTCTCGTGCAATTGCGCCGGGGCAACGCCGAACATCCGGGCGATGCGGGTGCGGGAGGCGAACAGGTTGGTGGCCACCGGCGCGCCGAAGTTGCCGACTTTTTCGCAGATCAGCAACGGATCGCGGCCCTGGGTGGAGAGGGCATCGACCAGGGCGGTGACGTCCTGATCGGCTGAAAGGGATTGCTGGACGGTGAGCACATCGTCCGGATATTGCCGGCGATAGGCGTCTAGAAAATCGTGAAAATCCTGGGTGTCGCCGAGCGTGGAGAGGGTCATGGTTTCACCTCGTTGTAGGAGCGAGCTTGCTCGCGATGGGCGTCAACGATGACACCGTGCTGGCTGGAAACCCGCGATGACCTCACGTCCATCGCGAGCAAGCTCGCTCCTACAGGTTTGCGGGGTTACAGGTAAGTCGTAGTCAGACGAATGTCCGCCTCGATCAGGTCCTTGGGCGGTGGCGTCGGTTCGATGCCGCACAACCGGGCAATGTTGTTGCCCAGATAGTCCTCAAGGTGATCCTCATCGATGCCCAGGCCTTGCGGCGCAGGCGAGCACAACACCTCCAGTTCCCGCAGCCACATCCCCGGTTCGTTAGGCGGCGAGTCGGTGCCAAACACGATCTTGTTGCGCGGCAAATCCTTGGCGAACTCGACGATCCGCGACTGGAAGCACCAACCGGATTCGCAGTACACGTTCGGCGTGTCCATGGCCATCCAGAACGCTTCGAACGAGTAGTTGCCGCCGGTCTGGATGCCGAAGTGGCCGATGATGAAATTGACCATCGGGAACTCGCGGATGATCGGGTAGAACATCGTCGGGATGGTGTATGGACCGTCCCCGGTGTGGATCAGCACCACGATGTTGTACTTGGCGCAGACCTTCATCGCCGGGCGCAACCAGTCCAGCGCCCGGTCCGGGCGGTAGCCGTGCATGTTGGCGTGCAACTTGAGCATCTTGAAGCCGTATTCCTTGATGTGGAATTCCAGCTCCGCCGCGCCGTTTTCCGGTCCCCAGCGCGGGTTGAAGTTGAAGTTGCCGATGAAACGGTCCGGGTATTTCACGCACAACTCGGCGACGTAGGACATGTAGTCACGCACACCCTCACGGCCCCGGCGGTTGCCGTCGCGATAGCCGGTGTTGCCCGGTGGCGGCTGGATGAAGCCCATGTCGATGCGGCGCGGCTTGCCGTTGATCATGTACGGGCCGTCCATCAGCTTGAGCATGCGCTCGCCGGTGAAGGGTTCGCCGGTGTGGCGCCAGGCCTCGTCGACCAGGTTGGTGGGGTGCAGATGGGTATCGATAATCATCGGTTCAGCTCCTGGCCAGTTGCGTGGTGACGGGGCGCTTTAGCTGCGCCTCTGCTTCGCAAACGGTGCGTGGCGGCGGGGTCGGTTCGAGGCCGATCATCCGGGCGGTGTTGTTGCCCAGGTATTCTTCGAGGGTGTCCTCGTCGAGGTTCAGGCCCTGCGGCGGCTCGTGGCACAGCACCTCCAGCAGGCGCAGCCACATGCCCGGTTCGTTCGGCGGGGTGTCGGTACCGAAGAGGATCTTGTGGGTCGGCAGGACCTTGGCGAACTCGACGATCCGCGATTGCAGGCACCAGCCCGACTCGCAGTAGACGTTGGGCAACTCCATCGCCCATTGCATCGGTTCGAACACATAGACGCCGCCGGTCTGCACACCGAAGTGGGCCATGATGAAATTGACGTTGGGGAATTCCTTGATCATCGGCACCCATTCCGACGGGATGCTGTAGGGCCCGTCGCCGGTGTGCAGCTTGACCGGGATGCCCAGCTCGGCGCATTTCTCGAAGGCCGGGCGCACCCAGTCCAAGGCGCGGTCCGGACGGTAGGCGTGCATGTTGGCCTGCATCTGTACCATCTTGAAACCGTGTTCCTTGACGTAGCGCTCGATCGCTTCGACGCCGTTCTCCACGCCGCAGCGTGGGTTGTAGACGAAGCAGCCGATGAAACGGTCCGGGTAGGTCTGGACCATTTTCAGGGTGTAGGCCATGTAGGCGTCGATGGACTCGCGACCGGTCAGGTCGCCGTCGGTCCAGGTGTAGATGGTGTTGCCCTGGGGTGGCTGGATGAAAGCTTTGTCGATGCGGCGAGGTTTGCCGTTGACCATGTACGGGCCATCCATCATCTCCAGCAGACGCTCGCCGGTGAACGGGTCACCGTCATGCCTCCAGGCGAGGTCCACCAGATCGGTGGGATAGCAGCTGATATCGATGATCATTGAAGTCGATCTCCTGATAGCGGGGAAGGGAACCTTGCGGTTCACAGCAGCCACGTCCCGGGCAATCGGCCATTTCTATGCGCAAAGAATCACGCATTCCCTCGCCTGGTCGCATCCGGCTCGGGACGCTGGCTGCTTGGGGGGAAGTATTGGAAGGGGGTGTCGGGTTCGTACAATATTAATTGGGCGAGGGGTTGATATGTGTTCGATATGGGGATGGCAGGATCAAAAGATCGCAGCCTTCGGCAGCTCCAACAGGAGACGAGCGTAGGAGCTGCCGAAGGCTGCGATCTTTTGATCTAAAGCAATGTGTTTTCAGCCAACTGCCGAACCGCCTCAACCACAGGCGCCACCCGTTCGGCCTGCCCCGGTGGCCACACCGCATACAGGTTGTAATGCGCCGCAATCTGCGCCTCGTTCAGCGCCACCAACCGACCGCTGCGCAAGGCATCTGCCGCCAACAACCCACGCACCAGTCCCGCACCGACGCCGGCCTCGGCAGCCGCTATCAGATTGGCCGCATTATCAAACACCACCCGCGCCGGCGGTTCGGAGGGATCCATGCCCGCCGCATCCAGCCAGGGAATCCACGAGCGCCGCGTGTAACCCAGCAATGGCAATTTAAGGATCTGCGCCGGGCTCAACGGCAGCTCCAGACCATGGCGCTCCAGCAGCGCCGGTGAGGCCACCGCCATCACCCGGTCCCCGCAAATCTGCGTCATCTCGCAGTCGTCCCAATCGCCATAACCGTAGCGCAGGGCCAGGTCCACCCGTTCGAATGCACTGCGGTCCGAGCGTGGCATCGACAACAGCACCACCTCATGATCGGGCAACAGGTCCAGCAACTGCGGCAGGCGCGGATTGAGCCAGCTCTGGGCCAGTTCGCTGTCGATGTCGAGGGTCAGGCGCTGGGCCACGCTGCGGTTCTTCACCGAAGACAGCGCCCGGTCGATCTGCGCCAAACCGTCGGACAGCACACTGGCGAACAGTTGCCCGGCGTCGGTCAGGTTGCTGCCGCCGCCTTCGCGCACGAACAGCGGCTGGCCGATGAAGTCTTCAAGGGCGCGGATCTGCTGGCTGATGGCGCTGTGGGTCAGGTCGAGTTTGCGCGCCGCACTGGAGAAACTGCCGCTGCGCGCCGCCTGGATGAACGCGCTCATGGACTGCACCGACGGGTATCGCTTGTACATGCTGTTAGTCCTACTTACACAGGATGGCAGAAATCGTCGCTGGCCCGATTTTCCCAAGGCTTCCAATAATCGATCACCAGGCCTGCACAAAGACGGGCCGCTCTCTTGGAGCCTGACAATGATCGAATTCACGGTAAACGGCGAACGACGCGAGCTGGCAGAGACATCGCCCTCCACGCCCTTGTTATGGGTGTTGCGTGACCACTTGAAACTCACCGGCACCAAGTTCGGCTGCGGCATGGGCCTGTGCGGTGCCTGCACCGTACACCTGGACGGCGTCGCGGTGCGCTCCTGCCAGCTGCCGGTCGCCGCCGTGGCGGGGCACCGCATCACCACCATCGAAGGCTTGTCGCCGACTGAGCAGCATCCGTTGCAACTGGCCTGGGTTGCCGAAGATGTGCCGCAATGCGGTTACTGTCAATCGGGTCAGATCATGTCCGCCGCCGCGCTGCTCAACACAGGTGCCGCGGTGACCGACGATTCGATCAGCAATGCCATGTCCGGCAACCTGTGCCGCTGCGGTACCTACGGTCGGATCAACAAAGCGATCAAGCGCGCGGCCAACGCGCCGAAGGAGGCGTGATGACGATCTCCCCGATGGATCTTTCGCGGCGCGTGTTTCTCAAGCAGACCGCGACCGTTACCTGCGGTCTGGCCATTGCGTTTTACCTGCCTTCGAGCCTGGCCGCGACCGACCCGAAAGCCCCGGCGCCGGCCGGCGAATTCGAGCCCAACGCCTGGGTGCGAATCCTGCCTGACGGCACGGTGAAGCTGGTGGTGCACAAGCACGACTCCGGCACCGGAACGCACACCGCGTTGGCCGCTTGCGTGGCCGAGGAACTGGACGTCAACCCGATGACCGTGCAGGTGATTTCGCCGGAAGATCCGTTCTTCGAAACCTACATTCACCCGATCTGGAAAGTCTTCTCCACCGGCGGCAGCACCAGTGTTTCGCTGGAATACGACCGCCTGCGCATGGCCGGTGCCACGGCCAGGGCGTTGCTGATCGCGGCGGCTGCCGAACAGTGGAAAGTCAGCCCCGACAGCTGCATCACTGAAGAAGGCCGTGTGGTTCATGGGGTGAGCAAACGCAGCCTGGGCTACGGCGAACTGGTGGGCGTCGCCGCGCATCTGCCGGCCCCGGCCAAGGTCTCGCTCAAGGACCCGGCGCAGTTCAAGTACATCGGCAAACTGCGGCACAAGCGCGATGCCCAGGCCAAGGTTTGCGGGCGCTTCAAATACAGCATCGACGTAGAGTTGCCGGACATGCTGGTGGCGGTGATTCAACGCGCTCCCGTGCTGGGGGCGAACGTTGTGTCGGTGGACAGCGCGGCTGCGCTGCAGGTACCGGGCGTTCGCAAGGTGATCAAAGTGCCGGGGCGTCCCGATGTCCTTGGCGGCAACGTCGAAGGCGTGGCGGTGTTGGCGGACAGCTACTGGGCCGCGCATCAGGGCCGCGAATTGCTCAAGGTGCAGTGGAGCGACTCGCCGCTGGCGGGTTTCGACAGTGATGAACTGGCCAAGGCCCAGATAGCGGCGCTGGCGGACAAAGGCGCGCAACGGGTGTCCGCGATGGCGGCGGGTGATGTGAACGCACAATGGCCGGGCGCCGCGAAGCTGCTCGAAGCCGATTACCGCATGCCCTACAAGGTGCAGAATCCGCTGGAACCGATCTGCATCACCGCGCAGGTCAAGGACAACGCCATCACCTATTGGGGCGGGGTGCAGGTGCCGTCATCGGCGCTGGAAGCGGCGCAAATCGTGTGTAAGATCACCAAGGACAACGTCACCATCAACGAGCTGGTGTCTGGCGGCAGTTTCGGCGCGCGGGAGGCCAAGTATTGGTTGTTCGAAGTCGCCTACCTGGCGCAGCAAGCCAGGGTGCCGGTGAAACTGATGAACAGCCGCGAAGACGAAATGCGTTCATTGTTCATGCACCCGGCCACGCTGCACCGGGCCAAAGGTGCGCTGGATGCGCAGGGCCGCTTGACCGCGTTGCGGCTTGAGGCGGTGTCGCCGGCCTCGCCGGAACAGTGGGAGCCGGGCTATTTCGAGCGCCCCGACAAAATGGACTACAGCACCACGGAAGCCATCACCGCGTGGGATTTCGCCTATCGCCCGGCTAACCTCGACCTGACGTGGGTCAGGCACGAGAGCCAGGTGCTCAGCGGCTGGTATCGCTCGGTGAGCTTCATTCCCAACGTGTTCGCCGTGGAAAGCTTCATGGATGAACTGGCCCATGGCGCCGGGCAAGACCCGTTGGCCTTCCGCCTGGCCAACATGCAGGACCGGCCACGGCATGTCGCCGTTTTGAAAAGCGCCGCCGAACGCGCCGGTTGGGGCCAGCCGCTGCCCGAAGGCACGGCGCTGGGGATCGCCACCAACCAGGGATACACCAGCTTCATTGCGGTGGTTGCGCGCCTGTCGCAAAAGGACGGCGCGATCAAGGTCGAGAAGCTCACCTGTGTGGTCGATTGCGGCCTGGCGGTGTCGCCAGGCGGCGTCGAAGAGCAGATCTACGGCGGCTTGATGTGGGGGCTCGGCCACGCACTGTTCGACCGGATGGACATCAAACAGGGCAGGGTGGTGCAGAGCAACTTCCATGATTACCGGGTGACGCGCATGTCGGATATGCCGGCGGTGGACATCCTGGTCGTCGATGGCGAACCAAGTAAACCCGGTGGCGTTGGCGAGCTGGGCAGCCCGTCGGTGGCCCCGGCCATTGCCAATGCCCTGTTCAGCCTGACCGGGGTGCGTCAGCGCTCTACACCGCTGAACCTGGGATAACGGGCATGGACCTGCGCTTGCTGAGGTACTTCATGGCCCTGGCCGAAGAGCTGCATTTCGGCCGGGCCGCCACCCGCCTGCATATCTGCCAGCCACCCCTGAGCCAGCAGATTCGTCTGCTGGAGGAGGAACTGGGCACGCCGTTGTTCGAGCGCAGCCATCACCGGGTCGAGTTGACCGCCGCCGGGCAAATGCTCAAGGAGCAGGCGCCGTTGGTGTTCGAACAACTCAACCGCGCGTTGGACCTGACGCGCCAGACTGGCCGTGGCCAGTTGGGCGAACTGGAAATCGGCATGATCAGCTCAGTGATGGTCGGCGTGCTGCCACGGGCCTTGCACCTGTTTCGCGAGCGTTATCCGCAGGTGAACTGGCGCCTGCATGAGATGACCCCGGCGGCGCAGGTCAAGGCGCTCAAGGAGAAACGCATCGACGCCTGCGTGTTCCGGGTCGGCTATGACGATCCGCAGTTGCGCAATGAACTGCTGATCTACGAGCCGATCCGGGTGGTCATGCCGGTTGATCATCCGCTGGCAAAGCGCGAAGCCCTGGCGCCGTCGGATCTGGCTCAGGAGCCATTCGTCGCCTTGGAATTGAAGCAATCGCGGTTCGCCGATTTTCTGTTCCAGTGCTGCATCCAGGCCGGCTTCACCCCGCAGATCCGCCAGCAGGTGATCGAGGTGCAAACCTTGCTCAGCCTGGTGCGGGCCGGTTTCGGCGTGGCGTTGCTGCCTGCATCCATCGAGCAATTGGCGCCGGCGGGCCTGGTGTTCCGGCGCCTGACCCCGGCGTTGCCGGAGGTGCCGCTGTATGCCACGTACCGCGCGGACGATGATTCGCCGGTGCTCAAGCTGTTTCTCGATACGTTGCGCGAGCTGGTCGTACAAGATCGAATGGTTTGACACAAATCCTGTGGGAGCGAGCAACCTCGCTCCCACAGGAGTATTTGCACTATCGTAAACCCGGGCGGTCTTAGTCCTCACAGGGTCCCAACATTTGTGGAGTCGTAATGAGCCATGACGTCCTGACCACGGAAACCGATCGCCGCCAGTTGCAGCAAATCATCGCCGACCAGTCCGACGGAGTGATTCTGCTGGACCCCAACCAGCGCATCCTGTGGGCCAATGATGCCGCGCTGGCCATGCACGGCGCAGTGCAAATCAGCGATCTGGGCAGCAACGCCAAGGCCTATGTCAAACGCTTCGCCCTGCGTTATCGCAACAATCACCTCGTGCCGGCCGACAGCTACCCGATCAATCGGGTGGCCCGTGGCGAGACGTTCAGCGATGTGCTGGTGGAGGTGACATCGGCGGGGGACAAAGAGCGCACGTGGGTCCATCGCGTGCGCAGCCTGGTATTGGCTGACAGCCGTGGCAAGCCGGAATCGCTGGTGTTGATCATGGACGATGTCACCGACCGGGCCAGCACCGGGCAATTGACCGCCCGTGAGCGCGATGTGCTGGGCCTGATCTGCGAAGGCCTGGCCGACAAGGACATCGCCGCGCGCCTGAAACTGGCGCCGAACACGGTGCGCAACCATGTGGCAACGGTGTATTCCAAGCTCGACGTGCACAGCCGCAGCGAGGCGATTGTCTGGGCTCGGGAGCGGGGACTGTTCTCTGGTGAATCCCGGTCGAAGGGGCAGGGTTAAGGTACAAACGCACTATCGGTCAGCGCATTGATCGAAGAACTGCGTTACGAACCGGACAGCAGTTCCCTGCAACGGCCTGATCCGGTGATGTAAGAACTGTCAGCTTTTACGGGTGTTGGCCACGGATTGGGCTATAAATGATTCGCAGATATTTATTTTTTTGACAGGTGCATGGACTTTGCGCGCCGGTTTTGTTGTCACAAAAAATGTGTCTATCACTTATCGCGGGTCAACCTATGAAAACTCTTGGGAAACGCGTTATCTCACCTTTGTCGCTGACATTGTGCCTGGCGATCCTCGGCGGCTGTGCCAGTCCGCCACCTCCTCCAGCGGTCACTCCACCCCCTCCTGAACGCACCTGCCAGGCGATGGATAAAACCGATGTCCTGGGCGATGTACGGGCTGAAGACGGGCAGGTGACCCGAGTCACCACCACGACTCGTTGCGTCACGCAGTAAATCCGGGTGTTGCGCTGTACAACAACCCCGACTTGCTCGGGGTATATCTCTGTGGGAGCAGGCTCGCTCCCACAGGGATTTGTGCTGTTCAGACGATCAGGACAGGAACCCGCCATCCACATTCAGCGAAACGCCGGTGGTGTAGCTCGACGCATCGCTGGCCAGGTACAACACAGCGCCGGCCATTTCGCTCGGGTCAGCCACGCGCTTGAGCGGGATCTGTTGCAACGCGGTGTTCAGGATGGCTTCGTTTTTCACCAACGCCGAGGCGAACTTGGTGTCGGTCAGGCCCGGCAGCAAGGCATTGCAGCGAATCCCGAATTGCGCGCATTCCTTGGCGAAGACTTTGGTCATGTTGATGACCGCTGCCTTGGTCACCGAGTAGATGCCCTGGAAGATGCCCGGCGAAACGCCGTTGATCGAGGCCACGTTGATGATGCTGCCGCCGCCGTTTTCGCGCATCAGCTTGCCGGCTTCGACCGACATGAAGAAGTAGCCGCGGATGTTCACGTCGACGGTTTTCTGGAAGGCGCTGAGGTCGGTGTCCAGCACGTTGCAGAACTGCGGGTTGGTCGCGGCGTTGTTGACCAGGATGTCCAGGCGGCCGAACTGTTCCTTGATGCCGGCGAAGACCTGACTGATCTGTTCCATTTCGCCGATGTGGCAGGCAACGGCGGTTGACTTGCCGCCGGCGGCGATGATGGCGTCGGCGACGTGCTGGCAGCCTTCGAGCTTGCGGCTCGACACGATCACGTGGGCGCCTTGCTGGGCCAGCAGTTTGGCGATGGCTTCACCGATGCCACGGCTGGCGCCGGAGACGAAAGCGATCTTGCCGTCGAGGTCGAACAACTGAGTCTTGGACATGGGATTCCCTTGTTATGAAGCCTTGTGATGTTGCTGATCAGAGGCTGGATTTCGAAATGACCTGCAGGCTCATCTGCTCCAGCAGCTTGTTCATGTGAATGAACTGCGCAAAGCGTTTGTCCTGGGTCTGGCCATGGTAGAAGCGGTAGTAGATCTGCTGCACGATGCCGGCCAGGCGGAACAGGCCGTAGGTGTAGTAGAAGTCGAAATTGTCGATGCGGATGCCCGAGCGTTCGGCGTAGTAGTCGACGAACTCGCGGCGGGTGAGCATGCCCGGCGCGTGACTCGGCTGGCGACGCATCATCTGCACCGGCGCCGGATCATCGGCTTCGATCCAGTAGGCGAGGGTGTTGCCCAGGTCCATCAGCGGGTCGCCGAGGGTGGTCAGTTCCCAGTCGAGCACACCGATGATCTGCATCGGGTTGTTCGGGTCGAGGATCACGTTGTCGAAGCGGTAGTCGTTGTGCACGATGCTGGAGGTCGGGTGGTCGGCCGGCATCTTGTCGTTGAGCCAGGCCTTGACCACGTCCCATTGCGGTGCATCGGGGGTCAGGGCCTTTTCGTAGCGATCGCTCCAGCCTTTGATCTGCCGCGCCACGTAGCCTTCGGGTTTACCCAGGTCACCCAGGCCGTAGGCGTTGTAGTCGACGCGGTGCAGTTCCACGAACTTGTCGATGAAACTCTTGCACAGGGCTTCGGTTTTCGCCGAATCCAGGCCCAGTTCCGGCGGCAGGTCCGAGCGCAGGATGATGCCGTTGACCCGTTCCATGACATAGAACTCGGCACCGATCACCGATTCGTCGGTGCAGTGCACATAAGCTTTCGGGCAGTACGGAAAACCGTCGCGCAGTTGATTGAGGATGCGGAATTCACGGCCCATGTCATGAGCCGACTTGGCCTTGTGGCCAAAGGGCGGGCGACGCAGGACGAATTCCTGTTCGGGGTATTCCAGCAAGTAAGTGAGGTTTGAAGCGCCGCCCGGAAACTGGCTGATCCGTGGCAAGCCGCTGAGCCCCGGAATATGGGCCTTGAGGTACGGATCGATCACGCTGGCATCGAGCTCTTCGCCGGTGCGGATACGGGTGGACTGGTCGTTAAGCGCCATGCTTATCCCTTCTGCTTATTCTGGGGGCCTTGAACTATTGGCTAATCTAATGGTGAGACGCGAGTGCCACAAGCGTGGCACGGTCTTATAGGTTAGCGTGTTGCAGGATAATCAGCGTTCCTGATGTGCGAGAGCACGCCCGGCGGACTATGGTTCAGGGGACCGGGTGCCACCAGGAAGGAGGATTGAAATGGGCTGTCCGCAAGTCTGTGCCAGCGCCACCCTGCAATGCAGCTTTGGCGCGGCGCCAGCCGTACTCAACGTGCTGCCGGTCAATCGCACACTGACCGCTGGCCTGCCGGCGGCGAACATCATGGATCACATCCCGCTGGTCAACATCATGCCCTTCGGTGTGTGCACGAGCCTGGCCAACCCGACGGTCGCGGCCGCCACCGCGGCGGCGTTGGGTGTGCTGACACCGATGCCCTGCATCCCGGCGACCGCCACGCCGTGGATACCGGGCGGGGCACCGACTCTGCTGCTGGGCGGCATGCCGGCCATCGATGCCAACAGCACCCTGATGTGCAACTGGGCCGGGGTGATCAAGATTGTGATGCCCGGGCAGATGCAGATGCTCATTCCCTGACTCTCACAAGCCTTCAGGCCTCGGCAGGATCACTCCAGCGCCTGAACCACCAGCGTACCCTCGAGATCGGCTTGCCCTCGGCGCCTAAGGGTCGCCCATCGGCGGCGAAACCCTGTTCCGGTTCCAGCAACTGACCATTGATATAGCGCGCCTCGACGGCGGTTTTTCCGTTGGGATGAAAGCGCTGATACCGTCCCTCGCGCACGCCATCACGGTAAAACTGTGTCTCGGCCAGTTGCCCGTCAGGGAAGTAGTTGTTCGCTTCACCGTGGAGCAGGCCCTGGCGATAAGTCGCCTTGCGTTGCAACCCGCCTTCGGGCGCAAAGAAACTGGCCACGCCGTGCAACTTGTCGCGCACATAAGGCAGTTGCGCCGAGACATTGCCATTGGGGTAATACAGCAGGCTCGTGCCCTGCAGCTCGCCCTGGCTGTAGCTCAGGTTCGCCTGAGGTCGACCGGCGTCCTTGATGCGTAGCGGGCCTTCCAGCCGGCCTTCAAGCAAACGCCCATCGAGTTGGCTGTCGCCACGCTCCAGATCAAGTTTGCTCGATGTCATTGGGTAACCCTCCTCAGTTGACCTTCACCAGCCCGCCCTTGATGGTCAGCATGCCGCCGCCGTCGACGGTTTGCTCGGCGGCGGCCTTGTTCATCAGGCTGATCCCGGCATCGTTGGTCAATGTCGTGCCCGCCTTGTTTTCCAGCGCAGTGCCGGCCTGGTTGCTCAAGGAGGTGCCGGCTTTCTGGCTGATCGAAGTGCTGGCCTCGGCGGCCAGGTCCGCGCCGCTCTTGATCGCAAAACTGCCGCCGCTTTCCAGGGTCAGGGTGCCGGTCACCTTGATGGTCAGGTTGCCGTCCACGGTCAGGCTGTAGTTGCCGGTGACCTTGTGGTCGTAGTTGCCGCCGGTGCTGTGAGTCTGGTCGGCGCCGACTTTCACCGTGCGGCTGTCCTTCACGTCAAGGCTGTCGCTGCCGGTCTGGATGGTCACGCTGCGTTTGCCTTTCTCCAGGGTCACGGTCTCGTCGCCTTCCTTCACCGTGCGCGTGCGCGCGTTCTGCACCGTCAGGGTCTCGTCGTGGCCGACGGTGGCAGTGGTGTCGTTGAGTACGTTGATCTTGAGATCCTTCTGCGCCTGCAGGAACACCTCTTCGGCGTCCTTCTTGTCCTCGAAGCGCAACTCGTTGAAACCACCGCCGCCCTTGGACGACTGGGTCTTGATCCCGGACTGGGTCTGATTGGCCGGCAGCGCATAGGGCAGGGCGTTGTCACCGTTGTAGACGCAACCGGTCACCAGTGGCCGATCGGGGTCGCCGTCGATGAAGGTCACGATCACTTCCTGGCCGATGCGCGGGATGAACTGCATCCCGAACCCCTTGCCGCTCCAGGGCAACACCACGCGCACCCAGCAGGAACTGGCTTCGTCGTTCTTGCCATCGCGGTCCCACGGGAACTGCAATTTGATGCGGCCGTATTCGTCGGTCCAGATCTCTTCGCCGGATTTGCCAACCACAATCGCCGTTTGTGTGTGCATGCGAGGCTTGGGTGTGATTCGAGTCGGGCGATAAGGCGTGGCTTTGGGGATCGCTTCGAAGCGGTTGCGGTAGTTATCGTGGCTGGCTTCGTGAGTCACCGCCGTCACCACCCAATCGATGTTCAGGCTCGCATCATCATGACCGGCGAGGGTGAACCAGTGCCCTGGCACCAGCCAGCGGCAGTCGCTTTCGCCGACAAAACGCTTCTCCTGACTGCGCAAGCCTTCAACCCGCTGCTTGGTCAGCGCATCGCCGCGGGCCTTGGCGTTGTAGCTGCCCGGATGCTCGTACATCGACCGCGGCCCGGCGACTGCTTCGGCCTGGCTGTAGAGGGCGGTGGTCGGGGTGGTGAACTCGTAATCCGTTGCCCGATAGACCCCGGCCACCGCCTGCACGCAGACTTGCCCGGAGCGAATGCCGTGCAGTTCGCGTTCGCCCATTTTCTGGCCGACGTAATTGACTTTTGGCCCGTTGGGGATCTGTACGAAAGCATCATTACTGTCACCCAGCACCAGTGTGTGCTTGCCGTCCTCGTGGGTGAAAAACCAGAAAATCCCTTCCTCTTCCAACAGGCGCGAAACGAACGCGAAGTCGGTTTCGCTGTATTGCACGCAGTACTCGCGCGGGGTGTAGCTGCCGGTGAGTTTCAGGGTGAAATCGGTGAAACCGTGAAGCTTGAAAATCGTGGTGACGATGTCTGAAGTACTGAGGTTCTGGAACACCCGGTTGTTGCTGGCCAGGGTCAGCCACCAGAGCCATGGCTTTAGAACAAGCTGATAGCGCTCGGCAGTGGCGTCGGCGGGGAGCTGGCGGATTTCGGCGACCAGTGCGTCGAAGGGCCGGGTTTTCGCGTCGTTGTGCAGGGTGGTGGTGACGTGAGTGGCGACGGCGGTGGACAGGGTGAGTGCGGCGCCGTCGTTGAGGCCATTGAGGGTTTGCGAGCCGAGTGCGTTGAGCGCTTCTTCGCCGGACAGCGACTCAGGGTAAAGTGCCGACAGCGAAGAAGCGGTGAGGGAAAGGGACGTGTTACTGTCGGTGAACCTGGGCATCGCGAGCCTTTAAATACTTATGGGATAACAAACTTATATGACATTTATTTAGACATCTTAGGGATTGGTTTTTGAGCGCTACCTTTTGTTTTTTGCATGGCTTTCGCTTGAAGTTCACTCCAGTTCAGATTTTTCCATTGCGAAAAAAATATAACTTCTATTCCCACAACAATTCCGTTTTTGTCGTAGTCAGCAAGAACTCCTTCATCGATAGGCAGGGTGTAGGCGATCTTCTCTTTAGAGAGCTTCATGTAGGCTGAGTTGGAGTCTGGGTTGTTGGTAATTTGCGTTGTCATTATGCTTCCTCGTTGCTTTAGAAGTCTTCATCTGGCCGGGGGTGTTTTAATGTTATGTCCACCAGACCGTTACTACATGTGTGCCGGTTGCGTCTGTAACGACGGAAACTGAAAATGTATTTAAAATCACCTGATAGTTAAAAAGTGGCATGTAGTAGAAGTCGAATAATTGCTGGCCAAGATAGTTTAGTACAGGAACGGCTATGGTGCTTTGATACTGGTATGTGGCGTTGTAAAGTCTGGTGTTATGTGCCTGTAAGACATAATTTCCTGCGCCTACGGTTGCCTCCACAAAAGACGTGGTTATGCTTCTCTCATACATGCGATCAATGGCGTGCTGTGAGTAGGTTAGTGGCATATCTCCTCCTGAGTTACAGTGTTTTCGTGAGGCTGTCGGATCAGGGTCTGGATAATATTTTTTTATTCCAGCTCCCACTGAATCAAGTTCTTAGTCATCTGCGTCATCACAGTGAAAAAAGAAAAAAGGGGCAGATTTATTTTCACCTGCCTGGGTGATCCAGGCTTGTAGGTTGTTAAAGGAGGTTGTGACCGCAGCTACAATGGCCCCCTGATTTTGCGGGGTTGAGTCGGCCCAGAGTTGCGGGTCAGTGCGGCTGCTATTAATCCGAGCCGCCAGTTGTGTGGTTGTAAATGCCATATAAACACTCCTTGTTTCCACTGCATTGGTTTGCATTGCCCTAAAAACGGGGTGGGCTTCATGCTGTCTTCACTCCAACACCCACTCCGCCAACTTCCCCGTCACCTGCGTCATCAAAACATTCTCGACATCCCGAGCCCCGGCAGCACTGCACTTGGCCAACACCGCCTGCACAATCCCGGCATCGAACTCGAACTGCTTTCCGGTCGCGGCCTTATACCTCCCGCGCAATTTCTCCAGCTTCGCCAACACAATCCCTTCCAGCGTCGCCTCATCCAGCGGTCGATAAGCGACCACGGTCATGCGCGCGAGAAACGCCGGGCGGAAGGCTTGCAGCAGAACCTTGTGCAAGGCTTCGTTAAAGGTATCGGTTCCAAGTTGTGCCACCGGTGTGTCGAGCAACAGTTCGGCGCCCACGTTACTGGTGGCGAGCATCACAGTGTTTTTGAAGTCCACCACCAATCCGGTGCCGTCTTCCATCACGCCTTTGTCGAACACGTTGTAGAAGGCTTCGAGCACATCCGGATGGGCCTTCTCGATTTCATCCAGCAGAACCACCGAATAGGGTTTGCGCCGTACCGCTTCAGTCAGTACGCCGCCACTGCCATAACCGACGTAACCGGGCGGGGCGCCCTTGAGTTGGCTGACGGTGTGGGCTTCCTGGTATTCCGAGAGGTTGATGCTGATCAGGTTGCGTTCGCCGCCATACAGTGCGTCGGCCAAGGCGTAAGCGGTTTCGGTTTTACCGACGCCCGTAGGGCCGACCAGCAGAAACACGCCGACCGGTTTTTGCGGGTCGGTGAGGCCGGCGCGGTAAGCCTGCAGGCGCTGGGCGATGGTACCCAGCGCGATGCTTTGGCCCATGACGCGTAACCCCATGCGCTGGCCGAGGGTGCGCACGGCGTGGGCTTCGTCGGCGAGCATTTTGCCGACCGGGATGCCGGTCCAGCCGGCGATGACAGCGGCGACGGTTTTTGCATCGACCTGTTCCGGCACCAGTGGATCGTCCTGGCGAATGGCGTCGAGTCCGGCTTCCAGGCGCACCAGTTCGGCGGCCAGATGGTCGATGCGGCTGTCGATGGCTTCGTCCGGTTTGTCGCTGTCGGCGCGTTCGCTCAAGGTCAGCAATTCACTGCGGGTTTCCAGCAGTTCGCGCACCGCAACCCGTTCTTCATTCCAGCGCACTTCCAGTTCGCGGATCGCTTGCACATTCGCCACGGATTCGGTTTCAAGCAGGGTGATGCGCTCGCGGTGATCGAGCCCGGTAGCCTGTTCGCGGCGCAGGCGTTCGACTTCGTCCTTGAGGCTGTTCTGCCGGTGACGCAGGCTTTCCAGCGGTGGCGGCACATCGTGCTGACCGAGGGCGACCCGGGCGCAGGCGGTGTCGAGCACGCTGATGGCTTTGTCCGGCAACTGGCGCCCGGAGATGTAGCGGTGGGACAGTTTCACCGCTTCGTGGATGGCCGCGTCGAGCACTTGCACGCCGTGGTGCTGTTCGAGTTTGGCGGCAACCCCGCGGAGCATTTCCACCGCAGTGGTTTCGTCCGGTTCCTCGACTTGCACCAGTTGAAAACGGCGGGCGAGGGCCGGGTCTTTCTCGAAGTATTTTTTGTACTCCAGCCACGTGGTGGCGGCCAGGGTGCGCAACTCGCCACGGGCCAGCGCCGGTTTGAGCAGGTTGGCCGCGTCGCTGCCGCCTTCCGCACCTCCGGCACCGATCAGGGTGTGGGCTTCGTCGATGAACAAGATGATCGGTTTTTCCGCGCTGCGTACGGCGTCGATCACCCCTTTGAGACGTTGTTCGAACTCGCCCTTGACCCCGGCGCCGGCCTGCAGCAGGCCGAGATCGAGCACACGCAAGCTGACTTCCTGCAAGGACGGCGGCACATCACCGGCCGCGATGCGCAGGGCCAGGCCTTCGACCACGGCGGTCTTGCCCACGCCCGGAGCGCCAACCAGAATCGGATTGTTCTGCCGACGGCGCAGCAGGATGTCGATGCATTGGCGAATCTCGCCGTCGCGGCCGACGATGGGGTCGATGCACCCGGCGTGGGCGTCGGCGGTCAGGTCCTGGGTGAACTGCTCCAGAACGGAGTCCTGTTTCGGTGCCGGGCTGCCGGCACTCACCGTACGTTTACCGCCGACGTGCTCGCGAGAGTTTTCGGTCCATTCCAGCAGGTTGCTGCGCAAAGCCTCCCGGGGAATCTTCAACAGTGATGACGCGCTGTTGAGCAACAGGCTGCGGCGCTCGTCACGGTCGATCAAGGCAAGTAGCAGCAACCCTGAGCGAATGCTCTCCAGCCCCAGCACACTGGCCTGCACCACCGCGTCTTCGAGCAACCCGGTGGTGTGCGACGACAATGCCGGAGTGCGCGTGCTGCCGGACTTGAAGAGCTCCAGCGCTTTGTTGATTTCCGCCGTCAAGGCGTCGCGCTCCAGGCCGAAGCGCGGCAGCAGATAAGCGAAGTCTCCGCCCTCGATGTCCAGCAACTCCAGCAGCAGGTGTTCGATTTCAACGTAGTGGTGGCCTCGCTGCAGACAGCGTTGTGCGGCCCGCTCCAGGGCGCGGCGGTTGTCCGGATTGAGGCGTCCGATCAGGCTGGCCAGTTCCATGTTCAGGTGATCTCCAGCTGACGAAGACGGGTTTCGATGCGTTGCACCGCCAGGCTGGTCTGGCGTTGCAGGCCGCCATTCCAGCTGAGCAGTGGCGGCGCCTGGCGACCGAGTTTGATTGGGCCGGCACCGCGCACCAGCAGCACCAGGGTGCAATCCAGGTCCGGGCCAAAATACAGTGCGCTGAGGCTGGCCAGCACCGGGTGGGACTCGCCATCGGGCAGGAACCGCGCCGCCTGGGCAGAGGTCAGCGGGCCAAGGGTCAGGCGGATGCCGGCATGTTCATCCCAGACCCGGGTACCGGCCACTGCCGTGCGACCCAGTTGCAGGTTGCGGCCGCCGGGGATCATGCGGCTGCGACTGGCGGGCGGGATCTCGCGCCAGGCACCTTCGTAGGCGCTGAGTTCAACCGGCAGTTCGAATTGCTCACGCACGATGGCGGCGAAACCGGCGAGGGAGCGGCGCCCATCGGCGAACAGCGCGCTGCACGCCAGCACGGCACAATCAGGTACGGCCTGACGCTCGCGCAAGGCTTTGGGCAGCAACCCGGTCAGGGCCCGCAACTGCGACTGCACCGCTGAGGCACCGGGGACGGTGAACCCCACGGCAATCCGGTGTTTGCGCATCACTTTGTACAAAAGGCTCAGCAGCCGATGCTGAAACAGATCGAGAAATTCAGCGGGCGCGTAATCCTTGGCCCGCGCGCGTTGCTGCAACCATTCCTGATAGGCGTAGGGCAGCGGGCCGTCGGGACCGCCGAGGCCGAACACCGGGGTACTGAGGACCGGTTGCTGGCCGGGCTCCTGGGTCAGGCTTTCGATTTCGCTGGCGGCAAACAGCGGCGTCAACGGGCCGCGCAGGCGCAGTGCTTCCGCTTGCGGGGCGGTGCCGCTGCCCAGAGATTCGGCTTGCGGATGTTCGCGCTCGAGCAGCAACAGTGCCTGCAACAGTTCGAACCCTTGGGGATCCCGGCGCAGTCGTTGGCTCAGGCTCAGAGGGACAGTGGCATGCCGGCTTGGGGTTGCCATGTCTTCACCTCCCTGTCTGATTGAACCAGCACCGTGCGCACGAAACGGTTAGCGGTGGCATAGAGTGAAAAGAACTGCGCAAGCACCGCTGAAAACAACACCGCGCTGCTGCCGACGAAATGCTGCGGGTCAAGTTGCAGGCGCACTTCCAGTCCATTGCGCCAGCCACGCCAGGCGTCTTCGCCGACATGGGCGATGACGCGCTCACAACCGAGGCTGAGCAGGCCTTCGATTTGCCGCCAGGCGCTGGCCTCGTCACGCAGGTTGTGCAGCTGGAGGATTTCCTTGAGTGCATCCAGCGCCTGTGGACCTTCGACCAGTGACAAATGATTGAGGGTCAGTTGTGAGACCAGCCGCCAGCGCGACTCGCCATCCAGTCGCGGCACACTTTGCGGGCTGGGCGGGTTGCGCAGGCGTGCCCAGGCCACCGGGCCCGGGCGTTCAAAGCCTAACGGTGTGCCGGCCGGCAGGCTTTGCGCCAGGTGCCGATTGGTGCAGAGCAGTTCAGCGGTGAGGCTGTAGTCGACGGCCTCGGACAACGGGTCGAATCGGGTGTCCACCAGGCTCACCAGCAAGTCGGTGCCTAGACGATTGGGGGTCATGCCGCTGACACGTCGGGCATGCCAGTAGCACTGTTTATCGGTGCCGCCATGTTGGCTGCCGTAATAGGCCGGAACTCGCTGAACCCCGCGACTGGACGTGGCGCGCATTGCCCGGATGCTATGGATCTCGACGCTGTTTTCCCGGTGGCTGTCGGCGACCAGGCGGTATTCGCTGCGGGTTCCGTCCGGGCGCAGTGGCTCTGAGGTTCGCGGGAACAGATTGATCACCGGCGTGCAGCCCAGTGCAAGATCGCTGGCCTGAAGGTGCAGGCGATTGGTCGGGGCGCGGTCGAAGATGATGTACAGGTAAAGCGCCTGACTGTCGCTGGCGGCGCTCGCCAGTGGCAGGTCGAAGAAGTTGAATTTGTCCGCGAAGGCAAAGTACTCGGCGAGCAGGCGCATGCCGGGGTGCACGCCATCCTCGTCCGGCAGCAACCCTTCATCGCTGGCAAAACCGACGATCTGCGGCAGCCCGACAAGGGCTTTCGGCACGCTGCCGACGGGGCCGGCCAGGACCTTCACGGCATGGGCGCCGAGCAGATCGTAGAGGCAGGCGTTGACCACCGGGGACGCACACAGGTGGACGCGCAACTGTTCGATGCCCAGCGTTGACCACTGGCTGTCACCGAGGCAGCGCAAGCCGAGTCGCAACGCCGAACGCGCCTGGACAACGCCGGTCAGGGCCTGGGCTTCATCGCTGCCCAGCAGCAACGCCTCGGTGATTTCCACCGGCCACAGACGCACGGGTGCACTGGTGCGAAAGTGGATGCTTTCGCCTTTGCCGGTGGTGACGAACAGCGGCGTGTCGCGAGGCAACGGGTAGCCGCCGTCGAGATTGCCTTTGCTCGGGTCCGGCTGGAACTGCACGATCGCGCAGGACGGCAGCGGGCGCATCGCCAATGGATAGAGTTGTTCGAGCAGGGCATCGCTGAACTCGGCGTAGTCGTCATCGAGCCGGCGTTGCAGGCGGGCGGCCAGCAGTGCGAACCCCTCAAGCAGCCGTTCGACGTGGGGGTCGGGGCATTCGTCGGGGGACAACTCCAGCCGCCTGGCCACCTTGGGGTAGCGCTCGGCGAAAATGCCGCCGGCATGGCGCAGCCAGGTCAGTTCCCGCTGGTAGTAATCGAGCAGTTGCGGGTCAATCGAGTCGCTCATGACGCACCTCAAGGCCATCGCTTGCCTTCTCGATGACAAATGCCACGGGCCAGTGCTGCTGGCCGCTGCGCAACTCGCCGAGCAGGCGGATGCTCAGTTGCTGCGGATGGTCGGGGACTGGATTGACCTGAACCTCGCCCAGTTTCAGGCGCGGTTCGAAATGGTTGATGGCCTCGCGCACTTCCCGCACCAACTGCCGTCGGTCATCGCTACGCTGCTGTTGCAGGGCGGTCCAGTCAGCGAGGCCGTAGTCGAGAATGCTCGGTGGCGAGGTCAGGGCACGAGGGCCGCGTCGGGTGTTGAACAGGCGCAACAGTTCCGTGCGGACCGAGTCGAGCAGGTCCTGGAGGTCGAACACGTGTTGCGTGTCGACCTCGCTTGCGGCCAGTCGCTCGAACAGCGGCGGGAGGAGGGAGCCTGCCATGGCCGATGCGCCCGGTTACTTGACGAGCTTGTTGGCGGCCATGTCCCAGGTCGAGGCGGCCGTGCCTTCCTTGGTGCCGTCGTCTTTCTGCGCGGTCAGCTCCCATTTGATTTTGGTGAAGTTCAGCGACAGGGTTTCCACGGGCTTGCCGCCTGTACCGCCGCTGACGCTGACGTTGGACAGCACCACGTTGGTCAGGGTGTAGATGATGAACGGCATCAGTTGACCGCTGCCTTCAGCGGCGTTGCGGCCGATGATGACTTTGGCTTCCGGGATCGGTTTGCCGGCACAGCAATATTCGTTGAGGGAGGGTGTGGAGCTGTCGACGAATTTGGTCAGCGTGAACTCGCCGATGTGCGGCTTGCCGGAGGTCCGTTCCGAGTTGCTGACGTCGTTGGTCACCTGCATGGCCACGTTGTGGCTGTAGGACATGACTTCGATCTTGTCCTTGTAGCCCTCGAGCAGACTGTCGCCTTTGATGTCGCCGCCGAGGTCGAGAATAATTGCATCCATCGCATGAAACTCCTGAAGGTTATCGCGCTAGATAAGCAGGGAACTCCCGTCGGGCCGGCCGACGGGAGCGGGGCAGGTCAGGCGGCGACCGGTGGCGGCAGGGTGGCCACCAGGCGGATCGAGGCGGTCAGCTCCTCAAGCTGGAAGTGTGGCCGCAGGAATACCGTGGCCTTGTAGGCACCCGGCTTGCCCGCGACTTCCGTCACATCGACCCGCGCTTCACGCAACGGGTACTGCGCCTTGATCTCCTGCGGCGCGTTGTCGTTGATCAGAACGTAGTCGGCGATCCAGTTGTTGAGGTAGGTCTGCACGTTGTCGCGGGTCATGAAACTGCCGACCTTGTCGCGCATGATCACCTTCAGGTAATGCGCGAAACGCGAGGCCGCGAGCACGTACGGCAGCATCGCCGAAATCCGCGCGTTGGCGTTGGCCTCGTTGGTGTTGTAGAGCTTGGACTTGTTGGTGGTCTGGCCGCCGAAGAACACGGCCACGTCGCTGTTTTTCTTGTGGCACAGGGCGATGAACCCCAGGTCGTTGAGCTCTTTTTCCCGGCGGTCGGTGATGGCCACTTCGGTCGGGCACTTGAGCGACAGGTCGCCGGAGGTGGTGCGGAAGGTGTGGGCCGGCAAGCCTTCGACCGCGCCGCCGCCTTCAGCTCCGCGAATCGCCGCGCACCAGCCGTATTTGGCGAAGGCTTCGGTGATGCGTTGCGACAAGGCCCAGGCGGCGTTGCCCCACAGGTATTTGCCGTGGTCGCTGCCGTTGACGTCCTCGACATAATTGATGCCTTCCACCGGCGAGGTGTCCGGGCCATAAGGCAACCGCAGCAGGAAATGCGGCAGCACCAGCGAGACGTAGCGAGAGTCTTCGCTTTCGCGGAAGGCGCGCCACTTGATCAGTTCCTGGCTCTCGAACACTTTCGACAGGTCACGGGGCACGGCCAGTTCGGTGAAGCTGTTCATGTCGAACAGTCGGGGACTGGCGGCGGCAATGAACGGCGCGTGGGCTGCGGCGGCGACGTTCGACAGTTTTTCCAGCAGGCCGATGTCCTGCGGGTGCCGGCCGAAGGTGTAGTCACCGACGAGCAGGCTGAAGGGGTGGCCACCGAAGGTGCCGTATTCCTCTTCGTAGATCTTTTTGAACAGCGCGCTCTGGTCGAACTCGACGGCCTTTTCCAGATCGTTCTGCAGCTCTTTCTGGGTGACGTTGAGCAGGCGCAATTTCAACCGGGAACTGGTTTCGGTGTTTTGCACCAACAGGTGCAGGCCGCGCCAGGAGGCTTCGATTTTCTGTAGCTCGGGGTGGTGCAGCACCTCGTTGAGTTGTGCGCTGATCAACTGGTCGATCTGGCTGATGCGATCGTTGATCATCGCCACGGTGTCCTTGTCGATGGCCATGCCTTCGTCGAGGACCTGGGTGGCGAACTCCGCGAGCATGTCGCGGGCATAGTCCTGCTGGCTATCGTCGTGGGCCATGCGGCCTTCGGCGATGATGCGGTCTAGCAGGGACAGGCTTTGCGTGGTGCTTTCACTGGTGTTGGCGCTGGCTGAAGCGGGCATGGCGACGTCTCCCTAAGTGAATGAGTGATCAGGCTTGCGGTTCGGCCGGTGCTTCGCTGTCGCCTGCGGGGGCGGCGGTATCCGGACGGGCAGACTTGATCTCTTGCAGGCCTTCGGTATTAGCGATGACGTCGCGCAGCAGTTTGTCCAGGTCATCGTTACCGTCGAGCTTGGTCAGCAGGTCGCGCAGACGCTGACGCGCTTCGAAGAGGCGCCGCAGCGGGGTCACTTGTTCGACGACCTTCACCGGGTCGAAGTCGTCGATGTGCTTGAAGTTGAGTTCGATGTTGAGCTTGCTGTCGTCGCCAGTGAGGGTGTTGGTGACTTGCAAGGTGGCGCGGGGGGCAATCGAGGCGAGCACTTCGTTGAAGTTGTCGCGGTCGATCTCGGTGAAGCGTCGTTCATTGAGCTTGGGAAGGGGCTCGAGCGGCTTGCCGGAAAGGTCGGCCAGAATACCGACGACCAACGGCAGTTCTTTTTTCTCGATGGCGTTGCCGATTTCGACGTCGTAGGTGATTTGCACCCGGGGTGGGCGGACCCTGTCGAGCTTGTGCTGAGTACTTTCGGCCATGTTGGCTGACTCCGATGCATGAGCGGGCGCAATGCATCGGGAGGCCCGCTCATCGCTTTCCCTTGCTGGACCGTAGGTTAGAAAGGGTGGCAGATGGACCTGTCGTTCCTTTGACAAACCTTCCACATTCGGCATGGGGGGCCGAACTATCCAAGACGCTAGAACAGGTCTATAAAAATGCAAGGGAAAAACTTTTTTGGACCGAACCGGGAAAAGGAAAATTCATTTTGTGTGCACGTTTTTTTGCATTCGCCCTGTTCCTGACCCTCTCCGGGTGCTCGTTTTTCGGGCCTCGGGTGGACCTCGATAACCTGACCCTGGACGTCGCGCCGAAGGCCAACGACGACACGCCGATTGCCGTGGATTTCATCGCCGTCAATGATCCGGATCTGCTCAAGCAGTTGTCGGGCATCACGGCGCGGCAGTGGTTCGCCGAGCGCGATCAATACCAGCGCGACTACCGGCAACTGATGACGGTTTGGGGGCTGGAGCTGGTGCCCGGCCAGTTCATCGACAAACAACCCTTCCCGCTGGGGGGCAAGCGGGCAACTGGACTTTTGGTCTTCGCCAGCTATAACACTCCCGGAGCACACCGGTTACGGCTCGATGACCAGAGCGATGCCTGGCTCAAGTTCGACAGTCGCGAGATGACGCTGGTCAGCAATACTCCGCAGTGAACGCATTGCCAGGCCGCTGGTTTGCGCGGCGACGTAGACGTCGAAGGGAGTCGTATGAGCCTGTTACCTGACGCGGTTTGCTGGCACGAGGGCATGCAATTGCTGCCCCAGCATTTTCAGTTGCAAGGGCTGCGAGCGGAGGCGTTGGTGGCGCATTTTGCCCAGGCCTGCAATCCATGGTTCTGGGGTGTCAATCGGGTCGAGTTCGACCCCGGCGCATTGAGTGCCGGACTGGTGCGGTTGCTCGATCTGCAAGCAACGCTGCCCGACGGTTTGCCGATCAATCTGCAAGTGGGTGTCGGGCCGGCGCTGGAGCTCGATGTCAGCGAAGCGGTCAACGCTTCGGAAAACGCTACGGTTACTGTGTACTTGGCCGTCAGCCCGTTATGGCGTGCCGGTCAATTGCTGCCGCTCAAGGGCCGGCTGCAATCGGTGATCGGCGATGCGTTGCCGGATTTGACCAGCGGTGAGTACCCCGAGTCGATCACGGTATGGCGTCCGAATCCGCGGTTGTGCACGCAACTGAACAAGGCCGACTCAATCTGTTTGCCACTGCTGAAAATCCGCAAGGAGGGTGGTGGTTTCCTTTCGCTGCCCTACACACCGCCCACGCCGTGCCTGCTGCCCGAGTCGGTGCTGGGTCGCCGGGTGGCCGGGCTGTGTGCCAGAGCGCGGGAGAAATGCATGTTCCTGGCCGGCCGTCTGCGCCAGGCGCAACAGGCCGGCAATCAAGACGATGCGCTGGAAATCCGTCGACAACTGACGGCGCTCTGGGCGCGCCTGCCGGAGGTCGAGGGGATGCTGAACAGCCGATTGGCCACCCCACAGGCATTGCACGGTTTGTTGCTCGGGCTGGCCGGTGCCTGGTCCGCGCTGGACCCTTTGGCCGGGGTTCCACCGTTCGCCCCCCTGGATTTTCTCGAGCTGCAGCGCGGTTATGAACCGGTCCTGGACTGGCTCGAAACAACCCTCGAGTTGATCCGCGCCGGCTATCGCAGCCTGCCGTTCGAACGCAGCGAGCAGAGCTTCTCGATTCAACTGCCGGACGATCAACCGAGCCAGCGTCTGGTCATCGGTTTGCGCATGCCCAACGGCAGCAGCGAACAGGCGGCCGGCGAATGGCTGAGCGGCGCGATCATCGCCTCGGCGCCGCATGTTCCCTTGCTCAGTCGCCAGCGCATGAGCGGTTTGCCCCATGAGGCGATGAGCCGTAACGAGCAAGTGGCCTACAGCGTCGGCGACGACACGCGGTTGTTTGTGGTGACGGCCGAGGGTCAATGGTTCGACGGGCAATTGCCGTTGCTGATTGTCGCGCCGGCCGCCAAGCCGGCTAGCAGCCCATGGCAAGTGGTGTTGTTTGTGGCACAGGCCGGTGAAAGTGCCTGATCAGGGAAGGGGCGTCGTATGTTCGAGGGGCATGCCGGGGCGGGTACACGGGGCTTGCGCGAAGCACCGTTGAGCAGCGCATTTCGCGAGGCCTGGTTGCAATGGTCCCGGGAATGGAATCAGTTGCCCAGGGACGGCGACGACGATGCGCTGGTGGAGGCGGTGGCCGACCTGTCGACGCAAATTTCCCAGCGTCTGTGGCGCACGGCGTTCGCCCGGGTTGGCGAAGCGGCCACCGATCAGGTCAAGGCGCTGGTCTATGCCTTTGTCGCCTTGATCGATGAAACGCTGGTGTTCACGCCGTGGCCGGGCCAGTCCGCCTGGCAAGAAAAACCGCTGGAGTCGCGGATGTACGCCAGCCGTCAGGCCGGTGAAAAACTGCCGGCGGCGATCAAGACGTTGCTGGACGAGCAGATTCCCGCGACCCGCGATTTGGCCAATGTCTATTTGCAATGCCTGGTGTTGGGGTTTGAAGGGCGGCTGCGCGGCGAGCAGAGTCAGGCCCAGCATGAAAAATTGCGCCTGGCGCTGTTCACGTTTGCCTGGCAGCACGACGCGGAGTATGCCGATGTCAGCGACCGGCTCGCGCAGCCTTCGACGGTGCCCGCGGTGCAGTTGCCAGTGCGGCAGTCGTTGCCCGATGGCTTTCGCCTTGGCCTGGTCATTCTCGCCATGGTCATGATTCTGACCGGGCTGGGGCAGTTCTTCTGGCGTGACATTCGCCAGGAACTCGACCCGGTGTTGCAGATGACCGACCCGGTGACCACCTCGGAGCAAGACGCATGAGCACGCAGGGGATCGTGGGGCTGGTCATCGTCCTGTTGGTGGTGCTGGCGGTCATCGCGGTGGCGGTCTGGTGGTTGCGCACCCAGAGCGGGGCGGCGATCCGCAGTTTTTATAACGCGGTGCGCCATATGGAACAGGAGCAGGGCGCTCAGGACCGTTATCAGATTCCATGGCTGCTGATGCTCGGCGACGAAACCCAGGGCAGCCAGTTGTGCAACCAGTGGCACTTGCAACCGACGGATAGACCGGCCTGGTTCGGGCGCTGGTGGTCGGACCCAGAAGGCGCGGTGCTGGTGGTGCCACAGGCGTTGTTTTTGCCCGATGAAGGCATGAGTCTTCAGCGCGGCGGCTGGTGGCGCCTGTTGGGGTTGATCCTGCGGCTGCGCAGCAAACGGCCACTGGACGGGGTGATCTGGACCGTGCCGGTCAGCCGCCTGGGCAATGCCGAGCAGGCCGCGAACCTCGGTCTGGCGGCGCGCCGGCGCTTCATCGATCTGTTGCAGCGGTTTGGCCTGAGCCTGCCGGTGTACGTGGTGATTACCGGCATGGAAGAACTGCCGGGTTTTCAGGAGCTGATCTCGGCGCTCCCCACCGAAGCCCGCGAACGCACGTTGGGCTGGTCTTCACCCTTTGGCCCCGAAGCAGTCTGGCAGACGCAATGGAGTGATCAGGCGCTGGACCAGGTGAATCGGGCCCTGTCGGAATCGATCATTGAAATCGGTGCGTTGTCCGGCCATCTCAAGGGCGAGCTGTTTGGGTTGCCGGAACAATTCGAGGCCTTGAGGCACCACCTGCAAACCGTGCTCGAGCCGGTATTTCAGGGCAATGCCCAAGGCGAGGCGCCACGTTTTCGTGGGGTGTACTTCACCGCCAACCAGCCTTCGCAAGACGCCGCCGACGGGTTCTCGGCCCATGACAACGGGTTGCAACACAGTGCCTTTGCCCGGCAATTGTGGCAAAGCCGGGTGGTTGCCGAGCGAGGTCTGGCTCAGGTGGTGCCACGCTTGCTGCGCCTGCGTCAGCGCTGGCAGCGACTGACCGGTGTGGTGGCCTTGGTTGTCGGCGTGGTCTGGGCCGCCAGCATGCTCTGGGTCTGGCAGGACTCGGTCAAGGATGCCCATGAACTGTCGCGTCTGCTGCAAGGCGCACAGAAGAATTACGTTGCAGTCACCGATGAGTCCCATCGGCTGGAGTCGACCCGGCGCAACGTCCAGGGGTTCTGGCGGGTCCTGGAAAAGGCCCCGCGCTGGAGCTTCACCTCGGTGGTGTTTCCCACCTCCTGGTTCTCGTCGCTGGACAGGCAACTGGAGGATCAACTGCGCCTGACTGCCCAGAGCCATATGCTGGAACCGCTGCATGACCTGCTGAAGGCGCAACTGGTGCAACTCAAGGCCATTCGCAACACCGAGCGACGTGGCAACGTCGAAAACGAAGACCCGGCCCAATGGCAAAATTACGTCAAGGCCAAGGACCTGGTGGAGCGCGCGGTACGTCTCGAGCAACAGAATCAATGGTTCAATCAGGCGCTGAACAACCCCAAGGCGCCGCTCGAAGATCTGGCGTTGCTGAGCAATAACGCGCTGTCCCTGAACCTCAATGCCGGCACGTTGCACCGTGCGGGTTTTTACAACCGGGTGTTGCTCGATGCCAATGGCGGTGACCTGAAGCCCCTGGACCTGGCCATGGAACGTGCGGTCATCGAGGAGAATTTTTCCGGGCTCATGGAGCGTTGGCTTGACCAGTACTTTCTGGCCGACAACTTCGTCCGTCAGGCCGGTTATCTCAAGCTGCACCTTGAACGGCTGGAGGCCGGCAGCGGCAATTCCCTGGCGGAACTCGAAGACTTGCGCGCACTGATCGACGACCTGCAAGCGCTGGTGGGGCTGACCAATTCGGCCTGGAGTCGCGGCAAGGGCCAGGACCTGGTGCCAGGTTATCGCGAGATGATGGACAAGGTGCGCCAGAGCAGCCTGCTCGGCCCGCAGGTCGAGCAACAGCTGGACCAGCAAGCATCCAGGTTGCAGCAAAGCTTTCGTGATCAGTGGATCGCCCAGGCCGGGGCGCGGGGCAACTTGCTGGTTCAGCAAGGCAGTGGGCAACTGAGCTTGCAAGTGCACGTCAACCAGTTGAACAACGCGGTACAGGCCCTGTTCAAACGGGATTTCGTGGCCATCGCCTTGCGCGCGGATCAGGCTGCCGCTGTCGTTCAGGGGCAGAACGTCGATGGTGATGATCTCGGTACGGCGCTGAATTATTTTGCCAGCTACAAGAGTTATGCCGCCGAAGAGCTGCCACGCATTCCCCCGGCGTATCGCGATGCGGTGCTTCAGGCGGCGGAGGGGGCGGCGGCCAAGGCCATGTGGTTGAGTCTCAAGGACCAGAACGAGCAACCCCGTGGCGACGATGTATTCAACGTGCTGGCGCCACAGGCCGTGGCTTTGCAAAAAGCCTTCGCGGAGGTCCACCGCAACGATCTGGCCATGCGTGTGCAAAACGCGCTCAACCGTCGCGCCATGGCCCAGGTGGTCAGTGGTCTGGAGGAGATTACCGCGCAGCCGTTGTTCAGCGGACGCAGTGAGATCAGCCAGTGGGACGGCTCGAAAAACCTCGGCCTGCAACTGTTCGGCGCCCTTGATGTGCAGGATTTGAAGCTGAGCCTCAAGCAGCAATTCAACACCATGCTCGGCATCACCGAACGGCGCACCTCGGCGCTGGAGTGGCTGAAGACCCAGCAACAGAATCTATCGGCGCTGGATTACGAGCGTGTCATGCAATTCAGCGCGCTCAACGATGAACTGCTCAAGTACAAGGACCAGAACCCTGCCAGCTCGCCGGCCCAGATCGAGCAGTTGGTGAGCCGGGATTTCATTGAAATGGACGCCACGTCCTGCGCCCAGATTCTACAGACGGCCAGCTTGTCCGGCGGGCGCGGGACGCTGGCCCTGCGGGCCCTGGATCTGCAACAGAGCGCGATGCAACGCTGTCAGTTCTTGCAGCAGCAACAAGCAGCGGCGGCCTGGAACGACCTGGCCAACTATTTCAATCAATACCTGGCCGAGCGCTTCCCGTTTGCCAATGGCGTGCAGGCCACCGACGCCGACCCGGCCCGGGTTCAGCACTTCCTCGATTTGATCGACAAACGACTGCCCGTGGCGCAGGCCGGGTTGCAACTGAGCCAGACGCCGGAACGCCTGGCTGCCGAGGATTTTCTCAACCGTTTGAAGCTGGCCAGCACCTGGCTGGGTCCGCTGTTCGTGCGGGACAAGAGCGGCATCCTCGGCGTTGAAATGGACGTGCGCTGGCGCACCGATCGCGAGGAGGAGCGCGGCGCCGATCAAGTGATTGCCTGGGGCTTGAATGCCGGTAATCAACAAATCAGTTACCCCGGCGAACCACAGCCGAACCTGCGCTGGATGGTCGGCCAACCGGTCCGGCTGACCTTGCGCTGGGCCAGGAACGGCTCGCAACGCCCGGCCAATGATCCGTTGCAGCCCAATTTGATGGTGCGTGATTTCGAAGCCGGTTGGGAGTACGGCGGCCCGTGGTCGTTGCTGCGCTTGATGCGTTCGCACCAGTCGGTGCAACGCCAACCGAACATGGACTTCACCGATTTCCCGCTGACATTGCGCCTGCCGGTAACCGCACAGCCCAGCACCGCCGAGCAGACGCTGATGTTTGTGCGTGTGTCGTTAATGAGCCAGGGCTCGAAATTGCCGCTGTCCATTCCACCGCTGCCCACCCGGGCCCCGCGTTCACCGTTCATGCAAACCAGGGCGACTGCGTCTGCGACGGTCATGACTGAGGAGGAGGGCTTGTGAACCTGACTTCACCACCGCTGCCGGAGCTGATTGCCCGACTGCTCGAACCGATCAGCGAAGAGGCACCCTGCGGCGAGGATTTGCGTTACGAGCGTGAATTCGACCAGGCCCGTGAACTGCGCCGGGAGGACGACACCAGCCTGCCAACGGGGGTCTGGCAGTCGTCGATCAAGCGGGCGCAATGGCCCGAACTGGAAAAGCTGACCACCACGTTGCTGCTCGAGCGCAGCAAGGATTTGATGGTGTGTGCCTGGCTCGGTGAAGCCTGGTTGCATCGGGACGGCCTGGACGGGTTGCCTGGCAGCCTCGCACTGGTCGCGGGCCTATGCGAGCGCTATCCCGAGCAGCTTCATCCCCGGGCCGAAGACGGTGACCAGTCATGGCGGGTCATTCCCCTGGAGTGGCTGGTGCGGCGCTACAGCGAAGTGTTGCTGACAAGGGTGGCACTGATCGATCCGCGTCACGGAGAATTCGAAGGTTACTGTCTGGACGCGTGGCGGCGATTACAGCTGCAACAGGTACTGGTCAATGACAGCAAAGCGGCAAAAACCGCGGCGGAAACGGCACGGGGCGAACAGCAAAAACTCACCGAGCTGATCCGGTCCACGCCTCTGCCGCACTGGCTACGCCGCCAGGACAACCTGCTGGCGAGCCTGCAACATCTGCAACGGCTGCAAGCCTGGAGCGATGCTTACCTTGGCGCCCAGGCACCGGGCTTCGGGGGTTTGCAGGATGTGATCGAAGCATTATTGACACGGGTCCAGGAGTTCATCGCCATGCAGCCACGACTGTTGACCGAAGTGCCTGTCGAGCCGCCATCCCTGGCGGCGTCGGAATCGGCCGGGCCGGCGTCGGCGCCATCCACACATCAGGTGTTTCGCGAGCCGGCGAGTCGCGACGAGGCCTATCGACAATTACTGTTGATTGCCGAGTACCTGACGCGCACCGAACCCCACAGCCCCGTCCCTTACTTGATTCGCAGGGGGGTGGAGTGGGGCAACAAACCGCTGAGTGAACTGTTGGGTGAGCTGATCTCGGCCGATGCCGAATCCCGTCGTCTGTGGACGCTGTTGGGCGTCCTTTAATCGGTGACCGAGTACGGCGTGATCGGCGCGGGCAAGGCAATGGGCGTGAGCACCGGTTGGCCGGAGAAAAACGCCACGAGGTTCTTGCCCACCAGTTCGACGGTGCCTTGGGTGGCTTCCGGGGACAGCCCGGCGACATGAGGCGTGAGGATCACGTTGTTCAGGGTCTTGAGTGCATCCGGCACCTTCGGTTCGGCATCGAACACATCCAGCGCGGCGCCGGCGATCCGGCGTTGCTCCAGGGCGCTGATCAGGTCGGCAGTGGCAATCACGCTGGCCCGGGCGATGTTGACGATAAACCCGTTGGGCCCCAACGCGTCGAGGACCTGGCGATTGATCAGTTGCCTTGTGGCCGGGCCGCCGGGCGTGGCGACGATCAGGAAGTCCGAGGCCCGCGCCAGTTCGGTCGGGGTCGAGCAGAAGGTGTAGGACACATCGCTGCGACGCTGGCGATTGTGGTAGCAAATGTCCATGTCGAAACCGGCGCAGGCGCGTTTGGCGATGGCCATACCGACCGCGCCGAGGCCGAGGATGCCCAGGCGTTTGCCGGCCAGGGAAGGGCGCATGATCTTCGGCCACTCGCCGCGCCGTACGGCGGCATCACAGCGAGGTATGTCGCGCACCAGCGACAGCAGCAGCGCCATGGCATGGTCGGCGACGGACGAGGCGTTGACCCCGGCGCCATTGGTGACGGTGATGCCCCGATTCGCTGCGGCCTGCAGGTCGACGTGTTCATAGCCGGCGCCGATCACGCAGATGATCTTGAGGTTGGGCAGCGCGGCGATTTCATCGGCATACAGCCCCAACGGGCCACGGGTGAGGACGGCGTCGATCTGCCCGGTGTGGCGGGCGATGGCTTCGGCGCGCTCGGCGGGTGTCGGGGCCAGAATCAGGTGAAAGCCCTGATGTTCGAGGATAGGCAGGTAATCATTGATGGTTTCAACCAGTACCAGAACGGTTACAGGCATGCTTGGCTCCCTGTGGACATCGAAAAATCGGCTCGAACGTCACTTGAGATTGCTGATTTCAGGGCGGCTTGGCAACCACCAGCGATCGCAGCCCCCCGGCAGCTCCTGCGCCATTGAGGGCACTGCGCTGAGTGTAGGAGCTGGCGAAGCCTGCGATCTTTTTATCGAACGGGGTGCGGTCGCGTCACTTCGACGCCGTGAGTGTGGCCCGGGCAGCCTCGAGAATTTCATCCGACAGCGGATCGCCGCGGGTGGCCCGGGACAGCATCAGCGCCCCGAACATCAGTGAATACTGCACCAGCGCCTGCTGCCGTTTTCCGGCCTCGTCCTCTGTGTCCAGCAGCGAGCCGAGAGAATCGAGCAGGTTGTTCAGACCTTGCAGATAGGTTTGGCGCAAGCCGCTCTCGGCGGCCTCATGGCACATGTCCCCGGCAAAGGCCACCACCGGGCAGCTGTCGCCCGGATTGTCCCGGCTTTCGTTGGACAGGTAGGTTTCGACCACGGCGCGGCGGGAGGCGTCCTTGCCGTCATGCTCGGCCACCCGCCCCAGCCAGCGTTGCGCGGCCTGCTCGAAAGCCCGGCCGCTGGCCTCTTGCGCCAGGGCTTCCCTGGATTCGAAGTGCCCGTAGAAGCCGCCGTGGGTCAGGCCCGCGGCGGCCATCACATCGACCACACTGATCCCGTGCAAGCCGCGTTCGCGAAACAGCCGGGTGGCGGCTTCGACGATGGTCTCGCGGTTGAGGTCGGCTTGTTTACGGGAAACTCGGGGCATGGGTCATTCTCGGTTTGCAGGTTGAATGTCAGAGGGCGTATTGGGCAATCCCGTTGCCGAACGACCAGTTCTCTTTTTTCACTTCCACCAGATTAATGAAAACGTCCTCCAGACGTACGGCCAGCTCTGCGTTAAGGCTTTCGGCGATGGTTTTGTAGAGGAGTTTTTTCTGCTCGACGGTCCTGCCTTCGCTCATGGTGATCTGGATCACCACCAACTGGTCCGTGCGATTGATGCCCAGGTAACCGGGGTCAAAGATGAAATGCTGCTCATCGTGTTCGGCGAGGATCTGGAAATTATCGTTCTCCGGCACGCCGATGGTGCTGTGCATGGCGGCATAGATCAGTTGCCCGATGCGTTTGGCGTGGGTGGGGTCCTGATGTTTTTTGATGTCGACACGAACCAGTGGCATGGGCAGACTCCAGAAGGAATGCAGGTCGGTTAAAAATACATGATGCTAGACCTTTATCAAGTGCGGACTGCGCTTTGGCGATGAAGCGCAGGTGCACCGCAGATCCTTGTGGGAGCGAGCTTGCTCGCGATGGCGATTGATCAGTCAACATCGATGGCCAGATACGCGTACAAGTTTGATGCGTTTATCGATTTCATCAGTGAATTACCGAGGCCTGAACACTTCTCCAGGAATTGATCTGCTGGCGTCCTCAGAAGCAAGGTCGGGGTTCATAGCCAGCGCATTCTTTTGTTTTGTATGATGGCTCGATGAAGCTCTAGTGAGGCGTTATGCAAGACTCAAAAAACGTGGACGAGAAAGCGCCGGAAAAATCAGCGGACTCACAGGGCATCGTCAAAGCGGCGACTCGACGCCTTTCGCCAGAGGTTCGGGAAAAGCAGATCGTGCAGAAAGCCATCGAGCACTTTGCGACGTGCGGATTCTCCGGAAGCACCCGTGAGCTGGCGCGGCAACTGGACGTTACCCAGCCGTTGCTCTATCGCTATTTCCCCAGCAAAGAGGCATTGATCGACCGTGTTTACGACGAGGTATATCAGTGGGATGCCTCTTGGGAGACGATGATCAAGGATCGTTCGCAGCCCCTTCAGGCTCGCCTGGTTCGTTTCTATACCTCATACGCAAACGTGATTCTGCGGCGGGAATGGATTCGCATCTTCGTTTTCGCCGGATTGACCCGTGAAGGCATCAACGATCGGTATCTGGCCAAATTGCGTGAGCGAGTCTTCATTCCTGTTATTGCGGAAATTCGCCATACCCATGGTCTGGCGCCTTCCTCCGGTGAAACGATCAATGAAAAGGAGCTCGAACTGATCTGGAGTTTGCATGCCAGCATTTTCTATATTGGCGTGCGCAAATGGATCTACGATCTTCCAGTGACCGAGGACATCGATGCGCTGATAGAGCAGATGGTCGATGCGTTCCTCAATGGCGGCCCCCATGTATTGGCTCAAGTCGACAACGACCTCGGCGAAATGCCTCGCTTGAATTGATTTTTCCGCTTGCCGACCTCCTGAGACCCTGCTTTCACCCTTCTTTTTGTCGACCACTCATCACCTGTTTCAGCCTTTGGCCGGATAGGTGGCGGGAGGGCGCGCACCCCGCTATTTCGCTCTGAAAAGCCCTTTCCAGACACTTGGAACTCGCCCTGCCGAGACGACACCACAACGTGGTTAAGGGGCAGCCCCCAAAAAATGTGGTCCTCCGGCTATTTACTTCAATTTCGTCAGGTCTTATTGTTTATCGAGTGATAAATAACTACAAAAAACTGTTGGAGGCACCATGCAAGTCCGAAAACTCGCTCATTACTCGATCCGGTCGTTCGACCTGGAAAAGTCCAGCCAATTTTATGAAAGGGTGCTCGGTTTCACTCCTGGCTACCGGCCGCCGTTCGACTTTCCTGGCGTGTGGTTGTACATGGGAGGGGATGAGCAGGACTTTGGTACGGTCCACATTATCGGGATCGATCCCTCTAACCCCGAGGGTCTGAAGAAGTATCTCGGTGACAAAGAAATCCCGCTGAAGGGCACTGGAACCGTTGATCACATTGCTTTTCTGGTAACAGGCCTGGTTGGGTTCTGGAGTGTCTTCAAAGCGCAGGGCATTGCCTGGCGTGATCGTACCGTTCCGAGTCTGGGCTTGCATCAGGTCTTCATCGAAGACCCTTGCGGCGTCACCATCGAACTCAACTTCCCGGCCTCCGAGATTGAAGCGGTCGGTTCTTACGCCGCCCATGTCGCTGCGACTGTAGAGGTGCAGCCATGATTAATATGCCGAACAAGCGCCGCGCTATTGTCGTCGGTGGTTCGCTGGGTGGTCTGTTTGCGGCGAACATGTTGCTACGCAAAGGCTGGGATGTGGAAGTCTTCGAACGGGTACCGGATGAACTCGCTGGACGTGGCGCGGGGATCGTTACACACCCTGAATTGTTCGAGGCGATGGCTGCAGCGGGCATCCCGCTCGATGCGTCGGTTGGTATCGATGTGCTCTCGCGCGTCACTTTGGACCAGGACGGCGACGTCGTACTCGAGAACGCGCTCCCGCAAACGCTGACCGCGTGGGGCAAGATGTACCAGGTTCTGCGCGCCGCTTTTCCGGACTCGCTCTATCGTTGCGGTGGCAGCGTCGTCACGGTCGAAAGCACTGAGTCCCATGCCAGTGTCACATTGGCTGATGGCACAACTCATCAAGCGGACATCATTATTGCTGCCGATGGTTTTCGGTCGACGATTCGCCAGCAGCTTTTGCCTGACTTACACCTGCAATACGCCGGCTATATCGCATGGCGCGGGTTGGTCGATGAAAGTGTTCTTTCCGACTCCGCCCACGCATCGCTCTTCGATAAATTTGCATTCTGTTTACCCCCGCGCGAGCAAATTTTGGGGTATCCAGTTGCCGGCCAGTCGAACAGCACCCTTGCAGGAGAGCGCCGTTATAACTTTGTATGGTACCGCACCAGCGGCGTCGATGAGTTGAAAGATCTGCTCCGGGATGAGAGCGGAAAACAGTTTGAGGGTGGAATTCCTCCGGCACTGATACGCCGTGATGTGCTCGCCAATATGTATAAGTCCGCCGATACGCTACTTGCCCCGCAGTTTGCTGAAGTCGTGAAGAAAGCAACGCAGCCGCTGTTCCAGCCGATATACGACCTGGAAGTACCGAGGATGAATTTTGGTCGAGTTGCTTTGCTCGGTGATGCGGCGTTTGTGGTTCGTCCCCATTGCGGGATGGGTGTGACCAAGGCGGCCGGTGATGCCTTGGCAATCGTGGAAGCGCTCGAGCGACATGCATCCGTTGAAGATGCCTTGGCGGACTACAGCGAACAACGTTGCCGTTTCGGCGCCTCGATAGTTCAGCACGCCAGGCATCTTGGTGCGTACATGCAGGCGCAGCTGAAAAGCGAGGAAGAGCGCGAAATGGCTGAGTTGTACCGGACTCCAGAAGCCGTGATGCGTGAAACAGCAGTGCCCGTGAAGTTTTAATTCAGTTACACGCCCTTCGCAGGAGAGAACCATGGAACATGCATATCCGCAAGACGGTGGCCCGGCCGTGTCCGCTGAACAGCTTGAAGACACGATTCAAAATCCGATTCTCGAAAACCCGCAGTTTTGTGCATTGGTAAAACAGCGACGAATATTTTCGTGGAGCATGACTGCTCTCATGCTGGCGGTATATTTCGGCTTTATTCTTTCGCTGGCCTTTATTCCTGCCCGCTTGGGTACACCCATCACCGAAGGTCAGCCCATGACGTGGGGCGTGCCGATTGGCTTCGCAATGCTCGCCTTTACGGTTCTTCTCGTTGCTGTCTACGTATGGCGCACCAACACCTGCTACGACCCAAAAATAAAAATAATCATCAGGAGCTTCAAAAAATGAAGCGTCTTCTTATTACATTCTCGGCCATCCTTGCTTCGGCAACTGTATACGCGAGCGATGTCCCCGCCGCAGTGCCCAAACATAATCCCATTGCCATAGGCATGTTCCTGGCATTCGTCGTATTCACTCTATTTGTCACCCGATGGGCCGCGCGTAAAAACAATAGTGTTGCCGATCACTATGCGGCAGGTGGCAAAATCACCGGTTTCCAGAATGGTTGGGCCATCGCCGGAGACTACATGTCTGCTGCGTCGTTACTGGGCATCTCCGCGTTGGTGTTTACCAGTGGCTTCGATGGACTGATCTACTCAATCGGCTTTCTTGCAAGCTGGCCGATCATTCTGTTCCTGATCGCGGAGCCATTGCGCAACCTTGGGCGCTACACCCTGGCGGACGTTCTGTCCTACAGGCTGAAGCAAAGACCCATACGAGCTTTTGCGGCGTCCAGCTCTATCGTGATCGTGTTGCTTTACCTGGTGTCTCAACTGGTAGGCGCTGGAAAACTGGTGGAACTGCTGTTCGGCTTTGATTACACCGCGGCTGTACTGCTCGTCGGTACGCTGATGGTCATCTATGTTTTCTTTGGCGGGATGCTGGCAACCACCTGGATTCAAATCATCAAGGCAGTGTTGCTGTTGACCGGCTGTGTTTTCATGGCTTTCATGGTGTTATCCGAGTTCGGATTCAGCCTGAACCAATTGTTCACTCAAGCCACTCAGGTTCATCCATCCCATGGGGCAATCATGAGCCCCGGAGGTTTGATTTCCGACCCGGTATCCGCCATTTCTCTGGGGTTGGCACTGGTCTTCGGTACGGCAGGTCTTCCACATATTCTCATGCGGTTTTTCACCGTTGGTGACGTTAAAGCCGCGCGCCAAAGCATTCTTTATGCCTCCGGTCTTGTCGGCATAGGGTATGCGCTGATTGTCATCATTGGCTTTGGCACCATTGCCCTGGTTGCGAGCAATCCTGCCTATCACGATGCATCAGGTGGAATATTGGGTGGCGTTAACATGGTTGCCATTCACCTCGCCCATAACGTCGGCGGTAATGTCTTCCTCGGATTCATGTGTGCGGTATCGTTCTCGACGATACTGGCGGTAGTGGCAGGGTTGACCCTGGCTGGCTCGTCAGCTGTTTCTCATGATCTCTATGCACATGCATTGCGCCGCGGCACCGCCAGTGACCGTGACGAAATGCGCGTCTCTCGTGTTACGACCATCGTACTGGGTGTGTTGTCGATCCTCCTGGCGATTGCGTTTGAAAAGCAAAACATCGCCTTTATTGTGAGCTTGACGTTCTCTATCGCCGCAAGTTCCAACTTTCCGGTACTGCTGTTATCGATCTACTGGAAAGGCTTGACGACCCGTGGCGCCGTGATTGGCGGATCACTGGGGCTGGTATCGGCAATTACCCTGTGCATTCTCAGTCCAACCGTTTGGGTCAAGATCCTTCATCATCAGCAAGCCTGGTTTCCTTATGAATATCCGGCCCTGTTTTCAATGGCCGTAGCATTCATCGGTATTTTCTGTTTTTCCATTATCGATCGCTCCGCCGGTGCCATCAGTGAGCGCAATCGATTCGAAAATCAGTTGGTCGACTCTGAACTGGGTACGCCGGCAACATGGAAGGCTCAGCTCAAAGCTGATTGATCCATGTAGTTACTGTCTGCATTAAATAACTCCTGAATAACGGCGCTCATGCTCCATGTGCTGTTGGGGCATTTGTGCCTGAAAAATCGCTGAATAGTTAATACAAAAATAAGAACCTCAACTTGGGTGCACATAAATGAAATGTACTTTGACCGTTGCGGCTGCCATGTGTGTATTGGCGCAGCAAGCCCATGCGGCTGGCTTCATTGATGATAGTAAGGCTGCGCTTAAACTGCGTAATTACTATATCAACAGCGATTATCGTGACTCTGCAACACCCGCGCAGAAAGCCGCCAATCAAAGTTATCAAGCGGAATGGGGACAGGCTTTCCAGCTGGAATTCATCTCCGGATACACCCAAGGCCCTGTAGGGTTTGGTGTCGATGCTTTAGGCATGTTGGGCGTAAAGCTCGATTCAAGCGCCGGCAAGCATGGCAATCCAACGGGTACCAACTTCGGTGGCGTGGTGTTTCCAAGCGACGGCGATCATGCGGTTGACGACTTTTCCAGTCTGGGATTGACCGGGAAAGTGAAGATATCCAAGACCGAGTTGAAGCTTGGTACGCTGGTCCCGAAACTGCCGGTTATCTTCAGCAATGACGGGCGTTTGCTGCCGCAAACCTGGCAGGGAACCCAGGTTACCTCCGCGGACATCAAGGATCTGACCCTGGTAGGAGGTCAAATTGACGGGGTCAAGGGCCGCAACTCCAGCAATAACGAAAATATGTCAATTGCGGGTGCCAACAATCCTGTCACCGGTCGCTTCAGTAATAAATTCATTTATGCGGGCGGCGATTACAAACTGACCAAAGATCTGACCTTGCAATATTATTACGGCAACCTTGAAGATTTTTATAAGCAACACTTTCTAGGGCTGATTCATAACTGGGCAATCGGTTCGGGCGTTCTGACCAGTGATATTCGATATTTCAATAGCCAGGATGATGGTGCAAACGGCCATGACCCTGCTTACTTCACGACAGGCTACTACGGCGGTAATACGATAAAAGGCAAGGTCGACAATAACCTGTTCAGTGGATTATTTACCTATGCCGTTGCCGGTCACACCTTCGGAGCCGGCTATGAGGTTAGCAATGGAAAAAGTGATTTCCCTTATTTGAACCAGGGTGACGGTCCGACCACTTACACCATCACGGAAATGCAGGTCCAAAAATTCGTGCACGCTGGCGAGAAGTCCTGGCAAGCACGCTACGCTTTTGACTTCGCGAAACTGGGCTTGCCCGGTGCGACGGCGGGGGTTGTATACGTTAAAGGTGATGACATCAATACCATCGCATCCAGCAATTCCAGTGAGTGGGAACGCGATATAACGCTGGCCTATGCGGTGCAATCGGGGCCGCTAAAAGGCATCAGCGTCATGTGGAAAAACGCAATGGTACGAAACAACATCCCAAACACCCGCCAACAAGACGAAAATCGGATAATCATTAATTACCAATTGGCATTGTTTTAGGCGTTATCCGATAGAACGCAGGTGAAAGTATATTCAGCGGGTTAGCGGTCCGCTTGACTGACAGGCAGCACTTTCAGGAGTGTTGCGTGTACATGCCGTTCTCTTCCAACGGCATGTTTTATAGAAGAGAAACATTTCCCTTGATTGGGGTAGGGCGGTCAAGTGATCCTTCACCGCCTTTTTTTATTCCGAGTGTGCGATAGGCGACCGATTCAGCACGTCAGGATCGCTCATGATCCCAACGATTCCTGCCAGCCACGTCGAGCCAGTGGAAGATCAAGCATACGCTTGCCGGTGGCATTGCTGATGGCGTTGCCCAGCGCTGCGGCCATTGGGCCCTGGACGATTTCCGCGGCACCGAGAAATGGCTGATCCGGCTGATCGATCATGTGGACCTCGACCTGTTTCGGCACCTCGGGAAAACGCATGATCGGATAGCCACTCCAATCGAAGCTATGCAGGCCATTGGCGTCATAGAGGATTCGTTCATAGAGCGTCCAGCTGGCGGACTGCACGATGCCGCCCTGAATCTGATTGAGCAGCCCATCGGGGCTGACAATTTGCCCCACATCGACGGCGGTAACCACCCGATCAATCGTCACTTGCCCGGTCTGGCGCTGTACATGTAACTGTACGGCGATGGCGCAGTAACCCATGATGTTTTTATAGCGTGCGAAGGCGAAGCCGATTCCGCTGCCGGGGCCTGTTGCTTTTTGCGGCCAGCGGAACGCGCTGGCCACGCGATCCACCACTGCCCGTGCACGCGGATCGCTCAAGTGATTCAGGCGAAATTGCACCGGATCCACAGCGGCCCGAGTCGCCAGTTCATCCACCGTGCTTTCTATGGCGAACACGTTGATATGGGCACCGAGCGAACGCATGGCCGAAGTCCTGAATGGCATGGTCAGCACAAAATTCAGGTCAACCTGCAGGTTGGGTATCTCATACAACGGAACCGCGTTACGGTCGCCATCACCCTCGGGTTGGGCGATCGGGACTGAAGGAGCAGGGGTGAAGGGTTTGGCCAATAGCCACGCCGGTAACAGGCGCCCGGCATTGACGATGCGTTCGTTGTGCGGAGTACTCCAGAGCTCGTATTTCCAGTCACGAAGACGCCCGTTGTCGTCCAGTCCCGCTTCCATTTCGGCCAGCATTGCCGAGCTGTAGGGCTCCCAGAGATTTTCCTGTTCGCGCATCCATTGCACCCGTATGGGCTTGCCAGGCAGTGCCATGGCGATCAACGCGGCATCGGCGGCGGCGTCATCGGCGCCGTTGTGACCATAGCAGCCGGAGCCTTCAGCATGGATGCAGCGTACCTGCTGCACAGGCAGACCCAGCATCTCGGCGATGCCCATGCGCAGAGGATAAACACCCTGGGTGTGGGTCCAGACGGTCAGCGTCCCATCCTTGAACCACGCCACAGCGCAAGACGGCCCGATGGAGCCGTGCATCAGGTATTGCTTGGTCACCCGTGCTTTGTACGCACGCGACTCAGGTTGCGTGAGGTGTCCCTTGGCGCTCACCGGATAGCGCCGCGCTGGCAGTTCGGTGAGGAGTTGATGGATATGTGTCGAGTCAGGTAGAGGATTACCTTCTGTCCAGCGGGCAGTGGCGTAGCCCTCGCGCATCGCCTTGACCGCCAGCCATTCATCGGTGGCGACCACGGCGAGGTAACTGCCGTTGCGGACCAGCTTTACCACACCGGGGAGTTTGTTGAGGGCGGCTTCGTCAATGTCCAGAAGCTGACTGCCGCGCCGGGGTGGACGTATTACGCGGGCATGCAGCATATCGGGCAGGCGCATGTCCTGCACATAGGCCGCACCGCCGCTGACCTTGTCCGGGATGTCCAGCCGAGGCAATGATTTGCCGATCAGGGTGAAACTGCTGGCTGGCTTGAAGGGGGAACTCACCGATGCGAAGCGATGCAATTGAACCCCGACCACCGCTTGTATGTAGGTCATGCTGCGGCCTTGCCCATCGTAGATCACAGCGTCCCGCGTGCTGAGGCTGTCGATGTTGCATCGCCATTTATGTGCCGCGGATTCGAGTAACAACTGACGCACCTGGGCGGCGGCATTGAACAATGCAGTACCGCTGTCGACGATCGTATGGCTGCCGGCGGTGTAACCCTCATTGGGTGTCAGCGCAGTGTCGGCAGTGAGAAAGCGGATGAGACCAGGTGATACTTCCAGGCGTTCAGCGGCGATCTGCAGGAGCGCGGTCTTGACGCCAGTGCCCAGTTCCACTTTGCCGGTGTAGACGGTGATGCCGTCTTTCGCGTCAATGCGGATCCAGGCGTCCAGATAGGGCGTGGCCCGCAGGCTGCCTGGCAGATCAGGCGCCAGGATCGCCGTACCCAAGGTGTCCACTTCGGTGTCAGCGAGGGCGCGCGGGATACCCGGGAGCATTGCGAACCCCATCACCAACGCGCCGTTTATCACAAAGGCGCGGCGGCTCAAGTCGACGTTTTGCGTTGAGGATTTCATACCTTGTCTCCCTGCGCGATGACCGACTTGATAGCGGCAAGGATCCGCACATGAGTGCCGCAGCGGCACAGGTTGGGCGCCATGTGGCGACGGATCGTTTCATCGTCCGGATGAGGGTTGGCCTCCAATAGAGCCTGCGCCCGTACGATCATCCCCGCGATGCAATAACCACACTGGGCTGCCTGTTCGTCGATAAAGGCTTTCTGCAAAGGCCCCGGTTTGTCGGCGCTGCCCAGGCTCTCCACTGTACGCACTGATTTGCCCGCCAGCGCGCCGCAGGGTGTCAGGCATGAAAACACCGGTTTATCGTTCACTAAAACGGTGCAAGCGCCGCACTGACCCAAGCCGCAGCCGTATTTCGCACCATTGAGCCCTACCTGGTTGCGCAGGGCATACAGCAGCGGCATGTCTTGCGGGATGTCCAGTTCATGCGTCTTGCCGTTGATGTCGAGTGTGATCAAGGTTGTTACTCCTGAGCCCGAATGCTCTTGATTGTCTTGTCGAGGTCTGTCCAGGGACTGGTCGGGCAGTTCTCGTTGCGCAAGTACTCGGCAATTGCGGCGAGGTGGGAGTCATCCAGACTGTCTGCGAAGGCAGGCATGTAGTGGCTGGAAGCGGCGGTGGACATCGGGATGCCCTGCAGGATGGTTTGGATCAGGTTACGTGGCGAGTCCGCCGTCACTGCGCTGGTGTTTACCAGAGCGGGCCTCGATTCAATGGCGCGCATGGGGGCGGCGGAGCCGTGGCAACTGGCGCAGGCACCGTCGAACAGCGACGCGCCTGGCAGCGCCCTGGCACCGGGCTTGGCCTCAGGAGGACAGGTCGGTGACGTCACGTCCGAAGAGGTTTTTTTGAGCTCAAGAATATAGCGGGCGATGGCATGGGCATCTTCCACCGGCAATTGCGCGATGCTCAGGCTGACCGGCAACATCGGGCCCGCCGCTGCACCGTGATCTTCGGCGACCTTACCCGTCAGATAGGCGACCAATTGGGCTTCATTCCAGGGGTGTTGAGCTTCGGCCATCCCGCGCAGGGAGGGGGCCGTCCAGCCGTCGACGATACTGCCGTTGAACAGTTCGCTGCTCTTCTCGCCGCCAATCAGATTCAGGGGCGAATGGCAGGATGAACAGTGTCCCGCGCCTTCGACCAGATAGCGTCCGCGGTTCCATTGCGCTGACCGGTCGGGAAGTGGTTCCAACGGATCCCCATGCAGGAACAGCAAGTTCCAGAAAGACACCAGCGCACGGAAGTTCATGGGGAAAACCATATGGTTTTCAGGTGCGGTGTATTTGACCGGGTCCACGTTCATCAGGAAAGCGTAGGCATCCGCGATATCGGCATCATTCAACTTTCGGTAATGCACGTACGGGAAAGCCGGATAGAGAAAGTGACCGTCGCGGGCGATGCCTTCACGCATGGCTCGTTCAAAGGCCTCCAGCGACCACTTGCCGATACCGGTTTCCCGGTCCGGGGTGATGTTGGTGGTGAAGAGTGTTCCGAAGGGCGTTTTCAATGGTAATCCGCCCGCCATGTAGTCGCCTCCTGGCCGCGTGTGGCAGACCGCGCAGTCTCCCGCCTCGACGATGCGCCGGCCTCTGTCCAGGGTTTCGCGTCCGGCACTCCGAGGCTGGCTGACAGTAGCTATTTCCGGCCTCCACATCATCCAGAACGCGAACCCTATCCCCACCACGCCAAGCGCCAGAACGGCACCGATGATCGTCTTGCGCGTCATCGCCTAACCTCTCGAACTGAGTAAACGACAGATTTTTCAATCCGCCGCGTGCGATTGGCGTACGGCAGACTTTCTGCGCAGAGAGCTTAAACAGAGCGCTTGTGATGCAGTACCCCATCAAGGCGCAACGCTACATTGCGCCGGGCGCAACGACAGCAGTGCGCCGGCGCGCAGATCACCTCATCGTTGCGTTTTGCGAAAAGCATCGTTGCGTGGCAGGCGGATTCTCCGGGGGGCACCGGACGCTTACCTTGGGGATGTGAAAACATTCAACCACGGAGGCCGTCATGAGTTTGCACTCATCCACTATTCAGGTGACTTACGACTTCATCTGCCCATGGTGCTGGATCGGTGAAGAAAATCTCGAACGAGCGCTTGCCGCGTCGGGTTTATCAACTGACCGCCACATTCACTTCCTGCCTTACCAATTGAACCCGGTCATGCCTGTTCAAGGCATGGATCGTAAAGCCTATCGCTCTGGCAAGTTCGGAAGTTGGGCGCGCAGCCAGGCCATGGATGCGCAGGTCACCCATGCCGGAAAGGCCGTTGGCCTTGGTTTCCATTATGAGCGTGTTGAAACAACCCCCAACACCATGGCAGCGCATCGGTTGGTATGGCGGGAGCAACAGGCGGGTAAAGACGCTTCATTCCTGGTCAAGGCCATTTTCAAGGCGTACTTCGGCGAGGGACGGGATATCGGCGACCTTAATGTGTTGGCCGATATCGGTGGCGAAACAGGGCTGGACCGTGGGGCCATTGTCGACTTTCTCAACACCGATGAAGGCACTGCTGAAGTTTTGAAGCTCGAAGAGCAAACCAAGGCGTCCGGGGTGCGCTCGGTGCCGAGTATTCAGATCGCGGATGACGTGATCAGTGGCGCGCAGCCCAGCGAAATAATGTTCCAGATACTGAAACGAAACCAGGCAGCTTAAGCCGCTTGTTCATTCCCGATTCATACAGGAAATCATCATGTTCCATCACTTGTTCAGCCCAATCAAACTCGGCCAACTCAACCTCAATCACCGTGTCGCCATGGCCCCTCTGACTCGCTCACGGGCGGGGCAACCCGGCAACGTACCGACATCGATGAACGTCGAGTACTACCGCCAGCGCGCCAGTGCCGCGTTGATCATTACCGAGGCTACTCAGATTTCGCAACAGGGTCAGGGTTACGCCTGGACGCCGGGCATCCATAGCGACGAGCAGATTCAAGGCTGGAAAGCGGTCAGCGACGCCGTGCATGCAGAGGGCGGGCGCATATTTCTGCAGCTCTGGCATGTGGGGAGGGTGTCACACCCCGTGTTTCAACCAAACGGCGGCTTACCGGTGGCACCGACCGCACAGCCGGTCCCCGGCAAGACCTTCATCCTGAACGAGAAGGGTGAGGGGGTGTGGGGTGATGTGCCTGTCCCTCAGGAACTGGACATTCCGGGGATCGAAGCGATCGTTTCCGATTTCCGCAAGGCCGCTCGCAATGCGCTTCTGGCCGGTATGGATGGCGTGGAAATCCACGCGGGCAATGGCTACCTGCTGGACCAGTTTATCAACAGCGACAGCAATCAGCGTAGCGATCGCTACGGTGGAAGTATTGAAAACCGTGCGCGGCTACTGCTCGAAGTCGTGCAAGCCGTGACCGAAGAAATAGGTGCCGAACGCGTTGCTGTGCGCCTGACACCGATGGGACGTTTCATGGGGATGGGCGATGACACCCCGGAACAGACATTTGGCTACATTGCTTCCCGGCTCAATAAATGGAGTCTCGCTTACCTGCACCTGGTGGAACCGATGATGGTCGGCACGGTGCTCGATGAAAGTAATGATCCGCGCTGGGACGCCATCATCAAACAGCTGCGTGCTGACTTCCACGGCGTTCTGATGCTGGCAGGTGGTTACAACGGAGAAACCGCTGAACTGGCCATCGTGCAGGGGCGTGCCGACCTCATCGCTTTCGGTCGCCCGTTCATTGCCAACCCCGACTTGCCGGCCCGCCTGCGCGGGCGTACCGAGCTCAACCTGGCGGACGGTAACAGCTTTTTTGGTGGCGACGCCAAGGGGTACATCGACTATCCAGCGCTGGCATAACGCACCTCAAAACCGGTTGGTGTGGGAATCACCACTCTGCAAGGAGAAGGGTAATGAAAAGTCCGGATGTTCCAAAGGCCCTGGTCATCGGTGGTTCTCTGGGAGGACTGTTTGCCGCCACGGCGTTGCGGGCGATTGGTTGGCAGGTCGATGTTTTCGAGCGATCCCCCGCGGCAATGGATAGCCGCGGCGGTGGCATTGTTCTGCAAGCGGATGTCTTGCAGCACTTCCGCTATGCGGGTATCCAACATACCCATGCGCTAGGTGTCCGGTCCTATGATCGTCTGTATCTGGATCGAGCCGGTGCCATCGTGCATAAAGAACCGATGCCGCAAACGCAGACGTCCTGGAACACACTGTATGGCTCGTTATTTTCTGCATTTCCTGTCGAGCATTATCACCGTGGCAAGACGCTGGTGGATCTGACTCAGAATGAGCACCGAGTGACCGCATTTTTTGCCGATGGCAGTTGTGCTGAGGCAGACCTGTTGGTGGGGGCCGACGGTGCGGGCTCATCCGTGCGAAGCAGGGTGTTGCCCGGGGCGCAACATAGCTATTCGGGCTATGTGGTTTGGCGTGGGCTTGTTGATGAAGACCGACTTCCAGACTTCGCCAAGACGCAGCTTAACCAGGATTTTGTTTTTCAACAGGACCCTGGATCGCTGATGTTGGAATACATGGTGCCGGGCTTGAACGGCTCCGTTAACCCTGGCGAGCGTCGGTTCAACTGGCTATGGTATTTGAAAGCCGCGCAAGGGCCGGAACTGGATGCCGTACTCACTGATTGCGACGGCCAGCGGCGTAGCCACTCCATTCCACCGGGGGCTTTGGCTGCGGAGCAGGAGGCTTACATACGGGAAATGGCGGAGCGGCATGTGAACCCGGCTTTTCGCGAACTGATTCGTCAGACCAAGGACATTTTTGTCCAGGCGATCCTTGATCTCAACGTTCCTCAAATGGTGTTCGGACGTGTGCTGTTGACCGGCGATGCCGCTTTTGTGCCGCGACCCCATACCGCCGGGAGCACGGCCAAGGCAGCCCGCAATGCACTGTTCCTGGCTCAAGCAATCGACAACATTGGCGACCTCGATAAATCCCTGCAGGCCTGGCAAAAACAGCAACTTGCAGAAGGCCGGCGCATGGGGGACTGGGGGATGAGCATGGGCAATCGGATAATGGGCATCACTCCATCCTGATTCAGCGGCTCATGCCGGGCTTGATCAACCACTGATTGAGCACAGCCATGCAAGACCTGCGACGCCTGGTCATGCACAGTCGTTACCTTTCCTTTTCTATCCTGGACGCCGTTTATGGATAAGTTGCTGGCGCTAAAGATGTTTGTCGAAACCGTACGCTGTGGTGGTTATTCGTCAGCGGCGCGCAAACTTGGCATCTCCACTTCGTCTGTGACTCGGCAGGTAGCGGGACTGGAAAGTGAGCTGGGCGCCAGCTTGTTGAACCGCACCACGCGCAACATGAGCGTCACGGTGGCGGGGCAGAACTATTTTGAAAAGGCAGTGGCGATCCTCGAGGCCATCGACGAAGCCGATGCCGTTGTGACCGATCGTGGCAGCGAAGCTCAAGGGCGCTTACGGGCCAGCGTCCCGGTGGAATTCGGCCGACGCATCATCGCTCCTCATCTGGGGCGCCTGCTGGATCGTCATCCCGGCCTGGAGATCAGCCTCTCTCTGAGCGACGAGGTCAGTGACCTGCTCAGCGAGCAAATAGATGTGTCAGTGCGTCTTGGTTCATCGGTCGTCAGTGAGGACATCGTCAGCAAGCGCCTGGGCGATTTCCAGCGTTGGGTTGTGGCGAGTCCCGAATACCTGACGCGTACCGGGCTGCCACGACACCCCCGTGATCTGTTGGAGCATCAATGCCTGCGTTTTGATTACCGCACGGGCCACCACAATTGGACATTCAAGGGCGATGAGGAAATCATTCGCTTGAATGTGCAAGGACGGCTGCAAAGTAACAACGCCGACATTCTGCGCGAGGCAGCGTTGGCCGGGGGTGGGGTGACGCTATTGGCTGATTGGCTGGTGCGTGACGATGTCAGCGCAGGGCGCCTGACGCACGTGCTGCAACAGTATGAGGTCAACCCTGGCAGTGCGAGCACTTGCATTAATGCGCTGTACCTGCCCAATCATCGCGGTTCCAGTCGCATCAATGTGTTCATTGAATTTCTTCAGGAAATACTCACCCCCTGAGCACGAGCTGTGTATGTGGCAAGTCAGCGTTGCGTAGCTTTTGATCGAATCGAAAAGCTGACCGATACCTCCGCGGCTCAGCTTTCGGCCCTGATTGCGCGCTCGGGCAAGCGTTCAGCGCTTGGCGAGCACCGGGTGTATCGGTTGATCGATCGGGGCCTGCGAGGAGAGTAAAGCCCTGGGGGTGGCTCCATCAATTGTGTAAGACGCTGCTCGATCTTCTCTTTTTGGCGCTCTGCTTTGAACTCGGCCACTTCGGGTGGGTGACGTGACCTGGGATATCGAGATTCGGCCACGTCAGTTGATTCCCAGGCAAGCAAGCTCCCATAGGGTTTTTTGTCTATCTGGTACCACCGTTCCTCACCTAAGTCTTTGCTTCTGCTCACTAATCCTCCAGAATCGCGCCCCTGTTTCGGCCGGGCGCTGCCTGTCGGGTATTCCGACGGGTCCTGGCCGGGTGGCAAGTGACCGGAATGTGGAGATCCCACCGGATGAATGATCAGGCCAATAGCGTTAACGAGCGCTATGTAGAAGCGACACCCGCGACGCTTTCGAGCTGGAATCGCCAGGACACCACCTGGATGCTGGGCCTGTTTGGCACGGCGATTGGTGCCGGAACCCTGTTTTTGCCGATCAACGCAGGCCTGGGCGGTTTCTGGCCGCTGCTGGTCCTGGCGTTGCTGGCGTTCCCGATGACGTTCTACGCACACCGCGGGCTGACCCGTTTCGTGCTGTCCGGTCGCGAAGGCGCCGACATCACTGAAGTGGTGGAGGAGCATTTCGGCATCAAGGCCGGCGCGCTGATCACCTTGCTGTACTTCTTCGCGATTTTTCCGATCCTGCTGATCTACAGCGTGGCCCTGACCAACACGGTCGGCAGCTTCATGGAGCATCAACTGCACATCACGCCGCCACCGCGCGCCGTGCTGTCGCTGGTGCTGATCCTCGGCCTGCTGGCGGTGGTGCGTTGCGGTGAGCAATTGATCGTCAAGGCCATGAGCCTGATGGTCTATCCGTTCATCGTCGCGCTGCTGTTCCTGGCGGTTTACCTGGTTCCCCACTGGAACGGCGGCATCCTCGCCACCGCCAGCAGCGTGCCGGCACCATCGGCGCTGCTGCATACCCTGTGGCTGGCGATTCCGGTGATGGTGTTCTCGTTCAACCACTCGCCGATCATCTCGGCGTTCGCCGTGGACCAAAAGCGTCGCTACGGTGAGCACGCCGAGGAGCGCAGTTCGCAGATCCTGTCCCGCGCCCACCTGCTGATGGTGGTCATGGTGCTGTTCTTCGTCTTCAGTTGCGTGCTGACCCTGTCGCCAGCGCAACTGGCTGAAGCCAAGGCGCAGAACCTGTCGATCCTGTCGTACCTGGCCAACCACTTCAGCAATCCGACCATCGCCTTCGCGGCGCCGTTGATTGCCTTCGTGGCCATTTCCAAGTCGTTCCTGGGGCACTACATCGGCGCCAGCGAAGGCCTCAAGGGCCTGATCGTCAAGAGCGGCAAGCGTCCGTCCGCCAAGGCCCTGGACCGCATGACCGCCGCCTTCATGCTGGTGGTGTGCTGGATCGTCGCCACGCTGAACCCGAGCATCCTCGGCATGATCGAAACCCTCGGTGGCCCGGTGATCGCGGCGATCCTGTTCCTGATGCCGATGTACGCCATTCGCAAGGTGCCGGCGATGGCACGTTATCGCGGTCAGGCGTCCAACGTCTTCGTGACGGCGGTGGGCCTGGTGGCGATCACGGCGCTGGTCTACTCGTTACTGGCCTGAGTTTCCCTGTGGGGCAATGAACAGGCTTTCGCGAGCCGGGTCCCTCCCTTAAAAAACGCCGCTCTTGCGACCAGGAGCGGCGTTTTTTTATGGCCGAAACAACGTTCAATTGAACTCATTGGTTTTGGCGTGTCGGGGAATTGAAAGCCTCTTGGCGCGTATTAGCGGACGATCCAGTCGGCGTACATCTCACCAACATTTTCTGATATCAGCATGAAAATTTTGAGGAGACGAAAAAAACGGAATGAATGTTCTGTTACACGTCGTTCCTGATAAAGAAAATGCGCAAAAAATACCCCTGGCATCTGCCTAACATGAGCCACCTGTTAGCGCCGCATCACGATGTCAGGAGGCCTGCCGTGCACCTCGTAAATCCAATCAAGCAGAGTTTGAAAAGCGCTACACCGACCGTAGGTTGCTGGCTAACGCTAGCAAGCCCTGCCGTCGCCGAACTGATTGCCCATTGCGGTTTTGATTGGGTGGTCATTGACGCTGAGCACGGCCCCAGCGATACCCAGGATCTTGCGGCTCAACTGAGATCCATTGACGCGGCCGCCTTTAACGGGGCAAGAGCGGCCGGTGCCGTGCGAGTCACCGCCAACGATCCAAACCTGGTCAAGCGCGCTATGGATTGTGGGGCGCAGACCATCGTCTTCCCGAACGTAAACAGTGCGGCTGACGCGCGAGACGCCGTGGCATCGATGTTATTCCCGCTACACGATGAAGGGGGTGTCAGAGGCGTCGCTGCGATGGTCAGGGCGGGGGTGTATGGGTTGGACAGCCACTATGTCAAATCCGCAAACAACCAGGCGTGCGCCATTGTCCTGATTGAGTCAGTGGAAGGGGTGGAGAACGTCGACGCTATCGCTCAAGTCGAGGGCGTCGACTGTCTGTTCATCGGCACGGCCGATTTGTCGGCAAGCATGGGGCTACTGGGGCAAACCAGGCATGACGAGGTCAAGGCCGCAGTCGAGAAGGTGTTGATGGGGGCACGCATGCACTCCAAGGCCGTAGGCATCTTTGCAACGTCGGTGGAAGAGGCACGCCAATACCGGGAGAAAGGTGTGACCTTCATCGCACTGCACTCTGATGTTGGATGGCTGACCAAGGGCGCGATGGACGCCTTGGACGCACTTGATCTAAAAAAATAATACCCGCCTGATCATCGAAAAGTTTCGATCAATAGCTCGGTTTTTATTATTTACTCTGGAGGCTGTAAATGTCGATGTCAGACCGTGACGGGAAAATCTGGAAAGACGGTGAGTTAGTTGAGTGGCGTGAAGCCAATACCCATATTTTGACTCACACACTTCATTACGGCATGGGGGTATTCGAGGGCATGCGTGCCTATGAAACCACACGCGGACCTGCAATCTTTCGCCTGAAAGAGCATATTCGTCGCCTGTTTAATTCGGCGAAGATCTTTCAGTTGGATATTCCGTTTGATGAAGAAACTATTCGTCACTCGTGCATCGAAGTCATCCGGGCAAATAACTATCCGTCGTGTTATCTGCGGCCATTGGTTTGGATCGGTTCAGACTTTCTGAGTATCGCAGCAAAAAACAACACCATTCATGTCGCGATAGCAGCATGGCCCATGGGCTCTTACCTGGGGGAAGAGGGCATGGAAAAGGGTATTCGCGTAAAAACGTCATCGTTTACCCGCCATCACGTTAATGTATCCATGGTACGTGCCAAAGCGTGTGGCTATTACATCAACTCCATCCTGGCTAATCGAGAGGTGACTTCGCTCGGCTTTGATGAGGCGCTACTGCTGGACACTGAAGGTTATGTCAGTGAGGGCGCGGGCGAAAATGTTTTCATGGTTCGAGATGGCGTTATTTATACGCCCGACCTGGCCTCCTGCCTGGATGGAATCACCCGTGATTCGGTAATGGTTATTGCTCGAGACCTGGGCTTCGAAATTCGAGAGAAGCGTATTACACGCGATGAATTGTACTGCTGTGACGAGGCCTTCTTTACAGGCACCGCGGCTGAAGTTACACCCATTCGTGAACTCGATGGTCGGACCATCGGTACCGGCTCGCGAGGTCCGATCACTCAGCAACTTCAAGAGGTCTACTTTTGCGCGGTGCATGGCACGAATGACAAGTACGCCCATTGGTTGACCTGGGTTTGATAGTCGACTCACCGATAGAGGATATGTTCTTGAGAACAGCCGAGTCGTACTGGCAGATACCGGACTAAACTTGTTGATCAGCGATAGAATAAAAAGTGTGTATCCAGGTGGATAACCAATGATGAATATCAACGCTGAAAGGAATTTTTAAACGTTCCTGGCAGTGGCTGGAATTCTTGGTGTGAGGTGAAGTAAGCATGGATAGTTCCCTGCACGGTACTCCTGAAAATCCCGAGTCTTGCGCCAATGAAAACGACACGCAGGAGTCTGCAGAATGGCGTGACGCACTCCTTTCATTGATTGCCAATAGCGGCCCTGAGAGGGCTCGCAACATCATCGATGAACTGGTCAGTCTTGTTCGCGATCCCAACATCGGTTGGAAACCTTCGTTGGTTACGCCCTACATCAACACTATCCCCGTAGCAAAGCAGCCCGCATTCCCGGGCGATCTGGCAATCGAGGAGCGTCTCTCATCGATCATTCGGTGGAATGCGCTCGCCATGGTTGTGCGTGCCAACCAGGCATATGGTGATTTAGGGGGGCACATCGCTAGTTACGCGAGTGCGGCGGATTTGTTCGAGGTCGGTTTTAACCATTTTTTCAGAGCGAGGAGCGAGTCCTTTGGAGGCGATCTGGTCTTCTATCAGCCTCACTCGGCTCCAGGTGTTTATGCGCGCGCCTTCCTTGAGGGACGACTGGAAGAAACGAACCTCGTGCACTACCGGCAGGAAATCACCGCGGTCGGACAAGGGGTGCAGGGTTTGTCCAGCTACCCACACCCTTGGTTAATGCCGGACTTCTGGCAATTTCCGACAGGGTCGATGGGTATCGGCCCAATCAGTTCGATCTTCCAGGCCCGATTCATGCGCTACCTTCACAACCGTGACCTGCTGAACACCTCTGAGCGAAAAGTGTGGGGCGTTTTCGGTGACGGTGAGATGGATGAGCCGGAAAGCATGTCTGCCCTTACTTTGGCCGCAAGGGAGGGTCTGGATAACCTGATCTGGGTAGTCAATTGCAATCTACAGCGATTAGACGGGCCGGTGCGAGGCAATGGGCGAATCATCGACGAGTTGGAAGCTCTATTTGTCGGGGCAGACTGGAACGTCATAAAACTGGTTTGGGGGTCTGATTGGGACGGGCTTTTCGCCCGCGATACAGATGGAAGTCTGGTGCGCGCCCTTTCGCAAACCGTTGATGGGCAGTTCCAGACGTTTGCCGCGAAAGACGGGCGCTACAACAGGGACCATTTCTTTGGTCAAAACGCAGCATTGGCAAAGCTTGCCCAAGGTCTCACAGACGAACAGATCGATCGGCTGAAACGAGGCGGCCACGATATGGTGAAGATCTACGCCGCCTACCAAGCGGCGGCTGTTCATAAGGGGCAGCCTACGGTCATTCTTGCCCAGACCAAAAAAGGTTACGGGATGGGTGAAGCCGGCCAGGGAAAAATGACGACTCATCAGCAGAAGAAGCTGGATCGCGAAGCGCTTATCGGCTTTAGAAATCGATTCAATCTGCCCCTGACCGATGAGCAGGTTGAGACGCTCTCTTTCTACAAGCCTGCCGCTGATAGTCGTGAAATGCGCTATCTGCTTGAGCGTCGCCAAAGCCTTGGGGGGGTCACGCCCAGTCGGCAAACGGATGTCCCTGTGGTCGCCGTACCGGGATTGGAGGTGTACGCAAGCTTTGCCACTCACGCGCAAGGCAAGGAAATGTCTACCACGATGGCGTTTGTGAGGATGCTCGGCAACTTGCTGAAAGATCCTCTCCTGGGGCGACGGGTAGTTCCCATCGTGGCTGACGAGGCCCGAACGTTCGGGATGGCGAATCTGTTCAAGCAAATTGGTATCTATTCCAGTGTCGGCCAGCATTATGAGCCAGAGGACATCGGCTCCATCCTGAGCTACCGGGAGGCGCTGGATGGCCAAATACTTGAAGAGGGCATCAGCGAGGCCAGTGCCATCAGCTCCTGGGTGGCTGCGGCAACCAGCTACGCCACCCATGGCCTGCCCATGCTGCCGTTCTACATCTATTACTCAATGTTCGGATTTCAGCGAGTAGGTGATCTCATTTGGGCGGCGGCTGACCAAAGGGCCAGAGGCTTTCTGCTTGGCGCCACGGCAGGCCGTACAACACTGGGAGGGGAAGGTCTGCAGCATCAAGATGGCAGCAGCCATTTGATGGCAGCTCTGGTGCCAAATTGCAGAGCGTACGACCCGGCATTCGCCGGTGAGTTTGCGGTAATTCTTGATCATGGCATGCGCCAGATGCTGGAGAAACAGGTTGACGAGTTTTACTACGTCACCCTTATGAACGAAAACTACGCCCAGCCCAATCTTCCTGCTGATGTCGAGCAAGGCATCATCAAAGGCATGTACCTCTTCTGCGAACACGCGTGCGGAGCGGGATTGAACAGAGTGCGGCTGCTCGGATCAGGCACTGTCTTGCGCGAAGTGATGGCTGCAGCAGAACTCCTGAGCGCAGATTGGCAGGTCGACTCTCAGGTGTGGAGTGTCACCAGTTTCACAGAAGTTGCGAGGGACGCCAGAGGTGTAGAGCGTTGGAACCGACATCATCCTGAAGGCGAACAGAAAACGAGCCACGTTAGTGAGTGCTTGCCGAAGGGGAGTCCAATCATTGCTGCGACCGATTATGTGCGCGCGCTACCGCAACTGATTGGCTCCTATGTTGAAGATCACTATGTCGTCCTGGGTACGGACGGTTTTGGTCGCAGCGATACGCGCACAGCTCTGCGCAAGTTTTTTGAAATAGACCGTCATCAGATCGTGCTGAGTGCGCTATGGGGTTTGGTGCATGAAGGAAAACTCAGTGCCGATGCCTGCTCTCGTGCCATTGAAAAGTACGACATCAAATTTGACGAAACAGCCCCTTGGGAATGTTGATTCGAGTTTGCTAAGGGACGCAGTGTAATGGGTGTCGACCATTGCGCTAGTCGAGACTGTCAGACAAAAAAATCTGGATGATCTTCATGACGACGTTGTGCGAAATTCTAGTTCCTGATATTGGCGATTTTAAAGGAATCAGCATTATTGAAGTGCTTGTTGCACCAGGTGATTGGGTGGCAACTGGGCAAACTATCATTGTTGTCGAAACCGATAAGGCAACAATGGATATTCCTGTGTCGCACGACGGCAAAGTAAGCACTGTTCAAGTTGTGGTGGGTGATAAAGTCAGCGAAGGGTCGTTGATTGCCACCGTGGAACATGTCGAGGGATCTGCAGGGAAATCATCTGCAATTGCAGGTGAACAACTTCAGGCCGTTGCCACTCAGTCCCCGGTTTCCGTCCCGGTTGCAATGCCTTCACCTGCACACTCGCCTGTACCGTTGGCATCGTATTCATTGGAAATATCTCATGCGGTCATCGCTGAGAGCGTCACTTCCAATGGGGCGTTGCCGTTTGCGTCGCCCTCAGTTCGTAAGTTGGCCCGGGAGCTTGGGGTGCCACTGAATGAAATAAACGGCACTGGGCCTAAAACACGGATTACCAAGGAGGATGTTCATTCTTTCGTTGCGCAAGTAATGGCCGGGTCGAAAAAAACAAATGCGCAAAACAACAGCCCGACGTCTCAATCCTTCATGGAGGGGCTGTTACCTTGGCCGGTTATTGATTTTTCAAACTTTGGCGAAGTGAGGCGTGTCGATCTGTCTCGACTCAAAAAAATGAGTGGTGCCAATCTTTACCGTAACTGGTTAAGTATTCCGCATGTGACAAATCATGAAGATGCGGACATTACAGAGTTGGAAGATTTTCGTCGCCAACTTAACGAAGAGCACGCTAGGCAAGGCGTCAAAGTGACGATGATCGCTTTGGTCATGAAAGTATGTGTCGCTGCGCTGAAGAGGTTTCCTGAATTCAATTCGAGTCTGGATCGCGATCAGCTCATATTGAAGGACTATTTTCATATCGGTTTCGCTGCTGATACGCCCCACGGATTGGTAGTTCCAGTTATTCGTGATGTTGATAAAAAGGGCGTGTTGACCTTAGCTCGGGAGATGTCCGGGTTATCGGCTAAAGCCCGCGCAGGGAAGCTTGAGCCAGCGGATATGAGCGGTGGTTGTTTCACTATTTCCTCCCTGGGTGGAATAGGAGGCACGTACTTTACCCCGATCATCAATGCGCCAGAGGTGGCAATTTTGGGGCTCGGTCGAAGCAGCAGTCGGGTAACCCTGGATGAGGGACAGGTAGTGCCAAGGCTGATCTTGCCCCTGAGTTTAAGTTGGGATCATCGCGTCATTGATGGGGCCGCGGCAGGCCGTTTTAATGCATTCCTTGCCGAGCAGTTGGCTGATATGCGTCGATTGATTTTGTAATCCTGATTGTTGAAGGTGAAGGCAGTTCAGTGCGTTGTCATTCGAGAAATCATGTTCAAGGGAGGGCCGGTGCTACGGTACGTCGCCGGTAGTGCCAGGGATGCATTAATCGAAAGTATGAGAAGCTTTTGGGGTGGACATGAAAGAGTCTCGTCATCACCGAGTTACGATGCTACTGAACAAGCTGAAGGTGTTTCGTATGGAATTTTCCAAGGTTAACTTAGGCAAAGTACTGATTAATTCGCCGCTGTTATTGCTTGTGCTGATTTTTACTGTGCGATCATGTGAGCGCTGACACCAATGCCGATTTTCGTCCCCAGTAGCCTCTTATGAGAGTGCTCCAAATATCGAATAGGCAAGCAATGGATACGACCTTCTTGCAATTTGATTATACTGAAATCCCCTTGACTATAGATATGAAATGGAGTGTATGTTCTGTGTTTTTGGGGGGGAATGGTTGTGCCAAAGGTAAAAATCGATGCTACGGATCGCCGCATATTGGCGGCGCTACAGCGGGATGCCAGGCTTTCGAGTGCAGAACTTGCTGAGCGGGTGTCACTAAGCGCATCTCCTTGCTGGCGACGGGTCAAAAGGCTCGAAGAGATCGGTCTGGTGCGTGGTTACCATGCCAGTATTAATACCGAAATGCTTGGCTACGCTATCACTGCCTTTGTCCAGGTGGCGCTGGATCAAAAAGATATTGAGCATATGAAAGCGTTCGAGGAGTCGATTACTGCCTTTGAACAGGTGATCGGTTGTCACTGTATTTCGGGGGTCTACGATTACCAGTTAACGATCCTGGCGACCGATCTTGCCGAGTTCAGTGAGTTCGCCAGAAAAAATATAAACGGTTTCCTGGGTGTCAAAGACGTGTGCACCTCCTTTGTCGTAAAGGAAGTCAAAGCGCCAGTGAGCTTGATGGTCGGGCCGTAGGGGAAGAAGTTGCAGGCTATTCATAAAGCGCGTCGATTTAGACAGTATGCTCAGCCTCCGACACAGGACTAGGATCGAAAAAACTATAGATTTCCCTGGCGCATCGTAAAGTGTTTGCCTGGGGAGCTGTCCCTGGCCTGTTGATCTTTCTCTGGAGACGCTTGATGGCTCATGCACCGGACGCATCGGCACAATCCAAGGCTGATTCGCCCAACCGCTGGCAGGACCTGTTGGCCGGGCTGTCGATTGCCGGCCTGTTGTTGCCGGAAGCAGTCGCCTACTCAAGTATTGCCGCGCTGGCACCCCAGGCCGGGGTGATCGCCTTGTTTGCCGGGTTGCTGTGTTATGGCCTGTTCGGCACCAGCCGTTTTGCGATTGTCTCGGCCACTTCATCCTCCGCTGCCGTACTGGCCGCCGTGACAGCGACCCTGGCCAATGGCGACCCCGGGCTTCGCTCGACCCTGGCTTTCGGCCTGGTGCTGGTGACCGGGGCGTTTTTCTTGCTGGCGGGGCTGTTCAAGCTCGGCAGCGTGACTTCGTTTATCGCCAAACCGGTGCTGCGCGGCTTTGCCTTTGGCCTGGCGCTGACCATCATCCTCAAGCAGGTCGCCAGTGTGGTCGGCGTGCATTTGACCGATGCCAACCTGGTGGGCTTCCTGCCGCAATTACTGGAACAACTGCCGCAATGGAACTGGGCTGCAGCGGCGGTCGGCGCCGTGGCATTGGCCTTGTTATGGCTGTTTGCGCGGTTTCGGCGCTTGCCGGGTGGTTTGTTGGTGGTGGTGATTGGCATTGCGGCGGGGCAGTGGCTGGACCTGCCAGCTTATGGCGTGAAGCTGATTGGCGTGATCGACCTGAGCCTGGAGGTGCCGAAGCTGCCGGTACTGCCGTTTGCCGACTGGCTGCGTCTGGGGGAATTGGCGTTCGCCATGGTGATGATTCTGTATGCGGAGTCCTATGGCTCGATCAGTTCTTATGCACTAAAACATCGCGACCGCGTCAACTCGAACCGCGACCTGCTGGCGCTGGGGGCTTCCAACCTGGTGTCTGGTCTGTTCCATGGCATGCCGGCGGGAGCGGGGTATTCGGCGACGTCGGCCAATGAGGCGGCGGGGGCCACTTCGCGCCTGGCCGGTATCGTGGCGGCGCTGGTGGTGCTGGTGATTGTCCTGACGGTGCTGCCTTACATCGCCCTGACCCCGGAACCGATCCTCGCCGCCATCGTCATCCATGCCTTGGCGCGCGGTTTGAGCCTGCAGCCGCTGGGACGCTATTTCATCTGGCGCCGAGACCGCTTGCTGGTGATCTGCGCCGTGGGTGCGGTGTTGGTGCTGGGGGTGCTGGACGGCTTGCTGGTGGCGGTGGCGATCAGTGTGTTGCTGATGCTCAAGCAGATGTCGGCGGCGGATATCCAGATCCTGGGTCGCATCGATGGCGGTCACGACTTTGTCGACCTGCAACGTCATCCAACGGCGCAAGCCGTGCCTGGCGTGTTGATTGTGCGACCGGGGGAAGCGTTGTTCTTTGCCAACGTCGAGCGGATTCTTGGCGGTGCCTTGCGTCTGATCCGGCATTCGCAAACGCCGGTTCATACGGTGATTCTCAGTCTTGAGGAGTCCCCCGACCTGGATGGCACCAGCATCGAGGCGTTGCAGGAGTTTTTTGTGCGGGTGCATCAGGAGGGCAAACGGCTGATTCTGGCGCGTCTGAAGGACGACGCACAGACGGCGTTGGCGCAGGTGCAATCCAGTGGGGTGGTGCTAAGTGGGTTGAGTGTGGATGGTGCGGTGCAGCAGGCACTGAAGGCTGGCGCATAACCTGTGGGAGCGAGCTTGCTCGCGATAGCGGCGGGTCAGTCGACTTGGATGTAACAGACAAACCGCCATCGCGAGCAAGCTCGCTCCCACAGGTGTAGGGTGCTGAGGCAGAAGGCATAAAAAAACGCCGCTCATCTCACGATGGGCGGCGTTTTTCATTGCGTTGCAACGTTAGGCTTGAACGACCGGGATGTTGGCGTTCGCAGCAGCTTCACGGAACTCGGCGATCTGGTCGAAGGACAGGTAGCGGTAGACATCGGCCGCCATGCTGTCGATCTTGCCAGCGTATTCCATGTACTCCTCGACGGTCGGCAGGCGACCCAGGATGGAAGCCACGGACGCCAGCTCAGCCGAAGCCAGGTAGACGTTCGCGCCGTCACCCAGACGGTTCGGGAAGTTACGGGTCGAAGTCGACACAACGGTCGAGTTCGGCTCTACACGTGCCTGGTTACCCATGCACAGCGAGCAGCCCGGCATTTCCATGCGCGCGCCGGCCTTGCCGTAGATGCCGTAGTAGCCTTCTTCGGTCAGCTGGTGAGCGTCCATCTTGGTCGGCGGCGACAGCCACAGACGAGTTGGCAGCTGACCCTTGACCTGTTCCAGCAGTTTACCGGCAGCGCGGAAGTGACCGATGTTGGTCATGCACGAACCGATGAACACTTCGTCGATCTTCTCGCCAGCAACGCTGGAGAGCAGGCGAGCGTCGTCCGGATCGTTCGGCGCGCAGAGCACAGGCTCCTTGATGTCGGCCAGGTCGATCTCGATGATTTCAGCGTATTCAGCGTCTTTGTCCGCTTGCAGCAGCTCAGGGTTGGCCAGCCAGGCTTCCATCGCTTGAGCGCGACGTTCCAGAGTACGTGCATCGCCGTAGCCTTCGCCGATCATCCAGCGCAGCAGGGTGATGTTGGACTGCAGGTATTCGGCAATCGACTCTTTGGACAGCTGGATGGTGCAACCGGCAGCCGAACGTTCAGCCGAGGCGTCAGACAGTTCGAACGCTTGCTCGACGGTCAGTTTTGGCAGACCTTCGATCTCCAGGATGCGACCGGAGAAAGCGTTCTTCTTGCCTTTCTTCTCTACGGTCAGCAGGCCAGCCTGGATCGCGTAGTAAGGAATGGCGTGAACCAGGTCACGCAGGGTGACGCCTGGCTGCAGTTCGCCTTTGAAGCGAACCAGGATCGACTCAGGCATGTCCAGCGGCATGACGCCGGTGGCTGCGGCGAACGCAACCAGACCGGAACCGGCCGGGAACGAGATGCCGATCGGGAAACGGGTGTGGGAGTCACCACCGGTACCGACGGTGTCTGGCAGCAGCATGCGGTTCAGCCACGAGTGGATGATGCCGTCGCCCGGACGCAGGGAAACGCCGCCGCGGGTCATGATGAAGTCAGGCAGGGTGTGGTGGGTGGTCACGTCGATCGGCTTAGGGTAAGCCGCGGTGTGGCAGAAGGACTGCATCACCAGATCGGTCGAGAAGCCCAGGCACGCCAGGTCTTTCAGTTCGTCACGGGTCATAGGACCGGTGGTGTCCTGGGAACCCACGGTGGTCATCTTCGGTTCGCAGTAGGTGCCCGGACGAACGCCGGTCACGCCGCAAGCCTTGCCGACCATTTTCTGCGCCAGGGTGAAACCCTTGGTGCTTTCAGCCGGTGCTTCAGGCTTCTTGAACAGAGTCGAAGGTGGCAGACCCAGCTCGGTGCGAGCCTTCTCGGTCAGGCCACGGCCGATGATCAGCGGAATACGGCCGCCGGCACGAACTTCGTCCAACAGGACCGGAGTCTTCATTTCGAAGGTGGTCAGGACTTCGTCGGTGCCGTGCTTGCAGACTTTGCCAGCATGCGGGTACAGGTCGATCACGTCGCCCATGTGCATGTTGGAAACGTCGAATTCGATTGGCAGTGCGCCAGCATCTTCCATGGTGTTGTAGAAGATCGGAGCGATTTTGCTGCCGAAGCAGAAACCGCCGGCACGCTTGTTCGGCACGAAAGGAACGTCGTCGCCGAAGAACCATAGAACCGAGTTGGTCGCCGATTTACGCGAAGAACCGGTACCGACCACGTCACCGACGTAGGCGATAGGGAAACCGGCGTTGCGCATTTCTTCGATCTGCTTCATCGGACCGGTGACGCCTTGTGCGTCAGGCACGATGCCGTCGCGAGCCATTTTCAGCATGGCCAGGGCGTGCAGCGGGATGTCTGGACGGGACCAGGCATCAGGCGCAGGGGACAGGTCGTCGGTGTTGGTTTCGCCGGTGACCTTGAACACGCGCAGGCTGATCTTGTCGGCCAGGGTCGGGCGCTTCACGAACCACTCGCCGTCAGCCCAGGATTGCAGCACGCCTTGGGCGTGAACGTTACCGTTCTTGGCTTTTTCAGCGACGTCGTGGAAGGCGTCGAACATCAGCAGGGTGTGCTTGAGTTCTGCGGCCGCTACTGGAGCCAGTTCGGCGTCGTCCAGCAGGTTAACCAGAGTCACGATGTTGTAGCCGCCCTGCATGGTGCCGAGCAGTTCAACAGCGCGCTTCTTGTCGATCAGGGGGGACTTGGCTTCGCCTTTGGCGATGGCGGACAGGAAGCCGGCCTTTACATAGGCTGCTTCGTCCACTCCAGGCGGAACGCGATTGGTGATCAGGTCAACGAGGAATGCTTCTTCGCCAGCCGGGGGATTTTTCAGCAGCTCGACCAGGCCTGCAGTTTGTTCGGCGTTTAGCGGCTGGGGAACGATACCCAGTGCTGCGCGCTCTTCGATATGTTTGCGGTAGGCTTCAAGCACAGTTATTACCCTCATCAGTGGTCCCAAATGGGTGTCCGGGACGCTCATCCCGAAATTGCCGTACTCATGCGCTGCATGGCGTTTTGAGCCACTTAGCCAGAATTACCGACAATTCCTTACAGAAGCTGCTTTCAAAGTTTTACGCCTGCAGAACGGGAGCTGATGAGGGTTGGCGTTGGGCTTTTCCCCGCTGGAAAAACCCCTCGCCAACACCGCTCTGAAGGAACGACTGTGCTCGTGACGCTTTGAAAACAGCTTCTAACGGACATTGGCGCCTAAAAAGGCAGGCTGATTCTACGGCAAAAAAAAATTAAAGGTAAGTCAGTGTTTATTGGACTTTGGTGGTGATGCTCAGCAGAGCCCGATTCTCCATAGGCCCTGAACTTTGAGGGGTGATCAATGGCCGACAAAGGGCTAACATGCGGGCCTGTTCTGCTTTTTCGCGTTTTTGCCTATCTATGCCCAATCAGACCATCAAGACACCCTGCGTCGGCCTCTGCTCCACTGTTTACGGTGACCTGGTGTGCCGTGGCTGCAAGCGTTTCCACCACGAAGTGATCCACTGGAACGGTTACAACGAGGAAGAGAAGCGCGCGGTATGGCTGCGTCTTGAGCAGTTGCTGTCGCAGGTGATGGCCGCCAAGGTCGAAATTTTCGATCCAGCACTGCTCCGAATGCAGCTGGAGCAGCGCAAGATCCGCTTCGTGCCCCATCAGTCGGAATATTGCTGGGCATACCAGTTGATCGCGCGCGGTGCGCGGGTGATCAACAACCTGGAAGCCTACGGGATGGTGCTGCTGCCGGAGTTTCGCGAGTGGAACCTGCCGGAACTGCGCGATGCCATTGATCGGGAATTTTTCCTGCTTTCCGAGGCCCATTACCAGCGCTACATTGCGCCGGGGTTTCTGAAAGACGCCTTTGGCGGCTGAGCCGCTGATATGTGGCGAGGGGGCTTGCCCCCGTTGGGTCGCGAAGCGGCCCCTTACATTCTTACTGACCCACCGTGCCACCAAGTATTGCGACTGCTTCGCAGCCGAACGGGGGCAAGCCCCCTCCCCACAAAAGCATGTTCGGCTTCAATGCTTGTCGGCAATCTCCTCAAGATGATCCGCCACTTCCATCGGCTTGAGCACCAGCACGTCGCTCTCGAGCGCATCAAGCACCACTTCCGCCGTATTGCCGATCAACGCCCCTGACAACCCGGTGCGCGCCACAGTGCCGATGACGGTCACCGCCGCCTGGAGCTTGTGCGCCATGAACGGAATCAGCACGTCCGCCGGGCCTTCCTCGATGTGCAGGTGATCATCGTCGATGTCGAATTCCGCCTGGAACGCCCTGCACTGTTCGCGATAGCGCGCCTGGATGGTTTCGCTGAGTTGAAACGTCGGGTCGGCCGCCGACAGCATGGGCGACGGGTGGGCGCTGATCACATGCAGATGGGCCTTGGCCAGGCCGGCGATGTCGTAGCCGTGGTCGATGATGGTGTTGTGCAGATGGCGATGTTCGCCGTCGGCGTTGCCCACGTCGATGGCCGCCAGAATCACTTTGTCTTGCCAGGAACCGGAGGTCTTGACCAGCAGCACCGGCGCCGGACAGTGGCGCAGCAGTTTCCAGTCATCCGGGGTCAGCAGGGCCTTTTTCAGCGTGCTGTCGGGAAAGTGCTGCTTGACCACCAGCCCGCAGCCTTCGGCTTGCTGTACGTCGACAATGGTGTCATGCAGGCTTTCGCGCCACGCCTGCTCGGTGGTGACGCTGTAGCCGATTTCCAGCAGATCTTCCTTGAGCGCCCTCAGGTGTTCGGAGTGATCATGCTTCTTGTCACAGACCAGCAGGTGCAAGTGCGCCTGGGTCTTGCAGGCGATCAATTTGGCGCGGGCCAGGGCCAGGCTCTCATCCGGTGAGGGTTCGATGACCACCAGAATGCTGCGAACGGCTTGCATGTGCGGGATCTCCTGAAAATAAAAAAGCACGGCGTTGCACAACTATAGTTGCTGTCTGCGATTCGGGGACTTGATGCATATCAACGGTTGGCGACTGGTGGTCTGTGGGCAGGCCGGTATAATCGGCGCCCTTCGTTTTGAACCTATTTTTCCGTGAGCCCCATGATCCTTCCCGAAATTCACGAGTTCCTTGGCTGCCGCACCCCCGACGGCTGGATCCAGGCCGCGCTAGCCGATCAGGAAACCCTGCTGATCGACCACAAGAACTGCGAATTCAAGGCCGCCAGCACCGCGTTGAGCCTGATCGCCAAGTATCACTCCCACGTCGATCTGATCAACATGATGTCGCGCCTGGCCCGGGAAGAGCTGGTGCACCACGAACAGGTCATGCGCCTGATGAAACGGCGCAAGATCGAGCTGCGCCAGCTGTCCGCCGGGCGCTATGCGTCGGGGCTGCGCAAGGTGGTACGCAGTCACGAACCGGTGAAACTGGTGGACACCCTGGTGGTCGGCGCCTTCATCGAGGCCCGCAGCTGCGAGCGTTTCGAAGCGCTGGTGCCGTATCTGGACGAAGAACTGGGCAAGTTCTACTTCGGTCTGCTCAAGAGCGAGGCCCGGCATTTCCAGGGTTACCTGAAGCTGGCCTACCAGTACGGCGACGCCAAGGACATCACCCAGGTGATCGACAAGGTCCGCGCCGCCGAGCGGGAACTGATCGAGTCGCCGGACGTGGAGTTTCGTTTTCACAGCGGTGTGCCGGTAGCGGCGTAATCCCGCACCACCCAGTCATGAACGGCTCAAACCCAGCCGTTCATGCCATTGCGCGATGGACTCTTCGGGGTACACATCGAATTGTTTATCCCTTGGCTGCGCCTGGACCTCAACCCACGGCGCCTTCGAACCCAGCATCAGGTGCGTGTGCTCCGGCGGCACTGGTAGCGGGGTGTCGATGGCCGAGGCGAACGGGTGAATCAACTCCGGCCACTGCGGACTGTACAACCACAGACCCGAGCCGCAAACCGAGCAGAAATGCCGCTCTGCGGTGCTGCTGTGGGCGCGTTTGTCGCCGTCTTCCTTGAGCCGCGCATGGTAAATCGCGATGTGTTTGCGTCCGCGAACCTTGAGGCTGGCGGCATCGCCACCGAGGTTGACCGCATAGCCGCCACCGCCCTGGGTCTTGCGGCAGATCGAGCAGTAGCAGCGCTGGTAAGGGTAGGGATGGGCGCAGGTCAAACTGAACGACACCGCGCCGCAATGGCAGGAACCTTCGAGTTGCATGGGAGACTCCGACTGTCTTGAACATACCCCGGACAGCCTAGACCGTCAGGGCTATTCGACCGGCACCAGAATCGCGTTGCCCTCCGGTTGAGGGTTCAACATGCGCCGGGTGCGGGTAGATGTCATGGTCCATAAGGGAAGGTGAAGGGTTGGTGGGTTGGTGGTGAATGGGCCGGCCCCATCGCGAGCCGGCCCCGGGCGGCGTTCCGACGATGAACGATATCGCGGTCCCGCTGGACAGCCACCGCCAGCCAATCCAGCATGTCCCCCTCGAAACCGGGACATGACCTGATGCGACGATTACCTTCCCTGGCAGCCCTGCGAACCTTCGAATGCGCCGCCCGCCACGCCCATTTCGGCCGGGCGGCGGCTGAGTTGTGTGTCACCGACAGCGCGGTCAGCCACCAGATTCGCCAACTCGAAGAGCAGCTCGGCGTGCCGTTGTTCGTGCGCGAGGGCCGGCAGATTCGCCCGACCCTGGCCGCCGGGCGCCTGATGCAGAGCTTGCAGCAGGCTTTCGAACTGATTGGCGATGCCTGCGATGAACTGCGTGACCCTTCATCCCTGGCGGTATTGCGTCTGGCGGTCACCGCGGAGCTTGCGCAAAAGTGGCTGATGAGCCGGCTCACGGATTTCTACGCACGTTACCCGCACATCACCTTGCATCTGTACGAACAGCCGATCGACGCCACGGCGCCCGGGGAAGACATCGACCTGGCGATTACCTACGGCACCGGCCCGGTGGACAGCACCGCGTATTTCGTCCGGCCGCTGCCGGCGTTGCAGTTCTTCCCGGTGTGCAGCCCCGGCCTGTTCAACCAGGGCACGCTGAAAACCCCGAAGGACCTGGCCCGCCACTGTCTGCTGCACGACGACCAGGACGGCAAGACCTGGACGGCGTGGCTCACCAGCCATGCCGGCGACCAACGCCCCGATCGTCAACTGTATTTCGCCCATGCCGGGCTGGCGCTCGAAGCCGCGGCCCAAGGGCAGGGCGTGGCCATGGGCGACAATCTGACGGCCCAGGAGGATTTGCTCAGCGGTCGTTTGGTTCGTCCGTTCACGTCGAGCATGACTGCACTGGGCCAATATGCGCTGGTGTGCGAGCGGGTGCGCCTGGAGCGTCCGGCGGTGGCGCAGATGCTGGAATGGTTCAACGATCAATTGCTCGATTGATGAGTTAGATTCAAGTATTCCGAAATAATCATCGTTGGCGAACCGGTCGCCAACGCCCTTAGCCTGTGGTCATTCCAATCCCCGATTAAAGAGGTTTGACCATGGCCCGTTTGCTCGACACCACTCCCAAACTGGACGGTTTCCGTCTGCCCGGCGAATTCGAAGCCAAGTCCGGTTGCTGGCTCGGCTGGCCGGAGCGCACCGACGTCTGGCGCAACGGTGCCAAGCCTGCGCAGAAAGTCTGGGTGCAGATCGTCACCGCCATTTCCATGAGCGAACCGGTCACGGTTTGCGCCTCGGCGGCACAGTTCGCCACCGCGCGCCGGCAATTGCCGCCGCAAGTGCGCGTGGTGGAAATGACCTGCAACGACACCTGGTTCCGCGACAGCGGGCCGTGCTTCGTGGTCAATGATCAGAGCGGCGAAGTGCGCGGCGTCGACTTCGAATTCAACGCCTACGGCGGCCTCGACGGCGGCCTGTACTACCCGTGGGACAAGGACGACCAGATCGCCAGCAAGATCCTCGAAATCGAAGGCTTCGACCGCTATCGCGCGCCGTTGATTGCCGAACTGGGCGGCATCCAGAGCGACGGCCAGGGCAGTATCCTGACAACCGAACAATGCCTGCTCAACCGCAATCGCAACCAGCACCTGGGCAAGGCCGAAGTCACCCGTCGCCTGACCGATTACCTCGGCGCCGAGCAGGTGATCTGGCTGCCACGGGGCTGCAAGTTCGACGAAACCGACGGCCATGTCGACGACCTCGCGTGCTTCGTGCGCCCCGGTGAAGTGGTGCTGCAATGGACCGACAATCGCGACGACCCGCAGTGGGAAATCTATCAGGAGGCCTACGACATCCTGCGCAGCACCCGCGACAGTCGCGGCCGCGAGTTGATCGTGCACAAGCTGCCGCAACCGGATGTGCTGGAGTGGACCGCCGAAGAAGCCGAAGGCCTGGACCAGCAGGACAGTACCCATACCCGCCAGGCCGGGACGAAGATCTGCGCGTCGTACATCAATTACTACGCCGGCAACAGTTCCATCGTGGTGCCGCTGTTCGGTGATCGCAATGACAAGGTGGCGCTGGCGACCCTGGCCGAGCTGTTCCCGCAACACAGCATCGTCGGCATCGAAAACTCCCGGGAAATCCTCCTCGGTGGCGGCAACGTCGCGTGCATCACCATGCCGCAGTACGCGGGCAAAGGAGTGTAAAAATGGGCCTGCACAAACTGACTCAAGCAATACTGCTGGTGCTTGCACCCCTGTGTGTGCAGGCCGCCGACACCACGAAGCCGGTGGTCAACCTGTACATCTGGGGCGAGTACCTGGCCCCGGACACCTTGAAGAATTTTGAAGCGAAAACCGGCATCCATGTGGTGGCCGACCACTTCGATTCCCTGGAAACCGTCGAGACCAAGCTGCTCACCGGCCGCAGTGGTTACGACCTGGTGCTGACGGCGGGGCAGCATCTGTCCCGGGCCATCGAGAGTGGCGCGGTGCAAACGGTCGACAAGCAGCAACTGCCGCATTTCGCCGGCGTCGGCGAGGAGTTCCGCCAGCACATGGCGGTGTTCGATCCGGGTAACCGCTACGCCGGGATCTACGCCTGGGGCACCACGGGCGTGGGTTATCAGGAGCAGGCCGTCAAACAGCGCCTGCCCGACGCGCCGACCGACAGTTGGGCGATGCTGTTCGACCCGGCTGTGGTCTCGAAATTCGCCGATTGCGGGGTGAGCCTGCTCAATGATCCCAACGAAGTGTTTGCGGCGGTCATGAAGTACATGGGGCTGGACATCAACCGCCAGAATCTCGATGACCTGAAGCTGGCCGAGCAGCATCTGGTGAAGATTCGCCCGTTCATTCGCTACTTCGACAACGACCTGAACATCAGCGACCTGGCCAACGGCAACACCTGCGTGGCGATGTCGTGGAATGGCAACGTGGCCATCGCGGCGGGCCAGGCCGAGGCGGCGGGCAAGCCGTATTCGCTCAAGTACCGGATTCCGAAGGAGGGCACGTTGATCTGGTTCGATGCCATGGTCATTCCCAAGGACGCGCCGCACCCGAAGGCCGGCCTGGCGTTGATGGACTACCTGATGACCCCGGAGGTGATCGCGCCGATCACCGACACCATCCATTACGCCAATGCGATCACGGCAGCGGACGGGCTGGTCGACCCGGTGATTCGCGATGATCCGGGGACGTATCCGACGGCTGCGGTCAGGGCTTCGCTGTATAGCAAGAATGACAATGGCAAGGCGTTCAACCGGGCGTTGATCCGGGCGTTCAGTCGGTTGAAGTCGGGGTTATGACAGGCTTGGGTTTGTGTTGTTGGTAAGGGCGCCATCGCGAGCCTGCTCGCGATGAACGATAACGCGGTTTATTTGCTGGGCACCCGCCACAAATACCAGGAGGCCACCGTGCGGTAGGGGCTCCACGCCAACCCGATCTCGATCATCTGCTTGCGCGTCGGCTGCACCTCCAGCCCCTTGAGCCGTCGATAACCCTCACGCACGCCAAAATCATCGGCCGGCAGGATATCCGGGCGCTCCAGGCTGTAGATCAGCAGCATCTCCACGGTCCAGCGCCCCACCCCGCGCAGGGTGATCAGGCGTTCGATCAGCGCTTCATCGTCCATGGCCAGCGCCGTGGCGTAATCCGGCACCACGCCGTCCAGCGAGGCCTGGGCGATGCCCTGGATGGTCGCGATCTTGCTTGCGGAAAATCCACAACTGCGCAGTCGGTCGAAATCCGTGGCGACGATTTGTTCAGGCCGGGGAAACGAACCCGAACCGAACAGCGCCAGCAACCGGCCGACTATCGCATCGCCGGCCTTGGCGTGCAGTTGCTGATAGGCAATCGCCCTCACCAGCGACTCATACGGATCACGGGCCGCATGGGGCTGGTGCAGGCACGGGCCGATGGCGTCGATGTGGCGGCGCCAGTCGTCATCGATGGCCGCCAGGAAGGCACTGGCCGCCTGATAGCCGTCGGCCATGGGCTCAGGCTTTCCCGGACGGTTTCAACAAGGCGTTCACTTCGCCATAGGTCAAAGCCTTCAGGTCGTGGCTATCGAACTTGCCGGTTTGCAGGAAACTCTTGGCGATGCCGGCCATGGCGCCGTAGAGGAACTCGGCGATCCCCGAGCCTGCGGTCAGGCGGCGTACGCCGAGTGCCTCAAGCGCTTCGGGCGACGGCAGGCCCGGGAACCCCAGCACATTCAGCGGCAGCGAGGTGCCCTGGCACAGCGCCTTGATCTCGTACTCCGCGGTAACGCCGGCGGCAAACAGGCCATTGGCACCGGCCGCCTGATACAGCGCGGCGCGCCTGAGGGTTTCGGCGACGCGATCTTCAGCAGGCACCAGGCCTCGAAGGTAGACATCGGTGCGCGCATTGATAAACAGGTTCACGTTACGTCGGTCGGCCACCTGACGCGCGATTTCAATTTTGCGTACCAGCAACTCCGGCGGCGAAGAGCCGTCTTCGATGTTGATCCCGACCGCACCAGCGGCGATCACCGCATCAACCACCTGGGCCACCCGCTCCAGGTCATCGGAATAACCGGCTTCGATGTCGATGGTCAGCGGCACCGAAATGACCCGGGCAATCGACTCGACCGTCGAGACCAGACGCTCAAGGGGCAGAGTGTTGCCGTCTGGATAGCCATGCACCCAGGCCACCGCCGCGCTGCTGGTGGCCACGGCCTTGTTGCCCAGTTGCTCCACCAGTCGCGCCCCGGCGGCATCGGCGACGTTGGTGAGGATCAGCAAACCTTCTTGATGCAGTTGGTGCAGTTGATTGTCGAGCCTGTCCATCGAGTTTCCTTCCTTATGAAAAATCTGTGGGGGGATCAGAACGCCAATTGCTCCGTGAGCTGCACCTCTGCGTTCTCCAGCCTGAGCAGAAACGCCTTGCGCGGCTGGCCTCCAGCGTAGCCGGTCAACGAGCCGTCGGCGCCGATCACCCGGTGGCAGGGCACGACAATCGATAAGCGGTTATGCCCGTTGGCCAGGCCCACCGCCCGGCTGGCACCGGGCTTGCCCAGGCTCGCCGCGATGGCGCCGTAGGTGGTGGTCCGGCCGTAGGGGATCTTCGCCAGTTCAGCCCAGACCCGGCGGGAGAACTCGCTGCCGGGCATGTGCAAGGCCACGCTGAACTCAGTGAGCGTGCCGGCGAAATACGCGGACAATTGCTCTTCGATCTGCTGCAAATGCGCGTTGTGCCCCGGCGCCACGGCATAACCAAAACGGTTTTGCAGGGCTTCGACCGCCGGGTTCAGTGATGCCTGGTCGAGAAACTCCAGCAGCACCAGCCCGCGCCGTTCGGCCATGGCGATCATTGGCCCCAGCGGTGTGGTCAGGCGCGTGAACAGCAGCGGCTCGCTGTTGGCCGCACGGCCCGGGGTGATGTGAAACGACTTCTGGAAGGCATCGCGAAAACCGCTCAGGGATTCGTAGCCGGAGTCGAAGGCGACGTCATCGATGGAGTCGCCCTGCTTGATTCCGCCCAACGCCATGCCCAGGCGCCGGGCGCGCAGCCAGGCGTGGAAGGTCATGCCGAAATGCTGCTTGAACCAGCGACGCAGTTTCAGTGGTTCGATGCCTGCGGCCATTAGTTGGGCGTCAGTCCAGCGCTGCTCCGGGTCGGCGTCTACCGATTTGAACAGGGTCTGCACCCAGTCCGGCGCGCTGGCGGCGGTGTCCAGCGGTTTGCAGCGCAGACAGGCGCGATAGCCCGCCGCCAGGCATTGTTCGGCGTTGGCGAAGAACTCGACATTTTCCGGCTTCGGGCTGCGGGCGGTGCAACCGGGGCGGCAGAAGATGCCTGTGGTCTTGACCGCCGTGAAGAACACCCCCTCGTAGGAGGTGTCTCGCTCGAGCATGGCGCGAACCATCTCGACACGGGGCGGAAGCAGCGTTTTTTGTAGGTTCATGGGCGCAGCATAGATCGCGTCATGGATGGCCTCCACCGGAAAATCGACAGTGAATTTCCGATTTTCACAATGATCCGTAGGATCAAGCGCGTCTCGCCATCAGAAGTACCGACGCCGCTGCTGACAGTAGGCCTGCACAGCAACGATTAAACATCCGCTTGCCCGACGGCCTGGCGAACCAGCGGCGCATGTGCAGGCCCATGTAGGCGTAAGCGCCGATGGCGATCCATTCCAGCACCAGAAACAGCGTACCCAACACCACGAACTGCGGCGCAATGGCGTGGGTCGAGTCGACGAATTGCGGCAGGAATGCGGTGAATATCAGGATGGCCTTGGGTTTGCTGGGGCGTAGCTTGATTTCGCCCTGAGCTGATGGGCCGTTTTCAACCCAGAGCAGACATTCCTCATGTGGCCGTAGAGTCCAGCAGGCGCACCAGAACCAGCCAGAAACGCAATGTCATCGAATTGCTAGGCGGAGCCAAGAAGGGTATTTGCATGCACTGAGCACCGTCGCCTCACGCGAAAAGGTGAATATTTGCGAGGATAAATCCGACGACATAGGACAGGAATGCCAGCGAGATGCCTTGCAAGGGGCGGGTGAACCAGTACAGTTTCGCCATCACAAGGTAGGCACCAAGCACGATCAAACCTGTGAATCCGAGGAAATAAGAATGAAAGAGCAGCATCGGCTGCTGAAGTGCCAGATATCCAAAAATCACTCCGAACAAAATTGCACCCAGACTGTGGCTCGCGTTGAAGCCGATCCATGCTTTCCACACGCTTGTTTGGCGGCTGATGACGGGGGAGGTCGTTTTAAGTCGTGCTAGTAAGTCGGTGTCACGCGGATGGAGTTTGTCGCCAACGTAGGTGTAGGCCAGATGCACCAGGCCTAACAACATGATGATTCCTGCACTGATCGTTATGAGTATTTGCGCAAGCATGGCGGTTCCTACTCAATGTTCATCAGGCGTTCGGTTTCGACCCACGCGGAAATCGACGCGGGAAATTCAGGCGAGGCCGGATTGAGACCCATCGCATTGCGCACGTCCGCGCTGCTCACGAAACCGTCTCTGCCGACAATCGCGCCTTTGCTGTGGCCGTGTGCCATCATCCTGCCATCCTGCAGAAACTCGAACGCCATGTAGTTCCAACGCGCGTCCCAGCATTTCATCGAAAAGCGTAGGGTATAAACCGCGAACGGCTTCAGGGCGCGACGGTACGAAATGATGCTACCGCCCAGCATGGGGCGCCATCTCTTGCGTAGCGCGACCTCGATGAATCCGGCGCGGGTGAAGTATTCGATCAGGGCCAGGTCAGTGATCGTCATGTAGCGACCGTTGTTCATGTGGCCGTTGATGTCGAGGTCATTGGGCCAGACGCGCATGACCAGCTCGATGGTTTCACCCATCTGGATCGGCGATTTAAAACGGGCTCGTAGCCAGGTCCAGAACAGCCGAAAGTAAAGACTCATGCTGATTTCTCTTTCTTCGATTTTTTTGGCGCAGCTATCGGCCGCGGTTCGATGCGTCGCTGTTTTTCGTAGGCGGCGACTAGTGGGGCAATCCGTGGATCGGTACTGCCGGGGCCCGGAACCCAGTCAAGGTCGCGCAGGGTTAGCGCTTTGCCAGACCGATTGCGAGGTCGCATGGGCTCGAGCACTTCGCCCGATTCGCGCTCGACGATCTGGATCGGAATCGAATCGGGAGTTTGTAGCCAGCGGTCGCCCCACTGTAGCAATGCGATTAGGACGGGCAGGAGATCTCGTCCCTTTTCGGTTAGATGGTAGGCCTTGCGAAGCGCATCGTCGCGGACCGGCGCCTGCACCAGAATATCGGCGGCAATCATTGCATTCAGGCGCGTGGTCAGGATGTTGCGTGCGATGCCGAGGTGCAACGCAAACTCGTCGAAACGGCGTGTGCCGAATACGACTTCGCGAATCAGGAGGAGTGTCCAGCGATCGCCCAGCACCTCAAGAGCGCGGGCGGCAGAACAGAGGGACTCGTTGACTCTCAGGCGTGGCATAGGACTTCAACTGCAAGAAATGTAGTCTCGACTCTATGTTTTTTAGTTTCAGTAAGCAACTATTTTAGTTTCTTAATAAAACTTAATCTGTGTTTTCCGCAATTCTTTTAAGGCCACCATGCAGGTAGAGAATGGGAGTGCCAAAGCCGTGGGAAACCTGTTCGGCCTTGCATCCGTGAGGGATAGTCACGGTGCTGAATGGACCAAACGAGCGTTGAAACAATCAGTCGCATCAGTGCGAATGGCGGCTTTTGAACTCATGACCGAGCGTCCGGTCCTGGCTGTTATTTGCCTGTCACGACCGCAGCCGATTGCAGCTAGATGCGAAGAGCCGCCCGAACTTGTATTAATTTTTTAGCCAATTCAGCCAGGGCGTTTCAGGGACTCCGGATCGAATGACACATTTGCAATACTGCTAGCGTCAGGTACTGGTTGAGTCGATTTCGCGTAGAGCCATTGTCATGCTTCGTGAGGCGCGCCCACCTGATCTGTACGCAGGCAGCGCGCGCCAAGTGCTGGCCGTTAATTGAATCCCCCATTTTCAGTTGCGAAATGACTGCGCCAGAAACTCGGTGATCAGCGATGCAATCTGCAGCTGGATCAACGCCCGCGGTCGAGCGTCATCGCCATCCTGGCAAATGATGCCATCGCCTGGTGCGTCTTCTTCGAGCAACGCCACCGCGCCAGGTTTGCATATCGACGAAAAGCTGAAGTGGCTGGCGTCCTTGATCTCGACGTAACGATTCGTCGCCGGGGGCAAGCGCTTGGTCAGGTCGGCGGACTCCAACCGCGCGGGAAGGTCTTCAGAGGGCGCGCCCGCTGCGATCACCAGTGTCGGCACCGGCAATGTCGCCAGACTTTCATTGGTCAGGCCGCGTGACAGGCCCAGGTCCAGGGAAACGATGGCGGTGACACGTTTGTCGCTCAGATCGGCGACCAGCCGGGCTTTCGATGCCGGGGTGCTGTCGGGGTTGATCTGTTTGTAAACGCTGCAGCTGGCCAGCTGCGGATGGGTGATGCAGTCCTGGACAAAACGGTCGGGATCGAATCGGGCTCCGGCGATTTCCAGGGCGGTCCAGCCGCCAAGTGAATGACCTACCACTGCAATCTGACGCTTCGCCACTAACCCAAAGTGTTCCGGCTGAGACATGACCGCATCGATGGCCCGCTGCAGGTCGACGGGACGCTGCCACAACTGTGCCGCGGCTTTAGGGTTGCGATCACGGGTGGTGGTGCCGGGGTGGTTGACTGCCACCACGATGTAACCCTGATGGACCAGTGCACTGGCCAGCCATGACTGGTTCCCCCAATTACCGCGAAAGCCGTGGGAGAGCACCACCAATGGATGCGCGCCTGCGGCCGGAGGAGCATCGCGGACGGCGAGGGCACCGACAAACACCGGAGTATCAGCGATCAACTGCGGTGTGGCAGTGGTTGCACTCGGGTACCAGACGACCAACTCCAGCGGGCGGTCATTTTGCTTGTCTGGCAACGTCGAGGCCCGGAAGCCTATGGGGTTGTCACCAGCGAATGCATGTATGTTTAGGCAGATAAGGAGCAGGGCGCCGAGCACTATTTTCATTGTTTTATCTTCCTTGATGGGATCAGCGTCGATTGGACTCGATCAGGTGCGCGGGAAACATATCAGCCATCGTGTCGGCATACACAGAATTTAGTTGTGTTGCATCGACCGGTTGAATCCACAGCCGATAGCAGCCTATTGGGCGATTTTATATTGCCCATCATTAGGCTTGCCGGCCGCCACCAGGAATTCCTGCCGGGCCAGCGCCAGCGTGCCCACGGGCGCAGTGGTGACCACGTTTTCGACGCCAGGATCGGCGCGCCACAATTGCCAGGCGAGGTAGAACAGGTAGGCCGCGCCGAGGATCTTGATGGCGTAGAACAACAGCTCAGAGGTTTGCAGCACCACCGCCAGTCCCGCCGAGGCCAGGGCAATCATCCCGGCGAACGCCAGCAACCGGCCGATGCCGGCCACACACGCGATGCGGTAGCCATAGCGGGTCGAATTGCTGACCGACAGCAGGTTGTTGGGGCCAGGTGCCATGTTGAGGGCAAAGCAGGCCGGCAGAAACAGGGTGAGGGTGGCGAGGTCCATGGTGGGCTCCTGTAGCAAGAGCGCTGTTTTTATCACGGCTCACCCCTGGCCAGACCCATACAGTCATGGGCGCAAACCACCGTACACAGGGCTATCTGGCGAACTTTTTCGCCCCGGCGACGCAGAGGATCACGGCGACGGTGACACCCAGCATGCCTGCGCTGACCTGTTCATGCAGCAGGGTGGCGGCCAGGGTCAGCCCGAAAAACGGCTGAAGCAGCTGCAATTGCCCGACGGCGGCGATGCCCCCTTGGGCCAGCCCGCGATACCAGAACACGAAACCGATCAGCATGCTGAACAGCGAGACGTAAGCCAGGCTGAACCAGGCCGGCGTGCTGATGCCGGTGAACGAAGCCGGCAAACGCATCCAGCTCAGCACGGCCACGACCGGCAGCGACAGCACCAGCGCCCAGCTGATCACCTGCCAGCCACCCAGGGTGCGCGAAAGCTTCGCGCCTTCGGCATAACCCAGGCCGCAGGCGAGGATGGCCAGCAGCATCAGGATGTCGCCCTGGGGGGAGGCGGTCAGCCCCTGTGACAGGGCAAATCCGACCACCAGCAGGCTGCCCAGCACCGAGAAAATCCAGAACGCCGCCCGTGGCCGCTCGCCGCCGCGCAGGACGCCGAACACCGCCGTCGCCAGGGGCAACAGGCCGACGAAAACGATCGAGTGCGCGGACGTCACGTATTGCAGGGCCAGCGCGGTCAGCAAGGGAAAGCCGATGACCACGCCCAGGGCAACGATAATCAGCGGTATCAGTTGCTGGCGCGCCGGGCGTTTTTCCTTGAATAACCACAACAGGCACAGCGCCAGGACCGCAGCGATGGTCGCGCGTGCGACCGTCAGGAACACCGGGTCAAACTCCAGCACCGCCACCCGAGTCGCCGGCAGCGAGCCGCTGAAGATCACCACGCCGATCAGGCCGTTGATCCAGCCGCTGGTGCTGTTCTCCAGCGTCCGGTGTTGCAGGTTCGAGGTCCGTTCCATTTGGCTCACGCTCATTGTCTGATTGCACGAAACTCATCGTATGAGCGACTATCGATACAATCAAAAAATTGTCATGGATACATCTCGGCATGCCTCGATCCCGCTACAAGACGCTGGTAGATGCCTTTGCCGCCGACATCCGTTCCGGGCGTTTGCCGCCCGGCACGCGCCTGCCGACTCACCGGCAACTGGCTACAGAGCACGGTCTGGCACTGGTCACCGCCAGCCGGGTGTATGCCGAGCTGGAGGGCATGGGCCTGGTCAGCGGCGAAACCGGACGCGGAACCTTTGTCAGGGAAACCTCGTTGCCGCCGGGGCAGGGCATCTCGCAGCACGTGGTGGCGGCGGGGGTGATCGACCTTAACTTCAACTACCCGTCGTTGCCCGGGCAGGCCGACCTGTTGCGCACGGCCTTGCGTCAACTGGCGTTGTCCGGTCACCTGGAATCGCTCCTGCGCTATCAGCCCCACGCGGGACGCCTGCACGAGCGGGCCTCGGTCGCGCGTCATCTGCTCGACCGCGGGCTGCGCGTGCCGGCCGAACAGGTGTTGATCGTCAGCGGTGCTCAGCATGGCCTGGCGGTGGCGATGATGACGCTGCTCAAGCCCGGCGATGTGATCGCCGCCGATGCGTTGACCTATCCCGGCTTCAAGACGCTGGCCGAAACCCTGCATCTGGAAGTCTTGCCGATTCCGGTCACGGACACCGGGCCTGATCTGCCGGCCCTGGAAAAACTCTGCCGCAGCCGATCGGTACGGGCTGTGTATTCGATGCCGACCTTGCATAACCCGCTGGGCTGGGTGATGGACCTCGATCGGCGCGAGCAGTTGGTGGCGATTGCGCGCCGGCATGACCTGACGATCATCGAAGACGCCGCCTACGCGTTCCTGGCCGAAAACGTCCCGCCACCGTTGGCCGAGCTGGCACCGGAGAGGACGGTGTACGTGTCCGGCCTGTCGAAGAATGTCGCCACCGGGCTGCGCGTCGGTTTCATCGCTGCGCCCGCGCAATGGGTTGTCGCCTTCGAGCGCACGATCATGGCGACCACCTGGAACACCCCGGGCGTGATGACCGCCATCGTCACGGCCTGGCTCGACGACGGCACCGTCAGCCAACTGGAGGTGCAAAAGCGCACGGACGCCCGGGCCCGGCAAGCCCTGGCCCGCGAGGTGCTGGCAGGACTCAGGACCATCAGTCACCCGAACTCTTATTTCATCTGGCTGCCGCTGGCGGAAGACGCACGGGCCGACCAGATCGCCATGGCGCTGATGCGCGAGCAGGTGTCGGTGTCGCCGGCCGAGCCCTTTGCGATTTCGGCCCATGTGCCGCACGCGATACGCCTGGCGTTGGGCTCGGTGGACATGGACTCGCTGCGGATTGCCCTGGGCAAGGTCAAGAACGTCGTTGGCTTTTACTCATAGCGCTGCAGGGCAGTTTTCTTCAATACGCGAATCGCTCGGCTCTTTACCTTGAGGGCCTCGTTCAATTCGATGGAAGAAGGTGTGCAATGAGTCTGATGATGTCCATGGCGGCGTTTGCGCTGGTCGCTTCCATCACGCCGGGGCCGGTCAACATTGTGGCGTTGAGCTCCGGCGCACGCTTTGGTTTCCGGGCCAGCCAGCGTCACGTGGCAGGGGCCACCCTGGGGTTTGTCTTGCTGTTGGTGCTGATGGGGCTGGGCCTGCATGAGTTGTTGCAGCAGTGGCCGGCGCTGACCCAGGTGGTGCAATGGGCGGGGGTGGCCTTTCTGTTGTACATGGCCTTCAAGCTGGCGGCCGACAGTGGGCAGGTGCAGGCCAGTGAATCGGCACAGGCGCCATCGATGCTGTATGGCGCCATCATGCAATGGCTCAACCCCAAGGCCTGGCTGGCCTGTGTGGCCGGCATGGGCGCCTTCGTCGCCGATGGCGAGGCGCACCTGGTCTGGCAGTTCGCCGCGATTTATCTGGTGATCTGTTATGTGTCGGTCGGTTGCTGGGCGTATGCCGGGACGTTTTTGCGCGGTTTCCTCAACAACCCGTCGGGTATGCGCCTGTTCAATCGGGCCATGGCTTTGTTGCTGGTGGTGAGTGCGGTGTACCTGTTGTTGCCGTAACGGCAATCACGAAGGACTCACCCCCCGATACTGCCCCGGCGTCGCCGCCAGATGCTGTTTAAACGCCCGTTGAAAATGCGCCTGATCGGCGAACCCCGCTTCCAGTGCCACGTCCGCGATCAGCTTGCCGCTGCGCAATCGATCCTGGGCGAACTGGATGCGCCGGTTCACCAGGAACGCGTGGGGTGTCATGCCGTAATGCTGCTTGAAGGCACGGATCAGGTAGGACGGTGACAGTTGCGCCGCTTCGCAAATGTCTTCGAGCCTGAGGGTTTGCGTGCAGTGGTCGCGGATGTAGTCGGCCGCGCGCTCCAGCTTGAAGTTGGGTTCGCGCAGCGGCGGGTCGGCCGGGTTGAGTCGTAGCTGAACCTCGGTAAAGAACTCCACGGCCACGCTGTGTTTGCGCAGCACGTCTTGCTGTGGATCGATCAGCACTTCATACAAGCCCGCGAGGCCGGCAAACAGCTGGGCGTCCCGGGTATGGGTCAGCGTAAAGCGGCGAAACGCCGCGTCATCGCTGAACCCGAGCTGGTGCTGTAAATCGGTCAGCCACGGCGTATCGACGTACAGCATCAGGTACGACCAGGGTTGGTCTTCGATCGGGTTGCAGGCGTGGACGTCGCCGGGGTTCATCAGCACCACCGTGCCGACGCTGACCTCGAATGTCGACTGCTCATGCAGATAAGTGCTGCGCCCGGCGGTGATCGCCCCGATGGAAAAGTGCTCGTGGGCGTGCCGGGTGTAGCAGACTTCGCGCCCGTCGGCGATGGCGCGGGCTTCGATGAAGGGCAGGGCATCATCGCGCCAGAAGCGCGGGGCCTTGTCGGCGTTCTTGGCAACGGCGTGCTTCATGCTCGCTCCTCGGCAGGTCAGCGCCCGAGTGTATTAGCTCTCGCCGTCAAAGGCTCGTTGCAGTACGGCAATATCGAGTTTTTTCATCTGCATCATCGCCTGCATGGCCCGTTGGGATTTCTTCGTGTCGGGGTCCTTGATCATCTCCATCATCGCGACGGGGACGATCTGCCACGACAGCCCGAACTTGTCCCTGAGCCAACCGCATTGCTGGGCTTCGGGCGCGCCACCGGCCGACAGATTGCCCCAGTAATGATCGACCTCTTCCTGGCTCAGGCAATTGACCTGAAACGAAACCGCCTCGCTGAACTTGAACAAAGGCCCGCCGTTGAGACCGGTAAAACTCTGTCCGTCGAGCTCGAAGCTGACGGTCATGACCGAACCCTCGGGCCGGCCGTGGAACTCGAATCCGGCGTGGCCGTAATGGGTGAGGGCAGTGATTTTCGAATGGTCGAAGATCGAGCAATAGAACTTCGCCGCCTCTTCGGCCTGATCGTCGAACCACAGGCAGGGCGTGAGTTTTTGTACGCGTAGCATGGTGCCAGCTCCTCTGCAGGTAACGTATGTTCCGGACTTTCAGCGTAGTCAGCCTCTGCTCGTCTGGCCGTACCGTAGATCGAGAAAATTGTCAGAGGGTTAAGTGAGCGTAGTCATAATGACTTTGATTGGAGTCAAACAGACTATTCTGGTGGTGTGTCTTTATGACTCGTATGTGCGCAAGTGCTTGGACCTAAAGGGGTAAAAACCTGGCACGGGACTTGAAGGGGTAAAGGTACAACTGAACGCCTTCAGGAGTTCGCACAATGTTCAACTTCTTCAGCAACCCTCAGAACGTCCTTCAATGGTCGAGCCGTGTACTAGGCGCGGGCCTGGCGATGCTGCTGGTCGGCATTTACGGTGCCTATCTCTACGACGGCCATCTGGCGATCACCGTGCTGGTGGCGATGCACGCCATGACCATTATTGGCCCGACCCTGTTGAAAATCGGCTATGTCATGCGCCTGCTTTCCCAGTATCGCCTGAGCCAATTCCCGGCCCGAGTGGTGGCTTGATGCGCAAACTGGCGGCTGCACCGCTCTTCAGCCTGGGCTTTCGACCCTTCTTTCTGGCCGGCGCCGGGTTCGCGGCCCTTGCCATCGCGATCTGGGCCTTGTGGCTGTACGGCCGCTTGCCCGGTGCGCAACCGGTGGGTGGCATGCTCGCCTGGCATCGACATGAAATGCCATTCGGATTTGCCTCGGCCATCATTGCCGGGTTCCTGCTGACGGCGGTGCCCAACTGGACCGGTCGGTCGGGGCTCAAGGGCTGGCCGCTGATCGGCCTGGTGCTGGTGTGGCTGCTGGCACGGCTGGCCTGGCTCCTGCCGATACCTGTGCCCTTGCTGCTGGCGTTGCAGGTTCCGTTTTTGCCGTTGCTGGTGTGGGCGTTGGGGCGCGACCTGCTGGCCGCGCGCAAGCGCGAGAATTATCCGATTCTGTTGATGGTGATGCTGCTGGCCGGGTGTCAGGCGTTGACGTTGCTGGGGTTTGCCGTTGATGACGCCAATCTGCAACGCCATGGAGTGCTGGCTGCCTTGTGGCTGGTGGGCGCGCTGATGAGCGTGATCGGCGGGCGGGTGATTCCGTTCTTTATCCAGCGCGGCTTGAACCGTCCCGCAGCGCCTGCGGCTCATCCGTTGCCGGGCAAGGTGTTGCTGATCAGCGCCATGCTGGCGGCGGTGTCTTTTGCCGCCGGATTGAATGACGTCCCACGGGTGTGGCTGGCGCTGTTGTTTGCGTTGATCAGCGGTTTGCATCTGCTGCGATTGTGGCGCTGGCATGATCGCGGCCTGTGGCGCGTGCCGCTGCTGTGGTCGCTGTACCTGGCTTATGCCTGGCTCGCGGTGGCGACGCTGGCCATGGCGCTGTGGCACCTGGGCTGGATGCCGCAACAAAGTCTGGCCACCCATTCGCTGGCTGTCGGCGGTATCGGCGGGTTGGTTCTGGCGATGATCGCGCGGGTCAGCCTGGGGCATACCGGGCGCTTGTTGCAGCCGTCAAAGGCGATCGTTGCGGGGTTTGCCCTGTTGTTGCTGGCGGGTGTGTGTCGAGTGTGGCTGGTGCCGTTTTCCGATCAGGGTTTGGCGCTGTCGGCGTTGCTGTGGTGTAGCGCTTTCGGTGTTTTCGTCTGGCGCTACACCGGCATTTTATTGGGGCCGAGGCTCTAGCGAAGACCTTCAGGGCCGCCCTTCGAGGCGGCTTTTTCATGACCGGTGGTCGATGCGCCACGGCCTGCCGGCAAATTTGCGCTTAGCTGAAGGGATAGCCCGAGGCGCGCGCAGGTTTTACAAGGCCGCAGCGACGCCCCTTCAGATCACCCTGAGTCTGAGGAACCGCGCCATGCTCACCCTGAACATCAATGGCCAGGACCAGGAGCTGGATGTCCCCGCCGACATGCCGCTGCTCTGGGTCTTGCGCGATGTCGCCCACCTCACCGGCACCAAGTTCGGCTGCGGCATCGCCCAATGCGGGGCCTGCACCGTGCACGTCGATGGCGCACCGCTGCGCTCGTGCATTACACCGGCCACGGCCGTGGCCGATGGACAGAAGATACTCACCATCGAAGGCCTTTCCGCAGACGGTTCGCACCCGGTCCAACAGGCCTGGGCGGAACTTGACGTGGTCCAGTGTGGCTACTGCCAGTCCGGGCAGATCATGTCGGCGGCGGCCTTGCTGGCGAAAATTCCGCAACCGACCGACAACGACATAGATCAGGCGCTGTCCGGCAACATCTGCCGTTGCGGCACTTACCCGCGAATTCGCGCGGCAGTCAAGCGCGCCGCCGAGCTGGGATGAGGTGGCCATGAACAGCATCAACGGACTATCGCGTCGTGGTTTTCTCAAGGGCAGTGCCGTGCTGGGCGGTGGATTGGTGGTGGCGTTTGCCATGCCCGGTGCCCACCGTTTCGCCATGGGCGCGGAGAACCAGGGCAACGTGTTTGCGCCCAACGCCTTCCTGCGCATTGGCAACGACAACAGCGTCACTGTGTTGCTCGGCCATTCGGAAATGGGCCAGGGCATCTGGACCGGCCTGACCATGCTGATCGCCGAAGAACTGGACGCCGATTGGACGAAAATCCGCGTCGAGCATTCCCCGGCTTCGGCTGCCGATTACGGCCTGCCTGCCTTTGGCGGAATGCAAATCACTGGCGGCTCGACCTCGACCTGGATGGAGTTCGACCGCTATCGCCAGGCCGGCGCGGCGGCGCGCTTGATGTTGATCGATGCGGCGGCCAAGCGTTTCAACGTCGCGCCGTCCGAGATCCGTACCGAATCGGGGGTGGTCATTGCCGGTGAACACCGTGCCACCTATGGCGAACTGGCCGATGACGCCGGGCAATTGCCACGGCCAGACCCGGCCTCGATCAAGCTCAAGGATGCGAAAGACTGGCGGCTGATCGGCAAGCCCACCAAGCGTCTGGACACGCCGGAGAAAATCACCGGCCGGGCGAAATTCGGCATGGACGTGCAGTTTGACGGGCTGATGACCGCGATGGTCGCCCGTTCGCCCACCTTCGGCGGCAGCGTCAAATCCTTTGAAGGCGCCGAAGCGCTGGCGATTCCGGGCGTGCACAAAGTGGTGCAAGTGCCGACCGGCATCGCGGTGATTGCCGATCATTTCTGGGCGGCGAAGCTGGGGCGCGATGCGCTGAAAATCGAGTGGAATCCGGGGCCGAACGCCGCGCTCAATAGCCAGGCGTTGCTGGAAAACTTCCGCAAGCTCGCCACCACCCCCGGTCTGAACGCCGGCCAGGCGGGGGATACCCAGGCTGCGCTGGCGAAAGCGGCCAAGAAGATCGACGTTGAATACAGCGTGCCTTATCTGGCCCATGCGCCGATGGAGCCGCTGAACTGCACGGTGAGCATCACCCAGGACAAATGCGAAATCTGGACCGGCACCCAGTTCCAGACCCTGGACCAGATGGTCGCCGGGAAAATCACCGGGCTCAAACCGGAACAGGTGGTGATCCATACCGAATTTCTCGGCGGCGGCTTCGGGCGCCGGGCCAATCCGACGTCGGATTTCGTCAGCGAAGCGGTGTATGTCGCCAAGGCCGCCGGTGCACCGGTGAAAACCGTGTGGGCGCGGGAAGACGACATCCGCGGCGGCTATTACCGCTCGGCGTTCCTGCACCATGCGCGGATCGGGCTGGGAGCCGACGGCCTGCCGCTGGCCTGGAAGCATGTGATGGTCGGGCAATCGATCATGGCCGGAACCTCGCTTGAGGCGAGCATGGTCAAGGACGGCATCGACAAGACCTCCGTCGAAGGCGTGGTCGACAGCCCTTACCTCGAAGGACTGGCCAATCACCAGATCGAACTGCATTCCCCGAAGACCGGCATCAGCGTGTTGTGGCTGCGTTCGGTGGGGCACACCCACACCGCGTTTGTCATGGAGTCGCTGATCGATGAACTGGCCACGGCGGCCGGCAAGGATCCGGTGGAATATCGGCGCACCTTGCTCAAGGATCATCCGCGCCACCTCGGTGTGCTGAACCTCGCGGTGGAGAAGGCCAACTGGACGGCGCCGCTGCCGGACGGCCATGCCCTGGGTGTGGCGGTGCATGAGTCGTTCGGCAGCTATGTGGCCCAGGTGGCCGAGGTGTCACAGGACAACCTTGCCATCCGCGTGCACCGGGTGGTGTGTGCGGTGGACTGCGGCATTGCGGTCAACCCCCAGAGCATCGCCGCGCAGATGGAGTCGTGCATCACCTTTGGCCTCAGCTTCGCGTTGCACAGCAAGCTGACGCTCAAGGACGGACAGGTGGTGCAGTCCAACTACCACGACTATCGGGTGCTGCGGCTCAACGAAATGCCGGTGGTGGAAGTGCATATCGTGCCCAGCAGCGACAAACCCGGCGGTATCGGCGAAGCCGGTGTGCCGCCCATGGCGCCGGCGGTGGCCAACGCGGTGTTTGCCTTGACCGGGCAGCGCCTGCGGGAGCTGCCCTTGCAGCTGTCGGGGGTGTGAGATGAAACGACATCACTGGTTGCTTGGGGCGTTGATCCTGATCTTTCTCATCGCCTACGCATCCCACGTGTTCGCCGATGACCGCGAGGCCTTGCAGGCGTTCGACACCGTGCAGAAAGTCTTCCAGAGCCCCCGTTGCCAGAACTGCCACATTCCCGGGGATTCGCCGCTGCAATTCGATGCCGGCGTGCCCCACGCCATGAATGTCGTGCGGGGCATGGATGGCAAGGGCTCGGCCGGGTTGCCCTGTGCAACCTGCCATGCGCAAAGCAATCCGCCGGCCAGTTACGGCCCCCACGCGCCACCCGGGGCTCCGCACTGGAGTTTGCCGCCGGCCGCGCACCGCATGGCCTGGATCGGCCTGCCAGCGAACAAGTTGTGCGAGATGATCAAGGATCGCTCCAGCAACGGCGATCGGGATTTTGCCGCGCTGATCAAGCACGTCAGCGACGACAAGCTGGTGCTTTGGGGCTGGAATCCGGGCGGCAATCGCGCGCCGGTACCGGTGCCCCACGATGTCTTCGTCACCCGGTTCAAACGCTGGGCCGATGCAGGAGGACCGTGCCCGGTGGCGGGTAGCTGACCAGCGGCACGCTAACAGGGAGTCAATGCGGGTATGGGCCACTCTAATGTGCATACCCGCCAAGGAGTGAACGATGTTGATCTCAGGCAAAGCGGGAAAATCGGGTCGATCCGCAAACCCGTTGCTCACGCCACAGCAAGAACGTGAACGGCTGCGGGATCTGGCGCGCCAGGCCGAGCAAGAGCTGGCGGGCGTGCAAATGGCAAGCATGGACGAGCTGACGCTGCTGTCCAATCGCCATGGCTTCACCGCGCTGGCCCGGCTCGGGCTAGACGCCTGCCGGGAGCTGGGGACGCCGGCGACGCTGCTGTACTTCACCCTTGATGAATTCAAGCGCATGAGTTATCTGTATGGCCGGGCCAAAGGTGACGATGCGCTGAAGACATTCGCCGATGTCCTGCGTATCGGTTTTCGTGAAAGCGATGTGGTCGGCCGGCTCGAAGGCGACCGGTTCGTGGCGTTGCTGACCGGTTCCAGCGTCGTGGAGATTGAGGCGATCAAGGCCCGGCTCAATGAGATGCTCGATGAGCGCAACGCCACGGCGCATCGCAGTTATGAGATTCGGTTCAGTGTGACCCAGGTCGAATATGACCCCATTGTTCATGACTCGATCGAGGAACTGCTGGAGGAGGCCGAGCGTGTGATGAGCCGCTAGGGCGGTGTGGTGTTGGCGGGCCTCTTCGCGCGCAGGCTCGCTCCTACAGGTTTTGTGAACGCCACAAATCCACTGTGGGAGCGAGCCTGCTCGCGATGGCGTCCTGACAGGCACCACCTATTTGGCAAACAACTGCCCAATGTCCTTGAACGCCTTGAACTCCAGCGCATTACCGCAAGGATCAAACAGAAACATCGTCGCCTGTTCACCCACCAGCCCCTGAAAGCGAATCCCCGGCTCGATCACGAAGCGCGTCCCCAGTGACTTCAAGCGCTCGGCCAACGCCTCCCACTCAGCCATCCCGAGTACCACGCCAAAATGCGGCACCGGCACATCGTGACCATCCACGGCATTGGTGTGCGCGGCCTCTTGCGCAGGGTTTTTCGGTGCCAGGTGAATCACCAGTTGATGGCCGAAGAAATTGAAATCCACCCAATGGTCGCTTGAGCGGCCTTCTTCCAGGCCAAACACTGAACCATAGAAATGTCGGGCGGCCGGCAAGTCGTAGACTGGAATGGCCAGGTGAAAAGGGGACAGTTGCATCAGGCGAACCTCGGTGTGGGTGGGAATGTGTCGAGTTTAGCCCTGTGTTTTTTGATTGAAAGACGATATTTTTTGCATCGAGCTCAAATTATTTCGATCAATCGAGGTCGCCATGCTGCGAGAACTGAAAACCTTTATCGCCGTGGCGCGTTACGGCACGTTCGCCGCGGCCGGTATGCACATCGGCCTGACACAGTCGGCGGTCAGCGCGCAGATTCGCAATCTGGAACAGGCCCTTGGCATCCGTCTGTTCGACCGCACCGGCCGCCAGGCGCTGCTCAATGCGGCGGGGCAGCGTGCGTTGCCGATGGCCAGGGAAATGCTCGAGACCTTCAGCCGCATGGCTGTCAGTGACGATGTCAGTGAGTACCGTGGCGAACTGAAAATCGGCGCGGTGGCCACCGCCCAGACCGGCCTGCTGCCCCAGGCGCTGGTGCGCTTGCGTCAACAGGCGCCCTTGCTGGAACCCAAGCTGGTGCCCGGTGTGTCTCTGAACCTGCTGAGCCAGGTGGACACGGGAGAAGTGGACCTGGCGATCCTGATCAAGCCGCCGTTTGAGTTGCCCAAGGAATTGTCCGCGCAGGTGATTCGTCGCGAGCCCTTCGTGCTGATCGTACCGGCGGACCTGAACGGCGAAGATCCGCTACAACTGCTCGCCGAGCACCCTCATGTGCGCTACGACCGCAATTCGTTCGGCGGGCGACTGGTGACGCGGTTTCTGCGCGAGCGGCAGATCGAGGTGCAGGTAGCGCTGGAGCTGGATGAGCTGGAGGCGATTGTCAAAATGGTCGAGTGTGGCTTGGGGATTTCGCTGCTGCCGGAGGCCGGGTTGTGGCTGGAGCATGGGGCGAAGGTCAGGGTAATCCGCTTGGGCGAGCTGACCTTCTATCGAGAGATTGTCTTGTTGCAGCGTTACAGCCAGCGTAATCAGCCGATTCAGCGGTTGTTTGCGCAATGCCTGACGCCGAAAGCGAATTGAACATAACCCCCTGTGTTTGTCCGGGAAATTGCAGGCAAAAAACCATCATTACTCTTCGATGCTGCCCATGGCTGCGGCGCTGAAACCACCGCCCACGTACATGATTTCACCGCTGATGCCTGCGCACCTTTTCCGTTTCAACCTATCAGTTCTGCTAGTACCCAATAGTCGAAACAGGGCGGATAGTGATTTATCCATACTCCATGAATGGATCGATCCTATGTTGACTCAACTGCGGTCACTGCTCTGCGAATATCACTACGATCCTCTTGATCGCCTGAACAGTCATGCCCAACCGAATGCCCCCGTGCATCAGCGGTTTTACTGCCAAAGTCGTCTTGCCACCGAGATACAGGGGGCATTACGCAACACCATTTTCCAGTCGGGTGATCAGGTTCTGGGGCAACAACAGCGCCAGGGCGACTCAATCGACGTCGCGCTACTGGCCACTGATCAACAGCGTTCAGTCCTGCAAACACTCCAGAAAGACAATCTGCCGCAACCCATCGCTTACTCACCCTATGGCCACCATCGAGCCGAAAGCGGCTTGAGTAGTTTGTTGGGTTTCAACGGTGAGCGGGCAGATCCCGTGACCGGGCATTATTTGCTGGGTAATGGATACAGGGCGTTTAATCCGGTGTTGATGCGGTTCAACAGTCCGGACAGTTGGAGTCCGTTTGGTAAGGGGGGATTGAATGCTTATGCGTATTGTGAAGGGGATCCGATTGGGCGGACGGATCCGACAGGGCATGTCGGGAATATTTTTAGTAGGTCTTTATTTAGGTTTATGAATACTGAAGATATTTATGGGGTGGTAATAAAAAAATATAATCTTATTGGTTATAAGGTGGCTAAAACAAGTGATCTAAGCGAAATGACTGCGCGAGGAGGAGCTTCGCGGGGCAAGGCTGGTTTCAAGGTGGAAAGCAGTGAGACTGCTGCTTATCATAAGCAGGACAAGACTACGGAAAACATGACTCTTTCCAATTTGTCGGAATGGACAGATATACACAGGGTTTACTTGGAAAGTGATCATTTGCCATCCGTAAAAAACTTTAAAGAGGTACTGCCTTATGCACGTGAGCTAGAAGGGAGAGGCTCCGGATTCATGCCGCTTGAAGTTCCAGCTGAAAATATTAACAGGATGTTGTTTTCAAGGTATAACAGATGGGGTGAAGACTTTGTGGCTGGTCAAAATGTATTTTCTGAAATAAGTGACAGATTGTATGTGATACGTAAGACGGATAAACAGGTCAGCAGACAAGTGCTTGAACGTAAAAAGGTAAAAATTATTGGTATTGAGGAATTGGAGAGTTAGTTTTTAGTAAATTGATATTATAAGAAACCCGCCAAAAGAGGCGGGTTTTTTATCGGCTGACCGAAGATTACTCTTCGATGCTGCCCATGGCCGTGGTGTTGAAGCCACCGTCCACGTACATGATTTCACCGCTGATGCCGGACGCCAGGTCCGAGCACAGGAAGGCGCCGGCGTTGCCGACTTCGTCGATGGTGACGTTGCGGCGCAGCGGGGTTTGCGCTTCGTTGGCGGCCAGCATCTTGCGGAAGTTCTTGATGCCGGAAGCGGCGAGGGTGCGGATGGGACCTGCCGATACGCAGTTTACGCGGGTGCCGTCCGGGCCCAGGGAGCCGGCCAGGTAACGTACGCCGGCTTCCAGGGAAGCTTTGGCCATGCCCATGACGTTGTAGTTCGGCATGGTGCGCTCGGCGCCCAGGTACGACAGGGTCAACAGGCTGCCGTTGCGGCCTTTCATCATTTCGCGGCCGGCCTTGGCCAGGGCCACGAAGCTGTAGGCGCTGATGTCGTGGGAGATGCGGAAACCTTCACGGGTGGTGGCTTCGGTGAAGTCGCCGTCCAGTTGGTCGCCCGGGGCGAAGCCGACGGAGTGCACGATGCAGTCCAGGCCGTCCCACTTCTTGCTCAACGCTTCGAAGACCTTGGCGATCTCTTCATCGCTGGCCACGTCGCACGGGAAGCACAGTTCAGGGCTCGAACCCCAGCCTTGTGCGAACTCTTCGACACGACCCTTGAGTTTGTCGTTCTGATAAGTGAAGGCAAGCTCAGCGCCCTCGCGATGCATGGCGGCAGCGATGCCGGATGCGATGGACAGCTTGCTGGCGACACCGACGATCAGTACGCGCTTACCGGCGAGAAAACCCATGTGTTGCTCCTCTTTCAGGTTATTGCGCAGTGGCCGGAGCCAAAAAAGCGGCTTCCAGCAACTGCTGTGTATACGGATGTTGGGGGGCGGCAAAAATGCTTTGCGCGTCTCCCTGTTCGACCACTTGGCCATGCTTGACCACCATCAACTGGTGGCTCAGCGCTTTCACCACAGCCAGGTCATGGCTGATAAACAGATACGTCAGGTTGTACTTGCTTTGCAGTGAACGCAAAAGCTCCACTACCTGGCGTTGTACCGTGCGGTCGAGGGCCGAAGTCGGCTCGTCCAGCAAAATCAACGCCGGTTTTAACACCAATGCCCGGGCAATGGCGATTCTCTGCCGTTGCCCGCCGGAAAATTCGTGGGGGTAGCGGTGCCGGGTTTCCGGATCCAGACCTACCTCCTTGAGTGCTGCAATGATCGCTTGTTCCTGTTCCGCCGCGGTGCCCATCTTGTGGATCCGCAGGCCTTCGCCAACGATGTCATTCACGCACATCCGCGGGCTCAGGCTGCCGTATGGGTCCTGAAACACCACTTGCATCTCCCGCCGCAGCGGCCTGACCTGTTGCTGCGTCAGGCAGTCTAGCTGCTGGCCTTCAAAACGAATGGCGCCTTTGCTGGCGATCAACCGCAAAATCGCCAGGCCCAGGGTCGATTTACCGGAACCGCTTTCTCCCACGATCCCCAGGGTCTGGCCCTGGGGCAGGCTGAAATTGATGCCGTCGACCGCCTTGACGTAATCCACCGTGCGCTTGAGCAGGCCCTTCTTGATCGGAAACCAGACTTTCAGGTCCTCGACCGCCAGCAAGGGCGGGCCGATCACGTTGCTTGCAGGCTTGCCGCCGGGCTCCGCTGCCAGCAGTTCCCGAGTGTACGGATGCTGCGGCGCGCGGAACAATTCTTCGCACGATGCCTGTTCGACGATGCAACCTTGCCGCATGACACATACGCGATGCGCAATTCTTCGAACAAGGTTCAAATCATGGCTGATCAGCAGCAGTGCCATGCCCAATCGGGCTTGCAGTTCCTTGAGCAATTCGAGGATTTTCAGCTGGACGGTCACGTCCAGCGCGGTGGTCGGCTCGTCGGCGATCAGCAGTTCCGGTTCGTTGGCCAGGGCCATGGCGATCATCACCCGCTGGCGCTGGCCGCCGGACAATTCGTGGGGCAGGGCCTTGAGGCGCTTGTGCGGTTCGGGGATGCCGACCATCTCCAGCAGCTCCAGGGTGCGCTTGGTCGCGACCTTGCCGGTCAGGCCCTTGTGGATGCCCAGCACTTCGTTGATCTGCTTCTCGATCGAGTGCAGCGGATTGAGCGAAGTCATCGGCTCCTGAAAGATCATCGCAATCCGGTTGCCGCGAATGTGGCGGATGGTTTTTTCTTTCAGGTCCAGCAGGTTCTGCCCGGAATACAAGATGGTGCCGGACGGATGCCGCGCGAGCGGGTAGGGCAGCAGGCGCAGGATCGAATGCGCTGTTACCGATTTACCGGAACCGCTCTCGCCGACCAACGCCAGGGTTTCACCGCGCTTGATGTCGAAGCTGACACCTTCGACCGCCAGCTGGCAGCGATTGCCGACGACAAAATCGACGGACAGGTCGCGCACTTCGATCAGATTTTCCTGATTCATTTCACTTCCTCGGGTCGAAGGCATCGCGAGCGGACTCGCCGATGAACACCAGCAGACTCAACATCAAGGCCAGCACGGCAAAGGCGCTGATGCCCAGCCACGGCGCCTGCAGGTTGGATTTGCCCTGGGCCACCAGTTCACCCAGGGATGGGCTGCCCGCCGGCAGGCCGAAACCGAGGAAGTCCAGGGCGGTCAATGTGCCGATGGCGCCGGTGAGGATGAACGGCATGAAGGTCATGGTCGAGACCATCGCGTTGGGCAGGATATGGCGGAACATGATCGCACCGTTCTGCATGCCCAGGGCGCGGGCGGCGCGCACGTATTCCAGGTTGCGCCCGCGCAGGAACTCGGCGCGCACCACGTCCACCAGGCTCATCCACGAGAACAGCAGCATGATCCCCAGCAGCCACCAGAAGTTGGGCTGCACGAAACTGGCAAGGATGATCAGCAGGTACAGCACCGGCAGTCCGGACCAGATCTCCAGGAAGCGCTGCCCGGCCAGATCGACCCAGCCCCCGTAGAAACCCTGCAAGGCGCCGGCGATCACGCCGATGATCGAGCTGAGTACGGTCAGGGTCAGGGCGAACAGCACCGAAATGCGGAAACCGTAGATCACCCGGGCCAACACGTCGCGGCCCTGATCGTCGGTGCCCAGCAGGTTGTCTGCCGAGGGCGGGGCCGGGGCCGGGACTTTCAGGTCGTAGTTGATGCTCTGGTAGCTGTAGGGAATCGGCGCCCACAGCACCCAGGCGTCCTTGGCCTTGAGCAGTTCGCGGATGTACGGGCTCTTGTAGTTCGCCTCCAGGGGGAATTCGCCGCCGAAGGTGGTTTCCGGGTAGCGCTTGAGCGCCGGGAAGTACCAGTTGTTGTCGTAGTGCACCACCAGCGGCTTGTCGTTGGCGATCAGCTCGGCGCCCAGGCTGGCGCCGAACATGATCAGGAACAGCCACAGCGACCACCAGCCACGCTTGTTGGTCTTGAACAGTTCGAAGCGTCGGCGATTGAGAGGGGACAGGTTCATCTCAATGCTCCCGGCTTTCGAAGTCGATGCGCGGATCGACAAAGGTGTAGGTGAGGTCGCCGATCAGTTTCACCACCAGCCCGAGCAGGGTGAAGATGAACAGCGTGCCGAACACCACCGGGTAATCACGGTTGATCGCCGCTTCGAAACTCATCAGGCCGAGGCCGTCGAGGGAGAAGATCACCTCCACCAGCAACGAGCCGGTGAAGAAGATGCCGATGAGGGCCGAGGGGAAACCGGCGATCACCAGCAGCATGGCGTTGCGGAACACGTGGCCGTACAGCACGCGGTGGTTGGTCAGGCCCTTGGCCCTGGCGGTGATCACGTACTGCTTGTTGATTTCGTCGAGGAAGCTGTTTTTGGTCAGCAGGGTCATGGTTGCGAAGTTGCCGATCACCAGTGCGGTCACCGGCAGCGCCAGGTGCCAGAAGTAGTCGAGGATCTTACCGCCCATGCTCAGTTCGTCGAAGTTGTTCGAGGTCAGCCCGCGCAAGGGGAACCAGTCCAGGTAACTGCCGCCGGCGAACACCACGATCAACAGGATGGCGAACAGGAACGCCGGGATCGCGTAGCCGACGATGATCGCCGAGCTGGTCCAGACGTCGAAGTGGCTGCCGTGCCGCGTGGCCTTGGCGATCCCCAGCGGGATCGACACCAGGTACATGATCAGCGTGCTCCACAGCCCGAGGGAAATCGACACCGGCATTTTTTCCTTGATCAGGTCGATGACCTTGGCGTCGCGGAAGAAGCTGTCGCCGAAATCCAGCGACGCATAGTTCTTGACCATGATCCACAAGCGTTCCGGCGCCGATTTGTCGAAGCCGTACATGTGCTCGATTTCCTTGATCAGCGCCGGGTCCAGGCCCTGGGCGCCGCGATAGGCGGAGCCGGCCACAGAGACTTCGGCACCGCCGCCAGCGATGCGGCTGGTGGCGCCTTCGAAACCTTCAAGCTTGGCGATCATCTGCTCCACTGGCCCGCCCGGGGCGGCCTGGATGATCACGAAGTTGATCAGCAGGATGCCGAACAGGGTCGGAAAGATCAGCAACAGTCGCCGAAAAATGTACGCCAGCATCTGATTACTCCGTGCCCGCAGGATCGGCCTGCAGTGTGGTTTCGACTTCTATCGCCGGCTTGATATCGGGCTTGACCCACCAGGTGGCCGTGCCGATGTCGTACTTGGGCGAGACCTTGGGATGGCCGATGTGGTTCCAGTACGCCACGCGCCAAGTCTTGATGTGCCAGTTGGGTATTACGTAATAGCCCCATTGCAGCACCCGGTCCAGTGCACGGGCGTGGGCTACCAGGCTGTTGCGCGAATCGGCGTTGATCAGTTGCTCGACCAGTTGATCGACCACCGGATCCTTCAGCCCCATGGAGTTGCGGCTGCCGGGCTTGTCGGCGGCGTCCGACATCCAGAATTCCCGCTGTTCGTTACCCGGCGAGTTGGATTGCGGGAAGCTGCCGACGATCATGTCGAAATCCCGGGAGCGCACACGGTTGATGTACTGCGAGACGTCGACCCGGCGAATCACAAGGTCGATGCCCAGGTCGCTCAGGTTGCGCTTGAACGGCAGCAGCACCCGTTCGAATTCGGTCTGGGCCAACAGGAACTCGATGACCACCGGTTTGCCGGTGGCGTCGACCATCTTGTCATCGACGATGCGCCAGCCGGCCTCCTGCAACAGTTGATAGGCTTGCCGTTGCTGGGCGCGGATCATGCCGCTGCCGTCGGTAGTCGGGTTCTGGAACGCTTCGTTGAACACCTGCGGCGACAGCTTGGCGCGGAACGGTTCGAGGATCGCCACCTGATCGGCATCTGGCAGGCCGGTGGCGGCCATTTCCGAGTTCTCGAAATAACTGCGGGTACGCGCGTAGGCACCGTTGAACAGTTGCTTGTTGGTCCATTCGAAATCCAGCAACAGCGACAAGGCCTGGCGCACACGCACATCCTGGAACACCGAGCGGCGCATATTGAACACGAAGCCTTGCATGCCGGTGGGGTTGCCGTTGGGAATCTGTTCCTTGACCAGTCGACCTTCGGTGACTGCCGGAGTGTTGTAGGCATTGGCCCAGTTCTTCGCGGTCATTTCCAGCCAGTAGTCGAACTGTCCGGCCTTGAGCGCTTCCAGGGCGACGGTGTTGTCGCGGTAGTAATCGGTGGTCATCACGTCGAAGTTGTAGAAGCCGCGATTGACCGGCAGGTCCTTGCCCCAGTAATCCTTGACCCGCTCGTAACGCACCGAGCGTCCGGCCTTCACTTCGCTGACCTTGTACGGGCCGCTGCCCAGCGGGATTTCCAGGTTGCCCTTGTTGAAGTCGCGGTCGGCCCACCAGTGCTTGGGTAGCACCGGCAACTGGCCGAGGATCAGCGGCAGTTCGCGGTTGTTGGTGTGCTTGAACTTGAACAGCACGGTCAGCGGGTCTTCGGCGATCGCTTCGGCCACGTCGTTGTAGTAGCCGCGGTACATCGGTGCGCCGTCCTTGGTCAGCATCTGGAAGCTGAATACCACGTCCTCGGCGCGAATCGGATGGCCGTCATGGAAGCGTGCTTCGGGGCGCAGGTAGAAGCGCACCCAGGCGTTGTCCGGGGATTTCTCGATCAGTCGGGCGATCAAGCCGTACTCGGTGAACGGTTCGTCCAGGCCTTGCTTGGCCAGGGTGTCGTAGATCATGCCGATATCGTCCGCCGGCACGCCTTTGCTGATGAAGGGGTTGAGGCTGTCGAAGCCGCCGAAACCGGCCTGACGGAAAATCCCGCCCTTGGGCGCGTCGGGATTGACGTAGTCGAAGTGTTTGAAATCGGCCGGGTATTTCGGCGGTTCGTTATACAGGGTCACGGCATGTTGCGGGGCGGCGCTGACCAGCCCGGCGAACAGCAGACCGCAGGCCTGCAAGAGCAGGGCACGGATGGGTTTCATTGATCTTTCTCCGAAGATTTCAGCCACCACGCGTTCAGGCCCAGAGTGTAGGGCGGCGTGGTGACGAAGGCGAGCCGGTTGCGGTACGCCAGACGGTGATTATTGAGGTACCAGTTGGGAACGATGTAGTGCTGCCACAGCAGCACGCGGTCGAGGGCCTTGCCGGCGGCGACCTGCTCATCGCGGGTCTGGGCGGCCAGCAACTGGTCGAGCAAACGGTCGACCACCGGGTTGGCAATGCCAGCGTAATTCTTGCTGCCCTTGACCCCGGCCTGACTGGAGTGAAAGTACTGCCATTGTTCCAGGCCCGGGCTGAGCGTCTGGTTGAGGGTCATCAGAATCATGTCGAAATCGAACTGGTCGAGGCGCTGCTTGTATTGCGCGCGATCGACCGTGCGTAGTCGCGCATCGATGCCGATGCTGGCCAGCGTCTCGACGTAAGGCTGGAGGATGCGTTCGAGGTTCGGGTTGACCAGCAGCAGTTCCAGGCGCAACGGCTGTCCGGCGGCGTTTTGCAGGCGCTGGCCATTGAGTTTCCAGCCAGCTTCGGCGAGCAAGCCGAGGGCTTTGCGCAGTGTCTCCCGGGGAATGCCGCTGCCGTCGGTCTGCGGCAGGCTGAACGGTTCGGTAAACAGCCTGGCCGGCAGTTGCTCGCGATAGGGCTTGAGCAACAGCCATTCATGCCCGACCGGCAACCCGCTGGCCGAGAATTCGCTGTTGGGGTAATAGCTCATGGCGCGTTGGTAGGCGCCGCCGAACAGCGTGCGGTTGGTCCATTCAAAATTGAACATCAGCCCCAGGGCTTCACGGACCTTGGCATCCGAGAAAGCCGGACGGCGGCTGTTCATGAACAGGCCCTGAGTCTGGGTCGGGATCTGATGGGGTATCTGCGCCTTGATCACCTCGCCGCGGCGTATGGCGGGGAAGTTGTAGCCGGTGTCCCAGTTCTTTGCCTGATGCTCGATATAGATATCGAATTCACCGGCCTTGAATGCCTCGAACGCCACGTCGCTGTCGCGGTAGAACTCGACTTCCATGCGGTCGAAGTTGTACTTGCCGCGATTGACCGGCAGGTCCTTGCCCCAGTAATCCTTGGCCCGTTCGAAGACGATCTGCCGACCTGGCGTGACCGAAGTGATGCGATACGGCCCGCTGCCCAGCGGCGGCTCGAAAGTGGTGGCCTTGAAGTCGCGGCCTTTCCAGTAGTGCTGCGCCAGCACCGGCATTTCACCCAGGCGCAGGATCAGCAGCGGATTGCCGGCACGCTTGAACACGAAACGGATGCGCTGCGGGCTGAGGATGTCGACCCGCGACACTTCCTGAAGGCTGGTGCGGTACAGCGGATGGCCTTCCTTGAGCAGCACGCGATAGGAGAACGCGACGTCGTAGGCGGTGATGGGCGTGCCGTCATGGAAGCGTGCTTCAGGACGCAGGTTGAACACCACCCAGCTGCGGTTCTCGTTGTACTCCACCGATTGGGCGATCAGGCCATAGCTGGACGCGGGCTCGTCGCCCGAAGGCGCGTACTGCCCCGTGCCGACCATCAGCGGCTCGTTGAGCTCGTTGATGCCGTACTGCAGGAAACTCGGCGTGGTGACCGGGCTGGTGCCCTTGAAGGTGTAGGGGTTGAGCGTGTCGAAGGTGCCAAACGCCATGACCCGCAACGTACCGCCCTTGGGCGCTTGCGGGTTGACCCAGTCGAAGTGGGTAAATCGGGCCGGGTACTTGAGCGTGCCGAACTGCGCATAACCATGGCTTTCGCTGATCGTCGCGCTTGCGGTGCAGCTCAAGGCCAGGCTGATCAGGAAGAGGAGGGGACGCTTCAAATAGGGGATCCGGTCCGGGCGGCTTGGGCTTTGTGGACCGTACAGTAACAGCTTGTATGGGCAGGAAAAAGACGGGGGGTAAATGCGCAATATCGGCCGGGCCACAATCAGGTTTTGTGCTGCCCATAAAAACTGCGCAGACACAAAAAAGCCCCTGGATTCAGGGGCTGTTTTTTAATGCGGATTGGCCACCGTCAACATCTGGCCAGGCTTGAGCGCCTGGCCGACACGCGGGTTCCAGCGCTTGAGGTGTTGCATCTCTACGTTGAAGCGCTTGGCCACGATGTACAGCGAGTCGCCTTGCTGGACCTTGTACGTGGTCTGCTGCTTCTTGGCATTGGCTGCAATCACGGTGTTGACGCGCCCGGAGTTGCGTTTGCCGGTGTCCTGCATGACCAGGGTCTGGCCGGGCTTGAGGTTCTTGCCGGTCAGCTTGTTCCAGCGTTGCAGGTCCTTCACGTCGACGTTGTTGGCCTTGGCGATGGAGCCGAGGCTGTCACCCCGTTTGACCCGGTAGGAACGCTTGAGGCTGGCGACCTGGGTGTCGTCGGCACCTTCGAAGACCGGCTTGAGCGATTTCTTGCTGATCAGTTCTTCAGGACGCATGGTCTGCAGGCTGCTGGTCAGCAGTTGCGCCTTGGAGGTCGGGACCAGCAGGTGCTGCGGGCCGTCGATGGTGGTGCGTTGCTTGAAGGCCGGGTTGAGCTGGAACAGTTCGTCTTCGTCGATGTTGGCGACTTCGGCAACCTTGGACAGGTCCATGCGCTGGTTGATTTCGACGACCTTGAAGTAAGGTTCGTTGGCGATCGGGTTGAGGTTCACGCCGTAGGCTTCAGGCGCCATCACCACCTGGGACAGTGCCAGCAACTTCGGCACGTAGGCCTGGGTTTCGGAGGGCAGCGGCAGGTTCCAGTAGTCGGTCGGCAGGCCGAGGCGTTCGTTGCGCTCGATGGCCCGGCTGACGGTGCCTTCACCGGCGTTGTAGGCCGCCAGGGCCAGCATCCAGTCGCCGTTGAACATGTCGTGCAGGCGAGTCAGGTAATCCAGCGCGGCGGTGGTCGACGCGGTGATATCGCGACGGCCATCATAGAAACGGGTTTGTCGCAGGTTGAAGTAACGCCCGGTGGACGGGATGAATTGCCAAAGACCCACCGCGTCGGACCGGGAATAGGCCATCGGGTTGTAGGCACTTTCAATCACTGGCAGCAGGGCCAGTTCCAGTGGCATGTTGCGTTCTTCAAGGCGCTCGACGATGTAGTGAATGTAGAGGCTGCCACGTTCGCCGGCGTTTTCGAGGAAAGATGGATTGCTGGCGAACCACAGGCGCTGTTGCTCGATGCGTGGGTTGACGCCCAGCCCGTCCTGCAGCTGGAAGCCTTGGCGCATGCGCTCCCAGACGTCCTGGGGAATTTGCGGGCTGGGTTTTTCGCTGAGCCAGATCGGCTTCTGCTTGGCGCGCGCGGCGATGTTCTGCGTGTGCGCCGCATCGGTCTGCGGCGCATGGCTGGAACAGCCCGCCAGGGTGGCGGACACAGCCACCGCTATGGCTTGAGCCAAGCGGGTCAATGCGTCTGAACTGATGGCTTTGCGAATAGGTGACGACATTGGCTGGAAGTAAGTTCCGGGCAAAAATGTCGGGCGATTCTAGAAAGCGCACCCTGCGCGGTCAACCTTTCAGAATTGTTGCAATCTTGAGAAGTCCCTTTAGAACCTGTCTTTCCACGCTCGAAGCGCAGCAAAAACCATATCGGGCACCGAGTTATCGGTGCCGGTCCGTTCGTCCGCTTTTTCTTTAACGGATGTTTCACCGGAGCGCAAAAACGGATTTGTGAGCTTTTCCAGCGCCAGTGTCGAGGGCAGCGTCATGATGCCGGATTCCCGTTGGTGGGTGACTTTGGCCAGGCGTTCGGCGGTGTGCGGATTGTTCGGTTCGACGGCCGCGGCAAACTTCAGGTTGCTGAGGGTGTACTCGTGGGTGCAGTAGACCAGCGTGTCATCCGGCAACCCGGCCAGGCGTGTCAGCGAGCTGTACATTTGCTGTGGCGTGCCTTCGAACAGGCGTCCGCAGCCGGCGGCAAACAGTGTGTCGCCGCAGAACAGCAACCCGTGGTGGTAATAGGCGATATGCCCCAGGGTGTGGCCAGGGACCGCGAGGACGTCGAAGTCCCAGCCGAGCACGCTGACCTTGTCGTTGTCCTTGAGCGCAACGTCCCGCGCCGGGATCGTTTCGCTGGCCGGGCCATAGACTTTCGCGTCCGTCGCTTTTTTCAGCTGTTCGACGCCGCCGACGTGGTCATGATGGTGATGAGTGATCAAAATATCACTCAGTACCCAGCCCGGATTGGCCGCGAGCCAGGCTTGGACGGGGCCGGCATCACCCGGGTCGACGACCGCGCAGCGCTTGCTGCCGTGGTCTTGTAACAACCAGATGTAGTTGTCGGTGAAGGCGGGCAGGGCAGTGATCTGTATCATCGTCGGATTCGCCAAGCGGAAAACATTGGCGCATCTTAGAACTTCCTGGCGCGTTGGAGAATGCAATGACTGATAAAGCGTTCGCACAAGCCGATCCTGACTGGCTGGCGTTGATCAGCGCCGCCCGCGAGTGGCTGGCCGGTCCCCTCGGGCAATTTCTGCTGGACGAAGAGCGGCGCATGCTCGAAGACGAGCTCGGGCGGTTCTTTGGTGGCTATCTGGTGCATTACGGTCCCTCGGCCCAGACCCCGCCGTCGGCCCCGCAGGTACAGCGCAATGTGCGCCTTGGCGCGCCGTTGCCCGGGGTCGAAATCGTTTGTGAGGAACAGGCCTGGCCGCTGAGCGAGCATGCCGCCGATGTGGTGGTGCTGCAGCATGGCCTGGATTTCTGCCTGTCACCCCACGGTCTGCTGCGCGAGGCGGCAAGCAGCGTACGCCCTGGCGGGCATTTGCTGATCATCGGCATCAATCCCTGGAGCAGTTGGGGCCTGCGCCATGTGTTTGCCCAGGATGCGCTGCGCAAGGCGCGCTGCATTTCGCCGTCGCGGGTCGCGGACTGGCTGAACCTGCTGGGCTTCGCGCTGGAGAAACGCCGCTTCGGGTGCTATCGTCCGCCGCTTGCGTCACCGGCATGGCAGACCCGCCTGGCCGGTTGGGAGCGCAAGGCCGGTGACTGGCAATTGTCGGGTGGTGGCTTCTATTTATTGGTGGCGCGCAAGATCGTGGTGGGCCTGCGACCGGTCCGTCAGGAACGACGCGAACCGATGGGCAAGCTGATCCCGTTGCCGATGGCCAAGGTCAACCGGCGCAACATCGAACCGTAATACACACTTTTCATTTGCGGCCGGGCCTGTCCCGGCTTCGGGCGTCGTCGGTCAGCGATCGGCGGGCCAGCGCATTTTCTGGATAGATTGGTATGAGCGATAGCGTAGAACTGTTCACCGACGGCGCCTGCAAAGGCAACCCGGGCCCTGGCGGCTGGGGCGCACTGCTGGTGTGCAAGGGCGTCGAAAAGGAGCTGTGGGGCGGCGAAGCCAATACCACCAACAACCGCATGGAACTGATGGGCGCGATCCGTGGCCTGGAAGAGCTCAAGCGTCCCTGCGAGGTGTTGCTGGTGACCGACTCCCAGTACGTGATGAAAGGCATCAACGAGTGGATGGACAACTGGAAGAAGCGCGGCTGGAAAACCGCGGCGAAGGAACCGGTGAAAAACGCTGACCTGTGGAAGTTGCTCGACGAGCAGGTCAACCGCCACAAGGTCACCTGGAAATGGGTGCGCGGACACATTGGCCATCACGGCAACGAACGGGCCGACCAGTTGGCCAACCGTGGTGTCGATGAAGTGCGTGGGTACAAGCAGGGCTGATCAACCTCCCGTACGGTGAGCATGTTAAGATTCGCCCTTTTGCACGATTGACCGATTGAGAGCTGAGCACTGATGGCCACCAGATCCGTTGTACTCGACACCGAAACCACCGGCATGCCGGTGACCGACGGCCACCGGATTATCGAAATCGGTTGTGTCGAGTTGATCGGCCGACGCCTGACGGGCCGGCACTTTCATGTGTACCTGCAACCCGATCGCGAAAGTGACGAGGGCGCCATTGGCGTCCACGGCATCACCAATGAATTCCTCGTGGGCAAGCCGCGTTTTGCCGAGGTGGCCGAAGAGTTCTTCGAGTTCATCAAGGGCGCGCAGCTGATCATCCATAACGCGGCGTTCGACGTTGGCTTCATCAACAACGAATTCGCCCTGATGGGCCAGCAGGACCGCGCAGACATCACGCAGCACTGCTCGATCCTCGACACCCTGATGATGGCCCGGGAACGTCACCCGGGGCAGCGCAACAGCCTCGACGCCCTGTGCAAACGCTATGGCGTCGACAACTCCGGCCGTGAACTGCACGGCGCCTTGCTCGACTCCGAGATTCTCGCCGACGTTTACCTGACCATGACCGGGGGGCAGACCAGTCTGTCACTGGCCGGCAACGCCTCCGATGGCAATGGCTCGGGTGAAGGGGCGGACAACTCGGCCACCGAGATTCGCCGTTTACCGGCGGACCGCCAGCCGACGCGCATCATCCGCGCCAGCGAAGACGACCTGGCCCGCCACGCGGCGTGCCTGGAAATCATCGGCAAATCCGCGGGTGCCCCGGCGTTGTGGGTGCAGTTGGCTGAGGCTGAAGCGCAGGCGTAGATGTTTCGAAACGAGGCTGCGATCTTTTGATCTTCGAATAACTGCACCGCTGGCATGCATCTGATGACCCATTTCAGGGCATCCCGCTCGCCACATCCTCTGCAACACTCTACCCTGAGGTGATTGGCAGGCTCTGGTCTGCCGCCTCAGGACACTGAGCCTCATGTACAAAGACTTGAAATTCCCGGTCCTGATTGTCCATCGCGACATCAAGGCCGACAGCGTCGCCGGCGACCGCGTGCGGGGGATAGCCCGGGAGCTGGAGCAGGAGGGGTTCAGTGTCGTTTCGGCGGTGGACTACACCGAAGGACGGCTGGTGGCGTCGACCTACCATGGCCTGTCCTGCATGTTGATTGCCTCTGAAGACGCCAGCACCCATTCCCATTTGTTGCAAAACATGGCCGAACTGATCGGTCTGGCGCGGGTGCGGGCGCCGGATCTGCCGATCTTCGCCCTGGGTGAAAAGGTGACCCTGGAAAACGCGCCCGCCGACGCCATGGCCGAGCTCAATCAGTTGCGCGGCATTCTTTACCTGTTTGAAGACACGGTGCCCTTTCTCGCCCGGCAGGTGGCACGCGCCGCGCGCAAGTACCTCGATGGCCTGTTGCCGCCGTTTTTCAAGGCGTTGGTGCAACACACGGCGGATTCCAACTATTCCTGGCACACCCCCGGTCACGGCGGTGGCGTGGCGTATCACAAAAGTCCGGTCGGGCAGGCGTTTCACCAGTTTTTCGGGGAAAACACCCTGCGCTCGGATCTTTCGGTGTCGGTACCCGAGCTTGGCTCCTTGCTCGATCACACCGGCCCCCTGGCTGAAGCCGAGGCCCGCGCGGCACGTAATTTCGGCGCCGATCACACCTTTTTCGTGATCAATGGCACCTCCACGGCCAACAAGATTGTCTGGCACTCGGTGGTGGCCCGCGATGATCTGGTACTGGTGGATCGCAATTGTCACAAGTCGGTACTGCACTCGATCATCATGACCGGCGCGATCCCGCTGTATCTGTGTCCGGAACGTAATGAACTGGGGATCATCGGCCCGATTCCCCTGAGCGAGTTCAGCCGCGAATCGATCCAGGCCAAGATCGACGCCAGTCCGCTGACCAAGGGGCGTTCACCGAAGGTCAAGCTCGCGGTGGTGACCAATTCGACCTATGACGGCCTCTGCTACAATGCCGAGCTGATCAGGCAGCAACTGGGCAATAGCGTCGAAGTGTTGCACTTCGACGAGGCCTGGTACGCCTATGCGGCGTTTCATGAGTTCTTTGCCGGGCGTTACGGCATGGGCACCTCCCGTGATGAACACAGTCCGTTGGTGTTCACCACCCATTCGACCCACAAGTTGCTGGCGGCCTTCAGCCAGGCTTCGATGATTCACGTGCGCGATGGCGGTGCGCGGCAACTGGACCGGGATCGCTTTAACGAAGCGTTCATGATGCACATCTCGACCTCGCCGCAGTACGGCATCATCGCCTCGCTGGATGTGGCGTCGGCGATGATGGAAGGGCCGGCCGGGCGTTCGCTGTTGCAGGAAATGTTCGACGAAGCCCTGAGTTTTCGTCGGGCGCTGGCCAATTTGCGCCAGCACATTGCCGCCGATGACTGGTGGTTCTCGATCTGGCAACCGCCTTCGGCGCAAGGCATCGAGCGGGTCGTCACCGAGGACTGGTTGCTGCAGCCCGATGCCGACTGGCACGGCTTTGGCGGCTTGACCGACGACTATGTACTGCTCGACCCGATCAAGGTCACGCTGGTGATGCCGGGATTGACCGCCGGTGGCGCCCTCAGCGAGCGCGGGATTCCGGCGGCGGTGGTCAGCAAGTTCCTCTGGGAGCGTGGCCTGGTGGTCGAGAAGACCGGGCTGTATTCGTTCCTGGTGTTGTTCTCCATGGGCATCACCAAGGGCAAGTGGAGCACGCTGCTCACCGAGCTGCTGGAGTTCAAGCGCAGCTACGACGCCAACGTCAGTCTGGCCAGCTGCCTGCCCTGCGTGGCGCAAGAGAATGTCGCGCGCTATCAAGGCATGGGTCTGCGGGATCTGTGCGATCAGTTGCATGCCTGTTATCGCAGCAATGCCACCGCCAGGCACCTCAAGCGCATGTACACAGTACTGCCGGAAGTCGCGATGAAGCCGGCGGACGCCTATGATCAGTTGGTGCGGGGTGAAGTCGAAGCGGTGTCGATCGATGCGCTGGACGGGCGGATCGCCGCGGTGATGTTGGTGCCGTACCCACCCGGCATTCCGTTGATCATGCCGGGTGAGCGTTTTACCGAGTCGACCCGCTCGATCATCGATTACCTGGCGTTTGCCCGCACGTTCGATAGCAGTTTTCCGGGGTTCGTTGCTGATGTGCACGGATTGCAACACGAAGATCAGGGCAGTGGACGGTGCTACACCGTCGATTGCATCAAGGAATGAGGACCTTTCCCAGTATGCAGCCGGTTATAAATCCGAATTATCCAGGGTTGTCGGTACGGGTTGCCGACGAGGGTTTTGCCGCCTATATCTGGGGCAGTGATTTCAGTTTTGAAGTCGCGGCCTACGGTGCGGCACAGATAGGAGCGCCGGTGGCACAGTGGCCGGTCACCCCGATCACGCCTTATCGCAAGTGCTACGGCATCGACCCCGAGGAATTCAGCAGCTATCGCGATGCCGCCGACAGCGCGATTTTCATGGCGTATCTGGATGACCAGCCCGTGGGGCACCTGGTGGTCAGCACCAACTGGAACGGTTTTGCCCATATCGACGAACTGGCGGTGCATGCGCCGGCCCGACGGCATGGCGTGGCCAAGGCCCTGCTGGATGTGGCGCAATTCTGGAGCCGCAAGAAAAAACTCCCGGGCATCATGCTCGAAACCCAGAACAACAACCTTGGGGCCTGCCGGCTCTATGAGCGTTGCGGTTACGTGATTGGCGGGATCGACCACCTGCGCTATCGCGGCATCGACCCGAACACCGCCGAAGTGGCGCTGTTCTGGTATCGATTGTTCGAAAACCCGCTGGAAAACTCGCTCAGTTCGCCAGCATCGCCGCGGCTTGTTCCGTGACAATGGCCAGCAGCGCCTGAACCGCCGCAGAGGGTTCGGCGTTTTTCAGGGTCAGGGCATAGAGACTGATCGGGACCGCCGGTGCCAGCGGGCAGGCGTCCAGTCCCGAGGCTTTGGCGCCGAGGGCGGTGAAGGGGTCGACGATGGCCAGGCCTTCACCGGCCTCGACCATGCTGCGCATCATCTGATGCGTCTGGACCCGGGTCTGAATCACCGGGGCAGGGCGCAAACCGTGCAGTTTGTTTTCCAGTGCCGGGCTGAGCGGGTCGTGCCCCTCCAGGCCGATCATCGATTGGCCGGCCAGATCCTGCAGTGAAATGTATTTCTGTTTCGGTTGCAGCCAGCCATGGGGGGCGAGCAACTGGAGTTTGCCCTGGGCAATCACCTGGCATTCGAGGTCGGCGTGATCGGGGGCATGCAGGCTCAGGCCCAGATCGCTTTCACGCAGCAGCAGGCTTCTGACGATGTCGCGGGTCGGCTGGCTCAGCAGTGTGCAAGGCGCCTCGGGCAGGCGTCGGCGCAGGGCCGCGATGCTGTATGGCAACAATTGATTGGCCAGAGGCGGGGTGCAGATGATGCGCAGCGGCGGCGCCAGGTATTGCCTGAGGCTGTTGGCCAGGCGCTGCACCGGTTCGAGCGCGTCGTAGACCCTGGCAATTTCCACCTGCAGTTCCCGGGCTTCACGGGTGGCCTGCAATCGCCCGCGAACGCTGGCGAACAGCATGAAACCCAACTGATCCTCGGCGTCGCGCAGCAAGCGCTCGACTTCGGCCACCGGCAACTGCAGCCATTCGGCGGCGGTGCCCAGGTGACCGGTCTGCAAGAGCGCCTGGATCACTTCGATATGGCGTAAGCGCATGCGTGAAGTCCATGTTCAGCAGGTGGAGGAGTCAGTGGCTGAATCCTACCCCAAGTCCGCGCATATGACTTCTGCTCATAACGACGGGTTATGAAACGCTGGCGGTTTGCGGTTCGCGGGTAATGGTCACGCCGGTTTGCACCAGCATGAATTCATTGTCGTCGACCTTGTTGACACGGTCGCCAATGGCCAGCTTGTAGGTGGTGACAGGGCCTGAACCGCCTACCGCCGGGGTGGAGTCCTGGAACTCGTGCACCGAATAAATACGGCCTTCCGCGTCTCTTGCATGGAACTGACCGACGAGTACTGCTGCCATCTGCTTAGAACCTCTGGAGATAAATCACTCAATTTACGGCACTGTAGACCGTGCTTGAGGGAGGTAAGTTTTCCTACAGGAAAAAAATAGTCAGGGACGGTGTTTTCGGTCGCCCGCTGCTTGAATCGTCATCTATAACTACAAGCTCTTCCTATCGGACAGTCGAGAAACTCTTATGAGCAACGTCTATACGATCGCCGTCGTGGTCGGCAGCTTGAGAAAGGAATCGATCAACCGCAAGGTCGCACGGGCCCTGGCGGAGCTGGCGCCGGCCAATCTCAAGCTCAATATCGTCGAAATCGGCGATCTGCCGCTCTATAACGAAGACATCGATGGCGCTTCACCGCCGGCAGCCTACAGCACTTTCCGACAACAGGTGAGCTCATCCGACGCGGTGTTGTTCGTGACCCCGGAATACAACCGTTCGGTGCCGGCGCCGTTGAAAAATGCGATTGACGTCGGTTCTCGCCCTTATGGCAAGAGTTCGTGGAGTGGCAAGCCCGGCGCCGTTATCAGTGTTTCGCCGGGGGCCGTCGGCGGGTTTGGTGCCAATCACAACCTGCGTCAATCGATGGTGTTTCTGAATGTGCCGATGATGCAGCAGCCGGAGGCCTATCTGGGGAACGCCGGTTCGGCATTCGACGAGGCGGGCAAGCTGTCCGAGTCGGTCAAGCCGTTCTTGCAGAGCTTCATCAATGCCTATGGGCAATGGGTCGAGCAGCACAAGAAAGTTTGAGGTTAATTGACCAACGCTTTGTCCTGCGAAGTGCTGGCCAATCGGCTGCAAATCATCGTTTCCATTTCCGACAGCCAGGCGGCAGTCTGCTCTGCCGCCGGTTGTGCCGTGACGCAATAGCGGCGACCGCCCCAGGCCATGATGATCCAGGCGTGAACGGTCGGGGCCGATGGCAGCATCGGCAAATCATTGCAGGCTGCAAAGGCTTCGCGCCACTTTTGCGACAGTTCTTCATACACCCTTCGATGGTGCTTGGGTTCGGCGATCTGATGCTCGATGAGCGACACCGCATGGTTGAACAGGGGTTGTCGGGCGTCGTCAGGGTCGCAGGTCAGGCGCACAAGGCGCTTGATGCGGGATTGCCAGTCAAGGTCGGTTGGCTGGATGACGTCTTGATCCATTTGCGCCAGCAAGATATCCAGGCGATGCCGGATGTAACCCGACAGCAGGGCCTCCTTGCTCGGGAAATAGTCATACAGCGTGCCAATCGCCACGCCGGCTTCCAAGGCCACTTCGCGGGTGGTCAGGCCTGACCAGCCATCTCGCTGCCAAATCCGAACAAAAGCCTCGTAAATCGCCTCGACGGTGAAAACCGCCCGGGCCTGACTCGGCCGCTTCAGCGGCTTGGCGCGGGAATTGAGGGTGGGCAAGCCGCCCTTGGTGTTTCCGAACCCACGCTTCATCGGCTGTCATTACTCTTGAGTGACCCGCCACTGTGTCGCAGCAGGAGTCCGAACATGCAAGATTTCACCACGGTAACACGCCTGATTACCCGTAAAAACGCCCTGGACCAGAGCCGAATAGAGCAGGAGCAACGTAGCCTGATTCCGGCGGACGGCGAGGTGATCTTGAAGATTGATCGTTGCGCATTGACCACTAACAACATTACGTACGCGGCTTATGGCAATTCCATGAACTACTGGGGATTCTTTCCTACAGGCCTGGCGGATTGGGGCCACGTCCCGGCTTGGGGGTTTGCCGACGTCATTGCGTCAAAGGTGGACAGCATCGAGGTGGGCGAACGTTTCTACGGTTACTTTCCGCTGGCCAGCCACCTGTGGATGCGCCCGGAGCGGGTCACCGAGCGTGGCTTTTACGATGGGGCCGAGCACCGATCGGGGCTGACCTCGGCGTACAACCAATACACACGTTGCAGTTGGGATTTGTACTACCGCCCTGAAACCGAGAATCTGCAGATTCTGCTCAAGCCGTTGTTTCTGACCTCATCGATGCTGGCGGACTTCCTGCAGGACAATCGGTTTTTCGATGCGACCCGCCTGGTGTTCTCCAGCGCTTCCAGCAAAACCGCCTACGGCACGGCAGTCTGCCTGGAAAATCATCCGCAACTGGAGCGTGTGGCACTGACGTCCGCCGGCAACAAGGCGTTTGTCGAAAACCTTGGCTGTTACGAACACGTGGTGTCCTATGCCGAGTTGGCCAGCCTCGCCAATGACCGTCCTACGCTGTACGTGGACTTTTCCGGCGACCTGAATCTGCGTGATCAGATCCACCAGCACTTTGCCGGGCAACTGGTCTACAGCTGCTTCGCCGGCTCTGCGCAAAGTACTGATGAGGCACGGCTGACGGCTATCGAGGGGCCGCAACCGGTGTTCTTTTTTGCGCCGATCCAGATCCGCAAGCGCAATGCCGAATGGGGGCCGGAAGGGGTCAGCCAGCATGTCGGCGAAGGGTTGAAGCGGTTTTTTCAGCAAGTCACGGAAAGTGAAAAGCCATTGCTGGAGGTCATTGAAAGTCGGGGTTACGAGGCGGCGCAAAGCGTCATTTCCCGCTTGTTCCATGGCCAGGTCCCACCTGTCGAGGGGCATGTGATTCGCTTGTGATGTGATTCGGCGAGGTTTTCCGTTTAGGCCAGCTCATACACAGCAAAGCTCAACCCTGTCCCGGCACATTCGGCCAAAGGTCCGCCACCAGAAACAATCGCTCGGCTTCTTCCCAGTCACCGCTGGCATTCTCCGTCAGGCGCACCAGCAGTTGTGCCGGTGCCAACGGGTCCAGGTCATTCAGCCAGGCCTGCATCTGTCCGGGGTTCCAGGTGTGTTCCGCCGAATAATGCGCCGGCGCCAGCCAGGCGTGGCGGGGCAGGGGTTGCCAGCGACCGGGCGGGCTCTGGGCCAACAGCGCCGGCCAATCCTTTTGATGCAACCAGCGACCGCGCAAATGCTGCGGATGGGCACCCGACGGCGAGGCGGCCTGTCCGGGCCACGGGTACAGCAAGTAACCCCCGAGCCACAAATGCGCGCTGAAGGCCTGAATATCCAGCGCCGCCAGTACTTCACGGCTCTCGGGGCGAGCGGAAATCGGCAATTGATGCTGGCTCAGGTGCGCCAGTTTGCGGTCGAGCCGGTCGTGACAGCCCGGGCCCAGCCACTGGGCGGTGTCGTGTCCGTCGCCGGATTGCGGGCCGAGGTAGAGCTTGATCGCCAGTTCCAGGTGATGCACGCCGTTGCGGTCGCGCAGCAGCATGTCCAGTTCACCCAGGGTGTGCCCCTCGCGGCGAATCGGCAGGTTGGCGGCAATCAGTTCTATGCCCGGTGCATGCTGCACGGCGAATTGCCAGAGGCGTTCGTAATACAGGCCCAGGCGTCGGGTGCGGGCCTGGGCCAGCCAGTGCAACAGGCCATAACTGTCCCGATCCAGCTGCCGCAGCCAATGCTCCAGCCGATCCGGTGCCTGCACCCAGTCGCTGCCGGCCAGCGGGTGGCGCTGTGGCCACGGGGTTTCGTTCAGCATGGGCGGCGCGAGGATGACCCACGCCAGGTCACGCACTTCGGGATGGCGTAACTGATGGGGCAGGTGGAGCAAATCGGGAAATAGCATCATCTTGCGAGCATAGCCTGAAACCCGGGCACACCCTTGAAGCTGAAAGGATTTTGTCTACGGGCGGCTTTCGCCCATAATCGTGGTTTTCGCCGCCACGCAGATCCCCGCAGGAGCCCCATGGAGCAATTTCGCAATATCGGCATCATCGGTCGCCTGGGCAGTTCCCAGGTGCTGGATACCGTCCGCCGACTGAAACGGTTTCTGCTCGATCGTCACCTGCACGTGATCCTCGAGGACACCATCGCCGAAGTGCTGCCAGGGCACGGCTTGCAGACCTCGTCGCGCAAGATGCTCGGCGAAGTCTGCGACATGGTCATCGTGGTCGGTGGCGACGGCAGTCTGCTCGGCGCGGCCCGGGCACTGGCCAAGCACAATATTCCGGTGCTCGGCATCAACCGCGGCAGCCTGGGTTTCCTCACCGACATCCGTCCCGACGAGCTGGAAACCAAGGTCGCCGAAGTGCTGGACGGCCACTATCTGGTGGAAAACCGCTTCCTGTTGCAGGCCGAGGTCCGCCGCCACGGCGAGGCCATCGGCCAGGGCGATGCCTTGAACGATGTGGTGCTGCACCCCGGCAAATCCACGCGAATGATCGAATTCGAGCTGTACATCGACGGCCAGTTCGTCTGCAGCCAGAAGGCCGACGGCCTGATCGTCGCCACGCCGACCGGTTCCACCGCCTATGCGCTGTCCGCCGGTGGGCCGATCATGCATCCCAAGCTCGACGCTATTGTGATTGTGCCGATGTACCCCCATACCTTGTCGGGTAGACCGATCGTGGTCGATGGCAACAGTGAGCTGAAAATCGTCGTGTCCAAGGATATGCAGATTTACCCGCAAGTCTCGTGTGACGGGCAGAACCACTTTACCTGCGCGCCGGGCGACACCATTACCGTCAGCAAGAAAGCCCAGAAACTGCGGCTGATCCATCCGCTGGACCACAACTACTATGAAGTCTGCCGGACCAAGCTCGGCTGGGGCAGCAAGTTGGGGGGTGGAGGCGACTGATGCTCGATCCCGCGCGTAGCTACGACCTGATCGGTGACGTGCACGGTTGCGCTCTGACCCTGGAGCACTTGCTCGACCGACTCGGTTATCAAAAGCAGGGTGGCGTCTGGCGACATGCTTCGCGCATGGCGGTGTTCGTCGGCGATATCATCGACCGCGGCCCGCGGATTCGCGAGGCACTGCATATCGTCCACGACATGGTCGAGGCCGGCCAGGCACTGTGCATCATGGGCAACCATGAGTTCAATGCGCTGGGCTGGAGCACGCCGGCGCTGCCCGGCAGCGGCAAGCAGTTCGTGCGCGAGCACACGCCGCGCCATGCCCGCCTGCTGCACGAAACCCTGACCCAGTTCGAACACCATCCGGGTGACTGGCACGACTTCCAGCAATGGTTCTACAAATTGCCATTGTTCGTCGATGCCGGGCGTTTTCGCGTGGTCCACGCCTGCTGGGATGCCGGGCTGATCGAGCCGCTGCGCGCGTTGTTTCCCAACGGTTGCGTCGATGAGCACTTTCTCCAGGCCTCGGCGGAGTCGGGCTCCTTTGCCTGCACCGTATTCGACCGGCTGCTGCGCGGCACGGACATGCGCTTGCCCCATGGCCTGACCATGACCAGCGGCGACGGCCTGGTACGTTCGTTCTTCCGGACCAAGTTCTGGGAAGACGATCCGAAAACCTACGGCGACATCGTGTTCCAACCGGATGCACTGCCGGAGCCCGTGGCCATGACGCCACTGTCGTCCACCGAAAAGAACAGTTTGCTGCGCTATGGCATCGATGAGCCGCTGTTGTTCGTCGGCCATTACTGGCGCAGCGGCAAGCCGGCACCGATCCGGCCGAACCTGGCCTGTCTGGATTACAGCGCGGTGCTGTACGGCAAACTGGTTGCCTACCGACTGGACCAGGAAACCCGCCTGGATCCGCAAAAATTCGTCTGGGTCGATGTCGAGCGGCCGGAGGTGCTGCAATGAGTGCTGTAGCGGTATTGCGTCTGCCCCTGGCGGTGGACTTGAGCGGGTTCGTCACCTTGCTCAAACGCATGCAGGTGCCCCACCGGGTCAGTGAAGAAGCTGGCGAGCAGGTGCTGTGGGTGCCGGACAACATCAGTGAAGACGTGCGTGCGCTGTACGAACGTTTTCCGGCGGGTGACCCCGATCAGCAGCTGGACATTCCGGTGGCGCAAACCGTCAAGCGCCCGGGGTTCGTCGAGCAGTTGAAATACGCCAGGGCCACCGCGCTGGTATTGCTGCTGAGCCTGATCGTCGGCGCGGTGACCATGCTGGGCGACAACCTTGAAACGATGCGCTGGCTGACCTTCCTCGAATTCCGCGTGGTCGGCGAGTACCTCCACTTCACGCCACTGGCCGACAGCCTGGCGGCGGGACAGTGGTGGCGCCTGGTCACGCCGATGCTGATCCACTTCGGCATCCTGCACCTGGCGATGAACGGCATGTGGTACTGGGAGCTGGGGCGGCGCATTGAGTCGCGCCAGGGCAGTATCAACCTGATCGGCCTGACCTTGCTGTTCAGTCTGGTGTCCAACTTCGCCCAGTATTTCTTCAGCGGTCCGACCCTGTTCGGCGGTTTGTCCGGCGTGCTGTACGGCCTGCTCGGGCATTGCTGGATCTTCCAGCTGCTGGCGCCGAACCCGGCTTATCGCCTGCCCCGTGGCGTGCTGGTGATGATGCTGGTGTGGTTGCTGCTGTGCCTGTCCGGGCTGGTCTCGATGATCGGCTTCGGCGAGATCGCCAACGCGGCCCACGTCAGCGGGTTACTCATCGGATGCTTCACCGGTTTGTTGGGCGGTTTGTATAACCGCCGTAAACTGGCCGCCTAATTTAAGAACATGCAATAAAGAGACGGAGACCCAATGTCCTCTTTTAACGAAATGATCAAGAACATCACCCACGAGATCTACGAGAGCCTGAAACTGGCCGTGGAAATCGGCAAATGGTCCGACGGTGGCAAACTCACCGCCGAACAACGCGAGCTGTCGCTGCAGGCGATGATCGCCTGGGAAATCCAGAACCTGCCCGAGGACCAGCGCACCGGCTATATGGGCCCGCAGGAATGCAGCTCCAAGTCGATTCAAGTGCCCAATATCCTGTTCAAGTCGGATGCCATCCATTGATCGAGCTTGGCCGCGGTGCAATCAGCAAAATGTCGGCGCGCCTGGACGGGCCGAACGTGCAATATGCTTTCCGTCTGGGCGAAACCGAGGTCCCGGTCAATCCGTTGATCGGCACCACGGTGCGCCTGGAATACCTGGGGGCGATCCACTGCACCCATTGCGGACGCAAGACCAAGACCAGTTTCAGCCAGGGCTACTGCTACCCGTGCATGACCAAACTGGCCCAGTGCGACGTGTGCATCATGAGCCCGGAGCGCTGCCACTTTGACGCCGGAACGTGTCGGGAGCCGGAGTGGGGCGAGAAGTTCTGCATGACCGACCATGTGGTGTACCTGGCCAACTCGTCGGGGGTCAAAGTCGGGATTACCCGCGCGACCCAGTTGCCAACCCGCTGGCTCGACCAGGGTGCGAGCCAGGCCTTGCCGATCATGCGCGTCTCGACCCGCCAGCAGTCCGGTTTTGTCGAGGATCTGTTCCGCAGCCAGGTGGCCGACAAGACCAACTGGCGTGCTTTGCTCAAGGGCGATGCGGCGGCGGTGAACCTGGCCGAGGTCCGCGATCAACTGTTCGACAGCTGCGCTGAAGGCTTGCTCGGGCTGCAGCAGCGATTTGGCTTGCAGGCGATCCAGCCGGTGACCGACGTCGAACCCCTGGAAATCCGCTACCCGGTCGAGCAGTACCCGGCGAAGATCGTCAGCTTCAACCTGGACAAGAACCCGATTGCCGAAGGCACGCTGATGGGGGTCAAGGGCCAGTACCTGATCTTCGATACCGGCGTGATCAATATTCGTAAATACACGGCTTACCAGCTCGCCGTGCATCAGTAAGGACTCCAGCATGCGCACCGAACAACCGAAGATGATCTACCTCAAGGACTATCAGGCGCCCGAGTACCTGATCGACGAAACACACCTGACCTTCGAGTTGTTCGAGGACCACAGCCTGGTCCATGCGCAACTGGTGATGCGCCGCAACCCCGAGCGTGGCCCGGGCCTGCCGCCCCTGGTGCTGGACGGCCAGCAGCTGGAACTGCTGTCGGTCACCCTGGCCGACCAGGCGCTTTCCGAGGCGCAGTACCAGTTGACCGAGAATCACCTGACCCTGCACCCGACCAGCGCTACCTTCACGGTCGACACCAGCGTCCGGATCCACCCGGAAACCAACACCGCGCTGGAAGGCCTGTACAAGTCCGGCACGATGTTCTGCACCCAGTGCGAGGCCGAAGGCTTTCGCAAGATCACCTATTACCTCGACCGTCCGGACGTGATGAGCACCTTCACCACCACGGTCGTCGCCGAACAACACAGCTATCCGGTGCTGCTGTCCAACGGCAACCCGATCGCTTCCGGTCCTGGCGAAGAGGGCCGGCACTGGGCGACCTGGGAAGACCCGTTCAAGAAACCGGCGTACCTGTTTGCGCTGGTGGCCGGTGACCTGTGGTGCGTCGAAGACAGCTTCACCACCATGAGCGAGCGTAACGTGGCGCTGCGCATTTATGTCGAGCCGGAAAACATCGACAAGTGCCAGCATGCAATGAACAGTCTGAAGAAATCCATGCGTTGGGACGAAGAGGTCTACGGTCGCGAGTACGATCTGGACATCTTCATGATCGTCGCCGTGAATGACTTCAACATGGGCGCCATGGAGAACAAGGGCCTCAACATCTTCAACTCCAGCGCCGTGCTGGCCAAGGCCGAAACCGCTACCGACGCCGCGCACCAGCGGGTCGAGGCGATTGTCGCCCACGAGTACTTCCACAACTGGTCGGGTAACCGCGTGACCTGCCGCGACTGGTTCCAGCTGTCGCTGAAAGAAGGCTTCACCGTGTTCCGCGATGCCGGTTTCTCCTCGGACATGAACTCGGCCACGGTCAAGCGCATCCAGGATGTGGCGTACCTGCGCACCCACCAGTTCGCCGAAGACGCCGGCCCCATGGCCCACGCCGTGCGCCCGGACAGCTTCATCGAGATTTCCAACTTCTACACCCTGACCGTGTACGAAAAGGGCTCGGAAGTGGTCGGCATGATCCACACCCTGCTCGGTGCCGAAGGCTTCCGCAAAGGCAGCGACCTGTACTTCGAACGCCACGATGGCCAGGCCGTTACCTGCGATGACTTCATCAAGGCCATGGAAGATGCCAATGGTGTCGACCTGACCCAGTTCAAGCGCTGGTACAGCCAGGCCGGTACACCGCGTCTGGCGGTGAGCGAGTCCTACGACGCAGCCGCGAAAACTTACAGCCTGACCTTCCGCCAGAGCTGCCCGGAAACCCCGGACAAGGTGCAAAAACTGCCGTTTGTGATCCCGGTCGAGCTGGGCCTGCTGGACAGCAAGGGTGGCGAGATTGCCCTGCGTCTTGCCGGTGAAGTCGCAGCCCAAGGTACAACCCGGGTCATATCCGTGACCGAAGCCGAGCAGACTTTCACCTTTGTCGACATCGCCGAACAACCGCTGCCGTCGTTGCTGCGCGGCTTCTCGGCGCCGGTGAAGCTGAGCTTCCCGTACAACCGCGACCAGTTGATGTTCCTGATGCAGCACGACAGCGACGGCTTCAACCGTTGGGATGCTGGTCAGCAACTGTCGGTGCAGGTGCTGCAAGAGCTGATTGCCCAGCAACAGAAAGGCGAAGCGCTGGTACTCGATCAGCGTCTGGTGTCGGCGCTGCGCACGGTGCTCTCGGATGAGTCGCTGGATCAGGCCATGGTCGCCGAAATGCTCTCGCTGCCAAGCGAGGCGTACCTGACCGAGATCAGCGACGTGGCGGATGTCGATGCCATTCACACCGCCCGTGAATTTGCTCGCAAGCAATTGGCCGAGGCGTTGTTCGAAGGTCTGTGGCTGCGTTATCAAGCCAATCGCGAATTGTCGAAGCAGACGCCGTACGTGGCCGAAGCCGAGCACTTTGCCCGTCGTGCCTTGCAGAACATTGCGCTGTCGTACCTGATGCTCAGCGGCAAGCCGGAAGTTGTGGCGGCGACTCTGGAGCAGTTCGATGCGTGCGACAACATGACCGAGCGCCTGACCGCGCTGGCCGTGCTGGTCAATTCTCCGTTCGAATCCGAGAAGGCCAAGGCGCTGGCCAGCTTCGCCGAGCACTTCAAGGACAACCCGTTGGTCATGGACCAGTGGTTCAGTGTCCAGGCGGGCAGTGTGTTGCCTGGTGGCCTGGCACGGACCAAGGCGTTGATGCAGCACCCGGCGTTCAACATCAAGAACCCGAACAAGGTACGGGCGCTGGTCGGTGCGTTTGCCGGGCAGAACCTGATCAACTTCCATGCGGCCGACGGTTCGGGGTATCGCTTCCTCGCTGATCTGGTGATTGAGTTGAATGGCTTCAATCCACAGATTGCTTCTCGGCAGTTGGCGCCGTTGACTCGCTGGCGCAAGTACGACAGTGCTCGTCAGGTTTTGATGAAGGGGGAGCTTGAGCGGATTCGGGCTTCGGGGCAGTTGTCCAGTGATGTGTTTGAAGTGGTCAGCAAGAGTTTGGCTTGAGTCTGTTGTTGACCTTGGCGGCCTTCGGGCCGACCAGGCTCTTGGTTGATTGAGTACATATCCGTTTCTGCGGTAATGGCGGCTGGCGGTTTCGCCCTTACGGCGAGTCCCTTTTGGCAAACGCCCCAAAAGGAACCAAAAGGTCTCGCCCTTACGTACGGCCCCTCGCTTAGGCTCGGGGTTCCTTCGCTGCGGTATTCATCCGGGGGCATTGCCCTCCGGTCGGCTTCGCTTCGACCTACATGCAATGTGTTCGACTGCGTCGAACGGCGCTGCGCGCCAATCCCCAGATAAACACCTCCACTCAGCCTTCCGAGGGGGCGGGTGGATCAAGATCAAAAGCTGCAGGCGAGCTAACGCTCGGCCTGATGAGTGGTGAGGAGCGACGCGGTGGTGTGGGCTGCTCTGCCTTTGCTCTTCTGTGGGAGCAGGCTTGGTCCGGGCGGCGTTCCGACGATGGCGGCCTGACAGCCAACTGAGTCTCATCTGGTTGCACCCAATTTTTCAGAAACCCCTATCTGCTTTGGCTTTGGCTTTGGCTTTGGCTTTGGCTTTTGATCTTGATCTTGATCTGGCTTTTGATCTTTTGCCCCTTCGGCAGGCCGAGCGTAGGTGTTCATCAGGGGGTTAGGCGCGTAGCGCCGTTCGACGAAGTCGAACACATCGAGAGGAGGTCGTCGCGAAGCAGACCGGAGGCGATGCCCCCTGATGGACACCGTAGCGAGGGAACACCGAGCCTTGGCGAGGTGCCGTACGTCGGGGCAAAGCCTTTTGCTTACTTTTCGGCGTTTGGAAAAGTGAGTCGCTGTAAGAGCGAAACCGTCAGTAGCCGTTACCGCAGCAATGGATATGTACACCGATTGGATAAGCAGCCGTTACCGCAGTAACGGATATGTACACCGAACACCGAACACCGAACACCGAACACAACCACCATACCCGCAATCACCCCACCTGATACCCAACCATTCAGAACACCCCCCCATCCCCCCGGTTAACAAAAGATAACGTGGCGTCGATTGTCAGACATTAAAAAACACCGATAGGATAGGCCAGCTTCCGAAGGGGCTCTGGATTGCGGGTTTCAGGACTATGCTCTGAAACAGCCGGTCCAGACACGCACCCTTGCGGCGCCCAGAAAGGTTGAACGACCTAACAATAATAATGGGAGAAGGTCTATGAGTGAGCCTGTCATGGGTGTGGGTACCTGCCGCCCGCCGGCATTACGCAAATTCGCGTTGCTGGCCACAGCGCTCTCGCTGTTGGGCTCTGCCATGCTGTCGGCACCTGCGCTGGCCGCGGCGGCGCCAGCATCCGATGTTGTTTATTCCATTGAATCCGCCAAGGCTGCCAAAAGCCTGATGCTCGATGTCGTCCACGCCGGCAAGCGCCTGGTGGCGGTTGGGGATCGTGGGCACATCCTGTATTCCGATGACCAGGGCGCCACCTGGACCCAGGCCAAGGTCCCGACCCGGGCCCTGCTGACGTCGGTGTTTTTCGTCGATGACAAGCACGGTTGGGCCGTCGGTCATGACGCGCAGATCCTCGCCAGCGAGGACGGCGGCGCGACCTGGACCAAGCAGTTCGAAGATTTGAAACGCGAATCGCCGCTGCTCGATGTCTGGTTCAAGGACGCCGACAGCGGCTTTGCCGTGGGCGCTTATGGCTCGCTGATGGAAACCACCGACGGTGGCAAGCATTGGGAAGACGCCAGCGACCGCCTCGACAACGAAGACCAGTACCACCTGAACGCGATCGCCGCGGTCAAGGACGCCGGGCTGTTCATTGTCGGCGAGCAGGGCAGCATGTTCCGTTCCGCGGACTGGGGTCAGACCTGGGAGAAACTCGAAGGTCCGTACGAAGGCTCGCTGTTCGGCGTAATCGGCACGGCGCAGCCCAATACGCTGCTGGCCTACGGCCTGCGCGGCAACCTTTACCGTTCCACGGATTTCGGCACCACCTGGGACCAGGTCGAGCTCAAGGCTGAACGTGGCGACCTGGAGTTCGGGCTGTCCGGCGGCACGCTGCTCGACGACGGTTCCATCGTGATCGTCGGCAACGGCGGTTCGGTGATTCGCAGCAGCGACAATGGCGAAACCTTCAAGGTGGTCAACCGTCCGGACCGTATTTCGGTCTCGGCAGTGACTGCGGCAGGCAATGGCAATCTGGTTCTGGCCGGGCAGGGCGGCGTTCGCGTCACTTCGCCGAACGGCACCGAGTCGGGCAAATGAGCCGGGTTAATAATAAGAAGGCGGAGCTATGACTTCCTTGAGTACTCATCACCAGGACAAGGCGACGTTCCTCGAGCGCCTGATCTTCAACAACCGCCCGGCAGTGATCACGATCTGCCTGTTGGTCAGTATTTTCCTGTTCTGGCAGGCGACGCTGATTCGTCCGTCCACCAGTTTCGAGAAAATGATCCCGCTGGAGCATCCCTTCATCCAGAAGATGATGGAGCACCGCAACGATCTGGCGAACCTGGGCAACACCGTGCGGATCTCGGTGGAAGCCACCGATGGCGACATCTTCTCCAAGGAGTACATGGAGACCCTGCGTCAGATCAACGACGAGGTGTTCTACATCTCCGGTGTCGACCGTTCCGGCCTCAAGTCGCTGTGGAGCCCGAGCGTTCGCTGGACCGAAGTGACCGAAGAGGGCTTCGCCGGCGGCGAAGTGATTCCGCAGAGCTACAACGGCTCCCAGGCCAGCCTCGATTTGCTGCGCAACAACGTGCTCAAGTCCGGTCAGGTCGGGCGGTTGGTGTCCAACGATTTCAAGTCGAGCATCGTCGACATTCCGCTGCTGGAGTCCTACCCGGACCCGCAGGACCAGGGCAAGCTGCTGGCGCTGGATTATCGCCAGTTCTCCCACGAGCTTGAGGACAAGATCCGCACCAAGTTCGAAGCGCAGAACCCGAACGTGAAGATCCACATCGTCGGTTTCGCCAAGAAAGTCGGTGACCTGATCGATGGCCTGGTGATGGTGGTGATGTTCTTCGGCATCGCCTTCGTCATCACCCTGATCCTCCTGCTGTGGTTCACCAACTGCCTGCGCAGTACCGTCGCCGTTTTAAGCACGACGCTGGTGGCGGTGGTCTGGCAACTGGGCTTGATGCACTTCTTCGGCTTCGGGCTCGACCCCTATTCGATGCTGGTGCCGTTCCTGATCTTCGCCATCGGTATTTCCCACGGCGTGCAGAAGATCAACGGGATCGCCCTGCAATCGAGTGAAGCGGACAATGCCCTGACGGCGGCGCGTCGCACCTTCCGTCAATTGTTCCTGCCGGGGATGATCGCGATCCTCGCCGATGCCGTGGGTTTCATCACGTTGCTGATCATCGATATCGGTGTGATCCGTGAACTGGCCATCGGCGCCTCCATCGGTGTGGCGGTGATCGTGTTCACCAACCTGATCCTGCTGCCGGTGGCGATTTCCTATGTCGGCATCAGCAAACGTGCTGTCGAGCGCAGCAAGAAAGACGCGGTGCGCGAACACCCGTTCTGGCGCCTGCTGTCGAACTTTGCCAGCGCCAAAGTCGCACCGGTTTCCATCCTGCTGGCACTGATCGCCTTTGGCGGCGGCCTGTGGTACAGCCAGAACCTGAAAATCGGCGACCTCGACCAGGGTGCCCCGGAGCTGCGTCCGGACTCGCGCTACAACAAGGACAACAACTTCATCATCAACAACTACTCCACCAGCTCCGATGTGTTGGTGGTGATGGTCAAGACCAAGGCCGAAGGCTGCTCGCGCTACGAAGCCATGGGGCCGATCGACGAGCTGATGTGGAAGATGCAGAACACCGAGGGCGTGCAGTCGGCGATTTCCCTGGTGACCGTGTCCAAGCAAATGATCAAGGGCATGAACGAGGGCAACCTGAAATGGGAAACCCTGTCGCGTAACCCTGATGTGCTGAACAACTCCATTGCCCGCGCTGACGGCCTGTACAACAACAGCTGTTCCCTGGCGCCGGTGCTGGTGTTCCTCAACGATCACAAGGCCGAGACCCTGGATCGTGCGGTGCATGCAGTGCAGGAGTTCGCCAAGGAGAACAACAAGGAAGGCCTGGAGTTCATCCTCGCGGCCGGTAACGCCGGGATCGAGGCGGCCACCAACGAGGTGATCAAGAAGTCCGAGCTGACCATCCTGATCCTGGTGTACATCTGCGTGGCGGTCATGTGCATGATCACCTTCCGTTCGTGGGCGGCGACCTTGTGCATCGTGCTGCCGCTGGTGCTGACCTCGGTACTCGGCAACGCTCTGATGGCCTTCATGGGCATCGGCGTGAAAGTCGCGACCCTGCCGGTCGTGGCGCTCGGGGTGGGGATTGGTGTGGACTACGGCATCTACATCTACAGCCGCCTGGAAAGTTTCCTGCGTGCCGGCCTGCCGCTGCAAGAGGCGTACTACCAGACGCTGAAGTCCACCGGCAAGGCGGTGCTGTTCACCGGTCTGTGCCTGGCCATCGGTGTGTGCACCTGGATCTTCTCGGCCATCAAGTTCCAGGCCGACATGGGCCTGATGCTGACCTTCATGCTGCTGTGGAACATGTTCGGTGCGCTGTGGCTGTTGCCGGCACTGGCGCGGTTCCTGATCAAGCCGGAGAAACTGGCGGGGCAGAAGGGCAATTCGTTGTTCGCCCACTAACCGTTTCGTTGCCCTGACACCGAAAGCCGCGACCTGAAAAGGCGCGGCTTTCGGCGTTTCTGGCGGCGTACTTTACGGTTGGCGAATCAACTACCGAACAGGCAACAGGTCCAGAAACAACCTTTGATCCCGTGGTGGGGTAATGGGGCTGTAGAGGTCGCGGATGATCACCTTGTTGTCCGGCCCGGCCTGGGCAATCAGATCCTTGAGGGTCATGAAGCGATGTTCGGGACGTTTGAGGTGGGCGATGGTGTAGGTCGAGGGCGCGCTGTTCGCCTGGGCGTAGTGGAAATGCGCGTACCACAGCACCCTGTCCGAGTTTTTCTCCCGAATGGCGAACTCCGTCAAATAGTCTTTGGCAGCCGTCCGCTTGAGTGCCTGTACCAGCCCGATGTCCACCGCCTGACGATCGCGAAGGTACTCGATGCTTTCCTGTCGGGGACGTTGGACCTTGTATCCCTCGATGCAATGTTGCTGGCCTTTGAGCCGGGTTTCGCTGGCGGTGTTGCGCAATGATTCAAGCACGTTGTCGATTTGCGGGTTGACTGGCTGGGCGTGCTCCAGTTCGCGGGCCAGCGTTTCGATCCGTTCGGCCTGGTGTTCCAGCATATCGCTCCAGTCGCGGGGGTTGAGTTCATCCCGTCGTTGCGGATCATTGAGCTTTCTTTTCTGAAATTCGATTGAACGTTCAATGGCCGGGATTTCGTCGATCAGTCGCTGCCCCTCCGTGCGCAGCGCGGCAACAGTACGCGGTTGCGCGGCGTGCACAGGCCGCACCGGCGCGGCTTCGACAATTTTGACCCATCCCTCATTGGGGTGCTCCATGAACCGTCCACTGACCTGGAGGGTGACCGGGTTTCGGGTGACGATTGTCGGAAACGGCATGCCTGCGCTCGCCGGTTCGAGCTCTCCCACCAAGGCGCCGTTATCCCGTGACTTGAACACCCGTTTGGTCTTCGACGGTGCTTTGACGGGTGTGAAGGCGACGGGCAATATCGGCAGAAATTCGTCCTCGCGCAACAGATCGGCCAGTTCGCTCTCGGCACTGTCCCGTGCGATCTCCAGACGCCCCATCAGCAGCGCCATATAGCGGGGGCGGATCAACGGCGACTCAAGCTCCAGCAGTGAGGTGTTGATTTGCAGGCGTCTTTTGTAGTGCCTGATCAGGTTGATCAGGACGTCCTTTCGCTCTTGGGAGGTAAAACCATCCGTGCTCAGCAGTTCCAGATGGGAGTCTTCGAGCGCTGACATGGCACCCAGACGGTCTTCATGAACCTTGAGAAAGTACTGCTCCTGCGGGGTTTTCGCCTCGACGGTGGTGTCGATGCTCAAGATGTTGAGTACGTCGAGCGACTCGAGGATGGCGGTGACCCGGTTGGAAAACCTTCGGTCAGGATGGCTTTTGAGGTATTTCAGGCGTTGTGCCGGCCCGGTCTTGAAGTCCTGCGCAAGCTCTGTCAGAACCCCGTCCTGTGTAATGATTGCCTGGGCATGTCGCTCTGAGGCGGCAAAAAGGGTTTGCAGAAGGTCGTACATGCGCTGGGCGGATTCGATGTCATTGCTGTTGTGTTGCAACTCGATCAGCGACTCGCCTTGCTCGGAAACGAAACTGGCCAGGTAGAGGGTCGCCAGCCGATAGATCCTCAGTCCGTAGGAGGACAGGATCGCCGTGTACTCACCGGTCGCTTTTCCTTCGAACTCGAAGCGCACGTCAACGTCCTTGAGTTGTCGATAGGCCTGGATCAAATCGCGACGGGCCTGGATCAACTGATCGACAATGACCTGATCTCTTTCCTGCAATACCTGGAAATTCAGCCGGCTGCGGGATCGCGCAATGGCCTTGAGCCGATGGTCTTCGATAAGGGCCCGGTCCTCGGGCGATGCGCGAAGTCGTATGCGGGCGGTTTCCAGTTCGTTGTCGGCGCTGTCGTAGGCGATTCTTGCGGCTTCCAGTTGCCGGTCCATATCCTTTGCCTGTCTTGCCAGCGTCGATACGGTCCCGCCGATTTGGTTGACCTCAACGGTGGCTTGCTCACGTTTCCTGTCTATTTCCGCCAGTTTGGCTTTGAGTCGATTCTTGGGGCCTCCGCCCTGCAGCTTCAGACCCGTGTCCAGCGACCAGCTGCCTTGTCCGTCGGTCTTGAGCTTGAAGCCGGGATGGAGCGGTTTTTCGGGGTGAATGATGTAAACGTCGCCGAACCCTGGAACGATACTGACCTTGAACAGCAATCCTCCCAGTGAGGCATGCCATTGATGCTCGATACGGTACAGCCCTTTTAACATGCCGATTTCAATGGGGGTGGGAACCGGGACGGGCCAGGCGACCTTGAGTTCGAGCAATGCATTCAACAGCCGCTGGCTTGAGGAATCCCTGGCGGTAGAGTGAATGAAATCGATGTGCGTGTGATCAGCGGCCGGCGGTTCTGCGGGCAAGCCGACCACACCTTGCTCGATGACGGCCGTCGGCGGAGCGACATCCTGGGGTGGACGACGCAGGCGGGCGAGGCGCGCTGGCAGCTCTGCCGGCCGGGGTGCGGGTGTCAAAAGCCCGGGCGGATGGGGTTGGGGCGACACATGCAACAGGATCAACCCGACATTGAGCAGCAGATCGACCCAGGCCAGTTCCCGGGCTGTCGGGTCATTACTGTGCAGCGCCGTCACATCGCTTTTCAGGGCGACGGCCAGCTGCAGCATCCAGCCAGCCAGCATCGCCGGGCCACGAAGCACTGGCAGGAGCAAGGCGTTGAACAGCAACCAGCCGCCCTCGCGCACGATGGCCCAGCGGTTTTCGGCGTTGGAAACCGATTCTCTGTCAGCCAGGTCAATGAGCGCCCGTGCGTTGCTGGCGTAGAGGTACTGCGTCAGATTCCCGGTGGCCAGCGCCTGTACCAGCGAACCAGGTACTTCTTCGGTGCTGGAGCCCTGAGCCAACTGCGCGGGCTCCGGTTTTTCCCAACGGACGGTGTCGTCTCCCGTGCCGAAACGAAGGATATGGGGGCTGTTGAACCCGTCATTGCTGTAGATCGGCCTGGCCCTGTCCGGCAGCCAGCTCAGTACGCTGTCTTGCAGGGGGCCGGCATGTGCAATGGCGTTGAACAAGGCTTCACGGCTTGGGAACTGCTGCAAGGCGTCCTGGTATACGGGCCGATAAAGGATGTGCGGGCCGATGCCGGTGTCGCGCGGTTCAATGATGAACATGTTGTCGACGACATCGGCGGCCGCGCCGGCCTTGCGGGTAAAGGCAAGCGCGCGGATGACGATGTCCCGGCCGTCGACGACGCGCTCGGGTGCATGGGTGTGCAAGACGGCCTTGATATAACGGTAGCCCTGGAAGCTCAGTCCGTGCTCGCCGCGGATCCTGTGTTCCAGCGCCTGAAGCGGCAGCTGTACCTTGAGCGCCTGGCTAAACTCGATTTCGCGACGTTGCGATTCGCTGTTGTCTTCGAGCAGCAGGGTTTTGAGGGTGTTCGGGTAACGTTCGCCGATGTTCACTCGGCTGATAAGCCCTTCGGTGCTGCTGAACAGACCTTTTTCACCCAGGATGTAGTCGGCGGTCAGCCACGACGGGACGGCTTTTCCGGTCTTGTCCGTGATGGTCATGCTGCCCGAGGGCGTGGCGCTGAGGTTGTGGATGGCCAGTTCGGTCAGCGTCATGGGAACGCGGGTGATGAAGCCGCTGCCCAGATCACCGGCCGCCACCCGGAAATCGAGCAGCAGATCGCCAGGTTCGCAATCGGAATCTGGATGGTCCAGGCGCATCTGATCACGCAAGGCGTTGTTGGTGAAATCATGCAGGTTTTCGATGCCGTCGAGGAAGGACATGCCGCCTGTCTGTCGTTGCCATTGCGCCTGTTCGACCAGCAATTGACGATATTCGGCACGCTCGCTGTCGCTGGCGTCCTTGAGCCATTGGGGCAGGGTCGCGCGTATTTTTTCGACAGGTTGCTGGTCAGGCGCCGGAGCATGGCTGAAGCAAGGGGCCGGGTCGGTGCTGGCGGCGAAACGTTCTTCCAGTGCGCGAACCCCTTGGTCGGCGGGAAGCCGGATGGCGTCCAGGTTCTCCAGCTGACGCTCCAGCAGCAACGCCGCCTGAGTATCGAAGATATTTCCATCGGGCTCGGAACGCTTGATGACGATTATGTCGGCGATGAACTGGCGCTCCACCTCACGGCCCCAGGCCTGATTGAACGCTTCCATGCTGGGGTACGACTCCAGACGGCCTGAAACACGGTACAAAAAGACCTGGCTTCCTTGCACCACGAGCAGGTCCGGCGTGGTGAAGGACGTGCTTTCGCCATTGCGGATCAAGCAGGTTTCCAGGCAATAGGCATGCACAAAACCGTCAGGGTGGGGGATAGCCTGGCGCTCACGACGGTCGGGATATCGAGCCAGTTCGTAGAGTGCGGCCCGGTCATCTTTTTGAGCCTCGGGAAGAAGGCTTGCCGCACTGTTCAGACCGCTTGCCAGCAGGTCACCCAGCCATTGCCAGTGGCTGACTTTGGTGTCGTGCGCCTGGTTCCAGTAGGCCGTCAGGGCATCCTGAAACCGGGTGCCCAGAGTCAACGCCAATGACTGGATTTTTTCCTGGATAACGCCCATGTCGGGACGTTTCGGTCCTTGCGCTTCGTAGGTCAGACGCGAGGGCGCGCGGTTGGTGAGGAAGTGTACGCGTCCGTCAATTTCTGCCGTGAGATTCAGGGATGTGTTGTTGCCCAGATAGTCCAGGGCCACGTCGATCAATAGCTTGAGGTCCCATCCCCCGGTCTGGTTGGGTATGGCGAGCCGGGTGACATCCAGGTCCAGGGCCAGAGGCGGGTAGTGCTCCAGGATACTGGCTTGAAGCATTTGTCCGGCGACCTGGCGCAATGTCGGTCGGCTGGCGAATCGAAGGGCGACTGCTTGAGCGGGAGCGTCGCTGGTAGCGGGGCGTGTGGGTTGCCCCTGAGTCTCGTCTGGCGGGACGGCGGATTGATTCTGCATATCGGATACCGTTCTGTAGCGAAAGAAGTGTGGTTTCGCTGCCAGAATGGCGAGTTTATCGCAGGCGAGTGCGGTATCCGGCTACCACCGGAGTACTCGAAAAGTGTGCGGATCGTGCCTGGTGATCGGCCGATATATCGCTCAGGGCAGCTCGGAACCGAGTACGACATTCAGCGCGCTGCGGGCATCGTCCAGTTGCACCAGCGTCGCATGCCGCGCACCGAGGGCGTCGCGGTTTTCTATGGCGGTCAGGATTGCCTTGTGCCGGGGCAGCGCCAGTTCATGCAGGTTCGGCCGCTGGTTGGAATGTTTCAGGGCTTCGGCGATGGCCACAGAAAGCATGTTGCACAGGTTGGCCAGCAAGTCGTTGTGCGTGGCATCGGCGATGCGACTGTGGAAGTCCAGGTCCGGCTGCAACAACGCTTCCGGCGTCGGCGCGGCTTCCATGCGCTGGTAGGCCTCACCGATGGAGGCAATGTCCGCTTCCGTGGCGAATTGCGCGGCGAGGGCGGCAGCGGCCGGTTCGATGATGCTGCGCACGCTGGTCAGTAGGTCGAAAAACTGATTCTGCGGACTGCTTTGCATCAACCAGTGCAGCACGTCCGGATCAAGCATGTGCCAGTCCTTGCGCGGCTTGACCACGGTGCCGACCCGCGGGCGGGAATACACCAGGCCCTTGGCGACCAGCACCCGGGTGGCTTCACGCAGCACCGGCCGGCTGACCGCATACTCTTCGCACAACAGCGCTTCGGCGGGCAGTTTGTCGTCCGGCAGGAAACGTCCCGAGACGATCTGCATGCCCAGTTCCTGGACGATGCGCGAGTGCATGCTTTTGCGGTCGGAGGGTTTGCGGTAATCCATGGGAAACGGCGCGGTCCTGTGCGAATAGGTGTCGCGCATGATAGCAGGCGCGGACGGTGGGCGATCCAGCCCTTGAAAAGATCGCAGCCTTCGGCAGCTCCTACAGAGATCCGATTCACCACAATGAATGTGTCTGACCTGAATCCCGTAGGAGCTGCCGAAGGCTGCGATCTTTTGCTTTTAGTGGGAGTGACGCGGCACTTCAGCCCCGCGGCAACCGACCAGGAAGTCGAAGTCACAACCCTGGTCCGCTTGCAGCACATGCTCGATGTACAGCTGGCGATACCCACCGACGATCAGGTTCTGCGGCGGTTGCAGGTCAGCCATGCGCGCGGCCAGGTCGGCGTCCGGAATATCCAGGTGCAAGCGGCCGCTGGCGCAATCAAGTTCGATCCAGTCGCCTTCTTTCACTGCGGCCAGCGGTCCGCCGGCAGCGGCTTCCGGGGCGACGTGCAGCACAACAGTGCCATACGCCGTGCCGCTCATGCGCGCATCGGAAATACGCACCATGTCGGTCACGCCCTGGGCCAGCAGCTTGGCCGGCAGGCCCATGTTGCCCACTTCGGCCATGCCCGGATAACCCTTCGGCCCGCAGTTCTTCATCACCAGGATCGAGTTGGCATCCACGTCCAGTTCCGGATCGTTGATCCGTGCCTTGTACATGTCGAAGTTCTCGAACACCACTGCGCGGCCTCGATGCTGCATCAGTTCGGGCGTGGCGGCGGACGGCTTGAGCACGGCGCCCAGCGGGGCCAGGTTGCCGCGCAACACACAGATGCCGCCATCGGCGCGGATCGGGTTGTCGAGGGTGCGGATCACTTCGTCCTCGCCATAGATCGGCGCGTCCCTGGTGTTCTCGCCGATGGACTTGCCGTTGACGGTCAAGGCATTCGGGTTCGGGATCAGGTTGGCTTCGCCAAGGCGACGCAGCACGGCCGGCAAGCCACCGGCGTAATAGAACTCTTCCATCAGGAAGCGCCCGGACGGTTGCAGGTCGACGATGGTCGGCATGCCGCGACCGATGCGGGTCCAGTCATCCAGGTCCAACTCGACGCCAATGCGCCCGGCGATGGCCTTCAGGTGGATCACCGCATTGGTCGAACCGCCGATGGCTGCGTTGACGCGAATGGCGTTTTCGAAGGCTTCCCTGGTGAGGATCTTCGACAGTTTCAAGTCTTCGCGCACCATTTCCACGGCACGCATGCCGGACATGTGCGCCAACACATAACGGCGCGCATCCACGGCCGGGATCGCCGCGTTGTGGGGCAGGGAAGTGCCCAGTGCTTCGGCCATGCAGGCCATGGTCGAGGCGGTGCCCATGGTGTTGCAGGTGCCGGCCGAGCGGGACATGCCGCCCTCGGCCGCGAGGAAATCGTCGATGCTGATGGTGCCGGCCTTGACCTGTTCACTGAGCTGCCAGACCACGGTGCCGGAGCCGATGTCCTTACCCTTGTGCTTGCCGTTGAGCATCGGCCCGCCGGTGACGACGATGGCCGGTACGTCACAACTGGCGGCGCCCATCAGCAAGGCCGGGGTGGTTTTGTCGCAACCGGTCAGCAGCACCACGCCATCGATCGGGTTACCGCGAATGGCTTCTTCGACATCCATGCTCGCCAGGTTGCGGGTGAGCATGGCGGTAGGGCGCAGGTTCGATTCGCCGTTGGAGAACACCGGAAATTCCACCGGAAAGCCCCCGGCCTCGATCACCCCGCGTTTGACGTGCTCGGCAATCTGGCGGAAATGCGCGTTGCACGGGGTCAGTTCCGACCAGGTGTTGCAGATGCCGATGATCGGCTTGCCATGGAACTGGTGGTCGGCGATGCCCTGATTCTTCATCCAGCTGCGGTACATGAAGCCGTTCTTGTCGGCTGTGCCAAACCATTGGGCGGAGCGCAGGGTGGGTTTCTTATCAGACATGATCGGTTCTCTTATTGTATGACTATATTGTTCGAGCTGAGGCGTAACATAAGCTCAAATTCCGCGCTTTGGAAGTATTGTTGAGTAAATAGTATTACTATATAGTCCGCTCAAACGGAGGGATGGCCCTGGTGAATTTTTCGCGAGAGGCGTCCCCCGAGGTTCCATAAAAACAACAATCGGAGACCGATCTCATGAGCCAGGAACTGCGGCTTATCCGTCGCATCACGCTGAAACTGATTCCCTTCCTGATCCTGCTGTACCTGATCGCCTATGTGGACCGCTCCGCGGTGGGCTTCGCCAAATTGCACATGGGCGCCGACATCGGCCTGGGCGATGCCGCCTACGGTCTTGGCGCCGGGCTGTTCTTCATCGGCTACTTCCTGCTGGAAATCCCCAGCAACCTGATGCTCGACCGCTTCGGCGCACGGCGCTGGTTCGCGCGGATCATGGTTACCTGGGGCGCCATCACTATCGGCATGGCCTTCGTCCAGGGGCCGAGCAGCTTCTATGTGATGCGCTTTCTGCTCGGCGCCGCCGAGGCCGGGTTCTTCCCGGGCGTTCTGTACTACATCACCCAGTGGTTCCCGGTGCGCCATCGCGGCAAGATCCTCGGGTTGTTCATCCTGTCGCAACCCATTGCGATGATGATCACCGGCCCGGTGTCCGGTGGCTTGCTGGGCATGGACGGTGTGTTGGGGCTGCACGGCTGGCAGTGGCTGTTCATCGTCATTGGCTGCCCGGCGATCCTGCTGACCTGGCCGGTGCTGCGCTACCTGCCGGACGGCCCGCAGCAAGTGAAGTGGATGGACCAAGCGGAAAAGGACTGGCTGAACAGCGAGCTGAAAAAGGATCTGGATGCCTACGGCCAGACCCGTCACGGCAACCCGTTGCACGCCCTCAAGGACAAGCGCGTCCTGCTGCTGGCGCTGTTCTACCTGCCGGTGACCCTGAGCATCTATGGCCTGGGTCTGTGGCTGCCGACCCTGATCAAGCAGTTCGGCGGCAGCGACCTGGTGACCGGTTTTGTTTCGGCGGTGCCGTACATCTTCGGAATCGTCGGCCTGCTGATCATTCCGCGCAGTTCCGACCGCTTGAACGACCGCTATGGCCATCTCGCCGTGCTTTACGTACTGGGTGCGATTGGCCTGTTCCTCAGCGCCTGGCTGTCGGTGCCGATGCTGCAACTGGCGGCGCTGTGCCTGGTGGCGTTCGCACTGTTCTCCTGCACGGCGGTGTTCTGGACCTTGCCGGGCCGCTTCTTCGCCGGCGCCAGTGCGGCGGCGGGGATCGCCTTGATCAACTCGGTGGGCAACCTCGGCGGCTACCTCGGTCCATTCGTGATCGGCGCGTTGAAGGAATACACCGGCAACCTGGCTTCGGGCCTGTACTTCCTGTCGGGGGTGATGGTGTTCGGGTTGATTCTGACTGGCGTTGTCTATCGCCTGCTGGAACGCAAGCACGTCCTGCCAGCCGATCAATTTGCAGCAAGTGCACGCTAATCCAATGTAGGAGTGAGCCTGCTCGCGATAGCGTCGGCACATCCAATGTTGTCGGCGACTGATACATCGCTATCGCGAGCAGGCTCACTCCTACAGAGATCCGCGGTGTTTTTGAAGGAATAGGAGAAAATTCATGCGTTTGGTTCAGTTCGAATTGAGTAACGGCGAACGCCGTGTCGGCGTGGTCGAGGCAGGCCTGGTCCGTGAAGTGCAGGACGCGCGTACCGTGCGTGACCTGGCATTGGCGGCGATCGAGGCGGGCGCAAGCCTTGAGCAACAGGTGCAAAGCCTGGGGCTGGGCATCAGCCATGACTATGCCGAACTGCTGACGCAGCGGCGCATCCTGCCGCCCCTGGACCATGCGGACCCGGCGCACCTGCTGGTCAGCGGCACGGGCCTGACCCATCTGGGCAGCGCCTCGGCCCGGGACAAGATGCACCAGCAAAGTGGCGACGAAACCGCGATGACCGACACCATGCGCATCTTCAAGTGGGGCGTGGAGGGCGGTAAGCCGGCGGCGGATGAAGCCGGTGTGCAACCGGAATGGTTCTATAAAGGCGATGGCAGCATCGTCGTCAGGCCCGGCCAGCCGTTTCCCCTGCCACCGTTTGCCGAAGATGCCGGTGAAGAGCCGGAGATCGCCGGCCTGTATGTGATCGGTCACGACGCCAAGCCGTATCGCCTGGGTTTTGCCGTGGGCAACGAGTTCTCCGACCACGTCATGGAGCGCAAGAACTACCTGTATCTGGCCCACTCGAAACTGCGCAGCTGCAGCTATGGCCCAGAGCTTCGGGTCGGCGAACTGCCGCAGCATCTGGCGGGCACCAGCCGCATCCTGCGCGACGGCGAAGTGCTGTGGCAGAACGAGTTTCTCAGTGGCGAGGCGAACATGTGCCACAGCCTCGCCAACCTCGAATTCCATCATTTCAAGTACAGCCAGTTCCTGCGCCCGGGGGATGTGCACATTCACTTCTTCGGCACCGCGACCCTGTCCTTTGGCGACGGCATTCGCACGCAACCGGGTGACGTGTTCGAGATCACCCAGGCCGAATTCGGCGCGCCATTGATCAACGGCATCGCACCGGTCGCAGCGACTTTCGCGCCCGGCACCGTCGGCACACTTTGAGGACTTTCCCATGACCCGGATTCTTGGACACAACTACATCGGCGGCCAACGCAGCGCCGCCGGCAGCGTCAAATTGCAGAGTGTCGATGCCACCACCGGTGAGGCATTGCCTGACGTTTTTTATCAGGCGACCCCGCAGGAAGTCGATGCGGCGGCCAACGCGGCGGCGGTCGCGTATCCGGCTTATCGCAGCCTGAGCGCGGAGCGGCGGGCGCAGTTTCTCGAGGCCATCGCCGATGAACTGGATGCCCTCGGTGATGATTTTGTCGCTGTGGTCTGTCGCGAAACGGCGCTACCCGCAGGCCGAATCCAAGGCGAGCGTGGACGTACCAGCGGGCAGATGCGCCTGTTTGCCAAAGTCCTGCGTCGCGGTGATTTCTACGGCGCACGGATCGACCGGGCATTGCCGGAGCGTCAACCGTTGCCGCGTCCGGACCTGCGTCAATACCGTATCGGCCTGGGACCTGTGGCCGTGTTCGGTGCCAGCAACTTTCCGCTGGCGTTCTCCACCGCCGGCGGCGATACCGCCTCGGCGCTGGCCGCCGGGTGCCCGGTGGTGTTCAAGGCCCATAGCGGTCACATGGCCACGGCTGAATGGGTGGCGGATGCAATCATCCGTGCCGCCGAGAAAACCGGGATGCCGGCGGGCGTGTTCAACATGATCTACGGTGGTGGCGTCGGCGAGGTGCTGGTCAAGCATCCGGCGATTCAGGCCGTGGGCTTCACCGGTTCGCTCAAGGGCGGTCGGGCCTTGTGCGACATGGCCGCGGCCCGTGCGCAACCGATTCCGGTGTTCGCCGAGATGTCCAGCATCAACCCGGTGATCGTGTTGCCCCAGGCGTTGCAGGCGCGGGCCGAGACCGTCGCCCGGGACCTCACGGCATCGGTGGTTCAGGGCTGCGGTCAGTTCTGCACCAATCCCGGTCTGGTGATCGGCATCCGTTCTGCGTCATTCAGTGCCTTTGTGCAGCAAGTGGCCGGGTTGATGGGGGACCAGCCGGCGCAAACCATGCTCAATGCCGGAACCCTGAGCAGCTATGGCCAGGGCTTGCAAAAGCTGCTCGCGCATCAGGGGATCGAGCACCTGGCCGGCAATCCGCAGCAGGGCAATCAGGCACAACCGCAGCTGTTCAAGGCCGATGTCAGCCTGCTGCTCGATGGCGATGAAGTGCTGCAAGAGGAAGTGTTCGGCCCGACCACAGTGGTGGTTGAAGTGGCCGACCATGGGCAACTGATGGCGGCCTTGAACGGCCTGCACGGCCAATTGACCGCCACCGTCATTGGCGAGCCGGAAGACTTCGAGCAGTTCGCCGGGTTGACGGCGTTGCTGGAACAGAAGGTCGGACGCATCCTGCTCAATGGCTATCCGACGGGCGTGGAAGTCTGCGATTCGATGGTCCACGGCGGGCCTTACCCGGCAACGTCCGATGCGCGCGGTACATCGGTGGGCACACTGGCCATCGATCGTTTCCTGCGCCCGGTGTGCTTTCAGAACTACCCGGACAGCCTGCTGCCGGATGCGCTGAAGAACGGCAATCCGCTGCGTATCCAGCGACTGGTGGATGGGCAATCGTCCCGCGAGGCGCTCTAGCGGCTGACCACAATCCTTGTGGGAGCGAGCCTGCTCGCGATAGCGGACGACCCGTCAACATCTACATCGACTGGAATACCGCTATCGCGAGCAGGCTCGCTCCTACATTGGATCGGGACACAATGAGCTATCATTGCGTCTTTCTCATTCAAAGACTGATAGCCATGACTGCCCCAACCGACACCTTGCTCAATGCCCTCGAACACTGCGGAATGGTGGAGATCGACGGGCTGCATGCCTTCGAATTCGCCCTCGACGAGTTCGATAACCTGCACATTGAATGCATGGATGGCCGTGCGGCCAAACACTGGGAGTTCACCCCGGCGCAGATCCAGGCCGCGACCTTCGACACCACGCTGCAAAGCTGGTTGATCACCGGTGACTCGGGTGAACACCGCTTGGTGTGCGTGGGCGATGTCGTCAGCGGTGACAACGAAGATGACGACCAGGACGATGCGTAACCTCTGGCCACTGTTGATGGCCGGCAGCATCGGCGCCATGGGCGTCCAGGTCGCATCCGCCGAGAACGATCAACTGCTGGTGGGCTCCTACACCGCCGGTCAAAGCCAGGGCATCTACCGCCTGGCTTTCGACAGCAGCACCGGGCAGATCGATGCCAGGCCCCTGCAAGTGATCAAGAGCGAAAACCCGTCGTGGCTGACCCTGTCGAAGGACCGGCGACACCTGTTCGTGGTCAACGAAAACGGCCCGGGCCAGACCGATCCGGTAGGGCGCGTCAGCAGTTTCGCAATCGATCCCAAGACCCACGCGCTGAGCCTGGTCAGCCAGGTACAAAGCCTGGGCAACGAGCCGACCCATTCCAGTCTCAGCACTGATGGCAGCCATTTGTTCGTCAGCAATTACTCGGTGGCCGAAGACCCGGGCGGCACCCTGGCGATATTGCCGGTGGCGGCCGATGGCAAGCTCAAACCGGTGGTGCAGATGAGCAGCCACCCGGCGAGCCGGGTCAATCCCGAGCGCCAGGCCTCGGCCCATGTGCATTCGACCATCCCGTCGCCGGACGGCAAGTACGTGTTCGTCAATGACCTGGGCGCCGACAAGGTGTTTGCCTACCGCTTCGACCCCAAGGCCAACCCGGAACTGCCGTTGACTCCGGCCACCCCGGCATTCGTGCAGTTGCCAGCGGGCAGCGGGCCGCGCCACCTGCTGTTCAGCGCCGATGGCAAACACGCCTGGCTGACCATGGAAATGAGCGCGCAAGTGGCGGTGTTCGATTACCACGACGGCCAACTCGAACAGACGCAGATGGTCGATCTGGCTGCCGGGCAACCGGTCTCGGACAAGGCTGCGGCGGCGTTGCATGCCTCGGCTGACGGCAAGTTCCTCTACGTCAGCAACCGTGGCACGGCCAATCAGCTACTGGTGTTTGCCATCGATCCGGCGACCGGCCACCTCAACGAGCTGCAACGGCGGGCGGTGGAGGGCGATCATCCGCGGGAATTCAGCCTCGACCCGAGCGGCAAATTCCTGTTGATCGCCAACCAGAAGAGCAACCAGATTGTCGTCGTCGAACGCGACGCCAGGTCCGGTCTGCTGGGCAAAACCGTGCAAAAACTGCCGATGGACGCCCCGAGCGACCTCAGGTTTTTGCTGCGTCAATAAGCCGCAGGCCCCGGTTGATGGGGCCTGCCTGCTTTTATCAATGACGCTGATATCTGGTACTGCTACAAAGCATTTCAAGGCATGAACCCTCGAGGGTTAAGTTTGCTTCACGGCCCCACCGGGCAAGCAAGCCAACTGAATCCGAGGAATACCGCCATGAACTTCAACATCTTCTCTGTCATCGCCGCTTCCGCCATTTCTGCCACCGTTGCGCTGCCAGCCAGTGCCAACGTTGAAATCAGCGACAAAAAAGCCCACACCCAGAGCTACACCCAGAAGTACCTGCAACAGAGCGCCAACTTCTACGCCGCGCTGGATCACAAAACCCAGGCCTGAACGCTTACCCCCCTGCCTTTATGCAGGAGCGAAGTCACTGATGATCGAAGACCCTGATGTTGAAACACGGGTGTTGAAAACGATCGGAGTGATGTCGCTCCTGCATAACGCATTTGCGACAGCATCACTTTGCCATCAATGTCGCGCTTGATATCACATTGCCATGTGTTTAAATTGACGCTGATTTTTTGACTCATCCTCACGGCAAGGATCGGCAGCATGGTGACGCGTCTGGCATTGGTTCTACTGTTTCTCTATTCCACCCCCATTCTGTCGGCGGCCGACCCTGTTCCGGGTGAGCCGGACGCTGCCCGCGAGCGCTTGATAAGTTTTATTGAAGACTGAAATAGTCTGGCTTAATGATCAACGAGGCTGATGGTCACTATGGATAACCCTGAGTGGTTACCCAGGCTTTTTTGATCGATTCTGTGGGCATTGAAACATGCCTGCGGAGAACATCATGGCCAGCACAATTCTCACTTCTGCCAAACACGGCGCCTATGTGGCGATCGGTCTCTACCTTGCCATGGTGCTGCTGGTCAGCCTTTCGGCTCAGTCGCAATCCACCTTCGAAGCGCCGATCCAGGTTGCTCATCCCGGCATCCAGTTTGAACACCGCGCGCAAAACGCGAGTGTTGATCAGGCTGAACTCGCGGGAGTCATCGGCGCATGAAAGGGTGCAAGCTTTTGATCATCGCCTTCCTGGCATTCATCACCAATGGCTTTTCCTTGCTGGGGATCGGGCAAGGCTCGATAGGCGGCGTGGCCCGTGCCATGGAGGCCAACCACAACATTGCACGCAATATCGAGACCGCCAAGGCCCAAGGCATGTTGGCCGGCAATCCGCCGATCAGGAATGAAGGGGTGGCTTTCGGGCCGTTCCAGGTGGATTGCTCGGCGATCGGGATGTGTGAGGTGTTTGCGTAAACCATGCTGTCGATGAAGGGCTTTTGTGGCGAGGGGGCTTGCCCCCGTTGGGTTGCGAAGCAACCCCAAAATCAGAATATCGCGCTGCACCATCCAGATCGCATGTGCAGGTTTTGCGGCTACTGCGTAGCCGAACGGGGGCAAGCCCCCTCGCCACAGTGTGTGGTGGCTTACTTGCGCATTATTCCCGTAAACAAATCCGACTCCAGAAACCGCTGCAACCAGTCCTGCAAGCACCGATACGGCGTCTGCGCGAACCAGTCGCGGTCGACGTGGGCGAACTGGCGCACGAAGGGCATCAACGCCACATCGGCCAGGCTTGGATGATCGGCCAGCAAGTAGTCGCGTCCCTCCAGCAATGCCTCCAGCCTTTGCAAAAACACCTCGCCCTCGCCGCGATAAACCTCCATCGGTTGCTCGGGATAACGCTCGGCGTACTTGTAGCGATTCAAGTGCACCTTGAACACCTGATCGTTGTGTTCGATCAACGGAGCGATTTGCGCCGCTGCCACAGGATCATCCTTGAGCAACCAGTCCTGGGGATCGTTCTGTGCCAAGGCCCAGCGCATGATGTCGAGGCTTTCGTCGATCACCCGGCCATCGGCGCTCAGCACCGGCACCGTGCCTTTGCCCGACAGCGCGAGCATTTCGGTGGGCTTGGCCTTCAGGCTGACTTCGACAATGTCCACGGCCACGCCCGAGTAACGCAGGGCCATGCGTGCGCGCATGGCGTACGGGCAGCGGCGGAAGGAATACAGGGTGTTCATTTCACCTCCAGGGTGCTCAGGCCGTTGCCCTGGCGCTGGACCTGAATCTGCACCGGAATCCGTTCGTGCATTTCCTGTACGTGGGAAATCACCGCGACCTTGCGGCCCTGGGCCTGCAAGCCGTCGAGAGCGTCCATGGCCAGTTGCAGGGATTCCGGATCGAGGCTGCCGAAGCCTTCGTCGATGAACAGCGACTCGATTTTCAACGTGCTCGACGCCATCGACGCCAGACCGAGGGCCAGCGCCAGCGACACCAGGAAGGTCTCGCCCCCGGACAGCGAATGCACCGAGCGCAGTTCGTCGCCCATTTCGGTGTCCATCACCAGCAAGCCGAGCATGCTGCCGCCGCGCTTGAGGCGATAGCGGCGCACCAGTTGGCGCAATTGCACGTTGGCGTGATGCACCAGCAGGTCAAGGTTGTAGGCCTGGGCGATCTTGCGGAAGGTGTCGCCGGTGGCGGAGCCGATCAACGCATTCAAGCGTGCCCAGCGTTGGTACTCGTTGTAGGCGTCGGCAATCTGTTGCGCCAGGGCCTGATTGGCGTTCTGTCGGCGCTGGTCCTCGGCCTGCTCGGCGCGCAGTTCGGCGCAGTGTTGCTCGCTGGTGGCGGCGAGGTTTTGCAGGTCGATCAGCGCACTGGCCAACTGCTCGGCATCGAGGTTGCCGTTCTGTTGAGCCTGGTGATCGAGCAGGCGCTTGTCGCGCTCCTGCACCAGGACGCTGGCCTGTTCGATGGCTTTTTCGCTGTGCTGCAAGCGCTGGCGCAGTTCGCTGACCTGGGTGTCGTCGACGCGCAGCAAGTCTTCGAGGCCGCCGTCATCCAGCTCGGGATGACGGGCACGCCAGTCACCGATCTTGCCGGCGAGCTCACGTTCTTCGCCTTCCAGTGCGTGCAGGCGTTCCTGCTGGGCCTTGAGCTCGGCGGCGATCTGCACTGACTGCGTGACGACGCTTTGCAGCGTCTGCGCAGTGCTGGCTTCGGCGCTGCGGGCCTGTTCCACGGCCTGCTCCAGTTGCTGCTGCCAGTGCTCGGCGCTGCTGTGTTCACCGAGTAGTTGCCCGAGCGTGTGCTGGCTCGTCTGTTGCTGTTCGGCCAGCCCGGTGAACTGCTGTTCGGCGGCCTGCAATTGCTGCACGCGGCTGTGCTGGCGATCCTGTTCCTTCTCCAGGTTTTGTTGGCGCTGTTGCTGCTCGGCCAGCTCTTCCTTTTGCTGCTCGAGTTGCGCCAGGCGCTCGGCGATCTGCCGGTCGAGCTGCATGAAGGTCGCGGCCGGTTCGACACGCAGCGCTTGCAGGGTCTCGGCCGGGAGCAGGTTGGCGAATGCGCTGAGTTCTTCGTCCAGGCGCTGGCGATCGTTGCCCAGTTCGCGCTGTTGATTGCTCAGGTGCTGGGCCGCTTGCTGGTGCGCGGTTTCGGCATGGCGCAGTTGCTGGGTCAGGCGTGCGGCATCCTGTTGCAGGGTGAGCAGCGCGCTCTGCCGTTGCTCGTCCTGGCTGATGCTCTGGTTGAGCTGACTGTTTTGCTGGATGAGCCAGGCATCGCGTTTAGCGGCATCCTGATTCAGCAGTTGGGTCGCCAGCGGATGCGCTTCCAGACTCGGGGCGAGGGCTTGCTGCTGGGTCGCCAGATGCTCCTGCTGTTGCAGCAGTTCCTTTTGCTGGGCGATCAGCCCGCCGACTTCGGCGCGCAGGTCGGTGAGTTTTTCCTTGAGCAGGTCGACGGCCTTTTGCGCGTTGGCCTGCTCGCTTTCATCAAAACGCCCGAGGCTCTGCAGCAGGGCTTCGGGCTGATGATAGGGATGCTCTTTGCTGCCGCAGACCGGGCAAGGCTGGTCATCCTGCAACTGCGCGCGCAGCTCTTCGACACTGGCACTGCGCGCCAGACGCTGACGCTCCAGCAGTTCGCGCGTGACGTTGAGGGTCTGTTCGGCAACGCTCAGATCAGCCTTGGCCTTGACCCCATCCTGGGTCAGGCGTTCACGCTCCTGCTGCGCGGTGAGTTGGCGTTGTTGCAGCTCGGCACCGCGCTTGTCCAGGTCCTGCTGGCTGGCCCACAGGCGCCCAAGGTCTTCGACGGCGCGCAGTTGCTTGCGGTTGTCCTGCAACAGGCTACCCAGGATGCCGATCTGCTCGGCGACGGCATCCGGTTCGGCGCCGGCCTCCTTGAACAGCACCTCCAGTTGCTGCTTCTGCGCGGTGAGCGCCTGTTCGGTGCTCGCGGCGTTTTGTTCGAGGCTGGCCAGTTCGGCCTGGCCCTGATTCAACCGGTTGCCGATCAACATCAACTGTTGCAGGCGATCACGGTAGGCATTCCAGGCATCGCTCAATGGAGCCAGATGGGTGCTTTGTTCCAGCCCGCTGGCGATGCGCTGTAAGTCCGCGGCGCCACGGGCTTGCTGATCGAGCAAGGTTTGAATCGTGCCCTGGCCTTGGGTGCAGGCCTGTTGCGCCTGTTGCCTGGCTTCGGCGCTGAGGGCGGTGTCCTTGGCCAGGCGGGCGAGGGTGCTTTGGGCTTCGAAGGCCTGACGCAATAATGGAGTGCTGTCGGTTTGCCGTTGTTGGGTTTCGCTCAAGGCGATCCGGGCGGCGCTGAGCTTTTGCTCAAGCTGCGTCTGGCGCTCGCCGAGTTCGACTTGCTGCTGCGTGTGCAAGGCAATTTGCGCCGCCAAGGGTGTCAGTAGCGCATCGACCTCGGCTTTACGGGCGAACTGGTGCCGTTGCGGGGCCAGTTGTTCAAGGCGGGTGTGCCTCAAGCGCTCACGGGCCAGGGCCTCCCAGTGGGTCTGGGCCGATTGCAGTTGTTCGCTGGCGGCCAGATGTTCGTCTTGCAAGCGACGCAGGTCCTTGAGCCAGGTGTCCTGCAGTTCAAGTTGTTTGAGCTGCGCCTGTTGGGTCTTGAGTTGCTGCTGCGCCTGGTTGAAGCGCTCATCCAGTTCCGCGCGGGCTTCCGGCGGCAGCGGCGTCACGCCGCTGGCCTGATCCTGTAGCAGCTTGTGCGCCTCGCGGGCTTCCTTGGTCTTGTCGAAGGCGCGACGACCGAGGCGGGTGTAGAGCGCGGTGTCGGTGAGTTTTTCCAGCAGCTCGCTGCGGTCGTTGTCATCGGCCTTGAGGAACGCGCTGAACTCGCTTTGCGCCAACATCACCGCGCGGGTGAACTGTTCGAAATTCAGGCCCAGCGCGGCTTCGAGCTGAGTCTTGTATTCGCCTTTCTGGCTGGCGAGCAATTGATCCTGATCGATGTCACGCAAGCTCTGGCGGCTGGCCTGCAGCTTGCCGGCGGCCTTGTCCCGGGCACGATTGGCTTCCCAGCGGGCGCGGTAGCGGCGACCGTCGACACCGACGAAATCCACTTCCGCATAGCCTTCACCCGTGCCGCGACGCAGCAGGGTACGCGGGTCGCCGGTAGCGATTTCGCCATCGGCGTCCGGCACCTTGGCATCGCGGCCGGTATTGTTCAGGCGCGGTACGGCGCCAAACAGCGCCAGGCACAGGGCATCGAGCAAGGTGCTTTTGCCGGCGCCGGTGGGGCCGGTGATGGCGAACAGTCCGGCACTGGCCAGGGGTTCGGCGGTGAAGTCGATTTCAAACGGCCCGGCCAGCGAGGCGAGGTTTTTCAGGCGGATCGCGAGGATTTTCATGGCTGTTCGCTCTCCATCTGCACGTCCTGCAACAGCTCGGCAAAGTCCTTGAGGGTCTGCTCGTCGACCTCGCTGCCGTAGTTGTCCTGCCAGGCGCGGCTAAACAGTTCCTGAGGCGTGAGCTGATCCAGTTCGATCAGCGTGCTGCCTTCGTCGGCACCGTCACGGCCGCCGTTGCCGGCGTACTCGGCGGCAATACGCACCAGGCGCACGGCCTTGCCTTGCAGGGCGGTTTCCACTTGATTGCGCAGGTCGGGCTGCGGCTCGTCGAGGCGCACCCGCACCTCCAGCCATGGCTGGCGCTGGATGTCGGCCAACAGGTCGATGTTCGGCAGGTCCGCCAGTTGCAGCAGGATCTCGCTCAATGGCGCCGGGCCGATGCGTTGCAGGTTGACCGCGCGGGGGATCAGTTTCGGCTCGACGCTGACCAGGGTCTCGCCGTCGAGCTTGATGTCGAGAATCTGGTGCTGATAGCTGATCTCGGAAAACGACAGCGGAATCGGCGAGCCGCTGTAGCGGATGCGCTCTTCGCCGTTGACCTTCTGCGGTTTGTGCAAGTGGCCGAGGGCGACGTAGCTGATGCTCGGCCCGAACAGGCTGGCGGGCAGGGCTTCAGCGTTGCCGATGATCAGGCTGCGCTCGGAGTCTTCCGACACCGAGCCGCCCGCCATGTGCGCGTGGCTGATGGCGATCAGTGCCTGGCCCGGCTGGCGCTTGGCGTTGGCCGCTTCGATCAGCCACTCGTGCACCTGACCGATCCCGCGCAAGTAGTTGTCACCCAAGTGCGCGCCGGTGACTTCCGCCGGGCGCAGGTATGGCAGCGCCAGGCACCAGCCGGTGATTTCACCACTGGCATCCGGCAAGGGCAGCAGCAGGCGCTCGGCGTCCAGTTGACCGTCGTCGAGCCACAAAACGCGACCGAGCGCATGGGTGCGCAAGCGCCGCATCAAGGGCGCGGGCAGTTCGATCCGCGAGCCGGAATCGTGGTTGCCGGCGATCATCACGATGGTCAGCAAGGGCTGCTGTTCGTGGGCGCTGACGATGAAGTCGTAGAGGCGTTCCTGGGCTTTGACCGGTGGATTCACCGTGTCGAAGATATCGCCGGCGATCAACAGCACATCCGGTTGATCCAGTTTCAGCTGGCGCAACAGCCACTCGAGAAAACAGCCGTGTTCGAAATCGCGATCCTGGCCGTGCAGGTTCTGCCCGAGATGCCAGTCGGAGGTGTGAAACAAGCGCAAGGCGGACTCCGCTACAAAATAGGTAATGGCCGCGGGAAAAATGAAGGCGGCGAAAGGGGGGAGAGTTTACTGGTAAACAGCTCGGGTGTGCTTGCACGTCGAACTTCTTGCGGCAGGGATTCTGTGGCGAGGGGGCTTGCCCCCGTTGGGCTGCGAAGCGGCCCCAAGTTTTTTCTGGCACACCGAGCTGCCCGGACTTACGGCCGCTTCGCGACCGAACGGGGGCAAGCCCCCTCGCCACAAATGCATCCTTGCCTCAATGTTTCGTGTTTACTTCGGATAAAGCGGCGGCAACCCACTGTCACCGACCGGGTCCTGAACCCGTTCGGCCATCGGGATCGCCTTGATCGCCCGCCACAACTCGTCACCTTGCCAGTGCTGGCCGGTTTCGCTGTACAGCGCGCCGTTCAGGCCGTCGAGGGCGTCGGACAGTGGCACGAAGCGGGCGGCCATGTCGGCCAGGGTTTCCGGCTGTTGGCGGGCCCAGGCGTCGAGGGCCTGGCGGGTGGCGTGGGAGTCGTTGGCCTGGCAGGCGCGCTTGAGGTCGTCGAGCACGGTGCGCGGGCTCGGGCCGGTTTGAGCGACACGCGCCACCGCCGGTTGCCAGCGGCCACGCCACCAGAGGCCGAAGCCGAGCAGGGTGGTGCAGGCCAGGATCAAGGTACTGAGCTTCCAGCGCCAGAGCGCTTCGCTGTCGGCACTGGCATCGACCGGTGAGGCGTTGGCCGGGGTGTCGGCCACCAGGCTCGGATTGGCCGCCACGTGCAACGTGCGAGCGGGCAGGCTGCTGTGCTCCAGATGGTCTTCGAAGGTGTTCCACCAGATCACGTCGACAGTAGGCAATTCGATGGCGCCGGTCCGTGTCGGCACCAGGGCTTCCCGGTCTTCACGACTGCCGACCAGGCCGCGTTCGCTGTTCTGGTTACCCAGCACCGGTTGATCCGGGTAGCGGCGCAGGCCGCCGACATCGGTGCCGGGCAGCGGTGGCAGTTGGGTGCTGGACAAGCCTTCAGCCTTCACCGTCAGGCTGCGGGTCAGTGAATCGCCGACCTGGGTGTGATCCGGCTCCGGGTTCCAGCTTTCGCTCAGGGTCAGGCTGCGCGCAGGTAGCCAGGGGGCATCGGCCGGATAGGTGATGGGCTTGGCCTTGACCGTCAACAGCAGTTCGGCCGAGGTGACGGGCATCAGCTTGCCGGCTTTGGGCCCCTGGGCGGCGTCCTGTACCGGTTGTGGGTCGACCAGCGCGGCGTTGAAGACCTGTGCTGGAATGATCAGTTCGCCGCTGTGTTGCGGGTAGATGGCGTAGCGCATTTCGATCACGCCGTGGCGCAGGCCATCGATGTCTTTTTCGTAGGTGCGTGAGTCGCCCAATTGTTCGATGCGTGCGTCAGGTATCTGCAAGGGCGGCAGGCTGCTGTCGTCGTACAGCGATACCGAATGGTAGATGCGCAGGGTCAGGACCGCCTGGGCCTGTACGTACACGCTGGTTTGATCGAGGCTGGCATCAATGAACACCGCAGCCCGCTTGTTCGGGTTGTCCGGTGTTTCGCTCTCGACCACCTGCAGGGTGATCGGCTGGCTCTGGAGTTCGCCCAGTTGCACTGACGGAATCACCACGCTGCCGTTTTGCCGGGGCAGGAGGGTGACGATCCAGCGGGTGGTGGCCTGGTTTTCACCGCTCAGGGTGTTCAACTGGTTGACCTGGCGTGTGCCGCGCACTTCGAACAACGGCTCCAGCGCTGTCAGGTCAGGTTTGCCGAACTGAGTGACATCGCTGGATTCCAGGATGAGCTCGACCGTCTCGCCCGAGCTCAGGCGACTGCGATCAACACTGGCGACCAGTTCTGCTGCCTGTGCCTGAACCGTGCAGAACAACAGGCCATGCAGCAGCGCGAGCAATAAAACGGTGAAGCGGGTCATCGAGTTTCTTCCTGATCCTGATGTTGTTGCTGTTCGTACCAGAATTTGCGCCTGAGCAGTTCACCGGGGTCATCCGGGATCTGCCGCAGCCACTGCTCCAGTGCCTGGCGCTGTTCACCTTCGATGCTGTCGGTGGCCGGGCGCAAGGGCGGTGTGGTGTGTTGTTCGTCACCCAGTTCGCTGCCCGGTACCTCGTTGGTCCCCGGTTTCGGCGGTCTGGTGGCTGGTTGTTCCTCGTCCGGGCGGGGCGGTTGCCCCTCGGTTTTCGGTTCGCCGCTGCTCGAGGGCTGGGCGGCGGCACCGGGCGGTGGCTCCTGGGATTCGGCTTCGGGCCGGGCGTTGTCGGCTTCTTCTGGCTCGGGAGCGGGTGGCGTGTTTTTCTCCTTGAGCAGACGTTCGACCAGCGCCTTGTTGGTCAGTGCCGGACGCAAATCCGGTTGACGTTCCAGTGCCTGTTCGTAAGCGTCCAGCGCAGCCTCCAGTTCACCGCTTTTGGCCAGGGCATTGCCTCGATTGTAGTGGGCGTGGGCATCGTCGCCTTCGGCAAACCGCTCGGCGGCGCCTGCGTAGTCGCCGGCTTCATAGAGGGCGACGCCTTGCCATTGATGGTCTTCGAAGCGTCGAGAGGCTTCCGCCGGACGCTTCTGCTTGAGTAAATGCACGCCTTGTTGATCAGGGCGCAGCCAAAGGTCCGCGAGGTCGAAGGCGTAGCTCGGTTGAGGCAATGCCAATAGCAGCGGCAGGCACAGCAGCCAGCCGCGACGCCCCCCGCAGGCCGCGAGCAGCAACAATGGCAACAGTAGCCAGTAACCCTGATCGGCCCAGGTGTCCAGGCGCAAGGTCTGACCGTCGTTGCGCAAGTTGCGTGGACCGTCGAGCAGGCCAAGGGCGTGCAGGTCGCTATCGTCCAGGCGCGCCTGGCGATAGCGTCCATCCAGGTCGTTGGCAAAACTTTTCAAACCGGGCTCGTCGAGGCGCGGCACGAGAATGGCGCCTTGTTCGTCCTTGAGGAAGCTGCCGTCTTCCTGGGTGATCGGCGAGCCTTCGGCGGTGCCGATGCCGAGCATCAGCAATTGAGTCGATTTGCCGCTCAGCGCGCGACGGATGCCCAGCCGCTCCTGGTCGGTCAGGGACGAACCGATCAGCAGGATCCGGCCGTCGCCCAAAGCAGCCTGATCGAGCAGCGCCAGGGCCTTGAGCACCGCGAGATCGGCGCGATGACCGGCCTCTGGCATCAACGACGGTTTCAGTGCATCCAACAGATTGCGGCTGGTGGAAAGATCGTCTGACAGCGGCACCAGCGTGTGGGCACTGCCGGCGTAGACGACGATGGCGGTTTGCGCGTCGCTGCGAATCTGCAGCAGGTCAAGCACCTTGCGCCGTGCCTGTTCCAGTCGGTTGGGCGTGACGTCGGTGGCGAGCATTTCCGGGGTCAGCTCGAGAATCACCACCAGCGGGTCGGCGGGCTTTTGACTGGTCTGCTCGACACGCTGCCAGCTCGGACCCAACAGGGCGAGCACGGTCAACAGCCACGCGAGACCGAGGGCGATCCAGGGCAATTTACTGTCGCGACCACTCCCACCGCTGAGCAATGCCGCGTGAAAGGCCGGTGGCAGGATCATCTGCCAGCGCCCGGCGCGCTTCTTGCGGTGCCAGAGTTGCCAGAGCAACCAGCCAAGCACCGGCAGCAACAACAGCCACCAGGGGCGGAACCAGTAGGGCCACAGCGCGCTCATCGGCGCCTCCGCAGACGCAGGCGTTTGAGACGCTGGCGCCAGTCGGGCAGCAATTGCGTTTGCAAAAACAGATCCTTGGTCAACAGGCGTTGCAAGGGGTTGTCCGGCCAGAGTACGGGGGCCAGAAGCAGCATGCTCAACCACAGCGCCAGGGCCAGCGGCCAGTGATACAGCGCTTGGGCCGGACGGGCCTGGGTGGGTTGCTGGGCCACGGGCTCCAGTTGATCGAGGGTGTCCTTGATCGATTGCAGTTCCTTGCCATCATGGGCGCGGAAATACTGGCCGCCGGTGGCTTCGGCGATTGCTTTGAGGGACGGCTCGTCGAGGTCCAGGCTCGGATTGAGGCCGAGAAAGCCGACCGTACCACTTTGCTCCGGATCGGCACCGATGCCGATCGGGTAGATTTTCACGCCTTCCTTGGCCGCCAGCCGCGCAGCGGTGAGCGGGTCGATTTCACCGCCATTGTTGGCGCCGTCGGTGACCAGGATCAGCACACGGCTTGTTGCCGGACGCAAGCGCAGGCGCTTGAGGGCCAGGCCGATGGCATCGCCGATGGCGGTGTTTTTGCCGGCAATGCCGATGCGCGCTTCATCGAGCCAGACGCGCACGGTGTGGCGGTCGAAGGTCAGCGGGGCTTGCAGGTAGGCCTGGCTACCGAACAGGATCAGGCCGACCCGGTCACCTTCGCGGCTTTCGAGGAAGTCGCCGAGCAGGTGCTGGACCAACGTCAGTCGACTCACGTCTTCGTCCTGCCACTGCATGTCAGGGAAGTCCATGGAGCCGGAAACGTCCACCGCCACCAGCAGATCGCGGCCACTGGCGGCGATCGGCAAGGGCTCGCCGAGCCACTGCGGGCGCGCCGCCGCGACCAGCAGCAACAGCCACAGCAGTATGAAGGGGGCCTGCTGGCGCCATGCCGGCAGGTTGGCCCGGGCGCGACGCCCGGCGAGGCCTTCCAGATCGCTGAGGAAGCTGACCTTGAGCGCCGGTTCGCCACTGTCGGCCACCGGCAATACGATGCGCATCAGCCACGGCAGCGGCAACAGGGCAAAAATCCACGGCCAGGCGAACTCAAACATGTTTGCGAATCCATGTGTCGACGGCCTGGGTCAGGCCGGCGATGGCCTTGTCATCGAGTTTGCATTCGGGTTTGTAGGCGCCTTCCACCAGCACCATCCAGCGAGTCAGTCCGGCTGCCGGGCAGCGATTGTCGAGGAACGCCAGCCACTTGCGGCCGTTGAGGGTGTGACTCTGACTGTAGGGATAGTGGTTGCGGCACAGGCGCTTGAGCAAGCCGTTGAGTTGCTGCAGCCAGGCACCGGCCGGCGCACCGTCGTAGGGTTTGGGCATCATTGCCAACTCGGCCAGTGCGGCCAGGCGCACCGGGTCCAGCGGCTGTTCGGCGCGCACCACGGGGCGTTTGCGTGGAATGAAGTGCCACAGCTTCCACAGGCCCAAACCGATCAGCGGCACCAACAGAAGCAGCAACCACCAACCCGGTGCCGGTGGCCAGAACTCCACCGGTGGCGGAGATATCAGCGGTTGCAGTTGATCAAGGCTGCTCATCGACCTTTCCCCGAGTTCTGTGGGTTCAGGTATTCACGCAGTTGCTCGACCATCTCGCTCTGGGTGCTCAGGGGCATCAGCAGCACACGCAGTTTCTGCGCGAGCAGTTCCCAGCGAGCGATGCGTGCTTCGGCCTGGGCCCGGTAAGCCTGGCGCAGGTCGAAATTCAGCGTGTCGAGCTCCAATTGCGCGCCACGCTCGGCGAAACGTAAAAGGCCGGCGGCGGGCAGGGCATGATCCAGCGGATCGGACACCGGCAACAGCAGCAGGTCGCAATGACGCGATAACAGGCTCAGCTGTTGCTCGGCGCTTTCCGATAGCGCGCGTTCATCGCAAATCACAATGACAAGGCTGCCCGGACGCGACACCTCCCGCGCTCGGCGCAAGGCAATGCCAAAGGCGTCGCGGTCCGGCTCGCCTTCGGTGCTCAGCGACTGATTGACCCGCACCAGCCGGTTGAGCAACTGCAGCAGGCTTTGCTTGCTGCGCCGAGGCTTGATTTCGTAGTGCACATTGTCGCCATACACCAGGCCGCCGACCCGGTCGTTGTGCCCCAGGGCCGCCCAACCGATCAGGCTCGCGGCCTGGGCGGCGAGCACCGACTTGAACATCAGGCCCGAACCGAAAAACAACCGGCGGCTTTGTTCGACCATGATGAAGATCGGCCGCTCACGTTCTTCGTGGAACAGCTTGGTGTGAGGCTCCTGGGTGCGCGCAGTCACGCGCCAGTCAATGGTGCGTACATCGTCGCCGGCCTGATAGACCCGCACCTGATCGAAATCGACACCACGCCCGCGCAACTTGGAATGGTGCAGGCCGATCAGCGGGCTGCGTTGGCTCGGCGTGGAAAACAGCTGCACTTCGCGCACGCGGTGGCGCATCTCGATCAGGTCGGCGAGGCTGACACGGATGCCCGGCTCGGGCGGCAGGCTGGCGTTCATCGGGGTCAAGCGACGGCTACGACGTCGAGAATCCGCTGGACCACACGGTCCTGATCGATGCCAGCGGCTTCGGCTTCAAAGGAAAGAATGATGCGATGGCGCAGCACGTCGAACAGCACGGCCTGGATGTCTTCCGGGCTGACGAAATCACGCCCCGCCAGCCAGGCGTGGGCACGGGCGCAGCGGTCCAGGGCAATCGAGCCGCGCGGGCTGGCGCCGTAGGCGATCCACTCGGCCATCTCCGGATCGAACTTGGCCGGGGTGCGGGTGGCCATGACCAGTTGCACCAGGTATTCCTCCACGGCGTCGGCCATGTACAGGCCGAGGATTTCCTTGCGTGCGACAAAAATCGTCTGTTGAGTCACCCGACGCTCAGGCTTCGTTTCGCCGTTGAGCGCTTCGCCACGGGCCTGTTGCAGGATCTTGCGTTCAACCGTCGCGTCCGGGAAACCGATCTTCACATGCATCAGGAAGCGGTCGAGCTGGGCTTCCGGCAGCGGGTAGGTGCCTTCCTGCTCGATCGGGTTCTGCGTGGCCATCACCAGGAACAGCGGCGACAGCTCATAGGTGCTGCGCCCGACACTGACTTGCCGCTCGCCCATGGCTTCGAGCAAGGCCGACTGGACCTTGGCCGGGGCACGGTTGATTTCGTCCGCCAGTACCAGGTTGTGGAAGATCGGACCTTGCTGGAACACGAAGCTGCCGGTTTCCGGGCGGTAGATTTCCGTGCCGGTAATGTCGGCTGGCAACAGGTCGGGGGTGAACTGGATGCGGTGGAACTGAGCCTCGATGCCTTCGGCAAGTTCTTTGATGGCCTTGGTCTTGGCCAGGCCAGGAGCACCCTCGACCAGCATGTGGCCGTCGGCGAGCAGGGCGATGAGCAAGCGCTCGATGAGCTTTTCCTGGCCGAGAATCTGCGTTGAAAGAAAGGTTCGCAGCGCCAGCAGCGCTTCACGATGTTCCATCGATGACTGTTCCTGCAAAAGGGTGGCCGAGGACGTTCGAAATACGCCAGGGCTGGGGGCGTTACTTTAATCCATCGCGGGGGGCGCCGACTAACGGCATTTTGCGCAAAGTGCGGGAAATGATTGGGGTAATTGCTGGATTTTTGTGGCAGGGGAGTGATTGGGTGGCTGTGCCGGCCCGATCGCGAGCAGGCTCGCTCCTACACTGACGGTGTACGACGATCAATTGTAGGAGTGAGCCTGCTCGCGATGAGGGCAGATCAACCACCTCAAATCTGGCTGATAAAGGTCCCGGTGCCTTCAAGAATGTTCTGCAAGGTCTCTGCCACTTCGGCCAGATCCACCATGTCCGGATCAAAGGTAATTTCCAGCACATCATCCCCATTCAACGCATCGGCATCGGCGGCAGCAATTTCGATCTTCAGCAGGGAAGAGCTCAGGGTGACTTTCACGCCATCCAGGGTCGAAGGTTCGCCGTCGAGGGTGATTTCCAGCTCGTCTTCATCCGGGTAGCGGCTCATCAGGAACATTTCGCCCTGGTCGCTATGGCAGCAGAGCATGGCCATGTTGTCTTCTTCGTCGTCGCAAGGGTTGACGATCAAGAGGGCGGTTTTCATTTTCATGGGAAATTCCTGGCTCGACGGGCGTGGTAAACGCAGCAAAGGGCGATTCTGCCAGCCTGCGCACATTTCTGCTTGGCTGAGTGTCAGAGGATGTGTCGTGACCGAGCGAAGTGTTGCTGGTCGTTTCTGGTACGGATGTCCCGTAAAGCCGGACGGAAAACCGTCATTTTTCTGTGCGAATGCTAGTGTTGTTCGATGCGCCGCCCTCAAGCTGCGTGCCGTTGACCGAATATGTCGCAGCATCGCAAGCACGGGCCTTGCCGCACTGGTTAAGCTGCGCAACGGATGAGCACCCGTAAAGACATTGCGTTGTCCGCAGCCCAGTCGTTTTTGCAGATGCCCATTCACGGAAGGTGAATGTGACCCGAGTGTCCCGTCCAGCTTCACCCACCTGTCACCCTGTTTCCTCTGCCCGAGAATCAGGAACGGGTGACGGGTAGCCCCGAACAGGGGTTTTGCACGCGACGCTTCCATCAATAACAAGCCCAAGCGGAGTACCACAGATGGCGTTCTTCACCGCAGCCAGCAAAGCCGACTTCCAGCACCAACTGCAAGCGGCACTGGCGCAGCACATCAGTGAACAGGCACTGCCACAAGTGGCGCTGTTCGCTGAACAATTCTTCGGCATCATTTCCCTTGACGAGCTGACCCAGCGGCGGTTGTCCGACCTCGCTGGCTGCACCCTTTCTGCATGGCGCCTGCTTGAGCGCTTTGATCACGCGCAGCCGCAAGTGCGCGTCTACAACCCTGATTACGAACGTCACGGCTGGCAGTCGACCCATACCGCGGTCGAAGTGCTGCACCACGACCTGCCTTTCCTGGTGGACTCGGTGCGTACCGAGCTGAACCGCCGCGGCTACAGCATCCATACCCTGCAAACCACCGTGCTCAGCGTGCGTCGTGGCAGCAAGGGCGAGTTGCTGGAAGTCCTGCCTAAAGGCACCCAGGGCGACGACATTCTGCAAGAGTCGTTGATGTACCTGGAAATCGACCGCTGCGCCAACACCGCCGAGCTCAATGTGCTGAGCAAAGAACTGGAGCAGGTGCTCGGTGAAGTCCGCGTGGCCGTCGGCGATTTCGAGCCGATGAAGGCCAAGGTCCAGGAGATCCTGACCAAGCTGGACAACAGCCAGTTCGCCGTCGATGGCGACGAAAAGAGCGAAATCAAGAGCTTCCTGGAATGGCTGGTGGGCAACCACTTCACCTTCCTCGGTTATGAAGAGTTCGTGGTCAGCGATGAAGCCGATGGCGGCCATATCGTTTACGACAAGGACTCCTTCCTCGGCCTGACCAAGTTGCTGCGTGCCGGCCTGACCTACGATGACCTGCGCATCGAAGACTACGCCGTGAACTACCTGCGCGAACCGACCCTGCTGTCGTTCGCCAAGGCTGCGCACCCAAGCCGTGTACACCGTCCGGCTTACCCGGACTACGTATCGATCCGCGAAATCGACGCCAACGGCAAGGTCATCAAGGAATGCCGTTTCATGGGCCTGTACACCTCGTCGGTGTATGGCGAGAGCGTGCGGGTTATCCCGTACATCCGCCGCAAGGTCGAGGAAATCGAACACCGTTCCGGCTTCCAGGCCAAGGCTCACCTGGGCAAGGAACTGGCGCAGGTGCTCGAAGTGCTGCCGCGCGACGATCTGTTCCAGACCCCGGTGGACGAGCTGTTCAGCACCGTGATGTCGATCGTGCAGATCCAGGAACGCAACAAGATTCGCGTGTTCCTGCGCAAAGACCCGTACGGCCGTTTCTGCTACTGCCTGGCCTACGTGCCGCGTGACATCTATTCCACCGAAGTGCGCCAGAAGATCCAGCAAGTGCTGATGGATCGCCTGAAAGCGACCGATTGCGAGTTCTGGACTTTCTTCTCCGAGTCCGTGCTGGCCCGCGTGCAGCTGATCCTGCGCGTCGACCCGAAAAACCGCCTCGACATCGACCCGCTGCTGCTGGAAAAAGAAGTAGTGCAGGCCTGCCGCAGCTGGCAGGACGACTACGCCGCCCTGACCGTTGAAAGCTTCGGTGAAGCCCACGGCACCAACGTGCTGGCCGACTTCCCGAAAGGCTTCCCGGCCGGTTACCGCGAGCGTTTCGCAGCCCACTCGGCTGTGGTCGACATGCAGCACCTGCTGAGCCTCAACGAAAAAAATCCGCTGGTGATGAGCTTCTATCAGCCGCTTGGCCAGGTGTCCGGCCAGCGCATGCTGCACTGCAAGCTGTACCACGCCGATACCCCGCTGGCACTGTCCGATGTTCTGCCGATCCTGGAAAACCTCGGCCTGCGCGTGCTGGGTGAGTTCCCGTACCGCCTGCGCCACAACAGTGGCCGCGAGTTCTGGATTCACGACTTCGCGTTCACTGCTGCCGAAGGCCTGGAACTCGATATCCAGCAACTCAACGACACGCTGCAGGACGCCTTCGTCCACATCGTGCGTGGCGAAGCCGAGAACGACGCGTTCAACCGTCTGGTGCTGACTGCCGGCCTGCCATGGCGCGACGTTGCGCTGCTGCGCGCCTACGCCCGCTACATGAAGCAGATCCGTCTGGGCTTCGACCTGGGCTACATCGCCAGCACCCTGAACAACCACACCGACATCGCTCGCGAGTTGACCCGGTTGTTCAAGACCCGTTTCTACCTGGCGCGCAAGCTGACCGGCGACGATCTGGACGACAAGCAGCAACGCCTGGAACACGCGATCCTCAGCGCCCTGGACGACGTCCAGGTACTGAACGAAGACCGCATCCTGCGTCGCTACCTGGACCTGATCAAGGCCACCCTGCGTACCAACTTCTACCAGACCGATGCGAACGGCCATAACAAGTCGTACTTCAGCTTCAAGTTCAACCCGCACTTGATCCCTGAACTGCCGAAGCCTGTACCGAAGTTCGAAATCTTCGTTTACTCGCCGCGCGTCGAAGGCGTGCATCTGCGCTTCGGCAACGTGGCTCGTGGCGGCCTGCGCTGGTCTGACCGTGAAGAAGACTTCCGTACCGAAGTCCTGGGCCTGGTAAAAGCCCAGCAAGTGAAGAACTCGGTGATCGTGCCGGTGGGTGCGAAGGGCGGCTTCCTGCCGCGTCGCCTGCCATTGGGCGGCAGCCGTGACGAGATCGCGGCCGAGGGCATCGCCTGCTACCGCATCTTCATTTCGGGCCTGTTGGACATCACCGACAACCTGAAGGACGGCGCCCTGGTGCCGCCGGCCAACGTCGTGCGTCATGACCACGATGACCCGTACCTGGTAGTGGCGGCGGACAAGGGCACTGCGACCTTCTCCGACATCGCCAACGGCATCGCTATCGACTACGGCTTCTGGCTGGGTGACGCGTTTGCGTCCGGTGGTTCGGCCGGTTACGACCACAAGAAGATGGGCATCACCGCCAAGGGCGCGTGGGTCGGCGTACAGCGCCACTTCCGCGAGCGCGGCATCAATGTCCAGGAAGACAGCATCACCGTGGTCGGTGTCGGCGACATGGCCGGTGACGTGTTCGGTAACGGCTTGCTGATGTCCGACAAGCTGCAACTGGTCGCGGCCTTCAACCACCTGCACATCTTCATCGATCCGAACCCTGAGCCGGCGTCGAGCTTCGCCGAGCGCCAGCGCCTGTTCGACCTGCCGCGTTCGGCCTGGTCGGACTACGACACCAGCATCATGTCCGAAGGTGGCGGCATCTTCTCCCGTAGCGCGAAGAGCATTGCGATTTCCCCGCAAATGCAGGAACGCTTCGACATCAAGGCCGACAAGCTGACTCCGACCGAGCTGCTGAATGCCTTGCTCAAGGCACCGGTGGATCTGTTGTGGAACGGCGGTATCGGTACTTACGTCAAGGCCAGCACTGAAAGCCACGCCGATGTCGGCGACAAGGCCAACGATGCACTGCGCGTGAACGGCAACGAACTACGCTGCAAAGTCGTGGGCGAGGGCGGTAACCTGGGCATGACCCAACTGGGTCGCGTCGAGTTTGGCCTCAATGGCGGTGGTTCCAACACCGACTTCATCGACAACGCCGGTGGCGTGGACTGCTCCGACCACGAAGTGAACATCAAGATCCTGCTGAACGAAGTGGTTCAGGCCGGCGACATGACCGACAAGCAACGTAATGAGTTGCTGGCGAGCATGACCGACGAAGTCGGTGGTCTGGTGCTGGGCAACAACTACAAGCAGACTCAGGCCCTGTCGTTGGCAGCCCGTCGCGCCTTGCCGCGGATCGCCGAATACAAGCGCCTGATGAACGACCTGGAAGGCCGTGGCAAGCTGGATCGCGCCATCGAGTTCCTGCCGGCTGAAGAAGCCATCAACGAACGCGTCGCTGAAGGCCATGGCCTGACCCGTGCCGAGTTGTCGGTGCTGATCTCGTACAGCAAGATCGACCTCAAGGAGCAGTTGCTGGGCTCCCTGGTGCCGGACGACGACTACCTGACCCGCGACATGGAAACCGCTTTCCCGCCAACGCTGGTGAGCAAGTTCTCCGCGGCCATGCGTCGTCACCGTCTGAAGCGCGAAATCGTCAGCACCCAGATCGCCAACGATCTGGTCAACCACATGGGCATCACCTTCGTTCAACGACTCAAAGAGTCGACCGGCATGAGCCCGGCGAACGTGGCAGGCGCTTATGTGATCGTGCGTGACATTTTCCACCTCCCGCACTGGTTCCGTCAGATCGAGAACCTGGACTACCAGGTCTCCGCCGACGTGCAACTGGAGCTGATGGACGAGCTGATGCGTCTGGGTCGTCGTGCTACTCGCTGGTTCCTGCGTGCCCGTCGCAACGAGCAGAACGCTGCCCGTGACGTCGCGCACTTCGGTCCGCATCTGAAGGAGTTGGGCCTCAAGCTCGACGAACTGCTGATCGGCCCGATCCGCGAAACCTGGCAGGCGCGTTACCAGGCCTACGTCGAAGCCGGTGTGCCGGAGTTGCTGGCGCGCATGGTGGCTGGTACTTCGCACCTGTACACCCTGCTGCCGATCATCGAGGCCTCCGACGTGACCGGCCAGGACCCGGCGGACGTGGCCAAGGCGTACTTCGCCGTGGGCAGCGCGCTGGACATCACCTGGTACCTGGCACAGATCAGCGCATTGCCGGTTGAAAACAACTGGCAGGCCCTGGCCCGTGAAGCGTTCCGCGATGACGTCGACTGGCAGCAACGTGCGATCACCATCTCGGTCCTGCAACAGGGCGACGGCACCCAGGACGTGGAAGCACGGCTCTCCCTGTGGATGGCGCAGAACGAGAGCATGATCGAGCGCTGGCGTGCCATGCTGGTGGAAATCCGTGCCGCCAGCGGTACTGACTACGCCATGTATGCGGTGGCCAACCGTGAACTGCTGGACCTGGCATTGAGCGGTCAAGCGGTAGTGCCTGCCGCTGTCGCCGCCGAGCTGGAACCGGCTGCCTGATCAGGCGTTGAATGAAAAAGCCCCGCATTGAAAGATGCGGGGCTTTTTTTTGTTCAAGAGAAAGCGATTGGCTTGAGTGCAAGTCGCCATATCAAGGATAGGCTGTTGAGAGGCGAGGTCAGACTGCATGCCTTTTGAGGATATTTAACCTGAACTTCACAATGTCTCCCGAGCGATCATTAAAAGTCGAGTAACTGTCCGTGCTCGTATTTATTTGTTTTCTGATGACTCCCGCATGACGGGCTTTCAAGTAGACGGTAGGCGTGTCAGAGCTCAAGTCACCGAGGGTGATGATGTTGTAGTCAGCATCCAGCAAGTTAAATGAAGTGGTGTTCCCTCCAGCGGGTGGAAGGGCCGCCAGAACACCCTTGTCGTTTTTGCTGATGTACTGTTGATCATAGGGGTTGCCGACTATTTTCATATTGTAATAGTCGTCATAGCATATGAAATGCACGACCACGGTGTCCTTGGTTGGGATGGAACTTCCAACGGGAACCATTTCGTTAGTGAAAGGGTCACGAACAAGTTTAGGGGCCCGACGATAGTCGTTTTGAGCCGTGATGATGTTTTTCGGCAACGCTTCGCTATTGAGAAGGGCCGGTAACATAAGCTCCTGGAGAAAGGTAATGGGGCTGCCATCGCAAGTAAGGCGCGCGATAAATGAGCGTTCTTCGCTTGTATTCATAAATAGTCCTTTATTTAATGTAGTGTATTCCCTGCGTGGGCGCCCAGAATAACGCCGGCCAGATGAGTGGTGCTGTAGTTAATTGTTTCGTATTTTTTCGCGGCAATTGCTTTGATGTGATCAGCCCCGTCATTTCAAGAACAAGGCTGATCACCATAACTTTGCATTCAGAAGGTCTTGCGGTCTGTTGCGGTTTCAATTGTCGAAAGGTTGTTTGTCGGGTGGGTCATCATACTATTGAGCGACTGGTCAAACTTCTGCAACGCCCGTACCTGCACAGTTTGTTGCTCATTGATATCGGCAACGATCTCTTCACTGCGCTTGTAGTCGGCCCATACCGGACTGAGCGCTTTGGCGTCATGACCTTGTGCAGTCCCGATGTAGTTGAAGTCGCGATCATAGAAATCCGCGCTGACTCTGGACTCGACATCCGAACTGCGTGAAGTGATCAATTGGCTGCGGCTGTCGACGATGGCCACCACATCCGGTTTTGCGGCCTTGAGGCTTTGCATGTCCGGGTAAACCGTCACTGAACCAAACTGGCGTTGCAGCGAAGCCTTGACCCAGTCCACTGCCAGATCGGGTTTCGAGGTGGCGACATAGGCATCGTGAATCGGTTGTACCAGCAGGCTCTGGCCGAAACCGGTGCCGGCGTTGGCCTGGTAGTCCTGAAGATAGGCACGGTTGGCCTGGGTGTTGCGGCTGTACACGACGCCCAGCGACACCTGGCTGCCGTTGGGGATGCGGGTCGCGTTGCTGCGGCCCACCGGTTCGGTGAAGACTCCGTCCAGTGAAGAGACTGCGGTAGGTGCCGTGGGAATCGAGCAGCCAGCCAAGAGAGCGGCCATCGTCAACGTACTGACAAGCGCAAGTTTCATGGTGTTTCTCCAGTGAAACAACTTGGTCGAAAGTTGAAGTTGCCGGCGAAGTGCCGACGGTGACTCAAGACTAAACCCTGGATGATTGATTTAAATAGCCAATGTTCGCACTTGTCAGGTGAGCAATAGTTTTGTTTGGTTTAAAGGTCTTCGGTTAATTGCGTGAGGAAATAAAAAGGCCCGAATTCGCGATTCGAGCCTTTTTATTTATAGCTGTACGTTCAGCCATCAGTGTTCCAGTGGGATCAACACTTTTTCATCGGAGGCCAATACCATGAACACCAACAACTTGGCCGGCTGGGTCGCGCTGGCGTTTTTCGACACCATGTGCTCCGAACCCGCCGGCTCATACCAGAACTCTCCGGGCTTGTAGGTTTTCGCTGGCTGGCCCTTCACCTGGGAGGTGATTTCTCCGGAAAGGACATAGGCCATGGTGGTGCCGTCGTGTTTGTGGGCGATGGAAGACTGACCGGGTTGGTAATCGACTTCGATCATCAGCGCTTTCTTGCCGGGGACGTTCTTCAGCATTTCGTCCTGCAAGACGGTGACCTTTTCCGAAGGGTCATGGGCAAAGGCCGATGCGCAAGACATCAGGGCCAGGGCGGCAAGGGGGGCAGCACAGAAGCGCAACACGTTCATGGTTCTTTACCTGCGGTGGTTGGTTGTTGCAAACCACAGTAGTGCGCAAGCTGTAGAGGTTAAACAGCCAATGTTCTGGAAGGCGAGGGGACCAATTGCAGAAGGGCCAACGGAAAAAAAATGATGGTGAAGGAGCAAGCTCCCTCACCACAGGAAATGGTTAAACGATCGGAAAACTGTTGAAGTCCACGGCATTGGCCAACTGGCTGTCGATCAGGCTGATGAAGCCCTGGACTTGAGGGCAGTTGAAATGCGATCGCATGGCCGCTTCCGATTGCCAGTGGGCGCTGACGGTCCAGCGATTGGTGTCCTCGGGGCAGCGGTCGACCATATAGGATTCGCAGCCGGGAAGTTCACGCAGGGTTTCGACAATCTTCTGCAGTTGCTTACCCAGTTCATCCGAGCGGCCGGCGACGGCCTGCACCTGTACGGTATTGATCACTTCATGGGACATTGCTCACACTCCTGAATCAGGCCGGACGAATCCTGCTCATTGAGGGATAACGCCTATGCAGGATAGGCCCGGCCCCCGGGACCACCAATAGCCAATCGCCGGATAAACTCGCAGGCCAATCCGTCAGGCCACCTGTTGCAGGATGTCGCGCAAACGGTCCAGGGCGATGTCGATGTCGAGGGTTTCGATGGCGCCAAAACCGAAGAAAAGCCCGGCCTTGGGCGCTTGCTGATAGAAAAAGCTGTCGATGGCATAGAGCCCGACTTCGACTTTTTTTGCCAGTTCGATCACCAATGGAATATCCATCGGTACTTTGCACATCACCACCATGTGGAAGCCGGCGGTGGACGGCACCGCCTCCAGCCAGGGCGAGAGGTCGCCGGCCATGCGCATCAGGATCCGCTCGCGGCGCCCGGCATAGACCGTATGGCAGCGACGGATGTGCTTGAGCAGGCAGCCTTCGGCGATGAACTTGGCCAGCGCCCATTGCGGCAGGGTCGAGGTGTGCAGGTCGGTGAGCTGTTTGGCGCGCACCACGGCCTCAAGGATCGCTGGCGGCAGGATGGCATAACCGAGCCGCAGTTCCGGCAACAGGGTTTTGGAGAACGTCCCGACGTACGCGACGATCCCCCGTTCATCCAGGCTTTGCAGGGAGTCGGTGGGGCGGCCTTCATAGCGGAATTCGCTGTCGTAGTCGTCCTCGATGATGATCGCACCCAGCTCATGGGCCTTGGCCAGCAGTGCTTCCCGGCGCGCCTGGCTCATGGGCATGCCCAGGGGGAACTGGTGCGACGGGGTGACATAGATCAGGCGAGTGCCGCGAGGAATCCGGTCCACCACAATGCCTTCGGCGTCCACCGGTACACCGATCACCGTGGCGCCATGGGTGCCGAACAGCAGGCGCGCCGGCGGGTAGCCGGGGTCCTCCATGGCGACCAGGCTGCCCGGACTGATCAGCACCCGGGCAATCAGGTCCAGCGCCTGTTGCGCGCCGTTGCACACCACCACATCCTCATCCTGACAATTGACCCCGCGGGAGAACGCGATGTGCTGCGCAATGGCGTTACGCAGCGCCGGCAAGCCCTCGGGCAAGCTGTACAAGCCCTTGGAACTGGCAATCTGGCGCAGCGCATGGGAGGTGCAGCGCCGCCAGTCATCCTGGGGGAACTGGCCCTTGCTGGTGGCGCCACCAATGAAGTCGTAGCGCAGCGAGCCTTCCAGGGTCGGATGACGCAGAAACACCGGCAGTTTGCGCCAGGACTCGATCACCTCGAAGCCGCCAAGCTCGGTGTGGCTCTGTTTACGCTGCACCTTCGACGAGCGTGCGTTGACGTAGGTGCCTTTGCCGACCACCCCGGTGAGGAAGTTTTCGTAGGTCAGCTGGGCGTAAGTGTCGGAAATGGTCTTGCGCGAAATACCCAGTTGTTCGGCCAGCAAGCGGCTGGGCGGCAGTTGCGCCCCGGCGGCCAGGCGCCCGGACTCGATGGCGCTGCGCAGTTGGTTGTACAGCTGGCCGGCCAGGTCCTTGCGGCCGTTGATGACAACATGTAGTTCCATACCGGCGAGGCTCCGGGGCTGTTGAGGCGCGTGTGCGTCGCGCAAGATTACGCTTATCCGCCTGTGGTGCAGAAGTTGTGCAGTGGAAAAACCGTCAATTGGTCTGGCGACGGTGGTCACCGGGAAAATCGCCTGATTGGATCTGTCATGCCTGCGCGCCAGCGACTACCGTGAAGATCACCTCACGGTTGCACGAGATCGCTCCATGAACCCCCGTCTGGATTACTACAGCGCGTCCCCCAAGGCGATGAAAGCCATGATCGCCATGGAGGCCCTGACCAGCAGCCTGAGCATCGAGCAGGGCCTGCTGCACCTGATCAAGATTCGTGCTTCGCAGCTCAATGGCTGTGCCTTTTGCACCGACATGCACTCGGTGGATGCACGGCGCCTGGGCGAAAGCGACCGGCGCCTGTATTCCATAGTGGTCTGGCGCGACAGCAACTTTTTCAATCCCCGGGAAAGAGCCGCACTGGCCTGGACCGAGGCGGTCACCTTGCTCTCCGAAAGCCACGTGCCGGACGATGTCTATGCCCAGACCCTGGAGCAGTTCAGTGAATGCGAAACGGTCGACCTGACCATCGCCGTCACCACCATCAACAGCTGGAATCGCCTGGCCGTGAGCTTCCGGCAGACACCCAGCGCCTGAGTCATTGTCACAGCAGCTTCATGAAGGATCCGCAGGATGCACCTGTCAGTGTCAGATAGACAGGGAGTCCTCGATGTCATTCATGGAAACCGGCACCCACCAGGGCGCTGCCGAGTATCGTGTAACCATCGATAAAAACGCGTCATGGCGCCAGCTGGCGGCGGGTATCGACCCCGAACTGGCGCTGTGTTTCACCGTCAGCGCCCGTTGCGGTTGCTTCATGCAGGCCGCCCGCAGTCTCAACATCAAGGCCACTCGTCTGCGCAGGCAACTGGTGCTGCTGGAAACGCAGCTCCAGTGTTCGCTGTTCAACCATTCTGACAATGGTTTCAGCCTCAGCCGCGATGGCTTGCGTTTGCACGCCCAACTGATCGCCCTGGCCCATGAGCGCAACCTGCCGGTCATCGAGCAGCCGTTGATTCGCCTGGCCGTGGCGGATTCGATCCTGCATGACATTCTCGGGCGTGACCTGGTTGCACTGCTGCGGCGCAACGCCAGCGTGCGGCTGGACATCATGACCCTCGACAGCGAGCTGGCATTGCAGGCGGTCAGCGCCGACGTGGTGGTGTGGCTGGGGGAGACGGGATCGCCGTTGCCGGGGCCGAGCTTTGCCACCACCGAACCCCGACGTCTGGCGCAACTGGATTACCTGCCGCACATTGCCAAGCGCTATTCGCGGGTTGCTTCCAGGCCGGAATGCCTGGATGACCTGGCCGATTTTCTCCTGGTGCAATGGCGGCAGGACAGCCAGGTCGAAAGCTTCCGGCCATGGCATGCACTGGTGGATCAGCGCCTGGCGGGAGCGGTGCAGCTGCAATCCTGGGAGCTGATGCTGGAGATGATCCGTTGCAGTGCCTGCATCGGCCTGCTGCCGCACTACATGAGCCACTTTGACCGCGGGCTGATTGCCTTGCCGGGCCTGTTTGGCCAGCCGATGCAGCGTCAGGTGTGGATGGCGGTCAACGCCGACTCAGGGGACAACGCGCAGGTACGGATGGTCGTCGAGTTGATCGAACACACCTTCAGCGAGCGCCGGGAGTGGTTCGAAAGCTGAGCGAGATCAAAGTTTGGTTCTCGCCACAGCCGAAGGTGGCGTTATAGAGTGAACGGCCATGTCTGCTTCAAGGATGATTCACCCATGCCAGTCACCGAACCTGTCATCACCCTCGAACGCTTCAACGAATCCCATATCGAAGGCATTGCGGCGTTGTACAACGATCCGGCAATCGCCCGTCAAACCCTGCAAATGCCGTTTCAGCCCACCGAACTCTGGCGCAGTCGCCTGGCGCTGGATAACGAACGCCTGGTGAAAGTGGTGGCTTTGCATCAAGGGACGGTCATCGGCAACATTGGCCTGGAACAGTTCTCACGCATTCGTCGCACCCATGCCGGCAGTTTCGGCATGGGTGTTGCGGTGGCGTGGCAGGGCAAGGGCGTTGGGTCGAAGTTGCTCGCGACGGCGCTGGATATCGCCGACAACTGGATGAATCTGCAGCGCATCGAGCTGTCGGTGTACGCCGACAACGAAGCGGCCATTGCCCTGTACCGCAAGTTCGGCTTCGAAACCGAGGGCCTGTTCCGTGATTACGCCGTGCGCGACGGGGGGCTGGTCGACACCTTGAGCATGGCGCGCCTGCGCCGCCCGCCCAAGGCCGGTTGAGTCAGTCGCCCAGGGCAAACCCCAGACGTACCTCCTGGCTGTTAATCGCACGCCGGCTTCACGCATCTGCCATGCTCAATGTCCGTAGTACCGCTGCAACCAAAGGAACACTGCAATGGACGATGTACAGCAACTGGGTGAAATGCTGCGCCATTTCGCGGAAAGCGAAGCGCACAAGAAGCAACTGTTCGAGTCCCAGTCGGCGAATTGGGCTGCGTGTATTGCTGAGCTGTTCGATCAGATCGGGCAATGGCTGGAGCCGGTACAGGCGCCGCACTTGCTGGAGGTGAGTCGGGAAGCCTATGTCGCCTCGGGCCCCAGCATTCCTGTCGAGACATCGACATTCAAGACCGAGAAGCTGTCCATTGTGATTGCCGGCAGAGCGGTGGAGTTTGTCCCGGAAGTGATGGGGGCGGGCGGGCAGATTTCATTGGCGGTGATGGGCTTGACCGCTGCGCGTTTCGGCAGTGTCTCGCTGGTTTGTCAGCCACCTTCCAATAGCTGGCAATGGCGCAAGACCAACGGTTTGAAAGATCCGGATGTGTTCCCGTTCGATGCGAACTTTCTGGCGCAGCAATTGCAGGGGTTGATTCCCCGGGAACGCAGTTCAGCCTCATGACTCTGTGGGAGCTGGCTTGCCTGCGATGGCGTTGAGTCAGGCGACATTGATGTTGAATTGACCGGCCTCATCGCGAGCATGCTCGCGATGACGTCAGTAATACCGATACAAAACTCAGGTCGGACAGACCTTTGAGCCCCGCATCATTTCAACGCCGGATCCCCCATGTTCATTTTCTTCCAGCCCTGCAACAGCACCTGGGCCTTGGGCTCCTGGCCGTTGTCCAGGTAGTACTGGATCAACGACAAGCGGGCATTGCGGTTGGACGGTTGTTCTTTCAACAGCCGTTCCAGTTCTGCGCACGCCTGGTCAATCTTGCCGCTGTCATGCAGGGCCACCGCCAGCACATAGCCGAACTGTCCGCTCTGTGGCTCCAGTTGCGCGGCTTTGCGCAGGTACGGCATGGCTTGAGCGGCCTGGCCCGCACGAATCAGCGCAAGGCCCTGGGTGTGTTGCAGCAGGCCTGAGTCAGGGTGGTCCTTGAGGCTTTGCGCCAGCAGGGCATGGGCTTCCTGATTGCGACCGTTGGCCTCCAGCCATTGCACCAGGGTGACCAGCGCCGGGTAGAAGTCGGGATCGCGTTGCAGGGCGGTTCGCAGCAAAGCTTCGACTTCTGCGCTGCGGCCATCGGCCTGATAGAGCATGGCCAGGTTCAGGTTGGCCTCGGCACGCTCGGCCAGACTCTTCTGTACCGCTTCGTACTCGGCGATGGCGGCATTCCAGCTGTCCTGAACGCTGCCCAGACCATTGCGTGCCACGCTGAGCAAGTCCCGGGCGACGGCGATGCGCACGGCCCGCACCGGGTCGCTCAGCAACGGCGTCAGCAATGGCGCGCGCTCCGCTGGCGGCAGGAAGGCGCTGACCGCTCGCACCGCGCTCTCGCGAACCTGAGACGCCGGGTTACCCAGGTCCTTGGTGGCCAGTTTCAACGCCTGTTCGCTCGGGTACGCCGGCAGTTCGGCCAGCAGCGTCGCCCGTTGAATCGCCGGCAGGTTGCTGCGTTGCAATTGTTCGAACAATGCCTGGGCGGCGCCGGCCTGACCGTTGCGAATCAGCCACAGGCTTTCATCGTAGCGCGGGGCTTGTACGGCGCTGGCGTTGGCGGTGTTCCACAACTTGAACTGCTCGGTGACCTTGTCGCCGGCCTTGCCTTGGTGACAGGTCAGGCAGGCGTCAGGTGTCCCCAGCTTTTTCGCCCGCTCGGGGTTGGGGATGCTGAAGCTGTGGTCATGGCGGAAGTCGTTGCCCATGTAGAACTTGCCGGGCATGTGGCAATCCACGCACTGCGAACCCGGCTGGCCCATGGTGTGGCGAGTGTGTTCGATGGAGTCGTAGTTTTTCGCTTGCAGGCCCTTGCCGTCGACACCTTCCACAGTGGTTTTGCCGGCGGTGTTGTGACATTGCAGGCACACGCCATTGCCAGGCGCCTTTAGCTGCGTGCTGTGGGGGTTGTGGCAGTTGCTGCAACGTACGCCCTTGTCGAACATTTTGCTCTGGGCAAAGGAGCCGTGTTCGAACACTTCGTCCTTGATCTTGCCGTCCAGCGCGTACAGCTCGCGGGTCAGGACGCTCGGCAGGTAGTCGTCCATCAGGCGCTTACCGACCGTGTAACCATCGTCCAGTGGCGCACGACGCGAGTGGCAGCGGGCGCAGGTTTCGATTTCGACGGTGGCGTTCTTGTCCTTGAGATCGACGGCAAAGCCGGCATGGATCAGGTCGGTTTTCTTCGCGGTCCATTCCAGGTGACTGGACGCCGGGCCATGGCAGGCCTGGCAGCCGACACCGAGGCTGTTCCAGTGACTGTCGAAGGTGTTTTTCGCCGCATCGAAATTGCGCTTGTAACCGGTGGTGTGGCACTCGACGCACATGAAGTTGGCGTTCTGGCTCGGTTTGCTCCAGTGCAGCGGGTTCTTGAAGGTCACGCCCTGGCCCGGATAGAGGTGAAACCAGCGGTGCTTCTCGGTATCCCAGGCCACGGCGAGGGCCTGGAGCCGGCCTTCGCCAATCTCGATAAGGTATTGCTGCAAGGGAGCGATGCCAAAGGTGTAGGCCACCTTGAAATCGGCATTCCTGCCATCGATTCCCGGCGTGTTGACCCAGAATTCGTCGCCTTTGCGCGAGAACACCGTGGTCTCTTTCTCGGCCTTGAAGGTGACGTTGTTGAAGTCGCCGAGCAGGGTGTCCGCGTTGGCTTGCTGCATCGCCAGTTGGTGATGGGAGCCTTGCCAGTCCTTGACTTGCTCGCCGTGGCAGCCCTGGCATTGTTGCTCATCGACCATTTTCGCAGGCGCGACAGCGACCGGTTGCGGTTTGGCCGGTTGCACGACAGGGGCGCTGACGGGGACTGGCTTGAGCGGCGTCGGTGTACTGCCCAGCAAAAACCAGCCGATGCCCGCCACGGCCAGCAGCAGGATGCCGATGGTGACAGGGAACAGGTAACGGTTGATCAGGGTCGGTTGCGAATCAGGGTTTGGGGTTGCAGCTTTATTTTTATGTTTCGGCATTACGACTTCCATGGTCCAGGTGCGATTGCCTTGCGGCGCGCGTTGACGCTCGATGCAGCTTTGCCGGATGGCCGGCGTCTGTCAAATAACGGATGCTGTGAAGCTGATGGCCCCTTCGCGAGCAGGCGCCACATCACTCCCCGACAAACCACCGGTAATACGGATTCCCGGAATCCCCGCGCATCACCTCGCGCATATCCCTGGCCCAAGCGTCACGGTCACCGTCGTACGCATGCAGGCTCGCCCGATAGAACTGCATCAGGCGTTGTTGCTGGGTGTTCATGCGCTCGATGAACCCGGCGTCGGCGTTCAACACGGCTGGCGGCTGGTGCAAGTCGAGCAGGGCGGGCAACACGCGGATAATCTCTTTCGAGCGAACCCAGGGCGCGTATTCGATCCTCGGCTGATCGTCCGTCACCGGTTGCGCATCGCCAGCGAAGCGTTCAAGCCCCCCACGGTCAGTCACCCAGGTGGCGAGCAACGCCGCGGCCGAACCGACGCCGACATCCTGCAAGGTGCTGCGCACGCTGTCCTGCTGGAAGCGTGCGTTGATCTTCGCCGCATCCAGTTCAATCGGCTCAATCGAACCCACCAGCAGCATCTCGTGGAATTCGCTGGTCCACAGGGTCGCGTAAGGGAACACGTCGAGGAAGCTGCGCACCAGTGAGCGCGAGTCGTCGATGTTCTGCGTCGGCAGCGGCAGCCATTGGGCAACCAGGCCTTGTTTGTGCAAACGGCTGGCGGCCAGTTGGTAGAAGTCCCGGGAATACAGGTTGACCACGCCAGCAGCGGAGGGCGGCGGCGGTTCGAGGGTGATCAGGTCGTATCGCTGCGGATTGCGCAGCAGTTCCTGGCGACCGTCACGCAAGCGCACATCGACACCCGGATCGGCCGCGGCATTGAAATTGCCCTTGAACAAGGGGGCTGCCTTGACCACCGAAGGCAGCAGTTCGGCGACCACGCGATGTTCCAGGCCGGGGTAGCGGGTCAGGGCGCCCGCGGTGATGCCGGTACCGAAACCGATCACCAGTGCCGAGCGCGGCTCACCGTTGTGGATCAACAGGGGCAGCAGCGCCTGGATGCGCATGTAGCGCAGGGACGGCATGGCGTCGCCGGTATTGGACACGCCCTGAATGTACAAACGCTGGAATGCTCGTTCGCCCTTGCCCTGGGTGACCACGGCGACGGTGCCGCCACGGCCTTCTTCGTAGAATGTCAGCGTGCCGTTGCGCGCGCCCGGCAGCAGGCTGGCGAGCTTGTTGACCGGCGTGAACACGGCGAGTGCCAGGGACACCAGGCCGATGGCAACCACCGCCTGACGCCGGCCTTTCTTCACCCCATGGCCCTTGCGCACGGCGAGGTACGCGATACCGGCGGCGATCATCGCCAGCAGTCCCAGGGTCCGCACCAGACCCAGCATCGGGATCAGGACAAAGCCGCAGAGCATCACGCCGACAATCCCGCCAAGGGTATTGAACGCGACGACTTCGCCGACATTACGCCCCACCTGTTCACCGCCGACACTCAAGCGCAGGGCCAACGGGAACGCTGCCCCCAGCAACAGGGTCGGTACAAACACGATGCTCAAGGCGGCCACGGCAAAGCGTGTGCTCATGCCCGCCAGCTCACTGCCGCCCAATGACAATACCCAGCCTTCCGTCAGGGTTTGTGCAAGCACCAGCCAGCGTCCGAGCAACGCCACTTCCAGCAGGGCAATGGCACCGGCTGCGGCGATCAGCAAACCGAACATCCCCCAGGGATCGCGCAGGCGATCGACCCGACGGGCCAGCAGCATGCTGCCCAGGAACAACCCGGTGAGGTAAGTCGCCAGCACCACGGCAAAGGCGTAGGTGCGGGTACTCATGAATTGCACGATCGATTGCGACCACACCACTTCGTAGCCCAGGGCTACGCCGCCGGCAATGGAGTAAAGCCAAAGGGCCAGGCGGTCGGGGGCTTTGTCAGTGTGATGTTTCACCGGGGCATCGACGGGTGCCACGCGCTGGCGCTGGAACCACAAGGCCCCAGCTGCGGCCAGCAGGTTCAGCATGGCGGCGGCCAGCGCGCTGCCGCGCACACCGAGAGTGGCAATCAGCAAGAACGCGGCGAGCAGGGTGCCGGCGATGGCCCCGGCGGTGTTCGCCGCATACAGTTGCCCGCCGGCCTTGCCCAGGTGTTGCGGGTCGGTGGCCAGGGAACGAACCAGTACCGGCAGGGTGCCGCCCATCAACAGTGCGGGAATACCCACCAGCGCGAACGGCAGCACCCAGGCCAGCAAACCCACGTGTTCTTCCAGCCAGGCAAAGGGGCTGGCCGCCAGGCTCATGGCGAACGTCGCGCCAACACCGAGTATCGCCACCAGCACTTCCAGCCCGGCGTACAGCACAACCGGTTGCTGCATCCGGTCCGCCCAGCGCCCGAACAACAAACCACCCAAGGCCAGCCCCGCAAAGAACGCGCTGATCCCGGTGGTGATGGCATAGACCTCGACACCTACCACCAGCGACAGCTGCTTGATCCACAACACCTGATACACCAGTGCGGCGGCGCCGGAGACAAACAGCAACAGGGCGGGGATCAACAGCGCCGGGGAAGCGACTTGAGGGGCAGGTATGGCCGACGACTTGCTGGCGACACGTGAGGTCATTGCGGATTGCCTTGTTCCGGTACGTAAAAACAGTGACTGCTGGATCTGAGTCAGTCAGATAATTTCAAACCTTACAAACCTATTGTGGCGAGGGGGCTTGCCCCCGTTGGGTTGCGAAGCAGCCCCTTGCGTTGTTTCAGGCAAATCAAATCGTCTGGTTTGCGACTGCTTCGCAGCCGAACGGGGGCAAGCCCCCTCGCCACAGAGTCCAGTGTTCGCCATAAATAAGTCCGCTCGCCGATGAAGGCGAGCGGCGGTCCAGCGGTTTTACTGTGCAGCTTGTTGCGCTTTCATTTTTTCAGCGATTTTGGCATCTACCGCAGCACGGATCTGGTCAACGCTGAAGCTGGCCGGTTTCTGGCTAGGCGGGTACTCGATAAAGGTCTGCAGGAACACAGCCGCTTTACCGGTGGCTTGAGCCGCCAGATAAACGTTTTTGGTTGCCCAATCGTAATACTGGTCGGAAACCACGTCGGCGCGCTCATACGGGTCCATCCTCAGGTTGAGGATTTTTGGCACCCGCAGGCACACAAACGGCTCGCTCCATACCTTGAAACCACCGGGGGCGCGCTGTTCGCAGAACACCGCTTTCCAGTTGTCGAAGCGCATCGATACCAGCATGCCGTCGTCGTTGAAGTAGTAGAACTCCTTGCGCTCGCCTTTCGGTGCTTGGCCGGTCAGGTAAGGCAACTGGTTGTAACCGTCCAGGTGAACTTTGAAGTTGTTGCCACCGGAGGTTGGCGCCCAGCCTTTGAGCAGCTTGTTCTTCACATCGGCATCACCAGCCGCTGCCAGCAGGGTCGGGAACCAGTCAAGCCCCGAGAACATCTCGTTGGAGACCTCACCCGGCTTGATCTTGCCTGGCCAGCGGATCATCGCCGGTACGCGATAAGCACCTTCCCAGTTGGAGTTTTTCTCGTTACGGAACGGCGTGGTCGCCGCGTCCGGCCAGGAGAACTGGTTCGGGCCGTTGTCGGTGGTGTAGACGACGATGGTGTTGTCGGTGATTTTCAGGTCGTCGAGTGTTTTCAGCAGTTTGCCGACGTCACCGTCATGTTCGATCATGCCGTCTGCATAGTCATTGCCGGGCATGCCGCTCTGCCCCTTCATCGACTCGCGTACGTGAGTGAACAAGTGCATACGGGTGGTGTTCATCCAGACGAAGAACGGTTTGTCCGCCTTGACTTGCTTCTCGATGAACGCCTGTGCGGCGGCGGTGGTGTCGTCGTCGATGGTTTCCATGCGCTTGGTGTTCAGCGGTCCGGTGTCTTCGATCTTGCCATCGGCAAAGCTGTGAATCACACCGCGCGGCGAGTAGGCCTTGACGAACTCAGGGTCGTCCTTGGGCCAGTACGGACGCTCGGGTTCTTCTTCGGCATTGAGGTGATACAGGTTGCCGAAGAACTCGTCGAAGCCGTGGTTGGTCGGCAGGTATTCATCCTTGTCGCCCAGGTGGTTCTTGCCGAACTGGCCAGTCGCGTAGCCCTGGGACTTGAGCGCCTGGGCGATGGTGATGTCACGCTTTTGCAAACCGACCGGTGCGCCAGGCACGCCAACTTTCGAAAGCCCTGTACGCAGTGGCGTCTGCCCGGTGATGAAGGAAGACCGTCCTGCAGTACAGCTGTTCTCCGCATAGTAGTCGGTGAACATCATGCCTTCTTTGGCAATCCGGTCGATGTTCGGCGTCTTGTAGCCAACCACGCCCATGGAATAGGCGCTGATGTTGGTCTGGCCGATATCGTCGCCGAAGATCACGAGAATGTTGGGTTTTTCGGCGGCCCCGGCAGTTGCCGAAATCGCCATGACCGACGCTGCCACAAGGGCGAGTTTCGGTATCCATTTACGTATGCGAGTCATCTGACTGGCTCCTTATGCTCACTTGCGTCGCGTACTGCGACAAACGTTTTTTGCGGTCCTGCATTACGTCTTTTTATTGCACTTGCTCGGGTGTGGCGGCGTCGAACGGGTAGATCCGACGCCATTCGGACGCCATGTCGACGACGGTCCAGCCACGTTTGTTTGCTTCGTCCAGGGCCTTGTCCAGGCGACCGATCTGCGACTGCCGGTCGTAAGCCCATTCGCGTTTGGCGTCGGTGTGATGCACCAGGCCCATGAAGCGTTTGCCGGGACCGGCGGCGGTCCACTGGAGCATTTGCAGGTCGCTGTCGGAATTGCCGAAAGCGAGGATTGGCCGACGACCGATCACCGCGTCGATGCTGACCGGTTTGCCCGGGCCATCGTCGTTGTGGGCCAGCTTTGGCGTACGCATGATCGAGGCCTTGCCATCCTTGTAGTCAAACGTTGTGACGAATGTGGTGCCGATGACCTGCTCGGGTGGAATGCCGTAGACCTTCTCGGCGAAGGCGCGCATGAACCCGGTGTCGCCACCGGAAACGATGTAAGTCTTGAAGTCCTTGCCGCGCAGGTAGTCGAGCATTTCCAGCATCGGCTGGAAGATCATCTCGGTGTACGGCTTGCCGGTTTTCGGATGGCGGGCCTGGCTCAGCCAGGTCTTGGCGTAGTCATCGAAGGCTTCGGTGGTCATCCCTGTGTGGGTGGCACCGAAAATTTTCATCATGCCCTCAAGGCCACTGGCAGCCAGGGCTTTGTGATCGTTTTCCAGCACCGCCTGGAACGGCTGGGTGGTTTTCCACTCCGGGTGCTGCGGCGCGGTGCGTTTGACTTCTTCCAGGGCGAACAGCAACTCGAAGTACATCGGCTGCTCGCTCCACAAGGTGCCGTCATTGTCGAAGACGGCAATGCGGTCTTCGGGCTTGACGAAGTCCTTGCTGCCTTGATCGGTGACCGTCTGCACGAATTCGATGATCTGCTTTTTCGACGGCCCATCGTTCCAGGAGGGCAGCGGCTCGGCGGCCTGCACCAGCAGCGGCAGGCTCAAGGCCAGGGTCAGCAGGAAACTGAATGCGCGACGATGGCGTAGCGATATCGAGTTCGTCATGGGAGGTCCTTCTCGTGAACGGGGTTGAGCGGATGCAGTGCACAAGAGACTGATTCTCTGTTGCGCCCGGCCTGACTATGCAGCGTAGACAAGGATTCCCCGATTTGGCGCAGGGCCTGCTCTTTGTCCGGTTCGCGGCCATAGCAGGCCCGCAGGAAGGTTTGCAGGCGCGGGCCGAGACCGGTCAGTTTCAGGCCGTGGCGGCTGCGTCGGGTCCACAGGTACAGGGCGCTGAGTTGCGCCGGTTTGCCTTCGATTTGTGCCGGGATCTGCCGCCACGCGTAGTCGGCGGATTCGAGCCAGGCGGCGTGGCGGGCGCGGCGTCGGGCTTGCCACTTGAGGTACGTGCGGCGTACGAGCGGGCGACTGAACCAGCCGAGTGCCATCACCGCCAACACCAGTGCCAATAGTCCGAGCCAGTGCCCGGAAAGGTGCAGGCGATTCTGCTGGCCGAGTGTTTTCAGGTCTTCGGTGATTGAAAACACCGGCTTGTAGGCGCTGTTGGCCGCCGCGTCGAAGGTCACGGCAGGCACCGTGGCCGTGCGGGTTTGCTGGCTGCTGGCATCCCACCATTTCAGTTCGACGGAGGGCAGGCTGTAGTGACCTTCGGTGTCGATTCGATACGTCACGCTGTCGATGCGCTGGCCGCCATTGAAGTTGCCCCGACCGTCATCCAGATTGCGGATTTGCGGTGCTTTCGGGTAGCGGCTCAGGCCCTTGATGTCGTCCAGCGTCGGTGTCGGCAGTGACATGGCCAGGGCACCGTCGGCCTGCAAGGTCAGTTCCCGGGTGATGCTGTCGCCGACCTTCAGCGGCGTGGCCGAATGGATGGTCTTCTGGGTAAACCGCAGGCCTTGGGCCACCAGCACTGCCTCACCAGGCTGGAACCCCGGAGGTTGCGCGGCGTTGAAATGCAAAGGCAGGCTCTGGGCGGTGAGTTCGTGGCTGGCCTGACCCGGTGTGGCTTGTACCGTCAGTGCCGGAATGTCGAAGCTCTGGGCCAGGTTCGGGGTGATCAGGTAGCTGTAGCGCATGCCGCTGAAGGATTGGCCGTCGAAAGTCTGGTTGATGTGTTGGGCATGGCCGTCCGGTGGCATCACCAATGCGCCGGGCAGTTTCAGGTCGGGCAGGGTGGGGGCGCTGGTGAACCAGGTGTCGGTGAAGACATCGAGTTGCAACTCGACCAGGCTGCCGACCATAACCTGGGTGGTGGGTTGCAGGGAGGCCTGGACTTTCAGTTGAGGGTCGGCGGCGAATGTGTTGAGGCTGATCAGGCCGATGAGCAGGGCGCCGAGTGTTGTGGTGATTGATCTGGCCCTTTCGCGAGCAGGCTCGCTCCCACAGGGGATTTGTGGTGCGCCTGGATCAAATGTAGGAGCGAGCCTGCTCGCGATGGCCGCGACTCGGACTTTCAGGCTGATCATGGCTTGCCCCCCGCCTGATCCTGCAAGCTGAATTTCTGCTTGAGGAATTTCGCCGGCGATGTGGTGAGGTTCTGCAACCATTGCTCATCCGAAGCCGCTTGCTGGGTCTCGACCTTTTTGCTTTGGCCTTTACCCGGCGCCTTGTCCATCTTGATTTCGTCGGGTTTGACCTCCGGCGCGTTTTTCTCGGCGCTTTCGGTGTCTTTCTGCAAGGCAATGGCCAGGGCCAGGTTGGCGGTGGCCTCCGGGAACTGTGGTTGCAACCTCAGCGCCTGGTTGTACGCAGCGATGGCCTGATCGAACTTGAAGCGGCGCACGTAGATGTTGCCCAGGTAGAAGTACGCCTGCGGTGTGTCGAGCCGCGCGAAGCTGGCCAGTGCCAGGTCGAAGTCGGCCGCGTTGTAGGCGGCGACGCCTTTCCAGTACGGATCGACAAACAGCGCCGCCGCCTGAGGGTAGTGCTCATGTTCGAAGGCCCAGCGACCTTGCTGGTCGCGGGTGAAAAACGCATCGGTCAGCGCGTTGGCCTGTGCCGGCGCCGGTTGCAGGCCCAGGCCCACCGCCAGCAGCAGTGCGCCCATCCAGTTCAGGCTCCAGCCCCTGCGCACGCTGAAGAAGGCGATCAGCAACAGCGGCCAGCACAGCCAGTAACCGGCGTCTTTCCAGTGCAGTTCGCGCTGTTCGTCACTGGCTGCCTGGAAGTGCTGCTCGGCGTGCAGTTCGATCCAGTCCAGATCGTCATCGTTGAGGGTCAGGCTGCCCAGCGGCGCATCCAATGTTGAGGCAAGCTGCTTGAGGGCGCCCTGATCGAAGCTGCCCATTTGTGGACGACCGTTGCTGTCGGTGCGTGGCTGGCCGCTGGCATCGCGGATGATCCCGCCGTCGCTGCTACCGTCCGCCAATATCAGCACTTGCAGCGCACTGTCTGCCAGTTGCTTGTCCAGCCCGGCCAGTGCCGAGGTGTCGGCGCCATCGGTTATCAGCAGCAGGGTGCCGGGTGTTTTCTCGGCGGCGAGCAGGCGCTTGGCCTGATCGATGACCGCGCTGACATTTTTCCCCGGTTTGTTGATCAGGTCGGTGCTCAGGGCCTGAATGAATGTATCGAGCAGCGCCGGATCGTCGGTGGCGGGCAACACCAGGTGCGCGCTGCCAGCGTAGGCAATTAGCGCGTTGCGCGAACCGGCGCGGCGCTGGATCAAGTCGTGGAGCTTGTGCTTGACCGCTTCCAGGCGACTGGGGGGAACATCGCTGGCGTCCATGGAGGGCGACAGGTCGACGGCGATGATCAGCGGCGCACGGTTTTCCAGAAAGTCCGGCCGATCCTGCTCCCAGGTCGGCCCGGCGGCGGCGATGGCGCCCAGTACCAGCAGCGCACACACCAGATGCACCGGGCGCAGGCGTTGCCGGTCCTGCGGGGTGATCAGCAGATGCGGCAGCAGGTGCGCGGCGATGTTGCTGCGCAAGCGCCGTTGCAGGTCCTGGTTGCGCCGCCACAGCAACGGTAGCAATGCGCCGAACAGCGCGAGCAACAACCACAGAGGGCGCAAGAAATGGAAGTCGCTGAGGTTGATGTCCATGTCAGGCCGTCTGCCGTTGACGGGCGAGCGTCAGCCGTGGAAGCAGCAGGGCGCCCAGGTGATAAAGCGCCAGCAAGGCGATGGCCGCGCCCAGTGGCCACCAGAATAGATCGCGTTTGGGCTGGTGGCTGAGGGTTTTCACCTGATGCGGAGTCAGTTTGTCGAGAGTGCTGTAGACCTGATCCAGTGCGTTGCGGTCTTCGGCGCGGAAGAAACGTCCGCCCGTGGCTTGGGCAATCTCCTGCAAGCCTTGCAGGTTGACCTTGGCTTCGCCCTCGGCATTCGGATCGCCAATGCCGATGGTATGAATCACCACGCCTTTGGCCGCGGCCATGGCGGCCGCGTGATCCGGGGTGATGGCGCTGCTGGTGTCATTGCCGTCGGTGAGCAGGATCAGCACTTTTTCCTGCTCGTGGGCCTGGTCCAGCAGTTTCAGGCTCAGGCCGATGGCGTCGCCGATGGCGGTGTTGGGGCCGGCCATGCCGATGCCGGTGTCGTCCAGCAGCAGCGACAGGCTGGCGTGGTCGAGGGTCAACGGCGCCTGCGGATAGGCGCCAGTGCCGAACACGATCAGGCCGATTCGATCGTCTTTACGTTTGTCGATGAACCCGTGCACCACTTCCTTGACCGCGGCCAGGCGATTGATCTTCTGGCCGTTGGCGTCGGTGAAATCGGTGGTTTCCATCGACTGGGAAATGTCGATGGCCAGCATCAGGTCACGCACCGGCTGTTGGCGTTCGATGGGTTTTTCCACCAACACCGGCCGACTCGCCGCCACCAGCAGCAGCGTCCAGACCAGCAGGTTCATGAGCAATTGCCAGCGGTTGCTGCGGGTGCCGGCCTGGCTCGGTGCCTGGCCGACGGCACGGCTCATCGCCGCGAAAAACGGGACTCGCACGGCGCTGCGCGCCTCACGGTAATCGGGCAGATAGCGATAGCCGAACCACGGCAGCGGCAGCAGGATCAGCAGCCAGGGGTAATCAAGCTGCCACATGATGACGCTCCACCCAGGTTTTGCAGGTGCTGAACAGTTGTTGGCGCTGTTCAACCGGCATGGCCCGCAATGCGGCGTCGGGGGCATAGGCCAGCAGCGAGAGTTGTTGGCTGAAGTCGGCGGGTAGCGGCTGTTTACTGTGCCGCTGCAAAAACGCCTGCCAGTCCTCTTTACCCAACGCCGCTGGATTCCCCTGTGGGAGCGAGTTTGCTCGCGATGAGGGCGTTACATTCAAAGTTGATGTCGACTGACCGGACGCCATCGCGAGCAAGCTCGCTCCCACAGGTTTCGCGTTCGGCATAGAGATCGCGACCCGCTTGAGCAACTCCGGAAGCTCGCGCAACGCGCTCAGGTCATTGCTGCGCTGCTGCAATTCCTCCAGGCGCACCAACGCCTCGCGCCGATAGCGGTCGCGCCGCCATTGCCAGTAGCGCCGCGCGCTGGTCACCACCAGCGTAACGATCAGCAGTGCCAGCAGCGCCCACCAACCCCAGGTTTGCGGTGCATAACTGACCGGCGCCGGCAGTGCCATGTCCTTGAGTTGGTCGATGCTCGGGATAGCGGGGTTCATCGGCGCCCTCCGGGAAACTTGCCCAGTTCGGCGCGCAGTTGTTCGTGGGCTTCTGTAGCGGTGCTGAACATCATCAACGGCACCTGGCTGCGGCGCAGCAAGGTAGCGACGTCCTTGAGCCGCCCGCTAAGGAAATCCCCGAGCGGCTGGTGCACCTGTTGCCGATCCACCGCCAGCTCCACCTGCAACTGCCCCTGGGTGACCAGCACGCGGCCGTTTTTCGGCAGGTTCTGCGCCAGTGGGTCGTAGACCTGCATGACAATCACATCGTTGTGCGCCGCCAGTTGTCGCATCAGTTGCAAGGTGCGTTCGCCGGCCCCGGCGAAGTCGCTGACGATGCAGATCAGGTGATCGTGACCGGCCACGGCCAGGCAATGTTGCAGGACCTTGTCGAGCTGGTCTTCGCCTTCGGCGTCCGGGTTGGCCGCGCTGAGTTCCTGGTTCTGCTGGGCGATGCGGCTGCACAGCGCTTCGATCCGTTTGCGGCTGCGCAGCGGGGCGATGCTGTCGATGCGTTGATCGTTGAAGACCAGTCCACCGACGCGGTCGCCGGCGTTGAACACCATCCACGCCGCCAGGGCACCAAGCTCGGCGGCGACGGCGGATTTGAAGCTGCGTTGCGAGCCAAAGAACATCGACATGCGCTGGTCTACGAGGATCAGGGCCGGGCGGTCGCGCTCTTCGGTGAATGTCCGTACCACCGGTTTGCCGGTGCGCAGGGACGCTCGCCAGTCCAGGTGACGCAAATCGTCCCCTGGCTGATAGCGCCGCAGTTCATCGAAGTTCAGGCCCCGGCCACGCAAACGCGAAGCGTGGTTGCCGGCCAGGATGCTGCCTTGGGGCTGACGCGCCAGAAAACTCAGGTCTCGGGCCTTGAACTCCAGGGCCATCAGTTGCGCCAGAGAGACATACACCAGGCCGTCGACGCTGTTCATGGACATCAGGCTGGAATCGCCACTTTATCGAGCAGACGGTCGAGCACCTGATCGGCGCTCACGCCGTCGGCCACCGCGTCGTAGCTCAGTTGCAGACGATGGCGCAGCACCGGGTGCACCACGGCGCGGACGTTGTCCGGAGAAACGAAATCCTGGCCCTGCAACCAGGCGTCGGCCCGGGCACAGCGGTCCAGGCCGATGCCGCCGCGGGGACTGGCGCCGATGCTGATCCAGCGCCCGAGGTCGGCGTCGTAATCGGCCGGGTGGCGAGTGGCATTGATCAGGTCGATCAGGTAGCGGTCGATGGCTGGGGAGACGTGTACGGCACTGACCTCACGGCGCGCGGCAAACACCACGTCCTGAGACAGAGAGAAACCCTGCACGGCAGCGGTCTTGGCGCCGAGGGCCTGTTCCTCTTCGCGCAGCAGGCGCAGCACCTGGCTTTCATTTTCCGCGCTGGGGTAATCGAGCAGCACTTTCATCAGGAAGCGGTCCATCTGCGCTTCCGGCAGCGGATAGGTGCCTTCCTGTTCGATCGGGTTCTGGGTGGCGACCACGATGAACAGGTCCGGCAGCGCATGGCTGTTGCCGGCCACGGTGATCTGGCGTTCCTCCATGGCTTCGAGCAACGCCGCCTGGACCTTGGCCGGCGCGCGGTTGATTTCGTCGGCGAGGATCAGGTTGCCGAACAGGGGACCTGGCTGGAAGCGGATTTCGTTCTTGCCTTCGACCTGATGCAGCACCTCGGCGCCGGTGATGTCCGACGGCAGCAAGTCCGGGGTGAACTGGATGCGGCTCATCTTTGCGTCCAGGTGTCTGGCGAGCGACTTGACCGTGCGGGTCTTGGCCAGGCCGGGCAGGCTTTCGAGGAGCAAATGCCCGTTGGCCAGCAAGCCGACGAGCATCTGCCGGATCACCTGGTCCTGGCCGAGCACCGCTTCGGCGATGCTGGCTTGCAGGGCCTTGAGGTCGTCGAGTGTGCTCATGGGGTCTCCTAGAAAAACGCCAGGGTCATGTTGACGCTGATTCCATTGCCTTCAGGGCGGTTCTTGGTGTCGAACTCCGGCACCCAGCGCGCATTGAAGTTGGCCTGGGCGTCGGCGAACTTGCCGGTCCAGCCCACTGTCGGGCCGGCACCCATGGAGCGACCGCGGAAGCCGCTGTCGGCACCCGACCCTGAGTCATCGGTGACTTGCTGGATGTAACCGGCGGCGATACCGGCGTTCCAGCCATTGCCAAAGCCGTGGGTCCATAGCGCATCGAGGGTGTAGATGTTGCCGTTGCGATAATCGGTGGCGTCGTTCTCGGTGTAGAACTCCAGGCCGCTCGACAGCGTGAATTCGCCGCCCTTGCCGTCCAGATGAGTGAATGCCACGGTTGGCATGAAGGTGTAATTGTTCTGCCCGGGGTTGGCCAGGCGATTGTCGTTGTAGGCACCGGTGGGTACGTAGACCGGCAGCGAGAACGCGATGTGGTTGAGTTCGTCGAAGTGGTAGCCGGCGGCAATCGGTGTCACCAGCATGTCGGCGAACTGGGTGCCGGTGTCCGAGGAGCCCAGCGTTCTGCCGCGGGGGCCGGTGATGTTGGCCGAGATATCGGTGTACTGCACCGGAACGCCGATGGCCGATGCATAGTTCCAGCGACCCTTGCCGGTGTCCCAGACATGGGTGAAGTTGGCCATGGTGTAGGACACTTTCATGTCCAACCCGGTACTGGCGGCACCCACCAAAGGAATCTGGGCGTTGCCCTTGAGGTTACCGTCGTACCAGATGCTGGTCAGGGACATCACCCAGCCGGGCTCCGGTGGCACGATCCCGGCGTTGGAGAACACTTGCTGGCCGGTAATCGGCCGTCCGACGCCACCTTCAGCTGCCAATACCAATGGGCTGCCGCTGACCATGCACAGCACCAACAGGGGGCGCACTACGAAAGGCCTGATCATGACTGACTCCACTTATTGTTTTTGATTGACGGGGTTCAGCAGCGGCATTTTCCATTCACCGTTGCTGACTTCCGGTTTTGGCAAATACAGACGCAATATCCCGTAGAACGGCCCGTTCGGAGCGGGCAGCCAATTGCTTTGCAGGTCTTTGGCCGGCGCCTTGTGCTGCACATAAAGCGTCAGGCCGCCATCGGCATCGAGCTTGAGGTCAGGCAGCATGCGCGAGTTGATCAGGTAGCGATTGAGCGGGTTGGCCACCAGCAGCTTGTTTTTTCCGTCGTACATGGTCAGGGACCAGAACGCATCGGCCGGGGGCAGTGCGCCCTTGTCGAAATGCAGGGTGTAGTCATTTTTCGAGGCGTCGACCGGTTTGCCGTCCTTGTCGACGAAATAACCGATGTAGTTCGCCTCTTCGGCGGAGTTGCCGAAGATCCCCATGTTGGCGCCGGCATAGCGGTACAGGTAATTGCCCTTGAGGTGATCGCGGGTGCCGAAGAAATCACCGCTGGTGATCTCGTGGGTATCGACTTTGGTTTTCTTGAATTCGGCGAACCCGGCCTTAGCATCGCTGATGCCGTCTTCCAGCGCCTTGCGTTGATCAGTGCTGAGTTGGCTCAAGTTGAATGGTTTGCCGGCCTCGATGCCGATTTTGGCGAAGCGTGCCAGCAAGTCCTTTTCCACGTCCTGGGCCGGAGCGAACGACAGCATGAAATTCAGGTAGCGGAACAGGTCCGGGGTTTCGCTCATGGTCGGCGTGGGTTTTGGCCAGTCGATCTTCGGAGCGGCCGCCGGCGCTTTGTGTTTGTCGTAATGACTCAGGGTTTCAATCTTGTAACCCTTCTGGATCTGCTTGACCTTGGCCAGATCCTTCTCATCGAACAGCTGTGTACGGTACAGCGCATAGGCGATGTTGCTTTCACTGCGCAGCAGGCGGTCGATGTTCAGCGGTTGCTGGCCCTGCCAGTTGGGTCCGGCGATCATGAAATGCCCGCCGTTGTTGCCGGTGCTGCGGGTGCCCAGGTAGGCAAAGTTCTGCGTATAGGCGTCGATCAGTTGCACCGAGTAGTAACGATGCTCTTCGATCGGCGGCAGGGTCAGTACCAGCGGCTCGGCGCGCAAATCCATCCAGACGAAGGAGTAGGGTGTGTCGGCGTTCGGCGTGACAAACGCGGTGTCCTTGGCAGTGAAGGCCTTGGCGGTGTTGCCGATCTGGTTGAACGGCGCCTTGAAGTTCGGGCTCTTCTTGTCCACGGCCTGGGTATAGAGCGTCTTGTACATCTCCACCACCGGAAAGCCGTACAGATAAGCTTCCCTGGCAATGGCCCGGGCTTCGTCGGGGGTGGCAGTGAAATCGGCCCAGGCGCTGGTGCTGAGGGTCAGCGCAAGGCCGGTGAACAAAATGCGGTGATTCATATACATCCCTTATTGAATGTTCGGCGTCATTGCACAGCCGTGATGTCGTCGAGTTTCCAGCTTTTGTCGAAATAGGCTTCTGTCGGCGCATACAGACGGAAGTAGCTGAACCAGTGTTTGCCCGGCAGGGTTTGCACCCAGTTGTCTTCAAAACCTTTTGGTGCGGTCGGGCCGAAGTACAGATCCACCGAGCCGTCGGCGTTTTTCTTCAAGTCCTGACGGGAAGACAGGTCGGCCTTGCGCTGCGGGTTGTCGATCAGGCAACGGCTGTCGATGTCGTATACGGTCATCGACCAGAACTGTCTGGCCGGCGGATTGGCGCCGACGTGCAGGCGATAGTTTTTGCCGCCATCGAGCCAGTTGCCCTTGCTGTCGGTGTAGGCGCCGAGGTAGGTCTGGCCCAGCCCCGGGGTTTTCGAGACCATGCCTTTGGTGTTGGTCACCGCCTCGTAGAACCAGGCGCTGCGTTCCCACAACTGGTCGTAATAGGCCACGCGCTGGGACGGATCGGCGATGTTCAGCACGCTGTCCCATTGCCGGTCCGGCCAGAATCGGGCATTGGGGAAACGTTTGGCGAACGTGTTGGCCTTGGCGATCAGTTCACCGACCTGTGCACCCTGTTCCAGGGCTGCGCGTTGCTTGTCATTGGGGTTGAACGGCTTGTCCTTCTCGATGCCCAGGCTGGCCAGCATGGCCATGTAGAAACGGTCGCGTTCGTTGACCGGTTCTTTCTGGATGATCTGATGCAAACGCTCCCAGTACGCCAGGCCACGAGGCTGGGTACCGGACCAGGCTTTACCACCGGGCGACAGCAGCCTGGTTTTGGCAGGTTCCGCACGTTTGGCGTACGGGTACATCTTGAATTGCTCGACCAGCGCCTTGCCCTTGGCCGGGTCTGGATCCAGCACGCGAAAGCCCACCAGCACGTTCATGGTTTCGGATTTGGCCAGGTAATATTTGCCGGCATCCGCCGGAGGTTCGGCACCCGGTGGCAGCACCAGGTACTTGCCGCCCTTGCCTTTGTCCGGGCCGGTCTGGCCCATGTCGATGATCGCCCGCTGCCAGAAATCGCCTACGCCACCGGCAGTCGGGCCAGGTGGTAGTTCAATCACCAGCGGCCCGGTTTCGTTGAGATCGACAAACCCGAGGATGTACGGCGTCGTGGCGTTGGCCGTGATCACCCCGAGTTTGTCTTCGTAACTGTTGAGCACCATCAGGTCGCCGTTATGGGCACCCAGTTTGTCGCGGAATTCTTCCTGCCACTGGGCGTAGGACACCAGTGGCAAGGCCCACAGATAACTCTGCGTGGCCTGCTGGAAATCCAGTTCGGCGTAGAGCCTGGCGATCGACTCGTGGGCTGGCAGTTCGCCTTCCATGGCAATTTTGCCGATGCGGGTATCAAGTTCCTGGGCGCCCACGCCGCAACTGGCGAACAGGGCCATCAGGCTGAAACCGGCTGTGCGAATTGCACTGTGCATATAAAAGTCCTTATTTACCAAAGGTGACGTTGATCCCGGCGTACAGCGTGAACTGTGGCAAGCCGTCGCCTTTGCGGTCGACGGTCCACTGCGGCTCGACAAAGGCGTTGAGGATATTGGACCCGGATTTCCAGGCTTTGCCGCCACCCAGACCGAGTGGGATGTAGTGGGTGTTGTTCTTCAGGTCGAACGTCCAGACGCCTGTGGAGCGCAGGTACCAGCCTTTTTCCAGGTTGTGGATGATGAACGGCTGGAAAGTGGCGGATTCCACATGAGGGCGGTCGTGATCACCGGCGAATGAACTCTGATACTGCACCAGTGCGCCAAGCAGCCCCCGTGGCGAGGAGTCGATGGCGATGGCGGACAATCCGGCCTGCCATTTGCCGGTTCCCAACTCATCCTGCTCGGCGGTCGGCGCAGTGATTTGCGGGCCGACGCCCAACTGCACGCCTTCGGTCTTGAGCAGGAAAATATCGAACACGTTCAGGTCGCCGATGCCGGTGCGGTAGCCGTTGTGCGGATCGGGGCGGGTGCTGACGGGGAGCGTGACGCGCAGCAATTGCGGGACGCCTATAACGTCGTTGGCTGCCATCGGAAGGGCGCCGCGCAGCAGCGCATCGTTGGTGTGAGCGTTGGTATCGAACAGCTTGGGCGTGTAGTAATCCTGCAGGTTGACACCTGGTGCCAGGTTCAGCGGGTTGTTGCTTTTATTGGCGGTCTCGGCGTTATCCGCGTGAGCACAAAAAGCAGGCGCGAGTGAAGTCACCCAGACAAAGGCGTACTTCCCCAAATTCTTAGACATTAATCCCCCGGTTCCCTGGTGGCTGAGCAGGCCTATGGCCCCTTATGTTCAGCCATAACTGCGTAATCCCTTTCCGATCAAGCCTGTAGGACTCGTCGGATTAAGTTAGCAGTTAACCACGGGTTATCCAGTTGAATGGATTAATTCTTTGGTTTTGTGTGCAGTTTCTCGTTAATTTCGTGTACTAAAAAGTTAATATGGATCAATGGCTTGCCCGAACAAGTTAAGTGACTATCTAGTCAGTGTAGGAGCGAACCTGCTCGCGAAGCCGGCCTGTCAGACCATATAAGTGTTGAATGTGACGACCTCTTCGCGAGCAGGCTCGCTCCCACAGGAAACTGAAGCAATAGCCGGTTCAGTCAAACTCAGTTTTTCTTCGCCTGCTCCCACACCCGCTCTTCCTGCTCGCGCAGTTCCGGTGTGAACTCGGCACCGAAATCTTCGGCTTCAAACACCTGGCGAATCTCGATCTCGGCTTCGGTGCCCGGCATCGGGTTGGGGCAGCGCTTGACCCATTCGATGGCTTCTTCCCTGGACTTCACTTTCCACAACCAGAAACCGGCAATCAATTCCTTGGTTTCGATGAAAGGGCCGTCGATCACCGTGTGTTTGTTACCGGAAAATTTTACCCGTGCACCTTTGCTGCTCGGGTGCAGGCCTTCGCCCGCGAGCATGATGCCGGCCTTGACCAGTTCTTCGTTGTAGTTGCCCATGGCTGTCAGCAGCTCCTGGCTGGGCATGACGCCGGCTTCGGAATCCTGGCTGGCCTTGATGATGATCATGAATCGCATGTTTTCGTCTCCGTTGCAGTTGAGTGGCTCGATTTATAGTCGAACGACGGTGGAGCAATTCGACAGAGTGTTAACAAAAGTTTTCGTCGATGACGTGTGCCTTTCGTCATGAACCTCGGGAAGCGGCGGGTGAGGGCGTACTCTGTTCTTTTGCCGACCTGTTCGGCTAATACAGGTTTGTGGGTTGTATCCAGTTTTGTGTCCTGTTACATGACAATTTATGTTTGGCCATAGGTCGTAGGACAATTTCATGGTTAACTTCGGCCTCGTCAAAATTCTCCACCACAACGTTCAGAAGGACTCCGTTCATGGCTCAAGTCACCCTTAAAGGCAACCCGGTTCAAGTCAACGGCCAACTGCCACAAGCCGGTTCCAAGGCGCCAGCCTTTTCCCTGGTTGCCGGCAATCTGTCCGACGTCACCCTGAAAGACTTTGCCGGCAAGCGCAAAGTGCTGAACATCTTCCCAAGCGTCGATACCCCGACCTGTGCTACCTCGGTACGCAAGTTCAACGCCCAGGCCAGCGACGTGGCCAACACCGTTGTGCTGTGTATCTCCGCTGACCTGCCGTTCGCCCAGGCCCGTTTCTGCGGCGCCGAAGGCCTGGAAAACGTACAGAACCTGTCGACCCTGCGCGGTGCCGAGTTCATCCAGAACTACGGCGTTGCCATCGCCGACGGCCCGCTCAAAGGCCTGACCGCCCGTGCCGTGGTGGTTCTGGACGAAAACGACAACGTGCTGCACAGCGAACTGGTTGGCGAAATCGCTGACGAGCCGAACTACGAAGCGGCACTGGCCGTTCTCAAGTAAGTTAGCTCCATTACAATTGTTAACGGCCTGGCTCTGTCCAGGCCGTTTTCATTTGTGCTTCAGTGTCTTACACAAAACTCCTGTTACGTAAGCCGAAGGTAAATTGCCGGTAAAGGCGCTTTGCTTAAGACACGCCAGTGCTTATCGTTCAGCCTCATGTAAAAAAGCCCACGCGCCCAATGGTTGATCACTCAATGCAATCCTCCGCTTCCCGTAGTCCTCGTCGCTGGCTGTTCGGCCTGCTTGTCCTGTTGGTTATCGCTGGCCTGTGCTGGAAATTCTGGCCCGGCAGCGCTGCACCCAAAGAGGCTGCGGGGCAGAAAGCCGTCGCCGGGCATACCGGCAGGTCGGGCGGGATGCGCCCTGGATTCGGTGGCGCGTCCGGGCCGGTGCCGGTGCGTGTGGCGCCGGCGGTCAAGGGGGATTTCCCGCTGTATTTCAAGGCGCTGGGCACGGTCACGGCGCTGAACACCATCAATGTCCGCAGCCGCGTCGGCGGTGAGCTGGTCAAGATCTATTTCGAAGAAGGGCAGATGGTCAAGGCCGGCGACCTGCTGGCCGACATCGATCCGCGCCCGTACCAGAACGCCTTGCTCCAGGCCGAAGGCACCTTGCTGCAGAATCAGGCGCAGCTGAAAAACGCCCAGGTCGACGTCGAGCGCTATCGCGGCCTGTACCGCGAAGACAGTATTGCCAAACAGACCCTGGACACCGCCGAAGCGCTGGTCGGTCAATTCCAGGGTACGGTCAAGACCAATCAGGCAGCGGTCAACGACGCCAAGCTCAACCTCGAATTCACTAAGATCCGCGCACCGATCACCGGTCGCGTCGGCCTGCGTCAACTGGACGTCGGCAACCTGGTCGCGGCCAACGACACCACCGCATTGGCGATCATCACCCAGACCCAGCCGATCAGCGTGGCCTTCACCCTCCCGGAAAACAGCCTCGACACCGTGCTGGCCCGTTATCGCAGCGGCGCCAAACTGTCGGCTGAAGCCTGGGATCGTGGCGATACCAAACTGCAAGCCACTGGCGTATTGCAGAGCCTGGACAACCAGATCGACGTCACCACCGGCACCCTGAAATTCAAGGCCCGTTTCGAGAACCGCGATCAGTCGCTGTTCCCCAACCAGTTCGTCAACGTGCGCCTGCTGGCCGACACCCTCAAAGACGTCGTACTGGCGCCTTCAGCCGCAATCCAGTTCGGCACCAACGGCACGTTCGCCTATGCGCTGGACGGTGACAAGAAGGTCAAGATCCGTCAGTTGAAAGTCGGCGCCAGTGACGGCGTGAACACCGTGATCACCGAAGGCCTGTCCGCGGGCGACCGGGTCGTGCTGGAAGGCACCGACCGCCTGAAGGACGGCAGCGACGTGGAGGTGGTCAACGACAGCCAGGACGTGCCGACCACGCCAACCGAACACCTGCAAGGCAAGTCGGCGGTCAACGCGGCTGAGCCTGCGACCACCGACAAGGCGAAAAAGGGCGGCGCATGAATCTCTCGCGGCTGTTCATCCTTCGCCCGGTAGCCACCACGCTGAGCATGCTGGCGATTATCCTGGCCGGCGTCATCGCCTATCGGCTGCTGCCGGTGTCGGCGTTGCCCCAGGTCGATTACCCGACCATTCGCGTTATGACCCTGTACCCCGGCGCCAGCCCGGATGTCATGACCAGCGCGGTGACCGCGCCGCTTGAGCGGCAGTTCGGGCAGATGCCCGGCCTGACGCAAATGGCCTCCACCAGTTCCGGCGGCGCGTCGGTGCTGACCCTGCGTTTCAGCCTCGATATCAACATGGACGTGGCCGAACAACAGGTGCAGGCGGCGATCAACGCCGCGACCAACCTGTTACCCAAGGACCTGCCGGCGCCGCCGGTGTACAACAAGGTCAACCCGGCCGATACGCCGGTTCTGACCCTGGCCATCACTTCCAAGACCATGCTGTTGCCCAAGCTCAATGACCTGGTCGATACCCGCATGGCGCAGAAGATTGCCCAGATCAGCGGCGTCGGCATGGTCAGCATTGCCGGCGGCCAGCGCCAGGCCGTGCGGATCAAGGTCAACCCGGAAGCGCTGGCCGCCAATGGCCTGAACCTGTCGGATGTGCGCACCCTGATCGGTGCCTCCAACGTTAACCAGCCCAAGGGCAACTTCGACGGCCCGACCCGGGTCTCGATGCTCGATGCAAACGATCAACTGACGTCGCCCCAGGACTACGCCAACCTGATCCTGGCCTACGCCAACGGTGCACCGCTGCGGCTCAAGGACGTGGCGGAAATCGTCGACGGCGCCGAGAACGAGCGGCTCGCTGCGTGGGCCAACGAGAACCAGGCCGTACTGCTGAACATCCAGCGTCAACCCGGCGCCAACGTGATCGAGGTGGTGGACCGGATCAAGGCCCTGTTGCCGAGCATCACCGACAACCTGCCGGCCGGCCTCGACGTGGTGGTGCTGACCGACCGCACCCAGACCATCCGCGCCTCGGTCAAGGACGTGCAGCACGAATTGCTGATCGCCATCGCCTTGGTGGTCATGGTCACCTTCCTGTTCCTGCGTCGCGCCAGCGCCACGATCATTCCGTCGGTGGCCGTGCCGCTGTCGCTGATCGGTACGTTCGGCGTGATGTACCTGGCAGGCTTTTCGGTCAACAACCTGACCCTGATGGCCCTGACCATCGCCACCGGTTTCGTGGTGGACGATGCGATCGTCATGCTGGAGAACATTGCGCGTTTCATCGAGGAGGGCGACAGCCCGCTGAATGCCGCGCTCAAGGGCGCCAAGCAGATCGGTTTCACCCTGATCTCCCTGACGTTGTCGCTGATCGCCGTGCTGATCCCGCTGCTGTTCATGGCGGACGTGGTTGGGCGCTTGTTCCGCGAATTTGCCATCACCCTGGCGGTGGCGATCCTGATTTCCCTGGTGGTGTCCCTGACCCTGACGCCGATGATGTGCGCGCGGTTGCTCAAGCGTGAACCCAAGGAAGCCGAGCAGGGCCTTTTCTACCGTGCCAGCGGCGCGTTCATCGACTGGATGATCGCCGCCTACGGGCGCAAATTGCAGTGGGTGCTCAAGCACCAGCCGCTGACCCTGATGGTGGCCATTGGCACTTTGGCGCTGACGGTATTCCTGTACATGGTGGTGCCCAAGGGCTTCTTCCCGGTGCAGGATACCGGCGTCATCCAGGGCATTTCCGAAGCGCCGCAATCGATTTCCTTCACCGCTATGAGCGAGCGCCAGCAGGAACTGGCCAAGGTGATCCTGGCGGACCCGGCGGTCGAGAGCCTGTCCTCCTACATTGGCGTGGATGGCGACAACTCGACCCTCAACAGCGGTCGGTTGCTGATCAACCTCAAGTCGCACCACGACCGCGACCTGAGCGCCACTCAAGTAATTGCCCGGCTGCAACCGGAGCTGGACAAACTGGTTGGCATCCGCCTGTTCATGCAGCCGGTGCAGGACCTGACCATCGAAGACCGGGTCAGCCGCACGCAGTACCAGTTCAGCATGTCGTCACCGGACTCGGAGTTGCTCAGCCTGTGGAGCGGGCGTCTGGTCGAGGCCCTGGCCGACCGGCCGGAATTGACCGACGTCGCCAGCGATTTGCAGGACAAGGGCTTGCAGGTTTACCTGGTGATCGACCGCGATGCGGCGTCGCGGGTCGGTGTATCGGTGTCGAACATCACCGATGCGCTGTACGACGCCTTTGGTCAGCGGCAGATTTCCACGATCTACACCCAGGCCAGTCAGTACCGCGTGGTGCTGCAATCGCAATCCGGCGAGAAGATCGGCCCGGATGCGTTGAACCAGATTCACGTCAAGACCACCGATGGCGGGCAGGTGCGCCTGTCCAGCCTGGCGCGCATTGAAGAGCGCCAGGCGCAACTGGCGATCACCCACATCGGCCAGTTCCCGGCGGTGATGATGTCCTTCAACCTGGCGCCCGGCGTGGCGCTGGGGCATGCGGTCGAGATCATCGAGCAGGTGCAGAAGGACATCGGCATGCCGATTGGCGTGCAGACCCAGTTCCAGGGCGCGGCGGAGGCTTTCCAGGCTTCGTTGTCGAGCACCTTGCTGCTGATCCTGGCGGCGGTGGTGACCATGTACATCGTGCTCGGCGTGCTCTACGAGAGCTACATCCACCCGATCACCATTCTTTCGACCCTGCCGTCGGCGGCGGTGGGCGCCTTGCTGGCGCTGATATTGAGCGGCAATGACCTGGGCATGATCGCGATCATCGGCATCATTCTGTTGATCGGCATCGTGAAGAAGAACGCGATCATGATGATCGACTTCGCCCTCGACGCCGAGCGCAACCAGGGCATGGACCCGCAAACGGCGATCTATCAGGCGGCCTTGCTGCGATTCCGGCCGATCCTGATGACCACCCTGGCCGCGCTGTTCGGTGCCGTGCCGTTGATGCTGGCCACCGGCTCCGGCGCGGAACTGCGCCAGCCGCTGGGTCTGGTGATGGTTGGTGGCCTGTTGCTGAGTCAGATTCTGACGCTGTTCACCACGCCTGTGATCTACCTGTATTTCGACCGTCTCGGTCGGCGCTGGGGGCGCAAGCCTGAGTCCGTGGAAGCGGTAGAGCAGCCATGAACCTTTCCGGACCTTTCATCAAACGCCCGGTGGCGACCATGCTGCTGAGCCTGGCGATCATGCTGCTGGGCGGCGTGAGCTTCGGTTTGCTGCCCGTGTCGCCGCTGCCGCAAATGGACTTTCCGGTGATCGTGGTTCAGGCCAGCCTGCCCGGGGCCAGCCCCGAGGTGATGGCATCTACCGTGGCCACGCCTCTGGAACGCTCCTTCGGCAGCATTGCCGGGGTCAACACCATGAGCAGCCGCTCAAGCCAGGGCTCGACCCGGGTGATCCTGCAATTCGACCTGGACCGCGATATCAACGGTGCGGCGCGGGAAGTGCAGGCGGCCATCAACGCCTCGCGCACCCTGCTGCCGAGCGGGATGCGCAGCATGCCGACCTACAAGAAGGTCAACCCGTCCCAGGCGCCGATCATGGTGCTGTCGCTGACGTCCGATGTGCTGGAAAAAGGCCAGCTCTATGACCTGGCCTCGACGATCCTGTCCCAGAGCCTGTCCCAGGTACAGGGCGTCGGCGAGGTGCAGATCGGCGGCAGTTCGCTGCCGGCGGTGCGTATCGAACTCGAACCGCAGTCGTTGAACCAGTACGGCGTGGCCCTGGACGATGTGCGCAACACCATCGCCAATGCCAACGTACGCCGGCCCAAGGGCTCGGTGGAAGACGATCAGCGGCTGTGGCAGGTCCAGGCCAACGACCAGCTGGAAAAAGCCAAGGACTACGAGTCGCTGATTATCCACTACAACGGCGGCGCGGCCCTGCGCCTGAAGGATGTGGCCAAGGTCAGCGATGGTGTCGAGGACCGCTACAACAGCGGTTTCTTCAACGATGACGCGGCGGTATTGCTGGTGATCAACCGGCAGGCCGGCGCCAACATCATCGAGACGGTCAACGAGATCAAGGCGCAGTTGCCGGCGTTGCAGGCAGTGCTGCCGGCCAGCGTCAAGCTGAACCTGGCCATGGACCGCTCGCCGGTGATCAAGGCCACGCTGCACGAAGCGGAAATGACCCTGCTGATCGCCGTGGCGCTGGTGATCCTGGTGGTATTCCTGTTCCTCGGCAACTTCCGCGCTTCGCTGATCCCGACCCTGGCGGTGCCGGTGTCGCTGGTCGGCACCTTTGCCGTGATGTACCTCTACGGCTTTTCGCTGAACAACCTGTCGCTGATGGCGCTGATCCTGGCCACCGGGCTGGTGGTGGACGATGCCATCGTGGTGCTGGAGAACATTTCCCGGCACATCGACGAAGGTGTGCGGCCGATGCGGGCGGCGTACCTGGGTGCCCAGGAAGTCGGCTTTACCTTGCTGTCGATGAACGTGTCGCTGGTGGCGGTGTTCCTGTCGATCCTGTTCATGGGCGGGATCATTGAAAGCCTGTTCCGTGAATTCTCCATCACCCTGGCGGCGGCCATCGTGGTCTCGCTGGTGGTGTCGTTGACCCTGACCCCGATGCTTTGCGCCCGCTGGCTCAAGCCGCACACGCCGGGGCAGGAGAACCGCCTGCAACGCTGGAGCCGGCGGGCCAACGACTGGATGGTCGGCAAATACGCCACCAGCCTCGACTGGGTGTTGCGCCACAAGCGCCTGACCTTGCTCAGTCTGTTCGTTACAATTGGCGTGAACATTGCGCTGTATGTAGTTGTTCCTAAAACATTTTTGCCGCAGCAGGATACCGGCCAGCTGATCGGTTTCGTGCGCGGCGACGACGGCCTGTCGTTCAGTGTGATGCAGCCGAAGATGGAGGTTTTCCGCCGGGCGGTGTTGAAGGATGAGGCGGTGGAAAGCGTCGCCGGGTTCATCGGCGGCAACAACGGCACCAACAACGCCTTCATGCTGGTGCGCCTCAAGCCGATCAAGGAGCGCAGCATTTCCGCGCAGAAAGTCATCGAGCGCCTGCGCAAGGAAATGCCCAAGGTGCCCGGGGCACAACTGATGCTCATGGCGGACCAGGACCTGCAATTCGGTGGCGGTCGCGAGCAGACCACCTCGCAGTACTCGTACATCCTGCAGAGCGGGGATCTGGGGGCATTGCGCGAGTGGTATCCGAAAGTCGTCACCGCGCTCAAGGCCTTGCCGGAGCTGACGGCGATCGATGCGCGGGAAGGCCGCGGCGCCCGGCAAGTGACCCTGATCGTCGACCGTGACCAGGCCAAGCGCCTGGGTGTCGACATGGACATGGTCACGGCGGTGCTGAACAACGCCTACAGCCAGCGGCAGATTTCGACCATCTACGACAGCCTCAACCAGTACCAGGTGGTGATGGAGGTCAATCCGAAGTACGCCCAGGACCCGATCACCCTCAAGCAGGTCCAGGTGATCACCGCTGACGGCGCGCGGATCCCGCTGTCGACCATCGCCCATTACGAAAACAGCCTGGAAAACGACCGGGTCAGCCACGAAGGCCAGTTTGCTTCGGAGAGCATTGCCTTCGACATGGCCGAAGGCGTGACCGTGGAGCAGGGCGGTGCCGCCATCGAGCGGGCGATTGCCAAGGTCGGCCTGCCGGAAGACGTGATCGCGAAAATGGCCGGCACAGCCGACGCTTTCGCGGCGACTCAAAAAAGTCAGCCATGGATGATTCTGGGGGCGCTGGTGGCGGTGTATCTGGTGTTGGGTGTGTTGTATGAAAGCTATATTCACCCGCTGACGATTCTCTCGACCTTGCCGTCGGCCGGGGTCGGCGCGTTGTTGTCGATCTATGCGCTGGGCGGCGAATTCAGCCTGATTTCGTTGCTGGGGCTGTTTCTGCTGATCGGCGTGGTGAAGAAAAACGCCATCCTGATGATCGACCTGGCGTTGCAGCTGGAACGAAACCAGGGCATGGCCCCGCTGGAATCGATTCGCAGCGCCTGCCTGCAACGTTTGCGACCTATCCTGATGACCACCCTGGCGGCGATCCTCGGTGCCTTGCCGTTGCTGCTGAGCCGCGCCGAAGGGGCCGAAATGCGCCAGCCGCTGGGCCTGACCATCATCGGCGGGCTGATCTTCAGCCAGGTGCTGACGCTTTACACCACCCCGGTGGTTTACCTCTATCTCGACAAACTGCGCCATCGCTTCAATAAATGGCGTGGGGTGCGTACCGATGCTGCTCTGGAAACTCCGCTATGACTGACCGTTCGCTTTTCAACCTGGCTGCACCGCTGCTCACGGCTCGAGGCTCGCGCCTGTTGAGCCTGTCACTGTGCGTGGCGATGCTCAGTGCCTGCGCTGTCGGCCCGGACTACCAGCGCCCGCAAACCGCCGAACCTGTGCAGTACAAGGCAGCAGAAGGCTGGCGTCAGGCCAACCCCAGCGATGCCCTGGCGCGCGGCGCGTGGTGGGAGTTGTATGGCGACCGGCAGCTCAACGACCTGATCGAAAAACTCAACAGCGCCAACCAGACCGTCGCCCAGTCCGAAGCGCAGTACCGCCAGGCCCAGGCTTTGGTGCGCAGTGCACGCGCAGCGTTTTTCCCGACGGTGGACCTTAACGTCAGCAAGAATCGTTCTAGCCAGGGCACCGGCAGCAGCAACTCCAGCCTGAGCAGTTCGTCCAGCGGTATTCGCGACACGTATTCGGCCCAGGCGGGCGTCAGCTGGGAAGCGGACGTATGGGGCAAGCTGCGCCGAGGCCTCGAAGCCGACACCGCGAATGCCCAGGCAAGTTTTGCCGACCTGGCGGCCATGCGCCTGAGTCAACAGTCGGAGCTGGTGCAGAATTACCTGCAACTGCGGGTGATCGATGGCCAGAAACGCTTGCTCCAGGACACGGTCGAGGCGTATCGGCGTTCGTTGAAAATGACCGAGAACCAGTACCGCGCAGGCGTTTCGGGCAAGGACGCGGTGGCCCAGGCCCAGACACAGCTCAAAGGCACCGAAGCCGATATGATCGACCTGATCTGGCAACGCGCCCAGTTCGAGAACGCCATTGCCGTGCTGATCGGCCTGCCGCCAGCTGAGTTCAGCCTGGCGGAAAGTCAGGACATTCCGCAGTTGCCGCAAGTACCTCTGGCACTGCCATCGCAGTTGCTGGAACGTCGTCCGGACATCGCGTCAGCCGAGCGCTCGGTGATGGCCGCCAACGCCAACATCGGCGTGGCCAAGGCCGCCTATTACCCCGACCTGACCCTGAGCATGAACGGCGGTTACAGCAGCAGCACCTATTCCAACTGGATCAGCCTGCCGAACCGCTTCTGGTCGGTCGGACCGCAATTGGCCATGACCCTGTTCGACGGCGGCCAGCGTTCGGCGGAAGTCGACCGCAGTGAAGCGGCCTATGACGAAACGGTGGCCAAGTACCGCCAGACCGTGCTGGACGGTTTCCGCGAAGTGGAAAACTTCCTGGTGCAGCTCAAGGTGCTTCAAGACGAAGCCGTTGTGCGCCAACAGGCACTGGATGCTGCCCGGGAATCGTTGCGCCTGACCCAGAACCAGTACAAGGCCGGTTTGATCGCGTACATCGATGTGGTGGTGACCCAGGCGGCGGCGCTGAGCAATGAGCGCAGTAACCTGGACCTCTTGCAAAGCCGTTTGATTGCCAGCGTGCAGTTGATTGCTGCACTGGGCGGTGGCTGGGATGGGCAGCTTGAGGTGAGCGAAAATCGATAGTGCAATCCCTGTGGGAGCGAGCTTGCTCGCGATAGCGGTGGGTCAGGCAACATCCATGCTGAATTTGACGCAGCCATCGCGAGCAAGCTCGCTCCCACAGATTTTATGGCACCAGCAGCTTGAAGCGAGTTAATGTAAAACCTTAAAACAAGCGTTTCATCGGACTGATGGCCCTTTGCTCATTTTGTGAGTGCGTTCTCATTTGGAATCAGTACAATCGCCGCATTTGCCCCCCAGCGAGAATCAATACCAATAAGGGGGGCGTTCGCGAGAAGTCTCCATGCTCATAGGCAGCTATTCCCCCACCTTGGTCATCATTTCGCTCTGTGTAGCGATTCTCGCCTCATACACCGCACTCGATCTGACCGGACGCATTGCCACCGCCAAAGGCCGCGCCGTGCATTTGTGGACCGCGGGCGGGGCCGTTGCCATGGGCATCGGCATCTGGTCGATGCACTTTATCGGCATGCTCGCGTTCAAGTTGCCGATCAACCTGGGGTACGACGGCGCCATCACCCTGTTGTCGCTGCTGATCGGCGTGCTCTCCAGCGGTTTTGCGCTGTGGCTGGTCAGCCAGCCGCAATTGCCTGCCTGGCAGTTGGCCTTTGGCGCGTTGGTCATGGGCGCCGGCATCAGCGCAATGCACTACACCGGCATGGCCGCCATGCGCATGCAGCCGGGCATCGACTACGACCCGACGCTGTTCGGCGCCTCGCTGCTGATCGCTGTCGGTGCTTCGGGCGCGGCATTGTGGATCGCTTTCCATCTGCGCCAGCACACACCTTATGTCCGTCTGATCCGTGGTGGCGCCGCGGTGATCATGGGCATCGCCATCGTCGGCATGCACTACACGGGGATGGCCGCCGCACGCTTTGCCGACGGCAGTTTTTGTGGCGCGGCAGTCAATGGATTGAGCGGCAATGGCCTGGACAACCTGGTGCTGATCACCACGTTGGCGGTGCTGAGCATTGCCTTGCTGACCTCGATCCTCGATGCACGCCTGGAAGCTCGCACCGCGAGCCTTGCCCATTCGCTGACCGAGGCCAACCGTGAACTGACCCAACTGGCCCTGCACGACACCCTCACCGGGTTGCCGAACCGGACGTTGCTCGCTGATCGAATCGATCAAGCCATGTCGCGGGTCCGGCAAGACGGGGGGTGCTTTGCCCTGATGTTCATCGATCTGGACGGCTTCAAACCGGTCAACGATGCCTTCGGCCACCATATGGGTGATCTGTTGTTGCGCGAAGTGGCCGTGCGCCTGCGCGAAGACTTGCGCAGCCAGGACACCCTGGCGCGGATCGGCGGCGATGAGTTCGTGTTGCTGGTGCAATTGAGCGAACAGAACGACGCCTTGAACCTGGCGGCCCGTCAGGTCGGGTTGATCGCGCGCGCGTTCCGGGTTGCCGAACATGATTTGCACATTTCCGCCAGCGTCGGCATCGCGCTCTATCCGGGTAACGGGCTGTCCGCTCACGAATTGCTGATGAACGCCGACGCGGCGATGTATCACGCCAAGGGCGCGGGTAAAAACGGCTACAGCTTTTTCGACGTCTCGATGAACAGCAACGCCCGCAAACAGCTGCAATTGCTGCAGGACTTGCGCAACGCCGTGGAGCACCAGCAATTCAGCCTGCATTACCAGCCCAAGTTCGACGCCGCCAATGGCCGGCCAGTGGGCGCCGAGGCCCTATTGCGCTGGGAGCATCCGACGCAAGGGATGCTGTTGCCGGACAAGTTCATCGAAATGGCGGAAAAAACCGGTCTGATCATTCCGATCGGCGAGTGGGTGCTCAACGAAGCGTGTCGCCAGATGCGCGAGTGGTACGTGCTGGGCTACACCGACTGGCGCATCGCGGTGAACCTGTCGGCCATTCAGTTTTGCCATGCCGGGTTGGTCCAGAGCGTCGCCAAGGCGCTGGCGACGCACCATCTGCCGGCCAACAGCCTGACACTGGAAATCACCGAAACCACCGCCATGAGCGATGCCGATGCGAGCATGACAGTGCTTCAGGAACTGTCGGAAATGGGCGTCGACCTGTCCATCGACGATTTTGGTACCGGCTATTCGAGCTTGATGTACCTCAAGCGCCTGCCGGCCAACGAATTGAAAATCGACCGGGGATTTGTGCGGGATCTGGAGCACGACAGCGATGACGCCGCCATCGTCTCGGCCATTGTCGCCCTCGGCCAGGCGCTGGGGTTGCGCATTGTCGCCGAAGGTGTGGAAACCGGCGTGCAGCAGGACTTCCTGACTCAACTCGGCTGCGATTCGTTGCAGGGTTACTTGCTGGGGCATCCACTGCCCGCCGCAGGGTTCATGGTGGAAATCCATCGCGGGGAACAATTGGTCGAGCAGCTCAAAGCCAGTGCCGAGCGCGAGATGTCGATGACATGACAGCTGACGTGAAGCCATGCAAAAACCGCCAATGGCGGTTATTCTTGCCCCCGACCGCTTAAGCTTTGATTGGGGGAAAGCTCGCATGGACAAAGTCATCGTCATCACCGGCGGTAGCCGCGGCATTGGTGCCGCCACCGCTCTGTTGGCCGCCGCGCAGGGCTATCGGATCTGCATCAACTATCAGGCGGACGAACAGTCTGCACTCGCCGTGCTGGAGCAAGTCCGCGCCCTGGGTGCGCAAGCCATTGCGGTACGGGCCGATGTCAGCATCGAAGACGAAGTCATCGCGCTGTTCAATCGGGTCGACAGTGAACTGGGCCGGGTTACCGCGCTGGTGAACAACGCCGGCACCGTCGGGCAGAAGTCCCGGGTCGACGAAATGTCCGAGTTCCGCATTCTCAAGATCATGAAAACCAACGTCCTGGCGCCGATCCTCTGTGCCAAGCACGCGATCCTGCGCATGTCGCCCAGGCACGGCGGGCAGGGCGGCAGCATCGTCAACGTATCGTCGGTCGCCTCGCGTTTGGGATCACCCAACGAGTACGTGGATTACGCCGCCTCCAAAGGCGCGCTGGACACCTTCACCATCGGCCTGTCCAAGGAAGTGGCGGGTGAGGGGATTCGGGTCAACGCCGTGCGCCCCGGCTTCATCTATACCGATTTCCATGCCTTGAGCGGTGACCCGGATCGGGTCAGCAAGCTGGAGTCGGCGATTCCGATGGCCCGGGGCGGGCGTCCGGATGAGGTGGCGGAGGCGATTGTCTGGTTGCTGTCGGACAAGGCTTCTTACGCGACCGGGACTTTTGTTGACCTTGGTGGTGGGCGTTAACTCCTGAAGCAGGTGTTGTTTGCGCTGGCCTCATCGCGAGCAAGCTCGCTCCCACAGTGGATCTCCAGTGTTCACAGATATCGTGTACACCGATAAACCCTTGTGGGAGCGGGCTTGCTCGCGAAGGCGATAATGCAGGCAACATCCAACCATCAGAACGACCGCACAATCCGCCCCAATGTCTCCATCGCCTTCTCCGCATCCTCGGTCCACGGGCTGCCGTAATTCAGCCGAATACAATTCCTGAAGCGCTGGGTCGGTGAAAAGATCGGCCCCGGGGCAATGCTGATGCCGTGCGCCAACGCCATCTGGAACAACTTCAACGAATCCATCTGCTCCGGCAATTCCAGCCACAGGAAGTACCCGCCCGCCGGTTGGCTGACCCGTGTCTGTGCCGGGAAATAGCGGGCGATGGCGGCGAGCATGGCGCTCTGTTGATCCTCCAGCGCGTGGCGCAACTTGCGCAGGTGCCGGTCGTAGCCGCCGTGTTGCAGGTAATCGGCGATGGCCGCCTGGGCCGGCATCGAGGCGCACAGCGAGGTCATGAGTTTCAGCCGTTCGATTTTCTGCGCGTAACGCCCGGCGGCGACCCAGCCGATGCGGTAACCGGGGGCCAGACTCTTGGCGAACGAGCCGCAATGCATCACCAGGCCTTCGGTATCAAAGGCCTTGGCCGGTTTCGGCGCCTGCTGTCCGTAATAGAGTTCGGCGTAGACATCGTCTTCGATCAGCGGCACCTGGTGGCGCCGCAACAATTCCACAAGCTGCTGTTTCTTGGCCTCGGGCACGGTCGCGCCCATGGGGTTCTGGAAACTGGTCATGCACCAGCAAGCCTTGATCGGATGCCGCTCCAGCGTCTGTGCGAGCACGCCGAGGTCGATGCCATCGCGCGGGTGCACGGGGATTTCCACGGCCTTGAGTTTCAGGCGCTCGAGCACTTGCAGGCAGGCGTAGAACGCCGGGGCTTCGATGGCCACCAGATCGCCAGGCTCCGTTACCGCTTGCAGGCACAGGTTCAGGGCTTCCAGGGCGCCGTTGGTGATCAGCAACTCTTCCATGGGCAACATCAGCCCGCCGACCATGTAGCGCAGGGCGATTTGCCGGCGCAGTTGCGGATTGCCCGGTGACATGTCGGTGACCACCATGCGCGGGTCCATGTCGCGGCTGGCGCTGGCCAGGGAGCGGGACAAGCGTTGCAGGGGAAACAGCGTCGGGCTGGGGAACGCCGAGCCGAAGGGCACGGTGTTCGGGTCCTTGATCGAGTCGAGCACCGAGAACACCAGTTCGCTGACGTCGACCTCGGTGGACTCATTGACCTGGCTGCTGATCACCGGCTCGGAAAACGGCCGGGGTGCGTGGGCGTTGACGAAATAGCCGGAGCGCGGGCGAGCGCGGATCAGGCCGCGACGTTCCAGCAGGTAATAGGCCTGGAACACCGTGGACGGGCTGACGCCGTAGGTCTGGCTGGCGTAGCGCACCGACGGCACCCGCTGGCCGGGACCCAGGACGCCGGAGCGGATCAGTTCTGCGATGTCGTCGGCGAATTTTTCGTAGCGTTTCATCGAGTGCCCGGAAGGTTGTCATTCAAGAAAATCGAGGTGACTTCATCGCGGGCAAGCCCGCTCCCACATGGACGATGCAATTCCTGTGGGAGCGGGCTTGCCCGCGATGGCAGCACCGCAGTCTAAGGGATCACCGATTCATCGGCGCAACAAACCGGCTCTTCGCCACGCTGTAGACGCCGGGCTCATCGCTGTCGATCACCTTGAAACCGATGCTCTGCGAACTGCTGGCCGGACGCTCCGTGAGCATCGCCACCGACACCGGCACATCGACAATTTCCCCCGGCGCGAGGCTGAATTCGGTCCTGCCCTGCAACTGGAAGCCATCGGCATCCACCAGGCTCAATTGATAGTCCTGACGCTGCTGGGTTTTGTTGATCACCTTCAGACTGTAGATGTTTTCGATCTGCCCCTGGCTGTTCTCACGGAACAGGCCCCGGTCCTTGCTGACGTCGAGGGACACCATCGGCCGTTCCACCAGCGCCACCACCAGGGCTGCGATCATCACCAGCAGCACGGCGGTGTAGCCGATCAGGCGCGGACGCAGCAGGTGTGTCTTGCCACCCTGCAACTGATGCTCGGACGTGTAGCTGATCAACCCGCGCTCATAGCCCATTTTGTCCATGATCGAATCACAGGCGTCGATGCAGGCGGCGCAACCGATGCACTCCATCTGCAAGCCGTCGCGAATGTCGATGCCGGTGGGGCAGACCTGTACACAGAGCTGGCAGTCGATGCAATCACCCAGTCCGACTTCGGCGGGTTTGACCTCGCGTTTGCGCGGGCCACGGTTTTCGCCTCGGGCCACGTCGTAGGAAATGGTCAGGGTGTCCTTGTCGAACATCACGCTCTGGAAGCGTGCGTAGGGGCACATGTGCATGCACACCGCTTCACGCAGCCAACCGGCATTGATGTACGTGGCGCCGGTAAAAAACAGCACCCAGAACAGGCTGACGCCACTCATCTGGAAGGTCAGCAGCTCTTCGGCCAACGGCCGGATCGGCGTGAAGTAGCCGACGAAGGTCAGGCCGGTCAGCAGGCTGATGGCCAGCCACAAGGTGTGCTTGGCCGAGCGACGCATCAGCTTGTTCAGGCCCCACGGCGCGGCTTGCAACTTGATCCGCTGGTTGCGTTCGCCTTCGGTGATCTTCTCGCACCACATGAAGATCCAGGTCCACGAACTTTGCGGGCATGTGTAGCCGCACCAGACCCGGCCCGCGAACACGGTGATGGCAAACAGGCCGAACGCGGCGATGATCAGCAGCGCCGAGAGCAGGATGAAATCCTGCGGCCAGAAGGTCGCGCCGAAGATATGGAACTTGCTTTCGGAAAGGTCCCAGAGCACCGCCTGGCGGCCGCCCCAGTTCAGCCACACGGTGCCGAAAAACAGCAAAAACAGAAATCCCGCGCCGCTGATGCGCAGGTTGCGGAACAGCCCGGTGAAACTGCGGGTGTGGATCAGGTTGTCGCTGGATTTGGCCTTCGTCTTTGGGCGCGAAGGCTCGAATGTTTCTACGGTTCGGACGGGGATTCTTTCGCTCATGGTCTTTCGCTCATCAGCCTCCATCAGGCATGAGCACTATGAGCGGCGATCTGTTTGCATAACAGACTCAGGTATTGCATTAAAAAGCGGATCAGATGGCTGTGTTTGCACGGCCTGCGACAACTTGAAGCACCCGTCGCACAAAGCTGCAAACGCCTATGCAAAACAGCGGCGGCGGGTGTTGATCAACGTCAGTCAAATCACCGAATCACTGTTGAAGGCTTTAAAGTGCCGGCGTCCATCCACCGCGCCTGCCTGTCAGGGATTCACCCCGTCTGTGGAGGTAGTTTCACAACCTGATTCCTGCTCGTTGCTTTGCGTTTGTGAGAGCTCGTGCTGGCTGTAGTCAATATCACCCTGCAACAGATGATTCTCCAGATCCCTGATGATCGAGCTTCTGGTTGATGGTTCTGAGGGGTTGCGTTCGGCTTCGAAGCAAAGAAATTCGTAGTTGAATATTTTCAAAGGAAGGCCAGCCGTCGATTGGTCGTTCACGGTTGAGCGCGTGGTGCTGTGCGCTAGCTCTGCTTGTGAATTCGCTGACGCTGGAAAAAATCGTTTTCATGGCTGGCCACGCTCAAGGCTGACGGAGTGATGGCTATTTAAGGTGGGGGGTGTAAGTTTCGTAAAGTGTCGGGCGGGCAGAATTGCCGCTTCAGGACCGGTACTACGCGTTCTTGGGAAATGTCATTCATTTTTATGGTCGTCCCTGGTTTCTACGCAGGAACGACCAATTGTCGTCATTCAGGATTCATAATCACCGGCGGTATCGTCGTTGGAGGTTCTTCCTTTGGCGGTGGGGTCGTGGCAGGAACGGATTGTTCATTGTTCAAGCCTCCAGTGGCACATGGCGTGAGTCGTGCTTAAGTAGGTGGACTGGTTGGTTGACCGCAGCGCGTAGGACTTGATTCCGGAAATTGTCGATGAAACTTTCCCGGCGGCTGTCGCTCGGAACCTAAGTGACTTCATCCCCAGGCGGATTGCCCGGCGGGGTGGTGACCAGACACAAGCGCGTCCATGGGGCGTAAGGAGAGAGGCTCGATGACGGCTGAAAAACCGACTGAGTTGAGCTACAACCCGCACATGCCGCTGTCGCAGGCGTTGTTGCTGCCGCGTATTGTCATTGAAAACATCATGCCGACCCTTGAAGGCGGGCAGTTTGCGGTCAAGGCCGTGGTGGGGCAGGACGTGGTGGTGACGGCCAAGGTCTTCGCCGACGGGCATGACAAACTGGCGGTTCGCGTGCGCTGGCGGGCCGAAGACGAGGACGTCTGGCAAAGCGCGGCCATGCACGACTTGGGCAACAACGGTTGGCAAGGTCAGTTCCGGGTCGACAGCCAGGGCCGTTATCTGTTCTGTATCGAAGCCTGGATCGATCAGTTCGCCAGTTTTTGCTACGAGCTGGAAAAGAAGCATGCGGCGGCGGTGCCCGTCAGCCTGGAATTGCAGGAAGGGCGGATTCATGTGCAACAAGCCGCCGAACGCAGCGAAGGGCAACTCAGCGAGCAACTGGCGGCCCTGCACCATGAACTGTCAGGGCTGCTTGAAACCGAGCAGATTGCACTGTTTTTGCACCCGCGTAGCGCTGACCTCATGGCCCGCGTCGATCATCGCGCCTACCTGAGCCTGAGCCCGGAATACCCGGTGGATGTGGAGCGCGAACTGGCCCAGTTCGCCAGTTGGTATGAATTGTTCCCGCGTTCGATCACCGACAGTCCGACCCGCCATGGCACCTTCAATGACGTGCATTCGCGGCTGGCGATGATCCAGGACATGGGTTTCGACGTGCTGTATTTCCCGCCGATCCATCCGATCGGGCGTAGCTACCGCAAAGGCCCGAACAACTCGCTGACGGCGGGTTCCGATGACCCGGGCAGCCCCTATGCGATTGGCAGCGAGGAGGGTGGGCACGAGGCGATTCACTCGCAATTGGGCACCCGCGAAGACTTCCGCCGACTGGTGGCAGCCGCTGCGGCCCATGGCCTGGAAATCGCCCTGGATTTTGCCATCCAGTGCTCCCAGGACCATCCATGGCTCAAACAACACCCCGGCTGGTTCAACTGGCGACCGGACGGCACGATCAAATACGCGGAGAACCCGCCGAAGAAATACCAGGACATCGTCAACGTCGACTTCTATGCCCCCGAGGCGATTCCGAGCCTGTGGTTGGAACTGCGGGACATCGTGGTCGGCTGGGTCGAGGAGGGCGTGAAGATCTTCCGCGTCGATAACCCGCACACCAAACCGTTGCCGTTCTGGCAGTGGCTGATCGCCGATGTACGGGCGCTGTACCCCGAGGTGATCTTCCTCGCCGAAGCCTTTACCACCCCGGCAATGATGGCGCGCCTGGGCAAGGTCGGTTATTCCCAGAGCTACACCTATTTCACCTGGCGCAACACCAAGGCCGAACTGGCGACCTACTTCACTGAACTCAACGAATCGCCGTGGCGCGAATGCTACCGACCGAATTTTTTCGTCAATACGCCGGACATCAACCCGGCGTTCCTCCACGAATCCGGGCGCCCCGGGTTTCTCATCCGCGCCGTGCTGGCGACCATGGGCTCGGGCCTGTGGGGCATGTATTCGGGGTTCGAACTATGCGAGTCGGCGCCGGTGCCGGGCAAGGAGGAGTACCTCGATTCCGAGAAGTACGAGATCCGCCCCAGGGACTTCAATGCGCCGGGCAACATCATTGCCGAGATCGCCCAACTCAACCGCATACGCCGGCAGAACCCGGCGTTGCACACGCATCTGGGCCTGAAGGTTTACAACGCGTGGAACGACAACATCCTGTACTTCGGCAAGCGCAGTGCCGATGGCGGCAATTTCATTCTGGTGGCGGTCAGCCTAGATCCGCACAACCTGCAGGAGGCGAACTTCGAATTGCCATTGTGGGAAATGGGCCTGCCGGACTACGCCAGCACCCATGGCGAAGACCTGATGAATGGCCATCGCTGGACCTGGCACGGCAAGCAGCAATTCATGCGGATCGACCCGGCGTATCAGCCGTTCGGGATTTGGAGAATTACCGCCTCTTGAGAACACCACAGGGGATTCTCAGCCTGTGGCCAAGATGAATTCACCAGGAGTTTCACATGGCGAAGAAACCCAAGGCAGCCACGTTCATCAATGACCCGCTCTGGTACAAAGACGCGGTGATCTATCAAGTTCACGTCAAATCGTATTTCGACTCCAACAACGACGGAATCGGCGACTTTCCCGGCCTCATCGCCAAGCTCGACTACATCGCCGACCTGGGCGTCAACACCATCTGGCTGTTGCCGTTCTATCCCTCCCCACGGCGCGACGACGGTTATGACATTGCCGAGTACCGCGGCGTACACGGCGACTACGGCACCATGGCCGATGCCCGGCGGTTCATTGCCGAGGCGCACAAACGCGGTCTGCGGGTGATCACCGAGCTGGTCATCAACCACACCTCTGACCAGCACCCGTGGTTCCAGCGGGCGCGCAAGGCCAAACCCGGATCGGCGGCGCGGGACTTCTACGTGTGGTCCGATGACGATCAGAAATACGACGGCACTCGCATCATTTTCCTCGATACAGAGAAGTCCAACTGGACCTGGGACCCGGTGGCCGGCCAATACTTCTGGCACCGTTTCTACTCCCACCAGCCGGACCTGAACTTCGATAACCCGCAAGTCATGAAAGCGGTGCTGTCGGTGATGCGTTACTGGCTCGACATGGGCATTGACGGCTTGCGCCTGGACGCGATTCCCTACCTGATCGAACGCGACGGCACCAACAACGAGAACCTGCCGGAAACCCACGACGTGCTGAAAAAGATCCGTGCGGAAATCGACGCCAACTACCCCGACCGCATGCTGCTGGCCGAGGCCAATCAGTGGCCGGAAGACACCCAGCTGTACTTCGGCGACACCGATAAAAAGGGCCTGAACGGCGACGAATGTCACATGGCCTTTCACTTCCCGTTGATGCCGCGCATGTACATGGCGCTGGCCCAGGAAGATCGCTTCCCGATTACCGACATTCTGCGCCAGACCCCGGATATCCCCGCCAACTGCCAATGGGCAATCTTCCTGCGCAACCACGATGAGCTGACCCTGGAGATGGTCACCGACAAGGAACGCGACTACCTGTGGAATTACTACGCCGCCGATCGCCGGGCGCGGATCAACCTGGGGATTCGCCGTCGCCTGGCGCCGCTGATGGAGCGCGACCGCCGCCGGGTCGAGCTGCTCAACAGCCTGCTGCTGTCCATGCCCGGCACGCCGACCCTGTATTACGGCGACGAAATCGGCATGGGCGACAACATCTACCTCGGCGATCGCGACGGTGTGCGCACGCCGATGCAATGGTCCATCGACCGCAACGGCGGTTTTTCCCGCGCCGATCCGGCGAGTCTGGTGTTGCCGCCGATCATGGACCCGCAATATGGCTACCTGTCGGTCAACGTCGAAACCCAGGCCGGCGACCCCCATTCGTTGTTGAACTGGACCCGACGCCTGCTCGCCGTGCGCAAGCAATCCAAGGCCTTCGGGCGCGGTACGTTGAAGATGCTGTCGCCGAGCAACCGGCGGATTCTGGCCTACACCCGCGAATACACCGGGGTGGACGGCAAACACGAAGTCATTCTGTGCGTGGCCAACGTGTCGCGCAGTGCCCAGGCCGCCGAGCTGGATCTGTCTGCCTACGTCGGCATGGTGCCGGTGGAAATGCTCGGGGGGAACGCGTTCCCGCCCATCGGCCAGCTGAATTTCCTCCTGACCCTGGCGCCTTACGGCTTCTACTGGTTCGGCCTCGCCGCGGAAAACCAGATGCCGAGCTGGCACGTGGAGCCCGCACAGAGCCTGCCGGACTTCACCACGCTGGTGCTGAAAAAGCGCATGGAGGAATTGCTGGAGGCGCCGTCACGCACCACGCTGGAGCAAAGCATCCTGCCCAACTGGTTGCAGAACCGCCGCTGGTTCGCGGGCAAGGACGCCGCCATCGAACAGGTCGATCTGGCCTATGGCGTGCGGTTCGGCGATCCACAGCATCCGGTGCTGTTCAGCGAGATCAATGTCACCAGCGGCGGTCAGAGCAGTCGCTACCAGTTGCCGTTCGGCTTTATCCCGGAGGATCAGGTCGGTACTCCGTTGCCGCAGCAACTGGCATTGTCGCGGGTACGGCGCGGACGCCAGGTCGGCCTGATCACCGACGCCTTCAGCCTGGACACCTTTGTGCATGCCGTAATGCAGGGCATTCAGGCCGGCACCGTATTGGCCTCCAGCGACGGCGACATTCGTTTCGAGTCCACCGCGGAGCTGGAAAAACTCGGCCTCAATGCCGAGTCGCCGGTACGTTACCTGTCCGCCGAACAGTCCAACAGTTCGGTGGTGATCGGCAATAGCCTGGTGCTGAAACTGATCCGCAAGGTCGCCAGCGGTGTGCACCCTGAGCTTGAAATGAGCGCGTACCTGACCGAAGCCGGGTTCAGCAATATTTCGCCATTGCTGGGGGCCGTGGTGCGCCGGGACGGGGCGGGTGAAGACAATTTGCTGATGATCGCCCAAGGCTATCTGAGCAATCAGGGTGATGCCTGGGAGTGGACGCAGAACAACCTCGAGCGGGCGCTGCGCGATGAACTGGCCGACGCTATGTCCGAGCAGGAACAGCATTACAACGCGCTCGGCGAACTGAAAGATTTCGCCGCTATGCTCGGTCAGCGCCTGGGGGAAATGCACCAGGTGCTGGCGGCGCCGAGTGCCAACCCGGACTTCTTGCCCCAGGTCACCACGCAGAAAGAGGCGCTGGCCTCGGCCAGGGACGTCGCGGCGCAAATCGAGCACGCGCTGAACTTGCTCAAGCAGCATAAGAATCAACTGAACCCGGCGAACCAGACTCTGGTCGGCCGTTTACTGGACAACAGGAAAGCCATCCTCGGCCATGTACAAGCGTTGGGCAAAAAGACCGCGGGCGGCTTGCGCATTCGTGTGCACGGCGACCTGCATCTGGGGCAGGTGCTGGTGATCAAGGGCGATGCCTACCTGATCGACTTCGAGGGCGAACCGGCCCGGCCATTGCATGAACGACGGGGCAAACACAGCCCGTACAAGGATGCCAGCGGCGTGCTGCGTTCCTTCGACTATGCGGCGGCGATGGCGATCAATGTGCAGAGCGTCGACAACACCGCGGCGGCCGATGCCGCACGCTTGCGGGTCACCGATCGCTACTTGAGCGAGGCGCGGCAGGCATTTGTCGACGCTTATCGGCTGGCGGCAGCTAGTCTTGCCCATGCATGGCAAGATCCCGAAGGCGAGGATGCCGCGCTGGCGTTGTTCGGTCTGGAGAAGGCGGCGTATGAAGTGGCCTATGAGGCGGAAAATCGCCCCACCTGGTTGCCCGTGCCGTTGCACGGTTTATATGGATTATTGAGTGGGCTTAAACCCTTTTCCGATCTTGGTGGAGAGTAGTCATGAGTGTCTCGAACAAGGAACAGGGTCATCACAAAGAAGCGCTGCTGCCCAGGGCGCGGGATATCGATGCATTGGTGCGTGCCGAGCATATCGATCCTTTCGCCATTCTCGGCCCCCACGCCGATGGCGCCGGCGGGCAATTCATTCGTGCGTATCTGCCGGGCGCCCTGAGTGTGCAGGTGCTGGCCAGGGACTCCGGTGAAGAGCTGGGTCAACTTGAAGCCACAGAGACCCCGGGGTTGTTCGTCGGCCATTTCCAGCGCGCGCAAGCGTATCTGCTGCGCACCCGTTGGGCCGGCGGCGAGCAAACCGCAGAAGATCCTTACAGCTTCGGCCCTTTGTTGGGCGAAATGGATTTGTACCTGTTTGCCGAAGGCAATCACCGCGACCTCAGCGGGTGCCTGGGTGCGCAACTGAAAACCGTGGACGGCGTCGACGGCGTGCGTTTTGCCGTATGGGCGCCGAATGCCCGGCGGGTGTCGGTGGTCGGTGATTTCAACGTCTGGGACGGGCGTCGGCATCCGATGCGCCTGCGTCATCCCACCGGTGTCTGGGAGTTGTTCATTCCGCGCCTGCAAGCCGGGGACACCTACAAATACGAGATTCTCGGCGCCCACGGCATTTTGCCGTTGAAGGCCGATCCCATGGCGCTGGCCACCAGCCTGCCACCGGACACCGCCTCGAAAGTCGCCTCACCCTTGAACATCGACTGGCAGGACCAGGACTGGATGATGTCCCGGGGGGACCGCCAGCGGGTGACGGCGCCGTTGTCGATCTACGAATTGCACGCCGGCTCGTGGCAATGCGAGCTGGACGACCTGGGTGAAGTGGCCCGCCAGTACACCTGGCCCGAATTGACCGAGCGGCTGATTCCCTATGTCAAAGACCTGGGCTTCACCCACATCGAACTGATGCCGATCATGGAGCATCCATTCGGCGGTTCGTGGGGCTATCAGTTGCTGTCGCAATTCGCGCCGAGTGCGCGCTATGGCACGCCGGACCAGTTCGCCGCGTTCATCAACGCCTGCCACCAGGCCGAACTCGGGGTGATTCTCGATTGGGTGCCGGCGCATTTCCCCACCGATACCCACGGCCTGGCCCAGTTTGACGGCACGGCGCTCTACGAGTACGGCAACCCGCAGGAAGGTTTCCATCAGGACTGGGACACGCTGATCTACAACCTGGGGCGCACCGAAGTGCACGGCTACATGCTGGCGTCTGCGCTGCACTGGCTCAAGCATTTCCATGTCGACGGCCTGCGGGTCGATGCGGTGGCCTCGATGCTGTATCGCGACTACTCGCGCAAGGCCGGCGAGTGGGTGCCGAACCGCCATGGCGGGCGGGAGAACCTGGAAGCCATCGACTTCCTGCGTCACCTCAATGACGTGGTGGCCCTCGAAGCACCCGGTGCGCTGGTGATCGCCGAAGAATCCACCGCATGGCCGGGTGTCAGCCAGGGCACGCAACAGGGTGGCCTGGGCTTTGCCTACAAATGGAACATGGGCTGGATGCACGATTCGCTGCATTACATTCAGCAGGACCCGGTGTACCGCGCCCATCACCACAACGAGCTGAGTTTCGGCCTGGTGTATGCGTGGTCCGAGCGCTTCATCCTGCCGATCTCCCACGATGAAGTGGTGCATGGGAAGCACTCGCTGATCGACAAGATGCCCGGCGACCGCTGGCAGAAATTCGCCAACCTGCGGGCCTACCTGAGTTTCATGTGGGCCCATCCGGGCAAGAAACTGTTGTTCATGGGCTGTGAATTCGGCCAGTGGCGCGAGTGGAACCATGACCAGCAACTGGACTGGTACCTGTTGCAATACCCCGAGCACAAGGGCGTGCAGAAACTGGTGGCCGACCTGAACCGCTTGTACCGCGAAGAGCCGGCGCTGCATGAGCAGGACGACGTGCCCCAGGGTTTCCAGTGGCTCATCGGCGATGATGCGATCAACAGCGTTTATGCGTGGTTGCGCTGGAGCAAGGACGGCAAGCCGGTGCTGGTGGTGGCCAACTTTACGCCGGTGCCACGGGAGGCTTATCGCGTCGGGGTGCCGTTTGCCGGGCAGTGGAACGAGGTGCTCAACAGCGACTCGTCGATCTATGCCGGTTCCAACTACGGCAACAGTGGCGGGGCGGTTGCCGAAGAGGTGCCGAGCCATGGCCAGGCGTTGTCGCTGGTGCTGAATTTGCCGCCGTTGGCGGTGTTGATGTTAAGGCCGCAGGGCTGATCCTAAGTCGGCGGTGCTGCCTTTCGCGAGCAGGCTCGCTCCCACACTGAATGGATGTGGGAGCGAGCCTGCTCGCGAAGGGGCCAGCCTGGTCAAATCATCTTTTGAAGTATTCCCTCACCAGCGCATCCGTATCCCCAGGCTGCCAATCAACCCGTTCAAGTCATTGTCGTCCACGTCGCTGCTGTAGTCGGCGCTGACGTACAGGCTCACCGACGGCGTCACCCGGGCCACCAGACCCAGACCCAGTTCGACGGTCGAGGATTTGCGGCTGCTGCTGATCTTGTCGACCTGGTCGAGGGTGACGGTGTTGCCGGTGTAAACCGTGTGCCACAAGTTGGTCCGCACATAAGGTTCGACCGGCAGGCCGCTGATGTTGTAACTGCCTTGCAAGCGCGCACCGACCCGGCCGCTCCACGAGTTCAGGTCAGTTGAAGAGGCGTTGCCGGATCCGGCATAAGGGGCGTCCAGGCTGATGCGCTGATTGATCAACTGTGCCTGGGGCTCAAACACCCAGTTTTCGCCCAGGCCGATGGGGAAGCCACCCTCCACCGACAGTGTCATCGCGCGGCCCTCGGTGGCTTGCCGGGCTCCTTTCACATTACGGCTGAAGCCGCTGACCCGGCCACCGCTGGCGGTCAGGTCGACGTGCCAGCCTTGTGGTCCGGTCAGGCTCCAGTAGGCGCCGAGGCTATGCCCCTGGAGGTTGAGCCTGTCGCTGTCGGGATCGGACATTGCCGGGGTGATCTGTGCGCCGTGGTTGTTGAGCTGGTACTGACTCGTGCCGCCGACCAGACCGACCCTTTGCGTATGGCCGCTGGCGCTTTGCACGGTGAGGATCGCCGGGCCTTTGAGTGCGTGGGTGCCGGGGACGGCCAGCCCTTGGGACAGGTAATCGGTTTGTGCCTGGCGAGAGGGCTGGCCGTAGAGTTGGTCCCAGTCCGTGGGCGATGCGTCTTCGGTGGTCAGGCTGGAGCTGCGTAGATCGGGATGAGCGCTGAATTGACCGGGATAGGTGACTGCGACAGTAGACAAACCGAGCGTCGGGATGTCCTGGCGATACCACGGGGTTGTTTCCTGCTCGTCGGTGGCGGCCAGTATTTCCATGGCGGAACACAGCAGGAGTGAACTCGACACCGTGCAAAAAGTGACTTTGATCTCTTGTGGGGTGAGTGAAATGTTCATGGAGGTCTACCTTGCGGTCGCATGAGGTATCTCGCTCTGGCGTCTCTCCTACCCCGAATGAGGGGCGGCCGAATGGATCAGGGGGCGTCACGGACTGCCCGTTTATACGGGTGCCCGAGGCTGGTCCTGGTGGTGATTCCGGGGGTAGTAAAGTGAAGTCAAGAAGACCGCAACGGTCGAGTCAAGAAGATGGCCGATAAGTGGTAACGGTTTAAGTGACTGATTTATGACGTGCCCATAAGTGCTTGTTTGTTTGAAGGTGCGTCAAAAAAACTGTGGCTCAGAGATGCACTTCCACCGCCAGCGGCAAATGGTCAGACAGGTGCGTCCACGGTTTGTTTCCCAGTATTTGCGGCTCGTGGCTGCTGGCGTTGCGCAGGTAGACGCGGTCCAGGCGCAGCAAGGGAAACCGTGCGGGGTAGGTTTTGGCCGGACGACCAAGGTGGCGTTCGAAGGCTTCGTGCAGGTAGTCGCGGCGGACAAGGGTGGCGTTGCCCTGCATCTGCCAGTCGTTGAAGTCGCCGGCAATGATCACCGGCGCATCATCCGGCAAGGACTCGAGGAGCTGACAGAGCAACTGCAACTGCAGCTGACGATGGCTTTCCAGCAGGCTGAGGTGAACGCAGATGGCATGCACCTCGCGATGCCCCGGCACGTCCAGCACGCAGTGCAGCAAGCCACGGCGTTCCGGGCCGGTAATGGAAACATCCAGGTTTCGATACTCGCGGATCGGGTATTTCGACAGCAGGGCATTGCCATGGTGACCGTCGGGATAGACGGCATTGCGCCCATAGGCGAAGTCGCTCCACATGCTGTCGGCGAGGAATTCATATTGCGAGGTTTGTGGCCAATCGTTGTAGCGGGAGGAGTGGCGGTCATGCTCGCCGACGACTTCTTGCAGAAACACCAGGTCTGCCGACGTACTGCGCACCGCTTCACGTAATTCAGGGAGGATGAAGCGCCGGTTGAGCGCGGTAAAACCCTTATGGGTGTTGACCGTCAGCACGCGAAGCCGATGAATCGCCGGGGGCGTGTTCAAGGGTGTCGATTCGGCTGCCTGCCGTTTTGAATGACTGGCCACTTGCACTCCTCTGACTCAGGGCTGCTTATGTATGCGACTGATGCGACGGCAGTCAGTTCAGTCCGATAGGCTGCGCCGAACCGATAATCGATGATTTCATACCAACACGATTTCATAAGGCAAACGGATACGCTCCAGCAGCGGCCGGGGCAGCAACGGCGCGAGGCCGATGGCCGGCTCGCCGTCCAGTTGGCTGGCGTAGGCATGGGTGGCGTGGCTCTTGCGGGCGACGGTCCAGGTATCCAGGCGTACCTTGCGGGCACGGTGCCAGGGAATCAGCTCCCGGTCCCGTGCCGGCCAGTGCCAGGCCCAGAACGGTACGTCGTTGTAGGTTGCCCCTACATTGGCCGCCGCCCTGGCGCTGGCGCGGCCAACGGTGTCGTGGTCGACGTTGCCGTCCTGGCGCCAGGTGCTGAACACCACATCACCGGGGCGCAGGTAGCGCGTGATGAATTGGGCGATCTGATCTTCGTACTCCACCAGGGCGTTGTCGGTAAACCCGCCACGAATCCACTTCAGGCTGTGCATCGGCAAACCGAGCCGGCGGATGGCTTCGACGCTTTCCTGGGGACGAAATACGCTGAGGCGCTTTTCCGACCACTGCCGAGAGCCCGGATGGCTGGCGCTGCCGTCGGTGATCGAGATCAATTGCAGCGGGTGGCCGAGATTGCTGAGCAACTGCAGCAGGCCACCGCAGGTCACGACTTCATCGCCGGGGTGTGGGGCAATGAGCACTGCGCGTGCGCCGATGGGCACAAGCGACTGGGTACTGATGACCGGAATGCTGTCCAGTTGCGGGGCGCTGTTCCAGATCTGTGATGGCAGATTGGCTTCGCTCAGGGAAACGGGTTTCATGGTGGATACGTCCTTGTTCTGCGTCGCCTTCAGTCGTGCATCGGACAAGCCCGGCAGACCCGTGAGGGCTCGTTGATAGCGGTGCGACAAGCCAAACCCTGGATTGCCGCGAATCGAGTATTGCTCATGTAACGCTATTCGTCGCGTCGCGAACCTGCCCGGAATGATTTTTCCGCTCTGCGGTGTTGCGGCCAAAACTGGTTGTAGGTTTTTTTACTCTTCTTCCTCATGCTGCAACTCGAACAGCAGCAATGAGCGGCCGGTGACCGAGTACTCGTGGCCAAACTCGAAGCGTTCCTGGCCGTGGATAGATGGCTGGTTGGTGTCGATCATGCACGTCCAGAAACCGCCGTCAGGCACTTCCGGCAGCCGGAAATTGACGATGTCGTGATGCGCGTTGACCACCAGCATCAACGTCGCGTCGATGCCTTTGCGGCGAATGCCGGTTTCCTGGGCGCGGCCATCGAGCAGCATGCCCAGGCATCGGTTGTGCGCATCGTGCCAATGCCTGGTGGTCATTTCGGTGCCGTTCGGCGCCAGCCATGTCACGTCCTTGACGCCGATATCCTCGTTGTAATTACCCACCAGGAAACGCCCGCGCCGCAGGACCGGGTAGGTCAGGCGTAACTTGATCAGGCGTTTGACGAACTTGAGCAGGGCCTTGCCATCTTCGCTGAGGTCCCAGTTGACCCAGCCGATCTCGCTGTCCTGGCAGTAGGCATTGTTGTTGCCGTCCTGGGTACGGGCAAACTCGTCGCCGGCCACCAGCATCGGCGTGCCTTGGGCCAGCAGCAGGGTGGCGAAGAAATTGCGCATCTGCCGATGGCGCAGCGCGTTGATCTCGGGATTGTCGGTGGGGCCTTCGACGCCGTGGTTCCAGGACAGGTTGTTGTTGCTGCCGTCCTGATTGTTTTCGTCGTTGGCTTCGTTGTGCTTGTCGTTGTAGGACACCAGGTCATTGAGGGTGAAGCCGTCGTGGGCGGTGACGAAGTTCACCGATGAATAGGGGCGACGGCCACGTTGGTTGAACATCTCGCCCGAAGCGGTCAGGCGGCTGGCAAAGTCCGCCAGTTGGCTGTCGTCGCCTTTCCAGAAGGCGCGCACGGTGTCGCGGAACTTGTCGTTCCACTCGACCCAGCCCGGCGGAAAGTTGCCGACCTGATAACCGCCGGGGCCACAGTCCCAGGGTTCGGCGATGAGTTTGACCTGGCGCAACACCGGGTCCTGACGGCAGGCCACCAGGAAACTGTGGCGTTCGTCGAAACCGTCGTGATAACGCCCCAGGATGGTCGCCAGGTCGAAGCGGAAGCCGTCCACGTGCATTTCCGAGGCCCAGTAGCGCAGGGAGTCGGTGACCATTTGCAGCACGCACGGGTGGCTCAGGTCCAGGGTGTTGCCGGTGCCGGAATCGTTGATGTAGAAGCGCTTGTCATCGGGCTTGAGGCGGTAGTAGGACGCATTGTCGATGCCGCGCATGGACAGGGTCGGGCCTTGCTCGTTGCCCTCGGCGGTGTGGTTGTAGACCACGTCGAGGATTACCTCCAGATTGGCTTCGTGCAGGTGTGCGACCATTTCCTTGAATTCGGCGATCTTGCCGCTGGCCAGGTAACGCGGATCGGGGGCGAAGAATGCAATGCTGTTGTAGCCCCAGTAATTGGTCATGCCCTTGTGCAGCAGGTGCTGGTCGTTGACGAACGCATGGATCGGCAGCAACTCCACGGTCGACACGCCGAGTTTGCGGATGTGTTCCACCACGTCATCGACCATCAACCCGGCAAAGGTGCCGCGCAGGTTCTCGGGGACGGCAGGGTGACGCATGCTGAAGCCGCGCACATGGGTTTCATAGATGATTGTCTTGTCCCACGGTACGCTGACACGATGATCGTGGCCCCAGGTGTGCGCCGGGTCGATGACCTTGCATTTGGGCACGAAGGGCGCGCTGTCCCGTTCATCGAAGCTGAGGTCGGCGTCGGGGTGGCCGATGGTGTAGCCGAACAGCGCTTCGGACCATTTCAGCTTGCCCACCAGTTGTTTGGCGTAGGGGTCGATCAGCAGTTTGTTGGGGTTGAAGCGATGGCCGTTGGCCGGGTCGTAGGGGCCGTAGACGCGATAGCCGTAGATCAGCCCCGGATGGGCGTCGGGCAGGTAGCCGTGGTAGATCTCGTCGGTGTATTCGGGCAGTTCGATGCGTTCGATTTCAACCTCGCCGGCGTCGTCGAACAGGCACAGTTCAACCCGGGTGGCGTGGGCGGAAAACAGGGCGAAGTTGACGCCCAGGCCATCCCAGGTGGCACCCAGCGGAAAGGGCAGGCCTTCGCGGATTCGTGTGGTTTCGGCACGAGGGGCTGGCGCGGCGGCTTTCTTCGGACTGGTCATAGGTACTCCTGTAAACGGGGTACATGTGGGAGCGAGCTTGCTCGCGATGACGGCATGTCCGGCAACACTTGTATTGAATGTTGAACCGCCATCGCGAGCAAGCTCGCTCCCACAGTAATCGGGAACGGACCGTAGGTTAGTGAACGACGCTGATCCCATGTGGGAGCGAGCCTGCTCGCGATGAGGCCATAAGGCTCAATATTCATGGTGACTCTTCACAAGCCCTGTCAGGACAGTCTCAAACCGCCGGCGGTTTTCGCGCAGCCCGGGGCTTTTTCTCGACAGCCTTTTCTCCCGGCGGGATCACTTTCGACGCCGCCGGTTTGGCTTTGGTTTTTGCCGCGGCGACCTTGGCATCGCCAGCCTTGCCATTGGCCGTTTTGCTGACCGGGGTTTTGCTCGTGGTTGCCTTGGCCGGTTTTTTCGGGGCCAGGGCTTCGGCTTCCGCCAGTTTGCACGCCATCTCCCAGTGACGGGCTTCCTGGCCTTCGGGTTTTCCTTCGGATTCCCAGATCTGATAGGCAAATTCGCGGATGCGTTTATCGTCGGTACTCATCGTAATGCTCCTGAACTGAACTCAAGTGTGGGCAGTTTGAAAAATGAGATTGACCGGGAAATCCCCCAGCGCGGCGCTGATCAACAGCTCCCTGTGTTTTGTGACTGTGATGCCGGAAAAAAGTCCCTGCAGATGTTCGTCAGGGACGGTGAACGGCAATTTGACCCGGGTATCGCCCCACAGCGGCGCGTGGACCTGTGGCTCAGCACTGTTTTCCAGCAGTTCGGCACAACGTATCGGCACAATCACGATGGCGCGTTTCCCCTCTTGTTCACGGACAAATCCCAGCACTCGATGGGCTTCGCTACCCACCACTTCCAGGGCCTGGTAGGTGCCACGCCGAAACAGCTCGGCATGTTCGGCACGCAGGCTCAGGGTGCGCGCAATCAAGGCTTGCTTGATGCGCCCGTCACGCCAGTTCTGCAACAGGTCCGGCAGGTCCAGCGTTTGCTGCAATGCCTGCCGGCGGCTGGCGTAATCCACAGGGCGACGGTTGTCCGGGTCGACCAGGCTGAAGTCCCAGAAATCGTTGCCCTGATACAAATCCGGCACACCGGGCACGGTCATGCGCAGCAAGGTTTGCGCCAAACCGTTGAGTGCGCCAGGGGCGGCAATCGAGCGGGCGGCCTTGGCCAGAGCGGTACGCAACAGCTCACCTTCGGGGCTGAGCAATAGACGCTGGATGAAGTCCTCTGTCGCTTGCTCGTAAGGGGCATTGGGTGCGCTCCAACTGCTTTGCAGTTTGGCTTCGCGCAGGGCCTTGCGTTGCCACTGCCAGAGGCGCTCTGCGTAGTCCTCGAGGGCTGGCGGATGATCGATAGACGACTCCAGCGGCCAACTGCCGAGGATCGCCTGGTACAGAATCAGTTCATCCCCAGTCGATGGCATTTGATCGTCGTTGCGCAAGGGCCGGGCGAGGGCGCGCCACAGGCCGATCTGGTCGGCGTACCAGTCGCTGCGCTCGCTCAGTACCGCCAGCCGCGCCCGTGAATCTTCCCCGCGCTTGTGGTCGTGGGTGGCGCTGGCCAGCAGATTGTCCGGGAAGGTGTCGAGGCGCTCGATGCAGGCCTGATGAAAGTCGGCGGGCGGTGCACTGAACTGTTCGGTGTTGAAGCCAACGTCATTGCGCGAGAGCAGGACGGCCGAACGATAGAGCGCGGTGTCTTCCACCGCTTTCGCCGCTGCCGGCGAGGTCAGTTGCTGGAAACGTACGCCGGCGTGCTTCAGGCGTTTGCGCTTGCGACCGGCCGGGCGCGAACGCCAGGGTTCACCGCCGAGCCAGCCGGCCAGGCAGTCGAGCACCGGCCATTCCGCTTCACCGAGGGTTTGGCGGGCACCGTCCATGGCCTGGCGGAAAAACGCCTCGTCCTGGTCCGAGCGGCCAACGGGGCCGATGTAGGTGCGGTACACCGGGAAGTGCACGATCAGCGCCTGCAAGGCCCGACGAATGGCGCCGAGGGTCAGGTCGCGGGTCATGAGGTTGTCCCGGGCGACTTGCAGCAAGGCCTGGGCGACGCTTTCGAAATCTCCGGCGAGGGAACCACTGAGGATTTGCTGGCGCGCCAGTTGTGCTTCCTGGCCGAAGTCGGCGGGCCGCTCGCTGTGACGGTGCCAGAGTTCGGTCAGTGTCTGCGCACCCCGTGGGTCGTGTTGCAGCAGTGACACCTGGTTCATGAATTCGTAGCCGGTGGTGCCGTCCACCGACCAGTCGCGATGCAGGATTTCGCCTTCGCCGAGGATCTTTTCGACATAGATGGGCAGGTGGCGGCCCGCCGAAAGGCTGTCGATCCGTCGGCGCAGTTTTCGGCAGTAGCCCCGCGGGTCGGCGAGGCCGTCGATGTGGTCGATGCGCAACCCGTCGATCAGCCCTTCAGCCACCAGTTGGAAAACCTTCGCGTGGGTGGCTTCGAACACGGCGGGACGCTCGACCCGCAGCCCGCCCAGTTCATTGATATCGAAGAAGCGCCGCCAGTTGATGTCATCGGCGGCGGTGCGCCAACTGGCGAGGCGATAACTCTGGCGCTCCAGCAGGTTGTGCAGGCGCTGGAAGCCTTCGCCGGTCAGTGAGTCGTAGTTGTTCAGGTGTTGCTCGATGGCTTGGACAAGAACCGGATCGCTGACCAGATCGCGTAGTTCCGCTTTCAGCGGCAGGGCCAGGCTGTGGGCGTCGGTCTGGTAGCTCAGGGTGCTGAAGCGATCGGCCAGGTTTTTCAGTTGTTCGGCCTGTTGCGTATCGAGCGGTGCATCGGTCCTGAGCAGCTCGCCGTAATCGCTCGGGCAAATCGGAAAGCGGTGTTCGTAATGCTCGACATGGAAGCTGCCGTGCCAGGCATCGAAGCGCAGGGGCAGGGTGCCGTCCTGCAACGCGACGCCGTAGTCGCTGCCCAGAAACGGCAGGAGCAACTGGCCCTCCATCAACGGGTCGGGCGAGTGCCACTGTATGTCGAAAAACTCGCCGTAAGGGCTCAGGCGTCCCCACTCCAGCAAGTCCAGCCACCAGGGATTGTCCCTGCCGCCAACCGCCATGTGGTTGGAGACGACGTCAAGGATCAACCCCATGTCGTGTCCGTGCAAGGCACTGACCAGACTGCGCAGCGCCGCCTCACCGCCCAGTTCCGGGTTGACCCTGGTCGGGTCCACCACGTCATAGCCATGCATCGACCCGGCGCGCGCACGCAACAGCGGGGAGGCGTAGACATGGCTGATGCCGAGGCGGGCGAAATACGGCACCAGCGGCACCGCATCTTCGAGCGTGAAGCCTTTGTGAAATTGCAGGCGCAAGGTGGCGCGCAGTGGACGGGTCGGCACTTCAGTCATCGATCACGCTCGGCCGCCTGGAGTCGCGCGCAGGCGAGCAGCTCCAGGCGGCGCGCGGCATCCGCGCCATCGAGCAGGGCTTCGCTGTAGCCCGGCAAGCGCCGCGACCAGTTGGGGTGGGTGTCGATGGTGCCGGGCAGGTTGGCTTGCTGTTCGACACCCAGGGCATCTTCCAGGGGCAGCAGCACCAAGGGTGCCCGGGTATGACCGAGGAAGCGCACGCTGGCATCGAGCACCTGGTCGGTTTCGTGGGACTCTTCGCGAAAGTTCTGCGGGTCCTGGCTCAACGCCCGGCGCAGGCCTTCGCGCTCGCGCTCGCGGTGCTGGCGCCATTCGATTTCACCGCTGGCATCGACCATGCCGAGCCGGGCGTTCCAGTCGATATCGCGGCCATGCCACCAGCCGTTGAGGGTCGGCAGGTCATGGGTACTGGTGGTCGCCAGGGCGTTGTCCGGCCAGTCGAGGATCGGCTTGAAGTGGGTGTTGTCCTGCTCGAACAGCAACACCCGCATGCCCAGCATCGAGCGGGCGATAAGTTTTTCCCGCAGGCCGTCCGGCACGGTGCCGAGGTCTTCGCCGAGGACGATGGCCTGGTGACGGTGGGATTCCAGGGTCAGCAGGCGCAGCAGATCGTCCACCGGGTAATACAGGTAGGCGCCGTCGGCCGGCGGCGAGCCATTGGGGATTACCCACAAACGCTGCAGGCCCATGACGTGATCGATGCGCAAGCCACCGGAGTGGGCGAAATTGGCCCGCAACATTTCGATGAAGGCGCGGAAACCATTGCGCACCAGGCCTTCAGGGGAGAACGCGGAAATCCCCCAACCCTGGCCGGTGCGGTTGAGAATATCCGGTGGCGCACCGACGGTGAGGGCGGCGAGTAGTTCGTCCTGCCGGCTCCAGGCCTGGCTGCCGCCACCATCGGCGCCGACGGCCAGGTCGGCGATCAGGCCGATACTCATGCCGCTGGCGCGGGCGGCGGTTTGTGCGCGCTCCAGGCAGCGCGTGATCAGCCACTGACAGAAGGCGAAGAAGCCGATGCGCCCGGCATTCTCCTCGGCGAATGCCGCCAGTTCGGCGCTACGCGGGTTGCGCCAGGGTTCGGGCCACTGCCGCCAGTCGAGGTGTTCACCCCGGGCGGCGCGCGCCTCCTGGATGGCTTCGAAACGGCAGTGGTTTTCCAGCGCTTCGCCGGCAGCGTGACGGAAACTGCTGAAGTCTTCGTGCAAGGGGTGTTCACCCTGGACGAAACCTTCATACAGCGACTGCAGCAACCGATGCTTGGCTTCGGCGGCGGCCGGCCAGTCAATCAGCGGACGCTCTTCCAGCGCCTTGAGTTCAACGGCCAGCCCGGTTGCATCAATGGCGGTGCGCAGCGCGCGTTCGCCGAGAATGGTGCCGGGGGCGCAGTAAAGGCTGTTGAGAAACAATCGGCTGGACGGCGAATACGGGCTGTAGCGTTGGCTGTCACTGGAAAACATCGCATGCAGCGGGCTGATTGCCAGCGCCTCGGCGCCACGCTCGCCGGCTACCCGGGCGAGGTCTTCCAGCGCCTGGGTGTCACCAAACCCGCCATCGCCGGGGCGGCGCAATCCGTACAACTGCACGCTCAGGCCCCAGGCACGGGGGATCGGGTTGTCCACGGCATCGGCCACGCTGTAGCAACGGACCGGGGCCACGGCCAGGGTGAAGCTTTGTCCGTCGATGCTGACCTGTTGATAGCCGACCGGTACCAGCCCCGGCAGCACCGCCTTGGCGTCCAGTTTCAGGTTGAGCCGCGAACCGTCCTCGAGGTGGATTTCGCAAGGGGTCCCGGGCTCGAAAAAACGCGCCAGGTCCAGGCCCGCACCCACATCGACGGTGATCAATGGCGGCAAGTGATGGGTCTGTTGCGCCGCTTGCAGTTCCAGCAGGCTCGCGTCGATTTCCTGGGCGCTGCCGGCCGGGTGGCCAAGCCCGGTCAGCACGTTGCGCAACACGGACGGCGCGACTTTTTGCGGGCGGCCGTTGGCGTCGATCCAGTCGACGGCGAGGCCGGCACGGCTGGCCAGGATTTCCAGTTGCGCATCACTCATGGACGCTCTCCAAACGAGGTAGCAAAGGGGGCTGCAGCGGCGAGGCTGACGAGCGCGCAATACGGGGCAAGGGTGTTTGGGGCCGGCAGGTCGGGGTTCTGTGGCGGGTATTCGAACAAGGGCATGGCACCGGTCTGTGAGGTGTGGACTACGGGCCTGCCGCCGAGGTTCAGGTCAATGCGCAGCTGGCTGCCATCGCCCAGGCGCCAGGAGGCACTGACCGCGGCTTCACCCAGCACATCGGTGCCCAGTGCCTGGGCGCCCTGCAGGCGCGGGATGATGTGCCGGTGACGGATCTGCAACAGTCGGCAATACAGGTCGTGCATCTCGCAATGACCGGTCGATGGCAGGACCGGGCGGGACGCTGAAAACGTCATCGGATCGTTCGGGTCCGGAATGTGTTCGCGCAGGATCGGGTCGGCAAAGGCGCTGAACGCCGCGAACTCGTTGCGTCGGCCGTCGCGAACCTGTTTGGCCAATTCACCGTGATGGCTGGTGAAAAACAGGAAGGGTTGTTCGACTGAAAACTCGTCGCCCATGAATAGCAGCGGAATCATCGGCGACAACAGCAGCAACACCGTGGCGGCCCGCAGCGCTTGCGGGTGGGCGAGTTGATGCAGGCGCTCGCCGAAGGCCCGGTTGCCGATCTGGTCATGGTTCTGCAAAAACAGGATGAATGCACTGGGCGGCAGATGCCCGCTGGGTTCACCCCGCGCTACACCATGGCGGTTGACATGGCCCTGGAACACGAAACCCTGGCCCAGGCAGCGCGCCAGTTGTTCGGTGGGGTTTTGCGCGTAGTCGGCGTAATAGGCGTCGGTTTCGCCGGTCAGCAACACATGCAGGGCGTTGTGGCCGTCATCGTTCCATTGTGCGTCATAACCCTGTTCGAGCAGGCTGGCCTGGTTGTGTTCGTTCTCCACCATCAGCCACACATGCCGCTCCGGTCCCGTCTGCTGGCGCACCCGTCGCGCCAGTTCCTGGAGGAAATCCGGGTCTTCGATGGCGTGCACCGCGTCCAGGCGCAAACCGTCGAACCGGTATTCCAGCAGCCACATCAGGGCGTTTTCGATGAAGAAGTCCCGCACTTCGCGACGGCGCAAGTCGATGGCCGCGCCCCATGGCGTGTGTTTGTCTTCGCGAAAGAAACCCTTGGCATATCGATGCAGGTAATTGCCGTCCGGGCCGAAGTGGTTGTAGACCACGTCGAGGATCACCGCCAGGCCGTGGCCATGGGCGGTGTCGATCAAGTGCTTGAGCTGCTCGGGTGAGCCGTATGACGCTTGGGGCGCGAAGGGCAGGACGCCGTCATAACCCCAATTGCGCTCGCCGGGAAACTGCGCGACGGGCATCAGTTCGATTGCGGTGACACCCAGTTCGACCAGTCGCGCCAGATGCTGCTCGACGGCGCTGAAGCCGCCGAGCGCACCGACATGCAGTTCGTAGATCACCGCTTCGTTCCACGGCCGTCCCAACCAGGCACTGTGTTGCCAGGCATAGGCCAGCGGATCGACCACCATGCTGTGCCGGTCGATATCGCCGGCCTGAGCGCGGGAGGCCGGGTCGGGCACTTCCAGTTCGCCGTCGATGCTGTAGCGGTAACGCGTGCCCGCCGCGCATCGGATGTTGCTCACGAACCAGCCGTCGGCCTGGGGCAGCAACGGCAAGGACTGTCCATTTTCCAGTTCGACACTGACGTAGAACGCATCTGGCGCCCACAACGCGAATCGCGTGTGCTCTGGGTCCAGCATGATTGCGCCGTGGGGCCAGGTCTCAAGGGTCCGTAACGGCATCTTGAAAGCCTCTTACTGTTTGTTCGATTTCCCCAATGCTTTAGCCACAAGCTGTTCGTAGAGCTCGGCGTAGGGTTCGACCGCCTTGCACCAGTTGAACGGCGCCGCCATGGCCCGGCAGCGCATCGCGTGCAGCAGGTCGGGAAAGGCGAACACCTTGAACGCGCGGCTCAGGGCTTCCTGGTAGCTCTGCACCGTGGATTCATCGAACAGGAAGCCGGTCACGCCGTTTTCGATGGTGTCGGCCAGACCGCCGGTGTTGCGTGCCACCGGCAACGAGCCGAAGCGCTGGGCGTACATCTGGCTCAGGCCGCAGGGCTCGTAACGCGAAGGCATCAACAGGAAGTCGCTGCCGGCGAACATGCGCCGGGCGTCGGTTTCGTTGAAGCCGATGCGCACGCCGATCTGCCCGGGGAAACGCAGGGCCAGCTCGCGCATCGATTGTTCTTCCTCCGGCTCGCCACGGCCGATGATCGCGATCTGGCCGCCGTTTTTGACGATGTACTCGGACACCGCCTCGGTCAGGTCCAGGCCTTTCTGGTAGACCAGGCGCGACACCACCGCAAACAGTGGACCTTCGGAATCTTCCAGGTCGAACAGCTCGCGGACATGGGCGGCGTTCACGGCCTTGCCATCCCAGTCGCCGATGCTGAACGGGCAGAACAGGTGCGGATCGGTCGCCGCATCCCAACTTTCATCGATGCCGTTGGGAATGCCGCTGAGCAGGCCTTGCTGGGTCTTGGCAGCGAGAAAACCGTCGAGACCGCAGCCGAAATCCGGGGTGGTGATTTCCTGGGCGTAGGTCGCACTGACCGTGGTGATGTGGCTCGAATAGGCCATGCCGGCCTTGAGGAACGACATCTTGCCGTAGAACTCCATGCCTTCCTGTTGCAGCGCGTGATGAGGGATGCCCAGTTCGGGGCACGAGCCCAGGCTGGTCACGCCTTGATACGCCAGGTTGTGAATGGTGAACAGCGTCGGCGTGCGCTGCCCACGCCAGTGCATGTAGGCGGGGGCCAGGCCAGCAGGCCAGTCGTGGGCGTGCACCAGGTCCGGGCACCAGTGGATCTGCGCGAGGTTGGCGGCAATGTCGGCGGCCGCCAGGCCCAGGCGGGCGAAACGGATGTGGTTGTCCGGCCAGTCGCGGCCGTTGTTGGCGCCGTAGGGCGAACCTTCGCGCTCGTAGAGTTCGGGGCAGATCAGTACGTAAATGACCAGACCGTCGGGCATGTCCATGCGCCCGATCTTGCACGGTGGCAACGCAGCATGACCGCCAAGCTCACCGATGATATGAATGGGGTTCTCGCTGTGCATCACCTGCGGGTAACCGGGGATCAGCACCCGTACATCGTGCAGATGGGCCATGGCCCGTGGCAGGGCCGCGGAGACGTCGCCCAGGCCACCGGTTTTCACCAGGTCGGCAATTTCCGAGGTGACGAACAGGACTTTCTTACGGTTCGGATTCTGGTTGGCTGCCGGGGTCAGCGTCTTGGTACCGGGAACGCTGACGGGTTGGGTGTTTGCGGCAGTCACGGCGCTCGATTCGCCGATCTGATGAGCACGCTCTCCCTGTATTTCCAAAGCCGTACTGATCATATGAATCTCCCGTGTTGTTGATCTAATTCTTAGGTCTGGCAAACGGTGTTTCATGGCCAATTGCTGTGGCCGGGCGCAATCGCGCTACGCATCAGTGAGCAAGCGCTGCCCAATGCGTCGAAGCAAAAGGGGTGAATGAGCTATTGCAAAGATTGCACCAGTCGCAACGCACCTTCTTGTCAGAGGACCGATCGGGATGGGAAAAAGTTTCGACTTTTTTTCCACTTTGTGACCGACCGGTTTCGCCCCGAGAAAATGAGTCTAGGCCAGAACTTAGAGCGGTAAAGGCCAGATGGCAAAATTGTTCGACAATCGGTTTGTAGCGGTACGGACGTGCCTGATCGAGGTGCAAACGCCCCGACGAAGTGCATGTTTTTTTGCGTTTTGGCCTCAAAAAGTCACTGGGCAGTCACATAAATGTGCGAGGTGACTTATCAGGCGCGCACCAATATGGTGCGTCGGTTTGAGTCCCGCATTTGGCCGAACCGCTGCCTTACTGCCCAGCTTGATGCCTTGTTATAGTTCGGGCCTCATTTTTGCCCGCAAAAGGATCACTGGCATGTCTCAGTACAGCGCGTTCAACGTCGAACTGGCCGATAAAATCGCCCATGTGCAGATCAACCGTCCGGAGAAGATCAACTCGATGAACGCGGCGTTCTGGAGCGAGATCGTCGAGATCTTCCAGTGGATCGACGACACCGATGAAGTGCGGGTGGTGGTCCTCAGCGGGGCAGGCAAGCATTTCTCCTCGGGTATCGACCTGATGATGCTGGCTGGCGTGGCCAATGAACTGGGCAAGGACGTGGGGCGCAATGCGCGCCTGTTGCGGCGCAAGATCCTCACCCTGCAAGCGTCGTTCAATGCCGTCGATAACTGCCGCAAGCCGGTGCTTGCGGCCATTCAGGGTTACTGCCTGGGGGGCGCCATCGACCTGATTGCCGCGTGCGACATGCGTTACGCCGCCGAGGACGCACAGTTTTCGATCAAGGAAATCGACATCGGCATGGCCGCCGACGTCGGCACGCTGCAACGCTTGCCGCGGATCATCGGTGACGGCATGCTGCGCGAACTGGCATACACTGGTCGCACGTTTGGCGCCGACGAAGCGCGGGGCATGGGCCTGGTCAATCGCGTCTACAGCGACAACGCCAGCCTGCTTGACGGCGTCATGGGCATTGCCCGCGAAATCGCCAGCAAGTCGCCGATCGCCGTCACCGGCACCAAGGAGATGATCAGCTACATGCGTGACCATCGCATCGATGACGGCCTCGAATACATCGCCACCTGGAACGCCGCCATGCTGCAATCCACCGATCTGCGCGTGGCCATGGCCGCCCATATGAGCAAACAGAAACCCGAATTTCTGGATTGATTAACCATGATTCCTCGCTGGACCACCGCAGTACTGGACACCGATCAACCCGGCGGCTGGGCCGTCGCGCGCAGCCCTGAAGGCTTTTTGTTCGATGACAATGGCGCACTGTTCCCGCGCGAATGGCTCAAGCGCCAGGACCTGTCGATCATTGCCGAACATGGCATCGGTCATCTCGATGGCGAACCGGTCTATCTGCTGGAATTGCGCAGTCACAGCGAAGTGCCGGGTTGCAACTGGAAAGGCCTGCGGGCGTTCATGCTCGAAGGCGACCACACGCTCTACAAGGTGCTCGGTTACGCCGCGCAGATCGGCACCTGGGCCCGCGAGCACCGTTTTTGCGGTAACTGCGGTCAGGCCATGACCCAGGTGCCGCGCGAACGGGCGATGTATTGCCAGCCGTGCGATCTGCGCAGCTACCCACGGATTTCGCCGAGCATGATCGTACTGGTGACCCGAGGCGATGAAGTGCTGTTGGCACGCTCACCGCGTTTTGTCAGCGGTGTCTACAGCACGTTGGCGGGGTTTGCCGAGCCGGGCGAATCGGCCGAGGACTGCCTGATTCGCGAGGTTCGTGAAGAGGTGAGCATCGAGGTCAGGAACATCCAGTACCTGGGCAGCCAGTGCTGGCCGTTCCCGCACTCGATGATGCTCGGCTTTCACGCCGAATATGCCGGTGGCGAGATCGTCTGTCAGGAAGACGAGATCGAGGACGCCCAGTGGTTCAACGTGCACGAGCTGCCGCCGTTGCCGGCGTCACGCTCGATTGCCCGTTACCTGATCGACGTCTACGTGGCGCGGCGTTTAGGCCACGCTGAACCAGTGCTGCCAGGCTAGGCGCACGGTCAGGCCCAGCACCACGGTGATGAACACCGGACGAATGAATTTCGCGCCGCCGCTGATGGCGGTGCGGGCGCCGAAGAAGGCGCCGACCATCAACGACGAGCCCATGCTCAGGCCGATGATCCAGTCCACCTGACCGGAAAAGATGAAGATCGACAGTGCCGCCGCGTTGCTGACGAAGTTCATGCTGCGCGCCACACCGCTGGCCTTCACCAGGTCGATGGGGTAGAGCAGCAGGCTGCTCACGGTCCAGAACGCGCCCGTGCCGGGACCGGCCACGCCGTCATAGAAGCCAAGGCTGAAGCCCTGGGTCGACTGCCACTTTTTCTTGATCGGTGCCTCGCTGTCCAGCGGCGCTTTCGGCGTGCCGCCAAACAAGAGATAGACACCGCAAGCGAAGACGATCACCGGCAGCATTTTGTTCAGCCATTCCGCCGGCAGGTAATGCGCGACCACGGCACCGGTCAAAGCGCCGACCAGGGTGCCGACGATGGCGTGCACCCATTGCGCGGGGTGGAACAGCTTGCGGCGGTAGAAGGTGTAGCTGGCAATGGCCGAGCCGAAGGTCGAACTGAGCTTGTTGGTGCCCAGCACCAGGTGCGGCGGCAGGCCGGCAGTCAGCAAGGCCGGAGTGGTCAACAGCCCACCGCCACCGGCGATGGCGTCGATGAAACCGGCAACAAAAGCGACAAGGGCCAGGATGGCCAGGGTAGAGAGGTCAACGCTGAGTTCGAAAGGCATGGGATCGGCTTAATCGGCGGGTGCAGAAGGGCTGCGGGGAAGGGGGGACATATTACCCACCCGAACAACACAACACCAATGTGGGAGCGAGCTTGCTCGCGATGGCGGCTGAACATTCAACAAATCTGTTGCCTGTCACACCGCTATCGCGAGCAAGCTCGCTCCCACAGGGATTAGTGCGAATTCAAATTACAGGCCCAGATCCGACAGGCTTGGATGATCGTCAGGCCTACGCCCCAGCGGCCAGTGGTACTTGCGCTCGCTTTCCTTGATCGGCATGTCGTTGATGCTGGCGAAGCGGTGGGCCATCAGGCCGTCCTCGTTGAACTCCCAGTTTTCGTTGCCGTAGGAGCGGAACCAGTTGCCCGAATCGTCGTGCCATTCATAGGCATAACGCACGGCAATGCGATTATCGGTAAATGCCCAGAGCTCCTTGATCAGCCGGTAATCCAACTCCTTGGCCCATTTGCGGGTCAGGAAGCCCTTGGCTTCTTCGCGGTTGTGGGCGAACTCGGCGCGGTTGCGCCATTGGGTGTCCAGGGTGTAGGCCAAGGACACCCGCTCGGGGTCCCGGGAGTTCCAGCCGTCTTCGGCCAGGCGAACTTTTTCAATGGCCGATTCACGGGTGAAAGGGGGTAATGGCGGACGAACTTCGGCATTAGACATTTCAATTCTCCGTATCAAGTTAATGTTCAAACAACTGTCGAGCTTGATCAGGTTGCTACAGGTCCAACAACTTTCGTGCCATGCATTGCGCATTATCGGCGGCACTGTGATCACCCATTACAAGCGCCACGGTAATGGCACCGTCGATCAGGATCAGCAGCTGTCTGGCCAGCAACTGCGGATCCTCGGCACCCTGTTCGGTACACAGCTCGCACACGTAGTCGAGCAGCTTTTGTTTATGCTCTTTGGCGACCAGGCGCACCGGGTCTTGCGGGTCGCCGGTTTCACCGCTGGTGTTGATGAAGGCGCAGCCGCGGAAATCTTCGGAGGCGAACCACGATTTGAGCACGTTAAACAGGTTGAGCAGTCGCTCGGCCGGGGTTTGTGCCTGGCCGACTGCGCCTCTGTACCAGTGCATCCAGCGCTGGTCGCGGCGTTGGAGGGCGGCCACCACCAGTTCGTCCTTGTTGGCGAAGTAGCGGTAGATGCTTTTTCTGGAGACGCCGGCGGTTTTCACCAGAAGATCCATGCCAGTGGCGGCTATGCCACTTTTGTAGATCAACTTTTCGGTGACATCCAGAATGATGTCGCGTGTGTCATTGCTAGTGATTTCGTTCATGTGATGTACAGTAGAACGATCGTTCTCCATCGTCAATCGTTGTTTTTGTAGTGTCTGATAAATGGTCTTCGCGAGCAGGCTCGCTCCCACATTGAAATGCATTCTCCTGTGGGAGCGAGCCTGCTCGCGAAGGGGACATTACAGACAGTAACAAGACCCGAACCTTTGCATGGTGTAAGCTCTCGGGTTCTTCGGATTCGACCCATTGCGAGCCCTATGCCGTCGCTTTTCAAACGCTCCCTGCTGCCCAAGTTGCGCAGTTTTCCGCTGGCGGCCGATGCCGTTGGCGTCCTCTCCGGCGCTGCAGAATTCCGTCATTGCCTGCTGGAGAAAATCGCCAGCGCGACCCGGCGCATTTACATCGTTGCGCTGTACCTGCAACAGGATGAAGCCGGCCAGGAAATTCTCGATGCCTTGCACGCGGCCAAACTGGCGCGTCCGGAACTGGACGTGGTGGTGGTCGTCGACTGGCTGCGCGCCCAGCGCGGCCTGATCGGTGCCGGCAAGCAACCGGGCAACTCCGCCTGGTATCAGGAAATGACCCGCACCCATGCCAGCGAAGTGCCGATCTACGGCGTCCCGGTACAAACCCGCGAACTGTTCGGTGTGCTGCACCTTAAAGGCTTCGTGATCGATGACTGCGTGATCTACAGCGGCGCGAGCCTGAACAACGTCTATCTGCACAAGTTCGACAAGTACCGCTACGACCGCTATCACCTGCTGCACAATCGTGAACTGGCCGATTCGATGCAGCATCTGGTGCAGCATGGCCTGGTGGCGTCCAAGGCGGTGCACCGCCTCGACCTGCCGAACCTGCCGACCACCCGCAGCCTGCGCAATGACATCGGTGACCTGCGCAGCCGCCTCAAGCACGCGGCGTACGACACCACGCGGGGCACCACCGACAGGAGCGGTTTGTCTGTCAGCCCGTTGCTCGGCGTCGGCAAGAACAATCCGCTGAACCGAGTGATCTGCGAACTGATCGCCAGCGCCCAGCAGCAACTGACCATTTGCACCCCGTACTTCAACTTGCCGCTGGCGATCATCCGCGAGATCAATCGCGCGCTGGCCCGCGGGGTGAAGATCGACATTGTGGTCGGCGACAAGACGGCCAACGACTTCTACATTCCCCCGAGTGAACCGTTCCGGGTCATTTCGGCGCTGCCGTACCTGTACGAAATCAGCTTGCGCCGGTTTGCCAAGCGCCATCAGCGCAACATCGACAGCGGGCAGTTGAACCTGCACCTGTGGCGTGATGGCGACAACACCTATCACCTCAAGGGCATGTGGATCGACCGGCGCTATACCTTGCTGACCGGCAACAACCTCAACCCGCGGGCGTTTCGACTCGATCTGGAAAATGCCTTGTTGATCGATGATCCCCATGGCGAACTGCTGGAGCCGCGTCGCAAAGAGCTGGCGGAGATCTTCCAGCACACCCGGCGAATCGAGCACTTCCAGAACCTGGAAACCCTGGTCGAATACCCGGCGGGCGTGGCCAAGTTCCTCAAGCGTGTGAGTCGCGTGCGGATCGAGAGGCTGCTCTATCGCATTCTGTAAAGTCGGTGGATCTCAGGAAAGCTATCGCGAGCAAGCTCGCTGCCTCAGGGTTATTCGATCAGCGTTGAGCGGGTGGTTTCAGCTAATATGCCCCCACTCGAACAAGAACAGGGCTCGCCGCGATCCATGTCGGAAAAAGACACCATCTCCATTCAACTGGTGCGTGAAGCACTGTTGCAAAGCTGCACGCCAGGAATCGCCACGGACGAGGTGTTGAGCAAGGTCGGCATCGACCCGCTGCTATTGGGCAGCACCGACGCCCGTGTTCCGGCCACGGCTTATGCGCGCCTGTGGCGGTTGCTGGCACGGCGCGGGGATGATGAGTTCTTTGGCATGGACCCGCGCAAACTGAAATCCGGCAGCTTCGCGTTCCTGTGTCGCAGCGCCATGCTCCAGTCCAGCGTGGCGGCGGGAGTGGCCAGTGGCCTGGGGTTTCTGTCGTTGATACTCGAACACTTGCCGGCGCAGTTGGTGCGTCAGCAAAGCCTGGCGGAAATCGTCCTGCTGGAGGACGACAATGACCCGCGCCGGGCCTTCACCTATTTCACTTACTGGATGATCGTGCATGGTGTTGCCTGCTGGCTGGCAGGGCGGCGGATTCCGATCCTGGCCATCGAACTGCGCTGTTCGAAACCGGATTTCTGCGATGACTACCAGGTTATGTTTTCCGAGAACCTGCGTTTCGACCGTCCGCGCACGCGGATGATTTTCTCCGCCGATTGCCTGGACCTGCCCATCAAGCGCAGCCCTGAAGAGCTCGAGCGATTCCTGGCCCGTGCGCCGGCGAACATTCTGGTGAAGTACCGCGATCCGCAGAGCCTGGCCAGCCGCATCAAACACGACCTGCGTCACTTGCCGGCCGAACACTGGCCGGAAACCGAAGCCCTGGCGCAACGCCTGTGCATGTCGGCCTCAACCTTGCGCCGCCGGCTGGCCGAAGAAGGGCAAACCTACCAGGGCCTCAAGGACGGCGTGCGCAAGGAACTGGCGATTGTCTGGCTGGCCGAACCCTCGATCAGCTTCAGCGAAATCGCCACGCGGCTGGGGTTCGCTGACGTCAGTTCGTTCTACAAGGCGTTTCGCAAGTGGTCGGGGTCAAATCCGGGGCATTACCGCAGTCTGATACTCAATGACACCGAGTGAACTCTGCGGCGCAATAGGCATTTCTTCGCAGGCGTTTAACGGCTGTCAGTGGTCGATCTCGGCAGATTGAGCGTGCCACTGTCCACGAAACGCGTCGTGTTGAACACCCCACCCGAGAGCTTGCCGTGCAGGATATAGGGCATGTTGTTCAGCGTTTTCATTTGGCTGATGCCATAGGTCTGGCGGATCACCGACAACGCCGAAACGCTGACCGGTACGCTTACGACGACGTCGGAAAAACGCCCGATTGTGCCCCTCTCATCGGTGACGCCGGAGGCGAATGGCTGGCCATTGATGTCCAGATCCAACGCAACCCCGCTGTAGGTGAGAATGTTGTCATTGGGGTTTTGCACGCGGATTTTTACGGCAAAACGCACTTCCATGCCTTCGCCTTGCAGGGGCTCGACACCCACGACGTTGATTTTCAACGGGTCTCGATTGGGCAGTGAGGAACAGGCGCTCAGGCAGAGCAGGAGGGAAATCAGGACCGTGTGGAGGCTGCGCATGGACGTGCTCTCATCTGAAAAAAGGCTGAACCGCCAGCGGCTCAGCCCTTGAGTCCGACTAGTGGTTCGACTGTGCGACCACCGCGGCCATTGCGGGTTCATCCCTGGCGGTCACATCGGGGTTCTGCATGACCTGAAGCACTGAGGCTTCCGGATCGAATTCGTCCTCTTCCAGTTCGATGAATTCCTCGGGCAGGAAGATATTAAGAACGATAGCGCACAGCGCGCCGACGGTGATGGGCGATTCGAAAATGTTGTGCAGGGCCTTGGGCAGTTCACGCAAGACTTCCGGTACGGCGGCCACACCCAGGCCCATGCCGATGGAAATCGCCACGATCAGCATGTTGCGCCGATGCAGGCCGGCCTCGGCGAGAATCTTGATCCCGGCCACTGCGACGGTGCCGAACATCACCAGCTCCGCGCCGCCGAGCACCGGTTTCGGCATCAGTTGCAGCACCGCGCCGATCATCGGGAACAGGCCAAGCACTACCAGCAATCCGGCAATGAAAAACGCCACGTAGCGGCTGGCCACGCCGGTGAGCTGGATAACCCCGTTGTTCTGGGCGAAGGTCACCATCGGCATGCTGTTGAACACCGCCGCCATGGCCGAGTTGAGGCCATCGGCGAGCAGGCCGGACTTGATCCGGCGAATGTACACCGGGCCTTTGACCGGTTGCCGGGAGATCATCGAGTTGGCCGTGAGGTCGCCGGCGGCCTCCAGCGGCGACACCAGGAAGATCACCGCCACCGGAATGAACGCCACCCAATCGAAGGAGAACCCGTACTTGAAGGGTACCGGTACGCTCATCAGCGGTACTTCGGGCAGGCTGTTGAAATCCACCTGGCCCATGAGCCATGCCACGACGTAGCCCAGGGTCAGGCCGATGACAATCGCCCCCAGGCGCAGAAACGGCACGTCCACCCGGTTCAACACCACGATGGTGCCCAGCACCAGCGCCGCCAGGGCCAGGTGGCTGGCCGCCCCCAGATCCTGTGCACCGAAGCCGCCGGCGATGTCGGTCATCGCCACCTTGATCAGCGATAGGCCCATCAGCGTGATGATGGTGCCGGTCACCACCGGGGTGATCAGCATGCGCAGTTTGCCGATGAACTGGCTCAACACCACTTCAATGAACGCGGCAAAAAAGCATACGCCGAAGATGGTCGAGAGAATCTCATCGGCGCCGCCGCCCCGGGCCTTGACCATGAAGCCGGCACTGAGAATCACACTGATGAACGAGAAACTGGTGCCTTGCAGGCACAACAGGCCCGAGCCCACCGGGCCGAATCGCCGCGCCTGGACGAAGGTGCCCAGGCCGGAGACGAACAGCGCCATGCTGATCAGGTAGGGAATTTCGCTTTGCAGGCCCAGGGCACTGCCCATGATCAGCGTCGGGGTGATGATGCCGACGAAACTTGCCAGCACGTGTTGCAGGGCGGCGAAGACGGTGGCGGTCAGATGCGGGCGGTCATCGAGGCCGTAGATCAGGTCGCTGTGGCGTGGAGCGGGGGCTTTTTCGGAGGCGGTCATGGTGGTTTGCGTGCCAGAAGGCGGGCCGGGTCAGAAAATGGAGGCGCAGGATGCCAGAACCGCCCGGCCACGGCAAAAGAACCTCCAAAACAGCGACTTACAGTCGAGGGGCGAGCACCTCGCCCACACTGCGGCGTTTGGCGTGCAGTTGGCTGGCCTGGATCAACTGTTCGAGGTCTTCGGGCGTGACGTCGTAGAACGCTTCCATGTCGGCCAACGCCAGTTTCAGGTCTTCGGCGGTGATGGCCTGACGGTCGAGCGGCGGATGATCGGCAGGAATCCTGGCCACCGCTTCGCTGGCACTCTTGGGGTAACGAACGCGGGTCAGGTTGTTGTAGGCCAGGGCGCAGAGCAGCATCGTCGCGGCGCTGAGCATCACCGGTCCAATGGCTCTCCAGTCCATGGCAATGGTTGCCGGATCGGCCAGCACCAGGGTCAGTGCCAATGCACCGGCCGGTGGATGCAGGCACCGCAGCCAGCACATCAGGATCAACGCCATGCCCGCCGCCAGGCAAGCGCTACCCAGGGTTCGGCCCAGTACATGGGCCACCAGCAAGGCAACCACCCCGGCGCTCAAGTAACCGCCGAGAATCGACCAGGGTTGGGCGAGCGCGCCTGAAGACACGGCAAACAACAGCACTGCCGATGCCCCCAACGGGCCTATCAGGTGCTGGGCCACCTCGATGCCGAACACCTGGCTACAGATCCACACGCTCATCAGTGTCCCCAAGGCCATGCCGATGGCGGCGCGGCTCCATTCGGTGGGGCGGGTGTTGATGGCGGCGGGGAACCAGCGAGCAAGCATTCCGAGAAAACTCCGGCAGAAAAAATCGAGGCAAAAAAAGGGCTTGGCTGGGGAACCCAGAAAGCCCTTGAAGGTGTTCCAACTGTTGGGGGAGGAACGCGCACAGTTTGACGTTCAATCGCGCTACTGACAAATTCATATTAATGAGCTTTCAGTGCATTAATTTTGCGTTAAAGCACCTCGGCGGCCACTTGTATAGCACAGCAAACCACCCAGGGCAGCGAGTGCACTCAAGGCATAAAACATCGTCGGCGCCGGAGTGTGCATCAACATGAAGCCGCAAATCACCGGGCTCAGCGCACCGCCGAGGGCAGCAAGGTTTTGCGCGCCGTAGTAGCTGCCGCGCAGTTCTTCGGGAGCCAGGGTGTCGACGAAGAGAAACTCGGCCGGGTAAATGATGATTTCACCGAGGGTGAAGATGAACATCGCCACGCACCAGCTCACCAGGCTGTCCGCCACGCTGAAGCCGATCAGTCCGAGGATGAACAGGCCGGTGCCGGCAACGATCCATTGGCGCAGTTGCTCGCGCTTGAGAAATCGCCCGATCTGGTATTGCAGCAAAATCACACTGACGGCGTTGCAGGCGAGCAGGGCGGCCATGATTTCCATGGTGTGCCGGGGATTGCTGGTCACCAGCAGGTACTGCGACAGGTAAAAGGTAAATCGCCCGTGGACCACGGTGCTGAGCAGGCAACCGGCGGTGAACAGGATCAGGGTGCGGTCGTTTTTCAGGGTGATCAGGGTCTTGAGGAAACTCTGCGCCTGGCCGCTGACAGGCGAGCGCGCCGGGTCCTTCGCGATCCCTGTCATCAGGAAAATACTGAAAAAGGCGATGGCCGCAGCGATCAGGAAGGGTGCACTGGCAAAGGCGCCGGCAATCAGTACACCGAGCATCGGCCCGACGGCGTACCCAATGTTGGTCAGTGTATAGCTCAGGGAAAACGCCTTGGCGCGCTGACCCACCGGGAGGTTGTCGCTGAGGATCGCTTTCGAACCGATGAGGAACAGCGATGAGGCGGTTTCGGTGACGATCAGGGTGATCGTGGTCAGATAGAGGTTTTCAGCAAAGCTCAGCAACACCAGGCCGACCGCGCTGGACGCCATCGAGAGAATCAGCAACCGACGTTTTTCGAAGCGATCGATGATGTAGCCGCCGTAGAGGGAGAGCAGGGTGGCGATGAACACCGCGACACCGAGCAGCAAGCCAACGTCCTGCTGGTTGAGGCCAAGCTTGTCGCTGACGAACAGTGTGAGCAACGGGCTGGTGATGGCGCGGCTGACGACGATGGTCAGCGAGCAGATCAGCAGGCGGCGAATGAGGGGGGAGTAGCTGGTCACGGCGCGAATATCCTTATTCGATCGGGCCGGCATCAGCCCGATCGTGAGCGCTACTCTAGCAGTCGAATACTCGGTCGTTGCAACGGGATTTACTTGAGGTGCAGCAGCACGAAATCGTTCTTGTCGAACCGCCCGCTCAACACCGGTGGCAATGCACCTATAGCCGTGCCTTGGAGTGCCTTGTAGACGTTCAGGTCCATCATTAGCCACGCCGGGCCCTTGAGGGCGTCAAGTTCCTGGGGTGAATCGGTGAACTCCGGTTGCAGGCCTTGATTGATGTTGACCATGAACTTGATGGCTTTGGCATCCTTGCCCATCGCGTGCATCACCAGTGGCGCGGGGTCTTTTTGCACGAGTTCAAACGCTTCGTGGCTGAAGGTCCGGGTGTCGTAAAGCTGTCGCTGGATGGGCTCGAACTGAAGGATATAGACCGACCAAAGCGCCAGGACCGCGCAAAGAGCGAAAATCTGCGCGCGCCAGCGCGGCTGCTTGAACGCTGCCAGGGCGATCGCTTGCAGCACGCCGAGAATGATGAACAACGACGTGAGATGGGCCACGTCTTCGGGGAATCTTCGCTGTATCACCAGCAAGGTCACGATCAGCAGCCCCGGGATCAGCAGCCATAAGCCCTGCATCAACACACACAGCCAACTGAACAGCCGACCTTGCACGGCGTAAAACGGATAAGCCGCCATGATCGCCGCCATGGGCAGCATCGGTAGCAGGTACCGGGCCTTTTTCGCCTGCGGGACGGAGAGGCCGACCATCACGATCAATCCGGCAGCTGCGCAGTACAGCGTCAGGCGCAATGCCGGGCCTGACTGCTGTCGGCCGGAAGCGGCGACCGCCACCAGCGCCAGCACTGCCAGTGGCCAGGCCAGTGAGTAGTTGCCTACCGAACTGGTGAAGTAATACAACACCTCGTTGGAGCCTTCGCTGCCGTCCATGCGTCCCATGAACTGCATGCGAATCACGTCCTGCAAGAAGGCCGCGCCGCCACTGACGTCCGCCAGCCACAACAACAGCCCGACGCACACCGCCAGCAGCACCGCTGCCAGCAATCCGAAGACGATCAGCCGTCGCCATTGGCGATTGACCAGAAAATAGCTGCACAGCATCCCCGTAGGAATGACCAGGCCGATGGGCCCACGAATCCAGAAACCCAGCATCAGCAAGGCAAAGATCAGAACCCAGCGACGCGGCGCCGCGAAGTGATCGGCGGCATAGCCCAGGTAGAACACGCTGAACGCGACGGCCGCCAGCATCAGGTCGAGGGAAACGGCGCGGGTTTCGGTGATGAAGGTGTTGGTCAACAGCATCAAGGCGATGCTCAGCAGCGCCCAACGTGTGGAGTAGGGTGCCAGCAGGCGGTACATCAAGGTGACGATGACCGCTGCGGCGATGGCGCTCGGCAGCCATGCGGTCAGGCTGGTGACCTGGCCGAACGGCAGTGAAAGCAGCCAGATGAATACCGTTGAAAGCCCCGAATAGTCGGCGTAGGGCTGGCCATAGGTCGTCGGAAAAAACGACGGTCCATTGCGCAGCATCTCCTGGGCGAACAGCACGAAGCGCGAATCGAAACCGATGGCTGCCTGCTGATACATCCCGGCGCAGAACAGCAACAGCGCCAACAGACCCAGCGCAAGGGACTGTTGGCGGATGTGAGGGATCATGGGGTTCAGGCGACCACGGCTTCGGTTGACCATTGCTGGTACGGAATCGGCAATTTGCGCGACTCGCCGCGGCCGATCGGGAAGTAGGTGAAGCCGATGCGTGCCAGGCGGTCCGCGTCGTACAGGTTACGGCCGTCGAAGATCACCGGGGCGTTGAGCCGCTGCTGGATCAGCTCGAAGTCCGGCGCCTTGAACTGTTGCCATTCGGTGCAGATGATCAGTGCATCGGCGCCAGACAGGACCGACTCGGGCGTACCCATGAGCATCAGTTTCGATTCATCGGGATACAGCTTCTGGGTTTCCTGCATGGCTTCCGGATCGAACGCGCGGACATTCGCCCCGGCGGCCCACAAGGATTCGAGCAACACCCGGCTCGGCGCATCGCGCATGTCGTCGGTGTTTGGCTTGAACGCCAGGCCCCACAAGGCAAAGGTCCTGCCACGCAAGTCGCCCTTGTAGAACGCGTTGATGCGCTCGAACAGCTTGTGTTTCTGCCGCTCGTTGATGGCTTCCACCGCTTGCAGCAGGTCGCTGGAGCAATGGGCCTCTTCGGCGCTGTGGATCAGGGCGCGCATGTCCTTGGGGAAGCACGAGCCACCGTAGCCGCAACCGGGATAGATGAAGTGGTAGCCAATGCGCGAGTCGGCGCCGATGCCCAGGCGTACCGATTCGATATCGGCGCCCAGGTGTTCAGCCAGTTCGGCGATCTGGTTGATGAAACTGATCTTGGTCGCCAGCATGCAGTTGGCGGCGTACTTGGTCAGCTCGGCGCTGCGCAGGTCCATGAACATGATGCGTTCATGGTTGCGGTTGAAGGGCGAGTACAGGTCACGCATCACCTCACGCACTTCTTCGCGCTCGCAGCCCACGACGATACGGTCCGGGCGACGGCAATCGGAGACGGCCGAGCCCTCTTTCAGGAATTCCGGGTTGGAGACGATGTCGAACTGCAGCGCGCGTCCGGCCTCGGCCAGGTATTTGTCCATGTGCGCGCGCAGGGCGTCGCCGGTACCGACCGGCACGGTGGATTTTTCCACCAGGATGGCCGGTTTTTCGCGATGGCGTGCCACGGCCTCGCCCACCGACATGACGTAACGCAGATCCGCCGATCCATCTTCCCGGGACGGCGTACCCACTGCGATGAACAGCACCTCACCATGCTGAACGGCGAATTTTTCGTCGTTGGTGAACTGCAACCGCTTGGCATCCAGGCCTTCGCGTACCAGGCTGGCCAGCCCGGGTTCGAAAATACTCACGTGGCCCTGCTTGAGCAGCTCGACTTTTTTCTCGTCCACGTCCATGCAGACCACGTCGTGGCCGACTTCCGCCAATACCGCTGCCTGCACCAGGCCAACATAACCGCTACCAAACACACTGATTTTCATGGGGCACTCCTTGATTCGGGCGCACGAGCAGGTCGAGAATTGATGGTAATGACGCCGAGGATGACCAATGCCACGCCAAGGCTTTTCGTAAGACTGAATGTTTCGTTGAACAGCGGCAGGCTGGCGGCCAGCAGGTACACCAGCGCGTAGCTGATACTCAGCAGCGAATAGGCGCGGCCCAGGGGCAGGTCCCGCAGGGCGACGAGCCAGCAGAGCATCGACAGGGCGTAGGCGAAGATGGCCAGGAGCACCACGGCAATCGCTGTCAGGTCGATGTGAGCGCTGAGCCATTGTTCGGGTTGTGGCAGGTGACTCATGCTCCAGCGCATGCCCAGTTGGGCGGCGCTCACCAGCAACACGCTGCCCAGTGCGAAGGTAATACCGCGACTCAGGTTCATGTGTGTTGTCCCAGCAGTGCCACGCCGCCGATCACCAGCGCTACACCCAGCCAGTGGCGACGGTCGATGGTTTCGTGGAACACGAAACGCGCCACCAGGGTGATCAGCACGAAGTTCAGGCTCAGCATCGGGTAGGCAACCCCGACTTCCAGGCGTTGCAGCACCAGCAGCCACACCAGCAGGCCCAGACCCAAAGAGGCCAGGGCCAGCCAAAGCCAGGGCGAGCGCAGTTTGTCCACCCAGCCGGATGGTTGGCCGCGCCAGCTTTCTACCGCATATTTCTGGGCAATCTGGCCCAGGCAGGTCAACAGACAGGCCACCAGTAGCAATAGCAGGCTCATGGTGTCGCCTGTGGAATGATCAAAATCACCAGATTGCCTTGTTCGTATCGCTTGCCTTCCTTAGGCAACTGATCAAGTTCGCGCAGCTCTTCTTCGCCCTTGACCCGCATGACCACACCCACCGAGCCTTGCTGGCGGGCGTCGTGCATCCACTGTTGCACCTGATCGGAGTTGACGCGCTGCTTAAGCGAGTCAGGATAGGCAAGGCCATATTTCAATTCGCCTATCGTGTTGAAAAAAGCCACCTCCGGCCGTTTCACCCGCCAGGACAAAGCCGACGCGGCCCCCAGATCGTTGCTCAACAATTTGGCACTCTGGCCAAGTTCCTGGGCGTGATCGAGGATGAATTGGTCAGGGGTCTTATTGGCGACGACGGAGTTGGGCAGTCCGGCGGGCAGCAAGGCGGCGAGCAACAGGCTGCCAAAAGCCGGCGCGGCCCAGCACTGCAACGGGCGGAAGGCTTGCAGCAGGTTGGCCATGATCCAGCCGATCAAACCGATGAACACCAACACCAGGTTGTGCAGTTCATGATCGTAAATCGGCTTTTTCAATTGCAGGTAAACCAGGGCCAGCAGGGTGACCACACCCACCACCAGGTTCAGCAGGCCGTTGATGCCCAGGGTGCGACCTTGCTCCAGCTTCAATCGGTCAGCCAGTGCATGGCCGAGCAACAAGGCCAGGGGCAGCATGCACGGCAGGATGTAGGCCGGCAACTTGCCCTTGCTGAGGCTGAAGAAGAACAACGGCATCCACAGCCACAGCAGCAGGAACGCGATATTGGACTGGCGTCGGGTTTGCCAGGCTTGCCTGAGCGCCGGTGGCAGCAAGGCAACCCATGGCGTGCTGAACGCCACCAGCAACGGCAGGTAGTACCACCACGGCGCATCATGCTGGGCATCGTCCCCGGCAAAACGGCGGATGTGCTCGTGCCAGAAAAAGAATCGCCAGTAGTCGGGCTCCTGGGCGTGTACTGCCAGTGCCCACGGCAGGCTGACGACGATGGCGACCACCACCGCCACGGGGCCGTAGACCAGCAGTTCACGCCAGCGTTTTTGCCAGATCATCCAGGGCAGGGCGATCAACACCGGCAACAGCCAGGCCAGGAAGCCCTTGGTCATGAAGCCCATGCCGCAAGCCAGACCCAGCACCGCCCACGCGACCAGGCGTTGCCCACGGCTCGTGCTGTCGAGCGCGAACCATAGCGCCACCAGGCTCAGGTTGACCCAGAAGGTGAATTGCGGATCGAGGTTGGCATACCCCGCCGAAGCGGCAATGACCGTGAAGCTCATGTAGAGCAGGGCGCAGGCGAAACTCTTGCGCGGCTCGTTCCACATCCGGCGGGCGATCAGATAGCACAGCAGCACGCCCAGACCGGTGCTTAGCGCCGAGGCGAAGCGCACCCCGAACAGGTTCTGGCCGAACAGCGCCTGACCCATGGCGATCATCCAGTAGCCGGCTGCGGGTTTTTCGAAATAGCGCACGTCCATGAAATGCGGCGACACCCAGTTGCCGCTCAGGAGCATGCCCTGGCTGATCTGGGCGTAGCGGGTTTCGTCGGGAATCCATAAGCCGTGACTGCCCAGCGGCAGCAGGTACGCCAGCGCCATCAAGGCCAGCAATAACGGCAAAGCCCAGCGTTTGCTCATGCGCCTTGCACTCCCAGCCAGCCTTCGCGACCTTCGAGCGCACCGCGTACCACGCGCCCGATCGGCAAACTGTCAGGGGCCTGGGGCAACAAGTCGCCCAAGGGTTGAAAACGGATGTCCCGCTGACGCGCATCGCTCAGCAGTTGACGGAAATCGTTGGCCATCAGAATCCCTTCTACCTCGGCATGGATCGTGTAGACGTTGAGTTTTTCCGGGGTGAACCGGTCCAGGATGAAACTGTTGAAATCTTTGGCTGCGACGCTCGGACCGACCACTTCGTCGAAGGTCGGCAGGTCCACCGGGATTTGCGGCGTACCCAACTGCCCATTGGCCAGTCGCGGCTGGAACAGACTCTGGCCACGACAATCGCTGTTGTAGCGAAAGCCGAAGCCCTGCTTGGCTTCGATCACGCGCTCGTCGGCACGCCAGCCGGCAACCGCCGAGCAGTCGACTTTCTCGCCGAGAATGTCGCTGAGCGTGTCTACACCCTTGCGGATCTGTTCGATGAGTTGCGCGTCGCTCCAGGTCCCGGCATTGGCCTGCCAGCCATGGTGATCCCAGGCGTGCAAACCCACCTCATGCCCGGCATCCCGGGCCTGGCGCATCAGGTGCCCCAGGTCGCGGCCGATCGGTTTTCCGGGCCATGCGGTACCGGCCAGCAGAATGTCCCAGCCATACAGGCCGGCTGCGTTGGAACGGAGCATTTTCCAGAGAAACTGTGGACGGATGAGGCGCCACAAGTGGCGCCCCATGTTGTCCGGCCCGACACTGAAGAAGAACGTCGCCTTGACCTGTGCTTCATCAAGGATTTCCAGCAACCGGGGCACCCCTTCACGGGTGCCTCGGTAGGTGTCGACATCAATCCGCAGTCCCGCCTGCATCAGCGCTTGTCCGCGATTTCGAGCATGGCTTCACGGAGGAAGAAGTCCAGGGTGTTGCCGATGGTTTCGCTCATCTCAACGGTCGGCGTCCAGTCAAGCAGACGTTTGGCGTTGGCGATGCTTGGCTTGCGGTGCGACACGTCCTGGTAACCGGTGCCGTAGAACGCCTTGCTCTCGATGTCGCGGAAACCGGCGAACGGAGGGAAGTTGGCCCGCAGCGGGTGAGCTTCGAACTGACGCAGCAGCTCTTCGCCCAGCTGACGGATGCTGGCCTCGTTATCCGGGTTGCCGATGTTGATGATCTGGCCGTTGCAGACATCGTTGTCGTTGTCGATGATCCGCGCCAGTGCTTCCACACCGTCGGCGATGTCGGTGAAGCAGCGTTTTTGCTCGCCACCGTCGAACAGGCGAATCGGCGTACCTTCCACCAGGTTCAGGATCAGCTGGGTAATCGCGCGGGAGCTGCCGATACGGGCCGAATCCAGGCGGTCCAGACGTGGGCCCATCCAGTTGAACGGACGGAACAGGGTGAAGTTCAGACCCTTCTGGCCATAAGCCCAGATCACGCGGTCCAGCAGTTGCTTGGAGACCGAGTAGATCCAGCGCTGCTTGTTGATCGGGCCGACGACCAGGTTGGAGTTGTCTTCGTCGAAGTTAGGGTCCTGGCACATGCCATAGACTTCCGAGGTCGACGGGAAGATCACGCGCTTGTTGTACTTGACGCAGTAGCGAACCAGTTTCAGGTTCTCTTCGAAGTCCAGTTCGAATACACGCAGCGGGTTACGGGTGTATTCGATTGGCGTGGCGATGGCCACCAGCGGCAGCACCACATCGCATTTCTTGATGTGATATTCGATCCACTCGGAGTGAATGCTGATGTCGCCTTCGACGAAGTGGAAATTCGGGTGGCTGCGCAGGCGCTCGATGGCGTCCGAACCGATATCCAGGCCGTAGACTTCGTAGCGGTCGTCACGCAGGAGGCGCTCGGACAAGTGGTTGCCGATGAAACCGTTGACGCCGAGGATCAGCACGCGGGTGCGACGCGGGGCGCGACCGGATTCGGCGCCGCGCAGCACGGAACCGTCCACCAGGCCCAACTCGTTGGCCAGTTGCGGGCCGCTCAGGTACAGACCGTTGTCGTTGCGCTGGCCGGCGTTGATGATCAGCGAGTCTTGACCGCAGGCGATGCGCAGCGGGTCGACGCTGATGACGCGGCCCGGCGCCAGGCCTTCGTTGCCCTTGGCGACTTCGGCGCTCCAGACAATCAGCTTGTGCTCGCCCACCGCGCAGAAGGCGCCCGGGTATGGCTGGGTAACGGCGCGGACCAGGTTGAACAGTTCTTCGGCCGGCTTGGCCCAGACCAGTTTGCCGTCGGCCGGGGTGCGACGGCCGAACACCGTGGCTTTGGATTCGTCTTGCGGTGTTTCAGTGGCCTTGCCTTGCAGCAGCGTCGGCAAGGTGTCGCGCAGCAGGTCAGAGGCCGCTGTGCGCAATTTGCCGTGCAGGCTCAGCGCGGTATCGCTGCGTTCGATCGCGACTTTCTGCTGGGCAACGATGGCGCCCGCATCGGCACGCTTGACCATGCGGTGCAGGGTCACGCCGGTTTCGGTTTCGCCGTTGACCAGCACCCAGTTGGCCGGTGCGCGACCACGGTAGCGTGGCAGCAGGGAACCGTGCAGGTTGAACGCGCCTTTGCGCGCAGTGGCCAGCAGTGGTTCGCTCAGCAGGTTGCGGTAGTAGAAGGAGAAAATGTAGTCGGGGTCGAGCTTGGCGATACGCTCGATCCACAGCGGATGGTTGGCATCTTCCGGTGCATGCACGGCAATGCCGTGGCGCGCGCACAGTTGCGCGACGGAGCCGTAGAACGCGTTCTCCTTCGGATCGTCGGCGTGAGTGAACACCGCAGCGATCTCGAAACCGGAGGAAAGCAGGGATTCGATGCCGGCGCAGCCAATATCGTGATAGGCGAAGACAACAGCTTTTGCACTCATGAAGGAACCTGATCTGAAGAAGTGGAAGTTAGGCCGTCGACAACAACAGCGGAAGTTGGGGAGGCGGGCTGGCTACGCAGCACCTTTTCAATGAAGAAGCGCGGACGTGCGCGCACGTCGCTGTACATGCGGCCCAGGTATTCACCCAGCAGGCCCATGCCGATGAATTGACCACCGGTGAAGACGAACAGCACGGCGAACAGCACGAAGGTACCGCCACCGGCCCAGCCGGCGCCGAACACCAGGCGCAACAGGACCAGCGCAACGGCGAACAGCATGCCCAGGGCCGCCATGCCGACGCCGACGATGCTCAGCAGTCGCAGGGGCGTGGTGGTCATGCAGGTGACCAGGTCGAACATCAGGTTGATCAGGCGCATGGGGCTGTACTTGGAGTCGCCGTGTTCACGCTCGGCGTGGGTCACGAGGATTTCCGTGGTATGGCGGGCAAAGCTGTTGGCCAGGATCGGAATGAAGGTGCTGCGCTCACGGCAGGCGAGCATGGCGTCGACGATGGTGCGACGGTAGGCGCGCAGCATGCAGCCGTAGTCGCTCATGGCCACGCCGGTGGAGCGTTGCACGGCGAGGTTGATCAGCTTCGATGGCCAGCGGCGCAGGGCCGAGTCCTGGCGATTGTTGCGCACCGTCGCGACGACGTCATAGCCAAGTTCGGCCTGCTCGACCAGGCGCGGGATTTCTTCAGGCGGGTTTTGCAGGTCGGCATCGAGGGTGATGACGACATCGCCCTTGCACTGCTCGAAACCGGCCATGATCGCGGCATGCTGGCCGTAGTTGCGGTTGAGGATGACCGCCACCACCGGGCTGCCTTCACGGGAGGCGGCGTCTTCCAGGATCTGCGCGGAATCATCGCGGCTGCCGTCGTCGACCAGAACGATTTCGTAGGGATGGGTCAATTGCTGGCACGCCGCTTCGGTGCGGCGAAGCAACTCTGGCAGGCTTTCCTGTTCGTTGTAGACCGGAATGACGATCGAAACGAAGTTGATTGGGTAAGGTCTCAAAGGCTTCTGTCCATGCAGTTTTCGATGGCACCGACGACGCGCTCGACATCTTCGGTGGTCATGTCTGGGAACAACGGGATCGAACACAGCCGCGCCGAATTCCATTCGGTGTTGGGCAGATACAGGTTCGGGTAGCGTTGTCGGTAGTAAGTGTGCAGGTGCGTTGCAATGAAGTGAATACCGGTGCCGATATTCTGTTCCTGGAGGGCTTTCATGAACGCTTCGCGATCCAGCCCGCAGCGCTCGGCATCAATGCGCAGGATGAACAGGTGCCAGGCGTGTTTTTGCGAATGGGCGGGGACGGCCAAGGGTTGCACCGGCAAGCCTTCCAGACGCTGCAGGTAGGTCTGTGCCAGTTGAGTGCGCTTGGCGTTGATCTCGTCCAGGCGCTCCAGTTGCACCAGCGCGATCGCTGCGTTGATGTCGGCCAGATTGTACTTGAAGCCTGGCTCGATCACTTGGGCCTGGGGCTTGCGGCCGTGGGTCAGGCGATCGTAGGCATCGACCCCGAGCCCGTGAAATTTGAGCATGCGTACCCGCGAGGCCAGGGCTTCATCGTCGCTGACGAACATGGCGCCCTCGGCGCAGGTCATGTTCTTGATCGCGTGGAACGAGAAAATCGCCGTGCCTTTGGAACCGACATGGCGGCCTTTGTAGAGCGTGCCGGCGGCATGGGCGGCGTCTTCGATCACGGCAATGCCGTGTTTGTCGGCCAGGGCGTAGAGCGGATCGAGATCGAATGCCGCACCGGCGTAATGCACCGGGATGATGGCTTTGGTACGCGGCGTGATCGCGGCTTCGATCGAGGCCACGTCGGCCATCAGCGTATCGCGGTCGACGTCGACGAACACCGGCGTGGCACCCAGCAGGGTGATCATGTTGGCGGTGGAAACCCAGGTCTGCGACGGTGTGATGACTTCATCGCCGGGGCCGATACCCAATGCCAGCAGGGTGATGTGCATCCCGCCGGTGGCCGAGGAAAGTGCCACGGCATGTCGGCAACCGACGTAGTTGGCGAAGTGTTCTTCCAGTGCCAGGTTCTTCGGCCCGGTAGTGATCCAGCCGGAGCGCAATACTTGCTCGACGGCAGCGATTTCTTCGTCGCCGATACTGGGGCGGGAGAAAGGGAGAAACGCCTGACTCATGGGTACCTCGGGGGCTGAACACGTAAATAGCCTTTGAGGCTAGAAAAGGATCCAAAAATCAGCATAGACGCTAAATCAGAATCTGCATCAAATCAACTAGTTACCGGATGGAGACGAAAAAACCGCGTTGGTTGACTTTTTTCGCCATGGACGGCAGGTTGGGCATCCATTTGGGTGGCGCCGAGTTTATAGAAGGTTATGCCCGATTTTGTGAAAGGAACATGAAAAAACGGTTGGGGAATCGTTTTATCTGAAAGCTATTAAGCCGCTGTTCAGACTTCTTCCGATTATCGCGTTTTTAGGAAAAGTCCTACGCAAGTATTGTCTTTTATTTGATGGTTATTTCACTTCTTAGTTGTTTCATTGAACTGTTTACATTCAAGGCCGTTTCGTTTGATTGACTTACCTGTTACTGATTTTCGCTCACCCCTGACCAATCCGCTGACCCTGTATCTGGCGCGACTGGCGCCGTCCAGCCAACTGACCATGCGTTATGTGCTGCAGGATGCCGCCGACCGCCTGGGCTTTGAGGACCACGATATCGAGGAAATTCCCTGGCACAACCTGCAGCCCGAGGACGTCATTGCGCTGGTGGCCACCTTGCGTTCGGACGGCTATGCGCCGAACACGTCTTCGCTGTACGTCAACGCGGTGCGCGGGGTGATGAACGAAGCATGGCGCATGAGCCTGATCTCTCAGGATCATCTGTTGAAGATGCGTTCGGTGAAGGGCATGGCCGGTACGCGGCTATCCCAAGGGCGCAATCTCAGGCGCACGCTCATCCAGGAACTGATGGCGGTCTGCGCCGCCGATCCGCGGCCGCAAGGCCTGCGGGACGCAGCAATCATCGGGATTCTTTACGGTTCGGGAATGCGCAAATCCGAATCGGTGAACCTGGAGTTGAGCCAGGTCGACTTCACCGAGCGCAGCCTGCGGGTGACGGCCAAGGGCAACAAACAGTTGATCAAGTACGCCCCGGCCTGGGCCTTCGCCAAGCTTGAAGCCTGGCTCGAGCTGCGCCGTTCGCTGCTCAAGGACGGCGAGCCGGACGACCCGTTCCTGTTCAACCGCATCCGCCGTGGCAGCCATATCACTCGGGAACGCATCACCAAACACGCGATTTACTACATCGCCCGGCAACGGGGTGCGCAGGTAGGGGTGAAAATCATGCCCCACGACTTCCGGCGTTCGTTCATCACCCGGGTGATCGAAGAGCATGACCTGTCGATTGCGCAGAAGCTGGCACACCACAGCAACATCCAGACCACGGCCAACTACGATGTGCGCGATGACAACGAGCGGCGTCGGGCAGTGGATCGGTTCGATCTGTAAGCGATTAAATCTCGCTCAGCACATGGGCGTGGCCAATGGTCGAGACCTGAACCGCGCTACCGGCCGGTGGCGCATACATGCCTGAACTGCGCACCAGCAGTGATCGGCCCGACTGCTCGTTGCGGGTCAATGGCTGGAGCTCCACGGTCAGCGTGCAAGTGTTGCCGCTGAAGTCCCGATCGGTGACCACGGCCCGGCAACCGCTGGCTTCCGGGTCGCTGGGGAGGATACTTGCCAGTTGCAGTTGTTCGGGGCGCAGCATGATCTGCGCCGAGCTGTTGTTGCGGTGGTTGTTGACCGGGATCCGCCCCAGGTCGCAATGGGCCCAACCGGCCTCGATGCGTGCGGGCATGACCACGGCATCCCCCAGGAACAGCGCGGTCTGTTCGTCTTCGGGATAGCGGTAAAGATCCAGCGGATGCCCAGACTGTACCAGTCGGCCATGACGCATCACCGCCAGCTGGTCGGCGAACGACAGGGCTTCACTCTGGTCATGGGTGACCAGGATGGTGGTGACGCCTGCGTCTTCCAGCAGCCGCGCAACCATCTTGCGCATCGCCGCACGCAATCCGGTATCGAGCGCCGAGAACGGCTCGTCCAGCAGCATCAGCCGTGGCTGTTGCGCCAGGGCTCGGGCCAGGGCCACGCGCTGTTGCTGGCCGCCGGACAATTCATGGGGCCAGCGCCCGGCCATCTTCGCGTCCAGCGCCACGCTGTCCATCAGTTCGGCGACGCGCTGCTGTTTTTCAGTGCCCTTGGTGGACAAACCGAAGCCGATGTTCGCGGCCACAGTCATGTGCGGGAACAGTGCGCCGTCCTGTGGCACGTAGCCGATCAGGCGTTGATGGGCCGGCACTTCGTGGGTGCCGTCGACCAGGGTCTGGCCATTGAGCGAAAGACGCCCGGAATCGGGGAACTCGAAGCCGGCAATCATCCGCAGCAACGTGGTCTTGCCCGAGCCGGACGGGCCGACGATGACCGTGCGACTGCCGCTGGGCACCGACAGGCTGACATTGTCCAGGGCGCAATGGGCGCCATAGGACTTGTAGAGGGCATTCAATTCAAGAGTGTTCATCGGCCAGCCGTTTTTTTCGATTGGTGATAAAGAAGTCCGGTCAACGGAAGTGACAGCACAACCATCAACAAGGCGTAGGGCGCGGCGGCTGCGTAATCGATTTCGCTGGTCAAGGCCCAGAACCCGGTCGCCAGGGTCCGCGTGCCGTTCGGAGCCAGCAGCAGGGTGGCGGTCAATTCGTTTGTGATCGCCAGGAACACCAGCGCCGCACCGGCGGCCGCACCCGGGGCAGCCAGGCGCAAGGTGATCAGCCACAGTGCCCGGGCCGGCGAGCGCCCAAGGCTGCGAGCGATGTTTTCCAGTTCCACCGGGGCCTGGGCAATGCCGGCGCGCAGGCTCACCAGGGCACGGGGCAAGAACATCAGCAGGTACGCCAGCAGCACGGTGAAGGTGGTCTGGTAGATCGGCCTGGCAAAATGGATCGTGACCGTCACCAGGGCCAGCGCCACGATGATTCCAGGCAAGGAACTGGTGATGTAGTTGCAGCTTTCCAGCACTCGTTGCATTCGACCGGGGTAGCGGATCGACAGCCAGGCAATCGGGATCGCCGCGCAGGTGGTCAGCGCCGCGCCCGCGATGCCGAGCAGCAGGGTTTGCTCCAGGGCGGGCAACAACTCGGCCATGTCCCAGACTTCAGCGCCGCCAGCGATGAGCCACTTGCCCAGGGTGATCAAGGGCACGCCCAGGGCCAGGGCGCAGGTCACCATTTGCAGCGTCAGCGAGAGTAGGGTGGATATCGGTTTCAGATAGACGACCCGTTGCTCCCGGGCGCTTCCCGAACCGACGCGAGCGTAGCGCGCGGAGCCCCGCGCCGCGGATTCGGCCGTCAACATCGCCAGGCAACACAGCGCCAGCACACTGGCCAGCATGTGCGCAGCCGCACCGTTGAAGGTCGATTTGAACTGATCGAAGATCGCGGTGGTAAAGGTGTCGAAGCGGATCATGGCGTACAGGCCATATTCGGCCAGCAGGTGCAGGCCGACCAGCAAGGCGCCGCCGCAGATCGCCAGGCGCAATTGCGGCAATACCACGCGGAAGAACACTTTCCAGGGTTTGAGCCCCATGGATTCGGCGACGTCTTCGATGGCCGGGTCGAGCCGGCGCAAAGTGGCCGCTACCGGCAGATACAGGAACGGGAAGTAGGCGATGACCGAAACCAGGACACCGGCAAACAACCCGTGAATAGGCGGCACCAGGCTGACCCAGGCGTAGCTGTGAACGAACGCAGGCACCGCCAGCGGCGCGGTGGCCAGCAACGACCACCAGCGGCGCCCCGGCAGATTCGTGCGTTCCGTGAGCCACGCCAGCGTCACCCCCAGCGCGACGCACAAGGGAATTGTCAGCAGCACCAGCAACACGGTGTTGACCAGCAGTTCACCGACACGAGGGCGGAACACCAGGGCCACAACGGTTGACCAGCCTGTCTGCAGGGACACGCCGATAACGTAAGCGATCGGTAGCAGCGCCAGTAATGAAACCAGCACCGACAAACCGATCACCCATACACCGCCACGTCCCGCAAATACTCCGCGGGATCGTCGACGCAAATGTGCGGGTGTCGCCTCAGCGACCCCCGCAGGCAGGGTTTCTGGCATCAATTTAGAGCAGTCCGGCCTGTGTCATCAGCTCCACGGCTTTTTTACTGTCGAGTTTCGAAGCATCGACAGCAGGCGCATCGAGTTGATTCAGAGGCACCAGTTTAGGGTTGGATTCAGCGCCTTTGCCCACGGCGTATTCAAACGACTTGCCGTTCTTCAGGACGGCCTGGCCATCCTTGCCGGTAATGTATTTGAGAAACGCTTGGGCTTGTTCCTGGTGTTTGCTGGAGGCGAGTACGCCGCCGCCGGAGATGCTAACAAAAGCGCCAGGGTCTTTGTGCTTGAAATAGTGCAGGGCGGTGTTCTTGCTGTTTTCGCCCGTCTTGGACTGATCCACCAGGCTGTAATAGTGGTAGATCACGCCGCTGTCGATCTGCCCGGCATTCACCGCCTTGAGGACCGAACTGTTGCCACGGTAGTTGGTGTAGTTGGTTTTCATCGCCTTGAGCCACTCCAGCGTAGCGGCCTCACCCTTTTGTTCGAGGATGGCCGCGACGATGGCCTGGAAGTCAGCGCCACCCGGCGATGCGCCCCAGCGACCCTTCCAGCTCGGCGAAGCCAGGTCCATGATCGATTTCGGCAGGTCGGCTTCCGGCAGTTTGCTCGGGTTGTAGACGAACACCGTGGAGCGCGCGGCAATCCCGACCCATTTGCCGTGGGCCGGACGGTAGGCGGAGTCAACCTGCTCCAGCGTGGTTTTGTCGACAGGCGCAAACAGCCGGGCGTTGTCGACCAGGACCATGGCCGGGGAGTTTTCGGTCAGGAACACGTCCGCCGGAGAAGCCGCGCCTTCCTGCACGATCTGGTTGCCCATCTCGGTGTCGTCGCCGTTGCGCAAGGTGACGGGAATACCGGTCTCCTGGGTAAAGCCCTCGACCCAGGTCTTGGTCAGGCCTTCGTGTTGCGCGTTGTACACCACGATACCGACGGAGTCAGCGGCATAGACCTGGCCAGCGCTCAGCAACGCGGTGGCCAGCAGGGCTTTTTTCAAGAACGAAGGGATTTTGGGAATCATTCTGCGGGCTGCTCCTGGTGCATTTTTTTGAAAATCATGCGCATTCAAACGCCAGTTAACCAATGCGAATCATTTGCATGTTTTTGAAGTGCGGGAAATGTAGAGATCCAAATGAGAAAATAACGTCAAAAAAACCGTTAATACATGTAATTTTCATTCAGATTAGCAGCACTGTGCCCGCTGTGGTTCGACTCGTCCATAAAAGGATGATCGTCGATCAGGAAATGACGCAGCTGCGGATGCCTGGCCCCTTTTTTTGCGTCTTGCCTGTCAGGGCTGGATTTGCGGTAAGATCAAGACCTGCATGTCGCCGCGCTGATAGCGCTTGCCATCGGTGGGTAGCGCCTCGACTTCCTGAATTTCGGCGACGCTGTTGACCCTCATCACCACCCCGACCGAGCCCTTCTTGCGTGCCTCGGTCATCCATCGCCCGACGTCTTGCTGGGTCACCTTGCGCGACACTGCAGCGGGATCCTGGAGGCCGTACTTCATTTCACCGACCACGTTGTACAGCGCAACATCCGGTCGCCCGGTCAGCCACGACAGAGCCGAGGCCGCTCCCAGGTCGTTGCTCAGCAGCGAGGTGGTCTGGTTCAAGCTGTCCAGGTGTTCGGAGATAAACCGGTCGGGCATCTTGCTGTCGACGATCTGGCCCGGCATGGCGGCGGGCAGCAGCGCCACCAGCAGCCAGATGCCGAGGGCCGGCATCGCCCATAACGTCAATGGCCGCAGGATTTGCAGGGCGTTGGCGATGATCCAGCCCAGCAGCACGATGAACGCCAGGGACAGGCTGAACATCTCGGTATTCTCGAAAATCTCCTTGCGCAATTGCAGGTAAAGCAGCGCAACCATGGCCGTCGAGGCGATGATGACGTTGAGCCAACCGTTGAAACGAATGGTCCGTGATCTGGATTGTTCCAAAAGGCCGGTCAGCGCGTGACCCATCAGCAGCGCCAGGGGTAACAGGCAAGGCATGATGTAGGTCGGCAGCTTGCCGCTGCTCATGCTAAAGATCGCCAGTGGCAACAATAACCAGAACAGGAGAAAACCGCCGACAGGCTGACGCTTGTTGTTCCAGGCCTGGATGAATGTCGTCGGCAACAACGCAGTCCAGGGCAGGGCGGAAACCACCAGCATCGGCAGGTAGAACCACCACGGACGGGCGTGTTGCGCATTGTCGGCGGCAAAGCGGCGTACGTGCTCGTTCCAGAAGAAGAAATTCCAGAAATCCGGTTCCTGATGATGGATGGCCAGCGCCCAGGGCAGGCAGACGGCCGCGGCGACCGCAACTGCCAGTGGCCCGTATCGCAACAACTCGCCGATGCGGCGCTGCCAGACCATGTAGGGCAGGGCGATCACTGCCGGCAGCAGCCAGGCCAGAAAGCCCTTGGTCATGAAGCCCATGCCGCAGGCGATGCCCAGGACCACCCAGGCGCCCAGGCGGGCACGCGTCGTGCGGCTGTCGATGGCAAACCACAGGGAAACCAGACTCAGGTTGACCCAGAGGGTGAACTGCGGATCGAGGTTGGCGTACCCGGCCTGACCGGCAATCAGCCCGAAGCTCATGTACAACAGTGCGCAGGCGAAGCTTTTGCGCGGATCGTTCCAGAACCGGCGGGCAATCAGGTAAGTCAGCCACACACTCACCCCGGTAGACAATGCGGACGCGATGCGCACCCCGAACAGATTGTCGCCAAACACCGCCTGACCGATGGCGATCATCCAGTACCCGGCAATGGGTTTTTCGAAGTAACGAAGGCCCATGAAGTGCGGCGAGATCCAGTTTCCGCCCTGCAGCATTTCCTGGCTGATCTGGGCATAACGGGTTTCATCGGGAATCCACAGGCCGTGGCTCATCAGCGGCAGCAAGTAGAACGCGATGAACGCCATGAACAAGGCCAATAGCATCCAGCGCTCGCTGGCAGGTGCCGTTGGGGCGTGAAGGGAGGAAGAATGGCCGGTAAATTTGGGCAGCGGCTGATTTGTCGTCATGACTCGACCTTGGCGCCGGGGCGGCAGGTTAAAAAGTAATGGGTAACTTGCTGGAGACAAAGTCGGAATGATATTGAACAGCGAGAAGTTGTTTTTATACTTCTCGCTGATTGTTCAGGTGTCATTCAGTCAACTTTCAAATAACTTGTTTCAAAAGTTGTCGATCTGCAGTGGCCAACGTTTCATTTTTGTAAAAGAGTGTTCCAGTCTTCGGCATTCACAATGCCAAGTACTTGCAGTTGACCATTGCCATCGATGTGGACAAACAACGCGCTGCCGTACTCGGCATCTTTCGCCGAATGCCTGAGGCCAGTCTGCTTTTCAAAGTCAGCGATGCAACCGCTGTGGGTCACCAGCACCAGGTTGCGATGGGCCACCTTGTGTGCCACGACATCGTTACGCAGAGTCGTGCCGCAGGTCGCCAGCCATTCCTGGGTCCGCGGGTCGCTGTTGAACATGTAATGCGCCGTCTGCACCGTGCGTGTAACGGGGCTGGTCAGGATATCGGTCTGCGCCAGCCCCAGGCGCGCCAGGCCCTGGCCAACACCGGCCGCCGCTTCACTGCCGACACGGGTAATGCCGTCAGCCGGGCCCAGGCATGGGTTGCTGGAACGGTCGCAGCGCTCGGTATGACGAACCAGTACCGCGATCTCGCCGGCGCTCCAGTGCTGGAGCAATCGGGCCCGGGCTTGCGCGTCCTCTTCGGCCAGGTTGGTCGGGGATTTGGGCCACAGGAAAAATCCGGTGGCCAGCACGGCGACGGTCAGTGCACCAATGGCCACGACCGATCTGGACAAGCGCGAAGACGGTTTACGCGAGACAGAGTTGACCAAGTTTTTCCACCATTGGGGCGCCAGGGAAGTGCTGCTGGCAAAGCCTGAAACAGCACCAAAAGATCCACCGAGATTAAGTCCGGTGAATTAACTGCAGCGAAAGCTACCTCTCGGCAAGTGTCAGAGCAGTGAAAGGAATGTGAAAAAATTGCAGGGGAGGGTACCTCTAGTCATTAGTTGGTAACTGGGAATTGTTATCTTTTTCTGTTGCCGGGATTTACAGCGGAGCACAGAAGGGATGGATCAACGGCGAACTTGTCGCCGTTGATCCGGGGGCGACGGGTTCAAGGCGCAGGGCAGTTTGCCTGTGGTCTGACGGCCGCCTGGCTGATCAGCGCGGCCAGGCGCTTGACGTTGTTTTGCTGGGCAAGCACCAGGTCATCGATGGTCGCGCCCGAGGGCGTTTGCAAGGTGCTGCGGCAAATCATCCGGGGCGTGTCGCCGGTGCCGGCACTGCGCAGGCGCCATTCCACGTCCATCAAGGCGTACTGGCCGGGGACCGAGTCAAAACGCTGCACATCGATCCGCACCGAATGGCGGCCTTGTACAGGGCTGTTGCTCAGTTGATCAACCAGAGCACTGCGCAATTCGTCCACGAGGGTGGCGCCCCACCATTGGGTTTCCAGGATCGCCAGGCCACTGTTGCCCTGGCGAATGACGATCTGCGCACGATCGACCTGGGGCGGCACGCTGATCGTCTCGATCTGAATCACCCCGACGGTGGTCCTTGAGTGATTGCCCTGCTGGGTCGGGGTCAGGGTATGGAATTGAATCGGGTCACTGCGGCAGGCGGCGAGCAGCAACATCGCGGTGACCAAGGTGAACTTCAGCGGTAAAGCCATGGGTGTTGCTCCTGTGTTCAATTGCGCGGTGGCCCTTGCAGATCCACGGGGGCGGCATTGTTCGGACGGCCGCGAAGCAGCGATTCCGGATGCCGTCCCAGGTAATCCGAAAGATCACGCAAGGATCTCGACGTGCGTCCCAGTTCATCCAGGGTCTGCCCCAGTTTTTCCCGTTGCGGCGAATCGTCGGCCAAGGTCGAACTGGCCGACTGCAGGGTCGAATTGGCGGTTTCCAGGGTCTTGCTGACATCCGACAGGGTGGTTTGCACGCCGGGCAGGATCTTGCCGTTGAATTGCATCATGCCTTTGCGCAGTTCGACGAGGTTGCCGTCGAGATTGCCGGCAATACGCTCGATCGGCAGCTTGTTGATCTTGTCGACCATGGATTCGAGTTTTTCCTGCAATTGCTCGAGGCTGCCGGGAATGGTCGGAATCACGACCGGGCGTGCGTTTGCATCGAAGGCGACTTTGTCGGCCTTGGGGTAGAAGTCCAGGGCAATGTACAGCTGGCCGGTCAGGAAGTTACCGGTGCGGGCCTGGGCACGCAGGCCGTTTTCGATGAAGCTGCCGATCAAGCGTACGCCGGCGGCTTCGTTATTAGGGTCATGATCGAGCGCCTTGAGCATTTTGATGTGGGCCTGGCCCAGGCGCTGCGGGTAGATCACGATACCGACGTTGATTGGAAAGGAACGTTTTTTCTCGTCGTAATCCAGATTGACTGCCACTACCTTGCCGATTTCCACACCGAGGAATTCCACCGGCGCGTCGACCTTGAGCCCGCGCAGTGCCTGGTCGAAGCGCATGGCCAGGTACTGCGGCTTGCCGTTTGGCGGGGCGAGGGCGGTTTGCTGGTCTTCGAACAGTTCGTAGGCGTACTCCGCGGCAGCCGGCTTATCGTTGGGGCTGTAGTCTGGCGCGCGGAAGGCAATGCCGCCCACCAGCAAGGAAGACAAGGATTCGGTCTTGACCGCAAAACCGTTGGCGCCAACGTTCACGTCAATGCCGCTGGCGTTCCAGAAACGGGTGTTTTCGGTGACGTATTTGTCATTGGGGGCATGGATGAACAGTTCTATGTTCACGCCCTTGCCATCCGGGTCCAGCGCGTAGGCCACCACCTGGCCCACGGGGATCTTGCGGTAGTAGACGGGAGAGCCGATGTCCAGCGACCCCAGGTCCTGGGTGAACAGGGTGAAACGCTTGCCCGGCTCGCCGTAGGTGATGGGCGGCGGGTTCTCCAGCCCTGTGAAGTGCTTTGCCCGGCCGTTGGCCTGGCCGATATCGGCACCGATGTAATCGCCCGACAGCAACGTATCGATACCGGACACGCCGCCCGCGCCTATGCGCGGCCGCACGACCCAGAACTGCGAGTCTTCGCGGGTAAAGCTTTCGGCCTGCTTTTCCAGCTTGATGGTGGCATTGACACTCTTCTGGTCATTGGCCAGCTCCACATCGGAGACATGACCAATCACGACGTTGCGGTATTTGACCTCGGTCTTGTTCGCGGTCAGGCCGTCACCGGTCTTGAACGTGATAACGATGGTCGGGCCTTGCTGCAAAATGCTGTGAACCACCAGCGAAATACCCACCAGCACCGCGACGATCGGGACGATCCAGACCAGCGAAACGCTGAAGCGGCGGGTCTTGATCGGCGCCGGCCCGGGGGCTTGCGGCCCGTCAGTGGCTTGTGACTTCATCCGTGACCTCCTCATTGTGTGGGTTTTCCCGTTCTTTATCCCAGATCATGCGTGGATCGAAACTCATTGCCGACAGCATGGTGAACACCACCACCAATCCGAAAAACAGAATGCCCGGGCGCGGTTCGATATCGGCCAGGGCCTGGAATTTCACCAGCGAGGCCACCAGGGCGACCACGATCACATCGAGCATCGACCAGTAACCGATGACCTCGACGAAGCGGTACAGCGTCGACCGTTCTTTTCGTGCCCACTCGCTGTCCCGTTGCACGGTGACCAGCAGCAGCGTGATGGCGACGAACTTGATGCCCGGCACCGCGATACTGGCAATGAAAATGATCAGGGCGATGTCCCAGGCTCCTGCCTCCCAGAACTCCAGCACGCCGCTCATGATCGTGCTGTCGGCGCCGTTGCCGACCATTTCGGTGTTCATTACCGGCAACAGGTTGGCCGGGATATAGAACACCAGGGCCGCGATCATGAAGGCCCAGGTGCGTGCCAGCGAATTGGTTTTGCGCCGGTGCAGCGGCGCACCGCAACGCTCGCATTCGTGGGGCTCGAAGGTCATGTCGCAGGCCAGCCCGCAGGTGTGGCAAAGGCACAGGTTGAGCTCGTCGGCGTAAGGAGGCGTGCTCATACAAGGTCCCATAGTTCGCGTATGTCGCGCCCGGCGATGCGAATCATCATCAGGCTCAGGGCAGCGAGGGCAAACAACCCGATGCCGGGCAGCACATCGAGCAGTCCGGCGAGCTTGATCACCGCGACCATGGCGCCCAGCAGGCAGACTTCGAGCATGCTCCAGGGCCTGAGGGTTTCCAGCCAGCGCATGCAGAACTTGAATCCGGGCGAGCGTCGCCCACTGAGGGCGAAGCCCAGCACCCAGATCAGCAGCAGCAACTGGAAAATCGGCGCGATGATCATGGCGATTGCCGCCACCGTGGCGATGAAGGTGATTGGCCCCAGGCTCAGGGCCAGCACCGAGTCCCAGAGCGTTGCGCTGTTCTTCACGCCTTTGAGGTTGATGCTCATCACCGGATAGAAATTGGCGAATATCCAGAGCATCAACGCGGTGAAGGTCAACGCAAGACGCTGTTCCACCGTGAGGCCGTTATAGCGCTGAAGCACGCCGCCACAGCGCGTACACAGGGTCTTTTGATGTTTGGCGAGCGTTACTTTTTGGTACACGCTGTCGCAGTGCTCGCAGATGATCAGCTGATCAGTAGTTGCCATGGGTCAAGCTCAACAGAAGGCAGGAAGTTCAGAGCACCCCCTCAATATAGAAGTGACTCGCAATTGAGCAAATCGAAAGTCGCAACCTGAACACTATCTGCCGCCGGTGATGACATGACCCAGGGTATTTCATGGAGAACAAGCGACGAACGACTTTGATTTCCTCTGCCTGAACTGCGCGTTTTAAAAATAACCGTACTAGGCTGACTCGGGTGCCTTGAGTAGCTACAGGTATTCAGATGCATGGTCAGTTGAACGCCTGGAACTCACCAGAGGGCATGGTTTGGGGGTAACTCACCAGGGTCCGGTCACGGATTACTTGAAAACAGGTAACCGGCCACAAGGATCCGTCCCGATAAAGGAAGGTCGCCATGAAAAGACTCTCGCATCGCTCAAGTTTCTACATAGCAGGTTCATTACTGATAGCGCTTAACGGTTTGGCCCAGGCTGCACAAACAGAAAAACCCAATATCCTGTTCATCGTGTCCGACGATACCGGCTACGGCGATCTGGGCCCCTATGGTGGCGGCGTTGGCCGCGGCATGCCGACTCCCAGCATCGACGAACTGGCCGCTGAGGGCACAACCTTTTACTCGTTCTACGCGCAACCAAGCTGCACGCCCGGGCGAGCCGCCATGCAGACCGGGCGCATCCCCAATCGCAGCGGCATGACCACCGTGGCCTTCCAGGGCCAGGGCGGTGGTTTGCCTGCCGCCGAGTGGACGCTGGCCTCGGTGCTCAAGACCGGCGGTTACGAGACCTACTTCACCGGCAAGTGGCACTTGGGTGAAGCCGACTATGCGTTGCCCAATGCCCAGGGGTATGACGTGATGAAGTACGTCGGCCTCTATCACCTCAATGCCTACACCTACGCCGACCCGACCTGGTTCCCCGACATGGACCCGGAAACCCGGGCGATGTTTACCCAGGTGACCAAGGGCGCACTCTCGGGCAAGGCGGGAGAAAAGGCTGTCGAAGAATTCAAGATCAACGGCCAGTACGTCGATACGCCGGTCATCGATGGCAAGCCCGGTGTCGTCGGGATTCCCTATTTTGACGGTTATGTCGAAAAAGCCGCGCTGGAATTCCTCGATACCGCCGCCAAGTCCGACAAGCCGTTCTTCATCAACGTCAACTTCATGAAAGTGCACCAGCCGAACCTGCCGGCACCGGAGTTCGTTCACAAGTCGATGTCCAAGTCCAAGTACGCCGACTCGGTGGTCGAACTGGATACGCGCATCGGCCGAATCATGGACAAGCTCAAGGCGCTGGGCCTGGATAAGAATACGCTGGTGGTCTACACCACCGACAACGGCGCCTGGCAGGACGTTTACCCGGATGCCGGCTACACGCCTTTCCGTGGTACCAAGGGCACCGTGCGCGAGGGCGGTAACCGGGTCCCGGCGATCATGGCCTGGCCCGGCAAAATCAAGCCCAATGCCAAGAACCACGACATTCTCGGCGGGCTCGATCTGATGGCGACCTTCGCCTCGGTGGCCGGTATCAAGTTGCCGGAGAAGGATCGCGAAGGTCAGCCGATCATGTTCGACAGCTACGACATGACCCCTGTAATCACCGGCACTGGCCCCGACCCGCGCAAGGAGTGGTTCTACTTCACCGAAAACGAGTTGTCGCCGGGGGCGGTCCGTGTGGGCAACTACAAAGCCGTGTTCAACCTGCGCGGCGACGATGGTGTGCCGACCGGTGGCCTGGCCGTGGACACCAACCTGGGCTGGAAAGGTGCCACCAAGTACGTGGCGACGGTGCCTCAGGTCTTCGATTTGTATCAAGACCCACAGGAGCGCTATGACATCTTCATGAGTAATGTCACCGAGCGTACCTGGACCATGGTGCCGATCAGTCAGGCGATCAACAAACTGATGCAGACCTACATCAAATACCCGCCACGCAAGATGCAAAGCATGACCTATGACGGGCCGATCGAATTGTCCAAGTACCAGAAATTCCAGTCGGTACGGGAAGAAATGCAGAAGGAGGGCATCAACATTCAGATGCCTCAATAGATGTGCCGCGGCGATCTCTTGAGGTCGCCGCCACCCCACCTGACCTGCCGGCACGCCTGAAGCGAGAGACAACTCGTTTCAGGCACCCGGTGGTCAACCCAGCACTTCGCGCATCCGATACCAGAACATGCCAAGGGCCAGCAACGGTGAACGCAGGGCGCGTCCGCCGGGGAAGGTCATGTGCGGCACGGCGCTGAACACGTCGAAGCCTTTGCTGTGGCCGGCATGGATCGCTTCGCCCAACAACTTCGCGCACCAGTGGGTCACGTTCAGGCCATGGCCGGAATAGCCTTGGGCGTAGAACACGTTCGGGTGCTGGCTCAGGCGCCCGACCTGGGGGAAACGGTTGGCCGAGATGCCGATCTTGCCGCCCCACTGATAGTCGATGCGCACATCGGCCAGTTGCGGGAACACCTTGAGCATCTGCGGGCGCATGTAGGCGCTGATGTCCGAAGGATCGCGCCCGGAGTAGTGGCAGGCACCGCCGAACAGCAAGCGCCGGTCAGCCGAGAGCCGGTAGTAATCCAGGCCGACCTTCTGGTCGCACAGCGCGACGTTGTGCGGGATCAGTTGCCTGGCGGCGTCTTCCGACAACGGCTCGGTGGCGATGATGTAGCTGCCCGCCGGGAGCACCTTGCCGCTGAGCTTCGGTTCCAGTTCTTCCAGATGGGCATTGCAAGCCAGCACCAAGGTGTCTGCACTCACAGTGCCACCCGCGCAACGGACCTGCACCGTGCTGCCATGGATCAACTCCAGCACCGGGCTCTGTTCGAAAATCCGCACCCCCAGGGATTCGGCAACTTGCGCCTCGCCAAGCACCAGGTTCAGCGGATGCAAATGCCCCGAGCCCATGTCCACCAGGCCACCGGCATACACACCGGAGTTCACCACCTGCTCACGGATTTGCTCCGGCGCGACCAGTCGGGTTTCAAAGGCGTAGCCGGATTCAATCAGTTCCGCTTGCTCGGCCTTGAACGCCTTGAACTGGGCCGGGGTATTGGCCAGTTCGCAGAAGCCCCAGCTCAGGTCGCAATCGATACCGTGCTCGCGGATCCGATTGGCCACGACTTGCACTGACTCGTTCCCGGCGTGTTCCAGGTATTGCACGCCATCGGCGCCGATGTGCCTGGCGAAACCGCTGACGTCATGGCCGATACCACGAATCAACTGGCCACCGTTGCGCCCGCTGGCGCCCCAGCCAATTCGCCGGGCCTCCAGCAGGATCACCGAGAGACCGCGCTGAGCCAGCTCGATGGCGGTGTTGATGCCGGTGAAACCCGCGCCGATCACGCAGACATCGGCCGTCAGGTCCGAGGCCAGCGCGGGACGCTGCCTCATACCTTTGGCGGACGCTGCGTAATAGGAGTGGGTGTGTTCCTTGGTGTACTGATTCATTTGTTGGACTTCACTTTGCTCCACGAACGGGTCATCAGGCGCATGATCGACTGCGGCGGCGTGGTGGAGATGTAGAGTTTGTCGAGGACTTCCTGGGGCGGATAAACCTCGGGGTTGTTGACCAGTTCAGGGTCCATGTACTGCTTGGCGGCCGGGTTCGGGTTAGCGTAGCCGACCGAAGCGCTGACCTTGGCAATCACTTGCGGGTCCAGCAGGTAGTTGACGAAGGCGTGGGCTTCTTTTTGATTGCTGGCGTCGGCGGGGATGGCCAGCAGGTCGAACCACAGGTTGGCGCCTTCCTTGGGAATGGCGTAGGCGATGTTCACGCCGTTCTTGGCTTCCTTGGCGCGGTTGGCGGCCTGGAACACGTCGCCCGAGTAACCGAACGCTACGCAGATGTCGCCGTTGGCCAGGTCCGAGACGTACTTGGAGGAGTGGAAGTAGGTGATGTAGGGGCGGATCTGCAGCAGCTTGGCTTCGGCCTTTTTGTAGTCCTCGACACTTTCGCTGCGCGGGTCCATGCCCATGTAATTGAGCATCGCCGGGAACACTTCGTCCGCCGAGTCCATCATCGACACGCCGCAGGCGCTGAGCTTCTTGATGTTTTCCGGTTCGAACAGCACGGCCCAGGAGTCGATCTTGTCGATGCCCAGCACAGCCTTGACCTTGTCGACGTTATAGCCGATGCCGTTGGTGCCCCACAGGTACGGCACCGAGTGCGAGTTGCCCGGATCGTTCTTCTCCAGCAGCGCCAGCAGTTTCGGGTCGAGGTTCTTGAAATTCGTCAGTTGCTCGCGATCGAGCTTGAGGAACGCGCCGGCCTTCACCTGGCGGGCGAGGAAGTGGTTGGACGGCACCACCACGTCATACCCGGTACGACCGGCAAGCAGTTTGCCCTCCAGGGTTTCGTTGGAATCGAATACGTCGTAGATCACCTTGATCCCGGTTTTGGCCTGGAAGTCGACGAGGGTGGTTTCGCCGATGTAGTCAGTCCAGTTGTAGACACTGACCTGTGGCTGGGCCTGGGCAACGGCGCTGAACAAGACCGCCAGCGCGACCGGGACTACGGATTTCAAAAGACGCATATCGATACCTTCTTGGAATTATTGGATTCTTCAGGTGTTCACGCTACCTGTGGGAGCGAGCTTGCTCGCGATGGCGGCCTGTCAGTCAACGGAGATGTTGAATGCGCTGGCCTCTTCGCGGGCAAGCCCGCTCCTACAGGGGATGTGTGATCCCTTGGGGGAGCGAGGGCGTTAAACGCTGAGCATCAGGAACTCACGCTCCCACGAACTGATCACCCGCTTGAAGTTCTCGTGCTCGGCGCGTTTGACCGCGACGTAGCCGCGCACGAACTTGCTGCCCAGGTAACGGCCAATGGTGTCGCACTCTTCCATCTGGGTCAGGGCGTCTTCGATGGTGATCGGCAGGCGCAGGTTGCGACGCTCATAGGCGCGGCCCTGTACCGCAGCGCTCGGCTCGATGCGCTCGATCATGCCCAGGTAACCGCACAGCAGGCTGGCGGCGATGGCCAGGTACGGGTTGGCGTCGGCGCCCGGCAGACGGTTCTCGACCCGCATGGCGTCCGGGCTTGAAGTCGGCACGCGCAGGCCGACGGTGCGGTTCTCTTCGCCCCATTCGACGTTCACCGGTGCCGAGGTGTCCGGCAGGAAGCGGCGGAACGAGTTGACGTTCGGCGCGAACATCGGCAGCACTTTCGGGATGTACTTCTGCAGGCCGCCAATGTGATGCAGGAACAGCTCGCTCATGTTGCCATCGGCATCGGCGAAGATTGGTTGGCCGGTGGCGATGTCCACCACGCTCTGGTGAATGTGCATGGCGCTGCCAGGCTCGTCGCCGACCGGCTTGGCCATGAAGGTTGCCGCCACATTGTGCTTGAGCGCCGCTTCACGCATGGTGCGCTTGAACACGGTGATCTGGTCGGCCAGGTCCAGGGCGTTGCCGTGACGGAAGTTGATTTCCATCTGCGCCGGGCCGTCTTCGTGGATCAGCGTGTCGAGGTCCAGACCTTGCAGTTCGCACCAGTCATAGACGTCTTCGAACAGCGGGTCGAATTCGTTGGCCGCGTCAATGGAGAACGACTGACGACCGCTTTCGGCACGGCCCGAACGGCCCATTGGCGCCTTGAGCGGCAGGTCCGGGTCTTCGCAGCGCTGGGTCAGGTAGAACTCCATTTCCGGCGCGACGATCGGCCGCCAGCCTTTGTCGGTGTACAACTGCAGGACTTTCTTCAGCACGTTGCGTGGCGACAGTTCGATCGGGTTGCCGAACTTGTCGAAGGTGTCGTGGATCACGATGGCAGTCGGCTCGATGGCCCATGGCACCACGTAGACGGCGTCGGCGTCCGGCTTGCAGACCATGTCGATATCGGCCGGGTCGAGCAGGTCGTAGTAGATGTCGTCGTCGACAAAGTCCCCGGTTACCGTTTGCAGAAGGACACTTTCCGGCAGGCGCATGCCTCGCTCATGCAGGAACTTGTTGGTCGGTGCAATTTTGCCGCGTGCAATGCCGGTCAGGTCGCTGACGACGCACTCGACTTCGGTAATCTTGTGATCTTTCAGCCAAGTGAACAGCTGATCGAAAGGGACATTCATAAAGACCTCGTTATTGGTTTTATTAACGCCAGGAGAGACCGGTTTCATCCGCCGGACACTTCCCCTGTAGCGCGTTGACGACTATCTTGTGCGAGCCTTGCAGTTCCATCTATCCACTTTAAGCAGCACAAAGCGCACCAAAAGAGTGCGTAAGGTCGCCCCATGACAGGTTCCAATTCCCTCCAGGTCCAAGCGTTCAACACCGCCGATGTCGCCGAGCAAATCCGCGCCACGCCGGGCTGGGTGCAGCAATACCAGCAGATGTCGCCGGGGCATTTCGCAGGCCTGGTGCGCTATCTGGATCTACAGGGCGTGGAGATTTACGAAGAGTCGATGAACACCCGGGTCGAGCAGAATTTCAGCGCGCCCCAGGGTTCGTTGTCGTTCTGTTTCGATCGCGGCGACAACGCGCTGTACGTGTTGAATGGCGAAAGCCGCAACATCTGGATCACCCCGGAGAACTACCAGGAAATCGCCGTGGTGTTCGGGCCGGAGTTTGTAAAGCGCCACAGCCTGGACATCGCCAGGCTTGAAGGGCTGTTCATGGCACCGCTCAACTCCCAGCAGAACGCGCTGTTCTGCCGTTGGCTCAGCGGGACCCTGACGCGACTGTCGCAGACCTTCGATCCACCGAGCCGCGAAGCGCTGACCCAGCAACTGCTGGAAGATTGCCTGTTCATCCTCGACAACGCCTGTGTCGGCCTCGATCAGGGGTCCTTGCAGCGTCGGGCCGGGGAGCGGTCGATCATGAAACGGGTAGGGGAATGGGCCGCGGACACCCCGGAAGAGCACCTCAACCTGCTGGAGTTGTCCCAGGTTGCCGGGGTTTCACTGCGCCAGTTGCAGCATGCGTTCAAGACCTACACCGGCATGTCGCCGACCCAGTGGCTGCGCCTGCGCCGACTCAACAGCGCGCGCCGCGAATTGCTCAGCCGCACGCCCACGCAAACCACTGTGGCTGAAGTCGCCATGCATTGGTCGTTCTGGCATCTGGGGCGGTTTTCCAGCAGCTACCGCGCGTTGTTCAACGAGCTACCGAGCGACACCCTCAAGCGTGCGAGTACCACTCAGTCAAACGGTCGCAGCCGACGTTAGAACGTCGGCGGGGTAATCACCCAGATCACCACCGCATCGACATCGCCGGGGTTGCCGTAGCGGTGCGGTTCCTGGCTGGAAAAGCTGAAGCTGTCGCCTTCATTGAGCTGGAAATGGCGTTCGCCGACCCACAACTCGAAACTCCCCGAGAGCAAGTAGCCGGCTTCTTCACCGTCGTGGCTGTAGCTTTGCTGGCTGTAGGTGCCGGGCGGGAAACGCGAGTGGAGCATTTCCAGTTGGCGGTTGGCTTGCGGCGTCAGCAACTGGTCGACGATGCCGTCTTCGTAATGCACGTTGAGGCGGCTGTTCTTGCGCACCACAACGCCATCGTCTTCGGGCGCGGTGACCGCTTCACTGGCGAAGAACCACTGGATGGTGACGCCGAGGCTGCGGGCAATGTTGAACAGCGCCGGAATCGACGGGTAGGCGAGGTTGCGCTCCAGCTGGCTGATGTAGCCGGCGGTGAGTTCGCTCTGTTGCGCCAGTTCCGCCAGGGTCATGCCCCGGCGCTTGCGCAGGCCGCGAATGCGCGTGCCGAGAAAATGCGGTTCGGCGCTGCCTGATGCGGGCGGGGTCTTGCTGTTGTTGCTCATGGAAAGTTCCGAACCGGGAGGAGGATCGCATCCCCTGTAGGAGCGAGCCTGCTCGCGATGCGGTGGGTCAGCCAACATTGATGTTGAATGTACTGACGCTATCGCGAGCAGGCTCACTCCTACTGGGGCGGTGTGAGCCGTAAAAGCCCCGGAGTATAAACAGCCTTAAAGCTCCCACGCGACTTTCAGTCCCTCATAAATCGCTTCTTCGACCGTACGCGGCGCCAGGCAGTCACCGATGCGGCGAAACTCCACCAGCCCTTGCAGTTCAGCGCCCAGGGTATCCACCGGTTGATGACCCTGGCACAGCACCAGCGTGTCGATGTTCTCCATCAGCATCGGTTCGCCACTGGCGGTGTGTTGCAGGTACACCGTGTTGTCATCGCAGCCATACAACCGCGCATACGGCGTGATCGGCACACCCAGCTTGTGCAGCTCGCCGGCCAGTTGATCGCGCACGTACAGCGGCAGGTTTTCTCCGCAATGGGTGCCGTTGACCGCCAGTTGCACCTGGTGCCCGGCGCGCACCAGGCGTTCGGCGATACCGGGGCCGATCCAGTCGCAGCGCCAGTCGACCACCACCACCGAACGGCCGATCCGTACTTCATCGCGCAGCACTTGCCAGGCGTCCACCACCTGCAACTCACCGCCACGCTCGAAGGGTGGCCAGTAGGGCTCGGCGCCGGTAGCGACGATCACCACGTCCGGTTTTTCCTGCTCCACCAGTGTCCGGTCGACCCGGGCATTGCGCACCACGCGCACACCGGCCAGTTCCATTTCCCGCTGCAGGTTGGTGCTGGCGCCGCCGAACTCGGCGCGTCGTGGCAGCAATTGCGCGAGCAACACCTGACCGCCCAGTTGCGAACTGGCTTCGTACAGCGTCACTTCATGGCCACGCTGGGCCGCGACAGTAGCGGCTTTCATCCCGGCCGGACCACCGCCGGCGATCATGATGCGTTTGCGCTGTGGCGCTTGTCGGCGTTCACCGAAGATCAGCTCGCGCCCGGTTTCCGGGTGCTGGATACAGGAAATCGGCAAGCCCTTGTGGAAGTGGCCGATGCACGCCTGGTTGCAGGCGATGCACGCCCGCACATCTTCGACGCGGCCGGAGTCGGTCTTGTTGGGCATTTGCGGGTCACAGATCAGTGCCCGGGTCATGCCGCACACATCGGCCTGACCGCGAGCCAGAATCAGTTCGGCTTCCTGGGGCTGGTTGATGCGCCCGGTGACGAACAGCGGGATGTTCAAACCGGCCTTGAACGTTCCGGCTTCCTTGGCCAGGTACGCCGCTTCGATCGCCATCGGCGGCACGATATGCACCGCGCCACCAAGGGACGCCGAGGTGCCGGCGACGATGTGCACGTAGTCGAGCTGTGCTTGCAGTGACTGCACGGCGGCCAGGGATTCGTCCTCGGTCAGGCCTTCCGGGTCGCGCTCGTCGGCGGAGATGCGCAGGCCGATGATGAACTGCTCATCAGTCGCCGCGCGCACGGCTTCGATGACTTCGCGCAGAAAACGCAAACGCTGCTCCAGCTCACCGTTGTAGCCGTCGGTACGTTGGTTGACCCGCGGATTGATGAATTGCGCTGGCAGGTAACCGTGGCTGGCCACGACCTCGACGCCATCGATGCCTGCCTGATGCAGGCGGCGGGCGGCAGCGGCATAACCGGCGACTATCTCATCGATCATCGCCTGATCGAGTGCGCGGGGCATCACCCGGAAGCGTTCGTTGGGCACCGACGATGCGGAGTAGGCCACCGCCAGCAGGCCATCGCTGGACTCCATGATCTCCCGCCCTGGATGGAACACCTGGGACAACACCACGGTGCCGTGGGCATGGCAGGTTTGCGCCAGTTCGCGATAGCCCGCGATGCACGCATCGTCGGTGGCCATCAGCACATGGGAGGTGTAGCGCGCACTGTCATGCACGCCGGCCACTTGCAGCACGATCAGCCCGGCACCGCCTTCGGCACGCGCCCGGTGATAGGCGATCAATTGTTCATTGACCAGGTTGTCGGTGGGCATCGAGGTGTCGTGCCCGCTGGACATGATGCGGTTTTTCAGGCGCTTGCCACGGATCTCCAGGGGTTCGAACAGGTGCGCGAAGGCGGGTGTCGAGGTCGGCATGGGGCGGGTACTCCTGGCAGGCTGAAGCCGAAAGGCCGAGTTTCGGCGTTGTTATTATTGATCTATAGAAATTTACCTTCAGTAAAAAATCAACTTGTTTTTTTACTGAACCTTGCAGTAGTTTCGTCTCGAGCCCGCTCCAGGGCCAAACCTCACAACAATAAAAAAGGGCTGCGCGGGCCTTGGGTCCCGTGGCACCTGCAAGAGGAACCACTGATGAAATCGCACACGCTCAAGCACGGTTTTTATCCCTTGGTGTTGTCCGTGGCCATGGGCCTGGGCAGCGCTCAGGCAGCATCGGACATGGTGGTGGTCGGATACGGCGGAGCCGGACAAAAAGCCCAGGATGTGGCGTTCTTTCAACCCTTCGCCGCTGTGGATCAAAGCAAGGTGATCCAGAGCGAATACAACGGCGAAATGGCGAAAATCAAAGTGATGGTCGACACCGGCAACGTCGACTGGGACGTGGTGCAGATCGAAGGCCCGGACCTGATGCGCGGCTGCGAGGAAGGCATGTACGAGCGCCTGGACTGGACCCGTCTGGGCCACGCCGACCAGTTGATCCCCGAAGCGGCGCAGGAATGCGGTTCCGCCGCGCTGGTGTGGAGCGTGGCGATTGCCTACGACACCGACAAACTGGCCCAGGCCCCGACCTCGTGGGCAGACTTTTGGGACGTGAAGAAAACCCCCGGCAAGCGCGGGCTGCGCAAACGCGCGGTGTACAACCTGGAGTTCGCCTTGCTGGCGGACGGGGTCAAGACCGAAGACGTCTACAAGGTGCTCGGCACCCCGCAGGGCGTGGACCGGGCATTCGCCAAACTCACTGAACTCAAGCCGTACATCCAGTGGTGGGAGGCGGGCGCGCAACCGCCGCAATGGTTGACCGCCGGTGATGTGGTGATGACCTCGACCTACAGCGGACGCATCGCCGACGCCGCGCAAAAAGGCAGCCACCTCGGCCTGGTCTGGCCCGGCAGCCTGTACGGCATGGATTACTGGGCGATCATCAAAGGCTCCAGGCATGTGGATCAGGCCAAGCGCTTTATCGCCTTCGCCAACCAGCCGGACGCCCAGGTCAACTACGTGCAGCAGATTCCCTACGGCCCGACCAACACCCAGGCCGCTGCACGGTTGGACGACAAACTGGCGCAATGGGTGCCCACGGCGCCGCAGAACCTCAAGGGCGCACTGTCGATGGACGTCGGTTTCTGGGTCGATCATGGCGAAGAGCTCGAAGAGCGCTTCAACGCCTGGGCCAGCAAATAAGCATGGACGGCTGGACGTGTCCAAGCGTCCAGCCTTACTGTCTGCCCCAGCCGATCAGCCTGGAGAACCACGACAATGAATAAAATCGCCACCCGCCTGGCCCCCGAGCGCAGCGCCACCGAACAGCGCCTGCGTGAGGAACTGGCGGCCTGTTACCGCTTGATTGCGCATTTTCGCATGACCGATCTGATCTTCACCCACATCTCGGTGCGCATTCCGGGGCCGGAACATCACTTTCTGATCAACCCTTACGGGCTGATGTTCGATGAGATCACCGCCTCCAATCTGGTCAAGATCGACCTTGATGGCCACGCCGTGGAGCCTTCACCGTATCCGGTCAACCCGGCCGGTTTCGTGATCCACAGCGCGATCCATGGCGCCCGTGAAGATGCGCAATGCGTGCTGCACACCCACACCAAATCCGGTTGCGCGGTGGCGGCGTTGAAGTGCGGGTTGTTGCCGGTGAACCAGATTTCCATGGAGTTCTATGGTCGGGTCGCTTACCACGACTACGAAGGCGTGGCGCTGGACCTGAGCGAGCAACAACGCTTGGTGGCGGACCTGGGCGACAAATCGGTGCTGATGCTGCGTAACCATGGTTTGCTCACCGTCGGCGAGACCGTGAGCCAGGCGTTCCTGCGCATGTACTACCTGGAAAAAGCCTGTGAAATCCAGCTGGCCGCCCAGGCCGCCGGTGAAGTCGTTCTGCCGTCCCACGAGGTTTGCGCGCATACCGAACGGCAGTTCAATGATCCGGGGCGGCCGTTGGAGGAGGGGGAGCTGAGTGATCCGGATGCCATGCAACTGGCCTGGGCGGCGTTGTTGAGAATGCTGGATCGGGTGGCGCCGGGGTATCTCGACTGATCCAGATCCTGTGTTGAATGGACTGACGCCATCGCGAGCAAGCTCGCTCCCACAGTGGTTTGGGTTGTTCGCAGATCTTGCGTACACCCGTTAACCCTGTGGGAGCGAGCTTGCTCGCGATGGCGGATTATCAGGCGCCACAACCTCTCAGATATGCAACTGGCTAGAGACTTGGCCCGCTCTTGCTGTACAGTCGTTCAGCCCAACGCTTATCCGCGCGGGTCTGAACGATTGAACCAAGGAGCATGTCGCCCATGAATCAGGAAGCCCGTTTTTCCCGCATGGAACCGGAGTTGCGCAAAGCCAACCTGATCGAGGCGACGCTGGTGTGCCTCAAGCGTCACGGCTTCCAGGGCGCGTCGATCCGCAAGATATCCGCCGAGGCCGGGGTCTCGGTGGGGCTGATCAGTCATCACTATTCCGGCAAGGACGAACTGGTGGCCGAGGCCTACATGGCGATTACCGGGCGGGTCATGACCTTGCTGCGCGACGCCATGGAGCAAGCCGCGCCGAATGCCCGGGAGCGCTTGTCGGCGTTTTTCCGCGGCTCGTTTTCCGCCGAGCTGCTCGATCCGCAACTGATCGATGCGTGGCTGGCGTTCTGGGGCGCGGTGAAAACCGCCGAGGCCATTAACCAGGCCCACGATCATTCCTATGGCGAGTATCGCGGCATCCTGCGCAAGGTGCTGGCGGAACTGGCCCGGGAGGAGGGCTGGGAAAACTTCGACGCCGACCTCGCCGCCATCAGCCTCAGCGCCTTGCTCGACGGCTTGTGGCTGGAGTCCGGGCTGAACCCCGGCACCTTCACCCCGGAGCAGGGCATCCAGATTTGCGAGGCCTGGGTCGATGGTTTGCAGGCCGGCGGACGCCAGCGCTTCTGCGTGCAGACGAGCGACTGTTGATCAGTCGTTCAGCAGTCGATACTCTCTGGCGCCGATGCAGGAAAACACTCTAATAAGAAACTGGCCTTCGGGCCTATGCCGGACACCAAGCGATGACTCCTCGGGTATTGATCGTCGATGACGATCCGCTGATTCGCGATCTGCTGCACGCCTACCTGTCACAGGAAGGCTACGACGTCCATTGCGCCGCCACGGCGGAACTGGCGGAAACCTTCCTCGCCAGCCAGAGCGTCGACCTGGTGATGCTCGACATCCGCCTGCCAGGCAAGGACGGCCTGACCCTGACCCGCGAGCTGCGGGTGCGGTCGGAGGTCGGGATCATCCTGATCACCGGGCGCAATGATGAAATCGACCGCATCGTCGGCCTCGAATGCGGCGCCGATGACTACGTGATCAAACCCCTCAATCCAAGGGAACTGGTGTCCCGGGCGAAAAACCTGATTCGCCGGGTGCGTCATGCGCAAACGCCACAGCCTGCCGTCGCGGTGGCCAAGCCAGTCAAGCAATTCGCCGACTGGTCGCTGGACACCGACCGCCGTCGCCTGATCGATCCGTCCGGCAGCGAAACCCTGCTGACCCACGGCGAATACCAGTTGCTCAGTGTGTTCCTGCGCAACAGCGGCCACACCCTCAGCCGCGACCAGTTGATGGACCAGATCCGCAACCGCGAGTGGGTGCCCAACGACCGCTCCATCGACGTGCTGGTCGGGCGCCTGCGCCGCAAGTTGCACGACGATCCGGCCGAACCCCAGTTGATCATCACCATTCACGGCGCCGGTTACCTGTTCACCGCCAGCGTGGCGGCCTGAAGCTGATGACGCGATGGTTTTGCCTGCTGGCGATGCTGGTGGCCGGCCATGCCGCCGCGGCGGACAAGGTTCGCTATTGCGATTACCCGGTGTACCCGCCGATCTCCTGGAGCGATGGCAAGCAGGTGCGTGGCCTGGCGCCGAACGTGGTGAAAAACCTGTTCGGCCAGTTGGGTTACGAGGTCGAAATGGTCGTGCTGGGCAACTGGAAGCGCTGCCTGCTGGACGCCGCCGAAGGCCGGGTCGATGTGGTGCTGGCCTACAGCACCGCGCAACGGGAGCAGAGCATGCTGTTCTCGACGGTGCCGGTCTTGCGTGAAGAAGTGGCGTTGTTCATCAACCGCCAGCACCCGGTGAAATTCGAACAACTGGACGACCTGGCCCGTTACCGCGGCGGCCTGTTGTTCGGTGAGAGCTACGGCGTGGAGTTCGATCGCATGGTCGCGCGCAACAACAATATCGAATGGGTGTCCGACAGCCACCAGAACTTCGGCAAGCTGATTCGCGGGCGCATCGATTTCATCACCCAGGAGCGACGCACCGGCCAGCTGTACGTGGAAAACCTGCCCGGCGGCCAGGACATCGTTGCCTTGCCCAAGGCATTGAGCGTGGACTATCTGCGGGTTGCCGTGTCGCGGCGCTCGCCCTTGGCCGCTCGCATGCCCGAGATCAATGCGCAGTTGCAGCGCATGGTCGATGCCGGTGACATCGAGCGCTGGCTCAACGAAAGCGAAGTGACCTACCGCGACATGATCAACCTTCCGGCGGATGCGCAATGATTCGCGCCCGTCCCGGTGGACTGTTGCGGCGCCTGTTGCTGTTCATTCTGTTGTTCAGCCTGTGCTTCACCGTGCTGGCCAGCAGCGTGCAACTGTACATCGAGTATCGACGGGAAATGCGCGACATCGATTCGCGCATGGAACTGATCCGCGCCGGCTACCTGGCCAGCCTGGAGCGCAGCCTCTGGGACTTGAACCAGGAGCAGTTGAACGTGCAGTTGCGCGGGCTGGTGGACTTCTCCGACGTCGCGCGGGTGCACTTGACCAGCGCCGATTTCGACCTGGTACAAGGCAATCCGGACCCTGCGGGACCGCTGCGCATCGAGCGCTTTGCCTTGGACTATCAACCGCCGTCCGGCCCGTTGCGCAACCTTGGCGAGCTGGAAGTGAGCACGGACCTGGGGGCGGTGTACCAGCGTCTGTACGCCACCGGTTTGACCAGCCTGTTGTGGATGGCGGTGTTCCTCTGCGGTCTGGCCGTTGCCTTGTCGGGCTTGTTTTATCGACTGGTGACCCGGCACCTGAAAGTCATGGCCGAGTTTGCCCGGCGCATCGCCGCTGGTGAATGGCACGAGCCCCTGCACCTGGACAAGCGTCGCGGCAGCGACGAAATCGACACCGTGGCCCATGCCCTGGACGATATGCGCCGGGCGATCCTGCGGGACATCGAGCGCCGGGAAACCGATCGCCTGGCCTTGCAGGACAACCGTGACGAGCTGCTGAAAATGGTCGAGCGCCGTACCGCCAGCCTGATGCGCGCCAAAGACGAGGCGGAGGCGGCCAACCTCGCCAAGTCGCGGTTCCTGGCGACCATGAGCCACGAACTGCGCACGCCCCTCAATGGCATTCTCGGCATGGCCGAATTGCTGCGCGGTGCGCGCCTGGATGCCCAGGACAGCAAACGCCTGGATGCCTTGCACAAGGCCGGCGAAGGCTTGCTGACGATCCTCAACGAAGTGCTGTATTTCGCCAAACTGGAGGAGGGCGTCAGCCATCCCGAACCGGTGGATTTCTCGCTGCGCCAGTTGCTCGACGAGGTGCTGACACTTCTGGAACCACGAGCGCTGAACAACGACACGATCCTCAGCTGTCGCATCGATCAGCGCATTGCCGAGCATCACCACGGCGCCAAGCAGTTTCTGCGTCAGGTGCTGAGCAACCTGCTGGCCAACGCGATCAAGTTCACCGAAGGCGGCGAAGTCAGTGTCGAGGTGGCGCTGCTCAGCGAAACCGGCGAACAGACCGGGCAGCGGCTGCGGGTTAGTGTCACGGACGACGGCATCGGCATTGCCCCTTTGATGCAGGCGAAGATTTTCGAGCGGTTCACCCAGGCCAGCGAAGAAGTCGCGCAGCGTTTTGGCGGTACGGGGTTGGGGTTGGCGATCTGCAAACATCTGGTGGCGCAGATGGGCGGCTGCATCGGCGTGGACAGTGAAGAGGGGCGCGGCAGTTGCTTCTGGTTCGAGCTGTCCTTGCAGCCGGCCAGCGGTGTGGCTGAGGCCCCGCCGGTGCGGGCGGCGGGGCCGGCACTGAACATCCTGGTGGTCGAAGACGTGGCGCTCAACCGCGAAGTGGTCAAGGGCTTGCTGCAACGGGACGGCCATCGGGTGTGGCTGGCCGAAGAAGCGGATCAGGCGCTGCAACACTGCGCGGCACAGGTGTTCGACCTGATGCTGTTGGACGTGCATTTGCCGGGAAAAAGCGGTGTCGAGTTATGCCGGCAGATCCGCCACAGCGACGGGCCGAACCGCCATACACGCATTTTCGCCCTGACCGCCAGCGTGCAACCGGCACTGGTGCGCGGTTATCTGGAGGCCGGGATGGACGGTGTCCTGGCCAAGCCCTTGAAGCTGGAGAACCTGCGCCAGGTGCTGGAAGGGCAGGCGCCGGTGGCCGAGTCGCTGCCGAGCGATGAGGCAATGGACTGGCCGCTGTTGCAGACCCATCGCAGCCTGCTCGGTGTGCAAAAAGTCCAGGGGCTGCTGGCGGTGCTGCGCGACTCGATCCTGCAGCACCGCGATGCGCTGCATGAAGCCATGGCCGCCGACGATTGCACAGAGGTCGCGCAATTGGCTCACCGCTTGGCCGGTAGCTGCGATTCCCTGGGTTTTCGAGCCTTGGCCAGCACTTTGAGGGCGCTGGAGACCCTGGCGCTGGCAAACGATGAATCGGCGATCCGGCGCATGAGCCCGGTACTGGATGAGCAATTGCAGCACTCGCTCGATACCCTCGAAGGCCTGTTGCAGAGCTGACGTACAAGTTTGTTACGACTTTGTACAACTTCGATCTTTACGGTCAACGCGAACTTACATGGCTTTCCAATAATCGACGCAACCGCCGCAGCGCGGTCTTCGAAGCTTATTGGAGATAATAATAATGAATTGCCGTAAAGCTGATCCCTCCCTGCGCCGTGACGTCCTGTCGCGCGCTGCGCACCTCACCGACTGCTGAGGTGCCGACATGAACGAAAACACTGATCGCAAAGGCATACAGCTGACCCGCGCCCTCAAGAGCCGGCACATCTTCATGCTGTCGTTGGGCGGCGTCATCGGCACCGGGTTGTTCATGGGTTCCGGCGTGACCATCAATCAGGGCGGCCCGGTGGGGGCGATCCTGGCTTACCTGGTCGCGGGCTTCCTGATGTACCTGGTGATGGTCTGCCTGGGTGAACTGTCGGTGCAGATGCCGGTGTCCGGTTCGTTCCAGACCCACGCCACCAAATTCATCGGCCCGGCCACCGGGTTCATGATCGGCTGGGTGTACTGGATGAGCTGGGCCACCACCGTGGGCCTGGAGTTCACCGCCGCCGGCATGCTGATGACCCGCTGGTTCCCGACGGTGCCGATCTGGTACTGGTCGGCGCTGTTCGTGGTGGTGCTGTTCGGTATCAATGCCATGGCGACCCGCGCCTTTGGTGAAGCTGAATACTGGTTCTCGGGGATCAAGGTCGCGGCGATTCTCGGTTTCATCGTGGTCGGCGTGCTGGTGATCTTCGGCGTGATGCCCCTGAGCAGCGGCGCACCGGCACCGATGGCGACCAACCTGATCGGCGATTCGTTGTTTCCCAACGGCCTGTCGGCGGTGTTCGCCGTGATGATGACCGTGGTCTACGCGTTCCAGGGTTGCGAGATCATGGGCGTGGCCGCCGGTGAAACCGATCAGCCGGAAAAAAGCATTCCCCGGGCCGTGCGCAACGTGGTGTTCCGCGTGCTGATCTTCTACGTGCTGGCGATCATCGTGCTGTCGGCCATCGTGCCGTGGCAGCAGGCCGGTCTGATGGAAAGTCCGTTCGTGCAGGTGTTCGACATGGTCGGAATTCCCTACGCCGCTGACCTTATGAACTTCGTGATCCTCACCGCGATCCTCTCGGTGGGCAACTCCGGCCTGTATGCCTCGACGCGCATCCTGTGGGCGATGTCGAAAACCGGCATGGCACCGAAAAGCCTGTCGCCACTGAGCAAGCGTGGCGTGCCGTTGCGCGCCTTGAGCATCACCCTGTGCTTCGCGCTGGTGTCGTTGATGACCAGCTTCGTCGCCGCCGACACCTTGTTCATGGTGCTGATGGCGGTGAGCGGCATGTCCGGCACCGTGACCTGGATTGTCATCGCGCTGGCGCAGTACAAGTTCCGCAAGGCCTGGCTGCGTGACGGCAACAAACTCAGCGACCTGAAATACCGCGCACCGTGGTTCCCGGTGTTGCCGCTGATGTGCATCACGCTGTGCTGCTCGCTGTTCGTGTTCCTGGCCCTGGATGAAACCCAGCGTCCGTCGCTGTATTGGGGCTTTGGATTCATTGCGCTGTGCTATGGCGCGTACTTCCTGATCCATCGCAAGCGCCAGGGCGTGTTGGCGCCGAGCTTGCCGACTGCATAACACCTCCAGATAACCACTTCCCCCTGTGGGAGCGAGCTTGCTCGCGATGGCGTCATCAGGTTCAACATCTCTGTTGACTGATTCACCGCTATCGCGAGCAAGCTCGCTCCCACAGGGGTTTGCGGCGTTCGGTAGATTTGCGACCGACCTCCTGTCACCAGTTGTTCGAAGTTGTAACAGCGCCAACGGTCTACGCTCGCACTTCTAGAAATAATCCAATAAAACCAATGCCTTATCGAATTATTGAGCTTGTTACAGCCCATTTCCCCGCCGATTGCCGCCTTACTGAACACTCGTTTAGTATGACCTCAAGTCGCATCACCTCAGACCCATCACAATAATTCGAGGATTCCCATGACCACTCAATCGTCGCTGCTCAGCCAGGTCGAAGCAGGCGTTGCCTGGATCACCCTCAATCGCACTGCCCAACGCAATGCGCTGGACATTCCGACGCTGAGAAACCTGCACGGCCTGCTCGACGCTTACAACGCCGATCCGGCGGTGCGCGTGGTGGTGCTCACCGGCAGCGGACGCAGCTTCTGCGCTGGCGCCGACCTCGATGAATGGGCCGATGCCGAAGCCCGGGGAGCCCTGGAAACCTACGGCTGGACCGAAACCGCCCACGCCCTGATGACCCGCCTGCACAGCCTGGAAAAACCCACCATCGCCGCCATCAACGGCACAGCGGTCGGCGCCGGGATGGACCTGACCTTGTGCTGCGACCTGCGCATCGCCGGGCAATCGGCACGCTTCAAGGCCGGCTACACCAGCATGGCGTACTCGCCGGACGCCGGCGCCAGTTGGCACCTGCCACGCCTGATCGGCAGCGAACAGGCCAAGCGCTTGCTGTTCCTCGATGAATTGTGGGGCGCTGACCGTGCCCTCGACGCCGGTCTGGTCGGCGATGTCTGTGCCGACGATCAACTGCTGACGGTCACCAGCGAACTGGCCGCACGCCTGGCCGTCGGCCCGACCTTTGCCTTCGCCCAGACCAAAAAACTCATGCGTGAAGGCGCCGAACGCAGCCTTGCCGAACAACTGCAAGCCGAACTCGCCGCCGGTTTGCTTTGCGGTCGCAGCGAAGACGGCAACGAAGCCCTGCGCGCCGCCATGGAAAAACGCCCGGCACGCTTCATCGGTCGTTGATTCCTCTCCATCTCCCAGAACATGAACAACAGGTAGCCGCATGAATTTCCAACTGACCCAAGAACAAGAAATGTTGGTGGACTCGGTACGCAGCTTCGTCGTGAAGGAACTGCTGCCCTATGAAGAGCAAGTCGATCGCGCCGACGAGGTCTCCCCGGAACTGGCGGCGCAGATTCGCGGCAAGGCGATCGCCGCCGGTTTCTACGCCTTCAACATGCCCGAAGAAGTGGGCGGTGGCGGTCTGGACTATCTGTCCCAGGCGCTGATCGAACGTGAGTTGTCCAAGGTGTCCTGGGCGCTGCACGTGTTCGTCGCGCGGCCGTCGAAAATCCTCATGGCCTGCACCGGCGACCAGATCAACGACTACCTGTTGCCGTGCATCCAGGGTGAAAAGATCGATTGCTTTGCCCTGACCGAACCGGGTGCCGGTTCCGACGCCAACGCAATCAAGACCCGCGCCGTACGTGAAGGCGACGATTTCATCCTCAACGGCAGCAAGCATTTCATCAGCCACGCCGGCCATGCCGATTTCGCCATCGTCTTCGCCGTGACCGACACCTACGAACACAACGGCAAAAAGCGTAACGCCGTGACCTCGTTCCTGGTCGACCGCAACACCCCGGGCATGACCATCCGCCGTGGGCCCAAGTGCGTGAGCAACCGTGGTTATCACACCTTCGAAATGTTCTTCGACGACTGCCGCGTGCCGGCCAGCAAAGTGTTGGGCGAAGTCGGCAAGGGTTGGGACGTGGCCAACGCCTGGCTGACCGCCGGGCGCGTGATGGTCGCGGCCAACTGCGTCGGTCAGGCCCAGCGCGCACTGGATGTGTCCTTGCAATGGGCGGCGGACCGCAAGCAATTCGGCCAGCCCATCGGCACTTACCAGGGCGTGTCGTTCAAACTGGCCGACATGGCCACGCAAATCCGCGCCGCCGAACTGCTGACCCTGCACACCGCGTGGAAAATGGACCAGGGCACCATGACCGATGGCGAGGCCGGCATGGCCAAGCTGTTCGCCAGTGAAGTGCTCGGCCGTACCGCCGATGAAGCGGTGCAGATCTTCGGCGGCATGGGCCTGATGGACGAAGGTCCGGTGGAGCGCATCTGGCGCAACGCGCGGATCGAGCGGATCTGGGAAGGCACCTCGGAAATCCAGCGCCACATCATTTCCCGCGAGCTGCTGCGGCCGCTGCTGCGCTGATCGGCCCGGAGAATCCCCATGTCCCAAACCATTCGTGACAACCTCAAACGCATGCTCGCGCCGCAACACGTGGCGTTTGTCGGCGGCCGCAGCATGGCGCGCGCCCTCAAGCGCTGTGCCGAGGGCGGCTACCAAGGGCAAATGTGGCTAGTCAATCCGCAACACGACAGCCTTGAAGGTGTGCCGTGCGTGCGCAGCGTTGCCGAGCTGCCTTGCGGCCCGGACGCGGTATTCATCGCCACCAACCGCGAGCTGACCCTGACCTGCGTCGCCGAACTGGCCGCCATCGACGCCGGCGGCGCGATCTGCTACGCCTCGGGTTTCGCCGAGACCGGTGCCGAAGGCCAGGCCCTGCAACAGCAACTGCTCAAGGCCGCTGGCGACATGGCCTTGCTCGGCCCCAACTGCTACGGCCTGCTCGACTACCTGCACAGTTCCGCGCTATGGCCGGTGGCCCATGGCGGCAAGGCGGTGGAGAAGGGCGTTGCGGTGCTGACCCAGAGCGGCAACTTTGCCTACAACCTGTCCATGAGCGACCGCTCGCTGCCGGTGGCCTACATGGCTTCGGTGGGCAATCAGGCGCAACTGGGCGTGGCTGAACTGATGGACGTGTTGCTCGACGAACCTCGGGTCACCGCCATTGGCCTGCATCTGGAAGGCCTGAAGAATGTGCCGGGTTTTGCCCGCGCCGCGCACAAGGCGCTGGAAAAGGGCATTCCGATCATCGCCTTGAAAACCGGCGTGTCGCAGATCGGCGCCGAACTGGCCTTGAGTCACACCAGTTCGCTTTCCGGCTCCGATGCACTGTACGACGCGCTGTTCGACCGTCTCGGCGTGATCCGCGTCAGCGGCCCGGTGAGTTTTGTCGAAACCCTCAAGGCCGCCGCCTGTGGCAACCTGCCGGCGGGCAACAGCCTGATCGCGCTGGCCTGTTCCGGTGGCGACGCCGGGCTGATTGCCGACTACGCCGAACGCAACGACCTGGGCCTGCCGAAACTCGATCAAGGGCAGGTCGGCGAACTCGCGCAAGTGCTGCCGACCTACGCCAATCTGGTCAACCCGCTGGACTTCACCACGGCGATCTGGGGCGACGGCGAAGCCTTGAATCGCATGCTCGACAGCGCGCTGCGCACCGAAGCCGATGCGGCCATGCTGGTGCTCGACTACCCGTCGGAGTTCACCGGCGAGCGCAAGGAATGCGACCTGCTGATGGAGTTGTACTGCGCGGCACTGCAACGTCACGGCAAGACCGGTTTTGTCACCTCGGCTTTCCCCGAATTGCTGCCGGCCCATGCCCGTGAACGTCTGCACGCCCAAGGTGTCGCGGCGTTGCAGGGCGTTGAGGACGGGTTGGCCGCATGGGGCCGCATCGCCGGTTATCAGCGCAATCGCCAGGCCTTGCTGGCGCTGGGCGAATCGGCGCTGGTGCCGTTGTGCCCGCACGCGCTCGAAGGTGAGGGGCGTTTGCTCAATGAATGGGATTCCAAACAGGCGTTAAAAGCCTTTGGCTTGCCGACGCCCAACGGCGCATTGAGCACCCCGGACAAGGCCCTGAAGGACGCCGAAGCATTGGGCTATCCGCTGGTACTCAAAGCGGTCAGCGCTCAACTGCCACATAAGACCGAGGCCGGCGCCGTGGCGCTGAACCTCAAGGATGGCGCGGCATTGAGCGCTGCGCTGGAAAAGATGCGCGTCAGCATTGCCGCTTACGCCCCGGGCGTAGCGTTCGATCAACTGTTGCTCGAACCCATGGCCAAACCGCCACTGGCTGAGCTGATTGTCGGCATCAAGCGCGAAAACGATTTCGGCCTCGCCCTGGTGATCGGTGCTGGCGGCATTCTGGTGGAGTTGCTCAAGGACAGTCGCAGCCTGTTGCTGCCGACCACCGACGGCGCGATCCGCAACGCCTTGCTCAGCCTGCGCAGCGCACCGTTGCTGCAAGGTTTCCGTGGTCGCGAGCCTGCGGACCAGGACGCCTTGGTCACCGCCATCCGCGCCGTGGCCGACTACGCCTGCGAGAACGCCGGACACCTGCTGGAACTCGATGTGAACCCATTGTTGGTCGGTGCCCAAGGCACGACTGCGGTCGATGCGTTGATTCGCCTCGGCCAGGAGTGAGGACATGAACATGCAAAGCAAAACATTGACCGGTGGTCAGGCCCTGGTACGTCTGTTGGCCAACTACGGCGTCGATACCGTGTTCGGCATCCCCGGCGTGCACACTCTTGAGCTGTATCGCGGTTTGCCCGGCAGTGGCATTCGCCACGTGCTGACCCGCCATGAGCAGGGCGCCAGTTTCATGGCCGACGGTTATGCCCGGGTCAGCGGCAAACCTGGTGTGTGCTTCGTCATCACCGGCCCCGGCGTGACCAACGCCGCCACCGGCATTGGCCAGGCCTACGCCGACTCGATTCCGATGCTGGTGATTTCCAGCGTCAACCACAGCGCCAGCCTGGGCAAGGGCTGGGGTAGCCTGCACGAGTGTCAGGATCAACGGGCAATGACCGCACCGATCACTGCGTTCTCCGCAGTGGCGCTGACCGCCGAAGACCTGCCGGAACTGATCGCCCGTGCTTATGCGGTGTTCGACAGCGAGCGGCCGCGCCCGGTGCACATCTCGGTGCCGCTGGACGTGCTGTCGGCGCCGATTGCCCGTGACTGGAGCAATGAGGTGGTGCGTCGCCCGGGTCGTGGTCCAGCATCCGCCACTGCGCTGGACCAGGCCGTGGCCAGACTCAATGCTGCCAAGCGTCCGATGATCATTGCCGGTGGCGGTGCGCTGAATGCTGCTTCGCAGCTGCAAGCCATCAGTACCCAGCTCGCAGCGCCGCTGTTCACCAGTGTTGCCGGCAAGGGCCTGTTGGCACCGAATGCACCGTTGAGCGCCGGTTCATCCCTGTGCGTAGAACCGGGCTGGAACCTGATCGCCGAGGCCGACGTGGTGCTCGCGGTCGGCACTGAAATGGCCGACACCGACTTCTGGCGTGAACGCTTGCCACTCAACGCCGAGCTGCTGCGAGTGGACATCGACCCGCGCAAGTTCAACGACTTCTACCCATGCGCCGTGGCTTTGCATGGCGACGCCCAACAAACCCTCAGTGGTTTGCTTGAGCGTTTGCCGTCCGACGTGCGCGATGCCAGTGCTGCGATTGCCTCGGTCGCCACCCTGCGCAAAGCGGTCAAGGCCAGCCATGGCCCGTTGCAGTCGATCCATCAATCGATTCTCGACCGTATCGCCGCAGAGCTGCCGGACAACGCCTTCATCAGCACCGACATGACCCAGCTTGCGTATACGGGTAACTACGCCTTCGACAGCCTGGCGATTCGCAGCTGGCTGCACCCGACTGGCTACGGCACCTTGGGATACGGCCTGCCGGCCGGGATCGGCGCCAAGTTCGGCGCACCGCAACGGCCGGGCCTGGTGCTGGTGGGCGACGGTGGTTTCCTCTACACCGCCCAGGAACTGGCAACGGCTGTCGAGGAACTGGATAGCCCGCTGGTGGTGCTGCTGTGGAACAACGACGCCCTGGGGCAGATTCGCGACGACATGCTCGGCCTCGACATCGAGCCCATCGGCGTGCTGCCGCGCAACCCGGATTTCGCCGCCCTCGCTCGTGCCTTCGGCTGCACCGTGACCCAGCCGCAAAGCCTGGCCGAGTTGCAGACCGACCTGCGCCACGGCTTCAAGCGTAACGGCGTGACTCTGATTGAACTCAAGCATGCCTGTGCGCACTGATCAGCATTTCAAGGGGATGAAGCCATGCGCTTTTCCGATCTGACTCAACGTATCGCCGGTGACGGCGCCGCCGCGTGGGACATTCACTACCGCGCCCTGGCACTGCGCGAGCAAGGCGAAGACATTCTGCTGTTGTCCGTGGGCGACCCGGATTTCGACACGCCACAGCCCATCGTGCAGGGCGCCATCGACAGCCTGCTGAGCGGCAACACTCACTATGCCGAGGTGCGCGGCAAGCGTGCCCTGCGTGAAGCCATTGCCAAGCGTCATCAGAAGCGCAGCGGCCAAACCGTCTTGGCGGATCAGGTCACCGTGCTGGCCGGGGCGCAATGTGCGCTGTTCAGCGTGGCCCAATGCGTGCTCAATCCGGGTGACGAAGTGATCGTTGCCGAACCGATGTACGTCACCTACGAAGCGGTGTTCGGTGCTTGCGGCGCCGTGGTGGTGCCGGTGCCGGTGCGCTCGGAAAACGGCTTCCGCGTGCTGCCCGAAGACGTCGCCGCTCGCATCACCCCACGTACCCGTGCCATGGCACTGAACAGCCCGCATAACCCGTCCGGCGCCAGTCTGCCGCGCAGCACCTGGGCCGCGTTGGCCGAGTTGTGCATCGTCCACGACCTGTGGCTGATTTCCGATGAGGTCTACAGCGAACTGCTGTTCGAAGGCGAGCACGTCAGCCCGGCGAGCCTGCCGGGCATGGCCGAGCGCACCGCGACCCTCAACAGCCTGTCGAAATCCCACGCCATGACCGGTTGGCGCGTCGGCTGGGTGGTGGCGCCGCCATCCCTGGCCGCGCACCTGGAAAACCTTGCGTTGTGCATGCTCTACGGCTCGCCGGATTTCATTCAGGACGCCGCGGTGGTGGCCCTGGAAAGCAACCTGCCAGAACTCGAAGCCATGCGCGAAGCCTATCGCCAGCGTCGCGACCTGGTGTGCGACAGCCTGGCCGATTGCCCCGGCGTGCGGGCGTTGAAACCCGATGGCGGCATGTTCGTGATGCTCGATATCCGCCAGACCGGGCTCAGCGCCCAGGCGTTTGCCGACCGCTTGCTGGATCGCCACGGCGTGTCGGTACTGGCGGGCGAGGCCTTTGGTCCGAGCGCGGCGGGGCATATTCGCCTCGGACTGGTGGTCGGCGCCGAACCCCTGCGCGATGCCTGCCAGCGCATTGCCCGTTGTGCTCAAGAATTGATGGAGGCCAAGCTTCATGCTTAATCACAAGACACTGTTTATTGACGGTCGCTGGCAAACCCCGTCGGGGCAGGGCATCGCCGAGGTGATCAATCCGGCCACGGAAGAAGTGGCTGGCAGCGTTCCGCTGGGTGATGAGCGCGATGTCGAAAACGCCGTGGCGGCTGCACGCCACGCCTTCGCTTCATGGTCGCGCACGCCGTCCAGCGTGCGTGCCGGTTACATCCGCGCACTGGCCGACCAACTGCGCAATCGTGCCGATGAAATGGCCGCGGTCATCACCACTGAACTGGGCATGCCGGTGCAATGGTGCCGCTCGGTGCAGGTCGACGGGCCGATCACTGGCCTTGAGCAGTACGTCGAACTGGCTCATCTCATGGACGAAGTGCGCGAAGTCGGCAACTCGCTGGTGATCCGCGAGGCGGTGGGTGTCTGTGCGTTCATCAACCCGTGGAATTACCCGCTGCACCAGTTGATCGGCAAACTCGCCCCGGCACTGGCCGCCGGTTGCACCGTGGTGGTCAAGCCGAGCCAGGAAACCCCGCTGCATGCATTCCTGCTGGCGCAAATGATCGAAGACATCGGCCTGCCGGCCGGTGTGTTCAACCTGGTCAGCGGCCCGGGTTCGAAAGTCGGTGAAGCGCTGGCCAAACACCCGGACGTGGACATGGTGTCGTTCACCGGTTCCACCGGCGCCGGCGTTCGCGTCGCGCAGGCGGCGGCGCCATCGGTCAAGCGCGTGTGCCTGGAACTGGGCGGCAAGTCGCCGTTGCTGATCGCCGAGGATGCCGATCTGGCAGCGGCGGTGCGCTACGGCGTGCAGGACGTGATGATCAACTCCGGCCAGACCTGCACCGCGTTGACCCGCATGCTGCTGCCGGCCAGTCGCTACGCCGAGGCCGTGGAACTGGCGCTGGCGGAAACCCTGAGCCTGCGCATGGGCAATCCCCTCGACCCGCAAAGCTTCCTTGGCCCGATGTGTTCGGCCGGGCAAAAACGTACCGTGCTCGACTACATCAAGGTCGGCCAACAGGAAGGCGCACGACTGCTGTGCGGCGGTGATACGCCGTCGACTTTCGAGCGTGGCTTCTATGTCAGCCCGACACTGTTCGCCGATGTCGACAACCGCATGCGCATTGCCCAGGAAGAGATCTTCGGCCCGGTGCTGTGCCTGATTCCCTACACCGATGAAGCACAGGCGATCCAGATCGCCAACGACTCGCCGTTCGGCCTGTCCAGCGGCGTCTGGGCCGGCAGTGCCGAGCGCGCCTTGCACCTGGGACGGCAGATGCGCGCCGGTCAGTGCTTTCTCAATGGCGCGGCGTTCAATTATCAGGCGCCGTTCGGTGGCTACAAACAGTCGGGTAACGGTCGGGAATGGGGTGAGGAGGGGTTGAACGAGTTTGTCGAAGTGAAGGCGATCCAGGTGTGACGGTTGGCGATTCAAACTGTTCATCAGCCATGATGTTGCTACTCCATACCTTCAACCGATTCGCTGGAACAAGTCTAAGGAACCACCATGAAAGTACTGATCGTCCACGCTCACCCGGAGCCGCAATCCTTCACCGCCGCCCTGCGGGACCAGGCTGTTGCCACCCTCGAAGCCCAGGGCCATGAAGTGCAGGTCAGCGACCTGTACAAAATGAACTGGAATCCGGTGGCCAGCGACGCGGATTTCTCGAATCGGGAAAACCCCGAGTACCTGGTCTATGCCCTGGAGCAACGCCTGGGCGTGAAGAGCCAGTCACTGGCGCCGGACATCCAGGCGGAATTGGACAAACTGTTGTGGGCCGACCTGCTGATCCTCAACTTCCCGATCTTCTGGTTCTCCACCCCGGCCATGCTCAAGGGCTGGATCGACCGGGTGCTGGTGTCCGGCATCTGCTACGGCGGCAAGCGCTTCTACGATCAGGGTGGGTTGGCCGGCAAGAAAGCGTTGGTGACCGTGACCCTGGGCGGGCGTGAACACATGTTTGGCGAAGGCGCGATTCATGGCCCGTTGGAAGACATGCTGCGGCCGATCTTGCGTGGCACGTTGGCGTATGTCGGTTTCGACGTGCTGGAACCCTTCGTGGCCTGGCATGTGCCGTACATCAGTGAAGAAGCGCGCCAGCAATTTCTGGTTGATTACAGCCAGCGTTTGCAGCACTTGAGCGACGACCAGCCTCTGGTGTTTCCGAAGTTGGCGCAGTTTGATGACAAGCTCTATCCGCTGACCACCAATGCCTGATTAACACCCCACAGTTTTTTGTATTTTCAGCTTACGACTGAGGCGTGTTTAACGGCTGTCAGCGTTACTTCTCGCAAGCTACAACGGCTTGCGTCATTGCCTACAGCTACGCCAGAATCCGCCGGCTTGTGCGTCTTGGTGCCGGGTTTTATCGTTGGCCGGTCGCTGGAAAACAACAGCGATCGGGTTTGGTAGCCCGGAGTCTGGCGCGTAACGACACATCAAGCAGATGCTCATTTTGGTCTCTGTTTTTATGGTGGTCATGCGCAGGGCCTCTTCGGAGGCGCCGGCTCCAGTACTCCGGTCTACCAACCTGCGTATGGCCACCACCCTTCGTTTGGTAGCGAAAGTGATGGCTCCAACGTAATAAGTACTGGAGTTTCACTATGTTCAAAGTCACACCCAACCCGCCGGACACCGATCCGACATCCCCGTACGAAAGCCTCGACTCCCAAAAACTTCACGAAGCCGCCGAGCGCGCCCTCGATCATTACCTCAATCCCGGCCCCGGCATCATGGCCACGCCGCGTAAACCCAGCAGCATGTTCATCGTCAATCCCGAACTCAATGTCGAGACCTTGCTGGTGCATGCCTGTGAATCGCTGGCGTCGGCCAATGTCATGGCCACCGATCTGGTGGATCATCTGGAAGGAACCAGCCGCAATGCGCTGCTGGGCATTGCGCAAGTGATCATGCTCGGAGAGCTGGCGGTGAACCGGGCGCTGGATCAGCTCGATCCGCCTGAGTAACCACACATCCGCAGATCACCACCGCTTGTTCGGAAGTCCGTCTCTGCGAGGCCGTTGAACTACACTTTTCAGTTGCTCCATCCGATCGGCAGGGCGACGCATGACGTCGCTTGCCATCCGCCAGTCGCCCCAAGGCTTGCCCGTTGTGGCATGCCTGTCGGAGGTCATCATGAAAAGGTTTTCACCGGTCAGCCTGTGCATCGCATTGTCGGTTTTGAGTAGCCCGCTTTGGGCACAATCGGTGGTGCCGATGAAAGGGCAAAGTTCGCAACAGACCCAGGCCGACATCAACGAATGCAACAGCATCGCCGCCAGCCAGAGCACCTCGACGTCTTCCACGCCTTCCGGCGGGAGGGTCAAGGGTGCCGCTGTGGGGGCTGCCGCTGGCGCGACGGCGGCCCAGGTGCGCGGCAATCAGCACGACGAAGCTTATGATCGTGTCGACGATGACAGGAAGCAGGACTATCGCCAGGACCGGGCCAAATCGACGGCAGCGGCCGGGATGGTGGTCGGTGGTTCACGTCAGCGTCAGGAACGTCGGGCGGACGAAAAAACCACCCAGACGAATACCGCATCGGCCTACAGCAGTTGTCTGCAGGGCAAGGGGTATCAGGTCAATCCTTGAGTCCGGTACCCAACACACTGTGGGAGCAAGCTCGCTCCCACAGGGATCTTCAATGTTTCGAAAATCCGGTCAAGAGCACAACTTCCGGGGCTTGAGCTCGCTGTTTCAAGGAAACAGACGGATAAGAAAACTGCCTGTAGCTCAAATCTGACAACCGTTCATCGGTGAACTACGCTGCGGTACGTACCCTCGATTTGAATTTTGCGAAGTAAGGATCCGACACATGCGGAGCAGGCTGCTCGCTGTAATGTTTACTGTTTTCGGGATGTTTTGGTCGGTGCAACTGTGGGCCGAGGACGCGCCGAAAGTGGTTGATGCTCCCGTTGAATTGAAAGTGGCCAACCGCAGCATCATGGTGTTTCGCGCGACCATCCTCGGAGAAGCCCCGGCCTCGCGGGTCAAGCGGGCAAAAACGGTGATCGGTGAGGAACTGGATGACGCCGATGACCTCAATGTCACCATCGATCCGATCATGAAAAGCTACATGGTGCTGCTGGGTAGCCGGCGTGCCTTTATCGTTTCGCCCAAGGATTTCGACGAGACCGAATACGACTCGGTACAGCAGGCCGCCGAAGCCGCGGCCGACAGGCTGCGCCAGGTCGTGGCCGAAACCCGGGAGGCCCGTAGCCTGCAGTTGATCCTGCGCTCCGTGGTCGCCGCGTTGATCGCCACCGGCATTTACATCGCGCTGCTGTTCGGCATGTCGTACCTTCGGCGCAGGGTGCTGAAGAAACTGCCCGAGCTGATGCATCGGCACACCCAGGCCCTGAAAGTCGGACGGGTGCCGCTGGTCGACGCCAATTACCTGTATCCGTTGGCCAGCCGCCTGCTGGAGCTGGTGCGCTGGATCGTCGTGTTGCTGCTGACGTACGAATGGCTGGGCTTCGTCCTGTCGCGCTTTCCCTATACCCGTCCCTGGGGCGAGAGCCTCAACAACTATCTGCTGGAGCTCGGCGACTATCTGCTGCAAGGCATCGTCGGTGCCATACCCGGGCTGGGCGTGGCGCTGGCGATCTTCTTCATCGCCCGCGGCGCAACCGCGTTCATGCGGCGGATACTGCGGCGGATGGCGGCACCGGGAACCCTCAGCTGGCTCAACCATGAAACTCTGCAACCGACCCAGCGCCTGACGTCCCTGGCGATCTGGCTGTTTGCCCTGGCCATGGCCTATCCGTACCTGCCGGGCGCCGGCACCGATGCCTTCAAAGGCTTGTCGGTGTTGATCGGCCTGATGATTTCCCTGGGCGCCACCAGCGTGGTGGGCCAGGCGGCGGCGGGGTTGATCCTGACCTACACCCGAACCCTGCGCCCCGGCGAATTTGTGCGCATCGGCGACTACGAAGGCACGGTGACCGAACTGGGCATGTTCACCACCAGCATTCGCACCGGCCTGGGCGAGGTGCTGACCCTGCCCAACTCGATGATCACCGGCACCGTCACCAAGAACTACTCGCGGGTGGTACAAGGCCCCGGCTACGTGGTCGACACCATCGTGACCATCGGCTACGACACGCCGTGGCGGCAGGAGGAGGCGATGTTGCTGGAGGCCGCGAAACGTACGCCGGGGATTCTCGAAGTACCGCCGGCCCAGGTGTTCCAGACGGCATTGTCGGACTTCTACCCGGAGTACCGGCTGGTGGCCCAGGCCATTCCCAGTCAGCCTCGGCCGCGCGCCGTGCTGCTGAGCATGCTGCACGCTAACATCCAGGATGTGTTCAACGAGTACGGCGTGCAGATCATGTCGCCGCACTACCTGGGCGATCCGCAACAAGAGAAATGGGTGCCCAGGGACAAGTGGTACCCGGCCCCGGCACAAGAACCGAAGGAATCCTGATTTCGCCTGAAAGGGAGTTCGCACCATGCTTGAGTTCATTCTCCACGCCCTGCGCACTGACCCGGAAATCGCGGTGTTCCTGGCCATCGCCCTGGGCGTCTTCGTCGGCCGCATCCACATCGGCAGTTTCCACCTCGGTTCCGTGGCCGGTGCGCTGTTGATGGGGCTGCTGATCGGCCAGATCGGGCTGGAAGTGCCGACCGGATTGAAGACGGTGTTTTTCGTGATGTTCATCTACGCGGTCGGCTTCAAGAGCGGGCCTGAGTTTTTCGGCAGCCTCAATCGCGGCACGCTGAAACTGGTGGTGTTGAGCGTGGTGCTGTGCGGGACCGCGCTGGCGGCGATCCTGCTGATGAATGCGGTGTTAGATTTCGACGCCGGTTTCACCGCCGGGCTCGGGGCCGGCGCACTGACCGATACGGCGATCATGGGCACCGCCACCAGCGCCATCAATCAACTGTCGATCGACACCGCGGCCAGGGCCCAACTCAACAGCCACATGGCGATTGCCTACGCGATCACGTACCTGTTCGGCACCATCGGCCTGATCGTCTTCGTCGGCAGCATTGCCCCGAAGCTGCTGGGCGTGGACCTCAAGGCATCGGCACGGGAGCTGGAACTGGAGCTGGGCATCGCCAAGGAAGAAGACGCGATCACCGTGCCGTACACCCGCATCGTCGTGCGCGCCCATCAGGTGGCTGACAACGGTTCGGCGAATGGGCAGCGTATTGCCGATGTGGAGAAACAGCACGAGTCGCTGACCGTCGAGCGCGTGGTGCGTGCCGGAAAAGTCTTCGAGCGAGACGAAGCTTTCACGCTGATGGCTGGGGATATCGTCGGGGTCTACGCCTTGCGCGAAGCCGTGGGCACGCTCACCCAGTGGATCGGGCCGGAAATCGATCATGCCGAATCCCTGTCTTTCCCCACCCGCGAAGTGGACATCGTCGTGACCTCGCCTGAGTTCGCAGGCAAGACGATCCATCAGGCGAAAAGCCGGCTGGAAAGCGCCAGGCGCCAGGGCTGCTTCATCAATACCATCACCCGCCAGGGCTACGAGTTACCCTTGCTGCCCAACACCGTGCTGCGTCGAGGCGACGTGATCACCCTGACCGGCCGTACCGCCAGTGTCGAAGCGGTGGCCAAGCGGCTAGGGCGGATTCGCGAGAACAACTACAAGAGCGACATCGCCATGCACACCCTTGGCATGGTGCTGGGCTCGTTGCTGGGGCTGTTGTCGACCCATATCGGGATGATCCCCGTGGAGCTGGGCATCGGTGGCGGGGTGTTGGTCGCCGCGCTGGTGATTGGCTGGTACAACTCGCGCCACCCGGAAATCGGCGCATTGCCACCGGCTGCGCAATGGGCGTTTTCCGAGTTCGGCCTGACCGCGTTCGGTGCGGTGGTCGGCCTGCTGGCCGGCCCCGCGGCTTTTGCCGCGATGAAGGAACAAGGCCTGGCGTTGCTGCTGTCCGGCGCCGTGGTCACTATCGTGCCACCGCTGGTGGCGCTGTACTTCGGCCGCTATGTGCTGCGCCTGCACCCGATGATCCTGTTCGGCGCCCTGGCCGGTGCGCAGACCGAAGCGGCGTCGATGAACAAGATCATCGAGCAGTCTGGCAGCAATACCCCGGTGATTGGTTTTACCGTGTGTTATGCGATTTCCAATGTGTTGCTGGCGGTGTGTGGGCCGATCATTGTGTTTGTGGTGGCGGGGTAGCTGAGCTCATGCAATGCCTGATGACCATTTATCGCGATTGACCATCCTGGGTTATTGGATGTGATTTAATTCGATTCACATTGAAGCAATCCGAATCACGTTAACAGGTGTCTGCTGCATTTTGCGGCGCTGGAGCAAAATTCATGGCTACTACTGTCAAAACCCGATCAGTGACGGCGCACGTCCCAGTAGACCTGGCCGAGCGGGTTGATGAACTGGCTGATCGACTGGATCGATCTCGAAACTGGATCGTCAAGCAGGCACTGTCAGCGTGGCTGGATCAAGAGGAGGAGCGCAGTCGCCTGACCCGTGAGGCCTTGGCGGATGTGGATGCCGGCCGCGTTATCGATCATCAGGCTGTCCAGGCATGGGCCGAAAGCCTCAGCACGGAATCCCCATTACCGGTGCCGCGCTGATGGAGTTGAAGTGGACCAGCAAGGCGCTTTCTGATGTAGCTCGCTTGTACGAATTTCTAGCCACCGTCAATCATTCCGCCGCTGTCCACACGGTTCAACAGCTTACGGCTGCTCCCGGCACCTTGCTGACCAACCCGCGCATTGGCGAGCGACTGGAGGAATTCGACCCACGGGATGTGCGTCGAATTTTGATCGGCCACTACGAACTCCGATATGAAATTCAACATTCAACCCTCTATCTGCTGCGCCTGTGGCACACACGCGAACATCGATAGCGCCTGCCGGTAAGGGCACTTGGATCCTGCCTTCAGAAACCACTTTCCCTCATCAACACCGCCATCAAATGCGTAGCACCATCAGCCAGCAAGCTGCGCCGTTCCCCTTCGATCTTCAGATGCCCCCGGGTTTCCCGCAGGCTCGGCAAGGGTTCGTCGAGTTGAATCAGCACCTGGAACAACGCCGCGCTGGGGATCAGCGCGTGTTCCGCCGAGGTGGTCGGCACCGGGCCGCCGAAGCGTGAGGACAGCATGCGGTGCGACAGTTGGCTGGCGCGGGTGCTGCCGATCACCAGGACGCGGCCGGTGAGCGGGGTGGTCTGGCCGTCCGGGTAAAAGCGCACGCGGTCGCCGGTGACCATGCGATGCACCTGGTCCTGTGCGACATAGGCGTCCACCTGCCAGCTGCGCGGGTCGATCAACATGCCCAGGGATTCCTGGCGACCTACCCACTGGCCGGCTTTCCAGTCCGGATTGACGTCCAGCCAGAGCCCGGCGAAGGGTGTTTGCAGGTTGAGCCGGGCGATCTCCGAGCGTGCGGCCCGTGCCTCTTCGAATTGTACGTTCAGGCGTTGCCGGGTGACGGCGTCTTCCTGCAGTCCGCCGGGGTCGGCCAACAAGCCTGACAGGCGCGCTTCATAACTGCGGGCATTGGCTTCGCTGCTTTGCAGGCGCGAGGCAATGTCCGGCTCGTCGAGCACGATCAGGGTTGCGCCGGCATTGACGGGGCCTTCGGCATGAATCGATTGCAGGCGCGCCGGGTAGGGCGCATAGACGCGCAACTGGTGTTCGGCACGGGCCACGCCAACCGCGTCGATCTGGCTATGCCAGGGGATCGCCAGCCCGGCGACAATCAGCGCCAGCACGCCGTAGAACGCAAGCTTGCGCCGGCTTGGGATGCCGGCGCGGTGTTGCCACCAATGATTCAATTCGCGCACCACCGGCATGGCGATGAACCAGGACAATTCGACCATGAACAGGATGATCCCCAGCAGTTTGAAGAAGAACAGGTAGACCGCTAGGGCAATCCCCAGGAACAGCACCAGCCGGTACAGCCAGGTGATGATCGCGAACGTCACCAGCAGCCGGCGTTGCCCGGTCGGGAACGCTTCCGGCCAGTCTTCCTGCAAGCCCAGTAGATTACGGCGCAGGGTGACCCGCGCCAGGGCTGAGGCGCGTTCGTGCAGGTTGGGAAAGTCCAGCAGGTCGGAGAGGATGAAGTAGCCGTCGAAACGCATGAACGGGCTGGCGTTGAGCGCCAGTGACAGCAGCCAGCTGGTGGTCGCCAGGTACAGCAGTGCATTGCGCAGCGGGCCCGGATCACACAGGGCCCAGCCCAGGGTCGACAATCCGGCCAGGGACAACTCGGTGACGATACCGGCCGAGGCGATCGCCAGGCGCTGGCGCGAGCGACTGAGTTTCCAGCTCTCGCCCGTATCGGTGTAGAGCATCGGCCACAACACCACGAAGGCGATGCCCATGTGCCCGACCCGCAAGCCCAGGCGCGTCGCCACCAGTGCGTGCCCCAGTTCATGCAGGGTCTTGGCGACGATCAACGCCAGGGCGAAGCTGAACAGGCCTTCGGTGGAAAACGACTCGACCACAGCGTGGGTAAAGACATCCCATTGCTGCAGGACCAGAATCACCCCCCACAGGCTCAGGGTAAACACCAGCAGGCCCGTGAGCGGGTGAAACAGCCAGCCCAGCGCACGAGCCAGGTGCTGCAACGGTTGTTGCGGACGCAGCAACGGTATGCGGAAGAACAGGTAATGGTGCAACCACCAGCGCCAGCTCAGCCAACTGCCTGCCTCGTCCTTTTCCTTTAGCCGTTCGAGGGCTGCGGGGCCTGCACGCAGCAGTTGGTGCTGTTCGAGGAACTGGCGGAAGTCGAGGATCTGTTCGACATCCGGTTTGAGCGCGGTGCCTTCGCAGATCTGTTCGCTGATCTGCCGGGGCGACTGCCCCCAGCGCAGCAGGCATTCGAATTCCAGCCAGCCGATGCGGTAAAAACGGTTGATCACCGTGTCCTGGATCACCCAGGCCGGTTCGCCGTTGCTGCCGTTGGCGGCTTCGCTCAGGCGCAGGTCTTCGCGCAAGGGCGGCAGGGGCAAGTCAGCGGGATCGAGCATTACCAGCCACTCCACGCCCGCAGCGTCGCCAGCGGCCGGCGCAGCAAGTAGTAACCGAGCATCACCCGGCCGCCATAGAGTTTGGCGGTGCCGTGCAGACCCAGGCGCGCATGCTCCGGCGCGCCTTCGATGCTTGCCAGCAGACGATAGGCGACCACGCCTTCATCGCTGGGGCGGGCCTGGTAACTGGTTTCGAGGATCTGGCCCTTGAGCGGGGTCAACGGGTACGCCGTGAGAAACAGCGTGACTTGCGCCCCGGGCTCCAGGGCGATGGCATCGGCCACCGCCAGCTGGATCAGCATGGCCGGTTGGCTCGGGTCGGCCACTTGCATGATCCGTTCGCCGGTGACCACCGGTTTGCCCAGCCAGTCGTTGGGGTCACTGAACACCGCCACGCCGCCGCGGGGTGAAAGGACCTTGGTGCGCTTGAGTTGGGCTTGCACCGCCGCCAGTTCGGCCCGGCGTTGCTGGGCTCGGCCCTGAAGCAGGGTCAGCTCGCTTTTGCTTTGCGGGTTATCGAACGCCCGCTGGCTGGCCGCCTGCAACTCGGCATCGGCCACCGCGACTTCCTTGCCCAACACCTCGGCGCGGCTGCGCAAGGTGGTTTCGTCCAGGGAGAACAATGGTGTTCCGGTTTCCACCGGTTGGTTGGGGCGCACCTGGATCTGCTCGATCACGCCGTCGATGGGTGAACTGATGATTTGCGCCTGGCGCGACACGATCTCCGTCGGGGCCAGTGCGGTTTGCCTTACCGGCAGCAACAACAAGGCGCCGAGCACGATCAGGCCCAACAGCAGTTGTTTGCGGTTGGGGCGCCAGCGGCCGAGGCGCCGATGCCGGGTCAGCGCGGCCCAGCAGTAGCCCCAGGTATTGACCAGGCCTTTGAGGTGTTGCCACAACACGGTCGGCGGCTCCTGCTCCAGCAGCAACATCAACAGACCCAGGCGTTGCCCTTCACGGTCTTGGAGCGGAATGCACCAGAGGCCCGACGGCCACCATTCGCTCCAGCCTTCGACGACGTCCGGCGGCGGGGTGGTGGTGTCCGGTGTCAGCCACACAGGTTCGCCATCGGCAACCTGAGTGGCGATCCAGCGACTGGCCCGGCGCAACCAGACCAGGTACGGCGAATCTTCGCTGGGGCGTGACAGTCCGGAAACGTTCAGCAGTTCCAGCGACGATTCCCGTTGGGCAAAGACCAGGGCCTGATGAAACGGCAGCAGCGGGTACAGATCGTTGGCCATGCTGAACGCCAGGGCGTTCAGCGAGTCGGCGGCGATTGCCTTGTCCCGCAGGGCATCGAGTTCCAGCAGCAGATGAGGGTGGGGCAGCGGCTCGTTCATTGTCATGGTTGGGCACTGTTTTGTGCATCGTTTTGCAGCGCAGTGTCCTGATTGAAATGCGCCGTGCCGCTCATGCCCGCCATCAGGTCGGGGTATTTCTGGTCGAGCCGGGCTTCGAGCTCGACGGTCTGGGCCACTGCATCGACCCGCGAGTTGATGGCGCTGACGTGGGCTGGGTAAGTCTTGCCGGTTTCGTGAATGCTCACCTGCAGCGCCAGGCCGGGCTTGAGGGTCTTGAGCAGCTTGGAAGGTACGTTGAGCCGGACTTTCAAGGCGCCGTCGCTGACCAGGTCGAACAGCGGTGTACCGGCCGTGACGGTCTGGAACGGCTTGACGTAGACCTTGGCGATACGCCCGGAAAACGGCGCCAGCACCTGGCAATAGCCGCTCTGGGCCACGCCCATGGCCCGCGCGCCGTCGGCTTTCTGCACTTCGGTGTTGGCCATGGAGACTTCGATGTCGCCCACGGCGTTGAGTTGGCGCAGCTGTTTTTTCGCCTCCAGGTTCTGCTTGGCCATGGCCAGTTCGGCGGCCGCCACTTTACTGCGGGCCTCGGCTTCGTTGCAGTTGAAACGGGCGAGCACTTCGGCTTTGGCGACATGCTCGCCGAAACCGGTTTTCATCTCGCCCAGGGTGCCGCTCATCTGGCTCGACAGGGTGGTTTCCAGTTCAGCAGCCAGCAACACGCGAATGGCGCTGGCGCTATCGAGGGTGGGCGCCAACGGTGTGTCATCGGCGTTGACGGGCAGGATCAGGCAGGCCAACAGCAGGGCCCCTATGCGGGACTCAAGGGCGGGTTTGTACATTCGGCGTTCCTTGCTGGGTGATGAGCAGACGTTGCTGTTCCTGTTCGTTCAAGGTGCGCTGGATTTCCCGGGCCAGAGTCTTGACGTCGTGTTTGGAGATTTCCTCCGGCAGGACGTCCAGCCCCACGGAGTTGTACAAGCGACCCCACGCCGCTTGGGCACTGGAGAACGCCGCTTCACGCTGGTAGCGCGACAGCAGGTAGCGACCTTCGGAGCGGATCACCTCAAGCTCGGAACCCAGGGCGCCGGTTTTCGCCGCCTGGGCGTAGTCGAGCAGGCTGCGGTCGACCCGCAGGCTGTCTTCGGTGAACTCCACTTCCTGGCGCGCCAGTTGATAGCGCAGGGTGCCGACCCGTACCTGAGTCAGGATCGCCATGGACAGCGCCACCCGGCGCGTGTCGTCGGTTTCGCTCTGGGATTTTTGCGCGGCATTGAGCGACGGCAATTGCAGCAGGCGCAGCAGGTTCATCGAGACTTGCAACCCGGTGGCGTTCCAGTCGCTGTTGTAGAGGTACTTGTTGGTATCGTACCGGTAGCCGAAATCCGCGGTGACGTTAGGCCACAACTGCGCTTTGGCAATGTCCAGGTCTTTCTGGTTGACCCGCTTGCGATACCACTCTTCCATGATTTCCGGGCGGTGTTCCAGCGACAGTTGCTCCAGCTGCGCCATGCTCTGACGCACTTCCGGCAACGGCGGATCGGGCATGTCGGCCAGAATCATTTTCGAGCCCGGCGGCAATGACATCAGCGCGGCGAGTTCGGCCTGGGCGAACTCCAGATCCTGGCGGCGCACGGTCAGCAGGTAGATGGAGTCGAGCAGGGCGCGTTGGTAGGCGAGGATTTCCTGGCGCGGCAACAGGCCACGTGTTTCGGCTTCCCGCGCGGAGGTCAGCGCGGTGTGGGTGCGCATCAGCAGCTTGTCCACTTCGGGCATCAACCGTTGCGCGCCAAGGGCGCGCCAGTAGGCGTTGCGCACATCCTGCAAGACGTTCTGCGCGACTTTGCGCCGACGCTCCTCGGCCATTAGGATCTGATCGGACTTTTGCTGGGTGCGGTAATAGGCCACGCCGAAATCCAGCAGGCTCCAGCTCAGGCCCAGGCCATAGAGTTCGCGATAGCGCTCTTCGGAGGTCGACGGACGCAAGCTGACCTGGCGGTCTTCAATACCGATTGAGGTACCGCCGGAATCGTTGTTTCGCCCGGCATAACCGGCCGAGGCCACCAGCTTCGGCAACATCTCATGGCTGGATACATCGCGCAGGTCCGACGCCAGGGCGCTTTCCATGAGTTTGAGGCGGTAGTCGAGGTTGTATTTCAACGCCCGGGCGGCCGCGTCATAAAAGGTGATGGGCGCGCTGACCGGTTCCTGGCCGGAATACATGCGCGCCTGATCGGCGAGGATGCGTTGACGGTTCTCTTCGTCGGTGGAGGGCTTGGGCTCCAGTGACGAACAGGCACTGAGCAGCAGTGCAGAAGCGAGGGCGGAACTGATGAACCTCGTCGCATGTTTCGGCATGTTCAATCCTTTATGCTCTTTGAATTATTCCGTTCGGTCACTTCAACTGCCCCGATTGGTCGGGTGCAGACGCTGGGCGGCATTGCGTACCTGCGCGCTGAACCCCCGGGCCGGGCGTGGCTCCTGGGCTTTTTCGCCCTGGGCCGGCCCGTGGGTCATGCCCGCGGGATCGACGACAAACAACGATGGATCCGGCAGCAGGCCATCGGCACTCAGGCCGACGCGGCCATGTCGTCCGAGAATCCAGGCCATTTCCAGTTCACTGTCGAGCCGGCTGTCGCGCACGGCTTCGGCGACGAACTGGCCGGGTACCAACCCCAGTCCATTGCCCAGCGAATCGCTGGCGAACTCGCCACTGGAGCTGATGCGCAAGTTGCTGCCATCGGCGTTCCAGCTGGAGAGTTCATTCAATCGGGCGTTACGTTCGACCACGGGTGTCACGAAGATCGCCGGCACCGGATCGGGGATAAGCAGGCTGCTGCTCTGGCGGTCGAGGTCACGATCGAAGTGATTGCCTTCCGGTGCAGGGATGAAGGGCGTGGCAATGTTCAGAATGATCGCCAGTTCCGCCTGATCGCTGGCTCCGCTCAGATCATTGATGGTGTAGGTAAAGACATCACGAAGCACCTGCCCAAGGCCGGCGGCGGCCAAGACTTGGGGATTGCTCTGGTCGATGGTGTAGGTGTAGGTGCCATCGGCGTTGAGTACCAGGGTGCCGTACAGACCGAGGATCGGCTGGCCGATCACGCCCGCCGTGCCTGTGCCGTTCTCGGCACCGGTGCGTATCGCCACCACTTGCTGGTGATCGTTGCCATCGACGTCGCTGTCGTTGGGCAATACATTGCCCGTCGCTTGCGGTGCCGGGGTTTCGTCGCTGGCAACCGCGCTGTCGTTTTGCGCCACCGGGTTGTCGTCGGCCCCCTGGATGACCACGGTCAGGCGTGCATCCGAAGTGACCCCGGCGGTGTCGGTCATGCGGTAGGTGAAGGTCTCGCTGAGGGTTTCGCCCGCAGTGCGTAGCGCTTGCACCACCGGGTTGCTGTTGTCGATCAGGTAGGTGTAGCTGCCGTCGGCGTTGATGATCATTTGCCCGTAGCGCCCGGTCAGCACTTGCCCTGCGCCGGCGGACTGGCCGTTTTCGCCGGTGACGCTCAGCACCTGTTTGCTTTCGCCGTTGGCCACGCCATCGACATCGCGGTCGTTGGCCAGCACGTTGCCCGTGGCGTTGCTGCCCGGCGTGCCATTGGCCACGCCGCCCGCTTCGACGGCGACAGAGCCGTCGTCCCGGGCAATGGGGGTGTCATTGCGACCATCGACGGTGATGCGCAATTCCGCCTGGCTGCTGGCACCGAAGACGTCGGACAGGGTGTAGCTGAAGACGTCCGTCAGGGTCTGGCCGCTTTGACGCAGGGCCTGGACCACCGCGAGGCTGTTGTCGACGGTGTAGGTGTAGCTGCCGTCGGCATTGATCACCAGGTCACCATACAGCCCGCGCAGCACAGTGCCCACGGTGCCGCCGGTGCCAGTGTCGGCAAGCCCGCCGGTGCGGATCGCCGACACGTTGAGGACGTCGCCTTCGACGTCGGTGTCATTGCCCAACACATTGCCCGTCGGGTCGATGCCGCTCTGGCTGTTGTTGAGGCCACCGGCTTCGACAGCCGTCGACGCATCGTCGCCGGCTACCGGTGCCGAGTTGCGCCCGCGGATGATGATGTGAATTTCCGCCAGATCGCTTTGCCCGCCAAGGTCGGTGACCTGATAGGTGAAGCGCTCATTGAGAAATTGCAGCGGTCCCAGCGCCAGTACCGTGGGGTTGCTGGAGTCGACGACGTAAGTGTAATTGCCGTCGGCACCGATGATCAGTTGCCCGTAGAGACCGTTGATCAAGGTGCCGTTGGTGTTGTCGGTGCCTGGGTCGACCGCATCCAGAGTGCCGCCCGCCGCTTCAGTGCCGAAGCGGATACCGGTGATTTGCAGGCTGTCGCCCTGATCGACATCGGTGTCGTTGGGCAACACGTTATGGGTCGGGTTGACGCTGTTTCCATTGCCGTCACCGGCGACGGCGAGTGCCACATCGTTGGTCGCCACGGGGGCATCCCAGGCGCCGTCGATGCGGATGTTCAGTTGGGCGACATCGGTGGCGCCGGCAGTGTCGCGCATCCGGTAGGTGAAGGTTTCCACCAGCGAATCACCTGCCTTCAGCGCCTGGACAGCGGCCAGGTTGTTGTTGATCACATAGCTGTAGGTGCCATCGGCGTTGATGGTCAGGGTGCCGTACAGACCATCGAGGGTTTGTGTGGTGCCGACCGTGGTGAAGGTGCCCGCGGCGGTTTTGTCGCCACCCCGGACGTCGGTGACGGTCTTGCTGTCGTTGGCGTCGACGTCGCGGTCGTTGGTCAACACATTGCCGGTAGGGTTCAGCCCCGGAGTGGCATTGGCGGTGCCGCCAGCCTCGACGGCCACCGTGCTGTCGTCCGCCGCCAGCGGGTTGTCGTTGGCGCCGCGGATGATGATGGTCAGCGTGGAGGTGTTGCTGGCACCGAAGAGATCGCGCACCTGATAGGTGAAGGTTTCTGTCAGCACGTCAAGAGGCGTGCGCAGGGCCTGGACCCGCAGGTTGTTGTTGTCCACCAGATAACTGAAGGTCCCGTCGCTATTCAACGTCAGGGTGCCGAACTTGCCGACCAGCCCGCTGCCGAGCACGCCGACGGAAGTCCCCTCGTTGAATCCGGTCACGCTGAGCCTTTCGGTACTGCCGTCGACGTCGGTGTCATTGAGCAGCACGTTACCGGAAGGGTTGGTTCCCTGGGTGCCGTTGTTCAGCCCGCCGGCTTCGAAGGCGATGCTGATGTCATTGCTTGGAAGCGGCGTGTCGTCGCGGCCGTGAATGTCGATGTTCAAGGTCGCGCGATCTTCGGCGCCGCTGGCATCGATCACGGTGTAGCTGAAGGCATCCTCCAGCCTTTCGCCGAACCGCAACGCCTGAACCTGCGCCATGTTGTTGTCGAGCCGGTAGCTGTAGCTGCCGTCGGCATTGAGGGTCAGCCAGCCATAGGTGCCGCGCAGTTCGCTGCCCAGGGCGCCGGCTGTGCCGGTTGCGGCTTCGTTGCCGGTACGCACCGAGGACACGGCGCGGGTCTCGCCATAGTCGTGGGCGGGCAGGTCGGCGGGCACCTCGCCACCGTCGACGTCGGTGTCGTTGTCCAGCACGTTGCCGATCGGGTCCAGGCCGGGCTGATTGTTATTGGTGCCACCGGATTCAATGGCGATGGAGGTGTCATCGGTGGCGACGGGGTTGTCGTTCTGGCCACGGATCAGCACGATGATTTCCGCCGAGTCGGTTTCCGGCGTGGGGCTGACGTTGTCGCTGACGGTGTAGGTGAAGCGCTCCAGCAGCAGGTCGCTGCCACGGCGCAACGCCTGGACATCCGCATTGTCATTGTCGAGCGCGTAGCTGTAGCTGCCGTTTGGAAAAATCGTCAGCGTTCCGTACTGGCCAACAATCACCGTGCCGCCCGCATTGACGGCGATTGGCGTGCCTGTACCACCCTCGGCACCGGGCTTGATCAAGATCACTGTCAACGGGTCGCCATCGGGGTCGAAGTCATTGGCCGTGGCGTCGCCGGACGGATCGCGGCCGGCGGTGCCGTTGGCAATGCCGCCTTTTTCAGTGGCAATGGCAATCACGTTTTGCGACACGGGTGGGTCGTTGACACCGTGCACGGTGATGACCAGTTGTGCAGTGTCGGTCAGCCCATTGGTATCGGTGATCCGGTAGGTGAAGAACTCGGTCAGGGTCTGTCCTGCGGCGAGCGCCTGCACAGCGGCATTGGTACTGTCGACATCGTAGAAGTACGAGCCATCGGCGCCGATGCGCAAGGTGCCGAACAGGCCGGTCACCACCGTGCCGTCAGCTGAGGTAGTGCCCGTGGCGACGCCACTCAGGACATCGACGGCCGGGTTGTAAGTCGCTTCGCTTTTATTGATCACCCCGTTGACCAGCAACTGGCTGCTGGGTTGGTCCGCCGCGTCGACGTCATGATCGATACCGTTATCGACAAGTCCGGGGCGGCTCGGGAACTGGACGACGTTGCCGCTCGGGTTGCTTTCGCTGGCATTGTTGTTGCTGGAAGCCGCCTGGGCTTCTGCCTGGTCATCACTGGCCACCGGGTTGTCATTGGCCCCTTGCACGACGATGCGCAATTGCGCCACGTCGTCGAGCCCGCCGGTATCGGTGACCCGGTAGCTGAAGAAATCAACCAGTTGCTCACCGGCGCTCAGGCGCTGAACCCTGGTGTTGTTGTTATCGACCACGTAGCGATAAGTGCCATTGGGGTTGATGGTCAGGGTCCCGTAGAGGCCGACGACGCTGGTGGCAGCGGTAACAGGCGTGAAAGCAGCTGCAATCACCTCCGGGACCGGACGGATGCCGGTCACGGTCCTGGTTTCGCCATTGACGGTGCTGTCCACATCGGTGTCATTGGTCAACACGTTGCCGACCGCGTCGCTGCCCGGGGTGGTGTCGAACACGCCTCCGGCTTCGGCGGCACCGCCATTGTCATTCACGCCCACTGGCGTGTCGTTGGCCCCCTCGATGGTCACGGTCAGGGTGGCTGTGGCGGTGGCACCGGCCAGGTCACTGACAACGTAATCGAAACGATCGGTCAGGGTCTGGCCCGACAGGCGCAGGGCCTGTACGGCGGCATTGTTGTTATCGACAATGTATTCGTAGGAGCCATTGCTGCCGACCAGCAACTGCCCGAACTGGCCGTTGATCACCACCACACCGACGACCGGCGTCTGAATGCCGGCGCCCGGGCCGACTGACAGAACGTGCAACCGGTCGGCATTGGTGGCGATATCGAGATCGGTATCGTTGACCAGCAGATTGCCCCGCGGGTCGACCCCGATAGCCGTGTTGTTGGTACCGCCCGCTTCAACGGCAGTAGCACTGTCATCGACCGCAATCGGTGGGTCGTTGACCGGGGCGAGGATGATTTGCAGGGTGTCGGTGTCGCTCAGGGCATCGGCAGTAGTGCCGGGCAGGCCAGAGCCATTGGCATCGCCATAGTTGCCCTGGTCGTTAGTGACCACGGTCAGGGTGTCGGTGCCGTTGAAGTTCAGGTTACCCAGATAGCGCAGGCTGGCCAGCGCCGTGTTGAGGTTGGCGAGGGTGCCGGTCAGGGACAGGGTGGTCGTATTGGCACCGGTGACCGTCACGCCGGGAACGGTTGCACCGAGGAACAGGGTGCCGTTGAGCACACTCAAGGTTACGCTCAGGTTGCGGCCGGCGACATTCGGGTCGCGGTTGGCGTCGAAGTCGGCGACGCTGATGCCGCCGATGCTCAGAGGCACATCCTCCTGGCCGTTCTGAGTGCCGGGCAGGGTGTTGACCGGTGCGTCGTTCTGTTCGACGTAACCGGCGTTGGCCGCCTGTGTCGCGGCATCGCCCAGGGTGATGGTGATCTGCCCGAGCGTGCCGGCATCGGTGTCGACCCGCACGCGCAAATCCCCCAGCGGCTGCGGGTAGCTCACCAGCCCGGCCGGAACATCAATGCGGAACACGCCCAGGGGCAGCACGCCAAAGTGGTACTGGCCGTTGGCGTCGGTGACGGTGGTGAATGTCAGGTTGTCGGCGGTAGTACCGAGCTGACCGTCGGCGCCGGCCCAGGTCAGGGTGACGGTCTGCCCGGCCAGGCCGGCGCCGTCGGGCGTGGCGCTGGCGGTCGGCGACGCGGTGTCGTTCCACAGGGTGCCGGTTATGACGCCGAGCCCGGCGTTGTCGCGCAGGATGTACTGGTTCGGGCCGACGGTGCTGCCGGTGCGTTCACCGTTCGCCGTGCCGTCGATGCCGACAAAGTTGCCACCCCAACTGGAGAAATCTTCCGGCAGGCTGCTCCAGGTCAGGGTAGCGTTGCTGCTGGCGACTATCGAGGCATTGGGCAGGGTGACCTGATAGCGCACCTGAATCTGTGCGCCCACGTCCAGTTGATCGAAGTTGACACTCAATCCGCCGGAGGTACTGAAGCTCACGCCGGCAGGCAGGTTGCCGGGGCCGAAGCTGGTGCCGTTGAGGGTGACGCTGAGCAAGGTGTAGTTGCTGCCACCGGCAAAGCTGTCGCTGACGCGCGTATCGAACGCCGGCAGGCCGCCGTTCTGGGTGAAACTCAGCTGCACCGTAGCGCTGCCGGTGGTGCCGCTGGGGTTGGGGTCGAACGCGACGATCTGTTTGTCCAGGCCACTGAAGCTCGGTTCGACGATGCGTTCGAAAACGGTGTCGCTGTTGGCCCGGCCCGCGCCGTTGACGATTTCATGGGCCGAGACCGCCAGTTGAGCGCCGCTGATGTTACTGGCGGTGTTGCTGACCCGCACGTTGAACTCGATGGCGATGCCTTCAAGATCGTCATCGTCGGCGCTGTTGACCACGTTGCCGAGGTTGAAAGTCACGACCTGACTGCCGTCGGGATTGGTCACGACGGTCAGGCGGTTCGGGTCGAAGACGCCGTTGGGCGCCAGCCCTGACAGGTCGGGAGTGATCGGCAAGGCTTCGGGACTGTTCTCGTTGCCGTTGACATTGAGCGTGCCACCGACGATCAGGTTGGCGTCGCTGGTCAGCGAGCCGTTGGAAATGAAGGCAATGCGCAACGCATTCACCAGGGCGTCCGGGGAAATGAACTGCAGGCCGTTGGCGAGGGTGATCTGGATCTGATAATTGGGGTTGTTGCCCTCGGGTACCAGCACCACCACCCGGTAGCGAATCACTTCGCCGATGGTCACCTGTTCCACTGCGGTCGTGGTCGGGGCCGGTGCCGCCGTGTCGGGCAAACCGCCGACCCGGGAGATTTCAATGGACTGCGCCACGGGCACCAGCAAGGTCGAAGCATTGCGGTAGTCGTTGAGTGTGCCGCCGTTGATCAGGCCATTGACTCCTGTGCGCTCGCCGCCCTGGGTGCCATCCAGACTGGTCCATTGCACCGTTGCCACGTTGGCGAAGTTGGACGTGGCCGCTGCCGTGGCATTGACCACGCCGGTCACCTGCAAGACGATGCTGCCACCCTTGGCAATGTCGATGTTGGCACCGTTGGCGGTACGCAACTGGCCGCCAACGATCTCGAAACCCACGCCGCCGTTGTTGGTGGCGCCGTTCTGGTACAGCACGCCCACCAACGTGATGTTGCTGAACTGGGTCGGCAGGTTATCGAGAAAACTGATGTCGAATGCCGTGAAGTCGCTGGCAGCGTTACCGTTGCTGATGGTGATCGTGAAGCTGACGGTGTCGCCCTGGTCATAGCCGCCATTACCGGTGGTTGTCGTCAGTGCCTGGCTGATCTGCAGGGTGGGTTCACGCACGATCACCGTAGGTCGGCCGCCGGTGAGTGCCACTGTGCGATCCACCGCGACGTTGCCGTTGGCGGTGTTGGTGTCGGGGTCGCTGTAGATCAATTGCGCGTTGTTTTGCCGGGACACGTTGGCCTGGTTGCCGATGACGTTGTTGGCCACCAGTTGCAGGCGTATCACGAAGGTGTTGTTGCCGGTCTGGTTGTCGGCCGACGCACTGGACACGCTGAAGGTCCAGCGTGCATCCACGCCATCGTTACCCAATGTGCCGCCCTGTCCGCCGAAGCCACTGACCAGCACGCTGCCGGCGAAGTCTGCACCCAGGGCGCCACTGCCGGTGCGGGTGGTGATGATCTGGTAACCCAGGCCGCCGTTGAACGAGGTATCCAGGCGCATGCCCGGTGGGATCAGGTCGTCGATGCGCAGGTTTTGCGTGCTGCCTTCGGGCAGGGTGATGACGATGTCGTAGCGCATGCTTTCGCCGATCACCAGGTCGCTGCCGGTGGTGTGGCCGGCACTGGAGTCGCCATTGTCCAGTGTGCCATCGGCGAACACTTTGCGAATGACCGGCGCGGCGACTTGCTGGTTGGCAAGGTCGGTCAGGTCGGCCGGCGTGAAGTCCGTACCGCCGTTGACGCTGGCATAGTTGCTCAGGGTCGCGGTGGATTGCAGGGTGCGGCTGGCCTCAATGGTATTGCTGACCGCCACGTCGTAGCTGATCACCACCAGATTGGCGCCGCTGGTGTCGGCGGCGGTGCCGCTGCGTCCGGCGAGGAGTGTGGCCTGGCCACCCGCGTCAAGGAAGGTGATCTGGTTGCCGCTCACGCTGTAGTCGGTGCCCAGCACCAGCAGCGTGCCGTCACCCCGGTAGATCTGCAGGTTCGCTGCCGCCGACGAAGCTCAGGCCAGTCGGCAGGGTGATGCTGGTGCTGACATCGAAGGCGCCGCCACCCCCGCTGTTTTCAATGGCGGTGACCAGGCGCAGGCGGTCGCCGCCGTCGATATTGATGATGTTGCCGTCTACGGCCGCCAGGCTGGTGACGCTGCCATTGAAGGGCACGCCAGTGCTGCCCGGAGGGTTCCAGCTGCCGGTGGTGTTGCTGACGGTGCCGTTGGTGCCGGAAACCACACCGTGTTTGATATTCAGCACTGGCTCGGCCACGGACACGATCACCGCGACGTCGGAGGAAATCAGGGTACGGTCGGTGAGGGTGGTTTGCTGGCTCGATTGCGCCAGTACGTCCAGCGAGCGCTGGTCGGCAAAGGGCTGGTCGCCCACGCGCACGCTAAAGCGGATGACGATGCGGCTGCCAGTGGTGTCGGGCGTGGTGAAGCTGCCGAAGTCGAAGACCACCGAGTTGCCGTTGGCACTGGTGACGCTGACCACGCCGCCGGCATTGGTGTTGCCGGGACCGATTTGCCATTGGCCGACATCGCTGCCCGTGGCCCAGGTCACGCCGGTCACGTTGAACAGTGGCAATGGCAGATAGGCCGTGAGCTTGAACTGTTCGTAGTCACCGGTGACCAGGTCGTAGCTGAGCTGGAACGTCACTTCATCGCCAGGGCGCAGTTCACCGCTGGCCGGCGGGGTGCCGTTATTGACCTCGACCAGGCTGATATCGACGACGCTGGTCGGGATCACGCTGGTGGTCGCCGAACCATCGGTTTCGCTCTGGCCGGTGAGGTTGAGGGGGTCTTGCAACAGGGTGCCATCGACCACCGCACTGTTCCCCAGTTCGTCGCCCTCGTTGATTTCCGGCTGCGGGTTGCCTGAAGGTGGTTTGTAGGTCTGGCCGACGATGGCCGAATAGCTGAGCACCGCCAGCATCGCGCCTTGAAGTTGCTGGTCAAACGCCAGGTCGCCATTGAGCCAGCCACGCAGGGCAAACGAATTACGCAACGACTGGGCAATGTCGAACGCCATCGATGTGCTGCCGTCGGCGTTGTTGACGACGGTGGTGACCAGGGTAATGGTCTGCGTGACGCCGTTGATGGTAACGGTCAGGGTCGGGGTGCCGGTCAGCGTCTGGCCGTCACTGAGTTGGTCGCGAATGATCAGTTGCCCTGCGTTGAAGGCGTCCTTGCCGAAGGCGAAGTAGTCGGAAATGGCCAGGTTCAGGTTGTACTGCAAGGTGTCGCCGGGGGTGATGCCGGTGTGGCCGATATCGTTCTGCACGGTGACGGTCTTGAGCAGCGTGATCGATTTGGCGATGAACTGCGTGGTGACGCCGGAGCCGCTGAAATCGATGGTGGTGTTCGGCGCGGTGACGTCCCGTGGGTCAAGCGGTACCCATTGACCGGACGCACTGGGGGCGTCGAGGGTGATGGCCACATCGTCGCCGGTGACCGGGTTGATGACCGGCAGGCCGTTGGCGTCGACTTCCGGTACATAGAACGCGACCACGGTATCGGTCTTGCCCGCAAGGCTGGCATAGGTCACGGAAAACGAGCTGAGATACACGTTGTCGGCGGCGATCAGCACGGCGATTTGGGCCGGGTTGGTGACCACCGTGCCATCGTGCAGGGTAATGGAGGTCAGGCGGCCACCGGCCCCGGGGGTAATGGCGGTGACTTGAACATTGTCCGGCAACGGCTGGGTCACCACGACATTGGACAACGTCTGGCCCGGGGCGGGGGTTACTGAGAGGGTCAAGGTACGGCCATAGTTCGGGCCGGTCGCGGTTTCACCCTCCGGGGTGCTCAGGGTTTCATCGAAGGTGATGACCGTCGGATGCACCACAAACGCGGCGGTACCGGCCTGAATCAGGCTGGGATCGTTGGTCGGGTTGTCCAGGGCGTCGTTACCGAACTCAAAGCCGCCGCTGGTGCGGATGGTCAGGTCCGGGGTGCCATTGGAAAAACTGGTGTCGGCCAGGTTGCTGAGACTGGCGTTGATCTGTACCGGGATGACGGGTTGTGCGTTGGTGACGCTGGCAAAGGGCAGTTCGATGACCACCAGTGTGTCGCCGGCGCGCATGCCGTAGGTCGACGCGTTGATGACCAGGAAGTTGCCGTTGGCGTCTTTCGCCAACGGGTGAGTGGCGTTGCCCGACGCGTCGAACGTTACCAGGTGGCTGACCAGGTTTTGGCCAAGGTAACTGGCGGAGATGAAGTTAACGCCGTCATTACCGTCCCGGCCGGTGGTCGGTAGCGCCAGGTTGATGAAGGGGGCAAAACCGGTCTGGGTGGAGGTGTTGCTGAAGTTCACGGTAAACGAGAAGTTGTCACCCAACAATACATTGCTGCCGGCGACGGGCAGGCTCGCGGTGGGTGCGGCATCGGCCAACAAGCCGTCGAAACTGGCCATGGCGGCGCTGCTGATCGCAATGCTCTTGTCGATATCGCCGACTCTGGTTTCCAGTGTCCAGTCACCGCCGGCCCGGGTGCTGCCAGTGTCATTGCTGGAGGCGGCCACATCGGCGCCGGTCCAGCGGGCCAGTTCGGTGACCAGGGTTTTGCCGGCCATGCCCGCGCCGATGTCGCAACCATAGAGCTGGATATCCGCGCCCTGGGTCAGGTTGTTGCGCCATTGTCCGAGGGTCTGGCCGAGTTGGTCGACGTTATCCGAGGTGATGGTGCGATTGCCCAGGGTGAATTGCCCGGCGGCGCCGTGGGACATGACCTGGATCGAATCGACTTTACCCAGTTGCGCCAGCGCCGCGGAAATCGCCGCCAGGCCATCCTCACCGACGTTGACCACTATGGCGGTGACATTGCCCGGCAATTGGGCCAGCAGTTGATCGCGGTTTTCGATACGGCTGTCGAGCACCAGCAGGCTGCGTGCAGCCGATGGTGCCTGCTCGGTGGCGGCACGGCCTTCGGTCGGGGTCGCATGAGGAACGGGGGCGTCAACCGCTGCAGGCGAGGCAGTCGGGTCAGAATGCTGCTGATCGGCCGTCGCGGAAGCGGCCGCACCGTCGAAAAGAATCCTTGGTTCCAGCGCAAGCGCCTGGCGTTGCGGACGAAGATGAACGCCTGAAAATGAACGTCCTGACCCTTGCATAGTGAGGCCCTCTGCCTACGCGGTTAACAATCCATTGATACCAAGCCCACTACTGGACTCGTTGAGCGTAGGACGTTTCTGTAGCTTTTCCAGTGTGTTAGCGAACTTTGCAAAAGTCCCGGGAAGGACTCCGGGAATTTGGCGTAAGTGGCTTTTTGGCACTATGCGGGGAGGGAGGACGTTGAGCGACCGGCAAGGCCGCTCGGTTGCAGCGGTGTCAGAAAAGCATGTAGGCGGATGCGGTCGTCTGATTCAGGTCGATCTCTCCGACCTCCAGGACTTCGTATTCAGCGCGCAGGCCGATGTTGCGAAAGACATCGACCTCCAGGCCGACACCGTAGGTCAGGTCAACCCCGGTATCGTCGTCGGTGGCATTGCCGTCGGCGTCCCAGGCGTGAGCGCCGACACTGCCGAACACCCGCATCCGATCACCCAACGGAAAGCCGAGATGGGCGGCAGCCTGGGCCGACTTGCCTTCGAAATCGACATTCTTGTCCTTGAATTGACCCAGGTCGACGTAGGCACCCTCGAAGGCCAGGTAGTTGTTGACGCGATACCCGGCATAAACCTTGTAGCTGGTGTCGTCGTCGTCCAGTCTGGATTCGTCGGTCTGTATGCTGCTTACGCCAGCTCCAAGATATAAACCTTTGTCATCAGCGAGCGCCTGAAAAGACAGCAGCGATAGCAATGAAGCGAAGCCAAGGTTTCGAAGTAGCATGTGTGGTGGAGTCCTTGTACAGGGTTGTCTGGTGTTAGGGTTCGGCGAGCATTTGAGGGACCATGCGGGGTTAATAGAAGTCATTGATTGATATTTTTGGGTCGTAGGGCGGGATGTTTGCCGGGCATTGAAAGTAGCGTCTTGCCAACGCCTGGATTGGCAGCGCTTTGCAGAACAACCAGCCTTGCGCCAGTAGAACCCCTTCCGAAACCAGATGCGGCAGTTGCTCCTGAGTCTCGACACCTTCGGCTACGACCTTGAGCCTTAGCGACTTGGCCAACCGGGCAATGTGGCGCCACAAGGCGTCCTTGGCCGCGATCCTGTCGTCTGCGATGAATGAGCGATCTATTTTCAGAATGTCGAAAGGCACTGAATCGAGGAGCGAAAGGTTGGAATAGCCGGTGCCGAAGTCGTCCACGGCAATGCGGTGTCCGCACGCACGAAGCCGTCGCAATTGCATGGCGGCAGGCTTCTGGTCGAGCAGGGTCCTTTCGGTGATTTCAAAGGTCATGGCGGACGCAGGCATGTTGTAGGTTGCGAGAACGCTGGCCACATAGTCCGGGAAGTTCGGGTCCTGAATATCCTGGGCGCAAAGATTGACCGTAATGTAGAAGTCCTTGCAGGCCCAAAGGTAGGTGCTGTAATCCTCCGCCACTTGTCGAATCACCGAACGTGTAAGTTTGCGGATCAAGTCGGACTTTTCCGCCACCGGGATGAAAACATCCGCAGGCACTTGGGTGCCGTTGTCGTTCCAGTGGGAAAGTGATTCGGCGCCCACCAGATAGCCCGTCGTCAAATTGACGATAGGCTGGTAGTGAACGCCCAGGGTGTTGGCTTTAAGGGCATTGCGCAGCCGTACGGCGGTAGAGGTGTAATGTCGTTGAATACACCTTGCGAGCAAGAGCAGAGCTGTGAACACGCACGCAAGGCCAATGAATAATTTGAATTTGAGACTTGTCAGGTAGCTCAACGGAAGAGAAATGACGGAGATCAGTTCATTTCGGTTGCCTGCAAAGGCGATCAGGACCTTGTCTGCCGAGGTGACCAGTTCTTCCAGGTGGAACGGCTTGCGCATCGTCAGCGGATTGTGGCCCGTAGAGGCAATGGGCACTGCGCCGCCGGGGCCGATGAGGTCCAGTTGCAGGTCCTCGGGAAACTTCAGATTGTCGAGCAGGATCTTCTTGTTTGCCCAGACGTAGGTTGACTGTTCCGACACAATGATAAAGTCGGTGTCCGCAGAAACCCTGTTCCCGGCATCCACCCAATAGGTTCGCTTTCCAACGGAGAACTTGCGTTTCTCGCTACCGGCCAGTATCGACGGGAGTTCTTGTCCGTAGGAGGAACAGACTTTGCCGTTGGGCAACTGGATTGCCGCTTGATCAACGAATCGCAGGTTCTTGACCAGGTCAGCCAGTTGCGAGTATTGCTCGACGGAGCATTCCTGACCCGAACGATCAAGATCGCCGAGGGTTTCCAGTACTTTGTCGATCTGCGCATTGGGCTCCACTTGAGCAGCACGCAGATCGGCATAAACGTTATTCAACTTCCGTGCAATGAATGGCTCCGCGAGTCCTCCGGCGCAGAGCCATGCGGCCCAACCCGCTGCAGCAATCAGACAGACAGTGATTGCGTGCCTTCCAAGTAACGCTTTATATGTGGCAACCATCGACAAACCCCGAGGTATCATTATTTCACTGTGCATCCTGTGGTCGCGGATTAAACGACTTCAGTACCAGTCAATTACCCAGGCCAATAAGATGCCGCTTGCATAGACGGCAATGCACAGTGCGATTTTCTGCTTGAGTGGCAGCGTGTTTATTCGATGTTGCATGCTTATCTCCTTAAGTAGGCAAATAAGCAATTTTGGATACCTGTGGTTAATCAAGAAAAATCATTAATCATCATTTACGGGGCTTTGATAAATGCCTGTTAACGATAATTTCTAGCGCCAGCGACCTTGTTGTAAGCGGGCGAGGTCGTGTTCCTGGGCCTGTCTGAGTTGCGCCGGGCCGTTTCCGACGGTGTCTCTCCGTAAGCCATCTGATACGCCTTGGAAAACCGGCCCAGATGGTGAAAGTTCCAGAACATCGCGGTTTCTGTGACGGTGGGCCAGGTTTTATTGATCAGGTCGCGACGGGCGCTCGCGAGTCTCAAGTTTCTGATATAGGCGATTGGCGACATCCCGAACGTTTCAATAAAGCCAAAGTGCAGGGTGCGAGTCGTGGTTTCCAGTTGCCTCACGAGCGATTTTATAGTGAGCGTTTTTTTTGTATTTTCATGGATGTACTGTATGGCTTGTATCGCCACCTTTCTTCTTGTCGGGACTTTGCGACTGACACCGCCTGCGGGTGTCAATGACCGCAACAGAGAAGCGAGTACCACACTTTCAATTGCCGAACCCTCTGCTTCGCTGCGTTGTGCTGAAGCAGCGTCATTGATGTCGACACAGCAAGCGCTGATGGCTTGAATGGCCGATTGTATGAATTGAAAGTTTTCAGCCTGGAAGCTGTGTTGTGTCCTGTTTGCAAGGATATCCATGACAGGGTGATGTTGGCGGCACCGGTCATAGTTTTCCAGTGTCGTGGTGATGGTGAACAGTGTTTCATTCGGTTCGCAGGTGTAATGCACCGATTCATCGCTGTGCAATACGATGACTTCGTCAGGTCGTAGTTTGTGATCGTTTACGACGGGGCGGCCAATCGGGGCCTGGGAGATGGCGAATGTCACACATCCGGCAGGGACAGAACTGACCAGGGTCACGGATGAGTCGAACTCAAGGCGACTGCACTGCAGTTGCGGACTGTGAAACAGTTTGTGTTGCCGAATGCGCGCCTCATGTTCAATCGGGATAAGGCTCATTTCCCATTTGCCTATTGTTCTATTCAGTTGGCTCGGCAATGCGGCAGACAAATGAAAGATCTCGTCGGGCGGTGCGATACTCATGAAGTTGAAGGCTCATCTGTTAAATGATTAGGGTCAAGCCTGACGGGCAGTCAGGGAGAAGATACGCGATCGGGCGTTCTTTCTGACGGTGAGTTCGACCCCGTTTCCATTGGCTTTGAACGGGTTGTCAGAGTCCCCGGATCAGTTCCAGTTCTGCCGAAAATACGTACTTGCTGTCCAACGGTGAGTCGTCCATGTGTTGAACGTTGCGCGGATCGATTTTTGAACTGAAGATCTGCGATTGGGGTTTCATCGGGTCAATGGCGGCTGCTGTAAAGGCGTGAAAGTCGTCAATACGATAACCGGTTTTTACCTGATAGCCATTTTTCACGGTACTTGGGGCCTTCTTGTTGGTTTCGACACTCGTCAATTTGGCACTGTAGACGCCCTTGTCGTCGGCCATGGCCTTGAGAGAAAGCAATAAACCAAACGACACGGTGACGAAGTTTTTCAGTAGCATCGAGGCGATTCCTTATTAACAGTTAATTCAGGCAGAGCAGAATGTCAGCTGCATCTCTGCCACGACTTGGGCTGCAAATAATCTCACTGTGATGGTGCCTGCCAAAGTCAATAACTCATATTTGCCAGGTCGCCGGAAGAGGCCGGTCACTGCTTGCCCCTGCGAATACAACGCTCCTTAAAGCAGAATGAGCGAGTTGGCGTAGCTCATGCCGGTATCACTTTGTGGTGGGGCAGGGAGAGTGGAATCACTGTTCTGCTCGTCCGTTTGATACTCATTCTCGCTGTGAATTTTCAGATGCGACAGTTTCTGGCTGTCATCCGGGCTTGTTTCAATTTCATAATATTCAATGGTCGTGCTTTCGACGGAGCGCTCGTCGTGCGCCAAGGAATAAAGTGGCATGGCAGACAGAAAAAAGGCCGCCAGGAATCCAAAAGTCGTCGATGTATGGGTTCGCAGGAAATGCATGGTTTTCACTTGACTCTCCTGTATAGGGCATTGTCCCGGGCGAGAATCAAGCAGGCTCGATTCCAAGGATTATCGGCGAGGGATTTTTGGCAGGAGAGGCGTTTGATTCAAATCAATAAGCGTTATTTTTGTTTGAGCAGTTCTTTGATGTGAACCTGTGCCACGCGGGTGTCAAGTCGTTGCGGGAGGCCGATTAATGGTTCATGCAGCGCAAGCGACCAAGTTCATGTATGTAAAAACACACGGCGTTTTTATCCTGGGTCGGGATCAACTCGTAGTTTAGAATGGCGCCTTCTTGCAAGACATATTGACGCCTGAAGAACAGGTCAGGGGTCTTTTCAATGGCAAAAAGTTCATTGTCCTGGCTGAGTTTGATATTGCTGACTTTGATCTCGACGTGTTTATTGCTTTCTCCGATTATATTCGCCGAGATGGTCGCATTGCGGATTTTTCCATTCAGGCTTTCCAGCGTGGTCCCGGTGAGTCGACCATGCCCGATAGTGAGGTACTCTTCGGTGTTGAGTTGGTTGAGATCCTCCAGCCATTGTCGGGATTTTGTCTGGTAGCTGATATTTTCCATGTAGTGCGAAGGAGAGTAAAAAAGTGAGAAAATGCACAGTGCATTGATCAAGCCTATAAGAGGCCAGTGAACGGCTTGCGGAATTTCAAACTTCATAAGGTGATTTCCAAACATTGGCGAATCATCAAGGCGAGGTCTCTTTCACTGCTGTTCAATTGCAGATTGGCAGTGCTTTGATCCTGGCGAATGCACGAAACGGAATAATTGGCTTTATACAGGTTGATCCAGACCTGGCCCTTCAGGTTTGGCAGTAGCTGTTCAGTTTGTTTGACCGACAGATCCATCAGCGTTTGAGCCTCGGCAAGATCGCTGCCCACGGCGTGTATGACCAGTCCATTCTTGTCGATACTGGAAATTTCAATTTTTGGCGCGTCGAAGTCGAATTGAAAAACAGTAAAGGCAACGACTGCCAGCGTAACGACATAAGCGATCAGATGGGCCTTTGTAAGGCGGGTGGATTGACTGGTTTTACCTGAAGATGCCAATGGTTCATCACCACCCGGTGGCGGTAGTTGCTCAGTGGCGGGCGCGGGTGGCGGCGCTGTTTCCTCTCGGGGTGCCGGTACGTCTGCCTCTGCATCGACTACGCATTGCCGGTTGAAGCAATATCCTCGTCGAGGAACAGTCATCAAGATCTCGTGATCTCGACTGTCATTGAGAATATTGCGCAGTGAGAAAACCGTTTGATTCAAACTGCCGGAGGCAACCACGCGGTCATTCCAGGTGTAGTCGATGATTTCATCGCGGCTTTTAGTGACACCCGGCTCCATGAGCAGCAGGTCCAACAGGCGCGACTCAGCTCTACCTAGCGTGGAATTCTGTACATCTCCATGGGGTGTTGTAATGGAAAGCATGGCGTTGTCGGGGTCGAATACCGCCATGGCGCCATTTTTCAACTTGAAGGTGTAGCTCATAGAAATCTTCCGTTCAGGCGGTGCTGGCCTGAGTATAGGGGCCGGATTTGGCTCGGTACATTCTGGTCCGGGAAGTGAACGAAGATGAGGGCCAGGCGGAAGGTGCACTGTGCGTTGCATTTACAATGCCGGACTGGCTCGTTTCAGAGGCGCGCGTTTCGGCAAACAGCCCGGCCTGTCAGAGGTATCAGTTCAATCAAACAAAGAAAAAGCATTGCTGGATGATCCATGGTTTTCGATTTGGACACCATGAATAATGCTTGGAATGGATTAACTGTGCTATCCGAAAACTGCAAGCTCGAGCAGGTGGGTTTGCGCGCGGCCAGGCCTGAATGAACTAACCTCGTTGTTCCGACTGGCCTCAATTGCAGTTTGAATTATTGGGATACAAATTAATTATTGTATTTTTGCGCACCAGGCTTGCTAAAGATTATTTTTGATTCTTATTAACTTTGAACCAGAGACGTTAACGATTTAAATGGATCTCGAGGAGCGTTGACGCACAACGCGGTCATCGTTTGTTTGTCGCGGCGTAAACGATCCTCACCTCTCGTTCTACGACTTTGCCCCGGGTCCTTTCATGAAGGCCCCGGGGCTTTTTTTGAGCGGGTGCAAGTGGCCAGGATCAAGGCAAGACATCGTAGCCACGTTGTTGCAGGCAACTGCTGTAGACGGAGTTGTTGGCGGTGATGCTTTGTTCGCTCTCATTCATATCCTGCCGGCGCTCCTGACGTTGTCTGGAGCCTCCCACGACGGCGCCGGCAACTGCGGCACTGTGTGCGCGGTTCTGGCGATAGTCTTGCTTGGTATCGTCGTCGATCTGGTCATAGAGGTTTTCATGCTGGCGGCCGCGAACTTCTGCCGCCGCTGCACCTGCGACCGCGGCGGTTGCGGCGCCCTTGACCCGGCCACCGGAAGGCACGGTGCCTTGCACCGGATGCTGCGCGTTGGCCTGGGATTGGCAGGCACTGGTGTCCTGCGCGATGGTCTGGGAGGTCTGACCTTTGAGGGGAATCACTGTTGCAGCCAGGGCGCTGGTGCTCAGGAACAGCATCAGGATCGCCAGGGTATGGGCCGGAATTTTCATCATTGAGTCTCGCGTCAGGCGTTGGCACGGCTAACGGTTTGTCAGAGGGAAAACGCGGCGGGGTATCACATTGAAACCCCATGCCGGTCTGCTTGCGATGGGGTCTGCCTGCGGGTCAACGCTTGAGGAGGAGGGCCTGCATATCGTCTGTCATGCCTTTGAGTGCAACCTTGAAGTCATTGGCAACAATCGGCTGCTCGGCATTCTTGACGGTCTCGCCGAATACCTTGCGCACGATTTTCGCGACCGGCATCCCGGTTTTGGCGTCGATCAGGTTGGCTTCGATGTACATCTCGGCGGTCTGATCCCGATGCCCGGTGGCTGCTTGTGTCGCCCCGACAATGGCGCCGATTGGAACAGCCTCATACCAGTGCATGCCTTCATTGTTGGCGCTGACGTGAGTGATCGCGGCCTGCAGAATCAGCGACCGTGAATCGCTCGGCGCAAGCTGCGGATAAGGGACGATCGCATAGCGACGGGCAAAGGCGGTCTTGACGCTGTTGCTGGTCATCAATTGCAGGTCTTGCAGGGTCTTCAGGCTGACGCGCGCGGTCGGCTGCAGCGATGGATACAGTTCCATCTGCCGGAACACCACAGTGGAGTACGCGCGAGGATCGAACCCTGGCGAGACCCAGCGCAATACTTTCTGCTCACTCGGCGTAGTTTGCTCCTCCAGGCCCTGGTAGTTGCCCAGGAAGCCCGAGTATTGCTCTTGCTGCGCGACTTTCGAGACACAGCCGACCTGAAATACACAGCTCAAAGCAATTCCCGCAATCCATTTGTTCGACATGCCCATGTGTTTGGTTCTCAAGTGATGAAAGTTGTCATTCGGGTTCCGACCTGGCCCCGGGCGCCTTGTATTCAGGCACTGGTACTCGCCGGTCGGTTTCGCAAGGCAGGTGCTTGCACGCCGGTCAATGCGGGCCGAATGCTGCCCGTAGCGGCGGGATAATCCGAATCAATAACTCTCATAAACTGTTAAACACACGGCCGGGAAAAATTGCACTTCGATCACAGTTGCCTACGCTAATCCTTTGCAACGCCGGTTTTGGCCTCTACAGGTGAGTGAGATGGATTTGAAAGAAGGATGGACGGGTACCGTGTCGACACTCGTCGTTGCGTTGGGCCTCATCCCGATGGCTCAGGCCGACGATTCGGCAGAGTTGGCGAAGAAAGCCCTCAACCCGGTCGCGGCGATGTACAGCCTGCCCGTGCAGTACAACTGGGACCAGAAGATGGGGCCGACCGGGGAGGGCATGCACAGCGTCACCAATATCCAGCCTGTACTGCCGTTTGCCTTGAACGAAGACTGGAACCTCATTTCCCGGACCATTCTGCCGATCATCGACCAGCACGGCCTTGCCCCCAATGGCGCAGCGGACAAATCCGGCAGCGGCGACATCACCCAGAGTTTTTTCTTTTCACCGACCAAGCCCACGGAAAGTGGCTGGATACTCGGCGGCGGTCCGGCGTTGTTGATACCGACCGGCAGTGACGAGTTACTCGGCAGCGAGCAATGGGGCCTCGGCCCGACGGCCGTGGCGTTGAAACAGTCCAATGGCTGGACCCGAGGCATTCTGGCCAACCATATCTGGGGCCTGGACGGCAGCCCGCCAGACAACAAGGAAAAGGTCAACCAGACCTTCCTGCAACCCTTCCTCTCGTACACCACCCATACGTTCACGACCTACGGGGTGAACACCGAGTCGACCTACAATTGGCAATCGCGCGAATGGTCGGTACCGGTCAACCTCACGGTCACTCAACTGTTGAGGATCGGCGGTCAACCGCTGACGGTGCAGGCCGGCCCGCGCTACTGGCTCGACAGCCCGGAGGACGGCCCGCAAGGCTGGGGCTTTCGCGCCGCCGTGACGCTCCTGTTTCCACGCTGATACGCCGTTTCGGACGGCCTGGAGGAGACACCCCATGGACCGATTCACCGGCGGTTGTTTGTGCGGCAAGGTGCGCCTGGTCGCGTCGGGGCGCCCGTTCCGGGTTGGCGTTTGTCACTGTCTCGACTGCCGCAAGCATCATGGGGCGCTGTTCCACGCGTCCGCGATATTTCATCAGGATGCCGTGACGATCGAGGGCGAGACCCGTGACTACGCCGGGCGGCATTTCTGTCCGCACTGCGGTTCGTCGGTGTTTTCGCGCAGCGCAGACGAAATCGAGGTGAATCTTGGATCCCTGGATGCCCCTGACCAGTTGACGCCAACCTACGAGAGCTGGACCGTGCGGCGCGAGGCCTGGTTGCCGGCGTTTGCGCTCACCCGACATTACGAGCGCGATCGAGACAGCACGGGGCGTTTTGAGGATTAACGGGCACATATTCATATGCCATCACCAAAGGCTATGACAATAAGCGCGAGAAAACACACCAGCTGAACGCTAAAGAAAGTAAACCGAACCGCCACGAACGCATTGGTTTGCTCATGGGACACGTGAACCAATGACTGGCACACGCGAGCGATCAGGACGAGCGTGGACAAGTAGTTCACTGCGGCGCCATTGATATCAAGGGCTGTAATCACGAATACGATGACGCCAAAGACAGGCAGGTTTTCCACACAGTTGGCGTGTGCCCTGGTCCCGCGCCGATACCAATCCTCGCCTTCGAGCCGATCGCTGCGGAAAGAGGCGATCGGAACGCTGGAGAACAGGATCCCGACCCAGCGATAAACCCCGACGGTTGCCATCAACAGCAGCAAGGTCCAGGTCGCAAACCCAAGCAGCATCCACATCGGTATCGTCATGGCCGCCATCCTCGATAGATCATTATCAGCACATCACCCGCAGTGCGACCGACGAGCAGTCGGTCGCGCGCTGTCGGTCAATTGCTCATGATGGGTGCCAGCGCAGTCTGAATCCGGGTCATTTGTGCGGGCGTTGTCATCTGCGTCAGCAGTCGGCCGAAGTGTGGATGCCGTACGCCCGAGATAATGTATTGCCAGCGGTAGGCATTCAGCACGCAGGCCTTGATTTGCGCGGTCTCATCGACACTGAACGATCGTGAAGCATTACTGATGAAGTAGTCGGCATCGGCAGCCGATTGTGCCTGCAGGATTGCGTCCACGGCCGCCACCAGCGCAATCAGGTCATTCACTGCCAGGTCGCGCTCGGCCGGCGAGAGTTTCGCGTGCTCGTCCTGCCATTCCAGTTCATCGAGTACGACGTGGCGGCTTTCATCCTTCCAGTGGAACTTGAAGACATCCTTGAACAACGGGCAAAGTTCTTCGCGCGGGGCGATGCTTTGCACGTAGTGCGCCTGAACGAACAGCTCGATATGGCAGGTCAGCGCCAGCACCGACCAGGTGCTGGCGGCCAGTACCGCGCGCGCAACATCGTTTGGATCGGCAACCTGACGATATCCCGCTGGCAATCTGGAACTCATCATCGTTTCCATGCGCCGGAACAGTTCCTGATGCTTGATCTCGTCGTTGGAAAAACGCACCAGCGCTTCAAGCGCCAGTTGATTGTCGAATACATGGGCCCGACCCTGATCGAGCATCTTGGCACTGATGAACCGCTCGACCAGACCAAAGATGTACGCATAGGTCCGGCCCTGAATCTGGCTGAGCAGACGCGCCTCGGCTGCATCGAGAAAGGTCAGGCGGTCGACCTGCGACAGTCCGTCGGGGAGGAATTTGCGCGAGAAGTCGAAACGGCGGTCCTGGAGCAGATCGCAGATCGATCTGCCATTCGGTCTTTTTCGAAGACCTGACCATTTGCGCATAACGGGCGGTGTTGCCTGACGCTGAGCCGGGTAGTGTAACGACGCTGTTCATATGGATCTCCTGCTGCCCTGGTTGAGTTGGAATGGGGCAATTTCGGTTGACGTCGGAGCCAATGACCTCAGGTGAAACCTCTGGGGGCAATCTCGATCGCTGAGTCCGCGTTGGTGCTAATCTAGGCCTCGCCGTTCAGGTGTTGAATGACCGGTGCGCCTGAAAACCTGCTCCGGACTCCGGAAAGAAGGGCGGTCAAGTGTTGGATGCGCTTTCTGATGTATTGCGTGTGATTCGGCTGTCTGGAGGGGTCTTCCTCGAGGCAGAGCTCACTGCGCCCTGGTGCATCAACGGCAGAATCTCGGCGGATGATTGCAAGCCGTTCCTGGCGGCCCCTCGACACATCATTGCGTCGCACTTTGTCGCCGCGGGGCGCATGCAAATTCAAATCGACGGTGGGGCCGCCATCGAGGTAAGGGCTGGCGAACTCGTTCTGCTTCCTCGCAACGACGCCCATTCCTTTGGCAGCGACCTGGGTATTGCGCCCATGCCGGCCAGAGAAGTCATCCAGCCGCCAGAAGTCGGCGGCATTTCGAGGATCAAGTACGGCGGGGGCGGCGAGGCTACGCAGTTGTTGTGCGGATTCCTCGGTTCGGAAACCCCCTTCAGTCCGCTGCTTTCGTCGCTGCCTTCCTTATTGAAACTGGACCTGCGCGCGACGGCATCGGGCACCTGGATCGAAAGCTCCTTCCGTTTTGCTGTCAGTGAAATCGCGGCGGGCCGTGTCGGCTCGACAACGGTCATCGCCAAGCTATCGGAACTGCTGTTCGTCGAGGCCGTCGGCCAGTATGTCGCCAGCCTTCCCCCTGAGCGGCGCGGGTGGCTGGCAGGTTTGCGCGATCCACATATCGGGCGCGCACTGGCGCTACTGCATGCTCGCCCAACCGAAGGCTGGACGGCGGAAGCCCTGGCGCTTGAGGTGGGGATGTCGCGCTCGGTATTCGCCGAGCGCTTCACGGCATTGGTCGGACAGCCGCCGATGCAATACCTGACGTTGTGGCGCATGCACGTGGCGGCGCAACAGTTGCGCGAAGGTCGCGGCAATGTGGCGCAAATCGGCTTTGCCGTTGGCTACGACTCCGAAGCTGCGTTCAGTCGCGCATTCAAACGCCAGTTCGGCACATCCCCCGGCACCTGGCGCAGACAATCGGCGCGAGGGGGGAGCTGTGCCAGCTCTACATGGTTACCTGACCAGGGTTGAGCCTTTGAACTCAAGGAAGCCGAGGCGATTCCGCCCGAGCCTGGCTGGCTCGCAGCGTTCTGGAGACCTGGGCCTGAATCTCGTAGGCAGGCGCCTCGACGGCTTCGTAATCACGGGTATAACGGGTGGCAAACTCGTGATTGCCCCATTGCTGGTACTGCTGCACGTGCTTCAACTCATGCGCCCACAGCGCGACATCGTTCAGTGCATCATTGGCATTTCGAAACACGATGATGTCGATGAGGGTGACCGCACGTACATCGGGATTCTGCAGCATAGTGTTTGCAGCGTTCAGCTCCACATCATCGCCGACCTTGTAGCGCGCCGAATCGAGCACTTGAATGTCATACCAGGGTTCGAGCTGGGCCCGGATATTCAGCGGAATTGGCCGGATATCGCCTGTTGCCGCAGAGTCGCGCGATTGCACAATCCAGTTCTGTAATCCAGAGGCCGCCATCTGGTTCATGTCGTCGAAGATCGATCCCGCTTCCTCTTTGGAACCTGGAGCACAAAAACACGCGACCATGCAGACCTGGGACTGCCCGGCGGGGCAGGCGAAAACCGAGGACGAGGTGCCTGCGCAAAAGAGCACGATCGCTAACCGGAAAACTTGACGCAAAAATACAGCTGACAATGGGGTCTCCCATGGGCAATGGCGGTCGGCAGGCGATACGTTGGGCATCTTGCACCCATTGTCCTGCCGCGTGTTGGACCGCTGCGACACTGTTCGATTCCCTGGGTTCCACAGTTTCTTTTGGGCGTTTCCCTCAATGCCTGTAAGGCCCTGCCTGGCCGAAAGCAGCACGGTTGAGTCACCAATCGGTAAAAACCGGCTGATAAGCAGGCGCTAACGTAGCCCCAAAGACTGACGCAGTTGCGCCGGACTCACGCCAAGGCGTTGCTTGAAGGTGGTCGCCATGTGCGCCTGGGAGTTGAAACCGCAGGCGTAGGCGATCTCCGTCAGGGTGGCGGTGGAGTCGCGCATCAGGGCGCGGGCCTTGGCGAGGCGTCGGTCGATCAGGTAACTGTGGGGGCTTTTGCCGGTGGCATTCTTGAAGGCACGCATGAAATAGCCTTCGGACAATCCAAGCAGGCCCGCCATCGCCGGTACGCTCAACGGGCCATCGAGGCCTGCATCAATGAACTCATCGAGCATGCGCATCCGGCTGCCGGTTATCGAGCCATGGGGGGCTGTCGACAGCGCTTCGCTCCCCGTCGCCCGCTCGGACAACGCCAATGCCCAGGCTTCCCAATCGTCCTCCATGCAAGGGTGCAACAGCGCGGCACGGATTCGCCAGGCGAGGGCGGTGGCCTGCAGGTCGATGCGATTGTTGAAGGCACGATCCCCGACCAACGCCATACCGTCGGTGCGAATCACCCGCAGGTATTCACCGCCCTGGGGTGATTCGGACAACACGTCACATCCGGCGGGGACGAACGCCAGGCCGTTGGGCACGGCATCGAAGGGGCGTATGCGGTCACTGCCGATGGCGTGCAGGCCTCGCTGACTATCGAAGGCGAAGCCGATTCCCGACTGGGTCGCGACATAGCGGGTCGCGTAGGCGCAGCCGGGGAGCAATTCGATCGCCCAGGGCCCGGCCTCGATACGACGGACCGGTTCGGACGGCAGTGGTGGCGGCGGGCGATTTCGATGATTCATGCACAACATAGTAGTGAAGAGGGGGGGCAAAAGTCAGGTCGGTTTTTTGAAAGCCGGAGACTGCGCCCGTGTTCAGACTGGGCAAAACCTCAGGGGGACCACTCATGCACAGACTGACTCGCGACGATATCGAACAGGCCGCTCGCCACGTTTACCAGGTCATGCCCGCCACAGCCCAGTACCCTTGGCCCTTGCTGGCTCAGCGGTTGGGTTGCACGGTGTGGGTCAAGCACGAAAATCACACGCCTACCGGTGCTTTCAAAGTGCGCGGCGGTATCACGTTCATGCACTGGCTCAAACGCGAGCACCCTGGCGCGAAGGGCATTGTCAGCGCTACCCGCGGCAACCATGGCCAGAGCCTGGCGCTGGCGGCTCGCACACTGGGTTTGCAGGCGTTGATCGTCGTGCCGGAAGGTAACTCGGTAGAAAAGAACAACGCGATGCGCGGCTTTGGCGCTGAAGTGGTCGAGTATGGCCGCGATTTCGATGACGCCCGTGAAGAGGCTGCCCGCCTGGCGCAGGCGCACGACCTGTTCCTGGTTCCGCCGTTTCACACCGAACTGGTCAAAGGCGTTGCGACTTATGCGCTGGAGCTGTTCAACGCCGCGCCGGACCTGGACACGGTTTATGTGCCGATTGGCTGTGGATCGGGGATTTGCGGGGTGATCGCCGCCCGCGATGCGTTGGGTCTGCAAACACAGGTGGTTGGCGTGGTTTCCACGGAGGCGGCGGCTGCACAGTTGTCGTTTGATGCTGGCGCGATTCGCGAAACCGCCTCGGCCAATACCTTTGCCGACGGCCTGGCCGTCCGCAAGCCGATTCCCGAAGCCTTTGCCGTCTACGCGGCAGGTGCGGCGCGGATCGTATCGGTCAGCGATGAGCAGATTGCCGAAGCCATGCGTGTGTATTACACCGATACCCATAACCTTGCCGAAGGGGCCGGTGCGTCGGCGTTGGCAGCGCTGATCTCGGAGCGTGAAGCCATGTCGGGAAAAAGGGTGGGGGTGATTCTGTCCGGTGGCAACGTCGACAGATCGGTGTATGCGCGGGTGATTGCGTGAAGGCGGCCATGATCCTGGTCACATAAATTTGAAATGCGCGGCATTGCTCGACAGAATCACGCCCCGATCCGGCCAAAGGCGCCGGACGTTCGTGGTGAAAAGGGGCCGCAGTTGAACGAACAGACATTGTCCATGCGCCTGGAGCGCGTGGCGGCACAGGTGCCAGCCGGTGCGCGCCTGGCCGATATCGGCTCGGATCACGGCTACCTGCCGGTGGCCTTGGTGCGCCGGGGCGCCATCGCGGCGGCGGTGGCCGGTGAGGTGGCGTTGACGCCGTTCCACGCGGCCAACCGCACCGTGCGCGAGAACGGCCTGGACTCGCAAGTCACCGTACGCCTGGCCAACGGCCTGGCGGCAATCGAGCCGGGAGACGGGATTACGGCGGTCAGCCTCTGCGGCATGGGTGGCGAAACCATCCGCGACATCCTCGACAGCGGCAAGGCGTACCTGAGCGGTCAGGAGCGCCTGATCCTGCAACCCAACGGCGGTGAACAGCCATTGCGCCAATGGCTGATGGGCAATGGCTACCGCATCCTCTGCGAGGAAGTGCTGCGGGAAAATCGATTCGACTACGAAATCATCGTCGCCGAGCGCGCCGGACCGGTGATCTACACCGCCCAAGAGCTGTACTTCGGTCCGTTGCAGATGCAGGCCCGCACTCCGGCGTTCCTGCTCAAGTGGCGGCGCAAGTTGCGCCATAAACAGAAGACCCTGAGCCACTTTGCCCGGGCGCAGCAGGCCGTGCCCGAGGCGACGGTGCAGGACATCGCGCGGCAGGTCCGGTGGATCACTGAATTGCTGGCTTGAGCGAGCCTGGGGCACAGCTGCTCAAGAACCTCGATCCAGCGTGGGTGTGGCTGAGTCGAGCGAGCCCCGTCAACGTGATGGATCGGCCCCCATCACTCTTCTTCCCTGAGTGCATGGATCCGCCCTGATTTTTCCGCAGCTATCAGCGCGGCATGATCTTTCGCATTTTGATTGGCATAGGCGATGGAGAACTTGCCGATGGCCTGGTCGAAGGTGTCCAGCTTGCCCAGGTAGCCACTGATGAGCGCCGCATCTCCGGATTTGGCGTGGGCACGGGCGAGGGTATGGCCACACCACTCGGCGTACATTTTCATCCGTGCGGCGGAAACGCCTTCGATGGGCGCTGACATTTTCATGTCCCGCAACTGGCGTACAAAGAAATGCCGGCCATTTTGCCCGCGTGTCCAGCCCAGGAAGATGTCGCTGGAGGACTGCATCAGCCGCTGCCCCGTGACGACACGCTGCCCCTGGTTCTCGTAGTCGCTGTTGCCTGCATAGGGTGCCAACACCGAAGGGCAGGCCTCCTTGAATTGCAGGAGCAAGGGGTGGTTTTCCGCGGAAAAGAACAGTCCGACGAAACAATAGGTCCCCACGCTCCCGATCCCGACAGCTTTGACCGCAATGTCTTCGAGGCGGTAACGATCAAAGAGTACGCGTCGTTCATGGGGAAGCGATAAACGATAATCACGCAGGGCGATACGGACTCGCTGCTTGAAGCCCTTTTCATACACATGAAAGAGCAAGGGCGGCTGATCGATCAGTCGCCGCCGGCCACCCACTTCGCTGCTGATTTTGGGATAGAGGTAATCACCCAGACGCAACCTTGCCTTCGCGATCACTTGCTCGCGAATTTTCTTGATCTCGGCATTGGGCGCCATATCGATGATCGTTTGAGCGTCCAGGCGGTCATACCAGACATCCAGCGGGCCCATTTTCGAAAATTTGCGCAGACCCTCGCGGTACGCGCCAGCGCATTTGACGGCAATGCACCGTGCCTCCTTATCGTTGAGTCGGTTATCCCGCGCGGCCACGGCAAAGCTGATCGCCAGGCGTTTGACGTCCCACTCCCAGGGGGCCGGGAGCGTTTCGTCGAAATCGTTGATGTCAAAAATCAGGTTGCGCTCAGGTGTCGCGAACAACCCGAAGTTCATCAGGTGGCAATCTCCGCAGGCCTGCACCTGGACGCCAGTGGTCGGGGTCGTGGCCAGGTCATGGGCCATCAAGCCTGCGGAGCCGCGTAAAAAGGTGAATGGACTGCGCAGCATGCGCCCGTAGCGCAGCGGCACCAGGTTGGGCAGTCGAAAGCGGTTGGACTCTTCGAGCAGTTCGATGGGGTCGCGGCGCTTTCCCGGTGGCTTCCATTCGGCGTGAGCCGAATGCGGCAGGCGTTCGCGCAGTTGCTCGCCTGCGAACAGACGCTCCTTGCGCGAGAGAAAGACCGAGTCGTCACCGGTGTCGTCCGACGGCTTTGCCAAGCCATCGGCAGATTTGCTTTTGCGGGGGGGCATGTCCACTCCTTTGCTCAACGAAGTCTGACTCGCTCGGGCACAGGATCTGGTAATGCGACTGTTCCATCAGCCCCCGGGGCGCGCGTGCACTGGCATCCTGGAAAGTGTCGAAGCTGTTTTTCAAGCGTAGCAGCTCCGATCCTGGATGTTGTATTGCCAGTACTGAATGTGCACTCGATTTGAAGTGGTTTGCGGATGACTGCAAGCGACTTGAACTTGCCGGAGACAGGCAGGAAATTGAACCACTCATCGGGTCTGGCGACGAAAGTTCAGCGAAATAGCGGTTTTTTTTTCGGCATACGGCCAGAAACGATTCAGCGGCGTAGCAATGCGGGTTTCAGCCAAAGAGGCAGGCGTCCCCAAGTGCTGGAAACAGTACCGTTTGTCGATGTTTCTGCTTAAAAAATGAACGATCGGGATATGCTGGGCTCTGATTTCCCAGCAGGCGGATCCTTAGTGGCCCGCTGCACTCACTAGAAAAATGGACGTATACCTCATCTGCATTGAATGGAATGCACATGGGGATTTTTTTTACCTGAGACCTGGAGTGATAGTATGCCGTCATCACTTACTCGCTGGGCGAGTCGCTCTCTCTTGTAATACCAAATTATTTAGTTGCTTCAATCTTTGCCAACTTGACCTTGCAGGTGCGAATAAATAATTCGCATGCCTGGGGCATGGTCATTTTGCACTGCTGCTATAAGTGGAGATGTAAACTTGGATATTAATACAATGATCGGCCTGATCGGCCAGAAAGAATCCATGGAGTTTTTGCGTTTAGGTGTTGTGTACGTTCATCTGTTGGCATGCTGCGTCGCTATTGGCCTGGTGTTTGCCAGCGATGCGGCAATGGTAAAGGACTTGTTGAAAGGTCGCGTGTCGTCGGGGCACGATAATGAACATATGGCCAGTCTGCAGAAGTCTGTTGCCAATGCGTTGATATTCTTGTGGGTGACTGGCGCTGCGATTATAGGCATTGATTACCTGGATAAAGGCATGACCTATTTTGCCAATCCGAAACTTCAAGCCAAAGTTATTATTGTATTGTTGCTGACGTTCAACGGCATGTTGTTGCACCGCTATGTACTGCCTGCAATGTTGAAGGCCAGTTCGTTGCTTGATCTTAAGGTCAATGTACGAATGTTTGCCCTGTTCTCTGGCGCACTGTCGGGCGTGTCCTGGTTGTATGCCGCCATGCTGGGTGTCGGTCGACCGCTGGCCTGGAAGTATTCGCTCACCGAGTTGCTGATGGCTTATCCGGTGTTGATCGTGCTCGGCTTTGCGATGATGGTGGCGCTGACCGAGTGGGCGCGTAAACGCAACGAAGCAACTCCGGTTCAAGAGTCTTCGTGGCTGTTTGCGGGTATTCCTGCGCTGCGCTGAGCTGAAGAGAATCCGGGAAAGGACGGTTGAAACCGTCTGAACCGCTCAAACATCAGACCCCCTCCTCGTGAGGGGGTTTTTTGTTCGTGTGGATATCAGAGTTCAAAGAAAACCGGCTCGAATGGCCGGTTTTTTTTCGTGTGAAATACGTCCATTTCATTTCAGCGCCAAAGCGTTGATCGTCGCGTGTGATAGCGATCCGAAGCCCGTAACCAAGGGCTCGAACGAAGAGACGGCCATCATCCTTTCGGCAAGGGGGGAGGGTAGCAGGGTTGATCGCGCATCTACCGCTCATCGCCAAGGCATAAAATAGGCTTTGACATCATTGGGGCCTTGGTTGAGTATTCATCAATCGCATGCGATCTAATCGAAAGCGATAGAAGATAGCGACAACCCCGACCGTTTGGAGATTCAGCCATGAACACCGGAAGCAGCCGCACAATGTTTATCTCGACCGCTCACGCTTCCCATGGCCAAAACGGCAACAACTGGATCAATGCACACGCCAATTGATGAACGTTGTCTTTTTAATCGTCACAAATGACGCATGCGATGTAATCGCACAAAATATAAAATCCTGAGGAAGTCCCCATGAGCAAGATCGAAAAAGTACTGGCCAGCGGCAAAACCCACACCACTCACAACAGCGCAGGCAACACTTCGCGCGGCCATAACGGCAACCTCGACATCGTACTGTCGTCCCCTGGCAGCGACACACCGGCACACGTGCTCACTGCCGTCCAGCCACACCCGAAAGCCGAGCAACTGTTCGCCGGAGCGTGGTCGGCCTGCTATATCGCAGCGGTGGGGCTGGCCGCCCAGCAGATGAAAGTGACACTGCCGACCGACACGGCCGTCGACATTGAAGTCGATCTGGGCCAGACCGGCGCGGCTTACTTCCTCCAGGCCCGACTGACCCTGCGAGTGCCGGGGCTGGACCAAGGAGTGGCGACCGAGTTGGCCCACAACGCCGATGCCATCTGCCCTTACTCCAAGGCCACGCGCGGCAACATTGACGTCGACATCAACGTCCTGACGGCATAACCCACTGCACGACCGGTTCACCGGGAATATTCCCGGTGAGCCGGTCGTCGGTGTTTATACGCACTTCCGATACCATCGCGTACGACGTATAGTTTCAGCCTCTCCAGATTGACCCAAGAGAACGCCCATGAAAAACACCGACAAGACATCCGCCCTGGATCTCAAACTCTCCGAGTTCCTGTGTTTTGCGGTCTATTCCACCAATCTGGCCTTCGGCAAGGCCTACAAGTCGATGCTCGAACGGCTCGGCCTGACCTATACGCAATACATCACCCTGGTTGCGCTGTGGGAGGAAGACAAACAGACGGTTGGCAGCCTCGGCGAAAAGCTGTTTCTCGAATCCAATACCCTCACGCCGATCCTGAAGAAGCTGGAAGCGATGGGTTATCTGCTGCGCCAGCGCGACCCGGAAGACGAACGCCAGGTGCGGATCAGTCTCACCAAAGAGGGGCGAACACTGCGTGAAGGCCTCACCGAAGACGGCTTCCCGCAAACCGGTCTTGATCCCGACGACTTCGTGCAAATGCAGAAGGCGATTGTGAAGTTGCGGGGCAGTCTTATCCGGTCGACCAAGGACAGAGAGTAAGTCGTACCCGGTAAAGTGAGCGGCCCCGGATTTGCGAAGTGCACTGCGTGCAGAAACCCTTCTTTATTCTGCAACCTGCAGAACCATCTTCACTTTGGCGTTGCCACTCTGCAGTAGATCGTGGGCTTTTGCTGCCTGTTCCAGTGGCAGAACTTCGATGCGTGGCGGATGGACCCGAGCGCTTGCCAGCAAGGCGGCGATTTTGGCCAAAGGCGCACCGCTGGGCATCTTGCTGTAGGTCACCGCGGTACGCATGCCACGTTGAGCCGCGCCAATGTGATCCGGGCCGGTATCTCCCTCGGCCAGCGTCAATATCGAGACCAGCATGCCTCCCGGCCGCAGCAGGTCCAGGCCGTCAGGCAAACTCCCGCACCCGACGCAATCGAGCACCAGGTCCACTCCGTCGCCGGACCACTGGCGGGTGGCGGCAAGAATATTCTGTGTGCGGTAGTCAATGCTCAGTTCACACCCCAGGGACTCGATGTAACTGCGATTGGTATCGCCACAGGTCGCTGCGACCTGCGCTCCAGCGTCTTTCGCGAACTGGATCGCGAAGTTGCCGACGGCACCTCCACCGCCGTGGATCAATACTCTTTGACCTTTTTCCAGGCCGCCATCCTCGAACAGCCCGGCCCAGGCTGCCAAGGCTGGCGTCGGCACCGCCGCTGCCTGAGCGAATTCGAGGTTATCGGGCATTTGCACCACCGACTCCTGGGAAACACAGACAAACTCGGCATAGGATCCCCACTTTCCAGCACCGACATCACTCTGGGCAAAAACCCGTGTGCCCTCGGGAAAGCCTGAAACCCCTTCACCGGTTTGCGCGACTGTCCCGGCCAGGTCGAAGCCCAGGATAAAAGGAAAGGTATAGGTGATGAAATGGCTGAGATAGCCTTGGCGACATTTCCAGTCCGCCGGATTGACACCTGCACAATGGACACGAATCAATACTTCTCCCGGCCCTGGCTCGGGCCGCTGGATTCGGGACAGCTGCAAAACCTCGGAGCCTCCCAGGCGATCTATCACTACGGCGCGCATCGTTGTACCTCTGTCTGGAGTCGTTTTATAAAAAAGGGTTGTGGGGCCGCGACGTTGCGATGCCCCAGTCATTGCAATGCCTTTCTATTAACAGGCAGCGTCAGGAGGCTGGTTGTCTGTGCGCAGAAAGCATGGGCAATGGCCTCCACGGTCCATTCGGGAAACTCCGGATCGAACCAGCGATCGACCCAGGCCCAATGGAACGGATGGGTCAGGTATTCACCCAGCAGCCCCTCCATGCTGGCGAACTCCTGCTGCCAGACGTGCGTCCAGGTGCTATCCGAGCAAACGCGGCTCAACTGCCAGTTACCGATGCTCGCGATGTACGCCGGCATGTGCAGCAGGTCGCGTTCCAGCGCTGCGACAAGTGCCGGGTCCTGCTCCGGGCGGACGCGCAGCAACAGAGTGCGCCAGATACCGTTTTCCAGGCCCACCGCACGCTGACCACCTCCGATCCGCTGGTACGCCAAGCGGTCGACGCGCGCAAGGGCGGGCAATCGCGCCAGGCTGTCGGCGGTGTTGGCTTGGTACGCGTCGCTGACAAAGGACAAGTCCAGAGTGAAGTCGCCTGCGCCCCAGCTGCCTTCAAGGTTGCGTCCCAGATGGAAATGGCCGAGACCAGGCAGGTTTTTCAGGTGTTGCTGCAGATCATCCTGCAGCGCCTCGTGCACGACACCGGGGTTGAGGTAAAGCTGTACGGTCTCATTCCACATGCTGCGCCACCTCGGGTATGGCCAACGGTTGACTGGCATCGCCCAACACATGCCGCTTTCGATGCTCGCTGAGTTTGTCCACGGCGGCCCAGAACGCCAGCACTTCGGCGCCTGCCCCCAGGCGCATGCCGTAGTAGCCCCAAACGTCGGGCACTTGCCACAGCAACCAGAGCCGGTTGCGCTCGCCAGGCACGGCAACAGGTGGCGAGACCCAGCGCTGCAGCAACGTCAGCCCGCGAGGGCCTGCAGTGGGCAGGTAGCGCTGGTCCAGCAAGGTCAGCAATGCGGGCAGGTGTTCGGCGTCGAGGAGGATTTCGTCGAGTATCCGGATCATGGCTTGCCTGTGCTGTGATCAGGCGTCAGGCTGAGATGGCCCGGCAAACGGGTGATGGCGAAAGTCATTCTTTGAGCGCTCCGATGATTCGTTTGGGTCGGACGCCATTAATCCACACACTTTTTTGCAGCACCGTCACCGGATCAATCAGTAATCGCTACTACACCGATCAATATGAGAGTTGGATGATGGTTTTCCGATCAGCGCATGCCGTTCATGTACCCCATGGGCTCAGCACCCGACTGCTTGACGAATTGCAGCGCAATAGCCTGCCCGGAGCGAGCAAGCGCGGGGCCGAGCGGACGCTTTCGGCCGACGGTTTCGTGAAACTGTTTCGCGAGGCCATCGAGCAGCTGGAAGCCCAGGTGGCAAAGGGCGAGAGCCATCCTCCGATGCGCAAGCAGGAAGTGGACCTGATGTGCCGCTGCCTGCTCAGTTGCGGCACCCTCGGCGAGGCCATCGAATGCGCCGGCGAATTCTGTGCGATGTTGCTGCCCCGTGCCGGCAAGCTGAGCCTGGAGCGGCGCGGCGAAAAGGCTGTGTTTCACATGGACTCGCTGCGCCGCACACGCAGCTCCGCCGCCTGCCTGGTCGACCTGACCGGGCTGTTCTGCTACTTGCAGTTGTTCGCCTGGTTGACCGGCAACACCCTGCAGGTGGACAGCGTGTTCCTGGCCCATCCCAAGCGAGAAGACGCCATGCCCTTTCTCGGCCTGTTCGACGCGCCGGTCGCGGTCGGCAAGCGCACCTACGGCTTCAGCTTCGAGGCCAGCCTGCTCACGCGGCGGGTGATCCGCCAACCAGTGGAACTGGGTGCGTTCCTGGTGGATTTTCCCTTTCGCCTGGTCGGTGCCGCACCCAGCGTGGTGTCTGTGACGCAACAGGTTCGCGGGTTTCTCGAGGCGGCGCTGAGCCACGCGCAGGAACTGCCGACCCTGGGCGCGATCGCCACGGCGCTGGGCTTCAGCGAGCCGACCTTGCGCCGGCACCTGGCTGCCGAAGGTGTCAGCTACCAGCAGTTGCGCCGGCTGTGTCTGTGCGAGACGGCACAGCGCTGCCTGCGCGACACCGACTGGACCATCAATCGGATCGCAGATCATCTTGGTTTCAGCAGCGAGGCGGCGTTTCGCCGCGCGTTCCAGGATTGGACCGGACTAGCCCCCAGCCGTTATCGCGCGAATACCAACAGCGCCTAGCCGAAGCTATCGTCTAAATGGACGATGGCTGCCCCTGCGCGGCGCGGCTCTACTGGTGTCAATCGAACAGGCATCAGGAGCAGCAGGTATGGGCAGTGAACAGCAATGCCGTGCGCCGGTCAGTAACCGGCAACCCCCGGTCAAGTTGAGCATCGGTACCGCACCCGGGGTCCGGTGCGGCCAATCGCGAACCTGGTTGGGCCTGTGTCTGGTTGGCATGGTGGCCGTGGGTTCGGTCGCCTCGTTTCTGCCCCGTCCCACCCCAACAACGGCGCCGACCCGTGTACAACCACAGCAGATGTTGATCAACGGCGTGGCTCAAGCGGGCGCCAAACTGTTGGCCGCCGGCGAGTTGGGCCACCTGTTCGTCAGCCGGGATGCAGGCCGGCAATGGGACGAGGCCACCGTAAGCCCGTCGCGTGGTTCGACCCTGACCCAAGTGTTCGTTGCCAACAAGACGCTGGCCCTGGCGGTCGGACACGATAGCTGGATTTTGCGCAGTGAGGACGACGGGCAAACCTGGAAGGAAGCGAATTTCGACGCTGATGCCGGCAATGTCTTGATGAACGTCTGGGGAAACCCCACCGGTCCATTCTTCGCCATTGGAAGTTTTGGCGATTTCCGTCTTTCGACCGACCAGGGCCGAACCTGGCAAAAGCGCAACGTCGGACTGGGGGATCGGCATCTGTATGGCGTGGCCGGCAGCGGTCCCGACAGGATGATGCTGGTCGGCGAAAGCGGCCTGGCCGCGCGCTCCACCGATGGTGGTCAGAACTGGACCCGTCTGAGCGGTTTTTATACGGGCAGCCTGTTCGGCCTGATTGCCTTGTCGGGCAACGACTGGCTGGCCTATGGCATGCGCGGCAAGGTGTTTCGCAGCAGCGATTTCGGTCAGTCCTGGACAGCGATCGAGTCGGGCACGGAACGGGCGCTATACGGCGGCACGCTGACCCGTGATGGCCATGTGGTGCTGGTCGGGGAGGGTGGCGTGGTCATTGTTTCAGCCGATCGCGGAGAAACCTTCCAATTACTGCACGCCGGTAACGGGCCCAGTTTCTCCAGTGTGGGCCAGGCCGCTGACGGGCGCCTGATCTACACCGGGCAGCAGGGTATCGCCTTCGAAAACCTCCCCTTGGCAACGTCGAATCACTGACGGATGCGAGCACTCTCATGAATAACAATAAAACGCTGCTGGTCGACCGTTGCGCCGACCTTTTGATGGCTCACCGACGTTGGTTGCTGCCGCTGTTTGTCGTCCTGACCGTGGTGTTCGCCGGCACGGCGACACGGATCAAGCTTGATCCCGGTTTCTACAAAATGATCCCCCTGCAACACCCTTACATGCAGACATTCATCCAGTACCTGGATGCGTTTCCGGGGGCCAACCGGGTGTTGTTCAACCTGCGCTGGAAGGGCGAGGGTGACATCTACAACCCTGTGTTCCTCAAGGCGCTGCACGCGGCAAGTGATGAGGTGTTTTTCATTCCGGGGGTCGAGCGTACCCGGGTGTCATCCCTGTTCACCCCGGACACCCGTTACGTCGAGGTGACCGAGCAGGGCTTCTACGGCGACGTGGTGGTACCTGCACGTTTCAGCGCCAGCCCGGCGGACCTGGACCTGGTGCGCCGCAACGTAGCGCGATCCGGGGTGATCGGCCGACTGGTGCAGAACGATTTGAAGGGCGCCCTGATACGTGCCGATCTGCAGGAAATCAATCCGCAAAACGGGCGCAAGGTGGATTACACCGAAGTCGCCGCCGCGCTGGACAAGATCCGGGACAAGTACGCCAGCGAGCAGATCGAGGTCAATGTCATCGGTTTTCCGGTACTGATCGGCGACATCATCAGTGGCCTGTCGAGTGTCTTCACTTTCTTCCTGGTGGCCTTTGTCATCACCACGGTGTTGCTGTTTTTCTACTGTTGTTCCCTGCGCTTGACCCTGCTGGCGCTGACCGTTGCGCTGCTGCCGGTGATCTGGTTGCTCGGGTTGCTGCCATTGATCGGCTTTGGCATCGATCCGATGTCGATCCTTGTGCCTTTCCTGATCTTTTCCATCGGAGTTTCTCATGCCGTGCAGATGACCAACGCCTGGAAACTTGAAGTGTTGACAGGTGCCGATTCGCTGACGGCCGCCCACAGCTGTTTCCGCCGTATCTTCGTGCCCGGCGCCCTGGCGTTGCTGGCCAACGCCTTGGGGTTTGCGGTGATCATGCGCATTCAGATCGACAGCGTCCGTGAGTTGGGGATCATGGCGTGCCTGGGCGTGTTGCTGATGATCGTCACCAACAAGATGCTGCTGCCGATCCTGCTGTCGAACATGCGCCTGGAAGATTCCGCGCGGCGTGCCAGGGTTGCCGCGGGCGGGCGCCATCCGTTCTGGTGGGCGCTGTCCACTGTGACCCGGCCGGGGCCGGCGCTGTTGGTGATCGGTGTGTCCCTGTGCTTGCTGGCGGTGGGCATTGTCGAGTCACGCAAACTGGTGGTCGGGGACATCGGCAGCGGTGCACCGGAATTGCGCGACGGTTCGCGGTACAACGTCGACAGCCACAGCATCGTCGACCGCTACGCGATTGGCGTGGACGTGCTGACGGTGGTGGTCGAAGCGAAACAGTTCGCTGGCGATGACGCCTGTCTGCACTACGACGTGATGAACGCCGTGGACAAGTTCGCCACCTTTTTGCGCGGCGTGCCGGGTGTGCAGTCAGTGGTCAGTGTGCCGGACCTGGCCAAGGTCGGCATCACCGCCAACAACGAAGGTAATCCGCGCTGGTCGGCCTTGCCACGCAGCAGCCAGGCCCTGCAACAGGGTGCCGAGGCGTACAACCCGGACATGGGCATGAACACCCAGGGTTGCTCGGCCATGCAGGTGCTGATCTACACGCAGAATCACGAGGGCGCGACACTTGGCCACCTGACCCGGGAGATCAAGCGCTACATCGCCCTGCAAGCGAACGATGACACCGCTAGCGGATTTCGCGTCGGTCAGGCCTTCCAATTGGCAGGCGGCAACGCCGGGGTGATGGCGGCCACCAATGAAGCCGTCGAAAAGGCTGAAATCGAAATGCTCGTGGCGATCTTCAGCGCAATCACCCTGATGTGCTTTTTGACCTTTCGCTCCTGGAAGGCGGTGTTGTGCATCATTGCGCCGCTGGCGGTGGTATCGGTGCTGTGCAATGCCTTGATGGCTGTGTTGGGGATCGGCCTGAAAGTGGCGACGCTACCCGTGGTAGCCCTGGGCGTCGGGGTAGGGGTGGACTACGGGATCTATCTGTTCGAACGGGTCGAACATCAACTCGAACGGGCAGGGCAGGATTTGCGCACGGCCTTTTATGAAGCCTTTCGTCAGCGTGGCACTGCCGCAGTGTTCACCGCAGTGACCATGTCGATTGGCGTAGCGACCTGGGCCTTTTCCCCTCTCAAGTTTCAAGCGGACATGGGCCTGCTGTTGGCCTTCATGTTCCTGGTCAATGTATTCGCAGCGGTGCTGTTGCTACCGGCGTTGGCCTGTTGGCTGAACGTGGGCCGACGGTGCATGGTTTCTGCTGCGCAGACGCGAACACCCGTCGCTCGCTAGCCGGGCGACACGCTACAAAAACTTCCTCCGACAACACCTTTTTCCGGTAGCGCAATGGCGTTCTGACCGTGGGCGTCGCTGCGCCAAAAAAAGCAGATCACGGTTGTTACAGGACAACAACAACTCACAAGAATGTCCCAGTGGAGCTGTCTAGATGAACGATACAAAACCAGAGAACAGGCGTCGCATGCTGTCGCGCCATTTCAAGCTGAGCTGCGTGACGTGTGCCTTGACCACGTTTGCGTTGCCGTCCGTACAGGCGGGCACCTTCGAGTTCGGTGACGGGATCGAAGCGGATTACCTCACGACGCTCAACTATGCCCTCAACACCCGGACGGAGAAGCAGGCTCACAAGCTGCTGAACAACATCAACGGTGACGACGGTGACCGCAATTTCGACCGCGGCAGTTTCTTCAACAATCGCGTCAGCGCGCTAGGCGAACTGAACATTCACAAGGGTGACAATGGTGTCCTGCTGCGGGGCTCGACCTTCTACGATTTTGCCTACATGAGCTCCAACGACAACGACTCGGCCGCGACCATCAACAAGCTCGGCGCGGTCGATCATTTCACCTCCCAGGCGCAAGATCGTAGCGGCACGCGCACGCGCCTGCTCGACGCCTATGCCTACACGACCCAGACCGTCGGCGACAACGGCTACCTTGACCTGCGCCTGGGCAACCAAGTTGTCGCCTGGGGTGAAAGCCTCTACATCTCCGGCATCTCCGGAGTGCAGGGCCCCGTCGATGCCACCAAGACCAACATTCCGGGTACCGAGATCAAGGAAGTCCTGCTGCCTGAACTGCAAGCCTCCGGCAAGTTCACGATCAAGGACCTGACCCTGCTTGGCTATACCCAATTCAAAAATCATCCTTATGAGTTGTCACCCGGAGGCGACTATTTTTCCTATGCCGACATGATCGGGCCAGGCTCTGATTTCATACGGTTGGCGCCCGGTGATCTCGCGACACTGCTCAACAATGGTGGGGCGCTGACCCGAGGGCCGAGCGAAAATGCCCGTGATGGCGGGGAGTGGGGCGTGGGTGCTCGCTACAAGGTCACGCCGTTTACCGAAGTGGGGGTGTACCGCCTTCGCTACCACGATCGCACCCCCAGTGTGATCACCGATTTTGCGACGCGGAGCTACCACCTCAAATACTTCGAAGACATCGACCTGACCGGCGCCAGCCTCTCCACCCGGCTGGGCGACTGGCAGGTGTCCGGAGAGGTCAGCTACAAGGACGGCACGCCGCTGGTGACCAAAACTGGTGTGTCCCGCGGCAACGCCACTCAGGTGCAAGTGTCGGCGTTGAAAACCTGGGGCAACACCTGGATTTCACCTCAAGCGAGTTTTTCCGGCGAGCTTGGCGCGGTCCACGTCAACGACGTCGACGAGGGTGGTCTCTCCAGCCTGGCCTACGATCGCAACGCACAATTCGGCCAGTTCAACGTCACCCTGACGTACCCCAACGTTTTCGTGGGCTGGGACATGGACGTGCCTTTCACCTATGGCCGCTCCTTCAATCAGTCCGCTGTCAGTTCCTTCGGTTTCGGCGGCGACGGGGACTCCCGTGCGAGCCTCGGTGGCGTATTCAAGTACCTGAACAACCTTCAGGTGGGTGTGACCTACAACGCCTATCTCGGCTCGCCGGACCCGTTGGAAAAACCGCTGGCCGACCGCGATTTCGTGGCGATCAACATCAAATACAACTTATAAGATCCATCAGGAGAGCATGTGATGAAGGCTTCGATTTTCCGTGCAAGTCTGCTCGCTGTCGGTGTTCTGACCGCGTTGAGTCCATCGGCCTGGGCCAGGGTTTCGCCCGAAGAAGCGGCCAGGCTTGGCCACGATCTGACCTGTGCCGGCGCGGAACGTGCCGGTAATGCCGAGGGCACGATCCCGGCTTTTTCCGGCAAGTGGGTGGGCACACCCGACACCGTGAAATACGAGGGCACCGGGCATTTCTGGCCAAACCCTTACGCCGCCGAAAAACCGCTGTTCGACATTACTGCGAAAAACATGTCGCAGTACGCCGACAAGCTCACCGATGGCCAGAAGGCCTTGCTGACGAAGTACCCGGAGACCTTCCACATCCCGGTCTACACCAGCCATCGCGATTTCGACTTTCCAGAGTGGGTGTGTACAGCGTTCAAGAAAAACGCGGTCACGGCGCAACTGGTCGACGATGGGTTGGGCCTGGCAGCGGTCACTGGATCAAGTCCGTTCCCTATCCCGAAAACCGGCCTGGAACTTTTGTGGAACATCAACAACACCGGTGCCCAGCCTTACACCACGGAGGTCACCACCCAGGAACTGGTGGTGTACCCGGATGGCAATCTGGCCTGGGGTGAAACCCTGTCCAGATTCCTCGGGCTGCGCAGTGATCCCGGGGTGATGCGCGACACCGCCGATGCCGGCTCGAAGTACGGCAGGCTCAACGCACTGTCGCTGACCAAAACCATCCTGCCGCTGCGCGACAAGGGCAGCGTGAACGTCTCGCTGGAGTCCTTCAACTACAAGGAAAGCCCGCGTGACGTGTACCTCTACAACCCCGGAACACGACGGGTTCGACAGGCGCCTTCGTTCGGTTTTGACATGCCCTTGGGCGTTGGTGGTTTCCGGGTGGTGGACGAACACCACATGTTCAACGGTTCGCCTGAGCGCTACGACTGGAAGATCGTCGGCAAGAAGGAAATCTACATTCCCTGGAACGCCTACAGCACCAACCAGAGCGACGTGAAAATGGCTGACCTGGCCAAATACAAGGGCCACATCAATACCGACTACATGCGCTTCGAACTGCAACGTGTGTGGGTGCTGGAAGCCACGCTCAAGGAAGGTTTCCGTCATCAGTATTCCAAGCGTGTGTTTTACATCAACGAGGACACCTGGTCGGCGGTGATGACAGACCAGTACGACGGTCGCGGTCAGCTGTGGCGCACGGTGTTGGGCAACTGGATGTGGGCCTACGAAACGCAAACGCCGTACTGGGGCATCGCCGCCCACCAGGACCTGATCTCCGGTGCCTACCTGATCGACAACGTGCCGAATGAACGGGGTGCGCCATTGCTCAACGCCGGTAAGGATTGGACGCCGGCGATGTTCACCGCGGAAGCGGCGGCCCGGGCCGGACACTGATCTTCACACAACAGCAAAGCCATCGGCTCGACACGGAGATGGCTTTGCACCTGACTTGATTCCAAGGAGTACCCATGACCCAAACAACTCAAAAACTGGCCGGGAAGGTTGCTCTTGTCACCGGCGCCAGCCGGGGCATCGGCCGCGCCATCGCCCAGCGTTTCGCGGCAGAAGGGGCGATCGTGGTGGTGAGCGCACGCAGCCTCGAGCAGACGACCAGCCTGCCGGGGACATTGGCCGAGACAGTCGAACTGATCAGGAGCTCCGGTGGCCAGGCCATTCCATTGGCGGCCGACCTGGAACTACCCGCCGAGCGCGACACCTTGGTCGCTCGCGCCGTCGCCGTCACGGGCGGCCTGGATATCCTCGTCAACAACGCGGGTTTCGCCGAGTACTGCGACGTTGAAACGATGCCGTTCAGTGTGTTCGAGCGCACGCTCGATCATTATTTGCGGGTGCCATTCGCACTGAGCCAGGCTGCAATACCCTTGATGCGGGCTCGGGGTGGCGGCTGGATTCTGAACCTGGGATCGGTCACGGCTCTGCCACCGCTGCGCCCCTACGGCGACTTCGAACGATTCGGCGGGATCTCCGTCTATTCCGCGGCCAAGGCGGCGATCAACCGGTTCACCCAGAGCCTGGCGGCTGAGCTTTTGGTCGACAATATTGCGGTGAACACCGTGGGGCCGAGCACCGCGATTCGTACCCCGGGTGGCGGGCGCTATATCCCCGACGACTACCCGACCGAGCCCGTCGAATACCTGGTGGAAAGCGCATTGGCGTTGTGCCATTTACCTGCTCGCGACCGAACCGGACTGATCACCCACAGCCTGCACTTTCCCCTGGCTCACGGATTGCCGGTCTTCACCCTGGACGGCCGCGAGAGGTTGCCGGCGCCGGTCATTCCTGCGTGGGCGCATCCGGCCATCGAACCGACAGGTACATAAGTAAAGCTGGTTGCAGCGATGGAGTCGGCGGCCCAGGTGACGGTACGGATCTGAGCGACTCATGAAATCCGGGGGAGCAATACGGCTATCGGATGTTGTGCGGCGGTTGTACTGCAGTACTGGCCCCTGATCTGAATCCCCCCGATTTCGGCGTGAATTCCCCCCGCTAATGGGCGCGATTCCCCAGCAGGATTCGCGTCTCCATCAACTCGGGAATTTCAGATTCCGAGCAATGTTTGCGGGGCGTTCAGGCATGCCGATAAATATTGCTGCACCGATGGCAGGGTAATTGCTGAGCGAGGCTATCCCGTTCATGAAAGGTGCCGGGACGCCGTGGAGCTGTAAGTACCCCCATTGAGCGATTGATGTAACCGTCGGGTTGCATCACGAAATACCCCTGGCGACTCAATGAAAGTGCTGCGGTCATCCTCTGCAACTGTCCAGGGGAAGTCGTTATGAACCACTGCAAGGTAGTGTCGCTGCTTCGTCTGTTGTGCTTGCTGGTTTGCCTGCTGACGGCCACGCTGGTTGCGGCGGACGAGCCTCAGGGCAATGACAATCAAAGTAACGATAAGTGGGTGGAGCCGGCACGCTCCAGGCTCATGCATGTGATTGGCGGGATGCCGTTCTTTCCCCATCGGGCCAATACCACCGGCAACCTGGTCTTGAATGTGAAGGACTTCGACAATGCCCAGGTCTGTGGCGCTTGTCATACGGAGATCTACAAGCAGTGGCGCTCGTCGATGATGTCCCAGGCCTGGGATGAACCCATCTATCGGGCCTTGCTCAAGCGCGCGAGTTCGGCCACCGAAGGCAAGGTCGATAACTTCTGCACCGGCTGCCATACCCCGATCGGTCTCACGACCGGGCAGATCACTTCGCAAGTCAACCGCTCCTCGATTGAAGACAGTGCCAAGAATCACCCGATGCCTGGGGTCGATTGCGAGACCTGCCACAACATCAGTGCCCGCACGGGCCTCGACAACGGCGCCTATGTCCTGAGTCCGCGGGCACACGGCAAGCCGACCAAGTTCGGCCCGCGCAGGGATGCCGTTTCGCCTTATCACGACACCGTGTATTCCGCCCTGCACACCCGCTCGGACTTTTGCGGCACCTGCCACAACGTCACGCACCCCTTCAGCAGCGTGGCGGTGGAGCGCACCTATGACGAATGGCAGGAGAGCACCTACAGCCTGAACAATGTGACCTGCCAGAGCTGCCATATGCCGGGTTTTGCAGGCAAGGCCGCGATCATGGGGCCAGACCGCGAGGAGGTTGCCTCGCATTGGTTCAGCGGGGCCAACGCGATGATGCTCAAGCATCTCGGTCAGGAGGAGGGGGCGCAACGTGCACGCGACATGCTCACGGGCGCCGGGGACATAAAGTTCGAGCAAGTGCCGGCCGCCATGACGCCCGGGCAATACACCTCGGTAGCGGTCAAAGTGACCAACGTCGGCGCCGGGCACAAGCTGCCGACCGGCTTTCCCGAGGGGCGGGAGATGTGGATCGATTTCCGGGTGCAGGATGCCACTGGTCGCGAGATCTACCGCTTGGGATCGATCAAGGACGGAAAGACCGAGGTCAATACGCGAAATTTCAAGGTGCACATAGGCGACAAGGACGGCAATCCGTTGGACGTCGAGGTCTGGAATGCCACGCAGATTCTCTCGGACAACCGCATTCTGCCCAAGGGCTACGATGTCGGGGAGTTCTCGTTCCTGGTGCCCGCCGACGCCGTCGGGCCGCTGACCCTGACAGCCGATCTGAACTACTGGCCGTTTTCCCAGAAACTGGCCGACTACCTGCTCGGCAAGGATAAAGTGCAGGTGGAAATCACCCGGATGTCCAACGTCACGCAGAGCGTACCCCTGTCGACCGGATCCGAAACGGCGAAGCAGGCGGTACCCGCGAAGTTGAAACTCGACGACGCTAGCGCTTACTACAAAGAATGAACATGTCACTGCCATCCGGGTCAGTCGAGTGGCAGCGATATCGTTAATTTCGTTCCTTTGTCCGGCGCGCTGTCGATCGTGAATTCCCCGCCCAGCATGCTGATGCGTTCCTTCATTCCCACCAGCCCGAACGAGTTCAATTTTTTGCGATCCGTCATGCCTACACCGTTGTCTTTGATCTGCAGGTAAAGCCGCTGACCCTCCCATGAGAGCTCGATACGCACCTGTGTCGCTTGCGCATGCCGGGCAATATTCGACAGCGATTCCTGCACGATGCGGAACAGGGTCGTGGCGGATTTTTCATTTAGATCGCAACGGAAATTTTCGTCTTTCGCCGACATCGTGCAATCGATCGCGCTGCGTTGCCGGAATTCTTCAAGTTGCCACTCGATCGCTGCCTGCAATCCAAGATCAAGTACGGGCGGTCGCAGATCATTGATGATACTGCGGACACTGCGGATGGCTGTATCGAGGTGGTTCAGGGCGTCGCTGGCCTTTTCGTTGAGCTTGGGGTGCATGGTACTGGTGCGCGCCTGCAACATGGAAACATCGATTCGCAACGCCAGCAGGCTCTGTCCCAGCTCGTCATGGATGTCGCGTGCGATCCGCTTTCGCTCTTCTTCCTTGATGTGCTCCTGATAGGAGGCCAGTTCACGCAGCTGCAGCTTCGATTGCAGCAATTCTTCGGCCTGCATCGTCAGTTTGCGCTGCAGGTAGAACAGGTCGACAAACACCCGGATCTTGGCGCGAAGAACCTCGGCCACAATCGGCGAGAAGATGTAATCCACTGCGCCGGACGTATAACCGCGGAAACGCTCGGAATCCGTTTCGGCCTCAGCTGTGACGAAGATAATGGGTGTGTGGGCCGACTTCGGACGGCCGTGAATGAGTGCAGCGGTTTCAAAACCATCCATCACCGGCATTTTCACGTCGAGCAGAATGACGGCGAAGTCGCGCTGCAATAGCAGGCGCAGCGCCTCGCGCCCGGAGGTCGCCGTGGCAATATCGAGGCCCATGTCGGCAATCACCGCGGCGAGCGCCGTAAGCTTGGCGGGATTGTCATCCACCAGCAACACTGATGCGGGCACGCCATCAGGCGGGAGCGGGTGCCGCACCTGGGCGCTCTCACTGAATACCGGAGGTTCCTGCTGCATGTTTATGCCACTTCTGTTTGCGCTAGCCGCAATGAGCGCGGTACAGCGTCATCGATAGAGCCATTTGCGCATCAGCGACAGCAACTGGTCGGTATCCACCGGCTTGCTGACATAGTCCGAGGCTCCTGCCTCGATGCACTTTTCACGGTCGCCCATCATCGCTTTGGCCGTCAGCGCAATCATGGGCAGGGTTTCAAATCTCTTGAATGTACGGATCTGGCGCATGGTTTCAAAGCCATCCATCTCGGGCATCATGATGTCCATCAGCACGATGTCGGTATCGGGCTGCTGCTGCAGCAGTTCTATGGCGGTTCGACCGTTTTCGGCCGTGGCCACCAGCATTTTGTTGCACTCAAGCACGCTGGTCAGGGCAAAAATATTGCGCACGTCATCGTCGACCACCAGGGCCTTTTTACCCTCGAGACTGTCCGAACCCTCATAGAGTTTTTCCAGCATCCTGCGCTGGGTCTGCGGCAGCCTGGCTACGACACGGTGTAGAAACAGTGCGGTTTCATCGAGTATGCGCTCTGGGGACTCAACGGCCTTGATCACGCCCTTGCCGAGCAGTGTTCTGAAACGCTCGTGTTCCGGCTTGGTCAGTGTCTCTGCACCATAGGCGACGATCGGCAATTCACGCAGAGCGTGGTCTTGCTGCAATGCCTCGAGAAAGCTGATGCCGGATGCGTCGGGCAGTTTGAGATTGATTGCCAAGCAGTCGTAGCGTTTCTTTGCCAGTTTCTTCAAGGCTTGCGCGTCGCTGGCGGTCGCCTCGATCTTCAGGTCGGTATTGCCGAGTAGATCGAGGATGCGGGCGCGGCTCCCGTCGTTGCCGTCGATGAGCAGCAGGTTCCTGGTCTTGCGTTGAGCGAATGCCACGATGCCGACCAGCGCATTTTGAATTTCGTCGGCGGTGACCGGCTTGAGCAGATAGTCGAAAGCGCCATAGCGCAGCCCGCGTGTGTGGTCGTCAGCGGTCGAGATGATCTGGACCGGGATGTGACGCGTGGCGAAATTGCGCTTCAACTGCTCGAGCAGCGACCAGCCATCGATGTCCGTCAGGCCCGGGTCCAGTGTGATCGCGGCGGGTTTGAAGCGCTCGACAAGCTCCAGTGCATCCGCGCCACGGGTCGTGACGATAGCCCTGAATCCCTTCTGGTGCGCGGCCTCGAGCAGAATGCTGGCGAATCGGGCGTCACCCTCGAGCATCAGTAGCACCTGGTCCCCGGCTTGGACCGACTCGCGGTCGTCCGGTATCTGTGCAGACGGGCTTGGCATGAGGTCGCGCCTGACTTGGCCAGGTACTGCCTCTGTCGTGGATTCGTTTAGCGTCTGACGCTGGGCATCCTGTGTACGCAAGGGCACGTACAGCGCGAAAGTACTGCCCTTGCCGATCTCACCGGGGATCAACCGCACCTCACCACCCAGCCGGTGTGCGAGCTCGCGGCTGATCGACAGGCCGAGGCCAGTGCCGCCGTATTTTCGTGAGGTTCCGGTATCTGCTTGCTGGAACGCTTCGAAGATGAGCTTCTGCTTGCCGGCAGATACGCCAATGCCGGTGTCGGTGACCACGAAGGCGACCACTGCATCGGCACAATTCAGTTCGCTGTTATCCACGCTCCATCCGGACACAGCGGGTTCGATGCTGATCTTGACGCTGCCTTGCTCAGTGAACTTGAAGGCGTTGGACAGCAGGTTCTTGACCACCTGCAGCAGGCGCTTTTCGTCGGTCCGGATGACGGGGGGCAGGGCAGGCGCCAGTTCAATCGTGAAGGTCAGGCCCCGGCTTTCGGCGACCGGCCGGAAGGTGCGTTCGATCTGCTCGTGCAGATCGGCGAACAGCGCTTCATTGAAATCCAGTGTGACCGTACCCGACTCGATCTTGGACAGATAGAGAATCTCGTCGATCAGCTCCAGCAGGTCTTTGCCCGCGCTACGGATGGTCTTGGCATATTCGACCTGCCTGGGCGTGAGGTTGTGTTCTGCGTTGTCGCTGAGCTGCCGGGCCAGGATCAGCAGGCTGTTCAGTGGCGTTCTGAGCTCATGGGACATGCTGGAGAGGAATTCGGACTTGTACTTCGAGGTCAGCATCAGCTGCTCCGCCTTCTCCTCCAGCGACAGCTTGGTGATTTCGACTTCGCGGTTCTTGCGCTCGACTTCGGCTTTCTGCTCCGCCAGCAGTCCGGCCTTGTCCCCCAGTTCCTCGTTGGTCTGTCTCAATTCTTCTTGTTGCTTTTGCAACTCCTGCGCCAGCGACTGCGACTGCTTGAGCAGTTCTTCGGTACGCATATTGGCTTCGATCGTGTTGAGCACGATACCAATCGATTCAGCAAGCTGATCAAGGAAGGTTTGATGAATGATGCTGTAGCGCGTGAACGACGCCATTTCGACGACGGCCTTGACCTTGTTCTCGAACAGGATCGGCAACACGATGATATTCAGTGGGGCGGCCGCACCCAGTCCCGATGAAATCGCGACGTAATTGGCGGGTACATCGGTCAGCAGGATGCGCCGCTTCTCGTAGGCGCATTGCCCGACCAGGCCCTCGCCGAGCCGCCACTCATCGTTCACATTGATGTTTCCCTTGTACGCATAAGCGGACAGCAGTTTGAGTTTCGCAGGGTCGGGCGGGCTCTCGTTCATCATGTAGAACACACCGTGCTGGGCGTTGATCAGCGGAGCCAGTTCAGACAGCACCATCTTGGAGACGGCCGCCAGATCGCGCTGGCCCTGCAGCAGACGGTTGAATTTCGCGAGATTGCTCTTGAGCCAATCCTGCTCCGCGTTTTGCCGGGTGGTTTCGCGCAGGTTGCGGATCATCTCGTTGACGTTGTCCTTCAATTCCGCCACTTCACCCTTTGCTTCCACCTCCACGTAACGCGTCAGATCGCCCTTGGTAACGGCAGTCGCCACGTCGGCAATGGCGCGCACCTGATTGGTCAGGTTGGCCGCCAGACCGTTCACGTTGTCGGTCAGGTCGCGCCAGGTGCCGGCAGCACCCGGCACGTTGGCCTGGCCCCCCAGCTTGCCCTCGACCCCCACTTCACGCGCCACCGAGGTCACCTGATCGGAGAACAGTGCCAGGGTATCGGTCATGCCGTTGATGGTGTCGGCCAGTTCGGCGATCTCGCCCTTGGCTTCCAGTGTCAGTTTCTTCTTCATGTCGCCGTTGGCGACTGCGGTCACCACTTTGGCGATGCCTCGCACCTGGCTGGTCAGGTTGGCCGCCATGAAGTTCACGTTTTCGGTCAAATCCTTCCAGGTGCCGGACACGCCTTGCACCTGTGCCTGTCCCCCGAGCTTGCCTTCTGTGCCGACTTCGCGCGCCACCCGCGTCACTTCGGCGGCAAAGCTGTTGAGCTGGTCCACCATGGTGTTGATGGTGTTCTTCAGTTCCATGATTTCGCCTTTGGCTTCCACGGTAATCTTGCGCCCCAGGTCACCTTTGGCCACCGCCGTCGTCACGTCGGCGATGTTGCGCACCTGATTGGTCAGGTTGGCCGCCATGCTGTTGACCGAGTCGGTCAAGTCTTTCCAGGTTCCACCGACGCCCGTCACTCTGGCCTGGCCACCGAGCTTGCCATCAGTCCCCACTTCGCGAGCCATGCGCGTCACTTCGTCGGCAAAGGTCGAGAGCTGGTCCACCATTGTGTTGATGGTTTCCTTGAGCTGGAGAATTTCACCTTTCGCTTCGGCTGTGATCTTGCGTGACAGGTCGCCGTTGGCCACCGCCGTCGTCACGTCGGCAATGTTGCGCACCTGGGTGGTCAGGTTGGCCGCCATGCCGTTGACCGAATTGGTCAAGTCCTTCCAGGTACCGGACACGCCGGTCACTTCAGCCTGTCCGCCCAGTTTGCCTTCGGTACCGACTTCCAGGGCGACGCGGGTCACCTCCGAGGCGAAGCTGGAGAGCTGGTCGACCATCGTGTTGATGGTGTTTTTCAGTTCGAGAATCTCGCCCTTGGCTTCAACGGTAATTTTCTTGCCGAGGTCGCCGCGCGCCACCGCCGTCGTCACCTGTGCGAGGTTGCGCACCTGGGTGGTCAGGTTGGCCGCCATGCCGTTGACCGATTCGGTCAGGTCGCGCCAGGTGCCCGATACGCCGCGCACTTCCGCCTGACCGCCCAGTTTGCCTTCGGTACCGACTTCCAGCGCCACGCGGGTCACCTCCGCAGCGAAACTCGAGAGCTGGCCGACCATCGTGTTGATGGTGTTTTTCAGCTCGAGAATCTCACCCCTGACTTCGACGGTAATCGTCTTGCCCAGATCGCCTTTGGCCACCGCGGTCGTCACGTAAGCGATGTTGCGCATCTGGGTGGTCAGATTGGCGGCCATGTCGTTGACGGAGTCGGTCAGGTCTTTCCAGGTGCCGGACACCCCTTTGACATTGGCCTGCCCTCCGAGAATCCCTTCAGTGCCGACTTCGCGCGCCACGCGGGTAACCTCGGATGCGAAGGAGCCCAGTCGCGTCACCATGGTATTCACGATCCTGGCGGATTTGAGGAACTGACCCCGCAGTTTCAGGTCGTCGAGTACCGGTGGTACCTGCTGGCTCAGATTACCCTCGGCAACCGAACCGATAACACGAATCATCTCGTTCATCGGGCTGATGAGGTCGCTGGTGAGCGCATTGCTCGAGTTGACGATCTTTTGCCATGAGCCTTTCATCATCGGCAATTGGATACGCTCATCGACCTTGCCCTGCTTGCCGATCAGTCGCGCCACGCGTTCGAATTCGGTGGCGGTGTCGGCCGCCATGTCGATGATCTCGTTGAGCGTATCGGCGATCTTGCCCGGCATGCCGGTCCAGTCTTGCGGCATACGCGTGGTGAAGTCGCCATTGCGCAACGCCTTGAGCGCTGTCAGCAACGTCTTCATGTCGAAAGTTTCGATCGGTGTCGTCACTGTGGCCATGTCTATGTCCAGTCAAGATGGATGCCACGCGGGAGCCGGCATTGCAGTATTGACCATGCTGAAAACCGAGCGTTGGCTTGTGAAATATTAGCAAGGTTGGCGCAATGCCCCCGGATCCTGGGGAAATTGGCCGGGAACAGGCCGTTCCAACCGACTGCACCCGCAGTCCGGAGTAGTGAGCACTAATGGCTGAGGCAAAAAGTGCAAGTGTGCTCTGTGCCTGCTAACGTCAAACGCTGCAGCAGATTCCATGGCTCGCTGGCCACTGGTGAATGGAAAATACAGATGGTTGACCACAAAATCAGAGTCTTGCTGGTGGATGATCACAGCATCGTGCGTAGCGGCGTGCGACGCATGCTGGAGACTGCCGGCGAGATCGACGTTACGGGTGAAGCAGAGACGGCACAAGACGCAATGCTCCTGGTCCGGGAGCAGGATTTCGACGTGGCGCTGGTAGATATTCAGCTGCCCGACAAGACCGGCCTCCAACTCCTCAAGCTCATGCGTGCAGAGAAACCCAAGCTCGCCGTTCTGATGCTGAGCATGCATTCGGTCGAGGCCTATGCGTTACGCGCGATCAAGCTCGGCGCAGCGGGATACCTCACCAAGGATATTTCCGCAGCCACCCTGGTTGCGGCCGTTCGCAAGGTGGCCTCAGGCGGCAAGCACGTCAGTCCTGAGCTGGCAGAAAAACTGGTCAACGCTATCGGCAGAGGCGACGGGGCACCCCACGAAGCGCTATCGGACCGGGAGCTTGAAGTACTAAAACTCCTCGCTTCAGGCGAGAGGATTGTCCGCATCGCACAGATACTGCACTTGAGCCCGAGTACCGTCACGACGTACCGGGCACGTATCCTGGAAAAAACAGGGATGGACAGCAACGCGAAACTCGCCCGCTATGCACTCGAAAACGGCCTGTTGACTTAGAACACCCCGCCATCGACGCAGCCGAGCCACTCAATCGGTCTCGGCAGCCTCCAGACTCTGCGGCACATGCCCGGCTTCGCCGGATCCAGCCTGCTTGTAGTGGAATCACTACAAGTGCTTGGCCGATATCGCCACAAGGAAGTCCTGCTAACGTCGATAGCGGGGTCTGTTCCAATCAAGCATATTTACCCCTCGGCAAATGTTCGTCCTCTCAATGGAATTGTCTTCGTCAACGTCTTGTACAGCCATGTCAAAAAAGTCAGGTGAAATCATGCAGGAATCAATGTTCTAACTGGAGTACGTCATGATGATAGGTTATTGGTTATGTGCGTTACTGTGGGGTGTGGTGCTGCTGGAGGAGATCCAACTCATGCCCCTTCAAGAATGGAAAGACGAAGGTCTGAAAAAGGTTCTGTTGTTGCGCCGGACCAGAACCCGGACCGGCTACTTTATCGCGTTGATAGCGGGCGCCATGTGCCTTTATAGCGAGATCCTGGTGGCACCGGTCGATCAAAACATTTTCAATCCGGAGCTGATACTTGCCCTATGTGGTGTTCTTTGGGGTGCTTATCTTTCCGTAGTCTGTATGAAGGGCAAGCGATAGGCGCCTGGCATCCCAGGTTAGCGGACGAGCTCCAGGCGCGCGGCATTATTGATGGGGATGAGCGAAAGGGTCTGAGGCGACGGAGCTTAATGCCCGTGCTGTCGAGGCGGGTTCAACACACTGGATTTGGTGTAGGCGGGATCTTGGTCAAACCGGCGCTGGCAGCCACTTGGGCGCCGCCAGCGAGGATTGAGGCTGCACATTTCTGTCAGCCGGGATTTTGTGAACTGCTAACAGCGGGATTTATTGGCTAAAGCTGAACTTCCTTGTTCAACCTGGCTTCACCATCCAGCCAGGGCGGCGTTTCCTGTTGTCCGGGTGCCTTGCTCCATACGCGCTTCGGAGTCTCTGTCTTTTGCCCAGACAGTGAGCAGTACCATCGCCCCGAATCCACCGACGATGAGAACCGGATAGGCTGCCAGCAACTCCACCAGCGAGTATTTCCAGGCCAGCGGACGACCAACCCCCAGCATGGCGGCATAGAACCACGACACGCCAGAGAACGCCCCCGAGAACAACGCCAGCATGCGCAGGTTGAAGGAGAGTTTGAGTAACGAACCGGCTTTTTTCAGCGCCGGTAATACCGCGCTATGCAGCAAGAAGCCGTTAATGGTCAACAGTACAACGATGCCGATTTTGGCTTGCAGTTTGGGATTGAGGAAATATTCCATCCCCTTGCCGGCATAATCGATCCCGACAATACCAATGCCCGTGATCCAGAGCGCTACAAGTGCAAGCGATACGGTTTTTTGAAGGCTTTCCATGTGCGCGTCATCTTGGTGACCTGACGCATCCCCCTTCAGGAGTTGCTTGACCATTGCAATGTCACTGGTCAAAACCAGCCCGATTGCAACGCAGCAGGCGATAAGATGAAAATATACAACGCCCAAACGCACATATTCCACGGTGGACGAAGAGAACATACTAAGTTCCATGGTGACCTCTTGGCTTCAATAGTGAATCAACTTGGCTCTCGGCACGGTTTGATTGGGATTTACCGTTGCTGACTGCCATTTAGATCCAGCCATTGTTATCAGTTAATCTTGCGACATTACGCCATCAAGATAATAGTGAGTTTCGCGAATGAACTTTTAGTCATTCGAACATGTCCATTTTCAGGTAATAAAAAACATCATCCGCACTGAGTGCATATGAGGTTTAACTTCCGCTTCTGGGGGCCTGCGAGGCCCGGAACCCGATCGACGAGCGGATCAGGCAATGCTGGTTGGGTCGGCGGGGCTTCCACCCCATTCGAGGAAACGGATCTTGTGAACCTCGCCCTCGCTGTCTTCGTAGACCAGGGTCACCGGTACCACGCCGGTCTTGTCGGATGTATCGGTGCGCTGCAGTACCCGTTTCACATCGATGTCCATTCCGTAGTGGTACTCGACGGCTGAGACATGCGCGCCGGGGTCTTGCAGGCTGCTCTGGTCGAAGACACTTGGTGCGAGACTGGAAATCACGGCACTGACAATTGTGGCCATGCTCATAAGGCTTACCTCCACTGACGTTTGCTTGACAAGGACTTAATGTGACACGTCAAGAAAGTGAAGTTCACTTGACCGCGACGAACGCGCCCGTTTGAAAAGCCTGTAGTGGCTGCAAACTCCCGGCAATTCCCCGTGCTTGACGCCTCTTGACCATTCGTCCTTTAACCCCCGTATTTGTTGGCCAAAGTCCATTTTTGACAGAGGTCATGACATGTCATGACGGATTTTCACGCAAGGTGAACCGGTGCTTTCAATTCAGTCGGCTGTCAGGGGGAAGTGTCGGGGATTGGCCGTTTACTGCCGGTCGCGAAGGGCTGAAAACGACCCAAAGCCGACCGAGATGACAGTCGGCTTTGGGATTGAAACGATCATGCAAGTGGTTCTTTGCGTTTGCAGAAGACATGACCAGTCGTTTGATGGACGAGGCTAGCCTAGCCTTTGCCTCCGCTGACACCGCTGCCGCTGCTACTACCACTGCCGCTACTACCACTACTACCACTACCACTGTCCTGGTTATTGTCGACCTTGACCTGTGGCCCGACACCATCGCCCGTACGGAATGTCGGTAACGCAACCGAGTTTACGAATTTCACGCCGTCCCAGCTGGGTAATGGCGTAGGCATCAATTGGATCTGGCCCGGGTGTTCAGAATCCCAACGCAGCAGCATCGACGTGTCCTCATGCTGTGTGTTGTGGCAGTGCTCCATGTAGGTGCCGGCAAACTCACGGATGTGCAAGGCCATTTCGACATTGTCGAGGCTCTCGGAATCGGAGCCCACACGGTAGATATCCTTGCGCGCGCCTTTTTCCCATTCCGGTGGTGGTTTGCCACCTCGAGTGAGAATGATCCCTTCCTCGAAGTGCACGTGCACCGGGTGACTCCAGCCATTGCCGCCGTTCTGGATCTTCCAGACTTCCAGCGTGCCTTCACCCTTGAACCCTGCCGGTGTCGGGCCGGTGGCCAGCTGTGGCGCGGCTGAAATCCGGCGCGGGTCCATGCCGAAACCTTCGCCGCCATCGGTCTTGATCGTCCAGGGTTTGAAATCCGTGCCGTTGGAGCGGCCAAAGATAAAGGTGCGGTGCCGCGCCTGGGCAAGCCGGGCGATATCGGCAGGGTCATCACGGTGCAAGGGCAGGGGGATCATGAACCTGCCCTCGGGCTTGCCTGGCTTGGCGGGCTCGAAGTCGACCGGGTTCATGCTGACATCCTGGCCGGTGTAGGGCTGGACGTTCAGTTGCATGAATATGCCCACGCCCGGGTCACCGTTGATCCACTGTGGTCCGTGGCTGGTTTGCCTGACAACGGGCAGGTACTTCTCGGAGAGTACATCCGCCAATGGAATGTCACGATTGGGACGCTTGCCGTTTTCATGCTCCTCGATGTTGACGATGAAAATCCTGTCGCCCGGCTTGATGCCGTTTTTCGCGAAGTCGACGACGATGTCATAGCGTTCGGCAACGCCGAGTATCGGCAGAATGGCGTTGTGGTCCTGTTTGTCGCCGTCGCCATCGAGGTCCAGGCTGCCATCGAACGGCACTGCGTGCTCCATGATATTGCCGTCGTTGGCGATCATGTGGAACGGCACCCGGTTATAGGAAACCCCGGAACCGGCCCGGCCAGGAAACTCGCCACCATTACCATTGACCTGTCGCACCACCGCCAGCTTGAAGTAACGAGAAACCGATCCATTGAGAATGCGGAAACGGTAGCGGCGGGCACGCACGTCCAGGAAGGGTTTGTACTCCCAGTTGGTCAGCACCTGGTCACCGAGAAATCCGTCGGTGTTGAAGGGGTTGAACCACAACTGGCCGGCCTTGTCCCAGGCCTTGTCGGCGATCGTCAGGTTGACGTCATAGTCGCGGTTACCCCATCCCAGCCCCGAACCGCTGGGCAAGCGCAAGTTGACCCCGTCGTCGACCGCCTCGTTGCCACGGTCCACGGCGCTGTAGTAGTTCATCATCGTCGCGTTGCCCTTGTAGACATTCTGCGCGGTGAAATCGAGCATGTGGTCGTGGAACCAGTGCGTGCTCATGGTTTCGCGCCAGTCGCCACGGATCTTGATGGTGCCGTTGTTGCAGGTCTTGAAGCCGGGCTTGGCGTCGTTGACGAAAAGTATTTCACCGGGGTCGCACGGGAATGCTGCCCGTGGGTCCTGTGCAGTGGTGTTGATGCTGTCGTAACCGGCCAACTGGATCGGCCAGCGATAGTCGTAGTACTGGCCGGGGAAGAAGAACGCGTTGGCGAAACCGTCGCTTTCGGCGGGCGAGTGGCCGTTATGTTCATGGGTGGTGATGGTGTGCAGGCCAAAGCCCCGGTTGGCCGACGGGTCGATGGGCAAGGCATCGTAATGACGCATCAGCATCGCCTGGCCATAGCGCACTTGAAGCAGTTTGGGCGGAAAGGTGCCGTCGAATGTCCACAACGCATTATGGTCCTGAACAGGCAAGTTAGGGTGAAACTGCACTTGAATGCCCTTGGTCGTGCCCTCGTTGGCCGGGTCGCCGTTGGTGTTGTGATAGAGCCCGCCTGGCGCAAATTCCCCCACGGCGTAGTTATGCCGTTGCATGCGATCACGTAGGCCGCTGTTGACGTGCGCGCCTGCCTGCACAGTCTTGAAAGCGTCGCGCGGGAAAAACTCATTGAAACGCTGGTGCGACCAACCTTTTCCTGGTGGCCGTCCCTCTGCGGGCGAATCGACCCGGCGATTGAGGAAGTCCTCGATCTGCGCCTTCCAGGGGTTGCGGTCCAGTACATTGGAGAACTCGGTCGGGAAGGGCGTCAATGCCGGCTGCCTGAGAAAGGCGTCCAGCGCCGTCGGCGACGGGCCGCTTCGCGCCACCTTCAATGGATCTTGCGCCGGTGCGGGGCCCACCGTCGGAACCGGAAACGGAACGGGTGATGGCGGGTCGGTCGCGTTCAGTTTGTTCGAGCCGAATTCCTCGAATAGTTCAAGCTTCTGTGTGAACGGTTGAGCCCCGAACACCGGGCTGGCATTACCGTTAGTGGGGATGTTGAAGCTGGGTTGCAGGTCGGGTGGCAGCACATTGTCGACCAAGGGGGTCTTGCGGTTACCGACCACGCCATTGGGCAAGTCGAAGGCGCCGACGTTTGCGGGAGGCAGCTTGAGCAAGTCCCTCAAAGCGGCTTCGGGGTCGGCGGGCTGATTGGTGAACGCCGATGGATCGGTAGGGGGCGGTGGGTCGGTGTTGTCGAGGGGGGCTGCCTGGGTCTGGGACAAGCCCAGCCCAAACATGAACACGGCAGCAGAGATACTCAGCGCCAGTCTGGTTTTGGACAATGAACCAGGTTTCAACCTTGCGGCTTCCAGTTTCATCGCAAACACCTCTGACGGGTTCCTCGGAGCGTGGCAATGCATGGGCATCGAGCCACTGCTTCCAGACCCGGTTGGTAAAACATTTGATCCCGGGCCGGGATGGAAAAGATGCATATTTCCCGCCAAAAGTGACAGGGAGTGACTGGTGGCTCTACGCCACGGCCCTCTTGTCCGCTGGCCTCAAGTTGACGTATCGGCAGCCCGGATGAACGCCCCGATGACGGGGAATATCCCCCAATGCAGGGGGGGGGATTGTGCGGGGTGCCCGGGCCAGGATAAGTGGCGACTTTCCGAATGAATCGATGGCCGATTGCTTTCATTCGCCCCGACTTCATCGGTGCCCGCTGTTGGCCGAAGCGACTGCGGGCCCAGGCTGTTCAGTCGTGCAGGCCTGCCGTTTCATCCAGGTGGTCGATGTGCCTGAAACGCTCGACCAGGAAATCGATCAGGCTGCGCACACGGGCTGACAGGTGTAACTGTTGCGGGTACACCGCATAAACATCGGCGCGGGTCGGAGTCTGGTCTTCCAGCACTAAACGCAAGCGGCCGCTGCGCACGTATCGGGCAATGTCCCATTCGGCCCGCAACAGAATGCCGTAGCCTTCAAGCGCCCAATTCAGGGCCACTTCGCCGTCATTGCAGCCCAGTGCGCCACGGACCTTGATGTTTTGCGTGCGGCCCCCGTTGGTGAAACTCCACACACCGTAGGGCGTTTCGTTTTGCCTGAGAAAGATGCAGTTGTGTTGCTGCAGGTCCGACAGGCGTTGCGGCACGCCATGCTTTTCCAGGTACAGCGGCGAAGCGCATAGAAGACGACGGTTGGACGCGATCTTGCGTGCATGGAAGGCGGCGTCCGGCAGAGTACCGAAGCGTATGCCCAGGTCAAACCCATGGGTCGTCAGGTCCAGGGGGTGATCGCTGATTTCCAGCTGCACCTCCACCTCCGGGTACTGGGCGAAGAATGCACCCAGGGCCGGGCCGATGTATCGGCGACCGAAACCCAGCGACGCGTTGACCCGAATCAGGCCCTTGGGTGTGGCCCGACTGCTGTGGATCAACTGCTCGACCTCATCGATCTGCGTCAGGATACGGGCGGCGTGGGAAAACAGCAGCTCACCTTCCGAGGTCAGGCTCATGGAGCGCGTGGTGCGATTGACCAGGCGGATGCCCAATCGAGCCTCCAGCGCGGTGAGACGCTTGCTGACCGCCGGCGGCGTGATACCCAGCTCCCGTGCGGTCGCGGCAAGACTGCCTTTATTGGCCAAGAGGTAGAAAAACGACAAATCCAGGGTCTGGCTCATTCGTAACTCAAAGTTATTTATGTAGTGATTATGAGTAACTCACACCTATTTGTTCACTACATATACTCCGCTCACACCCTGATTGAACAGCTCGTTCGACAGGCACAACAAGAAACTTACGAGAGTGGAGTTGACCATGAGCGCATACAAGATTGCAGCGGTTCCAGGTGATGGCATCGGTGTCGAAGTGATTGCCGCTGGCGTCGAGGTGCTGCAAGCCCTGTCGAAAAAAACCGGCTTCCAGCTGGATTTCAAACACTTCGACTGGAACTCGGATAACTACCTGAAAAACGGCTACTACATTCCCGAAGGTGGCCTGGAAGAACTGAAAACCTTCGATGCCATCTTCTTCGGTGCAGTGGGCGCGCTCAACGTGCCGGATCACATTTCACTCTGGGGTTTGCGCCTGCCGATTTGCCAGGGCTTCGACCAATACGCCAACGTCCGTCCTGCCCGGGTACTGCCGGGGGTGAAGAGCCCGCTGCACAACGGCGATCAAATTGACTGGGTGGTGGTGCGGGAAAACTCCGAAGGTGAGTACTCCGGCAACGGTGGTCGGGTACACCGTGGCCTGCCGGAAGAGGTCGCCACCGAAGTCTCGATATTCACCCGTGCCGGCGTCGAGCGCATTCACCGTTTCGCTTTCGAACTGGCGCGCAGCCGCCCGCGCAAGCACCTGACCATGGTCACCAAGTCCAACGCCCAGCGTCATGGCATGGTGCTGTGGGACGAGATTTTCTACGAAGTGGCCAAGGATTTCCCGGACGTCAGGATCGACAAGGAACTGGTCGATGCGGTGACCACGCGCATGGTGCTCAAGCCGTCGACGCTTGATGTGATCGTTGCCACCAACCTGCACGCCGACATCCTGTCTGACCTGGCCGCGGCACTCTCCGGCAGCCTGGGCATCGCACCGACCGCCAACCTCAACCCGTCACGCCAATTCCCGTCAATGTTCGAACCGATCCACGGCTCGGCTTTCGACATCACCGGCAAAGGTGTGGCCAACCCGATCGCGACGTTCTGGACGGCGGCAATGATGCTCGAGCATCTCGGTGAAAACGCCAGCGCCAAACAGTTGATGTCCGCGATCGAAGCGGTGACCGAAAGTGGTTTGCATACCCCGGATCTTGGCGGTACTGCCACCACCCGCCAGATCACGGATGCGGTCATCGCATTGATCAACCGCTGATTTATCCAGCACTTCAAAGCAGTACTGCGGCACAACGCCAAGGGGCAGGTCAGTTGACCTGACTCCTTGGCATTTCCTGACAACAATAAAAAATCAGGGCCCTGTCATGAAAAGAATATTCGGCAAACTCTATGTGCAAGTACTGATCGCGGTGATCCTCGGTGCCATCGTCGGCGTGTTCGTTCCCGAAACCGGCGCTGCGCTCAAACCTCTGGGCGATGCATTCATCAAATTGATCAAAATGCTCCTCGCTCCGGTGATCTTCCTGACTGTGGTCACAGGCATTGCCCGCATGGAAAACATGAAGGAACTGGGGCGTGTGGGCTTTCGGGCCTTGCTCTATTTCGAAGTGGTCTCGACCCTGGCGCTGGTGGTCGGCCTGGTGGTGGTCGATGTGTTCAAGCCCGGTGCCGGCATGAACATCGATGTCGCCACACTCGACACCTCCAGCCTGGCCACCTACACCACGGCGGTGAAACATGCATCGTTCATGGACTTCGTCATGAACATCATCCCAGACACCATTGTGGATGCCTTCGCCAAGGGCAATGTGCTGCAGATCCTGCTGTTTTCCATTTTGTTGGGCATCGCCCTGGCGCATGTAGGGCCGCGGGGCAAGGCATTCGTCGATACGCTCGATAGCCTGATGCAGGGCATGTTCCGCATCGTCAACATGGTCATGCGCCTGGCACCGATCGGCGCATTTGGTGCCATCGCCTTCACGATCGGCAAGTATGGCTTCGGCTCGCTGTTCTCCCTGGGCAAGTTGATGGCTTGCGTCTATCTCACCTGTGCCGTGTTCGTGATCTTCGTCCTCGGCCCGATCTGCCGCTACAGCGGTTTCAGCCTGTGGAAGTTCTTGAAGTTCATCAAGGAAGAATTGTTCACCGTGCTGGGTACCAGTTCTTCGGAATCGGTGCTGCCACAGATGATTTCCAAAATGGAGAAGGCCGGGGTGTCCAAACCCGTCGCCGGGATGATCATTCCTTCCGGCCTGACCTTCAACCCGGACGGGCAAGCGATCTACTACACCATTGCTGCGATATTCATTGCCCAGGCTACCAACACGCCGCTGACCCTGACCGATCAACTGATCGTGCTGGCGGTACTGATGTTCACCTCCAAAGGCTCGGCAGGTGTCACCGGTTCCGGGTTCATCATTCTGGCCGCCACCTTGTCTTCCCTGGGCACCATACCGGTGGCGGGGATGGTGTTGCTGCTGGGCGTCGACCGGTTCATGTCGGAAGCGCGGGCGATCACCAATACCATCGGCAATGGCGTGGGCACCATGGCGATTGCCAAATGGGTCGGGGCGCTGGACACCGTCAAGATGCACAAGGCTCTCAATGGTGAGGTCGAAGAGCAAAAACCTGAGGCGGTGCGGGCGGAGGTGGTTCATGCCCATGCATCGGCAACGAGCAGTCCCTTGCTGCCCGGTCTTAACAAAGCTTCACGAGTGTAGGTATCCGGGGCTGACGTCCTGAGTACAAAGGGCCCTTTTCAGGGCCCTTTTTGATTACGCCAGGGAGGCTTGAACCATTGCGAGTTGAAATGGAGCAGGTCGCGTTCAGAAAATACAAATGAGAATACGTATCAAAGCACACTGATACGGTATACCATGCGCCGCGATTTATTGGCATGTATGCCGCTCCATTTGGCTATTTTCACAAGGTTCCCTAGATGCGTCGTACTCTGGTGTCTATCTGCGTGCTTCAGGCGTTTTCCGCTTCCTCTTGGGCGGAGCAAGCCACTACCGATAAATCCAGTCTGGAGTTGCAAGCGACTGACATCGTTGGCACAGCAGACTATGAAACCGCCCTGGGGCCGGTTGACGGGTACCGCGCGACGCGTTCGGCAAGCGCCACGCGTACCGACACTTCGATCCACGAAACGCCACAGTCCATCAGTGTGGTGACCCGGGATGTCGTGGAGGACATCAGTGCCACCCGCTTGCAGGACGCCCTCGATTATGCCGGCGGTGTGGGGCGGGCCAACAATTTCGGCGGCCAGGGCCTGACCACCTTTACCGTGCGCGGCTTTACCACCGGGGAGTTCTATCGCAACGGGTTCCCGATCAACCGTGGCTATCCGAACATGCCGGATGCCAACACCATCGAGCGACTGGAAGTACTGCGAGGGCCGGCGACCATGCTCTATGGCCGAGGCGATCCGGGTGGCACCTTCAACGTGATCTCCAAACAACCCTTGGCCGTGCCCACCGTGACCCTGGGTAGCCAACTCGATGACCAGGGCATGAAGCGTGGCACGCTGGACGCCTCCGGCCCGTTGGACGAAGACGGCCGCCTGGCCTATCGCCTGAACGTGGTGGGTGAGGGCGGTGATACCTTCCGCGATCATGTCGAAACCGAACGTTACGGCGTGACGCCGGTGCTGTCCTGGCAGGCCACCGACGACACCAAGGTGGTTTTCGAAGGCGACTTCATGCGCAACAATCACCCGCTCGATCGCGGCGTGACCCGCTATCCGAATCAGATTGGCACTGCGTCCCGCGATACCTTCTTCGGCGAAAAAGATGTTGGCAAATTGCACAACGACAACAACATGGCGCAACTGCGGTTTGAGCATCTGCTGAGCGATAACTGGACGTTGGGCGGCGGATTCCAATGGCTCGACGGCACCCTCGAGGGGAATGCGGTCGAAGCCAACGGTGTGGCCGCGGACGGACGAACCCTGGGCCGTAACTTCAACTACCGCAAGCTGGAGTGGACGGACAAGGACACGCAACTCAACCTCACCGGACATTTCACCGCAGGTGGTTTCGATCACACCCTGCTGACCGGCGTCGAGTACGAGGACTACGACTACAAGTCGATCATCCAGCGCTCCAGCGGCGCGGTGAGTGCCTACCCGATCGATATCTTCGACCCGGTGTATGGCCAGCCTCGTCCTGCCTTGACCCGCACCCCGACCAACGACAAGGAAAACCTCAAGACCTACGCGGCATTCGTCCAGGATCAGGTGGCCTTGACCGAGCGTTTGAGAGTATTGGCCGGGGCCCGTTTCGAGCGCTTCGAGCACGATTACCAAACCTTTGTGCCGGGCGGCAGAAGCTGGGACGCCAGCGACAACGCGGTGACCCCGCGCGTCGGGGTGACCTATGACCTCACCGACACCGTGGCGATCTATGCCGATACGGCTCGCTCGTTCAAGCCCAATACCGGCGCCAGTCGCCAGGGCGGTGGTTTTGAACCGGAAAAGGGCAAATCCTATGAGCTGGGTATGAAGTGGGAAGCGCTGGACAGCCAATTGAGTGTCGACGCGGCGATTTACCAGATCGAAAAGCGCAACGTACTCACCACCGATCCTGTGGACTCGACCTTCAGCGTGGCGGCAGGCGAGGTGCGCAGCCGTGGTTTCGACCTGAACATCGCCGGCAACCTGACCCCGCAATGGCGGGTGATTGGCGGCTACGCTTATGTCGATGCCGAAGTGACCAAGGACAACGTCATCAAGTCCGGCACCCGGCTGATGAACATTGCTCAGAACAGCTTCAGCCTGCTCAACGTCTACGAGTTCCAGGATGGCGCGCTCAAGGGACTGGGGCTTGGCACCGGGCTCAAGTACGTCGATGAGCGTGCAGGACAGACGGCCAACACGGCGTTTTCGATGGGCAGCTACACCGTTGTCGACCTGCTGAGCTACTACAAGGTGAACGACAGGATCAGGCTTAACCTGGATGTGAAGAACCTGACGGACGAAGACTATGAGGAGGGCGCATTCGGCAACGTCTACGCCTATCCAGGGGCTCCAAGAACGGTGCAGGTCGGTGTTTCCTACACGTTGTAGCCCGGCTGAATGTCCCACGCCACCGCGTCGTCCGGCATGGCGCACACCAGTACCCGTGGTCAGTCAGTCGGGGGGGCTTGCACCCCATTCGAGGAAACGGATCTTGTGAACCTCGCCCTGGCAGTCCAGGCAGACCACGGTCACCGGTACCACGCCGGTTTTGTAAAACGGTGGCGATCCAGGGCTGCGCCCGAGGGAAGAAGAGCGACTGTTGGTCGGATGAAAGACAGATCCGGGTTTTATCAGGTCCTTTGCTTGTTTGTTTTTTAATTACCTTTTAAAACAAATAGTTGAGCGATAAAGATAAAGTGATTTGTAAGGTTGATTGCTGGTTGACGATCCGGTTTCCTCCAACCCGAATCTGATTTCCGAACGCCAGACACCCGGGACATACGACTGATGACCGGCGTGATCCCGGGTTCCCTGCTATTAATCAATGAATATTCGAGTGCTTTTCCTTTCGGGAGCGCGTCATGAGTCCATTCATTCGCATCGGCATTGTCGACGATCATCCAATGTTACGTGAGGGCGTCGCCAATACGTTGAGAAAACGGGCGGATCTTCAGGTCGTGGAGCAGGGCGCCAATGCGCAGGATGCCAGGGATATTGCCCAGAGGGTGAGCCCGGACGTGATGTTGATGGACGTCAATATGCCGGGGGATGTTTTCGCCGCGGTGCGCTTCATTTCCACTGAACTGTCGGATGTGAAGGTGCTGATGCTGACGGTTTCGGAATCCGAAGATGACGCCCTTCTGGCACTGGATGCCGGCGCGCGCGGGTATGTGTTGAAAGGTGTCAGCGGACCGGACCTGATCCTGGCGATCAGGTCGGTTGCCAATGGTGAGACCTATATCACCCCCGAGCTTGCCAACAAACTGCTGAGCAACAGCCAGAAGCACGAAGCGCAAACGCCCAACTTTGATCTGACCCATCGCGAGGAAGAGGTCATTCGGGAAGTTTCAAAGGGTCTGACCAACAGGGAAGTCGCGACAAGACTGTCGATCAGCGAAAAAACCGTCAAGCACCACATGGGCTGCGTGATGCACAAGCTGCACGCCCGAAATCGCGTCGAAGCGGTTACGGCTCTACGGCGACATTGGGAGCGCGAAGCGGTCGGGCGTCTTCACAACGGCGAAGGGAAAACACCAATGGATGCCCGCAGCGGCGCTGACTAGAGTTTGAACTGTGCATTGACCGACGTACCCGAGGCGCTGGAGTCGATGCTGAACAACCCGCCCAGGGATTCAACGCGATAACGCAAACCGGCGAGCCCCAATCGGGTCCTGCCGGATGTCTCGAGCAGCATGGCGTCCTCCGTCATGCCCGGACCACCGTCCCTGACGCTGATTTTCAATACCTCATCAACGTATTGCGCGCGGATGACCTGACCCTCGCCGCTGGCATGACGGTAAGCGTTGTTGAGGGTTTCTTGCACAAAACGGTACAAGCAGAGTTTGAGCGGCAGTGGCGCGGCCTCCGGTAGCCGCCCCATGGTTAATGTGACCCTGGTGCCAGTGCGTTGCTCGTGCCGTTGCGCCACCAGTTGCAACTCTTCCTCCAGGCTCAAGTCGTTGATTTCCGGAAGTGCCAGGCCTCGTGATAAATCGCGGACCTCACTCAATGCGTCGGTGGCGGCGCCACGAATGGTTTCCAGCGACTCCTGATCGACAGCGGAGCAGTTTTCGGCCAGGTCGTCGAGGCGGATCAGAATCAGGGTCAACAACTGCGCCGGCCCATCGTGCAAGTCTGCACCAATGCGCCTCAAGGTGAGTTCGTTGACCCGGGAAAACTCCTGGGTAGCCGTCGCCATCTTGCGCTGCAGTTCGGCATTGCTGATGTGCAAGCGGGTTTGCTCCTGCAGCCGCAAGCGCAGTGCCACTTGCTGTCGCTGGATAATCTTGTCACTGCGTCGCACGATGAAGAACAGCAGCGTCAGCATTGCCAGTGTCGCGGTACCTACATCCGTCCATACCTGCTGCCGGACGCGGCTGATCTCGCGCTTGAGGCTGTCGGCCTTTTCATAAAACTCGCCCACCGCGATGATTTCTCCGGTGCGTGAGTCCCGCAGTGGTGCGTAGATCTCATAGAGCGGCACGTTGAGTTTGCGCTCGAACTCGTTCTCATCCTCGTCCAGGTCTTTAAGGTCGGTGACCACATTGCCCTTGAGTGCCTCGGTGATCTCATCGAGTGGGAATTTTCGGTCGGTGATGGCTTTGTTCGTGCCGTAGATCACCGTGCCATCCGCTCGCCAGAGCTTGATCGAGACAATGTGCTGTTTGAGCGAACGACTGTCCGCGAGGCGGTCCAGGGACTGGACGCTTGCAGCCGAGAGGGTGTTGTCCCGGCTCAGCTCCTGCACATAGGGCTCCAGAAACGTATCCATGTACTGCGCGGCAGCTTCTGCTGCGCTATGTACAGCGGCGTTTTCTATCCGTTCGCTCACCAGGTTGCCGACGAAGAACATCGTAAGTCCCAGGATCACCGTGGCGGCGATGACAAACTGGGTCGAGTGACTCAGGTTGCGCGCCTGGCCCCTGATCCGTGTGCCCCAGACTCTATTGCCAGCCACATCGGAAACAGAGGCCGGTTCGCCCGGGGCCTCAGTTTGCGACGCGGTAAACGGCTGGTTTTTTGATTCGACTCTTGCATCTTTTTCCATCGGCCTGGTTCCGTGATCATCGTGATAAGTCGGTTGGAAACCCTGCAACTCAACGGATATCTGGAGATTGGCAGTGGGTGCCACGCCCATGACTGACAGTAGTTCACCGCATAGCGATCCGACAGTTTCACAGGTGTATCAAACACCACCGATGATCAGCCAGGCCATCGTCAGTTCAAGTCGGCCGCACCGCCAGGATTTGCTCGATCAGCCACGCCAGCGCCGGCTCATGTTGGCGTTGCGCCAGATACACCAGTTCGAGGTGGAACGAGCCGACGTCGAAGGGCAATTCGAACACCTGCAGCGGCAACAGCTGTGCGAATTGATTGGCCAACTGGGTCGGCAGGACGACGCTCAAGTCTGAATGGGCGACCAGGTGCGCCGCCTGCAGGTAGTTGGGTGTGGTGTAGACGATTTTGCGTGACAGGCCTTGCTTGCCCAGCCATTGGTCGACCATGCCGCGCGACTGGCCGCCACTCACCCAGAGATGGCGCAGCCCCAGAAAGTCATCCAGCGTGAGTGTGTCGTGTGCTAGCGGATGCTGCTTGCGCACCGCCAGTCGCAGGGTTTCGCTGTGCCAGGTCCTGCGGGTGAAACGCGCCGGCACTTCTTCGAATCGTCCCAGAACCATGTCCAGTTCACCCCGGTCCAGCAGCTCGGCAGGAAGACTGGGGGCGAGGTGAGCAACGTCGATACGCAGGTTTGGCGCCAGTTCTCCCAGGCGCGCCAGCAAGGGCGGCATGCACAGCTGTTCGACAAAGTCGGTCAGGGCGATGCGCACCTGCTGCTGGCTCAGGCGTGGGTCGAAGGCTTCCCCGGCATTGAGTGTCTGTTCGATCTGTTGCAGGGCCGCGCGAATCGGCCCTTCAAGCGCCAGCGCCCGGGAGGTGGGCTGCATGTGGCGGCCAACCCGCACCAGCAAGGGGTCGTCGAACAGTGAACGCAGGCGGGCGAGGGCGTTGCTGACGGTGGGCTGGCTGAGGGCCAGGCGTTCGGCCGCTCGCGACACGTTCTGTTCGCGCAGCAACATATCGAGCACCCGGAGCAAATTCAGATCGAAGCTTTTTAAATTCAAATTACAAATACCAGGCATATGAAAATGAAATTTCAAAAATAGTAGGCGCCTGCTTAGGGTGACGGCAATCTTTTCCACTCTGCCAACCCATGAGGCCCGCCATGAAGTATCAAGCTCCCCTGCGTGACATGCGTTTTGTGCTGCACGAACTGTTGGATGTCAGCGGCCATTGTGAGCGGTTGAACAAGGGGCTGGACCGGGAAACCATCGACGGCGTCCTCGAAGAAGCCGCCCGTTTCGCCGCCGAAGTGGTCGCACCGCTGAACCGCAACAGTGACGAGCAGGGCTGTCAGCTGATCGACGGCCACGTCACCACGCCTCAGGGATTTCGCGACGCCTACCGGCAGTACGTCGATAACGGCTGGGCGAGCATGACCGGGCCGCTGGAGTTCGCCGGCCAGGGTTTCCCGCAGCTGATCTCGGCCAGCTTCCACGAAATGCTGATGGCCGCCTCATTGTCCTTTCGCATTTATTCCGGCCTCACCGAAGGCGCGGTGCTGGCTTTGCATCGGCATGGCAGCGAGGCGCTCAAGCAGGCTTATCTGGAAAAAATGGTCAGCGGTGAATGGTCCGGCACCATGTGCCTCACCGAGCCCCAGGCCGGTACCGACCTTGCCCTGCTGCGCACCCGTGCCCAGCCTCTAGCCGACGGCAGTTATCAGGTCAGCGGCAGCAAGATCTTCATCAGCGGCGGCGAGCAGGACCTGACCGCCAACATCATTCACCTGGTCCTTGCCCGTTTGCCTGATGCACCGGCCGGGGTGAAGGGCATCAGCCTGTTCCTGGTGCCCAAGTTCATTGCCGCGGCCGATGGAACACCGGGGCCGCGCAATTCGCTGAGCTGTGGCGCACTGGAACACAAGATGGGCATCAAGGGCGCGTCCACCTGCGTGATGAACTTCGACGGCGCACAAGGCTGGTTGATCGGTGAGCCGAATCAGGGGCTGGCGTGCATGTTCACCATGATGAACGATGCACGCTTCCAGGTTGGTTTGCAGGGACTGGGCATCGCCGAGGCCGCCTTCCAGGGTGGCCTCGCTTATGCCCGTGAGCGTCTGCAATCGCGGGCCATCAGCGGCCCGGTGGCGCCGGACAAGAGCGCCGATCCGATCATCGTGCACCCCGATGTTCGGCGCATGCTGCTGACGCAAAAAACCTTGAGCGAAGGCTGCCGTTTGCTCGCGGCCTACACCGCCCTGCAATTGGACCTTGAACACGGCGACCCGCAACCCGAGGCTCGCCAGAACGCGAGTCGTCGGGCAGCGCTGCTTATTCCAATCGTCAAGGCGTTCCTCACCGACGTCGGCCAGGAAGTCGCCAGCCTGGGCGTTCAGCTGTATGGCGGCCACGGTTACATCCGCGAGTGGGGCATGGAGCAGTTGATGCGCGACAGCCGCATCACTCAGCTATACGAAGGTACCAACGGTATCCAGGCGCTGGATCTGCTTCGGCGCAAGGTGCTGGGCGATGGTGCCACGGAGCTGGGTGCCTTGATTGATGAACTCGTCGTGCATGCCGATGCAGCCGGTTCGCATGCGTCGCTGAGGGAAATGGCCGAGGCCATGCAGCAGCGTCTCGCCGAGTGGCGTGAACTAGGGGGCGAGGTGGTCGAGGCCTGTCAGCGTGATGTGCAGGAAATCGGCGCCATGTCGGTGGACTTCCTGGCGTACAGCGCTTACGTGCTGGTGGGCGGGCTGTGGTTGCAGGCGGCTGTGCGTGCCCAAGCCGCACTGGATGCAGGCACCGACGAACCCGGGTTCTATCGGGCCAAGCTGCAAGCGGCGGATTTTTACTGGCGCCGGGTGCTGCCCCGTGCCAGTGGCCACCGCGAAAGCCTTCGGGGCGGCGCTCATTGCCTGATGGCCATGGACGAGGCCGATTTCGCCTTTTGATGGCAGCACAGTGCGGCGGTAACCGAGAGACTCCGGTTGCCGCCGCACTGCATACACCGTCTATGTTCAGGCTTGTGCGGCGCTGACCTTGCCAGTGATCGTGGCGTTTTTACGGACCGCTTGATACAGCAGGCTGGACACCATGAACCCGACAATGGCCAATACGCTCATCAACGAGAACACGTAGTTGTAGCCTTGTTGACCCGGGAAGTGGTCAAGGATTGCGCCGTAGATGACATAGGCAAACATGCCCGGCGCATAACCGATCAGGCAACCGATCCCAAAGGCTGAACCGGTGATGTGCTGGGGAATGCCGACTTCACCCATGGGTGCCCAGAACACGCCGCGCATGGAAAACACAATCAGCGCGAAGGAGAGGATGGCCGCCATGCCTGCGTAGATGTAATCAGGGCTTTTCGGGATGAGCATGATGACGCCCATCAGCGGCACCAACGCCAGGAATGCCCACTTCAGGTATCGGCTGGAACTCTTGAACTGCTTGTCGGCAATGAAGCCACCGGCAGGGCCGCCCAGGATCTTGAGGAAGTACTGGTTGATGATGCCGTAGGCGCCCACCAGGGCTACGGGCAGTCCGTACATTTCCTTTAGGTAGGGAATGAAATAGGTCAGGCCGCAGTACACGATGTAGACCATGAACACGTTGAGGCTGACCAGCCAGATGCCCGGCACCTTGATGGCCTCGAGCAGGTTCGACAATCCGTTCTTCGGCTTGACGGTCGACTGGGTTTTGCCGCTCTTGAGCAGCAGCCAGGTCAGGGTACCGGCAAGAATGTCGATGACCGAGTAGAAGAGGATCGCCGATTTCAAACCGTTTTCCCCGGAGCCCATGGCGACGAAGACGCCCAGCGCTGAGAAGGCGACCAGGGTATCAACGACGCCACGCCCGCCTTCGAGCAGGCCGAACAGGCGCCCCTGTTCCTTGTCGTCGCCCAGGTTGCGGATGGCTTTGAGCAGCGAAGGCCAAAAGAGGCAGTCGGCACACACGGCCAGCAGGCAGAACACCACCAGCAGATTGCTGAAGGGCGGAAAGGTCGCGAGGTAAAGCCCGAGGCCGCCGGTACCGATCAGGCCGAGGGGGATCAGCTTGCGCGTGTCGTACCGGTCGGCGAGCATGCCGCCCACCACGAACAGCGCGGTGGCGATGATGGCGTTGGCGCTCAGCAGCACACCGATTTCAGTGTGGGACAACCCCATGAATTCTTGCATGGGGATGTAGAAGGCGTCTTTGAGATTCGCCAGCTTGTAGATGGTGCCGCCACCGAGGATGAGAATCAGGAATCTGAGCCATTTGGCCTTGTCATGGGATGTCATTATTGTTCTCCAGGCGTAATTGGGTAGGCAGTGCCGATGGGCACGTCAGGTTCAGGCGTTTGCGCAATGGGCCAGGGTCAACTCGGCCAGGGTGCGGAACTCGGCCAGCAGACCTCGTACGTAGGTCACCTGGTTGTTTGCCCAACGGTGTTCATCGGCGAGCATTCGCTCCAGCGAGAAGCCTTGAGGCAGCGCTGTTTCACTCATTTCCCGGTACGCAATGAACGGGTCGGCGGCTTCGTCGAACTGGCGGAACGCCGGGGCGACGTAGTGGTTCTCCTGCTCGAGAATGAAGGCGATCACTTGCGGGGTTGATTCGCCGAGCATCAGCAATTCGAACAACATGCGTGCGTTGGGCAGGTCGTCTTCGGCACAGCCTTGCAGCACGCCGTAATGCCCGAAGCCGTTTTGCTCAGGCACGATGCGCACACCCTTGAGGTGGGTCTGGCGTATGTGCGGCGCCAGGGTGCGCAGTGCCGCCAGGGGCTGCTCACAGGCATTGATCATGTTGCCGAAGTCGAACAGGGCGTGCAGGCGAGGGTGGTTAAGTCGGCTCAGCAGTTGCGCGATCTCGGCGCTCTTGAGTTCTTCGTGCTGCTCGAAGTCGAAGAACAGGTCGTGCTCGTCTGCCTGTTGCGCGAGGTAGTGCAGGTCTGACTCGATCACGTCCATGACCCGGGACAGCGCCCCTTCGTAGCGTGAGTAGACACGGATGTTGCGGGTACCCAGCGCCTTGGCAATGGCGATCACTTGATCGACATCCTTTTTCAGGGTGCTGCTGATTTCCAGATGCACATCCAGCCCGAGTGCGTTGGCCTTGGCAGCGAATGCCTGAAGCTGCGCGGCGGTCATTTGGCTCAGGCTGTTTTCCTCACCGTCGAGCAAGTGCAGGCTCAGGCCCTGCAGTTCGTGGCGATAGGCGAAGTCCAGCAGGTCGCCAGGGGTGACACGGCCGTGGGTCAGGTTGGTCAGCAAGGGGTAGGCATGGGCAAACAGGCGCAGTTGGGCCAGTCGGTCGAGCAACTGGCGGGCCAGTGCTTCGGTCAATACGGGGGGAGCCTCGGCCTCGACGGCCTTATGGCTGAGCAAGGTGTTGAATCGTTCCTGGATCTTATTGTTCATTCGAGTCGTTCCTGGTTCAGACACCGGGTCTACCGGCGCAGCCTTTATCGCGCCAGTCAGGAACTCTCGATAGATCCATTATCAGTTAAATCATAAGACCACTTGCCTTGGGTCAAGTGGCCGGCTGCAGGTGGCCCATTTTGTCCAGGGCCTGGGCCAGCGCTTCGACGCGCGCTTCGGCCTGGTCCTCAGGGGTGCTGGCAAAGCCGATCAACAGCGCCGGCGGCAAGGCATGTTCGACGCAGTAGTCACTCAGGGGATAGGTATGAATGCCATGCTGGCCGAGCTCCCTGGCCAGGGCGTCGTCATCGAGATGCGTGGGTAACCAGGCGATCAGGTGCATGCCGGCTTCCACCGGCGTGATCCTGAAGAAAGTCCCCAGCCGTTTCTGCAGCTGTTCCACCAGTGCCTGCTGGCGAGCCTGGTACAGCGCGCGCATTCGACGGATATGGCCGAGAAAGTGCCCTTCGCGCATGAAGTCCGCTGTGACGGCCTGTAGCAGTGTGGGCGGGCTGCGATCCATGACCGCCCGCAGGGTGCAGAAGGGTTCGATCAAGGCGTTCGGCAGTATCACGTAACCCAGTCGTAGCGAGGGGAAGAGCACCTTGCTGAAGGTTCCGGCGTAGATGACCCGAGCCCATTGATCCATGGCATAGAGTGCCGGCAGGGGGCGGCCGTTGTAGCGGAACTCACTGTCGCAGTCATCCTCGATGATCCAGCTTTGATTCTGGGCGGCCCAGTCGATGAGTTCCTGGCGCCGCGCATAACTCATGGTGACGCCCAGGGGATGCTGACGGGAAGGAGTGGTAAACACCAGGCGAGCGTCAGGACACAGGGCCAGGCCTTGCCGGACATCGATCCCCTGTTCGTCGATACGCAAAGGCACGACCCGGCCACCTTGGGCCTGGAGCGCAATGCGCGCCGCGATATGCCCCGGATCTTCCATCCAGAAACTGTCCTGCGGATTGAGCAACAGCATGCCCAGCAGGTTGAAGGCTTGCTGGGCGCCGGACACGATGACCACCTGATCGGCAGTGCAATCAATGCCACGGGCATCGAAGACGTACTCGGCAATCGCCTCGCGCAGGGCCAGCAATCCCTGTAGTTCGCCATAGCCGAGCATGGCCTTGGTTGGCTTGTGCAGGTGCCGGTTCAACAGGCGCTTCCAGACCGATTGCGGGAACGCATCGTAGGCACTGTGGCTGGGCAGGAACGAGGTCGGGCTGCCGGTCCCCCAGTCGGCATAGGAAACACCGCGGAAATGATCGCTGCGCAACGACAGCATGGACTGGCTCAGGTCGGACAGGCGAGGAGGTTGGCGCTTGTGCTCATCGTCTTCGATACCGCGGCTTTCCCATTCATGGCCGACATAGGTCCCGGCCCCGGTCCGCGACGTCAGAAAACCTTCGGCAATCAGTTGATCGAACGCATTGAGAATGCTGATTCGCGACAGCTGCAGTTCCTTGCTCAGGGTCCGGGTGGACGGCAGGCGCACGCCGCCCTGAATCCTGCCACTGAGAATCTGTTTGCGAATCTGCAAGTAGAGTTGGCGGTACAAGGGGATCGCACTGGCACGGTCCAGCTCGATACCTGACAACAGCAAACCTGCGGAGGATTTCATTTTTGGTTCGTCTGGATGAGGTGTGGTTTGGCCTGAATTGCCGTCAGGCACCCGGGTGCGAAAGGGTATCGAGGGGGGCTGGATAAGTCATCCACCACAGCGTCACAATAATATGGCTGCTGAGTACGGCATTGCACTAAACGATCTTGTCATGGTCCATAACCCCCGCATGACCCTCAGCGGTCGCACCGACCGGCCCCGCATCGGTAACTTGATCAAGGACAGCGAAAGCATGATCGCCGCCTCATAACAAGCAACGCCCCCCACCCGGTTCAGTGAATCGGGCCTCGCCGCACGTTTACCCCTCAATTCCTTTCGAAGATTTAACTCATGTACCTACGCAAAATTGCAGTTGGGCTGTCGGCCCTTGTTTTGCTCTCGACCGGGGCGCAAGCCCGCAGCCTGCTGGACCTGCTCAAGCCACCCACCGCGCAACATGAACAAGCGTCCCGCTCGGGCTCGATCAGCCAGAACGCGGCCCTGGACCTCTATTCAAGCAAACAGAAACAGGCATCGTTTGACGGCTGCGCAGACCTGTTCCCGGCAGCGAATCCGATCAACACCGCCACAGTGCCTGCCTCCATGAAACCCTTGGCGCTGTGTTCCGACAACTTCGCGGTGCTGTACTCGCAAACCAGCAAGACCCCGCTGGTGGTGGTCGAACGCCTGAATGCAGCCCAGTTGCAGGACGCCAAAGGGGAGGAGCGCACCAACCAGTTCTATCCGGACCCACGCATTCCCAAGAGTGGGCGCGCCGAGTTGAGCGACTACCGCAGCCAGCATCCGGCCGTGGACCGTGGCCACCAATCCCCGGCAGCCGATGCCCCGAGCCCCAAGGCAATGGCCCAATCCTTTGCGCTGTCGAACATGGTGCCGCAAGACCCGACCAACAACCGCAAGATCTGGAGCAAGGTCGAGGCGGATGTCAGGAAGTTTGCCAAGCGCGCCGATGGCAACGTGTTTGTCTTTACCGGTCCGCTCTTTGACTCGGGCCACTCGACCATCGGCGACAACCAGGTCTGGGTGCCGACGCGCCTGTTCAAGCTGGTGTACGACGCTTCGTCCAAACGTGCCTGGGCCTATGTGCTGCCGAACGCAGAAACCCGGATCGAGAAGCCGATGGACTATGAGACGTTTGTGAGGAGTACCGGGCTCAAACTACTCGGGAACCTGCCCGTCACAGGTTCCGCCGGGCGCACCTGATGGCTGGATGAGCAGCACCCCAAAGGTTGGAGGCAACCGGTGGGGTGTTTCATACACCGAAAAAATTTCGGCAAGGGGTAACATTTTGTAAAAGTGAACTATACCCAATAGGGCAATCGCTCCGGACCCCGGGACATGATGCCTCTGAAAATGATCGTCCCAGGAACTTCAACGTCAAGCAGACCGAGAGATTCTGGATATGAACGCTTTGAAAATCGCTGCCAGCGATGCGGTCCGGGATTGTTTTCGTAATAGCCGTGAAATCGTACGGTTCGACCAGACGGACTTTACCGATGTCGCCGTCGCCGTGCTCTGCATAGATGACTTGGCCGCCGGGGTGCTGGATGTCATCAAGCGCACCGGCTTCGACATCCCGATCTTCCTGGTGGCCTCTCAGGGCCGCAGCAATCGCTCCCTGGCAATCTACAAGCAACTGCAGGATGTCATCTTGCAGGTCAATGGTGTCTTCGACTTATCCAGCAATAATGCCGAGTACCACGGCAACCAACTGGAAACAGCCGCCAAGGCCTATGAAGAAAGCCTGCTGCCACCGTTCTTCGACGCGCTCAAACACTACACCGAGGCGGCCAACGCGACCTTTGCCTGCCCCGGCCACCAGGGCGGCCAGTTCTTTCGCAAGCACCCGGCCGGGCGGCAGTTTTTCGACTTCTTCGGCGAGACGCTGTTTCGCGCCGACATGTGCAACGCCGACGTCAAGCTCGGCGACCTGCTGATCCACGAAGGCCCGGCACTGCTGGCGCAGAAACACGCCGCGCAGGTGTTCAATGCGGACAAGACCTACTTCGTACTCAACGGCACCTCGGCCTCGAACAAGGTGGTGACCAACGCCTTGTTGACCCCCGGCGACCTGGTGCTGTTCGACCGCAACAACCACAAGTCCAACCACCAGGGCGCGCTGTTGCAGGCCGGCGCCACGCCGGTCTATCTGGAAACCGCACGCAACCCCTACGGTTTTATCGGCGGCATCGACGCCCACTGTTTCGAAGAGGACTACCTGCGCGAACTGATTGCCGAGGTCGCCCCGGACAAGGCGCAACTGCCGCGGCCGTTCCGCCTGGCGATCATTCAACTGGGCACCTACGACGGCACCATCTACAACGCCCGGCAAGTGGTCGACCGCATCGGCAAGCTGTGTGACTACATCCTGTTCGACTCGGCGTGGGTCGGCTACGAGCAGTTCATCCCGATGATGAAGGACTGCTCGCCGCTGTTGCTGGATCTCGACGAGAACGATCCGGGCATCTTCGTCACCCAGTCGGTGCACAAGCAGCAGGCCGGTTTTTCCCAGGCCTCCCAGGTGCACAAGAAAGACCGTCACATCAAAGGCCAGGCGCGCTATTGCAACCACCACCGGCTCAACAACGCGTTCATGGCACAGGCCTCCACCAGCCCGTTCTACCCGCTGTTCGCCTCGCTGGATGTGAATGCGCGCATTCACTCCGGCCGCAGCGGCCTGCGCCTGTGGGAAGACTGCGTGAAGTTCGGCATCGAAGCGCGCAAGCTGATCCTCGAAGCCTGCACCATGGTCCGCCCGTTCGTGCCGCACACCATTGAAGGGCGCGCGTGGGAAGACTATCCGACGGAAGAAATCGCCAACGACATCCGCTTCTTCGAGTTCCACCCCAAGGACCGCTGGCACGCCTTTGCCGGCTACGCCGAGAAGCAGTACTTCATCGACCCGTGCAAGTTGCTGTTCACCACGCCGGGCATCGACCCGGTGGACGGCAGCTACACCGACTTCGGCATTCACGCCGGCATCCTGGCCAACTTCCTGCGCGAGAACGGCATCGTCCCGGAAAAGTGCGACCTCAACTCGATCCTGTTCCTGCTCACCCCGGCCGAAGACTGGGCGAAGATGACCCACCTGGCCGCGCAGATCGCCCGCTTCGAACGCTTCATCAGCGATGACGCGCCAATGAGCCGGGTGCTGCCGGCGATCTACGCGCAGCATCAGGAACGCTATCGCAACTACAGCATTCGCCAGCTCTGCCAGGAAATGCACGACCTGTATCGCCATCACAATGTGCAGCAGTTGCAGAAGGACATGTTCCGCAAGGAGCACTTCCCGAAAAAAGCGATGAACCCGCAGCAAGCGCAAATCGAGTACATCCGCGGCAACGTCGAACTGGTGGCGCTGGCGGATGCCGACGGGCGCATTGCCGCCGAGGGCGCGCTGCCTTACCCGCCAGGCGTCTTGTGCGTGGTGCCGGGTGAAATCTGGGGCGGCGCGGTGCTCAAGTACTTCCTGGCCCTGGAGGAGGGCATCAACCGCTTGCCCGGCTTCACACCGGAGTTGCAAGGCGTTTATCTGAAGCAGGAAGGCGGTCGCACGCGGGCGTATGGCTATGTGATTAAGCAGTAAGGATCACCCTCGTACTCGATGACAGGTGTCAGGTCAGCGGGCTCAGGGGTTAACTCTCTGAACAGGGCAAGGAGTTTGCGATGGCTGATTCAAGCAAGAAAATGGGCCTGATGGGGCTCACGACGCTGGTAACGGTCAACATGATGGGCTCGGGCATCATCATGTTGCCCACCAACATGGCTCAACTGGGGGCCGTCTCGCTGCTGTCATGGATCTTCACGGCAATCGGTTCGATGGCTATCGCCTACTGCTTTGCCCAGTGCGGGGTCTTCTGCTCACGCTCCGGCGGCTTGTCCGCCTACACCGAAGAAGCCCATTCAAAGTCGGGCTTTTTCCTTTGCTCGTACTTGTACTTCCTGTCATTGGCCATCGCCAACGTGGCCGTGGCCATTTCGGCGGTGGGCTACATGACGGCCTTCGTGCCCTGGCTGGGCTCCGGTGCCATACCATTGTGCGTTGGCACGATCGGGCTGATCTGGCTGACCACCTTCGCCAACTTCGGTGGCCCTAGCATCACCGGCAAGATCGGTGCGTTCACGGTGTGGGGCGTGATCATTCCGGTCGCGGGCCTGAGCATCATCGGCTGGTTCTGGTTCAAGCCTGATGTGCTGGCCGCCGCCTGGAATCCGCACAGCGTGGCGATCTCCGAAGCCATTGGCAAAGCCATACCCCTGACCCTGTGGGCCTTCCTGGGCATGGAGTCGGCCGCCCAGGCCACCGATGCCGTGGAAGACCCCAAGCGCAACGTGCCGCTGGCCTGCCTGTTCGGCACCCTGGGGGCCGCCGTGGTCTATGTGCTGTCGACCACTGTGATCCAGGGCATCATTCCTAACGCGGAACTGGCCAAATCCACGGCGCCCTTCGCGTTGGTCTACGCCACAATGTTCAGCCCGATGGTGGGCCATATCGTCATGGCGCTGGCGGTCATGGCGTGCGTCGGCTCGCTGCTGGGCTGGCAATTTACCCTGGCGCAAACGGCCAAGATGACGGCTGACCAGAACCTGTTCCTCAAGCTGTTCAGCAAGGTCAACTCGATGAATGCGCCCGTCATCGGCATGATCGTCTGCGGCGTGTTGCAGACCCTCATGGCCCTGTCGACCATCTCGCCCGATGCCGCCGCCCAGTTCAGCAAGCTGGTCAGCCTGGCGGCGGTCACCAACCTCATCCCCTATATCACTGCGCTGACGGGCCTGCTGGTGATCATGCACAAGGCCGGGGTCTCGTCAGCGATTCACACCCGTAATGTGGTGGTCTTGCTGATTGCAGTGACGTACTCCTTGTACGCCCTGTATGCCTGCGGCAAGGACGCAGTGATGGGCGGCACCCTGGTGCTCGCTTTCGGCTACCTGCTCTATGGATTCCTCGCCAAGCGCTTCACCGAAGCGCCAGCGGCCAACCAGGCCAGGGCCGCAAACCCTTAGGCGTGGCCAACAGGACTGCACAGACATCTGCATACGGGGAAACCGGACATGAACGTACCATTTGCCACAACCACCAGACTGCTGCTTGCCTTCGCACTTTCGACGCTGCCGCTAGTGGCCGGCGCCAACACCCTTGAACGGGTGCGCAGCAGCCACACCTTTACCCTGGGCTACCTGCCTGACCTGGCCCCTTTCAGCAAACAGGAGGGCGACAAGGCCAGCGGTTACGCCATCGACCTGTGCCTGAAAGTCGCCGACAAGCTCAAGAGCGAGCTGGGTCTGCCCGACCTGCAAGTGCGCTACCAGCCCGTCAAGATTTCGGACGAGGTCAACGCCGTGAGCCAGGGTAAAGTCGATATCCTCTGCACGCCGACACCGCCCACCCTGGAACGGCGCAAGATGATCAGTTACTCCATACCGATCTACACCGCCGGCCTCTCGGTCGTGGTGCGCAACGATGCTCGCGAACCGCTGCTCAATGTGCTCAATGGCAAGGTCGCCAATACCGGCCCGACCTGGCGTGCCAGCATCAACAACGGCCTGGCCAACCAAACCTACGCGACCCTGGAGGGGGGCGTGACCGAAGACTGGATTCGCGAACAGATGCGCCTGCTCAACGTGATCGCTTCGCTGGTGACCGTGGACAACAACGACGAGGGCATCAAGCTGGTCGCAGAGGGCAAGGCCGATGCCTTCTTCTCCGAACGCATGCTGCTGCGCAACGAAGTCGCCAAGGAGGGCGCGGCCAAGAACCTGATGCTCCTGGACCGCATCTTCGAGTACTCGCCGGTGGCGATGATCGTGGAGCGCAACGACGAAGACTTCCGCTTGCTGGTCGATATGGCCCTGAGTGAAGCCTATCACTCGGGCTTCATAGAAAAGGCCTACGACCAGTATCTGGGCGGCAGCAACCTTACCGTGAAGAGACTGTTCAGGGTGTATGCGTTGCCCTGATGCCATCGTGAATCAAAGGCCGCCTGCGGGCGGCCTTTTCATGGGCATTCAATTGGCCAGAACCATGGCGAAGTAGCCGAGGACCGTCAGCAGGATTCCCGAGACGGCAAAGGCTACCGGAAACCCCACCCACGGCACGTTGCTGCCGATCTCCGCCGCGGCCTCCAGGCACGGCCCGGAATGGCTGCGGGCACCGGCCATGCCGCCCATCAGCACCGCCGGATTGATCTTCATCAAGTGATAGCCCACCACCCAGACGGCGAGCGGCGGCAGCATGCAGGCGACGAAGCCCACCAGGAAAATCTGCACGGCGAGGGTACCCGTCAGTTGAGCGAGGAGGGTGGCGCCGGCATTGATCCCGACAATGGCAACGAACACCAGCAGCCCCATGTCCTCAAGGATGTTACGCGCCGCGTTCGGCGTATTGCCGAAGAAGCGCAGGCGCGAGGACAGTGACGAGACGATGATTCCCGAGACCATCAAGCCGCCGGCGCTCCCCAGTCCGACAGAAGCGCCAAAGGCGGGGAACTGGATCAAACCGATCAGCAGCCCCAGGGTCATTCCGACAAACAGTGTCAGCAAATCGGTCATGCTGCTGGGCCGGGCGATGACCCCAAACACCTCGCCAGCGCGTTGCACGGCGCTGGAAAGGCCCGTGACGAAAAGCACGTCGCGGCGTTGCAATTTGGTCTCCGGCCCTGCGGGCAGTGGTACGCCGCCACGCTGGATGCGAGTCAACTGAAGCTGACCGGCCAGGTCCAGTCCGCGGAACTTCTTGAGCTGCTTGCCGATGACGGCTTTCTCGGTCACCAGGATCTCCGCGTTGTCCAGGGGGACGGCGAGGGCCTTGGCGTCATCGACCTCTGGACCGATCAGGCCGATATTGGTGGTCAGCCCTCTGCGTGTACTGCCGAGGGTAATCACATCCTCCAACTGCAACCGGATGTCAGGGGCTGCCCCTATCGATTCACCGTCGTGATGCACATTGACGATGCGATATTCCGGGTATCGAGCGAGAAATTCACGGATGGTAAGGCCGGCGGTCACGGGGTTTTCCAGGCGATAGGCGCGCAAGCCGAAGGCCTTGTCAGCGGTGATGCCGTCGTCATCGAGATCGTGCATCCCATGCTGCTCCTCATAGGCACGGGCCGCTGCTTTCGCATCGACACCCCACCAGCGCGGCATGTATTTGCACATCAATACGATGCCGACGGTGCCCCAGATGTAGGTAATGCCATAGGACAGGGTGATCATCGCCGACACCCCCTCGACCGTGTCGCCCGGAGCGAGGTGGACGGCGCCCGAGGCAACCGCCTGTTCGGCCGAGCCGATGGCTGAGGACATGGTCGTGGCCCCGGCGAGGATTCCGCCGGCCGCGCCTGTCGGCAAGTTCAAGAGACGCGTCCCCACGACCACCACGGCCAGACTGAACACGCTGCAAATGACCGCAAGGAGGGTGAACTTCAGCCCGTCATCCTTCAGGCTGTTGAGGAAGGAGGGACCGACGCGCAAACCGACCCCGTACATGAACAGGTAGTAGAAGAGGTTCATGGTAAAGGTATCGAGCTTGTATGTGATGCCATACAGGGAAGCGGCAATGGCGATGCCACAGCCCACCACGATGGCGCCCCCCACAGTGCCCAACCCATAGCCCTTGATGGTGAAACGCCCGATCAGCACCGCCAGGCTCACCACCAGGAACAGCAACATGTAGGGGTTGGCATTGAGAAACGCGAAGAGTGCCTGCACCGGTTGATTCTCCCTTTTCCGTTACGCCATTGCCTGATTTCAGGAAATCCTCAGGCACTAGCGTAGCGTGTGAATCCGGGCAGGGTTGGCTCGCAGCGCTTCTCCTTATCTGTCAGGTCGACGAGTCTCCTCCAGGGGAGCTGCTACAGTTACCCAGTGCTTGTTCAAGGCATTACTTGCAGGCAGCAGCAATCTACTCAGGAGCTTTATCATGCGAATCGTCGCGGCCGCTGTATGCACACTCCTGTTGTCCCTCGCCTTGCCATCGATCTCGTTTGCCGGTTCAAATTGCGATAATGCGGGCAGTGCAAGTGATGTCAGAAACTGCATGAAAAACAACAATGATCAAAAAGGGAAAGGCAATTGCAATGACAATGGCAATTGCGGCAAGGCCAAGGACAAGGCCAAAAATAATGCTGACGATCACTCGGTCAGTTGCATGGAGATCAATAACCTTACCCTGCGCCGCCAGTGTCTTGATAAACGTAGAGATTGAATGACGGCTCAAGCCATTATTGAGCGGCAAGATAGCTGCGAACTCATGCAGCGCCAACCTGTGGTTGGTGCGTTCGCTGACGCAAACCTGACGCCGGCCCACTACGGGCGATCCGGTTAATGCGTGTGAGGGCGTTTATAAAGGGGCCTTCAAAAAGCGCTGTTCATGATCAGGGTCCGGCAACAGACAGGTGTCGTATTTCCCGAAGAGCCGATAACGATTAAGCGCAATGCGGTCGTATGCCCAATCTCGAAGTTTGCGAGGGAAGATGCGCAGCAGGCTCACAGGGCGCCAGCGTGGGGGAAGCTGGGCGATGACTTCGAAAAAAGCTTGCGAACGTTCCCAGTAGTGTCGGTCGCGGATCACCGCCATGGTGTGGAATTGATCCAGGGGCAAACCTGCCCATGCGAGCAGAGCCTGCCCCTCGGGTGACTGAACCGCCGCCAACCGCACGCGCCGCTGGCGGTCATGGCGGATCAAGAACCTCACCCAGCCATTGCATAGCTTGCAGACACCGTCGAACAAGACCACCGTCTCTCCTGGTTGGAGCAGCGGCGCGGGTGAGGGGCGGATTTGCGAGGCTGGCATTGGGGCGCGCTACACCGATCAGCTGCTGGCGTGATCGGTCGCCCTGGCTTTGCTTTGAGCGACAGCGGCTTCAGCCTTCTGCTTCTGTGCAGCCTGGAAGGCTTCCATCGAGACTTTCCGGGCCGACTCCATGCGTGCGAGGGTCCGGTCACCACCACCTGTGGCCATCGCCAGGGAAGAGGCGGTCAGAGCGGCGACTACGAAAAGGGCTTTCATGGATTTCATTTGGGTATCCTCAAGTGACATTTTGTAAACAGCTAAAAGCGTGATTCATTTACTGAAGCTGAACTTCCTTGTTCAATCTGGCTTCACCATCCAGCCAGGGCGGCGTTTCCTGCTGACCAGGTGCCTTGCTCCTTACGAGTTTCGGTGTCTCTGTTTTTTGCCCAGGCAGTGAGCAGTACCATCGCCCCGAATCCACCGACGATGAGAACCGGATAGGCTGCCAGCAACTCCACCAGCGAGTACTTCCAGGCCAGCGGACGACCAACACCCAGCATGGCGGCATAGAACCACGACACGCCAGAGAGGGCGCCGGAGAACAGCGCCAGCATGCGCAGGTTGAAGGAAAGGTTAAGTAACGAACCGGCTTTTTTCAGCGCCGGCAATACCGCGCGATGCAACAGGTAGCCGTTAAAGGTCAGCAGCACAACGATGCCGATTTTGGCTTGCAGTTTGGGATTGAGGAAATACTCCATCCCCTTGCCGGCATAATCGATCCCGACAATGCCGATGCCCGTAATCCAGAGCGCTACAAGTGCAAGCGATACGGTTTTTTGAAGGCTTTCCATGTGCGCGTCATCTTGATGACCTGACGCATCCCCCTTCAGGAGTTGCTTGACCATTGCAATGTCACTGGTCAAGACCAACCCGATTGCCACACAGCAGGCGATAAGATGAAAATATACAACGCCCAAACGCATATATTCCACGGTGGACGAAGAGAACATACTAAGTTCCATGGTTACCTCTTGGCTTCAGTGAATCAATAATGCTCTCGGCACGGCTTAATTGGAGTTTGCCGTTGCTGGTTGCAATCAAGATTCAGCAATTATTATCAATTAATCTTGCGACATTATGCCGCCAAGATAACGGTGAGTTTCTCGAATGAACTTTTAGTCATTCGATAATGTCCATTTTCAGGTAACAAAAAACATCATTCGCACTGGGTGCATATGAGGTTTAACTTCCGCTTCTGGGGTGGGCAGTCGAGGCCCGGAACTCTATTGCGAGTGGATCAGACAATGCTGGCGGGATTGGCCGGGCTTCCGCCCCATTCGAGGAAACGGATCTTGTGAACCTCGCCCTCGCTGTCCAGGTAAACAACAGTCACCGGTACTACGCCGGTCTTGTCTGATGTATCGGTGCGCTGCAGTACTTGTTTAACATCGATGTCCATGCCGTAGTGGTAATCGATGGCTGAGACATGTGCGCCGGGCTCTTGCAGGCCGCTCTGGTCGAAGACGCTTGGTGCGAGACTGGAAATCACGGCACTTACTACTGTGGCCATGTTCATTAGGCTGTACCTCTGCTGAAGTTCGCTTGACGGGGACCTAATGTGACATGTCTTGGAAGCTAAGTTCACTTTACCGCGACGAACGTGCCCGTTTGAAAAGCCTGTAGTGGCTGCAAACTCCTGGCAATTCCCCGCGCTTGACGCCTCTTGACCATTCGTCCTTTAAACCCCGTATTTGTTGGCAAAAGTCCGTTTTTTGAGGGAGGTCATGACATGTCATGACGGATTTTCACGCAAGGTGAACCAGTGTTTTCAATTCAGTCGGCTGAGTCCGAGGGATCGGGTAATGGCCGTTTGCTTCCTGTCGCGAAGGGATGCAAACGACCCAATAGACGTTGCAGCGCGTCGAGTATGGAGCGCTCAGCTTCTATATTTCAGCGCCTCCACCAATGCAGAAAAGGCGGGGGACGCCTGGCGTCTGTTGGGGTAATACATATGGTAGCCCTGAAACTCAGGACACCAGTCGGCCAGGACTTCTTTGAGTCGGCCGTCGGCCAGATACGGTGCTACCAATTGCTCTGGTACGTAGGCCAAGCCAATGCCATCAACGGCAGCGTTGAGTACATGCATGATGCTGTTGAAAACAAGTTGTCCATCTGCCTTGACCGTAAACGCCTGGCCATCTCGTTCAAACTCCCAGGCGTAGATCGCCCCTGATGGCCTGTGTCGGATATTCACGCAGTCATGCCCGGTCAACTCATGGGGGGTTGTGGGTGCCGGGTTACGTTCGAAATAGGCTGGAGAGCCCACCACCGCCAGTCGCCAATCGGGCCCTATGCGAACGGCGATCATGTCCTTGCTGATCGATTCGCCCATGCGAATTCCGGCATCGAAGCGTTCCTCGACCACGTTGGTGAATCCATAGTCGACGTAGAACTCCAGTGTGATATCCGGGTAATTCTTCAAGAAGCCTGCAAGCATCGGCCGAATGCACAACTCAATCTGATCGTCAGTGCAGGAAATACGAATCGTGCCACTGGGCTTGTCCCGTAATTCGCTCAAGGCTTCAAGCTCAACCGCGATCTGATCAAAAAGCGGGGCGATCGAGCGCATCAATCTTTCTCCAGCCTCTGTCGGCGACACATTGCGTGTCGTGCGGGCCAGCAGACGTATCCCCAGTCTTTGTTCAAGTGCCCGGACCGTATGACTCAGTGCAGAAGGCGTAATGCCCAGTTTGGCGGCGGCTTTGGTAAAGCTTTGATCGCGCGCCACCGCCAGAAAAGCCTGGAGATCGTTGACTTTGGTATTGGCCATTGCTGAGTTTTTCTCAAAACTACATGAAGATTATGCCTACTAATCAGGGTATCTCGAATCCGTCAAGCTCTGTCACCTATCTGGAACGGAGTACTGATGATGAGCGAGACACCTGTAACCCTCCTTGAAGCTATAGAAGCCTTGACCCCTCCCGGGCTTGATCGGCGCGAATTCGTAAAGGCCACCGGCGTCAGCATTGCGGCTCTGGGCGTCCTTTCGGTTGCGGGCGGCTCAGCCTTCGCGGCTGACTCGAAAAACGCTGTCAGCCCGCCGGATGGCGCTGACAACTTTTACAAAAGCGACAAGGTCACTGTGCAGAAGGTGACCTTCAAGAACTCATACAATCTTCAGATCGTGGGCAATCTTGTTACGCCCAAAAGTCTGGCTCGAAACGTTAAAGCGCCGGCGATTATCGTCGGTCATCCCATGGGAGCAGTCAAAGAGCAAAGCTCCATGCTCTATGCACAAAAGCTGGCGGAACAAGGCTTCATCACTCTGGCGATTGACTTGCCTTTCTGGGGAGAGAGTGAGGGCCAGCCTCGTAACCAGGTCGCCCCCGAAATGTATGCCGATGCATTCAGTGCCGCCGTTGACTACCTTGGCACGCGGGACTTTATCGATCGCAACCGTATCGGCGTACTGGGTATCTGTGGCAGCGGTGGCTTTGCCATCAGTGCGGCCAAGATGGATCTGCGTTTGAAAGCCGTGGCCACCGTCAGCATGTACGACATGGGCGCCGTTACCCGTCATGGTCTGGGGCGTTCAGTGACTGTCGAGCAACGCCAGGCCATGCTCGCCAAAGCTTCCGAGCAACGCTACGACGAGTTCTCTACCGGGCAAATGCAATTTCTGAACTATTTGCCGGTGCAGCTTGCTAAAGATGCAGACCCAGTGACTCGTGAATTCTGGGACTTCTACCGTACGCCACGCGGCATCCATATCCCTCATGGCAGAACGTTGGAACTGACGCAAAACCGCGCATTGACCAGTGAAGTCAGGTTCGTGAATTTCTATCCATTCAACGATATCGAGACGATTTCCCCGCGTCCGCTGCTATTCATCGCTGGCGATCAGGCTCACTCCAGAGAGTTCAGCGAGGACGCCTACCAACGCGCCGCCGAACCTAAGGAACTGGCCTGGGTGCCCGGCGCGGGTCACGTGGATCTGTACGACCGCGTGAACTTGATTCCCTGGACCAGGCTCACCACCTTTTTTACCCGGCACCTGACGGCAGTTGGCTAAAAGGCCAGTGCTTCAGCCAACAACTATTTGATGAGAGGCTTTTGAATGACGGCTCAAGTATTCGACACCCCGGCAGGTGATGCCGTTGGCACGCCGGGGACTGGGGAACTGCCGGCTTACTGGAGTGGCATCTTTGCGATGACACTGTGCGTATTCGCGCTGATCGCCTCGGAGTTCATGCCGGTCAGTTTACTCACGCCGATTGCATCGGATCTGCAAATCAGTGAAGGACTGGCCGGGTATGGGATCGCCATCTCCGGCGCCTTCGCGGTGCTGACAAGCCTTTCAATTTCCAGGCTTGCGGGCTCCATGGACCGCAAGACGCTGTTGCTGTTACTGACAGGGATTATGTGCGTGTCGGGACTGGTGGTCGGTCTGGCGCCAAACTATACGGTGTACATGATTGGTCGTGCGCTGATCGGCGTGGTGATCGGCGGGTTCTGGTCGATGTCGGCGGCAATGGCCATGCGCCTGGTACCGTCCCATAGCGTGCCCAAGGCTCTGGCAATCTTCAACGGCGGCAATGCTTTGGCAACCGTAGTGGCCGCACCATTGGGAAGCTATCTGGGGAGTGTCATCGGTTGGCGGGGTGCTTTTTTCTGCCTGATTCCGGTAGCGATCATCGCGTTGATCTGGCAGTGGATCAGCCTGCCAGCCATGACGGCGGCGCCGCGCAAAGCGGGCGCTGGCAATGTCTTTCGATTGTTCAAGAGCCCATTGGTCAGTGTCGGCATGTTGAGTGTGGGCACTTTCTTCATGGGGCAGTTTGTATTGTTCACCTATCTGCGCCCGTTCCTGGAGACCGTCACGGATGTAGATGTCTCCATGTTGTCGATGATCCTGCTGGTCATCGGCGTGGCGGGTTTTGTCGGGACCCTTCTGATCGGCACTTTTTTGAAAACCGGCATGTACCGCGTCCTGGTCTGCATTCCACTCTTGATGGCCGCTATTGCACTTTCCTTGATTGTCCTTGGCGACGGAGTCGTGGCAGCTTTTGTATTGCTGGGGCTGTGGGGCCTGATCGCGACGGCGGCACCTGTGGGGTGGTGGTCGTGGTTGGCCAAGGCGTTGCCCGAGGATGCTGAAGCCGGTGGCGGCCTGATGGTGGCAGTCATTCAGCTTTCCATTGCGCTGGGCTCTACCCTCGGCGGGCTGCTGTTCGACGGGAGCGGCTATCGCATGACCTTTCTCGCAAGCGCTATCTTGCTGGTACTCGCCGCAGTGATGGCCTTTTTCACATCGCGAAACCAGGTTTAATAGAAGGCAGATTTGAGTAAGACAGGCAACTGTCCGCAATATGTCAGATCGGATTTGATCCAACGTCTGCTGTTGGCCGATGGCTGCCTGTTGTCCGGATGCCAGATGGTCAACAGGCGCCAATGGCTATCGGCTGAAACGTTCGGCCAGGCTGTGCAGGTAATCGGCCATGACTTCCAGATCCTGGCTGATGGCGGCGCCTTGCTTGGCCTGCCCGGCACTGTGATCACACAGTTGGGCAATTCGCGTGATCTGTTGATTGATATCTTCAGCCACGTGACTTTGCTCTTCAGACGCCGAGGCCATCTGCTGGCTCATGCCGGTTATCCGGGTGACGGCCTGGCTGATGCCGACCAACGCCTGCTGCACCGCCTCGACACTTTGCATGCTTTCGCGGGAAATCTGCTCGCCACGATTGGCCGTTGATACAGCGCGATCGGCACCGTCATACAGCGAAGCAATGATGCCGTGGATCTGTTCGGTGGAGGTGCGGGTGCGTTGGGCAAGGGAGCGCACCTCGTCAGCAACCACGGCAAAGCCGCGACCTTGCTCACCGGCCCGGGCCGCCTCGATGGCAGCGTTGAGCGCCAGCAGGTTGGTCTGTTCGGCAATGGAGGTGATGACATCCACGACACTGCCGATCGACTGCGTTTCGCTCGCCAGTGCATTGACCGCCAGGCCAATCTCGCTGACCGCCTCATGCATGGTTTTCATGGCGCTCAGGCTTTGCCGGGCCAGTTCACTGCCGTCACGGGTCAACTGGTCAGCCTCCGAGGCGGCATGTGCGGTGCTGATGACGTTTTGCGTGACTTCCTGAATGGTGGCGGCCATCTGTGAAATGGCGGCGGCAGACTGATCGGTTTCACTGCGCTGGCGATCCAGCGATTGCGCCTGGGAACCTGAGAGTTCGGATGATTGCGCCGCCTTGGCCTTGACATTGACCCCGGCATCGACGAGCCGGCTCAGGGCTGTCTGCAGGCGCGCTTCCTCACTGAGCATGGCCATGTCCAGTTGCCCCTGGGGACCGTGGTTATCGCTGTAGGTGAGCGCGACCAACGGGTCGGAAAAGGCTTTCGGATGCTCGGCCAGGGTGCGCTCGATGGCCCGGCGATTTCGAGACTCGATCAGGTACCAGGCAACCCCAAGGCTCGCGACCAGGACCCCTTGTGCCGCCGTTGTCGGTAGCCACTGACTTCCCACCAGTGAAACCCCGCCAGCCATCAATAATGGCCACCCTTGTTGCAGTGGCCGGAAAATCCGCGCGCTCAGCGAAACGATCGGCTTGCCGGCCCGCATCCTTGAATAGAGTGCTGCTGCCCGCCGAACCTGGTCGCGGCTGGGCACCGAGCGGACCGACTCGTAACCACTCATGCGTCCGCTTTCATAGATGGGCGTGACGTAGGCACTGACCCAATAGAAGTCACCATTTTTTGCGCGGTTTTTCACAATACCCATCCAAGGTTTGCCTTGCTTGATGGTGTGCCACATATGCACGAATACCCCGGGCGGCATGTCGGGGTGTCGAACCAGGTTGTGGGTCTGGCCGACCAGTTCGTCGTAGGTGAAACCGCTGATGGCAACAAAGGCGTCATTGCAGTAAGTGATTCGGCTATCCAGATCGGTCGTGGATATCAATCGCTGTTCGGTGGGGAAAACTCTTTCATGCTCGGTTACGGGTAAATTCACACGCATACAATGCGACCCCTCGGATTATTATTATTTTGAGCATATAAATAGGAAAAGCGCCCAGGCATTGCGCCAGCCGGGCCAGGCGTCAGATCGGGGGATTCAACGCGCGGGCCTGAAGAGGAATCTATGGACGGGGGAGGCTATCGACCATTCATTCGACGACAATTTCTTTTCATTTCATGACAAACCGGCGATATCAATGTGAAATCATGCATGACGTCGATTTGAGTCAGCCTTGAGTCGCGAATGAGCGTCGCGGTCAAAGGCCGCTGAGGGAACCTCGTTGGCCTGACGCCTGCCGGCTCGTTTCGTGTTTTCAGGCGGATGCGCCCACGCCTTCGGCTTTCTCCTGCGCCGCAACGTCATGCAGGGAAATCCTTGAAGTCTCCGGTAATGCCAGGCCACCCGCCAATGCGAGCAAGGCAATCGCAATCAGGTAGAACGCCGGCGACAGGTTGCTGCCGGTTGTGCTGATCAGCCACGTCGCCACCAGCGGCGCGGTGCCGCCGAACAGGGTGTACGCCATGTTGTAGGTGATAGCCGAGGCGGTGTATCGGGTACGGGTAGGGAAGGTTTCCGAGAGCAAGGCCGCGGTCACCACGCCACACAACACCGCGCCAATCGCCAGGAGCATGACGCCGACGATGGACGCGACGAACGAACCGGAGCTGGCCATCAGGAACGATGGATACACGACCACCATCAACAGCGCGCAAGCGGTCATCACCGTGATTCGACGCCCGACCCGGTCCGAATACAGCCCGGCCAGCGGGCAGATCGCTGCGGCGAACAACAATGCAATCAGTGACACCAGCAAGGCTGTTGCGCGACTCAGGCCACCGGCAACTTGCAGGTAAGTCGCGAAGTAGGTGGTGAACATGTAAAACGAAAGTGCCGTGAGTGACACAAAGGCGCCCAGGCAACAGATCGCCGCACCATGGTTGCGCAAGGTTTCCTTGAGTGGAGAGTGTGCGACAGCATGTTCCTGAGTCACCGCCTGGAATGCCGGTGTCTCATCGAGCTTCCAGCGCAGGTAAAGCCCCACCAGGCCCAGGGGCGCGGCAATCAGGAACGGCAGGCGCCAACCCCAGCTTCCCATTGCTTCGGCCGACAATGACGCCTCGAGCGCATAGGCCACCACGGCAGCGGCGGCGAAGGCGGAAAATGTCGACACCGGAATGAAGCTGCCGTACCAGGCGCGTTTATCACTCGGTGCATGCTCCATCAGGTAGGCACAGGCACCTGCGTATTCTCCCCCGGCGGAAAAGCCTTGGGCGCAACGGATCAGGGACAGAAGAATCGGCGCCATGACCCCGATCGCCGCATAAGTGGGCAGCAGACCGATCAAGGTCGTGGCACCGGCCATCAGCAGGATGGTCATCGCGAGGGTGCGCTTGCGGCCGATCCTGTCGCCCAGCATGCCGAAGAAAATCCCGCCAAGGGGCCGAAACGCAAAGGCCACGGCGAATACCGCGAAGGTCTTGAGCAGCGCGGCACTGGCATCGCCGCTGGGGAAGAATTGCTGGGCGATAGTGGTGGCCAGAAAGCCGTAGACGGCAAAGTCGAACCACTCGACGAAATTGCCGATGCCGGCGGCCACAATCACTCTTCTCAGCGTTTGCGGGCTGACTTGTTCCATAGTTGCGCTCGTCATGCTTGACCTCGACAGTTCGTCAGTAAGCTATCGATTATCGGGGCAGGCCCTGAGGTGGTTCACTTCAAAAGTGTCACCCACATAGTCAGTACCGACTTCATACCGTTGAATCACGCAGGATTCGCGCCAGATTGGCCGAGGGAAAGAAAAGGGCGATTTTTTCGCAAATCTGAAAAGCGTCGAGGGTATTGTCGGTCGCGGGGATCAGATCAATCAAAAGGGATGAAGATGACACTGACTGCCGAAAGCCTGCTCAGGATCGCAATGACCAACCCGGTAAACGCAGAAATTTCCGCTCGCTTGCCTGAGCTCGGTTTGAACCAATGCCTGCTCACGGCCGGTTGCCTGTTCCAGGCCGTCTGGAATCATCAGGCACAGCAACCGCCAGAGTGGGGCGTGAAGGATTACGACATCTTTTACTTCGATGATGATTTGTCGTGGGAAGCCGAGAATGAGGTTATCCAATCCGGTCAGCGTCTGTTCCGTGACCTCGACGTGAACATTGAGATCAAGAATCAGGCTCGCGTGCACCTGTGGTACGGCCAGCGCTTTGGCGGGGATTATCCAAGGCTTGAGTCGGCAAAAGACGGGATTGATCGCTACCTGATTGCCGGCACCTGCATTGGCCTGGACATCGAAACTGGCGAGATCTATGCGCCCAACGGCCTGGCCGACACTGAGCACGGGTTGCTTCGAATCAATCCAAAGAATTCCAAGCCAGAGCTGTTCGATCAGAAGGCGAAAAGTTATCAGGCTCGCTGGCCCTGGCTCAGGATCGTGGAGCTGCAAAGTTGAATCGGTTCAATGTCTCAAGCTGATATCATTCAAGAATTACAGGCTGAGTAGAACAACATGAACCGTCAAAAGAAACTAAAGCAGCTGTTCAAGGCTAAGGCCAAAAAGGCCAGTGCCAAACTGGCACCGAAAAGCAAGTCGACCTACATCAGTAAAGCGGACCGATTGAAGCTGGCTGCACAAACCACTGACGAGTCAACCATCGCCTCTGAGAGCTGATTCAGGTCGGACCGCGTAGACGTGGTCGACCCCTTCCTTCAAGTCGAAGCCGCTTCGCGGCTTTGAATGACTAGATCCCCTCGCTACATTTCTCGAACATTGCCCTTTTTGTACCGTCGACTGCATGTCGTTTGCGGTCTTGAAAACGGCGCCACCGGACATCCGATCCGGCAATGTGCCCGTTGCCCAGCCCGAAGGGCCGTTCAATTTGCGACAGGTTACGTTTCTGTTAACGACCCTATGATTTTGGTTTGAAATTCCATCTACATGATTTGTAAGGTAAATAACTATTTCCTATGTGTGTTCTTACAGTATTTTCTGTGTATACATAAAAAATACAAAGCATTGACGACACCCGAAACCCGTGCGAATCTGAATTCAACAACAAGCCGTAACCGCTGATTTGACTGCCTCGGGAGGTCATTGTGAAAAACGGCAAGAGCACTCTTTATGACGACCTCAAGCGTCAGATCCTCACGATGGAGCTCGATCCTGACGAGGCGCTGGATGAGGTTGCCATCAGCGAGCGGTACGGACTTTCGAGAACCCCGGTACGGGAAGTGTTTCGACGTCTTGCAGGTGAGGGGTACATCGATATCAGGGAGAACCGCGGCGCCCGGGTGATTCCCATGAACCACTCGACACTGCGAAATTTTTTTCTGGTGGCTCCCATGGTGTACGCCGCGATAGGTCGCCTGGCGGTTCAGAATTTCAAGGCTCAGCAACTGGTGGACCTGAAGGAAACGCAACGCCGTTTCCGTGCTGCGACGGTGTCCCGTGATGCCCTGATGATGGTCGTTGAAAACAATCGCTTCCACGCGATCATGGGTGAAATGTCAGGCAATCAGTACCTTGAGCCCAGCCTCGAAAGACTGCTGATTGATCACGCGCGGATTGGCCATACATTTTTCCGCCCTCGTGATGAGGATATGGAGCAACGGCTACAGCTTTCCGCAGAGCACCACGATGCTTTTATTGAAGCCATTGAGCGGCGTGACGAGAGCGCTGTAGTTGACCTGGTCTTTGAGCATTGGGAACTCTCTCGCGAGAACATGGAAATGTTTATCGCCCCCCATGGAATGAAGGCAGACCTGCCAATTCCATTTAAATAATACCGGCCCTCGCTTAATTGGTTTGAGGATCGATACGAGTTGATGCCGTAGAAACTTCGGCATTGAATATCAATTCGCTTACGGATTGATAGGCAACAACAACTGAAACAGAGGGTGAGCTTACAGCTGTGCACCACGGGCCTCTATTGTTTAGAGACTAATATAAAAAGTATTAACGTAGGTCGAGGAACGCCATGAAGAAGATTTGGAAGGCAGTCTGCGCGGTCGCGATGATGGGCATGGTAATGCTGCCTGTTCACGCGGAAGAAAAAACAATCACCATGGGCACGTTGACCTGGGAAGACTTGACACCCATTACCGGTATTACCAAAAAGGTGCTTGAAGACTCCGGTTATAGCGTAAAAGTCATCGAGTTTTCCGAGTGGGGCATTGCTTATGCCGCGCTGACCAAAGGTGATATCCAGGTACTTGCCTCACAAACCGACTACGCGGCAAACGACTACTGGAACAAGAACAAGAACCGTCTGGAAAAGCTCTCTCCGGTCTCCTATGGCCTTTACCAGGCGATCGCCGTACCTAAATACGTCGACATCGATTCAATCGAACAACTCAATGACAACGCTGAGAAGTTCGGCAACAAGATCATCGGTATCGAACCAGGTTCGGGCTTGATGAATGATGCGAGCAAGGCGGTCAAGGACTACGGCATCAAGTTGCAACTGCTCGAAGGCAGTACCGCTGCCATGACAGCCGCATTGAAATCGGCAGTCGATCGTAAAGAGTGGGTTGCCGTCACTGTGTGGGAGCCTTCATGGATGGCGCAGAAGTTCGATCTGAAGTTCCTCAAGGATCCAAAGGGTGTCTTCCCACCACCACAAGGTTACTACTGGATTGGTCATAAAGACTTCTCAAAAGAAAACCCACGTGCACGTGAAGTAATGGCCAGCGTATACGTGCCGATTTCAGATATCACTGCAATCAACGGTGAAGTAAAGGACGGCAAAACCATGGAGCAAGCCATTCAGGGCTGGACCGATGGGCACGCTGAGCTTTTGAAGCGCTGGGAAAACATAAAGAAGTAAACAGTACCTTTTTAAACGCCACTGCCGCCCTTTGATTCATTAGAAAAACCAGAAAAAACTGGTTCGACGGGTACGAAAAATGACAACGCCCAACATTGATACCAACGAAGTGCTGATAGATTGCCAGTCAGTCTGGAAAATCTTCGGGAAAGCCGCACCTGCTGCGATGAATGCCGTCGTTCAGCAGGGGCTCACCAAGACTCAGATCCTGCAAAACTACGGCTGCGTGGTCGGGGTCTCGGACGTCAGTCTCCAGGTTCGCCGGGGAGAGATCTTCTGCATCATGGGATTGTCAGGCAGTGGCAAATCTACCCTGATAAGGCTGTTGAACAAACTCATCACACCCAGCGCCGGCAAGATCGTCGTCAAGGGCAAAGAGTTGTCGTCTTTGAGTGCCGCGCAACTGCGTGAGGTGAGAGCACGTCATATCGGCATGGTTTTTCAGAGCGTTGCATTGCTGCCTAACCGTACGGTTCTGGAGAACACGGCATTTGGACTGGAAGTACAAGGCGTGGGCAAGGCCGAGCGCTACAAGGTTGCCGAGCAGGCCTTGGCCAAAGTCGGTTTGAGTGACTGGATGTCGCGCTACCCCAGCGAACTGTCCGGCGGTATGCAGCAGCGGGTAGGGCTGGCCCGGGCAATCACCGCAGACCCGGAAGTGATCCTGATGGATGAGCCTTTCAGTGCGCTCGACCCGTTGATTCGCCGGCAGTTGCAGGATGAGTTCCGCCAGTTGACCAAGGAACTGGGCAAGTCTGCTGTATTCATCACCCACGATCTGGACGAAGCCATTCGTATTGGTGACCGGATCGCGATCATGAAGGACGGCGCGATCATTCAGGTAGGGACTGCCGAGGAGATCGTGCTCAATCCTGCGGACGATTACGTTGCGGAATTTGTCGCCGGTATCTCAAGATTGCATCTGGTCAGGGCCGGCTCTGTCATGACGCCCGTCGAGCCGTTCAAGGTAGCAAACCCCGGCTGCGACATCGCCAGGCTCACCAAAACCTCGGTCGATGCGGATATCAACGAGCTTATCGGCTTGACCATGAAGTCCGAGCGCGACGCACTCGCCGTGGTCGATAACGGAGTGGTGGTGGGGATCATTACCCCGCGTGATTTGCTGCGTGGCGTCCAAGGTATTCCCAACGAGTTCGCGGTATCGAAGGCCGCCACTGCACTGGAGGCGTCGACATGAGCACGCCTGACTTTTCAAACCAATTCGATTCGGTCGTCGACTCGAGCCTTGAATGGCTGATGGACAATGGAGAGTCGGTGTTCGACACGACCAATGCGTTTTTGAAGGGCGTTTACGAAGGCGTGCAGTGGTGCATCGCCTACCCACCTTACTACGTCATTGCGATAGTCATTGCCCTGATCGGCTGGCGCGCAGTGGGTTTGCGTTTTGCGATTCTTACCGGCCTGGCCTTGTTGTTTTGTGATGTCATCGGTTTATGGCCAGAAACAGTCAGCACGCTTGCCCTGGTGCTTACCGCTACCGTGCTTGCCCTGGTGATCGCGATTCCACTGGGCGTGCTGGCGGGGCTGGCGCCTTCGTTTGACCGGGTGGTGGATCCGTTCCTCGATCTGATCCAGACCATGCCGCCCTACATCTACTTGCTGCCGGCCATTGCGCTGTTGGGCTATGGCACCGCCACGGCACTGTTGGCGACTTTTATCGTGGCTGTACCACCTGCCATGCGCCTGACCTCCCTGGGGATTCGCATGACACCAAAAGAGTTCATCGAACTGGGGGACGCCAGCGGCGTCACCGGGTGGCAGATGTTTTTCAAGATCCGCCTGCCGTTTGCCATGCCAAGCATCATGGCCGGGGTCAATCAGAGTCTGATGATGGCCTTCGGCATGGTGGTCATCGCCGGCATCGTCGGTTCCGGTGGCCTGGGTGAGTCGATCTATGGCGCTGTTCGCACGCTGGACATCGCCAAATCAATCAACGCCGCCATTGCCATTGTCATCCTGACCATGATTCTGGATCGGTTGGCGCAGAGCGCCGCGCGTTCCCGGATGGGAGAATCGAAATGACTGCTGCAGAAATCCATTTTTCACCGGGCGCATTCCTGGCACCCGCCGTCGATTGGCTCAACGCCAACTTGCATGGGCTGTTCAAAGTCATCAGCCAGGTGATCGAGGCGGTACTGGGTGGAGTAGAGGGTGCACTGCTTGCGCCGCATCCCTATGCCCTGATCGGCGGGGTAGTGGTGCTGGCATTCTTTTTCGCCAACAAAAAAGTGGCCCTGTTTGCCGGGTTGATGTTGGCATTCTGTCTGTTCTCCGGGCTGTGGGTCGCGTCCATGCAGACCATTGCCCTGGTCTCGGTTGCGGTGCTGATTTCGGTATCCATAGCCTTTCCGCTCGGCGTTCTGGCAGCACGGGTGAAACGGGTCGACGAGGCGATCTTGCCAATCCTCAACATCATGCAAACGGTACCGCCTTGGGTTTACCTGATCCCGGCCGTGATGCTGTTCAGCCTGGGACGGGTGCCCGCGATCATTGCAACCATCGTCTACGGCATTCCTCCGATGCTCAGATTGACGACCCTTGCCTTCAAGCAACTGCCCAAGGAGTTCCTTGAACTGGGCCAGGCCATTGGTGCTTCGCCGAGGTCGATCCTGTTCAAGATCGAATTGCCGACTGCCGCGCCGACGCTGTTGGTGGGACTGAACCAATGCATCCTCCTGTCACTGGCAATGGTGGTGTTGGCAGGCCTGGTGGGGGCGGGTGGTCTTGGTGCTGAAGTCACCCGAGGCCTCACAAGGATGGAGATGGGGCTGGGCCTGCGTGCCGGCTTGGCGATTGTCGCTGTCGCACTCCTTCTGGATCGACTGTCTCGTGGCGCGTTGCAGCGTCACTCCCCGCGCAAGCTCGTGTGAGAGATTTTCAGAATGAGACGTAGCTTTTTTTGTGTCGATTCCCATGCGTGCGGGAACCCGGTTCGCGTCGTCACGGGTGGCGGGCCGTTGCTGCCATCCGTATCGATGGCGGAGCGCCGCGAGATCTTCGTTCGCGATCATGACTGGGTGCGCACGGCGTTGATGTTTGAACCGCGAGGGCACGACATCATGTCCGGCGTGATCATCTATCCATCCTCCCGTGAGGATTGCGACTTCGGCGCCTTGTTTATCGAGGTCAGTGGGTGCCTGCCCATGTGCGGGGCGGGCACCATCGGGTTGTCCACGGTTGTCATTGAGGAAGGCCTGGTCACACCTCGCGAACCTGGTCGGCTGGCCATCGAAACGCCGGCGGGCCGGGTGGATGTCGACTACACCCTGAACGGTGAATATGTTGACTCCATCCGCCTGTTCAACGTAGCCAGTTATCTGCACAGTGCCGATGTGGTGGTGGATGTGCCTGGCGTTGGCGAACTTGTCGTAGACATTGCCTACGGCGGCAATTTTTACGCAGTGGTCGAGCCGCAGGAAAACTGGCCGGGTTTGAAAGGATTGACCACGGCAGACATCGTCAGCCTGAGTCAGAAGCTGCGCACCGCCCTGGCTGAAGTCAGTGATCCTGTGCATCCAGAGAACAGCAGGATCAGCGGCGTTCACCATGTCATCTGGTGTGACGAGGAACACTCGACGGCAGCAGACGGGCGCGGTGCAGTATTCTACGGCGACAAGGCGATTGATCGCTCGCCCGGTGGCACAGGTACTTCGGCACGAATGGCGCAACTGTTCGGCAAAGGACGGTTGAAGGTCGGGCAGACATACCGCAACGAAAGCCTGATCGGTACGATCTTCGAAGGAAAAGTCGAAGCGTCGGTGAAAGTGGGAACCTTTGACGGAATCAGGCCTAGTATCGGTGGCTGGGCGCAAATCACCGGGCACAACACCATTTTTGTCGATGACAAGGATCCTCTTCGTCATGGCTTCCAGCTTGCTTGACCCGGAAGGAGTGGCCTCAGGATGGTGGGATTCCCAACGCTACAGGTGACGCTTTCTCGAACGTAAAAGAGTGGATTGAAGATTGATCGAAAGACGCCAGTTTAGCGGAGGCATGAAGGGGAAGAATCTTCGCTATGTGAATGACAACCCCAGCCAGCCGACGCAAATGGTTCGAGCGGGATTCCTGTTGCTCGAGCACTTCTCGTTACCCGCGTTCACCCAGGCGCTGGATACGATTGTCACCGCCAATCTACTGCGTCCCAAGCTGTTCTCGTCCCAGACGTTCGGCTTGAACGACGGGGAGGTCGTCAGTGATCTGGGCCTGGTCATCCGGCCAGATTCCCGTATCAATTGTTCGGTACTTCAAGACCTGGACCTGCTGGTCATTTGTGGCGGTTACCGGACAGAGCTCAGGGCTGGCGATGAGTTCATACACTTGTTGAAGACAGCCGCGGGCTTGGGCATCACGCTTGCCGGATTGTGGAATGGTGCTTGGTTCCTGGGGCGCGCCGGATTGCTCGCCGGCTACCGCTGCGCCATTCACCCCGAGCATCGCCCCGCACTGGCCGAGTTCTGCAAGGCGACACAGGTCAGCAGTGAGCCCTATGTGATTGACCGAGACCGGCTTACCGCCTCCAGTCCTTCCGGGGCATTCCACATGGCGCTGGACTGGATCAAGGGGCTGCACGATAAAGCGCTGGTCGAAGGTATCGAGGACATTCTCGCTTTTGAAGAGTCTCGCTACCGGCGCATCAAGCCGACAGAGAACATCTGTTTGAGTGCGCCGCTACGGGAGGTGGTCAAGCTGATGGATGCCAACCTCGAAGAACCCCTGGAGCTGGAGCAACTGGCGGCTTACGCCGGCCGCTCACGCCGGCAACTCGAACGCCTGTTCAGGGAGCAGTTGGGCACTACGCCGCAACGCTATTACCTGGAGTTGCGCATCACCGAAGCGCGTCGGCTCCTGCAGCATACCGAGCTCTCGCAAGTCGATGTACTGGTTGCCTGTGGCTTTGTTTCACCCAGCCATTTCAGCAAGTGCTACAGCTCCTACTTTGGCTATCGCCCGTCGAAGGAAGTCCGGCTGGTCAAGTAAAGAAGCCGTGATTGAACAACCGCCATTCGTGAGGCGAACACGCTCAGGGATATGCCTGGGCGGTGTCACGACGATCATCCTTCTGATGTCGCAAGCGAAGCGGCCCTGACGCCTGTTTCCGCCAAAATCCGGCGCTCTGACGCCAGACAAAATCCGCCTCCTCAAAACCATCCGTCGCTTCGGGATAAAGGCTGTTTTGAATGTGTATTTTAATTGTAGACACAAAGAATAATGTTGTTTTATAGTGAGAATACAGGTAGTAGACAGCGTTCACTCACCCGTACGAAGGTTTCTAATAAATGGCTACCAAAGAACTCGATCTGCAGGCCACCGCGGATCTGCCCGTTGACCGTAAAGCTGTGCTGGGAGAGGCGTTGCGTCGCCGGATCCTGAGCATGGAGTTGGCACCTGGCGCCGTCGTTGACGAACTGGCCTTGTGCGACGAGTTCGGCCTTTCCCGACCCCCTGTGCGCGAGCTCATGCGGCAGATGGCGGCCGAGGGATACATCGATCTTGAAGCGAACCGTGCCGCCCGCGTTTCGTCAATGAGCTACCAGTCGCTCAGAAGCTTTTTCCTGGCAGCACCGTTGATCTACATCGCCACCACCCAATTGGCGGCTGCCCATGCAACGCCATCGGAGATTGCAGAGCTTAAGCGCATCCAGGCGTTCTTCCGTACGGCCATCGAGGAAAAGGATGTAGAGAAGCGCGTGCTCTATAACGACGAGTTCCATTTGCAGATCGGCAAGATGGCGCACAACGCTTACTTGATGCCAAGCCTGCAACGCTTGCTGATTGACCATGCGCGGCTGGGGAAGATCTTCTATCGCCATCCCACGACAGTGGACATGCAAGAAGATCTGGAAGTGGCGGCGCAACAACATGACGACATGATCAGTGCCATTGAAAACCACGATCAGGTTCTGGCGGGAGATATCGTGCGCGCGCATCTGGAATTGTCGCGTCGCCGAATGTCCGAATACGCTGCGCCGGAAGGGTTGGATGTAGCGCTTACCTACTAAAGCAGTACCGATGCCACTTGCATGAACAGTGTGACGAAAACGTGCAGAAGGGACGCTTTTAGTAACTACAAATATAAAAGAGCCCAGGTCGCGAAAAATGGCAAAAATCAGATACACACCTGCAGATGACTCTACATGCGGCTGGTTCCACCTCAGCCAGTCGAGAGTGGCCCGTCCCTCTCACTCGGGTATCCGCTCGGCCCGATGGGTCGTGCTGGGTGCCGGGTTTACCGGGCTTGCGGCAGCTCGCCAACTGGCGCTGAATTTTCCAGATGACGAGATTGTCCTGATCGAGGCCCAGGAGGTCGGTTACGGGGCCTCCGGCAGAAATGCCGGCTTCGCCATCGACCTGCCACACGATATCGGTGCCGATGATTACATCGGCGATATCAAGACGGCAAAAATCAGTATGGCGTTGAACCTGACAGGGCAGCACATTCTGAAGAGCCTCGTGGAAAAACACCGGATCGACTGTCAGTTCCGCATGTGCGGGAAGTATCAGGCTGCCATTGAAGACCGGGGCATCGCGGTTCTGGATGCTTATCGCCGTGGCCTGGACAAGCTCGGTCAAGAATACGAAGTGATCGAAGAGAAAGACTTGCCGGACCACATCGGCACGCCTTTCTATCGCAAGGCACTGTTCACCCCGGGCACGGCACTCATCCAGCCGGCCGCCTTGGTCAAGGGCCTGGCCGACAGCCTGCCGGCCAACGTGACGCTTTATGAAAACACGCCGATTACCGACGTGGAGTATGGCGACAAAACCATCCTCTCCCATAAGAACGGTCGTATTGTTGCGGACAAGTTGCTGCTGACCAATAACGCGTTCGCCATGAGCTTCGGCTTTCTGAAAGGGCGCATGCTGCCGATCTTCACCTACGGCAGCCTGACCCGGCAGCTGACGGAAGAAGAGCAGGCACGCCTGGGAGGCCGGCCTTATTGGGGCGTGATTCCTGCCGACCCTTTCGGCACCACATTGCGCCGGACAACGGATAACCGCCTGCTGGTGCGTAACAGCTTCAGCTTCAATGCAGATGGACGCAGCCATCAGAAATACCTGGAGCGGTTTATCCAGCGACACAAGGATTCGTTCGATCGCAGGTTTCCCATGCTCCCCGATGTCAATTTCGAGTACACCTGGGGCGGGTCGCTGGCGTTGTCGCGCAACCACATGGCGCACTTCGGGCAACTGGCCAACAACGTCTACGGTGCACTCTGCTGCAATGGATTGGGCGTGACCCGCGGCACGGTGACAGGCACCTTGCTGGCCGACTGGCTGGCAGGCAAGAAGGACCCGCTTATCGACTTTCTATTGTCGTCCCCAGGGCCTAACAGAAACCCACCGGAACCCTTACTTTCAGCAGGTGTGAATATGAACTTGTTGTGGGGACAGTGCCGGGCCGGGAAAGAAAGCTGATTGCGCAACACTCTGACAGACAAGTTAAACGTTAAATAATTGGTTAGAAGTTCTTGGCTTATTGGCTAGTCCATCAAGGCTGATGGTTTCTTATCGAGGCGGCTTTGATTCGCCCGGATTTTGGGTTTGCGCTTCAGCCCTCTGAATGACCGAAGCGAAATAGGAGATAATAATGACAAGTCCTAATACCTCTATTGAGGATGTTCCTCTCAATAACTTTCACCGTTTACTGACAGCCCGTTCCGGGGGCGGGTCGTTTGTAGACGGTTATGTACTGAGCATTATCGGTATAGCGATGATGCAAATAACTTCCGCTCTGAATTTGTCGGAGTTCTGGCAAGGAATGATTGCCGCATCGGCACTCATGGGGGTGTTTTTTGGTGGTTTCATCGGTGGCTGGTTGACCGACAGGCTGGGTCGCAAAAAGGTTTATTTCGTTGGGCCTACGCTCTTCATCGTTTGTTCGTTGGCACAGTTTTGGGTCGAGTCCGCGCCGGTGTTGTTCGCCCTCAGATTTATCATCGGTCTGGCGGTGGGTATTGAATACCCGGTGGCCACGTCGTTGTTGGTCGAGTTCCTGCCGAAGAAACAACGCGGCCCAAGGCTCGCGGCGCTGACCATCCTGTGGTTTGCCGGTGCGGCGTTTGCCTACGTTGTCGGCACTTCAATCCTTAATGTAGGTGGGGATGACGCCTGGCGTTATGCCCTGGCGAGTACCACCGTCATCGGGCTGATGCTGCTAATACTGCGTGTCGGCACCCCTGAGTCCGCGCGCTGGCTCTTGAGCAAGGGGCGCGAGGCTGATGCCGAGCGCGTGATCAAGCATGTGTACGGTCAGCACTATTCGCTTCGAGATCTTCCTGAAGAGCCCGACCAGAGGAAAATGTCATTCCGGGATTTGCTTCACTCCGGCTATGGGAAACGCTTGTTCTTTGTTTCCGTCTTTTGGTCCTGCTCGATCATTCCGGTTTTTGCAGTCTATGCGTTCGCCCCCAAGGTTCTCCTGGCGTTGAATCTGAAAGGGGAGTGGGCTTCATACGGTTCCATGATCATCACCATGCTGTTTGTTGTGGGTTGTGTATTCGCGACAAGGCTGATCAACACGATTGGCCGGCGCTGCATGCTGATTCACAGCTTTCTATGGTCGGGCCTGGCCTTGTTGGGCTTGGCGACTTTTTCCCACAGCAATGAAGTGCTGGTGCTCTTCCTGTTCGGCGCCTACGCGGTGTTTATCGGTGGAGCACAAGTTCTGCAGCTTGTTTATCCCAACGAGTTGTTCCCTACAGAAATTCGCGCATTTGCCGTCGGCATCGGAACTTCCCTTTCCCGTGTGGGAGCAGCGGTCGGCACTTACCTGGTACCTGTTTCGCTACAGACGCTGGGTATCGGCAACACGATGTATGTGGCCGCCGTGGTCACCTTTGTCGGCCTGATGGCTGCTTGGGCCATGGCACCTGAAACACGTTCGTTGAACTTGCGCGAGGCAGCGGCGCTGAGCAGTTGAGAAGTTGCAACTGAGCCGTAGGCAATGAGTTGTCCCTGATAAATGGCGGTGGACGCCAGGTTGAATAACATTCCCTTAGTGATGGAGAGGCAATCATGAAATTCGAAGGCATTTATACCCCGGCAATCACTCCTTTGACCGCGAGCGGTGAAATCGACAAGGCCGCTTTCGCCGACGTGCTGGAGTACCTGATCGAGTCGAAAGTGCACGGCATTATCATTGGTGGTTCGACCGGCGAGTATTACGCCCATACCTCTCAAGAGCGTATCGAACTGGCGACCCAGGCTAAAGATGTCATCGGCGGACGCCTGCCGCTGGTGGTTGGTACCGGTGCAATCCGCACTGAAGACTCCGTCGAATACGCCAAGGCTGCTCGCGAGATCAAGGCCGATGCGATTCTGGTGGGCTCTCCGCCGTATGCATTGCCTACCGAGAAAGAAAACGCCATCCATGCGCTGACCGTGGATCGCGCTGCCGACTTGCCGATCATGCTCTACAACTACCCGGCACGCATGGGCGTCAGCATGGGCCCGGAGTATTTCGCGGCCGTTGCCGAAAGCAAAAACATCGTGGCCATCAAGGAAAGCTCCGGCGACATGGCGCAAGTCCATCGCCTGGCCCGGGAATACCCGAACATCAGCCTGTCCTGTGGCTGGGATGACCAGGCGCTGGAGTTCTTCGCCTGGGGTGCACGCAGCTGGGTGTGCGCCGGATCGAACTTCATTCCCCGTGAGCACGTTGCGCTCTACGAAGCCTGCGTCGTGGAAAAAGACTTCGATAAAGGCCGCAAGATCATGAGCGCCTTCATGCCGCTGATGGACTTCCTGGAAAGCGGTAAATTCGTGCAGTCGATCAAGGTTGGCTGCGAGTTGAACGGCCTGCGCACCGGCGGCGTGCGTTCGCCTCTGCAACCTCTTTACGAGCACGAGAAACAGGCCTTGCAAGACATCATCACCACCCTGAAACGTGACGTCGCCCAGGTGACCGGGAGCGCAAAATGACTGGCCTTCTCAGCGCGGCGGAATATGCCGCCATCGCCCGGGGCCTGAAGTTCCCGACTCAGTCGTTCGTCAACGGTGAGTCCTACACATCGGTGTCGGGCAAAACCTTTACCACAACCAATCCGGCGACCAATGACGTGCTGGCCGAGATCACGGCCTGCAATGCTCAAGACGTTGACTTCGCAGTGGCCAAGGCCAAGGAGGCCTTCGAAGATGGTCGCTGGCATAAATTGAGCCCTGGCGAGCGCAAGAAGGTGTTGCTGCGCTTTGCTGACCTGCTGGAGCAGAATTCCCACGAGCTTTCTGTCCTGGAAAGTCTGGATAGCGGTAAACCCGTTCGCGAGTGCCAACTCACGGATGTTCCGGAAACCATTCACATGATCCGCTGGCATGCAGAGCTGATCGACAAGATCTACGACAGCACCGCACCGGTCGGCTCCGGTGCGTTGAGCCTGGTGGTGCGTGAAGCCATCGGGGTCGTCGGCCTGGTGCTGCCCTGGAACTTCCCGCTGCTGATGCTGGCGTGGAAAATCGGCCCTTCGCTGGCCGCGGGCTGCTCCATCATCGTCAAACCGGCCAAGGAAACCACCTTGACGGCACTGCGGGTCGCCGAACTGGCTCATGAGGCAGGCGTGCCCGCCGGTGTGTTCAACGTGCTGTCGGGCGGCGGCGGTGAAGTGGGCGAGCCGCTTGGCCGGCACATGGACGTGTCCATGGTCAGCTTCACCGGTTCGACAGCCACCGGCCGCAAGTTCCTTAACTACGCGGCGGATTCGAACCTCAAGCGCATTGTGCTGGAGTGTGGCGGCAAGAACCCGGCAGTGGTGATGGATGACATCGAAGACCTGGATCTGGTCGCCAGCCACGTCGTCAACGGCGCGTTCTGGAACATGGGCGAAAACTGCTCGGCGTCCTCGCGCTTGATCGTGCATGCGGACATCAAGGACGAGTTGTTGAAGCGCATCGGCGTGCAGATGCGCGAATGGAAGATGGGCAATCCACTGGATCCGGACAATCGCCTTGGCGCCATGGTCAGCAAAGCCCATTTCGAGAAGGTTCGCTCCTACCTCGAGCAAGCGGCCGTTGAGAAACTCGACGTCGTTTATGGCGGCAACACCAAGAGTGACATCTTCGTCGAGCCTACCGTTGTCGATGGCGTAGGTGTCGATAGCAAACTGTTCCAGGAAGAGATCTTCGGCCCTGTGCTGGCGGTCACGACGTTCAACACCGTTGACGAAGCCATCGCTCTGGCCAATGACTCGGTGTATGGCCTGGCGGCATCGGTCTACACCGACAACCTGCGTAACGCCATCAAGCTCTCGCGGGAAATTCGCGCGGGGATCGTGACGGTCAACTGCTTCGGTGAGGGTGATGCTTCCACGCCGTTTGGTGGCTACAAGGAGTCCGGGTTTGGCGGGCGCGACAAGTCCATCTGGGCCCACGATCAGTACACCGAAATCAAGACCATCTGGATCGACGTCTCTGAGCGGTAATCTACCGAACGGATGACAGCGGTATGCACGCCCATCCCGAATACCACGAATGTCGGGATGGGGGCTGCATCAAGCAATGGCAAAAAATAAAATGCCAATTGAATGTACCCGTTATTTGCCGTCCATACTCCCGGACGGCTCATCCCTGTTTGGTGGAAAAAATCGCCGGCATCTGGAGATGCTTGTAGATGGCGAGAAACCTCAGGCCGAAGGTGAAAATCAATGCAATCCAACCGGCAACCCAGATCGAGGGGAATACGTCGCGTAGCAGAACATAGAGCGTGCATCCCAGCAAAATTGGCGTGGCATAGATGTCACGTGACATCAGCAGCGAGACTCTTCCGGCCAGGACATCCCGCGCGATGCCACCTCCGATGCTGGTCAGCACCCCCATCATCACGGCCAATGGCGCTGCAAGATGCAATGCCAGGACTTTCTCGGTTGCCGCCAATCCGAACAGCGCTGCCGCTAATCCATCAAGGTAAAGCAACAGTCGATAACGCTGCTGCAGCCTTTGGGTCAGAAAAAACGCCAGCAGTGCTGCCAGCAAGGCGGCCCAAATGTAATTGAAGTCGGCAATCCAGAAGATCGGAAGATCCAGCAACAGATCGCGCAGGGTGCCGCCGCCAATAGCCGTGATGATTCCGAGCACCACAGCACCAAACAAATCGACATCCGCTTTCTTGATGGCCAGCACACCTGTGATGGAAAACACCGCAATACCTAGCATTTCCTGGAGATAAAGCATCTTGCATTCCCTTCTCAGGTGACCCGGCAGTAGAGCCAAGTAAGTATGGTCAATATGAAAGCCAGTAACGCGAAAATGCTCTCAACCCTGATCAGTGCCATGGGCTCGGACCGGATGGGCGCGTCCATTGATTCAGCGCTGCGAAGTATCCTGGGATTCGATATGAGCTGCGGCTATTTTTATATGGGCTCGGAAAGTACGGAGGCGAGATCCGAAGATGCGTTGGTTCACATCCTTTCCGGCGGTTCATCAACTATCTGACGGGGCCACTCTGAAAAGACAGTGGTCGTTTCCCGATTGCGGACAAGGAGCTTTCAATGTGCATCCTGTACATGGCAGACCCGGCCGATGCGCAGAAGTGGCGCGATTGCCTGTCATCGATGGCTCCTGAACTGGAGTTCCGCCAGTGGCCTGATGTCGGTAACCCGGCAGAGGTACGTTACCTCCTTGCCTGGGAGCCTCTGCCCAACCTGGCTGACCGGTTTCGCAATCTTCGAGTCCTTTACGCAGCGGGGGCTGGCGTCGATCAGTTCGATCTGGCCGGTTTGCCGGCAGGGGTATCGCTCGTTCGGCTGGTTGATGGCTCGATGGCCTACATCATGGCCGAGTATGTCTTGTTCGCCGTACTTGCCTTGCACCGAGACATCCTCGCGTACCAGGAGGATCAACGCAGTGGTCGTTGGCAACCCAGGCCAATCGTGCTCGCATCCCAGCGGTGTGTTGGCGTCATGGGGCTTGGTACTCTGGGGCGAGCGGCGCTTGGTCGCCTTCAACCCTTGGGGTTTCAGCTCAGTGGCTGGAATCGCTCCATGAAGGATGTTCCTGGCGGACGCTGTTACGTCGGCCAAGAGCAGCTGGATGAGTTTTTGGCTCAGTGCGACATCCTCGTGAACATGTTGCCGCTTACCCCCGAAACAAAGGGGATACTCAATGCTGCAACGCTGGCTCGATTGCCTCAGGGAGCGGGGCTGATTAATGTGGGGCGCGGCGCCCACCTGGTTGAGCAAGATTTGCTTGCAGCGCTGAATGACGGCCGCGTGGGAGGGGCAGTGCTGGACGTCCTGGCACAGGAGCCTGCGTCCCCGGACAATCCTTTTCGTAAACACCCTCGAGTACTGTTGACCCCGCATATCGCGAGTGATGTGCAGGTTGAAGGGGGCGTGGCCGTGATCGTCGAAAACCTTCAGAGAGAGCGAGAGGGTAGACCACTCTTGAATGAGGTTGATCGTTTCAAGGGTTACTAGAGTCCCGGTTTGCAAGGACAAACGCTACGGTTGGCCTGCTGCAATCGATCCATATCTGCATGAAAACACTCGCCCGAAATCTCAAGCCCCCTGGTTTTTTTGAACCAGGGGGCTTTGTTTTACCTCCGGCATTGCTTCGCCACGGACCTAGCGGATACCGGCACCCGCCATGGACTCTGGCACCCACTGCGCGGTCGATAGCGGCTCGATGTAGCGGATGCCGCCATGCGGGCCTACCACGCCATTGATGTTATAGGTGCCTTTCGACAGGTCGTAAGTCATGAAAGGGGTGGCGTCCGGGACCTGCTGGTCGTAGCTCTGGCTGAAGAACGCGAAGGAGCCACGGTACAACTGGCCACTGGTGTCGTACTGATCGGAGGCCACCGCGGCCCAGGTGTCTTCATCCAGGTAGAAACGGCGCTTCTGGTAGATGTGCTTCGCCCCGGGCTTGAGGTTGCCCTCCACGACGTACACCCGGTGCTTTTCCCAGCGTACGAAGTCCGGGGCAATGAAGTTGGGCGTAGTCAGCGACTTGGCAGCGCGAGCGTAGGTGAGTTTGTACGTGTTGTAGGGCACGATCATTTCCTGCTTGCCCACCAGCGTCCAGTCGTACAGTTCGAGTGCGCGGGCGGTACCGGGGTTGGGGGTGTCGTAGGCCAGGATCGATATCTGTTTGACCCGGCGCTGGGCAGGCATGTACTGCCAGGCGCGGCCAGGGAACTTCGTCGCGTTGGTGGCGTTCTTGAGCATGATCGACTCGCCAGCTCGGCGCGCTGGTCCGGTATACGACAGTTTCAACTGATAGTAGATGTCGGAGCTGTTGAACGGCTTTGACAGGTTCTCGTAGATCGGGAAGGAGATGAATGCTTCGCCGGTGACCGCCAGGCTCGGAACGCCCGCCGTGTCGACACTCCAGGAATCGTACTTGGAGTGGATGTTGACGCCCTGGTAGCGCAGCAGGAAATTCCACATCGCTTCGGCGCCGGATTGCGGGATCGGGAAGGGCACTCCGGGCATCACATTGTCGATGGCGATCCCGCCGTTGAGGGACCTGGCGTTGGTCGCATTCTTGCGGCTGTTGTCCAGTATCGCCTGTGGCAGCGATGCCGTGCGGTGGGTCGGATAGACGTCGATGCGAAAGTCGGGGTAGCGCTTGGCCAAGGCCACTGTGGTGGCGGTCAGCATGCCTTTATACGCGTCGACGTTTCTGCCGTTGATCACCTGCAGCGGTTTTTCGCCCGCGAAGGGGTCCGGGCGCATGCTGTCGCCGGCCTTGAAGCTGGATGGAGCCGTGGTCAGGCCACCGTTGTAGGGCGGAATGGAACCGTCGGCATTACCGGCCTTTTCGGCTCCCACCCACGTCAGGCTGGTGCCCAGTCGGGCGGCTTCCTGGCTCGATACATAGGCTCGGGCATCGATGGCCAGCGCCATGATGGGTACAGCAGCCAGAAGACTTTTCACGAATTTCATATTGTTATTCTCCTGCCTGGCGTACCAGGCAACTCGTGACTCAGGCGCAGCAGTCGCTTACGTCAACTCATCGCCAGAGACCTTTTCAGTACTGCCATTAGATAGCCCCCTTATCAGGGTCGCTTTTCATTCGACGACAGCCCCTTGGCTATTGATGACAGGCCAGGGCTGTCTCGGCGGGCATTCGATGGGTCGAGTGATCATCACTTGTTTGTATTTTTCAGCGGAATCATCGGGTTACCGAATGGTCATAGTTATGGCTGAACACTGCCCGGATGAAAGTTTCGAGCAGCCATGACCCTTCCATACCTCCGACGTTTAGGACGTTTTTATGAATCGCGCAGTAATCTTGATCGTGGCCATTTCCAGCGCCGTCTTGTTGGGAGGCTGCGGCCCACATTGGGATGACGGAGAACGGTACGGGCGATATCACGATCATGACCATCGACGTGGTTACGACCAGCGAGGGGACGATGATCGAGGTTATGACCGTGACGATGATCGTCGTGGCTATGATCGCGATCACCGTCGCTACCGTGATCGCGATGACAACGACGATTGATACGTTAACTTCGAGTGGATGGAAGCCAGGTCTGAGCAACACGCAGCGAATAATTTGCAGCCCGTCTCATACCTGGCACTAAAGTGAACAAAATCATTGAAAAAAACCGCCATAAGCTTTAAACGGAAAGCCAAATGGCACATTGCAAGCAATCAGCCAGTGAGTTTCAGTAGTTTTGGCTCAGGGAGCGCTGATGAGTTTTCGTACATTGACTGGCTCCCCGCGGCAATCGAGCAATGACGCAGTTGCCGAATTTCACCCCCCGGGGAACCCGGATACTGTCGGCATGGCCTGCGCCGGCAACGACGACACGATCGGGCACTTGTTGGACTCGGCGCGCAACTGGGCCCATACCACCGCATGGGTGTTTTACCGTGCCGGTGAACAGATGCATCGGGTTGGCCAGGGCGACCCACGGGTACAGTGGCCTTCGAGCGTTGCGAGTGACGAGTTTGATGCCTTTTGCCTGGCTTCGAACCTGCACCGCTGGCCCACCGGCAAGGGCGAAAGTGAGCTGGGCTGGCTGCTCGCGCCACTCGACGATGCTGCAGAACCGGCGCTTGCCGAACTTGCCCAGTGCCTGGGCATTGAGCTGCAGACCAATACCCTGGCCCGTGCGCAGATCACTCAGCGTGTGCTGTATGAAATTACCTACCTGGCCAGCTCGACCCGTGACCGGTCAGAGTTCCTGGTGGGGGCTCACCGGCTGCTGGCCAGCCTGATCGACGCCGAGAACTTCTATCTCGCGCTGTATAACCCGCACACTGGCAAGATCGATTACCCGTATTACGTCGACATCATCGACGTAGATGCCCTGGAATCCGAGAACTACGAATACCTTGACCCTTCGCGCCTGTCGTTGACCGGCCAGGTGTTGACCACCGGCCAGCCGTTGCTGATCGATGCCGCCGGTATTCTCGCGGCCCAGGCCGAGGACCGTTTCCACTGCGTGGGTGATCGTCCCGAGTTCTGGATGGGCGCACCGTTGAAAAACGCCTCGGACGAGGTGTTTGGCATGCTGGCGATGCAGGTCTACGACGTTTCTCGCATCTACAGCGCTGAAGACCGCGCACTGTTTCTGGTGGTCGCCCGCCACGTGGCCATGGCGCTGGACCGGATTCTGCACCGGGAAGACCTGGAAGAAACGGTGTTGCGTCGCACCCTGGAGCTTTCGGCGGTCAACGACGCATTGCGCCAGGAAGTCACAGACCGGGAGCGTGCCGAACATCTGCAAAGCGCGCTGTTCCAGATTGCAGAACTGTCCAGCCAGCCCGGTGACATGGCCGAGTTGTTCCGGACCCTGCATGGCATCGTCGGTGATCTGCTGTTCGCGCAGAACTTCTACATTGCGCTGTTTGCCGACGCGACCGGCGAAGTGACGTTTCCCTATTACGTGGATGAGCGGCAGACCACCTGCCCGGCGGCACGTCGAGGGCGTCGGGGCTTGACCGAGTACGTCATCCGTCAGCGCCGCCCCTGCCTGATTGACGTCGGCGAAGCTGAACGATTGTCCGCGCAGGGCGAAATCCAGATTGCCCATGAGTCCGTGCGCTCCTTCTCCTGGCTGGGTATTCCTTTGTTCGAAGACGACGTGGTGCGCGGTGTACTGGCGGTGCAGAGCTATACCTCGCAGGTGCGCTATACCCTGCGCGACCAGGAATTGCTGACCTTCGTGTCGCGGCACATCGACACAGCGTTGTCGCGACGCACGGCCGCCGAAGCGATTCATGCCGCCAACCTCAAGCTTGAAGCCAGGGTACAGAGCCGCACCCGCGAACTCGATCACGCCAACGCCAAGTTGCAGCACGAAAACTCCCACGATGCGCTGACCGGGCTACCCAATCGCACTTATCTGCAGCAGCGCCTCAACCTGGCCTGGTCGCGGTTCGGCCGCGAAGGCGGGCACCTGGCCGTGATGTTCATCGACCTCGACCGCTTCAAGATGGTCAACGACAGCCTCGGCCACCATTTTGGCGACCTGCTGTTGATGCAGGCTGCCCACCGTTTGCGCGGTTGCCTGCGCGAAACCGACATGCTGGCTCGTTTGGGTGGCGATGAGTTTTCAGTGCTGGCTCCCGAGGCATCGCTGGAGGTGTTGATCGAAATCGCCGAACGGATCCTGGTGGCATTCGACCTGCCGTTTTTCATCAATGGCCATGAAGTTTTTTCGTCCTGCAGTATCGGCATCGTCAGCGCCGATAGTCAGTTCCATCACGAGCCCGCCGACTTGCTGCGCGATGCCGATGTGGCGATGTACCGGGTCAAGAGTGCCGGGCGCGACAGCTACGCGGTGTTCAACCAGGAAGTGCGCCGTGAAGTCTCGGACCAGGTCGAGCGAGAAGGGGCCTTGCGCAACGCGCTCAAACGCACCGACGAACTGCTGCCGTATTTCCAGCCGATCGTCAGCGTCGACACCGGCGAACTGTTGGCCCTTGAAGCACTGATCCGCTGGCACCAGCCGGGCGGCCGGGTGATTGCACCGGGCCAATTCTTGCCGGATGTCGAGGGTTTGCGCCTGATCGGTCGATTGGATCTGTACATGCTCGCCAGCATTGCCGCGATCCTCGCACAGCCCGAACACGCCGACTGGCCGCCGGTGCACGTCAATTGCTCCAGCTACAGCATGACGCGCCCCGAATTCGCCAACGAGGTGCTGGCACTGTTGGCGCAGCACCGGGTCTCGCCATCGCGAATCTGCCTGGAGTTGACCGAAGGGGCGCTGGTCGCCGAACCGGCGATTGCCCGGCAGACCATGCAACAACTGGCCGACAACGGCATGTCAGTGGTGCTCGATGACTTCGGCGCAGGGTTTTCATCCCTGAGCTATGTGCATCAATACCGCTTCAGCGGCTTGAAAATCGACAAGTCGTTCATCCTCGAACTGACCACCAGCCCCCGAAGTCGCGCGATCGTCCGGGCTATTGTGCGGATGGCCGAATCGCTCGACCTGAGCGTGGTGGCCGAAGGCGTCGAGGATCAAGCGACGCTGGAGTTGCTGCGTGAAATGGGGGCAGGGCAGGCCCAAGGTTATCATTTTGCCAAACCGATGGCCTTGAAGGCGCTTTTGGCCAGCCCACTGCTCGGTCGCCAGCGTTGCTGACAAAACCACAGCATCAGGGCAGTCGCACTGATCAAGGCCCCCAGCAGGCTGACGGCGATCCAGCCCCATAACGCATATACCTGCGTCGCGGCGGCGGCACCCAGTGCGCTGCCCACCGAGTAAAAGCACATGTAGGCGCCGACCATGCGACTTTGCGCGTCGGGCCGTGCCGCGAAAATCAGGCTCTGGTTGGTGACGTGTACGGCCTGCACCGCGAAGTCGAGCAAGAGCACTCCAAACACCAGCGCGATCAGTGACCACTGTGCAAAGGCGATGGGCAACCAGGACAGCGTCAGGATCGCCAGCGAAATGCCGGTGACCCGTTGCCCCAGACCCTGGTCGGCCCAGCGACCGGATCTTCTGGCAGCCAGGGCACCAGCGACGCCCGCCAGGCCAAACAGGCCAATGACCGTGTGCGAAAGCGACAGCGGTGGGGCGCTCAACGGCAGCACCATGGATGTCCATAGCACGGAAAAAGCGGCAAAGATCAGCAACGCCAGCAGGCCCCGGGTTCGCAACACCGGTTCGGTCATGAACAGCGTGAACAGCGAGCGGATGAGTGCCGGGTAGGTGTATCGACTGCGTGGCGTCACTGCGGGTGGCAACACTTTCCAGAACACCGCCGCGAGGGTCAGCATCAATCCCGAGGAAACGAAGTACACAGCACGCCAGCCCGCCAGATCGGCGATCAGCCCGGAGGTGAACCGCGCCAGAAGAATGCCCAGGACAATGCCGCTGGTGACGGTCCCCACGGCCTGGCCACGTTGTGACGGCGTTGCCAGGGCAGCGGTGCAGGCCACCAGCACTTGAACCATCACGGCCAGCAAACCCACAGCGATCATGGTCCCCAACAGCGTCAGCCATTGCTGTGCGGCGCCGACGCCCGCCAGCGCAATCGCAGACAGCAGCATTTGCGTCAGAATCAGCCCTTTACGGTTCAACAAGTCGCCCAGCGGGACGATGAACAGCAACCCCAGCGCGTAACCGACTTGAGTCGCCGTCACCACAAACCCGATCATTGATGGGGCAACCTCCAGGCTCCGGGCCATCGAGTCGAGCAAGGGTTGTGCGAAGTAGACGTTGGCGACGGCAAGCGCGCAGGTGACAGAAAACAGAAACGTGAGCTTCGCAGAAAGCCCCGAAGCCTGCGTGGTGAATGGATGGGTGGCTGAACCGGTACCTGCTTTCATGTAAGCCTCCGTGGCGCTAAACTGGTTTCAATTGGCAACTGGATTTAATTGTTATCGAATCAGGTTTCATATTGCAACCACATTGCTCAAGGCCAGACGATTGGCCTGGCAGTCCTTATCCAAAAGGTAAACACGATGGTCGCAGACCCTTCATCGCAAGGCAGCGAATGCCCGGTAGCACGGGCACTGGAAGCTATTGGGGATCGTTGGTCGCTGATGATCATTCGCGACGCGTTTGACGGCATTCGCCGATTCAGCGAATTTCAAAAAAGCCTGGGGGTGGCCAAGAACATTCTGGCATCGCGCCTGAAGACGTTGGTTGAGGTCGGTGTGTTCGATGTTCAACCTGCGTCGGATGGAAGTGCCTACAAGGAATACGCCCTGACGGAAAAAGGGCGTGAGATTTTTCCAGTGGTGGTCAGTATGAGGCAGTGGGGCGAACGGTTTCTGTTCACCCAGGACGAGACCCGTTCGGTGTTGCTGGACAATGAGTATGGCCAGTCCCTGATGCCGATTGAAGTTCGCTCCGCGAGCGGTCAAAAACTTGGACCGTCCGACTGCCACCGGGTGAGGGTGGTAGCGGGCGAGTCGTGAATCGAACGGTTGAAAGGTGAATCAGTCGAGCAGCGACACCAGCCGCGGTTCGATTGACTGCCCAACCATTTCCAGCAACGCCAGGGTGACAGGCAATTTGAAGCGTCGGCGCCCGGCACTGCCTGGGTTCAGGAACAGCCGCTCACCGCGCCAGTCGATGCACGGTTTGTGCGAATGACCGGTGATCACCAGCTTGATGCGGCTATCAAGATCGGCCGCCACATCGGCGATGTCATGCACCAGCAGAACTGTCCAGCCGTTGAGCTCCAGGCGCAGACAATCGGGCAACGTCTGTGCCCAAAGGGCGTCCAGGTCATTGTTGCCACGCACCGCATCGACCGGCGCGATTGCGGCCAGTTGGTCGAGGATCGCTTCGCTGCCGATGTCACCCGCGTGAAGGATACGATCACAGCCTTGCAGGGCGGCAATCGCTTCGGGGCGGAGCAAGCCGTGGGTGTCGGAAATGACGCCGATTTTCATCGCGGGCGGCTCGAGTTGCATTCTGGTTCCAGGCTCAAGGGGATGTCTCCTGCGCCGAGCTTTGTTGAGCGAAGCGGTCGATCAACCACCTCGCAGCCGGCCCCGGCGGCAGATCCGTGCGGTAGATGACGTCGAAGGGGTAAATTCCGCTCTTGTATTCCGGGATGTTCAGTTGCACGAGTCGGCCGCTCTCCAGGTCTTCCCGGACCATCGGGGCCGGCATGTTCCCCCAACCGATGCCTTCACGCAGCAGCATGTGCTTGGCGCCAAGGTCCGCCAGGCGCCAGGTGCGGTTACTGAGCACGGCGAAATCCTTGTCCTTGGTCAAAAGCGAGCGGTCGGACAGCACCAGTTGCGTGTGTTCTCGGCCGGCGCCCGGAACGTTCGAGTCGCTTGAAGCCAGCGGATGATTCGGGGCCGCCACGGGAATCAACTCGACACTGCCGACGCCCATTCTCTCGATCCCGTCGATACCCTCGTTCATCGGACCGCTGACGCCGATGATCGCACCACGGTTGACCACCCGTTCAGTGACGGCGCCGAGGGCTTCCATGTGCAAGTGCAGGGCAACGGTCGGGAATTCTTCGCGAAAGGATTTGAGTGCATCCACCACGCGCTCGGGGGGCAGCATGACATCAAGCACCACGTGAACTTCGGCTTCGAGCCCCTGGAGCAGGCCTTTGACCTTGGCGCGTAGCCCATGGATGCCGTTGGCAATGGTCCTGGCTTCGGCCAGTACGGTGCGACCGGCATCGGTGAGCTGGGGCTTGCGGGTCGTCTGGCGATCGAACAGCGACACGCCGAGCTGCATTTCCAGGTTGGCGATCGAGTAGCTGACAACCGACGTGGCGCGATGAAGTTTTCTGGCGGCGGCTGCAAAACTGCCGACTTCCACGACCGTCAGGAACACCCGCAGTTGGTCCAGTGTCGGTGTTCCCGGGTCAGAGATCATGTCTGTTTCCTTGATCCAGACGTCGCTCGGAAAATTGCACGATTGATCTCTCCTTTGCCGGTTGTGCGGGTGTGCTTTTCTAATAAATCGAATCTAATGATCTAAATTAGTCAGCTATTAAGATTAGCTGACGCAGCGCAACATTTCCTCACCAAGGCGGTTCCTGTCGAATCGCACCCAACTGAAGGAAATACCTCATGACGACTTCTGCAAACATCGCTCAAACAACCACCTCTGAACAGAGCCGTTCCGACGTCACCCAAGCCTCGGCCTCGTTGATCGGCCGCGTACTGCTCAGCGCCATCTTCATCCTTTCCGGTTTTTCGAAACTCGCCGCTCCGGCAATGATGATCGGCTACATCGGTTCGGTCGGGCTTCCGCTTCCACAATTGGCACTGGCGGTGGCGATCATTGTAGAGATCGGCGGCGGCCTGGCACTGATCGCCGGATACCGCACCCGCACCGTCGCCGCCGTACTGGCCGTGTTCAGCGTGTTCACCGCGCTGGCGTTCCATAACGCACTGGGCGATCAGAACCAGTTCATCCACTTCTTCAAGAACATCGCGATGGCCGGTGGCCTGCTGCAGGTCGTGGCCTTCGGTGCCGGTCGCTTCAGCCTCGACGCCCGCCGTCGTTGATACCCCCCGCGCTGCGCAGGGCACGCGCCCACGCAGCGCAATGTTTTCTCCCTTCTTTTCGATTATCGAGGCCTCCATGAAAGCCCTACGCGTATACGAATACGGCAGTCCTGATGTATTACGCCTGGAAGAAATTGCAGACCCTGTCGCCGGCGTTGGCGAGGTGCTGATCGATGTCGCCGCAGCCGGGGTCAACCCGATTGACTGGAAAGTCCTGTCCGGCGCCATGAAAGCGTTCATCCCGTTGCCGCTGCCTTTTACTCCGGGCGTTGAGGTGGCCGGCACCGTCGTCGCGCTGGGGGAGGGCGTCACTGAGTTCAACATCAGCGATGAAGTGTTCGGCTTCATCAACATCGTCGGCGGTTACGCGACCAAAGCCGTTGCCCAGGTTTCCAAACTAGCGCTCAAGCCAAAATCCCTCAGTGTCTTGCAGGCTGGCGCTGTTCCGGCATCGGCATTGACGGCGTGGCAGGCACTGACCGAACACGCTGGCGTGCAACGTCGACAGAAGGTATTGATCCACGCCGCGGCCGGTGGCGTGGGCAGTATGGCCGTACAGATTGCCAAGTACCTGGGCGCTGAAGTCTACGCAACGGCCTCGGCACACCACCATGCCTACCTGAAGGAAATCGGAGCGGACTACACCATCGACTACACCACCCAGGCTTTTGAGGAACTGGTATCAGGCCTCGATGTGGTACTGGACCTGGTGGGTGGCGAAACGCAAACCCGTTCGTTTGCGGTACTGAAAAAGCACGGCGTGCTGGTGTCGCCGGTTAGCGCTCCAAACATGTCGCTGGCCAATGACTACGGCGTGACCCCCGCGAACTTCGCCACCCGTTCGGATGGCCGGCAGCTCTCGCTCATCGCCGAACTGTTCGACAAGGGACACCTCAACGTCGATGTAGAGACTTACCCCTTGAGCGAGGGGACAATCGCGATCGAGAAAAGCATGGGCCGTCACTTACGGGGCAGGCTTGTTCTCGATACAACAAAGTAAGTGGTTGCCAGTGATTGTTCCTGGAGTTGGGCGTCGATACTGGAGACGCCCATCAATCCCTGTGTTGGGTGGCGAGTGTTACTCGCGTTCCCGATCTATAGCTCGCCTCACCTGGTTCAGCAGGTGATCGACATCCTCGGCGGTGGTGGCGAACGAGGTGACAAAGCGAACAACATTTGGCCCCCAGCGATCATGGTAGAACCCGAAGCCGGCCTTTAGCAGCGCATCGATCATTGCCTTGTCCAGCCGACAGAACAGGATGTTCGCCTCGGTGCCGCCGAGCACCTCAACGCCGCTCAGGCCGGCAAGTCCCTGGGCCAGGCGCTGGGCGGCAGCGTTGGCCTTGCGTGCGTTGCGCAACCAGAGGTCGTCGGTCAGGTACGCATCGATCTGCGCCGCCAGAAAACGCATTTTGGAAAACAGATGGCCTGCGCGCTTGCGCCGGTAACTCATCTCGGTGGCGAGGGAGGTGTTGAACAGGACGATGGCTTCCGCCGCCAGCACGCCGTTCTTGGTGGCACCGAACGACAGGGCATCCACGCCGGCCTTCCACGTCATCTCGGCCGGGGAGCAGCCAAGCGACACCAGGGCGTTGGCGAAGCGCGATCCATCCATATGCAATCCCAGGGAGGAGGATTTGCAGACGTCACCAATGGCTGCGATTTCATCCAGGGTGTAGATGCTGCCGACTTCGGTGGCCTGGGTGATGCTGACGCAGGCGGGTTGGGTCGTATGCACGTCGCCGACTTTGTCGCGAGTGCGCTCGCGCAGTCGGACGATATCCAGCTTGGCCGCCGGGCCGTCGACGGTCATCAGCTTCGCGCCGTTGGAAAAGAACTCCGGCGCGCCGCATTCATCATTGTTGATATGGCTGGCGGGGTGGCAGTAGATGTTGCCCCAGGGTGGCGTCATCGCGCTAAGGCACAGGGCGTTGGCGGCGGTGCCGGTGGGTACGAGGAGCACTTCGACGTCACGCTCGAAGATCTCGCAGAACTTGCGCCGGACCTGCGCCGTCAACTCGTCGGTGCCATAGGGACTCGCCTGGCCTGTGCTGTGTTTGACCAGGGCTTGTGCCACCTCCGGCGATGCACCGGCGATGTTGTCACTTGAAAAACCCAGCGCGGGCGGCCTGTTTGTTTCACCGTTCATCATCCATATCTCGGCTGTGCGGGCAAAGGTGTTTCGCCCGGATTGGCGCATCCTATGGAGAGGGAAGGTTGTTGCGCTTGTAAAAAATTGACGGTCGCCTGATGGTCGGCGGCCTAAGACCTGTAGCGCGATGGCGCGACGCCGAATGCCTGCCGAAAGGCGCGATTGAAATGGCTTTGATCGTAAAAGCCGACGGCGTGGGCGACATCGATGATCGGTTGCTCGCTGCCAGACAGCAGACCACAGGCCCGTTCAAGACGCAGGCGAAGCAGCCACGCGTGGGGCGTCATGCCGACCGTCCGCTTGAACTGCTTGAGAAACGGGAAACGCCCCAGCCCACAGAGTCCGGCGAGATCATCGAGGGTGATTCGCTCATCGATGTGACTGAAACAATAGTCCCTGACGCGAGACCATTGCAGGGGCGATAGCGTGCCGGTAATCGTTTCGGGCTTGATCGCCCGTGACTGGCTCAACAGCTGTTCAAGCAGGCTGAACCATTGCGTCTGCACCGCCAGGCTGCCTGGCCCAACGGCCTCCTGCATCGCGTCGTGCAACCCACGCAGGTTACCGGCAAGCCCCGCGTCTTCCAGCAACACACCGGTCAATTCAAGCTCTCTCGATTGACCGCTGATCTCCTCGGTCAGGCTCGCAACCAGCGCCTGGGACAGTCGGAATGTCTTGAGCGTATAAGCGTCGCCGCCCTCGGGCAGACCGTCGTGGATTTCGCCCGGCGGCATCAGGGCAATCCTTCCCGGACCTAAAAGAAACGACTCGCCTTTGGATCGATGACGCTGGATGCCTTCGGTGACAAAACCAACGTGGAAATCGAGGTGGTAATGGCGATCGAAACCGGTGTCTACAAAGCGCGCGGACCCCAGCACCAGGCCTGGTACTTCGGACACGTGATGGTACTTGGCATGCTCAGTCATGAAACCCGTTCAACAATCGGCGAGGAGGGCGGGGACCACAAAGTTTAGGTCCACCAGCGGTATAGATCCATGGGTTGCCAGCAATTGGCCTCAGGCTGGATATGTTTGCTCATTCCTCGTACAGCTGGATGAGTGCAATCCAATTCTCCCGACTACTCAATCAATCGGACCACCCCTACTGTTTCAGGTATCGGGCCGTGAGGCTCGTCGATTTTTCCACCCAGTCATCCTTCAAAGGAAAACGACCATGTCAAATACCCGAAAACTCATTGCCGTCGTCGGCGCAACCGGTCATCAGGGCGGCGCCGTTGTGCGTGCGTTGCAGGCAAACGGTCAATTCAAGGTCCGTGCGTTGACGCGCAATCCGGCCGAACATCTGCAGTTGGCGGACGAAGTCGTGCTGGCGGATCTGACTCGTCCGCAAACACTGAAAGACGCGTTTGCCGGGGCACACGGCGTTTTTCTGGTCACCAACTTCTGGGAGCCGGGTACGGACGAGTACACCCAGGCGCTCGCGGCCGTTCACGCGGCCAAAGCGGCCGGTGTTCAGCACTTCATCTGGTCGACGCTACCGAACGTGGAGGCGATCAGCCAAGGCAAACTCGATGTCCCGCATTTCACCGACAAGGCAAAGATCGACACAATCGTGAGCGAGGCCGGATTTGCGCACCACACCTTCGTGATCGCACCGTTCTTCTATCAGAATCTGCTGGGTGTAATGGCACCGCAGAAGCAAGCAGACGGGACGGTGGGATGGGCGCTGCCGCTCGATCCGAGGCAGCGCGTCATTCACATGGGTGACATCTCCGAACTCGGCCCCGTCGTGGCAGGCGCATTCGCCCAGCCTGAACTGGTCGGGAACGGCGAATACTTGCCGATGGTGGGCGACTTCCTGAGCTTCAACGAGGTCATCACCGAGTTGAATCGACTGGGACACAAGGTCTCGTTCAAGCACATCCCGCCAGAAGTTTTTGCCGGCTGGTTCCCGGGAGCCCAGGAGATAGCGCAGATGCTCGCCTACTTTGAGGCCCACACTTATCTGGGGGCCGATTCGCGCGAGGCCATTGCTCTGGCCAACAAGGTCGCCGGCGTAGAACCGACGAAGTTCGCCGCGTGGGCGAGGGAAAACTTTGCGGTGCCGGCCATCGCCTGATGCATCGATTGCCGCTCGCTACGGGTGCACCTCTGGTGCGTCCGACGCATTCAACTTCTCGATCACCAGGTCGATGAAGGCCGATACTGCGAGCGGCAACTGTCGTCGGCTTGGATACAGCACGTTCAGGCCATAGCCTTTGGGTTGGTATTGCGCCAGCACCGGGACGAGTACACCGGCCTGAACATCGAGCCTGGCCATCACTGGTGGCAGTAGCGCGATGCCGAGGCCGGCCACAGCGGCCCTGCGCAGTGCCTGTGCGGTATTGCCACTGAAGCGCCCGCTGACTTGCACTTCCTCCTCACCCTGCGGGCCGACCAGGCGCCATGTGGCGTAGCCGCCGGGTTGCGCCGAGATCACACAATCGTGGTCCACCAGGTCTTGCAACGTGCGGGGTGAGCCGTGTGCGGCAATGTACGCTGGGCTTGCGACCATTCCGACGCTGCGCGGGTCAAGGATCTGACGGCCGACAAAACCGGAGTCGCGCAAGGCGCCGCCGCGAAACGCGACGTCGATCTGCTCTGCAATCAAGTCGGCCTTCCCATCGCTGAGTACGAAGTCGAGCCGCACACGGGGATGCGCGGCGAGGAACCCGCTCACCCAGTCCATCTGGAAGAAGTCGAAGAAGTCGGCCGGTGCCGCCACGCGCACCAGGCCACTGGGCTCGTGACTGCCCGTCACCAACTCCTGTCCGGCTTCGAGCAAACCGTCGACTGCGCCTGCACAGCGCTCATGAAAGTCGTGCCCTGCACTGGTGAGTGTGAGCTTGCGAGTGGAGCGTTGCAGCAGCCGCGTGCCGAGGTGTGCTTCGAGCTGCTGGATGCGGCGACTCACGGTATTGGGCGGCATGCCCAGGCGTCGTGCCGCCTCGGCAAAGCTGCCGCTGCGGACTACCTGCACAAACATCGCGATGTCATTGAGGTCGAGCATGGCCGGTCATTCCTTGTCGTCGTGGATGAGTGCAATCCAATTGTATCGACTAATCAAGTAATCGGCCTCGCTCTATTGTTCGAGGTATCGGGCCGAAAGGCTTTCCACTTCGAGTGATCATGATGAACGTTCAGCTACAACCTCCTATCGCGACTGATCCGCGCTCTGCACGCGAAGCCGAAACTCACCGCGCAATCAGCTATCGCACCACGGGCAGCGGGCACGGCGCTATTGTCCGGCTGATGAGTCCTGGCGATCTCGGCCACCTGATCAAGCCCTTTGTGTTCCTTGATCTGTTCGAAGGTGAGAGCTCATTCATCAACGGCATGCCCATGCATCCGCACTCGGGCATCGCCACCGTCACGGTGATCACCGAAGGCAATTTGCGCTTCGAGGATGCTGATTCGGGTACCGGGATGATTGACTACGGCGGTGTCGAATGGATGCGGGCCGGCGGCGGGGTCTGGCACGGCAAGGAAATGTCGGTAGGCACTTCGAAGCGGATTCAAGGTTTTCAGCTGTGGATTGCACTACCACCGACCTTGGAAAACGCCAGTGTCGATAGCCAATATCTGGAGTCAAGCGTGATGCCTGAAGTGGGGCCGGCGCGGGTGATTCTCGGCGCGTACCAGAGTGTCCAGAGCCCGGTGCGTGCTCCCGCTGGCATGAATTACCTGCTGGTCACGCTACGAGCCGGGGAGTCCTGGACTTACATACCACCCAATGGGCACGAGTCGTTGTGGTTGAGTGTCAGCCGCGGCACTTTGTCCGCACCAAGGTTGGTCAACGCAGGAGAGATGGCCATCTTCGAACCCGGCAACGGCGCAGTGACGCTCAAGGCGCTGAACAAAGACGCCGTCTTCGTGATTGGTTCAGCAGAACCTCATCCCTACGATCTGGCGCTGGGAAACTACTCGGTGCATACCAACCCGCAGGCGCTGCGTGCGGGAGAGGCGAAAATTGCCGAGATTGGCGTTCGCTTGCGTGAGCATCTGAAAAAGCCCGGCGGGTCAGCCGGCGTGCCGGTTTTCAAATAACTTGTGAGCCATGGCGGCGCGCCCTCCGTGTCAGGATGGCGCGCCTTTGTCATGTTGCAGTCACCGCTGCTAGCTTTGTGGCACCACCCGCGCTTCGTTACCACTACCCTCGACATACACGTTCATGCCTTTTCTCAGCGCCGGATTGATCGGCTGGGTCACTTGAACCAGTACGCCGCTGTGGGTGCGCACGATGATCTGCTGTGCGTCCACGGGCTGATCATATTTTTTCTTTTCGACGTAGTTGCCGCCTGCCGCCCCCGCGAGGGCACCGGCGACCATCGCCACATCCCGGCCGGTACCCTGGCCGATCAGGCTACCCAGGCCCAGACCGCCAATACCGCCCAATATGGCACCGACGCCGCTATCGTGATTGGTCTGCATCTGGGTCTGTGTGATCTGCTCGATTTTCCCCGAGCGAATTTCCATCTCGCCAGCGCCTCCACTTCCGGCACCCACTGCGGCACAGCCGCCAAGCACCAGACCAAGAAGCGTAATCGTCAGCCAGGAAGCGATTGTTTTCATCGTCGAACTCCATTTTCAGAGGAAGTGGGTCATGCACACGCATCCAATGACGTTAGACGAAAAAGCCTGGTGCATGCGGTTGTTCGGCAACAAGACCCTCTGTCGCCACTCGACTGCTCCCACTATTTAGGGTGTTTACTTCCAGTCAGGCCCTTCATGTGCAGAAAGGAATACACGATGAGCAATCAACAGATGGCACCTGAAACAACAGGTGTTGCGGTGAAGTTACTTGCAACAGACCAGCCAAAGCGTTGGCGAAAAGCTGTGTGGAAAATGAGCTTGCCAGGTAACTGGATAATCCGGGGCGATTCAAGTGGGCTCTACGTCTACCGCGAGGTTTAGTGAGATACTGGCATCGTAAGACACGGACTTCCCTTTTACTGCATGGATTGCACCCCGCTTGAAAACCATAGCGCTTACCTTCGCTTTACTTGTTCCCATCGGCACCACGCACGCTTTGCGCGTTGAGAAGCCCGAATGATGTTTACCAGGCGGCGCGGCTCCCTGGTGGGGTTCACTCTTCTGGCGGTCGGTTTGGTTGGTTTCTCGACCTTGTTACTGCTGACATCTGAGACCGAACGCCGGGAAACGCGTTTTTCAGAGTACGTACAGAACATTTCCGGCATCGTGCACAACCAGCTCGATACCAATGAAGCGGTATTGTCGGGTTTCTCAGCCTTTCTCCAGGCCGTCGACCAGAGCGATACGGAAGCAGCAACTCGCTATGCGGCAGCGGTTTTATCCGCGTACCCTCACATTTACATGCTCGAGGCGGCGAGGGCGGTCCCCGTCGCCGAGCAGGCTGCATTTGAAGAACTGTTGAGACGCACCTGGCGTCCGGATTTCGCACTCAAGGATTTCCCGAGCCTCGCTCAGCAACCTGCCCAGCGTCAGGTCGATCTCAATGAGACCTGGCCCGTGATGTTCATGTACCCGCCACTCCCGCAATCCAGTTCGATCTATGGCGTCAGGCTGGAAACCGTTGGGCATCTTTCATATGCACTGGCTCGAACCCGCAGTAATCAGAAACCCGTCGTATCACCCGTTTTCTCGATGTTCGAAGGTGGTAATGCTTACATTCTGATGCAGTCTGTCCGTCGGACCGAGGATGCAAGAGAGAGCACACGCCCCAATTTTTTCGGCAGCACGATGTTGTCTTTGCTTTTGATCAGAACGGACTCGTTATTGGAAGCCGTGAATGATGCGAACGTCGATCCTTTCGTCCATATCAGCGCTGTTCTGAAAACCGGTGCCGGTTCAGAAAACAACGTGTTTTCTACAGACACAGAGCAGGCCGGTTTCCTGGATCAGCTTTTCCTGCCGTGCCTGACTGATCGGGTCGACATCAGAAACGCGTCACAACCCATGACGTTGCTGTTTGAGCGTCAGTTGCGGTTTGGGGATGTTCTGAGCGCCGAAACATTGGTGATCCTTGCCGTTTTGGCCGGGGCGCTTGTCCTCATGCCGCTTGTGTTGATCCGGCATTTCAAGGCGATAGAAAGGGCTGAAGTCGAGCACGAGCGAGCAACGTATCTGGCAACCCATGACGTACTCACACAATTGCCCAACCGCTACCTCTTTGCCGATCGTTTTGAGCAGGCCATCGCCAACTGGAAAATGGATGGGACTCAGTTTGCCGTGTTGTTGATCGACCTGGATCACTTCAAGGAAATCAACGACGAATGCGGCCATGAGGTAGGCGATCAAGTGCTTCGAACGGTCGCAAGTTGCATGCTTCAGGCGACTCGCTCGCGTGACACAGTCGCACGCTATGGAGGGGATGAATTCGTCATTCTGCTCACGGACATTACCAGCGCCGAGAGTGCTGAAAAAAAGGCGGAGAGGTTGTTTGAAGCCATCGCACAGCCAGTCATGACAACCGCTGGAGAGCGAACGCTCTCGTGCAGTATCGGGGTTTCGCTGTTTCCGGTTCACGGCCAGAGTCTCGACACTTTGCTCAAGGCGGCGGATCAGTCCATGTATGGCGTCAAACAATTAGGTCGCAAAGGCATTGCAATGACTGAAACGTTAGAGACCTGATCTGACGAAGAGATGATGGAATGCTTGCCGGCTGGTCTCGGGGTGCGGCAGGCGTTGATCACGCTGGAGGTACCGCATACATGATTGAAATTATGGGTTATGTCATATGTTCATAAGCGGGCCGTCTTCTTGCTCTGGGAGAGTACCGGCCGAATCGTTGGGCTTTGCGGCCAGTTACTGAGGGAGCGAGCAAGCCCGCTCCCACATTTTTATGCCGCGCCGTCGAGGAATTGCTCGGCGTAGTGGCAAGCCACCTGGCGGTTGTCGAGCAGGCGCAGGGCCGGCTCTTCAGTGCTGCAACGCTCGGTGGCGTACGGGCAGCGCTTGTGGAAGGCGCAGCCGGACGGCGGGTTCAGTGGGTTGGGCAATTCGCCGACGATCTTGATTTTCGGCTTGTTCGGATCCGGGTGGATGGCCGGTGTCGCCGACAGCAGTGCCTGGGTGTAGGGGTGAAGGGGACGGGAGTAAATGTCCTCTTTCGTGCCCATTTCCACCGGGCGACCGAGGTACATCACCATCACGTGGTCGGCCACGTGGCGAACTACTGCCAGGTTGTGGGAGATGAACACGTAGGCGGTGTTGAACTCTTGCTGCAAATCCATGAACAGGTTGAGCACCTGCGCCTGAATCGACACGTCCAGCGCCGAGGTCGGTTCGTCCGCCACCAGCACTTTCGGTTGCAGCATCATCGCCCGGGCCAGGGCGATCCGCTGGCGCTGACCGCCGGAGAACATGTGCGGATAACGCTGGTAGTGTTCGGGACGCAAGCCCACCTGCTTCATCATCGCCTGGACTTTCTCACGACGTTCCGCGGCGCTCAGATTGGTGTTGATCAATAGTGGCTCTGCCAGCTGATCACCGACTTTCTGCCGTGGGTTCAACGAGGCGTACGGGCTCTGGAACACCATCTGCACGTCTTTGCGCAGTTGCTTGCGCTGGGCCTTGTCGGCGCCGGCAACTTCCTGGCCGGCGATTTTCAAGGAGCCGGAGGACGGCTCTTCGATCAGGGTCAGGGCACGGGCCAGGGTGGATTTGCCGCAACCCGACTCGCCTACGACAGCGAGGGTCTTGCCGGCTTCCAGTTCGAACGACACGCCGTTGAGGGCGCGTACGGTGGCGTGACCCTTGAACAGGCCTCGGGACACCTCGTAGTGACGGGTCAGGTCGCGGGCGGTAAGAACGACGGCCATTACGCCACCTCCTGGTTCAGCGGGTAGAAGCAGCGAGCGAGGCTGTTGCTTTTCTGGTCAAGGGCCGGACGTTGTTGACGGCAGTTGTCTTTCACGTACGGGCAGCGCGGCGACAGCAGGCAACCCTGCGGACGGTCGTAGCGACCGGGAACGATGCCCAGCAGGGTCGACAGGCGCGCGGCACCCAGGCTGTGTTCCGGAATCGCCTTGAGCAGCGCTTCGCTGTACGGGTGTGCCGGGATGTCGAACAGTTGCGGCACCTGACCGACTTCGACCGCCTGGCCGGCGTACATCACGCACACGCGCTGGGCGGTTTCGGCCACGACGGCGAGGTCGTGGGTGATCAGCACCAGGCCCATGTTCTGCTCTTTCTGCAACGCCAGCAGCAGGTCCATGATCTGCGCCTGAATGGTCACGTCGAGTGCCGTGGTCGGTTCGTCGGCGATCAGCAGTTTCGGTTCGCCAGCGATCGCCATGGCAATCGCGACGCGCTGGCTCATACCACCGGACAGTTGGTGCGGGTAGGCGTCCATACGGCTGGCGGCACCCGGGATTTCAACTTTTTCCAGCAGTTCGATGGCGCGCTTGCGGGCGGCCTTGCCGGACATTTTCAGGTGCAGGCGTAGCACTTCTTCAATCTGGAAGCCGACGGTGTAGCTCGGGTTCAGCGCGGTCATCGGATCCTGGAAGACCATGGACAGGTCTTTACCGACGATCTGTCGACGCTGGCGATTGTTGAGCTTGAGCATGTTCTTGCCGTCGAAATTCAGGGCGTCGGCGGTGACGATCCCCGGATGCTCGATCAGGCCCATCAGCGCCATCATGGTCACGGACTTGCCGGAACCGGATTCGCCAACGATGGCCAGCACTTCGCCCTTGTCCACTTTCAGGTCGAGGCCATCGACCACTGGCGTGGCGGTTTTGTCGCCGAAGCGGACGTTGAGATTCTTGATTTCTAGCAGTGACATGGGAATCTCCTCAGGCGGCGTTCTTGAGTTTCGGGTCCAGCGCATCGCGCAGGCCGTCGCCCATCAGGTTGATTGCCAGCACGCTGAGCAAAATGGTCAAACCAGGCAGGCTCACCACCCACCAGGCGCGTTCGATGTAGTCGCGGGCCGAAGCCAGCATGGTGCCCCACTCAGGGGTTGGCGGTTGTACGCCAAGGCCGAGGAAGCCCAGTGCGGCGGCATCGAGGATCGCCGAGGAGAAGCTCAGGGTGGCCTGAACGATCAGTGGCGCCATGCAGTTGGGCAGCACGGTAACGAACATCAGGCGTGGCAGGCCGGCACCGGCCAGGCGCGCGGCGGTCACGTAGTCGCGGTTCAGCTCGCCCATCACCGCCGCGCGGGTCAGGCGAACGTAGGACGGCAGGGAGACCACGGCGATGGCAATGATGGTGTTGATCAGGCCAGGGCCGAGGATGGCGACAATCGCCACGGCCAGCAGCAGCGATGGCAGGGCCAGCATGATGTCCATCAGACGCATGATGGTCGGGCCGAGAATCCGCGGGTAGAACCCGGCGAACAGGCCCAGGAGAATCCCCGGGATCAGCGACATCACCACCGACGACAAACCGATCAGCAACGACAGGCGCGAACCATTGATCAGGCGCGACAGCAGGTCGCGGCCCAGTTCGTCGGTACCGAGCAGGAATTGCAGTTGCCCGCCTTCCAGCCAGGCCGGCGGGGTCAGCAGGAAATCGCGGTATTGCTCGCTCGGGTCGTGGGGGGCAACCCACGGGGCGAAGATCGCGCAGAAAATCACCAGCAGCATGAACATCAGGCCGGCGACGGCGCCTTTGTTCTTGGAGAACGCTTGCCAGAATTCTTTGTACGGAGACGGGTACAGCAGGCTTTGATCGACTGCTACCGATGGAATTGGAGTGGTCATGGTCATGATCTCAGCGCTGGTGACGGATGCGTGGGTTGGCAAAGCCGTAGAGGATGTCCACTACGAAATTGACCACAATCACCAGGCAGGCGATTAACAGGATGCCGTTTTGCACGACGGGGTAATCCCGGGCGCCAATGGCTTCGATCAGCCATTTGCCGATGCCGGGCCACGAGAAGATGGTTTCAGTCAGGACCGCACCGGCCAGCAGGGTGCCGACTTGCAGGCCGACCACCGTCAGTACCGGAATCAGCGCGTTACGCAGACCGTGCACGAACACCACGCGCGATGGCGACAGGCCCTTGGCCTTGGCGGTGCGAATGTAGTCTTCACGCAGCACTTCGAGCATCGAAGAACGGGTCATCCGCGCGATCACCGCCAGCGGGATGGTGCCGAGCACGATGGCCGGCAGGATCAGGTGATGCAGGGCATCGAGGAACGCGCCGACGTCATCGGCCAGCAGCGTATCGATCAGCATGAAGCCGGTACGCGGCTCGATGTCGTAGAGCAGGTCGATCCGCCCGGATACCGGGGTCCAGCCCAGGCTTACCGAGAAGAACATGATCAGGATCAGGCCCCACCAGAAGATCGGCATCGAGTATCCCGCCAGGGAGACACCCATCACCCCATGGTCGAACAGGGACCCTCGCTTGAGTGCCGCGATCACCCCGGCCAGAAGGCCCAGGATGCCGGCGAACAACAGGGCGGCCATGGACAGTTCCAGGGTCGCGGGGAACAGGGAAGTGAATTCGCTCCAAACGCTTTCACGGGTCCGCAGGGATTCCCCGAGATCGCCGTGGGCCAGCTTGCCGATGTAATCCAGGTACTGGGCATACAGGGGTTTGTTCAGACCTAGGCGTTCCATTGCCTGAGCGTGCATTTCGGGATCGACCCTACGTTCTCCCATCATGACTTCTACGGGGTCGCCCGGGATCATGCGAATCAACGCGAAAGTCAGCAGGGTGATGCCGAAGAACGTGGGGATCAACAACCCCAGTCGGCGGGTAATGAAACTCAGCATTTGGGTTAATCACTCCTTATTATTTTTCTAATGCCGGTCAGCGTGCTGGCCGTACCCAACAGTTCAGGCCTGCACGGGTAGAGGCTCCGGCTCGACGTTTCCCGGCGTGGCGATTGATTGTTTTGGTTGTCGCTGGTGAGGAAGTCCTCGCCGGTCTCGCGCCGGCTCGAGGAAGGCGAAGGGGGCCGCTTGGCCGGCCCCTGTCGCTCACTGATCGTTGTAGACGCCGTAGAAGCTGCTGAGTCCGAAGGGACTGATCTGGAAGTCCTGCACACTGGTGCGCATCGGCTGGTAGACCGTGGAGTGGGCGATCGGGGTCATCGGTACCTGCGCTTTGAGGACATGCTGCGCTTCTTTGTACAGCGCGGTGCGCTTTTCCACATCGGCGGTGGCCTCGGCGGCCTTCACCAGTTTGTCGTAGCCAGCATCGCACCACTTGGAGAAGTTGTTGCCGTTGACCGCGTTACAGGTGTAGAGGGTGCCCAGCCAATTGTCCGGGTCACCGTTGTCGCCAGTGAAGCCGATCAGCATGGCGTCGTGTTCGCCGGCGTGGCCGCGCTTGATGTACTCGCCCCATTCGTAGCTGACGATGTTGGCCTTGATGCCGATTTTGGCCCAGTCGGCCTGGAGCATTTCGGCCATCAGCTTGGCGTTGGGGTTGTAGGGGCGCTGCACCGGCATGGCCCAGAGGGTGATTTCTGTGCCTTCTTTTACGCCTGCAGCCTTCAGCAGCGCCTTGGCTTTTTCCGGGTTGTAGCCGGCGTCCTTGATGGTCTCGTCGTAGGACCATTGGGTCGGCGGCAGGCCGTTGACGGCCAACTGGCCGGCGCCCTGGTAAACGGCGTCGATGATGGCTTTCTTGTTTACCGCCATGTCTAGCGCCTGGCGTACTTCGAGCTTGTCGAACGGCTTGCGGGTGAAGTTGTAGGCGATGTAGCCAAGGTTGAAGCCTGGTTGACTGGGCATCTTGATGTTCTTGTCTTCCTGCAGCGGCTTGATATCGGCCGGGCGCGGGAAGGAGGTGATCTGGCATTCGTTCTTTTTCAGCTTTTGCATGCGCACCGAGGCGTCGGTGGTGATGGCGAAGATCAGATTGTCGATCTTCACGTCTTCAGGCTTCCAGTAATCCTTGTTGCCCTTGTAGCGAATCTGGGCGTCTTTCTGGTACTTGCTGAACACGAACGGGCCAGTGCCGATCGGCTTTTGGTTGATGTCCTGGGCCTTGCCTTCCTTGAGCAACTGGTCGGTGTATTCGGCCGACTGGATCGAGGCGAAGCTCATGGCCAGGTTCTGGATGAAGGCTGCGTCGACACCCTTGAGGGTGAACTTGACGGTATGGTCGTCGACTTTTTCGACCTTGGTGATGTTTTCGTTCATCCCCATGTCGGTGAAGTAGGGGAATTCGGTGGGGTAGGCCTTGCGGAACGGCATGTCCTTGTCGAGCATGCGGTTGAAGGTGAACAGCACGTCGTCGGCGTTGAAGTCGCGGGTCGGATTGAAGTAGTCGGTGGTGTGGAACTTTACCCCGTCCCGCAGGTGGAAGGTGTAGGTCAGGCCATCGGGAGAAACGTCCCAGCTGGTTGCCAGGCCCGGGATGACCTTGGTGCCGCCACGTTCGAACTGCGAGAGACGGTTGAATACGGTTTCGGCTGAGGCGTCGAAGTCGGTCCCCGTGGTGTATTGGCCTGGGTCGAAGCCAGCCGGGCTGCCTTCGGAGCAGAACACCAGGTTGCTGGCGGCGTGGGTGAAGCCGGAACCGAGGATCAGGCCGGCGGCGATCATGGTCTTGAGCGTGGTCTTTTTGCGCATGCGAACCTCATTGTTGTTATTTTTGAGGGCGGCAGATCAGGTAATCCATTCCTGGGGGGATGCACCTGACCCTGCGGCTTTACGGGCTGTAGGCTGCCTGTCATTTGCGAACAGGCAGCCGAAGGCCGACGTCCTGGCTCGGGCGGTAGCGCTGAAAGGGGGAGAGATGCTCGTGCCACCACCGGCCGAGGCAAAAATTAAGTCAATCTAAAATTAAATTCAACTTAAATTCAGTGATACTTACTTTTTTGAGGCGACCGGTCAGGCCGTGGGGTGATCGTCGAGCAGGCCCCCCATGGTGGTGACGACCAGGACTTCGGCAACATCGTCGCCAGAATTAGCGATGGAATGCTGCTTGGTGGAGTCGAAATGCACTGATCCCCCCGGGCCGAGCGGGTAGGTGTGGCCTTCGATGGTGTAGACGATTTGCCCGGAGAGCACATAGGTAAACTCTGCGCCTTCGTGGGAGATGAGCTCGGACTGGTAGCCCACCGCCATGGTCATCTTCATCGCGTTGATCAGGTTGCCGGGGAAGTTGCTGGACAGGCGCTCGTAGACCAGCGGCTGGCTGCCGATGGAGTACCGCACGCGCTGGCCCTGGTGGGAGTCGGGCTGGGGCTGGGCGGGCTGGTCGAACAGGGTGTTGAGCGGAACGCCCAAGGCATTTGCGATTCTCGCCAGCGAGGAGATGGACACGCCAGTGAGGTTACGCTCCGCCTGGGACAGGAAACTGGCTGTGAGGCCTGTTTCAGTGGCGACTTGGTTCAGGGTCTTGTTAGCGGCGCGACGGTGGCGGCGCAGCCGTTCCCCGATCTGTTCTGCGGTCATTGGCGTGGCTCGTGTTCTGAAAGGCGCCAGTATAGCGGGCAGCGCATTGTCGAAAAGGCTTTTCGCCTGATTGAAATTAAGTAGCACTGAAAATACGCATTGACGCGAGTTTAAGTCAGGCTTAAATTTTGAGCGCTGCAACATAACTCAGGAGAATGAGATGACAGTGGGTGTAGGTGGCAAAACTCCGGAACAGGCGCTGGCCGGCCTGGCGAAGATGACCGAGGGCATGCAGCCCATCGGCCTCGACGAATACCAGTCACGCATTGCCAAGGCCCAGGGCCTGATGCGAGAGCAGGGCATCGCCGCCCTCTACCTGAACGCTGGCAGCAACCTGTGCTACTTCACCGGAGTGAAGTGGAGCCCGAGCGAACGCATGGTCGGCGCCGTGCTGCCCGCCAACGGCCCACTGGCCTATATCGCCCCGGCCTTCGAAGAGGGCACCATCCGCGACTTCCGCGAAGTGGATGGGGTTATCCATGGTTGGCATGAGCACGAGAGTCCGTACCGCCTGCTGCTCGACATGCTCGCAGGAATGGGCATCGCCGCCGACGCAGTGGTGGGCCTGTGTCCGTCCCTGGCGTTCTTCATGTTCGACGCAATCCGCCGCCTCGGATCGGGCTTCGAGTTCGTAGACGCTTCTTGCGTGATAAGCCTGTGTCGCTATCACAAGTCCGCTACAGAATTGGCGCTGATGCAGCGCGCCAAAGACATGACCTTGCAAGTGCACAAGGCTGCCGCCAGCATCCTGCGCGCAGGCATCAGCACCACCGAGGTTGCCGAGTTCATCCGCGAGGCGCACCGCAAGGTGGGCGCGCCGGGCTCGACCTTCTGCATTGTGCTATTCGGCGAGGCCAGCGCCTTCCCCCATGGGGTGAAGCACGCGCAGGTGCTCAAGGACGGCGACATGGTGCTGATCGACACGGGCTGCCTGCTCCACGGCTACCAGTCGGATATCACTCGCAGTTACGTGTTCGGCACCCCGAGCGACCGCCAGCGCGCCATGTGGAACCTGGAAAAGGCCGCCCAGCAGGCCGCCTTCGACGCCGCGCGCCTGGGCGAACCCTGCCAGGTGGTGGATGCCGCCGCGCGGCTTAGCCTGGAAGCCGCCGGCCTCGGCCCGGACTACCAGTTACCCGGCTTGCCGCACCGCACCGGACATGGCATCGGCCTGGACATTCACGAAGGGCCCTACCTGGTGCGTGGTGACCAGACACCGCTGGCCGAGGGCATGTGCTTCTCCAATGAGCCGATGATTTGCGTGCCGGGCGAGTTCGGCATTCGCCTGGAGGATCATTTCTACATGACCGCCACTGGCCCGCGCTGGTTTACCCAGCCGAGCCATTCCTTAGACGACCCGTTCGGGTTGGAGGCCTGAGGGCAGGCGATTGTCCGAGGTGGCCAGCCATTGAGGAGGACTTGAGGTGGATTGCACACAGCCTTTTTAGAACAACCGCATGCGAAGCAAATGTCCTACGAATCTGTGTGCCGGTGAGGCAGGTATGCCAAACGACGGAGTTATCTGTCAGGGTCCGGTAGCAATCGCGATCGGGCCTGGCATCGATGATAGGGCTCTCAAACCGTCGCTCAATGACATCGGCGACGTCAGCAAAAACAATCTCAATGTTGGCCCGAGCGACTGAGTTCTGACGGGCTCGGGGAATGTATCGGGTGGCACACCAGGACAGGTACTGCTTCAACAGCCGCAGGTACTGAGAGCGGAGTAAGTTCGGGGTCATTCCTGGGCGCTTGATTCGTAGCATATGGTCGGACTCGGTACGATTGGTTCCAGACTGGAGGGAGCAGGGCAGTGCCCCCGCAATCCGCTGGCAGCGCGAGCGATTGCCGTTGCTGATGACAACGCTGGAAATGGTCGCTCCAAGTTTGCAGGCATTAGGGGAGATTTACTTTAGCTGGGTTCATCCTTGCAGGACGCGTCTATCTTTCCGGGCACCCACCGTGGGTACATCCAGTTGGCAATAAACCAGTCCTGCTGAAGGCTACCGTCTTTGGCAAAAATGTCTTTTCCTTCAGCCAGCTTGAAATCGAATGTTTGTAGCTCTTTACTATTTCCTGAGTACAGCGTTAGCTCGATGGCTGAGTGGGGACCAAAAAGCTTCGAAAAACTTTTATTCACTTCATCGACGAAGAAGTTTTCGGTGATGGTGAACGGGTCTTCAGGCGTCGGAACATGAATGTCTTTTAGTGCACCGCCTTCGAGCCACGCAGCCAAGCCAGGTAAATGAACGCTGTCTGATACCCTCAGCCAGACCGTTTCGCCAGGATCAATTTTGATGGGTGTATTCGCGTTGGGATCGTCCGTAAGCACGCACTGACCAAACACACCAGGGCGGCCAAGCGTAGCGGTGTCACTTTTGACTATTTTGATCTTCGCCGACGTTAGGTCCCATAGTTTCTGAGTTGGAACTGTACAAACACATCGTCTTGGCCTTCAGTGTTGACAGGGCTGATTCGGTAAGGCTTGAGCCTCGCTCGAACAACGCTCAACGAGCTGGTGTCATCTCCCCGTAGTTGGCTGATGAATGAGATCACGCTGGTGCTGTCACTGAGGAAGCCAACAACCGCTACCAGCACACCTACCGAGCAGAGCCTCTTCGCAGTCAAACTGGTTCTTATAGATCGCACCATGAATTTGAGTTTCTGAAGCAAAAGAATTTCCTTTCATTCTCTCGATTATTGGTTCGTAAGCCTCCGCCGAAGTCACCTTGCGTGACTCAGGTCGGCTTCCACCGGTACAGCAGCAGTTGGTTAATCTCGATTGCCCGCTGCGTCGGCAGACTTCGACGATTTACTCCCAACTAATCGCAGCACCTCCAGCGCTACGGACAATCCGCCTTTATCAGTACCGTGATTCCGAACCTGACGGTGGCAAGCCCCCACGAGGATCAGTTTTTTGGCTCGACGCCCTAGGGTGTCTCCGCATACCTCATATTCTGCGGTGTGGGTGATGCCTTCATTGAGTAAAGAGAGTTGTTGCACAATTCGACTCCTGATGGAAAAAAGAGCTGTGCGCAGGCACGATTAATTATGGCTCGAAAGAGGGGCCAAGCAGGCCGGTATTGAAGCACGGTTCAAGACATTTTGAATCGACGGAAACCATCTCCTGGTTAGTTTTCCAGAGGCATAGGGGAGGGGCGCTGGGGCAGCCGGTTGAATCTACAGCCAACAGCAGACATTCATCAATTTCGCTATCAAAGCAAGAGGGCCTAAGCCATCAAAACCCCCGCTTTGCTTAGTTCTCTGCTTGAAGCTGTTCCAGGATGAACCTTAGCCTTCGCAGCAGTTCGTCGCGCCGCTCAATGACGTCGGCGACATCTGCTTCAGCTTTGCCGATTCGGGCGACAAGGTTGTCGGCTTGACGGCCGCTTTGGAGCCGGATGGCGTCATTAATATTGAGGCCACGGCTTTTGATAGATATAGAAAGCCTGGATCGCACGCAGATGTGCCGCAGCCGTGTTGTGAGCGCAGCACCTTAGTGACGTCCAATCTCTCAATGGGCCATGTCCTTCGTGTTCATGGCGAGTCCTTGAATGAGGTGGCTGCAGATGAAGCTGATTCAGTGCCGTTTCTCTTCAGGTCAGCGTGTACCGCTGCTCGTGCAGATGCGGCAATCGATAATTAATGCGATCGACTGTAACCGACTGATATTTTTGGCTTTTTTTGTTTCGGAGAGTAAAAATGCGACTTTGTATGTTGAAAGTCGCATTTTTACTTCAGAAACATTAGGGGGAAGTGCATTTTTATTTGACGTGGATTGTATGAAAGTCGCATTTTGTTTTACAGAACCGCAGTTCGCATTGCTGAAACTAGCTATCGAGTCATTAACGTCTGTCGCTTTCATGGAAGTGTCAGCGTTTGTTAATCAATCGAGCTTCTATGACGATGCCCGGTACGTTCGGATAGGCGGTACGGACGAAACCGGATAGCTGAGGGCGAGTTGAGCGTGGAATTTTAGCGAGCAAACCGTACATTTAGTACTGCATGCACCTTCAGCGCTTAGCAACAACGCATATAAGCCCCAAAAATCAGGCAAAAAAACAATCATTTATTCGATTGCTTGAGGGCTTTTAAATCGAAATTTTCGATGTTTTTATGCGTAGGGCATGTGACTCTCAATAATTCCTCCCGCGATTATGCCAATATTTTCAAAAATATCAATCTAACCGATGCGTATCTCGCCGGACTCTCTACTAGGGCGGGGGATGTTTTGGCGTTCAATCAAGATATTTAACGATATATTGACCGGCCTTCACAATATATGGAAATTTAATGGAAAAAGTCGAAAATGCAACTTTTAGTGTGTTTGCCTGCTTTGACAGTTTTCAGTTTTGAGGTTTAACTGCGCCACCCAAACGATATTTGGGGACAAGGATTGACGGAATCGACTTAAGGCAACAAACGCTCTTTAAAAACTTGCGACGACAGACACCTATGCATGAATAAAAATTTTGATAGGAAGACATGCCGGGCCTAGATAACTAAAGTCAGAATAGGACGGTAGTATGACTGAGGCGACTGGTTTGGAAACTGATGCGCACACCACGACGATTTCAGTTCAAGCGCTCACGGAAGCGAGCGACCTTACAGAAGTCCAGCGGCACGCATTGGGAAGTGATCGTTTTGAAGTCGTTAAGAGATACTGGGACGGCGACCTGACCCCTGAAGAGGGAAGTGAAGCTCTAGGAATAAGCCGTTCCCAGTTTTTTCGCATTTGTGCTAAAGCCCGGGGAGCCCTGAACTACCTACAGGTGGTTCCAGGGAAGAGGGGACGAAAGGCTGACAAAATTGTGTTGCCTTATGAAGTAGAGAGAATGATCGAGGAGATGTATATCGAGCATTATCCCCAAGGCAAGACTTTTTCGGCAGTATGGGAAGCATGTCAAGTTGAAGGCGATCGTCGGAGGATTACACGACCGAGTTATTACTCTGTCTGTCGGTGGATTAAACAACGGCCTGAGAGAGAGCGGTATGAAATGGTCAACGGCGAAGAAGCTGCTGCCCAAAGATACGATTACCGACCAGGGTACAAAGAAACAAATCGTCCGCTGGAGTGGGTTCAAATTGACCATACGCCTGCAGATCTGCTGGTAGTCGACTCACTTGATAGAACCACCATTATTGGTCGGCCTTATTTAAGTTTTGCGATCTGTATCCATACAAGGGTGGTATTGGGATTTTATATCTCGTTTCTTCACCCTAGTGCAGTAACGGTAGCGAAGCTACTTGAGACTTGTGTCCTACCGAAGAATCGACTACTCGAAGCATGGAAATTACGTTCCGACTTATGGCCGATGCATGGCCTTCCAGAAGTTATCCACACGGACAACGCCAAAGAGTTTGTGTCTCAGGTATTTCAGTTGAACGCTAAAGACTTTGATATTGACGTTCAACAGCGCCCGATCGGCCAGAAGCACTTCGGTGGACATATTGAAAGCCTTATTGGCAAGCAGTCAATGAAATTACTTCATGCTCTGCCAGGAACTACAGGTGCAAATACAGTTGCGCGTAAAAAGCTAAAGAGTGAAAAGAGTGCTTGTGTAACAATTGAGCGTCTCAGGCGTTTAGTTGTCTTAGGGATTCATTCTTATCATGAAACAAAACATTCTGAGCTAAATGATCGCCCCGCAAGGATCTGGGAGAAATTCCAAGCTACGAAAAATGCACCCAGGATGTTATTGGAGTCAAAGCATGATAGTTTTCGTTATTGTTTCTATCCTGAAGTTCCAAGAAAGAAAATCACTACTGGAGGTATAGAGCTATTCAGAAGGTTTTATGATCATGCGGGCTTCGAAAGCTCTGTGCTGGAAGAAGTATTAGTTAAATATGACCCCTACGATATCAGTTACATAATGGTGTTTTTACACGGTAAGTGGATCAAAGCAACATGCAAACGAAACATTTTCGAACGCAGCAATGACTATGAATTATACCGTTGGGAGCGCCAACAAAAAGGTGAACGAAATGGGACAATGAGCGCCGCTGGTGCTGAGTCGAAAGGGCAGATATTTGATGAGGTAAAAGAAGAAAAAAGCCTAACTGCTCAAGCTAAAAGAAAGAGAAAACGCGTAAAAGGGGAAGAGGACTACCGAAAAGAGAATGAGCTGCTCGATAAAGCTGGCAATAAGCCGGAAAGCCATGCTCCTGGAAATAAAAAAACCTCTTCTGAGTTGAAACCAAAAGCTAAGAAAGAAATAGCGAAATATAAAAGCGACGTGAAAAGTAACGTCATAGATCTTAAAGCGATAATGAGTAAAAAACTTACGAACGAAACAGATGATGAAATTGTTATATACAATATGGACAGATTCTGAAACTGTTGTTGATTGGTGATTGAAGTAGACTCCATTAAGCACGAGCATTCTTGTGCGTCATTGTTTTTCATTCTCGAAATGTATTTTGGCCTGTCTGTCGTTGCAGTTGTTTTTTTGGTGCTCATTTATAAAGTCACCCGACATTAAGAAAAGCGATACTCATGTTGCTAATTTGGATTCCGGTATGGAATTCAAAGAGGGCACGGCGATTGATATTGACCAACAAAAGGTGAAATTTTGGAAGTTACAAATTATACACATGTGCACCATAGTCGACACCATCTTTTTGAACTTGATGATGAGGAGCGAATGTTCGCCTGTGCAATCGATTTCTGGGTTCCCCACCCTGATGGTGAGAAGATTATTTCCAGGGTAAAAATTGCAATGCGAATGAATAAAAAGACTGTAGCGCCTTGTATGTTGGTCACCGCGCCCGGAGGGGGTGGTAAAACTGCATTGATAGATGAACTGAAACACCGCAATCTCCAATTCGATGATAAGCTCCTATTTGTTACTATGCACCAAAGTCCGAACGGATACGCGTTGCGAGATTTAATCCTCCTAGAAATGGGATTGGGTGTAGGTCGTCGAGCGCGTCAAGGGGACAATATCACCCCTCTCATGCAACATATGATTAAAACTCAGAATATTCGCGGAATTGTTATTGACGAAGTGCATGATGCATTGACGTTGACTGAAGTTCAGCAACGAATCAACTTATCTTTGTTGAAAAATCTTTCTGGTTCGACCTACGGTCTTTCAGTTTTTGCATTCGGGGTACCGGCAGCGGCAGCTGTTCTCAGGCGCGACCCGCAACTGGCTCGACGGTACGCAGTGCACTCAATGACCGAATGGAAAAACGGCAAGGATTTCCGAAGCTTTGTGGGGACATATATCACGATGCTCCCCTTAAAAAAGCCAACGAATTTTAAAGACCAAAACCTGTTTCTCAAAATCATGCATGCAGGGCAGGGCATAACTGACAACATTGTAAAGATTCTTCAAGCATCTGCGATGATGGCGATCATGGACGGTAGCGAGTGCATTACACATCGACACATTGATGATATCGAAAAAATCATGAGTGAATTTAACTTTGCTTTGCGCGACGCAGAACCTGAAGGCATTGAAAGTGAATGACTAATACTAAGAAGGCTCGCATTGTGCTGGAGGGCCGACACGGCTTCCAGCACAGCTTATTAACTCAAAAAAAAGCACTTGATGAGCTTAATGTAGCAAGCCGAAGAAATAAGTGTGGAGGACTCGTTATTTTTTTTGGGGCTCCAGGATGTGGCGTCACGACAGTACTCAAACAGTTTAAATCAACATTAGAGCAAGAGCCGTTCTGGCCTCGATGTGAGCAGTTCAGTTCACGGGTAAGCCTGATAGATCATGTTCTGGATTGTGCAGGGTTGCGGAATGATTTTGATTATACATCCAGTGTCCCAAAATCTCTTATAGAGTTTTCATTTATTACTGGGCGGAGAACGATAATAATTGACGGGCTAGAAGATTATCTGTCTTCTAAATATAGCTATCCACAGCTACTTCCACACATCCATCGATTCGCGACCTGTTCAAATGGGTTTTTAGTAGTGGCTACCACTCAAGATAAAAAGCTATTTCAGAAATGCCGCGACTTAAATATTGATTTTAAGCAAGAAATTATCTTGGATGATGAGATTGGTCGGGAAGAATCTGAGCAATTTATAAATAATTTTTGGCGAAGTTGTAATGAATTTTTAGGTGAGAACTTATATTTAAGCAACGAACTCAGAACTTTCGCTTTGGGTGGTAATAATGGCACTTTGTCTTCGCTAATCGCACGCCTAGAAATACTCTACGCCGCAAAGACGATTGGTTTTGAGTTGAATTTTCATAGTTTCGCCGATTTTGAGACTTTTGAGTTGGGTGTGTGGAATGAGCTGTATTCCTGAGCCGGTAGTTGGCGAAAGCCTTAGCTCATGGATATTTCGTGTGCAACTTATAAAGCGCGAATACTTAGATTTAAGCTCATTCGATAAGTCGAATCCATTCACTGAGTTAGGGTCGAAGTCGGCTGAAAATGTAGACCCAGATGTCAATAGCTTAGACGCTTTGATTAATGATTTTAGCAGTACGTACGACGTGCCAAAATCATATTTGTTGGACAAATTTCAGCGTAGTACACAACCAATCATGGCGAAACACTACAGTTCCGCTTATTGCTATGAGTGTATAGCTAGCTCAATCCGCACTATTGGAGCTCCTCATATGAAGGTGGCATGGTGCTTTGCTCTAGCTCCAGTTTGCACAGTGCACGGAAAGGTATTAAACGATAGGCCAAGCTATAGTTCCAGTGTGGAGAGCTCACCTCGTCAGGTGTTTCTTTGGCATACTGAAAATTTATTCAGCAGCAAATTGAAATGGAGGGAGCGGGCTTCTTACGACGTGGTATCTGCATTGGCCTTGCGGGTTCAGAACTTGCATGAAAGTATTAGAGCGAGCGCTATTAACACAAAACGACAATGCATGATAGATAATTTTATACTCACGATAGTTCGTGCGTTACTGATGCCGTCCGTAAGTTGTTTTTATTCCAACAGATTTCAAAGTGAGACGCGTCTAGGAAACAATAATTCGTTTTCCGATAGCTGGTTTCGAAGCTTTTTCCATAATGTGTTTCTTGCTTCAGCCTCGGAAAGGGCTATAGCAATGTGTCTTACGGGCGTGTTACTGGGGTGGATAACCAACGAAGAGGCGGAGCTATTGCAACCTGTATACGATCGAGAACAAAATATAACGCAAAATATTTGGACGGTCTTTAAGAGTGATGCGAATATGCTGCACTGGCTCAAATTCGAACTATTACGAAATGAAACAGACTTGTTGAGCTTAGCGCAGCTTTCCAACAAGCCCGGAAGCTGGAAGTAATATGTATACATATCTAGTGCCTTATTATTTTAGGCCGGGCTGCCTAATACAAAAAAGCAATGAGCGATTTCCCAGTCCAGTAACTTTATGCCTTATTTTGGACTCGAAAACTGGAAGCATACTGAGTTGGTCATGCTCCTTAGATCACCCTAGTGTAAACTTATACATGCGCGCCTTATTATTGCTAAGAGGCGAGTACTCAGCTCTAGATTTGTCGTGCGAGGAAAAGAATGGACGCGCCTCTTTTTTTGAATCCGTAATGAGCTCAACCATGAAACGCACTCGTGGTATTGAAATGGATAAGATGCTTCCCTCGTTGGAATGGAAGAAATCGCGTAGAGTTTTAACATTTATAAGTGATATTAAATTTCAGGATTTATTTTTGCATCATTTCTACAATTGGCCAATTGACATGGTGAAAAGTCCTCAGTGCCTTGAGGAATTCTTATTTAAGTCTTTGGTCGCGCGGGCAGTTAGACGAACGAATGATGAGTGTGGTAGGGCGGGAAATGACTTGATTAGGCTTAATATATAAGCGCTGTGCGTCGTCTACTGGTATTTAAGCGATGTTGCGGAAGGCGGATATTTATTTAAGTGTTCAATAAGGCGCATTGATACTCCATGCAGATGGGGAAATGCTTGCAGTGAAATAATTCTGTGCTTCTACGCTTAACTTAAATATCAATATTCAAATTCAATTTAACTGTAAATTTGATGACTTAAGCGGCCGCTTTCAAACCGATCAAAGGAAAACGTAGACCATTTGGCTCACCGCGATTGCCCTCCCTGAAACTTCTACGACTTCCTCCAATACTCCCTCACCGACGTCAACGCCAGCCCCAACTGGGTCGCTGCCTCTTGCTGCGTCGCACCTTCCGCTTTGAGTGCCAGTACCGCTCTCTCATTATCTGCGTTTAGCGGTTTACCGCGTCCTCGTTTTATGAGGTTACCGTCAGCATCGAACTGGTCGCTGAGCACCTTCATGCCCCCTTCAGCTTCGAAGGCCGCCACGTCGATTAATGCACGACCAATTACGGTGAGTGGTTGCTCACCCTGGCGATGGGCAATGCACAGAGTAAGCATTGCGATGGGATCGAGACCAAGGGATTGCGCGAGCTCGTCAAATTGCTCGACGGTGATGCTGGTCTGCGCGTTCTCAAGCGCACTGACTTTGCGTCGGTGGGTCGCATCCGAGACGTCAGCGTACCTGGCGCGCCGAATGAGGCGGAGCGCCCGAAGCACAGCTGCAAATGCGGTTCTCAGTTCCATGACTTTCTCAAAAGTCAGGATATAGCCATAACTGAGGTTTACGAATAAACGTCAATATAGTGTATTATCCGTTTCGGCGGCGCCCCGGTGGGCCGCAAGCAGTGGTTTGAAGGCAGTAGGGCAGACCCCGCTATGAGCGTTGAGCCCGCGACACCCGTGGTGGCCCCCCCAGTTCAAGATCACCTTCGGGCCATCACTCGACGAAGCCAGCAGATGCATTTACGGAGATTTGAGATTGAGCGCAGATAAAAACGAAGGTTCTGAGGAGTTACTTGATGGCGACCCTGGCGTACCTCGCCAAGGAGTCGTGGATTCAGATGAAATTGTGATGGGGCTAGTGCAGGCACTCTATCCGCGCAAACCGTATTGCCTGGTTGAAGCTTGGACAATTTTCAAAGTCGACGTCAGCGAAGATGAGCTCAACAAAATCCACGCAGCAGGGCAGCTACCTCTAGTTTTGTTTGCTCACAATGTGCGCTTCGACAGCCAGCGTCGTTTTGATGTCGGGGACTGGATGCGCAGCACTTTTGCGACTTCGTTTGAGGAGGGATTCCTCTTTGAAACGAGGAACACTGTCTACGTGTTGTGCGGCCCGGGTCACGAAAAGTCAGCGAGCCTCAATTCAGTTCTTTCTTTTTTCTAGTGAGTAATGGCTCACCAATGGAAGCGGATGGTTTAGATGTTTGGCACAGATTTAATTGATAGGGCAGGGATCGTGGGTATGTTCGGCGAAGGCCATGCCCATTGGGTCAAAATTTCTCGATTGATCCGGACTCACTGGTATCACGTGGATGTGAAAATCCGCAATGAAGGCCGAATGACCTCTTTAGTTTTGATGGCGGGTGATGAAGCCGCGTTTGTAGACATCCTCAAGAAGCGTGGGCCTGATTTCGAGTTGACACAAGTGCAGGCAGTAATCCCAAAGTGGATGAACAAAACCAACACATGGAGCATGGAAGAGTTAACCGGATTATCGCTAGGTCAGGATAAGCACGGGATCCCTGTGTGCCTTTTGGAAGTGGCTAGCGGAGAAGTGTACACAGACGTTCATGATCCTCTGTTTCGTATCGACTCCTTAGTTGAAGTAAAAAAAATCTACTGAATCGGGGCTGGAACAATGTCAGGAAATACAGAGATCGAGTTTCATTCCAGACGCCTGACGGATTTCCATTTGCGCAGAATCCTACGTGCGTGCCAGCACCATTACGAACTTCCCATCACGGCTTACTTGAGCGACGTTTTCGTCTTCGGCAGCATGGCGGTCGGAGTCGTTTACGGTCACAGGGAAATCGGTCAATTCGGGCGTTTTGATGACGGGCATTTTTTGCGTACCTCCTCCATACGTTTTGTTAAGAAGGAAGGGCGGTTCTGGGTGCTTACAACGTTGGATGCCAGATACGTGATCGCGTCATTCAAGCGCTTGGATGGACGGCCAAGCTTCCGAGGCTTACTGGCGGGTATGAATGGGTCTCCTTTGCCACCAACTGTTCAGTGAGCTCAGGTCAGGCTCATGCAGCATGAAAAGCTGGATTTGCTATGGCTCAAGAAGACGACGATACCGTGTATTGCAATGTGCAAATGTCCCTGGCTCGTGGCAAAGAGCTGCTTCAGCTAGTAACAACGCTACGCGAATCAGGATCTCATCCGAACCTCGATTCTGTTTTCCATCGTATGCAATTTGAGCTGTCGATGACGATCGATATTGTTGAGCACCCACCGACATGGGGTGCTGGTGAACCTACGAAGCACTGATTAGCCCAGCCCATTGTTCGCTGCTTGTGGGAGATCCGGTGAAGCTAGGCGCTTACGCGAAGGGGCGATTTAATCGTAGCGGCGCATCTTGATCACGTGCCGCGGGCTTACATGTTTTCTGTCGCACCTCGCAAAAAGCCTAAGGACTCACAAATGAAGATTCACGTGCTCTCAGATCTACACCTCGAGTTTTCTGATTTCGTACCGCCTCCGAACGTCGCAGACGTGGTGATCTTGGCGGGTGACATACACACCAAGTGTCGTGGCGTGGAATGGGCAAATGAAACCTTCACATGTGAGGTTGTTTATGTCTGTGGAAACCATGAATTTTACGGCGGCCACATCGATCACACCCTGCGCAAAATGCGAGATGCCGCCGCACCCCACGTCCATGTCCTGGAAAACCAGGTGTGGATTCACAGCGAAATACGGTTTTTGGTCACAACGGGGTGGACTGATTTCACATCTACAGGCGACAAACTTGCAGCGTCGATGACGTGTGCAGCGTTTATGAATGATTTCAAGTTGATCAGGGCGAAAGAGAGTTTCCGCCGGCTGCGCCCAGCAGATGTGATTGAGCGAAATCGCGTCGCTTTCGACTTCTTGAAGCGCGAGCTCAGCAAGCCATTCAACGGAACAACCGTCGTCGTTACGCATCATTGTCCCGTCCCCGAAGTCGGCGGTGAAAAACATGATGGCCATCTCAGTGCAGCGTATTTCAACCGCTGGCATTCGCTTCTGCCATTAGCGGATGTTTGGATTTTCGGTCACACGCATCGAGCAGTGGATATTGAGTTAGGCGAATGCCGGATCATTTCGAATCCCCGTGGTTATCCAGGGGAAGAAACCGGATTTATTCCCGATTTGACCATAGAAATCTGATTGCTGAACGGGGGATAGACCAGATGCACTGGATCAAAACTTACGGCGCAGAGCTGTCTGACTTTAGGTTTTTCAAGCTGCCGAAGATCATAGAGCAAGCACGTGCAGCTATCGCTGATCCAGGCGTCGTTGGCTATTTGTTATGCGCATTGGAGCGTCCTCCACGGATGACTGGGCTTCTGTTTTGTGATCACGCTAGGGGCTTCCCGGAAGGGTTGCCAATCCATACGCAACCCATCGCTAATCGGCACAAGCGTGCTGGCTATGAAGTCGTGATTACAGTCGATGGCGGTATGTATGTCGTAGCCCACTGGCTTTATGAGAATGGCGCGTTAGACCGGTTTGATCGAGTTCACTGACGTCGATATCGAATGCCAAGAGGGTTGAGAGTTGGGATTCCCAAAGAGTGTGCTAGAGGCACAGAAAATTAATTTCGGTGTTCCGATCACCGGGTACCTTTGCTGTGCCGAAACTCAGTCTCCGTGCATGACTGGAGTCGTTTTTTCAGAAACGCGGGGTCGATTTGTAGACGGCGGGAGAATCCGCACTTCCAGGATCGAAAGGGTGTTCGAGCTCAAGGGATATCGGGTTTGCGAGACACGTAATGGTAGTAGGTACGTGATCTGCCACTGGTGGTACCAAAACGGTGCCTTGCCCCTGGTCGATATCATCCACTGACTTGATGCAGTCATGCCCTCGATGATGTGAGTGAGATCCGCTAGTGAAGCGATTGCTTCAAAAGCTCCGCACATTGTCGCTGAACACTCCAAGGGCTTCAACGTGTTGGTTGTAGGCGTCTAATTCCTCCCTGTTCTCTGCCAGCCATTGCTCTTGCCGCTCCGTACGCAGCGCCTCCGCTCGATTCCGCTCCATCATCGCAGAGAGGATAATGTCTTCCTGTTGGTGCATGGCCATCGCCTCTTCTGAATCGCTATGAACAAGATACCGGAAGCCGTGTTGCCGCAAACTGCTAACCCCCGGCGTTAGATTTTGGGCTCTGGTTTGTACTCGTCAAGCACGAAAACATGATGACTACCACGCATCCTCGTCCTGCATCACCTCTTGGTTAAGCTACTGCGTGACAAGGGCAGCAGCTTTCCGAAGGGGGAGTGTCCTTAGGCGCATATGGGCCTGAGCCGATGGAAGCAGCTCGCGCACGACGCATCAGTTTAAAATTCTGAGTCGGGATGGGGGCCAGTCCAGTCGCCGTAGATGCGCTTGACGCTGGCGACGCCGTACTTAGCAATTTCTTCAAACAGGCCTTCGACGATTGCTGCTGGGGCATTGTCGGCGTCGATCAACACTGCGAGGCGCTTCTGAGCGTTATTGGATGTATGCGTGGCCATGGTTCATCCTTGAGTGAAAGCCGTCACCTACCTGTAAACGAGGGGCTAATCTTGGCTTCGGTCGCTCGTATTCCCACCCACTAAGGGCCCGGATTAGCGCCGTAGCTGCCAGATTTAAAGTGTTCCAACTCGTCCCTCGGGTAACCTGTAATCCTCGCAGTAATCCAAGGTGTCGCGAGTCATTGAAAGGCGTAAGCATCTACAGCTCTTAACCTTACTTCCAGTCCAGGCCATCGACCGCGAACTCCAGCGTGCGATTGCCTTCCTGATAGAAGCTGGCCTCGATGTAAACCTTGTCTACCTTGCGCAACTCGCTTACGAAGTTGCTGTAACCCCGGATGAAAATGGACGTGCTGCTGTTGTCGTTGGGCTCTCCAGCTGAAAATTTCTTCGGTTTGCCGTTCCCGAACCGAACGGACACACTACAACCGTCGTAACTGTTGCACAGAAATTGCCCCTTTTGGATTTGCAGGATGACGTCCTGCCCCCATCGTGGGTGTTTGCGCAGCTGAAGCTGGGCCTGTTGCGTTCCACGATAGGGAAAGCCAAACGAAAGTCTATTTGTCGAGCCCAGGAGCGCTATGTTGATTGTCTTTTGGGTCATCGAATCTTGCACGTTCTCGTATGTCCAAGCCTCGCCACTCATCTTGCGTTGCTGAAACCCCTGAGCCTTCTTGACCTCATAAGAAGCTGCCGCGAGTTTATCCGTGTACTCCTTGTTGCCTGGGTATAGCGCCAGCAGGGCCTTATAGATCGTCTCCTGGCCGGCGTAGTCATCCTTTCCCAGTTGCGCGAGCTTGGCTTTTAGAGAGGCGGTCTGCTCGTCTCTGGCGATGTCCTTAACCTTTGCATCGACTTTAGCGAACATGGCGTCCACGTCGGCATCACCCAGACCCTTGTATTTTTGCAGCAGATTCCTAGCTTCAACGATTTTCTTCGCATCCAGTAACTGCTGAAACTGGGTAGTGATGGCTGGCTTGTTTGCAACCAAATAGTCCGTATCCACCTTCTTCTGCTCGACCTTCTTTTGAGCCGCTGCCGTCTCCGCCGCCTTACTTTCTGCGGTGATTTCATTCCTCACGTGATTGGAGAACAGGAGCATCCCTGCGACCCCAAGCACAACGGCGCCGATCACACGAACAGAGGGCTGGAGATCAAACTGAAACTTCGCCATGAGCATGTTACATAACGGTGGCAGCAACAAAATGGTCGCGATCATGAGTGGAATGGCAGCCACCGGAGCCTGGAAGATGACCGTAAGCGTCCAACCAGCGAAAAGTAGACCGAAGATCCAGTAGAGCAATGTGCCAATGAACGACTTGGCCTTATCAGCCAATGGCATAGGTTTAGGGCCAGCCGGTTGCACCGGAATATTGATCTTCGCCACGCCATCAGCCCGGGAGATCGGCTTCTCCTCAGGGGCATCCGTCTCGTCGATTTCGAAAAACATTGGGGTCGGCACTATCAATGGCGATGCGCAATGCGGACATTTGCCTTGCATGCCGGCCATCTCTTTCGAGACCTGAATTGGCTTGCCGCACTCATCGCATTTGAAATTGATCATGTTCATCCTTGAAAGGCACTAAACCTAGTACTTCAGACTAGGTGATGGCCATATGTCGGTCAATTGGAGCTGTTTTTGAGTCCGTTCCGAAGTGCTTACCCCCTCGGGCTTATGTATATGGTTCAGTAGGCGCTTACGCGAAGAAGCGACTGCTTTTCTGCCGGTGGCACACCGAAATCGGACTTGATACAGCGCTCACGGCCTCACGGCCTCACGGCTTCGTGGGCAACCTTCAGGATTTGCTCCCAAAGAATCCATCGGTCGCAATTGAGAAAGTCATGGGTGTGTTGGATTCCATCAATGAGCGATGGGGTAGGGGAACACTGCGCTTGGCTAGCGTGCCAACCAATCCTGATTGGGGGATGCGCCGGGAGATGATAAGCCAGAGCTACACCACACGTGTCGATCAGCTCTGGACGGTTTATTGCCGATAGCTCCCAGCGTGGGCTTGTGTCATGACAGCACATGGTGCCCATATCACTATAAGTCTCCCTGACCAGCGCATTCCGTTCCTAGAAGATACGAATGGTAGGGGCGTAGGGCTACTACCATTATTATTGTAGTAGGATGTTTCAGAACTACTCTGCTTGCACCTTGTTTTCCTGGGCACGCCAATCCTTCGTATAAAGAAGTTTCTCGGCGTTTAAATACACTACGGCACATGATTCAATAAGTAACTTTGCTGGTTTAGACTCTACGATCTCACCATCAAGCGAAATGAAGCTTTGCTGGGTCAAAGATTGATACACGTGCAGGACGTTCTCAATCGCTTTGTTCTCGACATTTTTGAATAGAATAGAGTCATGAACCAAGAATGGAATGGTCGTGTGCCTAAGTAGCGACGTATCTAGCAATATGAGGTTTGAATAGGCTTTGCCCGTGCCCGTATCTTTGGGTATTTCATAGCTATACTTTTCTGGTTTGAGCTCAAGTTTTGGTGAGGCTCGCATTTCGCCGTAAATGAAGTTAACTAAGGTCGCAATGTCTGTGTTTAAGCTGTCTTCTATTTTTCGCAGTATGCCAAGTTTGATTTCTTTGAGTTTGGCTTTGAGTTCTCTGGCGTCTTTCGTTAATTCGGCAAATTTATCGTACAGTTCATTCTCCTTGGAAAGTTTGGATAGCTCCAAGGAAATGTCGATTACTGAGTCTACGATGAACGCTGGGTTGCCAGAGTTCTTCAAGGCTTTTGCGATTGCTGCATTGCATTCGGCAATCTGAATATCGATCAAGCTTAATTGTTCGGTTAGCTCTTGTTCTTTAGCTTTGATCTCTTTTCGAAGAATGCGAGTCAGGCCGTTGTGGAATGACTCGATGGTATCCAGCTTTTCTAGATTGAGGGAGGGAATAATTTCAAGCAAGGGCTGGAAGCTTCGCTTGGAAATATTCTTGTTGTTCTCAAAATTGGCCTTGACCCGCTCATGCTCGCTTGCGAGGGACATCTTAATTTCGAGCAGTTGGTTTTTTTGTGTTTTCTGTTCCAGTACAGCTTCATCAATCAATTCGTTGATCGACACAGCCAGGCTGGAGATCTCATTTCTAATATTATCTAGGCGAATCTCGTGGTTCGCGATGTCTTCCTGATTCTTATTATATTTGGTTTTGGTAATCTTCGGGATGATGCTCTGTTTTGCAGCGGCGTTAAGTGATTTTTGCTCAGTAAGCAGTTTGGACTGACGGATCGACAGGTCTTCCAGCGGGCCGAACTGCTTAAAGACCTTGATCAGCCACTCGATACACTGAGATCCGCTCTCCTGAGTGAAGTTATGAAGCGGCCTCCTGACATCCAGGTTGTCTCGTCCCCAAACGCGCGTTACCAAGGACACGACGGATCTAAAGCTCAGATCTTCGATTTCGTTGGTGTAATGAAGCTGCAGGAATGCCAGATACTCAGAGGTACTCATCTCTCTTCTAGAGCCATCGGCTCCATGAACATGCAGCAGAGTCGGGGTGCCAGTATTTCTTTCAAAGATGTACTCTTTATCCAGACGCAGCTTGAAGATGTAGCTATGATGTCCCAATGCTTCAGGCACGTCTTTGCCGTGCGTTATAAGCGTATCTCCTCCATAGATGAAGTCGATAATTTTGAGAAGGGTCGATTTGCCGATCGAGTTGGAATTGACGCGATCTCCTACGACAATATTGAGCTTCTCTTTGAAAGTAATGCGTTTCTCGGTGAACCACTCGCACTCGATGTAGATCAGCATCTGGAAACAATCCCTGTCGTAAGGTTTACCTGAAGAACATTGCTCAGGTGCAAAACTTCAATGGCATAGAGGAAAAGTTCAATCGAGCCAATGGTTGAAGAGGTTTTTTTGTACAGCTCCCCAAGCGGGATAGGCTCCTGTACAGCGGCGTGAACTTTTTCCGCATGGCCTAGAGAGGATTCTGCAAACGGTATGAATTTATTCGGCGTGATCATTCGAAGATCTCGCAATTTTGGATGAAGAAGGAAGCGATGATTTCCGAGGCTTCGCTCGACTCAGATCCTGATCGGTGGCGTATCCATTCAACTATATTTTTGAATATTACTTGTTGGTTCTGGGTTTGCTTTTTCTGAAGCAGATAGTACGTCTTGACCTGAAGGGAAATCATGGTGGATGAGTCGGGCGACTCCGCCTCGACGAGCTGTAATTTCCTCCGAACGAAGGAAAAGTAATTGCTAACATTTTCCTTTATACGGTTTCTGGTCAGCCGAGTCATGGTGTCGTTGATTTTTGAGCTTAATTCTTTTGGCTCAAGGCTAAGCTCAATATCCGCATCGGAGACGTGTTCCAAGGCATCGATGATTTTTGCGATTTCATTCTCAATCGCATAGTCGTCCATCAGCTTTGATTGACGGTTTCGTTCCATGATTGAATGCTTGAGCGCGACCATTTCCCTATAGCCTTCGACTGTTCTCGGGTTGTCGAATTCAGTATGGCAAAGAATGCAAAGTGCTATGAGGTTGTCCGGATGATCCACGTTTTCGTGGAGTCTGAACTCATCTTTGAGAAGCTCTAGCTCTTTAGGTTTAGGATTCAGAGGATAAATATGCGCAAGCTCGTACTTTTTGTTTGATGTCTTGGCCTTCTCATACATCAGCGGTTTTCGACATTTTGGGCATTTGGCCGAAACCTCACCTACCAACATAATGTTGACGTTCCCGGAGAAACTTTTGCGATTGTTCGTGGACATGCTCTGTTCCTTGAGACCGAGGCGAGCAAAAATGAGCTTGAGTGGATGATAGCGTAATGAGATCGTTGCTAGAAGTGCCTGTCTGGCGAGCCTGGGGCGGTAGGAGGATGGATACTATTTGGCGAGCAGGCTTGGGCTAAGCGAAAGGCGGCCTTCGAGGCACGTTTACGAGAGAAGGATCTCGCGGCTCTTCATGCAGGCAGATGATGTCATCGACTGGTACATCCTGGCTTGTGAGTTTGGTTACGATATCCAACAGAGCGACTCCAGCAGCAAGCGGTTCTATCCCTAACCATCAAAGCGGCGATCATGCTGAGAATGGTCATTGATCCTCTATACCCTCGGTGATTCAAATTTTGCGAGTCCATGCTCACGCAGATGATGTTGTTTTGATACCGTGCTTGATTACCGACATGGAGCATCGAATGGACAAGCTTGTTGCTGATTATCTGCGGCCTTGGAAGGATGCACTTCCGGCCCTTTATGACTGGAGCTTTGACCACAACCGAGCAGCAATGGAGTTTGGTTTAAGCTTCGAAGGCGCCAACTCCTTCGAGAGAACACTGGAGCTGAAATCCGGGTTGCGTCAACTGATTAAGGAAACCGATTGCCATGCCGTGCACGGCCGGGTCGCGACCTATTTCATCAAGGTCTGGGGAGGGATCACCCGCTTCTCTAAGGTTGATGAAACACTGAGTCTTTTCGCCAATGTGAAAGGCAGTGCGGCTCCTCCGGCGGCCTACAATCCGTCATTTCAAATGATCAGCAGTTGGTCAAAGTGGGCTTCCATCGTTTGCCCTGATTGGGCGTGTATTTATGATGCTCGAGTCGCCTACTCCTTGAATGCCATCAATTATCTAGGCGGCGCCGAGTACCCTATTTTTCCTATGCCCGAAGGGCGTAATTCACGTCTGAAAATGTTGGATATCTCGACGCTGTTATTAAGCAAAGCGTTGCGGTGTTCGGCGCCTTCGGTTCATGGCGCTAGCGATCCAAAAGCAATTCGAAAAAAACATTTTATCTCGGAGCGCAATACCTACTCGACCTATCTGTCGTTGGTCAGCAACGTGAGTCAGGATCTCTGGGGTGATTCCAACCACATCCATGAGGTTGAAATGCTACTTTTTTCGCTGGCGGATGCAGACATTTATGCGGATGTTTTTAGCAGCCTCGTGAGCTCTACGGTAAAGTAATAAAAAAACGTCTTGTATCGTTTTCGCAAAACGCTATCAACTTGGTTCGAATGCACCATCAGCTATCCATCGGAGTCCCTATGTCAAAACTCGCAGAATTCCGCCAGCTCGAAAAACACCTAGCCGAACAGCTCGAAGCTCTCGAAGCCCTGAAAGGTGACGCTGGCCTGAAGAAAGAAATTGAATTCGAGACCAAGCTGCGCGCTTTGCTTGCTGAGTACGGTTACAGCCTGAAAGACGTGATCAACCTGCTTGATCCGAAGTCTGGTCGTCGCGCACCAGCAGCCGAGTCCAAGACCGGCACTCGTAAACCACGCCAAGTGAAGATCTACAAAAATCCGAACACAGGCGAAGTCGTCGAAACCAAAGGCGGCAATCACAAAACCCTGAAGGAATGGAAAGCGAAATACGGCTCTGACACCGTCGAGTCTTGGCTGACCAAGTGACTTTGGTTTGAGTACAAACAAGGGCCCATTAGAGGCCCTTTGTTGTAATTGAGCAGGACTCTTTGAATGAGGGAGGAGCGATTAGTCACTTAGTCGAGCCATTGCTAGCTGGCATATGACAGCTGCGACTGCGGCGCATATTTCAAGCTGTCCGTGCGTGAGGTCTTCATCGATTTAGCTTAAAAGATCGGCTATGGACTCTGCTGCAAGTTGGTAGGAGCGACAGCGGGCTTGTGGATCATAGATCCGGGCGTCGATCATGAGCTCGTCAGCCTTAGTGAATTCTAAGAACTGCACAAGGCCGCTACGGACGTCATCCGAGGTGCCTATTGCCGTGAATGTGAGCTCTTGCTCCAAGCTCCGGCGTAAATTCGGCGATATCCGTTCCATGAAGCCTTCTTCAGGTGCCGGTAATAGCGTTGGCTGACCTGTGTGAACCCCAGCCACCCATTTACGGTGGGAGCTCGCGATCATTTCAGCCTCTGCCCGAGTGTCTGCGGCGAACACGTTGATCCCTGCCATGACGTAAGGTTTGGAAAGATGGCGAGAGGGTTTGAATTTTTTGCGGTAGACCGATAGCGCTTCTTCAATCATCCTCGGTGCGAAGTGTGAAGCGAACGCATAGGGTAAGCCGAGCTCCGCTGCAAGGCTGGCGCCGTATGTGCTCGATCCCAGAATCCAGACTGGGATATTTTGGCCGGCACCTGGGACAGCTTGTACACCTTGATAACCTTTTCCTTCGAAGTAGTTGAGAATCTCTACAACGTCGTTTGGGAACTGATTCGGGTGCGCGTCTAATGATCTTCTAAGCGCTCGGATAGTAGCTTGGTCTGCCCCCGGTGCCCGACCTACCCCAAGGTCAATCCTGCCTGGGTAGAGCGTCTCCAAGGTACCGAATTGCTCGGCGACCATGAGTGGAGCGTGATTGGGAAGCATGATCCCACCCGAACCAATCCGAATTGACTTTGTCTGGGCTGCCAAGTGGCTCATCAGCAAGGTCGTCGACGAGGAACCTATCCCGGGCATGTTGTGGTGTTCGGCCAGCCAATATCTACGGAAGCCACATTGCTCGACATGCTGAGCCAGCTTTACCGAGTTCGCGTAGGTCTGCGCAAGGGTACTGCCGGTGTTAATAGGTACGAGGTCAAGAATGGAGAGAGCTGTCATGGTTTTCCCGATGTCTGAATGCTTACTTCAGTGTTGCAGTTGCTCTACCTGAGCAGCTACCTGTCCCAGCATGTGGGTGCTCGCAGCAGAGCTGCACCCGGCGTGGTTGGGAACGGCGAGTGCAAAATCCAAAAGTGCGAACCAATTCGATGGCGACAGTCATTGGGCCGCCGCTGCAACGCCGTAGGAGTCTTCGAAGAAGCGATAGCGAGTGATCAGATCGTCGATGACCTCAAACTCGATCGCAAACTCACTTGTGATCGTCTTACCGGTGCGCAGCACCTTGCACTCCAGCGAGCCGAGAGCGACGCCGCGCTCATGCTCGGCCATCACCGTGGTGATATCGAAGCTGATTGGCTGAAGGTATTGGCCGAAGTCTCGGTAAAACGCGGCTACCGCCTGACGACCTTTACGCTCTCCAACCCAAGGGGCGATATCTGGCGCGCCGGGGATGCTCCAATCCACGTCTTGGCTGAAACTCTCTGAAATCGATTCCGGGGTCTGACCAGCGGAAATTTTTGCGAACAAACCACGGATTGCTTCGAGGGTTTTTTCTGTGCTCATGGTTTCAGACTCCAATGATGGGAAGGCAAATGGCTTTCAGCTCTCGCAGAGCTGAAAGCCTGGCGTCACGACTCGGATTTACATATCGAACTGGCTGATGGTCGCCTGGAAGGCACGATTGGCCATGGTTTCCAGGGGCAGCTTGCGCTCGACGTCGGAAAGAATCTCCAGACCCCATGGGCCTTGGTAACCCGCCGCCTGGACTGCTTTGATGAACGCTGGTAAGTCGAATACGCCTTCACCTGGCAAGCAGCGTTTGTGAATGGTGTCCATCCACAGCGGTTCCACGGCATATTTGTGGGCATCGTTGAGTTCGATCGACTTGATAAAGCGTGCAGGGATTTTGGCTATTTCGCTGAAATCGACGCCGCCTCGGCTGAGGTGCCAGATGTCCAACAGAATTCCGCCGTTAGGCTGATTCGCGCCTTCCACAATGGCCAGGGCGGTCTCTACCGTGCGGACGTTACTGAAAGGCATGATCTCCAGCACGATGTTCACACCGACCTCTGCTGCTTGTTGGCAGAGCAAGGTGAACTCTTTGACCATCAACTTGATGTCTGCGACGTCTTCGCCAATGCCAGGGCCAATCTTGATGGAGCGAGCGCCCAGTTCTTTAGCTGCGTGAATCAGCTCTTGGCGCACCTTGTCCGACTGACGACGGCGCTCACCGCTGTGGTACCAGTCAACAAGGAACTCCAGCTCAACGTGTTTGATACCGTTGTCTTGAAGGATCTGCTTCATGGCCGGGAAGCCGATCTTGTCGACCGTATCCATCATCCCATTGTGAACTAGGCCGATACCTTTGAAGCCTGCGTTCGCGGCAGCCTCCATACGATCCTTGAAGGAAAATGGGCTGACTTCGCTTGGGCCCATCGGGTAAATATCGCCGGCAATTGTCCAGTAGGCTGCCAACAGTTCAATGTTTTGAGTAGTCATCTCGAATCCTCTGTATCTAGGTTGTGAATCAACGTGGGATCAGATTAAGGTAGAGATTCGGTGTGATAAACTACATAAAACTCCTTATAGAGTTGACTAAAGGTGGACAATGGCACAGGTCGAACAAGCCCTCAGTGGTGTCATGATTTTTGTTGCGGCAGCCCGTGCGGGAAGTTTTACCGTTGCGGCTGATCGCCTTGGCATCACTAAATCGGCGGTGGGGAAAAGCATCGCGAAATTGGAAGAGCGGCTCGGTTGCAAGCTGTTCCACCGCACCACTCGTAGCCTCGGACTCACGGTGGATGGCGAGGCTTACTTTGCTAGCTGCTCAGTGGCTTTGGACGAGATTCTGGCAGCGGAAGCGTTCTTGACCAGCCATCAGCAAACGCCCAGCGGACGCCTCAGGATCGATCTTCCTGCAGCCTATGGGCGAAGTATTGTCCTTCCAGTATTGCTGGACATCATCGACACCAATCCCGAGCTCAAGCTGACAGTGACCTTCACAGACCATGTGATCGATCTGATTGAAGAGGGCATTGATCTGAGCATTCGATTCGGAACGCTGAAGGACTCCAGCGGCCTCGTAGCGCGCCGTTTAACGGTTCAAAAGCAGATCATTTGTGCTGCGCCACGGTATCTTGAAAAGCGCGGCTGTCCTGAGTCACTGGAGGACTTGCAGAACCACAGCTGCATCGTGAATTACCGGAAAGGGCAGCGGCTGAGCTGGAGTGTTCTTGATAATGCTGGACAACTCACGAGGATCATTCCTCCGGGTACCCATGAAGTGGGTGACGGTGACGCGATCGTTGCCATGACAGTCGCTGGTCACGGCATCTGTCAGATGCCCAGCTCTCTGGTACGCGACCATCTCCAGGCTGGACGTCTGGTGCCAGTTTTAGAGCAATACAGCCCTGGAGATGTAGAAATTCATGCAGTCTGGCCACAGACGCGTCACCTGCTGCCCAAGGTTCGGCGGGTGGTGGACGAACTGGTGGTTCGAGCTGAACGAGGCGCGTTGGATTGATGTTTCGCGTCGATTGAATTGAAGGGCAATGAAGTTGGGATTTGTCGTGCGTTCAATGAAAGCCGACGGAATGGGATAGTGAGCTAACGGCCAGGTGATCGAGTGACGTACGCAAACGGATTTTTCGTACGACGTCGATAACAATCCAGTTCTACTTTACTCACCAGCAAACTGGATCAGGAACTTCGGAGCTGTTTGGCCTGACTCATTCATGCGTTCGAGCAGCGTCACCGCTGACTCAGGGGGAGCTATTTGCGCGATTAGCCGTTCCGGATCGATTTTCCCTCTGGCAAAAAGGCTGAGCGTTTCGCCATAACAATCAATGCCGTGCAAAATGCCATGAATTGTCAGATCTTTTAACGCAATGTCTGCCTGGTTCACATTCTTCGAAGGGGCGCTTGCAAGCCCTATAAGCGCGAGCCGAGCGCCCATATCAGCGATGTCGCACGCCAGGCTCATAGCCGACCCTGTGCCGGAGGTTTCGATGACAACGTCGTAGTTATTACGCTGAGCTTTTTTCGGGGACAGAACATGTGTTGCCCCCAGTTCAAGTGCAAACTGGAGTTCTGACTCAGCAAGACCAATCACATCGACTGTGAGGGCGGTCTGTTTTGCCACGAGCAGGCTCATAAGGCCCAAGGTGCCTGAGCCGATCACGGCGACTCTGTCAGCCATGTTGATCTGAGTGCGAGCACACGCGCTGTATGCGCTGACCATCGGTTCGGTAAGGGTGGCTGATTTCAACGAGACGTTACCGGGAACGACTGTTACCGCATAATCCGGGACTGCGATGTAGTCAGCAGCAGCTCCGGACATAAAACGCTGGCCAACTTCCTTGAGGTTTCGGCATTGTTGTCGTTTTCCTCGCTGACATCGGTCACATTTTAGGCATGGAACCATGCTGTGGCCGACCACGCGGGCACCAATTTGCGGGTGTTTGACGCCTTCGCCAACTGCAACCACTATGCCGGTGTATTCGTGTCCGAAGATAAACGGATATTGAATGTAGCCCTTTTCAATATAGAAACTGTTTCCCGAATACAGATGGGAGTCAGTGCCGCAAATGCCAACATACGCAGTTTTGACGATGATCTCTCCGGGCTTGGTTACCGGCGCGTCGACCTCACCCAAGTTGAGTTGAGAAGGGCCACTCATCAAGAGCGCTTTCATCTTGTGTTTGTTACACATAGCTACTCCATGTGTCGCGCATGCCTCTACTCCTCAAAGCGAGAGATTACGGATGCGCGAACCAGACTCGGGTGCGCACGCGACTTTTTTGCTTGAGCCTGCTGAGCTCAGCAGAGAAAAATACTGTTGTGCTCTCAATGAAAATAACCAGCATCTCCCTAGTCGTTACGAGCACGACAGGGAGTGAGGGGCTGATCTAACTGAGCAATACTTCTTGTCCGTGTTGGGCTGCCGACTCGAAAAGTGCTTCGAGGATCACGTTGATGTTGTGGGCCTGCGTGGCGGGGACTTGCGATGGCAATCCGTTTCTCAGAGAGTTGACGAAGGCTGCGGCCTCTCGATCGAAATACACCGGATTGCCAATCTCAGCGATCTCGGGCGAATACACTGTTTTGCGCACGGCCCATATCTCCGGGAAGCTTGTTTCGTTCCAGTGTGTCCATCCCTGCGGATGTCCGATTTTTCCGTCATGGTAGAGCTTGTAGGACGCAGGCATGGGCGTTGAGTGCATCACGCCATGTGTGCCATAAGCGGTGATATCCCAGCTCTCCGTCCATGGCATGGGATCCCAGGATGTGAAGTCGATCGTTACGATCTTGTCGTCATAGTTGAGCACTGCTGCGGCGGCGTCCTCACGCGCAGAGTCGCTCATCTGTCCTTCGAATTTGGTGATACGAGCGTTGACCGACTTGGGCATGCCAAAGTGGAGGAGAATGCGGTCAATCGTATGGCATCCGATTACGTAAAAAGCGCCACCAAGGTCACCTGGCTGCTTCATGTGATTCGTATCGGCCTCTTCATGTGAGCACCCGGCATGAGCACGCACCTGGAGAACCTTGCCTATTTCTCCGCTCTGCAAAACCTGCTGCATCTTCTCCACTGAAGGTGTGAACCTCCAGCAATACCCAACCTGGAACAGGTTGCCGGTGCGCTGCACCGCTTCTACGACCCGGGCGGTGTCTTCTGAGCGGCGCCCTGCTGGTTTCTCGCAGAGTACGGCTTTTCCTGCTTCTAGTGCTTCGATCGCCCAGTCAGCCATCAGATAGCTTTTCGGATGCACCAAGATGACGTGTACATTCGGATCGTTCAGGATTTCCTCTTTGCTGCGCGCTTGTAAACCGAGTGCGTCCACGAACGGTTCTAGCAGGGGGCTGTCATCATACGCGCCAAGAAATTGCACATTGGGCATGCGCTGAAAAGCCTTCACGCGCCCGGACGTATGGGGGTGGGTAATGCCTAGACACGCTACGCCTAGCTTGGTTTCGCTGGTGACTTTCTGTGACATTTTGGACTCCTCGTTGTATGCAATTACTGCCCCACCCTCTACCGGTGGGGCGATTCACTCCGTTGAGCTTGGAGGGTGAGGTCAAATCACCGAGCGGATGCTGCCGCCATCCACGCCCCAGACGCTCGAAGTCACGAAAGAGGCGAGGTCGGATGCCATGAAGACAATGACGTTTGCAACTTCTTCAGGCGTACCGAGACGGTCGAGCGGGAGTTGGCGAAGGGAGAGTTCGTGCTCGACGGCCAGTTGGGGTTCCATGCCATGAACTTTGCCCATGGTTTCGGCAAAGCCGCCTGACTTTGTCCAGAACGGTGTCCAGATTGGGCCTGGAGCTACCGCGTTTACACGGATGTGTGGGCCTTCACTGCGAGCCAGCCCCTTTGTGACCGCCAAGACAGCTGCTTTCGAGGCGGCATAGTCCAGTGGGCAGGGCTCTGGCTGTCTGGCGAGGTCGGATGCGTTATTGATGATCACGCCACTTTTTTGGGCTCGCATGATTGGTAGGACTTTGCGGCAAGCACGGACGTAGCTCATGAAGTTGAGTTGCATGGTTGCTTCCCAATCTTCATCGGTGAGGTCATCGAACATTCGCACCGCGCCCGATCCGACGTTGTTCACCAGGACGTCGACTTTTCCGCCATAGGTAGCGAGCACATGATCGATGCCCTCGTTCACGCCAGTCAGGGTGCTGAGATCGGCTTTCGCAACCGATACCGTAACACCCAGCGCTTCAGTGTCTGCTTTCAGCTCTGCGAGAGCGTCAGCGTCCCAATCCAGCAGGGCCAGATGGCTGCCTTCTGCGGCGAATGCGAGCGCGGTTGAGCGGCCGATTCCTTTTGCCGCACCGGTAATCAGAACGACTTTGCCAGCAAGGTTTGTTTTCATAATTGGATACCTTTTTAAGCCGGGAAATTGAGTGCAACGTGTTTACCAGATAGGAGTGCAAGCGTCAGTCAGGCTCCGGTAGCTCTAAGACAGAAATCCAGAGCGTGTATTCGGAAGCTGAGAAAGGCAGCGCTGTACTACCTCTGGTTGTCGACACCCTTCATGCTGCAACTTGACTGCGGCGCTGGTGGGGCATCGCTCCACCAAGTGCACAGCGCGGCACTAAAGAATCGGGCAGAGGGAGGTGCTCGTAGGGGGAGCGGTGTGTTCACGCGACTGTTCCAGATTCTTTTTATTTGATGGAGAAACTGAGTGGAAAGGCGTTGCCGCTGCACAAGGCAGCGTGAGCGCCTAGATGTAGTAATCCACTTGATGCCTTGTAATGCGCAAATTTCCGAGTTCCTCACGAACTCGAAGGTGAGCCGGATGACTTGCGTATCCCTCCAGTGCTTCCGCCGAGTCAAACTCGGAGTAAAGAACCACATCGCACGCATAGTCGATCTTGCTGATATCAACTCCGATTTCTAAGGTTCTCAAACCGGGGATTTCCGTCCGGATGCTTTCAAACGCAGACTTCAGTTTCTCGATATTGGTGGAGCGCTCCTGCTCATTTTCGCCACGCAGATTCCACATGACGATGTGTTTGATCCGTTGCATAGTCCTCTCCGAGGTGAATTAGATACTTAGAGCAAGGGCGGCCTGCAAAGCCGTGCAGGCCTGTGTCGGTTTGAAGTCGTTTAGCGTGGCTATGCGTGGTGCAGGATGAAATCGAAATCCAGGGTGTAATACTGAGAGTCGATTTGTTTGCCGTAAGGGTCTAGGCCGCTTTCGTGTGGAACCCATTCGGCAATAAGCGAAGAGCGCACGCCAAAAACAGCATCCGAGTCGAGGTAGTCGCCGCCTTCACGAAACACATGAGTGACGAGTCTCTGGAAACCTGGAGCGGTGATCATGAAATGCAGGTGGGCTGGACGCCATGGATGACGGTTCAACGCCTCCAGCATCTTGCCGACAGGGCCGTCGTGGGGAATTGGATAACACTCGGGCACGATCGACTTGAAGTGGTAGAGACCCTGTGCGTCCGCCTGGATGATTGCCCGGCCTTGGTAGTTATCCAGATCAGGCTTCTGGACGTCATAGAAACCAGCTTCGTCTGCTTGCCAGACTTCAATCGTGGCGTTGGGAATCGGGGTGCCATCGGTGGTTCGTACTTTGCCTTTGACGAACCAGGGTGTACCAGGCAGGCCACCACTGATGTCCTCCCCCAAATCGTAGTGAGGGGCATCGGCCACGTGAAAGGGGCCGAACACGGTCGCTTCGGTACACCCAGCAGGCTTCTTGTGGTTCTGTGCGGTGACAAGCGTGGACAACCCCAAGGTGTCCGAGAGCAAAATGAATTCCTGGCGAGTTGGGGTGCATATTTGACCGACTGCTGTCAGGAACTCGATACCCTTTTCCCACTCTTCCTCTGTCAGCTTGGTCTCGCGGGCGAACGCGTGAAGGTGCTGTACGAGAGACGTCATGATTTCGTGAAGTCGACGGTCTTCTGTGCCGCAGTTTCGCTCCAGAACGGCTCGGGTGATTGTCTGCTCATCTAGGTTTCGCATGGGAGTGCTCCCTGTATTTTTATTTGTGGTGGGAGAAGGAGGTGCTGCCAGCCTTCGCCTTTGGGAAACAGCCACGTGCTATGGGCAGAAGCTTGTTCCCGAATTCATTGGACTACGCTAAAGTGCTGAAAGGTGGAATAAAATACTCAAAATGAAAATCTTTATTTCACCTATGAAAAACCCAGCCACCTTTCGGGATATGTGCTGATGGATCGATTCACAGAGCTAGAGCTGTTTGTCCACACTGCGGAACTGGGTACGCTGAGCAAGGCGGCTGAGAAGCTTGATATTTCAAATGCCGCTGCAAGTCGGCATCTGGCGGCCTTGGAAAACAGGCTGAAGGTTCGTTTGGTCGAGCGAAACACACGGCGCTTATCGCTTACGAATGCCGGTCATGATTTCTATGCGCGGTGCAAAAACCTGCTCGCTGAACTTGGCGAGGCTGAGGCCACGGTGAGTGCGGCACTGGTTGAACCCACGGGCACACTGACTATAACCGCCACCATTTCTTTTTCCATGTTGCACCTCGCGCCTTTGGTTCCCGAATTCCAGCGCCTGTACCCGGGAATAAAGGTCAAGATCGTCGGGGCCAACCGTTACTACGACATTATCGACAGTGAAATCGACCTGGCGATTCGTGCACGGGAATTCGAGGCTGACTCCAGCATCACCATCCGCAAATTGGCAGATACAAGAAGGGTACTGGCGGCGTCACCCAAATACCTCAAGCGCAAGGGCGTGCCTGCCTCAGTGCAAGACCTCGCGAACCATGATGTGCTGATCTACAGCCTTGCTAACCATCCGAACACGATGGAGTTCAGCAAGGGGACTGAGCGAGAGACCATCAAGGTGCAACCTGCGCTGGAAACAAACGATGGGCAGATTGTGCGTGCTGCGGCCCTGGCGGGAGCCGGGATTCTTGTGCAGCCCAAATACATCGTTTATGACGACTTGGTGGCGGGCAGGCTGGTGTCTGTCCTAGATGATTGGGATCTCCCCCGGCTTACCATCAACGTGGCATTTCAGGATCGACGTTACATGCCGGCCAAGACGAGGCTCTTCATCGATTTTCTGTTGGATAACTTCAAGCGAAACGATTATGAGCGTTACTGGACTAGCTAAAAAAAACCTCGGCCCGCACCCAGCGACCCAGCCGAGGTTAAGGTCAACTTTTATTCGGGGCGTTTGCCCTCGTAAGCGTTCTGAAGCAACTGACGGATACCCTCACGCTCGATAGGGCGGGGGTTCCAGTAAGGATTGGACAGGGCGATTTCAGTTGCCCGGTCAAGGTCTTCTTCTGTCAGCCCCAGTTCGCGAAGAGTCATTGGGGCGCCGAGCCTCTCAGCCAGGTCGTACAGCGCTCCCCCCGCAGAGTTGTGCTTGACTCGCAGTGCTCGAACGATACGTGCGGCCGCATCCGGTGCTGCGCTGGCGTTGTACGAAATCGCATGGGGCAACACGACGGTGTGTGTTTGGGCATGAGGCAAGTTGAAGCTGCCGCCCAGTGTGTGACACAACTTATGGTGCAGTGCCATTCCCACGTTCCCCAACACGGTGCTGCACAACCAGGCGCCGTAGAGACAGTCGCTGCGGGCATCCAGATCATCTGGTGCTTTGGTCACTTGCTCCAAACCTTCAGCCATCGCCCGAATACCTTCCTCGGCGATGAGTGACATGACTGGATTGCCATCCTGTGCATAAAGGCCTTCAGCTGCGTGGGCAATCGCGTTCATGCCGCTCATTACCGACAGGCCAACAGGCAACGTTGCGGACAGTTCAGGGTCGTAAATCACTGTCCTTGGAAGGACGCGGGGATCCTTGCCGGTTTTCTTGATACCGTTTTCAGTGAGCCCATAAACGGGTGTCATTTCTGATCCAGCGTAAGTTGTTGGAATCGCCAGAATGGGTAACCCAGACTCAAGCGCAATGGCTTTGCCCAGACCTGTGGTCGATCCGCCACCGATTGCAACTGCGCAATCGGCTCCCAGCTCCCTGGCAATCTCTCTGGCTTCGCGTGCAGTCTCGATCGGCACGTGCATGACTGCTTTATCGAAAATGCCTGCGGCACGTTCGCCGAGGATTTTCGCAATGCGTTCAGCCTGATCACGCTGTTCCGGCGTGGAGAGTACGAGTGCACGACGAGAGCCCAAGCGATCGATTTCGGCCTCAAGTTGCTGTAAGGATCCTTTGCCAAAAATGACTCGGGCGGGCAAACCGGTATAGGTGAAATTCTTCATGATGGTGAATGGGTTCCTATCGATGGAAGGGGGGGGGCAGAAGCAGGTGGTGTGCGTGGCACCTATCGCTTTGTTTTCGCCGATGGGGCTGGCTTCAGCTCGGGATAGGGGTTGGCTGATAGGCAATCAGCTTCCACTCACCTTTACGCTGCTCCCAGACGGCGAGAGCCTTGTTACGTAGGGTTTTTGCGATGCCGCCCGATGTGATCTCGCCATTCATTTCACCGAATACGAGTGCGATGTCCCCGACCACCTTGATGCTTTGAATTGGGTGTTCGATGCGGTGGTAGACGTAGAATCCGTTCAGGCACTTGTTGAGGTAGCTCTCAAGCGTATCGACGACGCCGTTGGAGTGGGCATAGCTCAGGTCAGGATGTGCGAACGCACGGAATGCCTCGAAATCACCAGCCAGGATGGCGTCATAGCGTTTGTCTTCGAGTGCACGAATCAGATTTTCAACTTCATTATGGTTCTTCATGCTCGGCCTCTTTTGTATGGCGGGGCATTGAGCGAGTACTTGGAATGCCCCGCGTTGCGTTGCCGTCGGATAACCGTTGTCCTTCGGTCGACGCTCACAATCAAGCCTATATTTACAATCTTGGATATAAAACCTCTTGAATGGAATTCTTTATTTCATGGGTGAAATAATGCTTGTTCAATAAAGCAGTGTGTTCTCTATATCCGACTTACCGCCTATGTCAGAGGTGATTGTGGAAGGATAGGTGAGCTGCCCAGCAAGATTCACCAAGCAGATTCTTCCACTAGGTGGAAAAGAGATTTCTCTTTCTGGTCTTTTATACCTGAAAACGCATGTCTAAGATCGTTCCAAAATGACAGCCACCTAGGCTGCACAGAACAAGAACGGAGACTTAGCTATGCACTTTCTCCTTGCCCTATTTACGCACTGTCTCGCTGCTGCTTCGCTCTCCCTGAGCCGTTCGTACCGAGATCAGCAGATTCCGTTTGCAATCAAAAGCATGTCAATCGTGTTGACCGAGTGTTGCTCGACAGAGGGCGATTGTTCCCGCTTGCCAGCGCCTGATCGTAGCTCCTCTCCAATAGTCCCTTCATTTCTTTCGCAATCGCAGCGCTGGCGGCTAGCGATCGCTATGTCACCGCGCTTCGGTTGCGGTTTTTTCTCTGGAGTTTTGCCGACCTGGAGTTTGGCAGCTGCCAAGCACTCTGCCGGTACTGAATCCGCCCTTTGGTAGTGCAACTACCTAAAACACAGTAACTGCGTATCAGGAGATTTAAATGAGCAATCAAAATGTAGAACTGCTGGCGGCGTACTTCACGCTCTCGGGTGACGTGTACCCATTTGGCCCTACTGAGATCAGCCCGTTTGCATTCCGCGACCGTGTAGAGGCCGCTGCTGAGGCTGGTTACAAAGGTGTAGGCCTCATCCATGTCGATTTGATGTCCACCATCGATCGGATTGGCTTCCGGGAAATGCGTCATATCCTCGAAGCTAACGGCATCAAGCATGTTGAATTCGAATTCCTCACGGACTGGTACAAGGATGGCGAGCTGCGTCGTGCTTCCAACAAAATGCGTGCGGAGCTATTCAATGCCGCTCAGGAGTTGGGTGCACGCGCTGTTAAAACCGCGCCTGGCCTGAATGAAGAGCATGCCGATATTCCTCTGATGGTCGAACACTTCGCTCAGCTCAGTGAAGAAGCGAAGTCCTATGGCACTAACATCGTTTTGGAAATCATGCCATTCAGTAACGTGCGCACCATCGACACCGCACTGGCATTGGTGCAAGGCGCTAACCACGACAACGGCAAACTGCTGCTGGACATCTGGCACCTCGCTCGCGGCGGCGTTGACTTTGCCGACATCGCCCGTATCCCCGGCAAGTTCATCGGCTCTATCGAGCTGGACGACGCCGATAAATATGCCGTAGAGCCTCTGTGGCAAGACACCATCCATCGCCGCCGCTTGCCAGGCGAAGGTGTGTTGGACATTCCTGGTTTCATTAAGGCAGTCCAGGCCACTGGTTACACCGGCCCGTGGGGTGTGGAAGTGCTTTCCGAAGTGGTGCGCAAGTTGCCTCTCCAAGAAATGGCTCAGCGTACCTACGAAACCACCATTTCTCAGTTCAAGTAACGCGAGCAGATCTGCGTGTTGCTGCGCGGGGGAAAATGTCTCCCGCGTCCCTACCTAAAAATAACAGGCAGCCAGGCTGTCGAGGGAAGAACCATCATGTTACGTATTGCTGTTTTGGGTGCTGGACGTATCGGAAAAATCCACGCCGCCAACGTCGCTACCAATCCTCGCACCAAACTTGTTGTGGTAGCTGACCCGTGGAAAGAAGGTGTCGACGCGCTGGCTAAGCAACTGGGTTGCGAAGCAGCCTACGACTATGCCACGGCCGTTGATCGTGAAGACGTCGATGCAGTGTTTATCGGCACGCCTACAGAATTTCATATCGAGTTGATGCTCCGCGCTGTAAAGCTCGGCAAGCCAGTGATCTGCGAAAAGCCGATCGACATGGATTACGAACGCGCGAAGGCTGCTGTCGAAGAGCTCGAACGCCTCAATGGTCGTGTGATGCTGGCGTTCAATCGTCGATTCGACCCCGACTACCTGCGTCTTCGTCGTGCAATCGACGATGGTGAAATCGGGGTGGTTCGACAAGTCATCATCACCAGTCGTGACCCGGCGCTGGCTGCGAGGGCATACCTGGAATCGTCCGGAGGAATATTCCGTGACATGACCATTCACGACTTCGACATGGCTCGGAGCCTGCTTGGCGAGGAGCCAGTTGAGGTTTTTGCGGTCGGAAGCCGACTGGTCGATCCGTCGCTCGAATCTATTCCGGACTATGACAGTGTGATGGTGCTGATGCGTACCGCTTCTGGTCGCCAATGCCACATCAACTGTTGCCGTGAGGCCGTGTATGGCTTTGATCAGCGCCTGGAAGTTTCTGGTTCCAAGGGCATGCTGCTGAACGAGAACCATCGTTCGAACAGCGTCCGCCGTTTCGGCGCCGAGGCCACTGACGTGGCTGATCCTCTCCTCAATTTCTTCCTGGAGCGTCACGCCGACTCTTACAAGATCGAGCTCAACAGCTTCCTGGATGCGCTCGAAAGCAACAGTCCGATGCCAGCAACACCACGCGATGGTCTCTTGGCGCTTCGCTTGGCGAACTGCGCCACTGAGTCGGCTGAGACGGGCAAGGTTGTGCGGGTAGGGAACCACTAATCGTTCCAAGGCGTGAGCCCCAAACCCTGTACGGGGCTCCGCCTTACGGTGTACCAGGAACACAAAAGGATGCTTGAAGTTGACGTAGCAAAACGTAGTTGCAAGGGCTGTGGCATTTGGCCCTAGACCAGGATTTCAACATCGCCTGGCGTGCACTGATGACGGTTAACAAAACATATAAAGGTACCGGTCATGAACACAGATACTAAAGCCCTAACTGGGCTGGCCCATAACCACGAAAAGCTTTCCTCGACCAGACTAGCGTTTATTTTCGTGACAAGTTTATTTTTCATGTGGGGCCTCTCACATGGGCTTCTCGACGTGCTGAACAAGCACTTCCAAGACACCCTCCATATTTCTCGTGCGCAGTCAGGATTGGTTCAAACAGCTTACTTCGGGGCGTACTTCATCATTGCCCTGCCGGTCGGCCTGTTCATGGAGCGTTTTGGCTACAAAGCAGGGATTCTGGCAGGGCTTGCATTATTCGCCTTCGGAGCACTGCTGTTCATTCCGGCTTCGATGGTGGGAACATTTACGCCATTTCTGATTGCGCTGTTTGTGCTGGCCTGCGGTTTAGGCTGCCTGGAGACTGCCGCAAACCTATATGCGGCAGCGCTTGGCGATCCTGCAAAATCAGAACAACGTCTGACATTCGCTCAGTCCTTCAACGGTCTGGGTGCCTTCATCGGGCCGGTCATTGGTGGCGCGGTCTTCTTCGCCCCACCCGTTGAATTCAACGGCAGCCGCGTTGATCTGGTTTCGGTGACGTATGCGGTGTTGGCGATCATCGTGATGTTGATGTTCGTCGCCTTTGCTCGAATTAAACTTCCGGAAATTCGCAGCGAAAAAACCTCTGATGTACTGATCCCAAATGGGGGTGAAGTAAGCCTCTGGAAGAAGAGCAACTTTACTGGTGCGCTGGTCGCCCAGTTCTGCAACGTCGGTGCTTACGTCGGAATTGGTGCGTTCTTCATCAACTACGCGATTGATCACTGGCACGGAATCTCCGTTCAGAAAGCATCCTTCCTGCTTTCGCTCGGGATGCTCGCCTACATGATCGGCCGATTCGCCGGGACATGGGTAATGCGTTATGTCCCTGCACGTTCAATACTGATCCTCAACAGCTTGGTGAGCATGATCCTGTGCATCGTTGCCATCGCCGGAATTGAGCGGATCTCGATCTTCGCGGTCACCGCCATCTATCTCTTCATGTCGGTGATGTATCCAACGATCTTCGCGATGGGCATTCGGGGGCTCGGTACACAAACCAAGAAAGCCGGTTCGTGCCTAGTGATGACACTTGTGGGTGGTGCTTTCGTTCCACTGCTGATGGGGGCACTTGCTGATCACTTTGGGATTGCTACGGCGTTCTATGTACCGCTGGCATGTTTCGCTGTCATCGCGTGGTATGGGCAGAGCCAGAAACCCGTGACGGCGACCGGCAAAGCTCACTAACTCATATCTCCAGCAACGACGTGTAGTAGGCCCTGCATTGCAAGGCCTGCTGCAACGGATTCGGCTTGCCCGAAATTCTTGCAAGCTGGTGATTGGCAAGTTTCAGATTAGGAAAATCAACATGAAACGACTACACAGCAAAGTTGCGTTGGTGACTGGCGGTGGAATGGGTATCGGACGTGCGATCGCCGAGCTTTTCGCCGATGAAGGAGCCACCGTTATCGTTGGCGATGTGCACCAACCTGAGCCATACAAAAATGCAAGCGTCGTTGCCAAGCACTTGGATGTGTCAAAGCTGGAGGACTGGGAACGTCTCGTCGAAGAGGTAGTTCGTGAGCACGGTAAGGTTGATGTGCTCGTGAACAACGCGGGCTTGGTAGGTTCCTACCTTCCCATCGATGAGATCACCCTCGATGACTGGAATCGGGTCATCGATATCAATCAAAACGGTGTGTTCTATGGGATGAGAACCGTCATCCCGGTCATGAAGCGACAGCAAGCAGGCTCCATCGTTAACGTGTCTTCGATCTGGGGCATCGTCGGCGCCAGTGGTGTGTCGGCGTACCAGGCTAGCAAAGCTGCAGTGCGCATGATGAGCAAGAACGCAGCTCTGTCTTACGTGGCCAATGGTATCCGCGTCAACTCGCTGCATCCGGGGTTGGTCGAAACACCGATGATTGCTCGCCAAGCGGCTGATACCACCGCAGCCGTCGTCGCAGCGACGCCGATGGGGCGTGCGGCGGATCCCAAAGAAATTGCCTACGCGGCTTTGTTCCTCGCCAGTGATGAAGCGAGCTTCATCACGGGAGCAGAGCTCGTGGTTGATGGAGGATACACAACGCCCTGAGCGTTCTATTGACGTGCGCGTACTGCGACACGGGCAACTCCGTGCCGCAACTTTGATACCCATCTGAGGAGAACAAAAATAATGAAAACGCAGAAAGGTGGTTTGTTGTGCAGCGCTGTTTTGGCAGTAGGTTTGATGTTACAGCTTTCGCCGACAATGGCAGCCGGTGAGAAAATCGTCGTCAATTTCCAAACGTTATCCATTCCCTATTTTATCTACATGCATGAGCAAGCCTCTCAGGAAGCCAAGGCTCTCAATGTAGAGCTGCTTGTGCAGGATGCTCAGTCCTCCTCCACCAAGCAGTCCTCCGATGTCGAAAACGCCCTGACTCAAGGCGTCGATGCAATGGTCGTCGCACCCAATGATGTGACCGCCTTGGCACCTGCCTTGAACGAAGTACTGTCTGAAAAAGTACCCCTCGTGACAGTCGACCGCCGTGTCGAAGGAACTGATGCGCCAGTGCCCTACGTCACTGCGGACAGTGTCGCAGGTGGTCGTCTCATGGCCGAGTTGGTCACCTCCAACATGAAAGACGGCGCTCGTGTGGCGTTCATCGGCGGTACCGCTGGCTCATCGACAGCCATTGATCGCGCTAAGGGCGTCCATGAAGGACTCAAAGCTGGCGGGAAAAAATTTCAACTCGTGGCTGAGCAGTCAGGGGAGTGGGAGCGTGCCAAGGCCATGTCGGTGGCTGAAAACATCCTGACATCGCTGAGTGCAAACCCTCCAGATGCAATCATCTGTGCGAGCGGCGACATGGCGCTCGGGGCTGCGGAAGCCGTGCGGGCCATGGGGTTGAAAGGCAAGATCAAAGTCATCGGGTTTGACGCGTACCCAGAGGTGCTGCGTGCCATCCGAGACGGAGATATCGCCGGCATCGTGGAGCAAAGCCCGAGCAAACAAATCAGGACGGCCCTTCGCATGGCGGTGAAGAAAGTACGCGGCGAAGCAGAGCTCGAAACGATCATCGTTCAGCCATTCATGGTCACCCAGGAAAACCTGAGTCAGGCAGAACAATACAGCGCCATTCAATAACTGGCGGTTCTTCCTCCGGTAAATCCGACTGTTTGATGTACCTATGCAATTTAAGGAAATCGAGAATGAAAACGAACAATAAACGTCGAGTGCTGACTGCTGCATTGGCCACAGCTATTTTGATGTCGAACGCACCCGTTTTCGCCGCTGGCGAGAAGATTGCGGTGAGCTTCCAAACCCTATCAATTCCCTTCTTCATCTTCATGCATGAGCAGGCAGTGCAGGAAGCTAAAGCATTGGATATCAACCTCCTTGTCCAAGATGCCCAGGCTTCATCTTCCAAGCAAAGTTCCGATATCGAGAACTCGCTCACTCAAGGTGTTAAGGCTGTTGTATTGACTCCGAACGATGTCTCCGCGCTCGCACCGGCTATCAATGATGTGCTGGATGAGAGGGTGCCAGTTATCGCAGTTGACCGCCGTGTGGAGGGCACTTCCTCAACTGTGCCATTCGTAACAGCAGACAACGTGGCGGGTGGTCGAATCATGGGTGAGTGGGTTGTGAAGAACATGCCCAAGGGTGCCAATGTGGTACTGATCACCGGTCAGATCGGCTCCACCACCGCAATGGATCGAGCGAAAGGGGTACATCAATCGCTGAACGCAGCTGGTAGCAAGTTCAAGCTCGTAGCCGAACAATCCGGGGAGGCTGATCGTGCGAAGGCAATGTCGGTGGTAGAGAACATTCTCACCGCTTCGGCGGGCACTCCACCTGATGTGATCATCTGTTCCACCGGCGATATGACGCTTGGAGCAGTCGAAGCCGTGCGAGGTATGGGGCTTAGCAACAAGATCAAAATCATTGGCTATGACGCTTACCCTGAAGTGCTGAAAAGCATTAAGGCAGGTGAGATTACAGGCATCGTCGAGCAGAGCCCAAGCAAACAGATCCGCACTGCTCTACGTCTGGCTGTAGACAACATTCGTAATGGTACCAAGATCGAGTCAGTTACCGTCCAGCCGTTCATGGTCACTCAGGACAACCTGGATCAGGCCGAGCAGTTCAGCGCCATCAAGTAATCGACGAATAGTTTTTTTGTAGTCGATGCGGGAGGGAGCAAAGCTTCCTCCCAAGTTTGACGGATCTAGGTTCGGGAGGTATCTGCATGAACGATGTGCTGCTGCAAGTTCGCAATATCAAGAAAACCTTTCCGGGGGTTGTCGCGCTCAATGGCGTACAACTCGAAGTCGGAAAAGGTGAAGCACATGCTTTGCTCGGCGAAAACGGGGCCGGCAAGTCGACCATCCTAAAGATCCTGGCCGGAGCTCAGCCTGCGGATGCTGGCCAAGGTTCACTTGAATTCAATGGCCATGTGCTTGGGGAGCATGACACCCCCATGCGCCGCCAGGAGGTCGGCATCATTACGATCTACCAGGAATTCAATCTTATCGCCGACATGTCAGTTGCCGAGAACATGTACCTCGGTCGTGAACCGTTACGACGTGGCCTTGTTGACTGGAAGCAGATGTTCAGTGATGCGCAGCATGTTCTGGACGATCTTGGTCTGCACATTACGCCAAGGACAATGGTTCGGAAGTTGAGTGTGGCAGAGCAGCAAATGGTCGAGATCGCCAAGGCGCTCACCATGAATGCAAAGCTCATCATCATGGATGAACCAACGGCTGCGCTCAGTGGCCGTGAAGTAGACAAGCTGCACGGAATCATTGCAGATCTGAAGGCCAAAGGAATCAGCATCATCTATGTATCGCACAAGCTCAACGAAGTGAAGGCTTGCTGTGACCGCTACACCATTTTTCGTGACGGAGCCTACATCACCTCTGGCGACGTCGCCGACGTTAGTGTCGATGACATTGTTCGACTGATGGTTGGCCGGGATGTGGAGTTTGTGCGCAAACCGCTCACTGGAGCACCAGGCGAGGTGATGCTGAAGGTGCAAAGTGTTTCCAGAGCAGCAGGTGGTGGAGGTCACAGTCTTCATGCAACGCCATTGCACGACATGTCCATCGATGTGCGGGCAGGGGAAATTGTTGGCTTCGCTGGACTGGTGGGAGCAGGTCGCACCGAGTTGGCTCGTGTGATTTTCGGTGCCGACGGATGCGATGAAGGGATCATCTACGTCAACGGGCGCCAGGTCTCTCCGTTTCGATCTCCCCGAGAAGGTATCGCCGCTGGTGTCGCGCTAGTTCCTGAGGACAGGAAGCAGCAGGCCTGCTTTTTAGGTCACTCAATCCGTTGGAACATGAGCCTGCCGAGTTTGGGCGGATTACAACGCTGGGGCATGTTTATCGATGACCGGGCTGAAACCCAACTCATCCAGAACTACCAGAAGAAACTGCGAATCAAGATGGCTAACGACAGCGTGGCCATTGGAACGTTGTCTGGGGGGAACCAGCAGAAAGTGATCCTAGCCCGATGCATGGCGCTCAAGCCAAAGGTTCTCATCGTCGACGAGCCAACGCGCGGCATTGATGTAGGTGCCAAAGCTGAAGTTCACCAAGTTCTGTTCGACATGGCCCGCGCCGGCATCGCCGTGATCGTGATCTCCTCCGAACTACCTGAAGTCATGGCAGTGAGCGACCAGATTGTCACTTTCCGGGAAGGAAAAATAACCGGAGTTGTCTCGGCTGATGAGGCAACTGAAGAGCTACTTATGCAGCGCATGGCTCAAGGAGTGAGCTCATCGTTTTCGCACCAAGGCGTGGCCTGAACTGGTCGCACCGGCATCATCTATCGAGTAAACAAAAATGATCAAGCCAGCATCTAGTGAAACAGTCGTGGAACGCCGGAAAAAAATTGAGATGGTCGGATTCTTCGAGAAGTATGGAGTGCTGTTGTTCCTCATCGCACTTATTGTCATTTTCACCATCTACAACCCAATGTTCCTGTCTGCGCGGAACATCAAGAACATCCTTACCGAGGTCTCAATCTACGGGATCATCGGAGTGGGAATGACCTACGTGATTCTCACAGGGGGAATCGATCTCGCAGTGGGATCGCTGCTCGCATTCGCCGCTATTAGCGGTGCATTTCTAATGCAGGCATTGGGTGGCGACTTCTTCATGGGGTGGCTTGTTGCGATGCTGGCAGCGTGTGCTGTCGGCACGATGGCGGGCTACCTCCATGGCAAGGTCGTGACTCGGTTCGGCGTACCCGCATTCATCGTGACGCTTGGCGGTTTGACCGTGTGGCGCGGTGCGACACTCATTGTGAATGATGGCGCGCCGGTGAGCGGTTTCAATGAAGCCTTCCGCTGGTGGGGGAGAGGGGACGTACTGGGCGTACCAGTACCTGTCCTGGTCTTTATGGTTGTTGCTCTAGTGGGATACATCGCTCTGCGATACACCCGTTATGGCCGGCAGGTTTATGCGGTTGGCGGTAACCCTGAGGCAGCACGACTCTCAGGCTTGAGTGTTCAATCAGTTGTTCTGAGTGTTTACGTAATCACCGGCTTCCTCGCAGGGCTTGCGGGATTCTTACTCTCTGCCCGGCTTGGATCGGCTGAGGCAGTTGCCGGCTCAGGTTACGAACTGCGCGTTATCGCTTCTGTGGTAATCGGTGGTACCAGCCTGTTTGGTGGGTTAGGCGGTGTAGGTGGCACGATTGTCGGAGCTTTGCTCATCGGCGTGCTCATCAATGGACTCGTGATCATGAACGTGTCCGCGTATTACCAGCAAGTGGTGATTGGGATCATCATCGTGCTGGCGGTTGGCTTCGATACCTACGCCAAATCCAGAGGCAAATCCTAATTAGAGCAGTTCGCTGAGACTGCCAATTTGTATGCTCTAACTGGAGCTATTCGAGTGCCTCACTGACTGTCGGTGCCCGCGCTGACAGTTTCGGTTTCAAGCTCTCGTTCTATTACTGCAACTCAATAAAAAAGCCCACAACGCCGGAAGAGAAATCTTCCGGAGTGGGTTCGGCTGTCCCAAAAAAATCCATAAAAAAACAACAAGTGGAGAAAATAGCATGTCGTTCAACACCAAGGGAGCTGTCTGGTCTGTACTTGCAGTAGCGGTATTGCCGCTGTCTGCGCATGCGTTAGATTTCAGCGGCTATTTCCGCACCGGTGTCGGGAACTCTTTAGAGGGAGGCAATCAGTCTTGCTTTCAGCTCCCAGGGGCGCAATCCAAGTACCGGTTGGGTAACGAATGCGAGCAATACTTTGAATTCGATCTTCGGCAAGACCTGCTTAAGCTCGACGACGGTTCCGCTATTAGCGTCGAAGGTATGGCCCAGTTGTTCAACGAGTACGGCCATACACCGAGATTTACGGGGGACTATGGCTTTGCGCGAATGAACCAGATGTATGCCGAGTGGAGCAAAATGCCCGCTCTTAACGGAGGATCCTTTTGGGCGGGCCGCCGTTACTACAATCGAAACAGCATCGAAATGAGTGACTTCTTCTACTGGAACCAGAGCGCGAATGGCTTTGGGTTCGACCAGGTAGGCATCGGTGATCTCAAGTACAGCTACGTTTTCTCGCGCAAAGACAACCTGTTCCAAAAGGACTTCACCAACCGCCACGACTTCACAGTCGGTGGCTTCGAAACAAACCCAGGGGGTGGTGTGGAGCTGGGCGTGAGCTTCCTCGACAAGCCAAACAGCAGGGACGACTCTCACACTGGCTGGTCGGCTATCGCACAACACAAGCAGAAAGGGTTCCTGGGAGGGTTGAATACCTTTGCAGTGCAGTACGGACAAGGCCCGGGAACTGCATTGAGCTACACCGGCGACCCAACACTAGACAGCAGCAACCATAGTTGGCGTTTCGTGGAGTACTTTGACTGGCAAATGACCCAGCGATTTAGTGGGCAATTCCAAATCGTTTACCAAAAGGATACCCATCCTAATGAGGACGATGACCAGAGTTGGTTGTCGATCGGCGTTCGTCCTGTCTATGCGTTCACTGAGCAATTCAAGCTGAGCACCGAGGTTGGTCGAGATCAAGTGGATGCGCCCGGGGGGACGCGAAAATTGACGAAGTTCACCATTGCTCCAACCTGGTCGCCGGCCGGCCCAGGCTTCTGGTCTCGCCCGGAACTTCGCCTGTATTACACCTATGCCTCTTGGAACAAGGCAGCCCAACGTGCCGCGAGCGAAATGGCTGCTGGCTCAGCGCTCTCGGATAGTGGCGCCTTCGGTAATGCCCTTCATGGTTCGAACGTCGGCCTCCAGCTTGAGTACTGGTGGAAATGATGTGTCGTTCGCCCGCATTGCGTAGCTGACCGGAAGAAGTCCCACTAGGTCGATACCTCGGTGGGGCTTCGATTAAAGGGCTTATTTCGATTTGATGTCCTCCATGGCTACCGGATCTAGGCCTATCTAGGCGACATGTACGGTGACTTGGTTGCGGGTCTGACGGAGCGAACGGGCAGCGCCTCGTGCCAAAGGATTTTTTGGCCCAGCTCAATCAGGCGATACCCACCCAGGCGATTGAGAAGGGGGTATCCCTAAGCCGTCGGACATCGTGCGCTTGGAACCCGATACCGTGGTCGTGAGGCGGGCGAAGGCGCCTTTCTCGACCGTCAACACCTTAGCCGCTCCTCGTTTATCAATTCCTTCTCCTCGCCGCCGCGCGGATCTTGCTTCAATATGGATACTAATATAGTATCCGTCAATGGCTTCAGTAAATACTCAATTTTCGATTGCCGTCCACGTAATGGCGGCAATCGCACATCACGACGGGGTTTTCGCTTCGGAGATTCTTGCGGGCAGTGTGAATGCGAACCCGGTCTTCGTTAAAAGAATCCTCGTTAAGCTCTCGAAGGCGAAGCTGGCTAAGACGACTGTTGGCAAGTCGGGTGGTTACGGCCTGGCACGAAGCCCAGAAAATATTTCACTTTTAGATATCTACTCTGCGGTGAGCCCTCCAGATGCTTTTGCCATCCATAAGTATCCCGTAAGAAAGGAGTGTGTCATAAGCTCTAACATCAAAGAAGTTATGAGCGACGTCCTCGTCTGTACTCAAGAGGCCGTTTACCGGGAGCTGAGACAGACGACGTTGGCGGATGTGGTGTCCAAAATCAGAGCTAAGTCCGCTTAGCTTTTTTTTGCTCTAAACAGATACTTTAATAGTTTCCAATAAGCATAAAAAGGTACCCGAAATGACGCAATCGAACGAAGAGTCCCCTGTGATTACCAGCAGCGCAACCGAAACCGGAACCGGGCCCGCGATTGCAAGGCATGACAAAAATACGCCCACCGCGGTTCTCATCGGGGTGACCGGAGGGCTTGGTAACGCGCTGGCCAAGCTCCTCGCCGCCGAGGGCTTTCGATTGGTGCTCGCTGCACGACGAGAGCACGACGCCGCCGAGATAGCCGGCAAAAGCGACGGTTCGGCGATTTACGTGCGCGCGGACGTAACCGATCCAGCTAGCCTCGAGAAGCTGGCTGTAACAGCCTTTGAACACCTCGGCCGGATCGATGCAGTGGTTAACCTTGCAGGCATCTCGCCCCGCAAACCTATTGAAGACTACACGCTATCCGACGTCGACGATCTGCTCGCTATCAACGTGAAGGGGCCCATCTTCGTGACTCAGGCATTCCTGCCTGGGCTGCGCAAGCAAGCCAGCGACGGAGTGATTGTCCACATCGGTGGCGCCATGGATGGCCGGGTGGCGCTGCCGTTTATGAGCGCCTATGCGGCGACCCGCGGCGCACTGGCGAGCTACGTGCAAGGCGCCAATCGCGAGCTTGAAGGGACAAACGTATCCCTGTCGTTCTTCGGGCCCGCCCCCTCCAACACCGAGTCGGAGTCCCCGTTTTTCGACATGTGGAAAAAGATGGGCGTCGACCTATGCGAGCCTGATGAAGTTGCACGCGATATCCTCGCCACGATCCGCCAGCGACGTAAGGAGCATGTTATGGGTGGCGCGCTGCTCAAGATGATGACGCTCATGAACGCCATCTCTCCATCCGCTGCTGATGCGATAGGTCTGCGGAAATTTGGGAAGCTCATCAAGCAATATAGCCCGCGTTGATGATGAGCTTCGAACTTTATTCGGGGCGGGCAGAAGGGCTACGCTTCTCAGCCGTCCCTTATAACATGGCTTACCGCATGCAGTGCGGGTGTGCAAATTGTGGCTGCTTCTTACCGGCAAAGTCTAGGAAGGCACCTTTATGGGCGAAGAACTTTTGATCCATGAGATCAGGCGTGTGATTTCACCGAGAGCCAACTGCAATAATTCGCCCGCCTAAGATGCCTGAGCTTGCGACGATTGCAATAGCTCAACCGCCTTAAGCAGTTCCTTCCCGTTACAACCCGATACGCTAAAGCGCGAAAATCATTCTCGGCATTCCACAGCCTGGTCGCAGCCAACATATGGCTCCTATACAACTACAAGAGCCAAATGCCGAACAGGTGGGAATCTCGCATACGACCGATAACTCAATCGCTGACAAACGAATAGGATCCCAGGTGAACGAACAGTTTTTCCAGCCCTACACTTTCAACAACGGAGCGACGGTAAAAAATCGGCTCTTTATGGCGCCGATGACCAATGGGCAAAGTCATCCCGACGGACGCTTTAGCGAAGAAGAATTGAACTGGTTAACGACGCGTGCCCAAGGTGGATTCGGCGCGGTCATCACAGCCGGAGCTTCGCCCTACGAAGACGACCTTTACATAGAAGGGCAGATCGGAGCTTTCTCAGATTCTCACGAATATGGACTACGCCGCTTTGCCGACATGGTTAAGCGCGAGCAGGCGCTGTCGATTATTCAACTCATGCCCTCCGGAATGCGAGCAAAAGCCAAACTGAATAGAGGCAAACAGCCGGCGGGCCCAAGTGTCGTTCAACTTCCGATTCCTGATTTTGAGCAGCCTCGGGAGCTCAGCGAAGAACAAATCCACGCCATCCTTGATGCTTTAGTGGATAGCGCGCGGCGAGTGCATCGGGCTGGCGCCTCCGGAATCGAGCTACACGGTGCCAACGGCTACCTTTTTACCCAGTTTTTTAGCAAGGCCACGAACCTGCGAAAAGATAAATGGGGAGGCTCGGTGGAAAATCGCGCACGATTTCTACTCGAAGCCATGCGGAGAATCCGGGCCGACTTACCCAGCGACTTCACCATCGGAGTTAAGATTCTCGTCGAAGACTGGAACAACGGGCGAGGTTTCGACATTGACGATGGCTTGGAAATGATCCGGATAATGAACGATGTGGGGTTTACTTACCTGAATCTTTCGGCCATGAACGCTAAGGAAGTATCCTGGAAATATCCCAATCAAAAAGCAAACAAATCTCTCACGGGTTAGGAACGTTTTACGCAGCGACATTCCCGTGGTGGCAAGTGGATCGTTGTTAACGCCGCAAGAAGTTCAAGATGCGCTCAACGATGGTGCCGATATGGTTGCTTTGGGCCGTGCAGCGATATTAGCTCCGGACTGGCCGAAAAGGGCTGCTAGCCCTGACTTCGAAATTAAAAGTTTTCCTCTCACGCTTGAAGAGCTCTATGCGCTCGGAGTGTCACCGAAGTTTGTGCATGCGCTGCGAAATGGGCTTTCCATGTGGAAATTCATAAAAGAAAATTAGGAAGAGAAATCCATGAATATAAAGCAAAGTAAACCGCGAGTCTTGGTTATAGGTTCCAGTGGGCAAATAGGTAAGAAAGTTGTTTCCAATCTAGAAGGCAACCTTGACGTTGACGTTAGGATTACTTCCCGCAGGCTTGAGGATGTTCATCGTTTAAGCGGCGAGGGAAAGGACATCGTTCACCTTGATCTGGACGATCCCCGAACTTTCGGAGCCGCGCTCGCAGGCGTGGATCGAGTTTTCCTTTTAACCGGCTATACCGTAGCCATGCTTGCGCAGAGCAAGACGCTGGTGGACGCCGCCAGCAAAGCCGGTGTTGAGCATATCGTGCACCTCGGTGTTTTTGGGGAATGGGATTGCACGGGGCCAGCCTTTGCCTGGCATCAATTGGTTGAGGCCTATATTAAAACCAGCGGAATTTCTTGGACATTCCTTCATCCCAATATGTTTATGGAAAACATACTTACCCTTTGCTTAAAGGGTGACACCCTGACCACTTACTGGAACGAATATCGAACCGGCTGGGTTGCGGCGGCGGATATCGCTCTGGTTGCAGCTACCGCGCTCCAGGAGGGGCCGGCGAAGCACGCTGGAAAAGAGTACTGGCTTAGCAGCGATGTTGCTACTGGGCCTGAGCTCGCCAAACTTCTAAGCGAACTACTCGGAAAAGAGATTACCGCCAACGTCCTTGGCCCCGCAGAATTTCAGGCTATTTTCACATCGGCAAGTATCCCGGTGGAGTCGTGGTATGCAGATGGCGGCGTCGAGATCATGCGACAGGTAGTGGATGGGCGGATGGGATATCTCGGAAGCGTTCGGGATGATGTTCCGCATGTCACCGGAGAGCACGCTTTAACACTTAAGCAATGGATTCTTGAGCATCGGCAGGAGCTAATTTCGATCGTCGGGCACTAGGGATGTTGCAATCAACTTGCCGCTTGAGGAGAGCAAGTCGAAATTTTCTCGAACGCAGCGCTTAGGGATGCTCTGAAATAAACGGATGTTTCCGGCTAGGGAAGGGCACGTAGCGAATCTTGCGTCTCACTCAAGTTGCCTTGCATCATAATCACCCTACGACGCCCAAGCTGCATTTGGATATCGAGTAACAAACGCTCCTAGCTCCTGGCCAGCCTCACATATCTGCGAGATCCCATTGTGAACAAAATCGCCATTTTCTTTAAAGGGTGAGCAGCAGTGACATTTCGCTACAACGGAAGCGCTGAGCCTTAATGCTGGCTTGAAGAAAGAAATTGAATTTGAGACCAAGCTGAGTGCACTGCTGGGTGAATACAGCTACAGCCTAAAAGACGTGATCAACCTGCTTGATCCGAAGTCTGATCGACGTGCACCAGTTGCCGAGCCCCAAGCCAGTACTCGGACACCACGCCAGGTGAAGGTCTACAAAAACCCGAACACCGGCGACGTCGTCGAAACTAAAGGCGGCAACCACAAAAAGCTGAAAGAGTGGAAAGCTGAGCACGGCTCCGACACCGTAGAGTCCTGGCTGACCAAGTGAGTTTGGTTTGAGTACAAAAAAAGGCCCGTCGAGGGCCCTTTTCATTAGTGCTTTACCAGGGTGTTAGTTTCAGCAGTCAGCCCGCTGAGCCCCTGAAGCTTGTATATCGAAGCGGCATATTCCGCGCTGGCCGGCGTTCCCTTAAGGCTCAAGGCAATTGTAAGCCTCGGTCTACACTCAGCCATTATGCTGTTCGTGGCTGTGTTCGATTTTCCATCGAACACACAGCGCCAGAGCAATGAAGCATGCACCGATCCAACCTACGGCACTTACGCCTACGCGATCTATCAACAACCCAGTGGTGGCTGCACCGAGGCCGATGCCTAGATTTATCATTGATACGTTGATGGCGTTGATCAACTGACCAGCGTTCCCAGCCCTTTTTAGCACGTCGATTCCGATTAGCAGGCTGACACCAGCGTGGCTGCTGGCAACGACAATGACGGCGAGTGGTACAGCCCATGTGAGATTGCCAAACACTGACAGGGCGCACATGCCGACGGCCATGGTCACCAACGCCCGTCTGAACAGGGGCTCAAGATCGTCTTTCACACGTTTGGATAGGATCAAATTGCTCCCAATGTCTGCGACGCCGTAGAGACATAGGATCAGGGTGACGTTCATCTCACCGAAGCCGGTCTCCCGTTCCAAAAAGGTAGCCAGGAAGTTGAATACCGAGGCTACGCCAGCAAACATTAAGCATGAGCTGACCAAGGTCATTGAGACGTCAGGCTTGAAGGCTACACGCACGGTGTCGCGCAGGTTTTCTTTCTGTCGTGATTCCTCTGAGGGCCTGACCCAAATCCAGACGGCTAGCAAAGCCGCGCTGCTCAGCACCGTCATCATCCACATCGCCATCCGCCAGTTGGTAGCGTCTGCGAGGAGCTTGCCGACAGGGACGCCTATAACAGATGCGATTGAGATCCCCACCAGGACTCTACCAATCGCCATGCTTTCATTACGGCCTTGTGACAGTGACTTCGCGGCCAGTGCAGCGTTCGTCCAGAAAACAGCGACACCGATCCCACCCAGCACGCGACCAGCCAGAATTACGTAGTAATCGTTGAACGCTGCGGACATCCCATTCCCGAGAACCAATGCCAAGCAAGCAGATATGAGAAGGGATCGTTTCGAGGCCCGGTGTGCTAGCACACCAATGATTGGCGCGCTGATGCCCATGCCTAAAGCAAAAGCTGTCACGAGCCCACTCGCCTCACCGATAGTGATGGCCAGCGATGTTGCAATTTCAGGCAGTAAACCTGCGACGATAAATTCAGAGGAGAGCATTACAAATGCAGTGAAGGTCAGCGCATAGACCCTGGGGTTGATCGTGCTGCGGTCTTGTGTCATCGGAAAAACCATCTGCTGAGTTCAGTGGACACGACCTGCCAAGAAGGGGCGTTTGGTGAAATTTGCTCGGGTTGGGCAGGGCGCTTGCTCAGGTTCTCTGAATAGCCTGATGAAGCTTTTGTAGAAACAGGATGAGCAAAACCGCAACAGCCAGAAAGCTATCGCGGTTGTTCTGCGTTTTAGCGGTTAGCGTCGGCCAAGCCAGCCTCGATGAAGCGAACGGAACTCTCCATAGCCTGCTGACCTTCTGGCAGCATGGTGGCGTAGAAGTGCCAGGCGTGGAACATCGCAGGCCATACTTCCAGGTTGACGCGAACGCGGTTATCAGCCAGGTGAGTTGCAAGGCGCATTGCATCACTCAACATCAGCTCGTTCTCGCCGATCTGCACCAAGATTGGTGGAAGACCGGTGACGTCCGCGAACACAGGTGAGGCCAGAGGATGATTGGCCAATGTGTCGCCTAGGAATGCTCTGGCGAGGATGTCCAAGACAGGCTTGGAGTTCAGAGGATCCAGACCTTCACGGTTGCTCATGGAAGCACCGGTGTGTTCAAGGTTCGCCCATGGTGAGATGGAGGAGCCAACCGCAGGCAATGGAAGCCCTTTCGATTTAGCCGCGACCATGACGCTGACAACCATTGCGCCGCCAGCCGACTCGCCAGAGAACGCAATTTTGTTAGCCGGGATTTTCTGCTCAAGCAACCATTCGTAAGCGCGCAACGTGTCGTCGATAGATGCTGGAAACTTGTGCTCAGGAGCGAGGCGGTAGTCCGGCATGTACACACGAGCACCGAGCATTTTCGCGTAGTTGCCGCCGATACCGTGGTAGCCGTCTGGACGTCCTACAATGTAGGCGCCGCCGTGGATGTACATCACGACCGCGTCGGTTTTGATCTCGTCCGGAGTAACCAGTGTGCCGGGTACGCCACCCATGTCGACTGCTTCGAATTTAACGCCAGCTGGCGCTGGATTTTGCGCGAGCATTTTGGCGTAAGAGTCGCGGATGTCGCTCATTTTTGTGGTGGTATCGATTCCCTTAAGAACGGGTACCAGATCGCTAAGGCTATTGGCCCAGGTTTGGACGGCTGCTTGGACTTTAGTGTTCATAATGACCTCAATTGATCGTGGGAGTGGATTAGCTAATTGAGATACTATGCTTAGTATTGGGGAATAGGGTTCCCCATAACAGGTGCTAAGCCGCCCGAACGTTGAGACCACCGAGGCCGTATGGAACTCCATAACCTGAATGATATCGCCGCGTTTGTGAGCTCGGTAAACGCTGGAAGCTTCACTGCGGCGGCAAAACAGCTTGGCCTTACCCGCTCTGCGGTGGGGAAGTCGATAGTCAGGCTCGAGGCTCGTTTACAGGTACGTTTACTGAATCGCACCACTCGTAGTTTGAGCATGACCGATGACGGCCAGGTTCTTTATGAGCGCTGTGTGGGCGTTCTTCAGGATCTGGATGACGTGGAGGATGCCCTTGCGTTTCGTCGTTCGACACCCAGTGGGCGATTGCGGATGAGTCTGCCGGTTGCGCTGGGCAGACTTCATGTCCTTCAGCACATTGAGTGCTGTCTTAAGGATTGGCCCTCCCTGAGCGTGGATATCACCTTTTCTGACAGGCTGGTCGATCTGATTGATGAGGGATTTGATTTGGCCATGCGCATCGGGCCACCGAAGGAAGATTCTCGGTTGTTAACGCGCACTGTGGCCTACCAACAAATGATTACCTGCGCTTCCCCCAAATATTTGGCTGAGCATGCCGAGCCTAAAACGCCTGAGGATTTATCCGAGCACCAGTGCCTGCATTTCGTGAGCGGTGGGAGATTGCTTCCTTGGAATTTTCGCGTGAATGGTAGCTCTGTGTCCGTTACTCATGGTGGAAGGCTACAGATGGACAGTGCTGAGTCATTACACCAGTCAGCTGTAGCTGGCCTGGGTATCGCGACTCTTCCTTCCTACGTGGTGAACGACGATTTGAGGAGCGGCAAGCTAGTTCAATTGCTCGCTGGGTATGCAGAGGCCGCAGAGCCTATTCGGGTGATCTACCCTAGCAAGCGGCACCTATCTCCAAAAATTCGACTCTTCATCGATAAGCTCGTGGAGGCTTGGTCACCATGCCCACCATGGGAGCAGCATTCTGCGGAAGACATTCACTCTGCCTGAACCGTGAGCAAGGCCCGCGCGGCCAGTCGATACCTAGCATATTCATCGCGTATTCATCCCACTTGAGCATCGACTTCCAGGCGTGGGCACTGCGCCCGTATTCCGTGCACCTGCCAAAGGAGCCAGTGCCTCAGAGGCTTAGTGCGCCGGTGTTTTCCACATCCTCAGTATGATTGGCGCAGATGCTCATGACTGCGTTTCGTTGGAGCTATTGGCGCTCCTTGCGGGGGAAGTGACGGTGCAGACGCTTGACAGCGGTCAAATATCCGAATAAAAATGAAGCGCTTCATAAATATCTCTTTCGAGAATAAATACAAAAAATAGAGTCGTGAACAGATAATTGATTTTGTTGGCTTGTGGCCGCAGGCTATGATCATGAAACGATTCATATTTGCCGTTTTCCTAGGCAAGCCTGGAGATCATGATGGTCACTGCATCATTAGTCTGCGCTCGGTCAAGCACGCGGGCAGCCCTCGCCACTCTCTTATCTAAAGTCACCGACCGCTCCGGCACGGGGGCACTGGCTTCGCCACGCAAATCTCCTAACACCACCCGCTTACATGAGTCCGAAATTTTCGGTCAGCCAGTGCGGCATTGGACGCGTGTGAGCATCACCGCGTCTTGTTTCTGTTTTTTTAGCGCGGGGAATTTGGCATGACGAATCTTCGACATTCAGGACGCACAGTTCTCATTACCGGGGCGGGGGGAGGTATCGGTGCTGCGATCGCCCGGCTGTACTGCGAGGAGGGCGCGCGGGTTGCCTTGGTAGATTTCGACGAACAGTCAGTTTCGGAGCTTTTCCGGCAACTCATTGCTGCCGGACATGTGGTGGCCTGGGCGAAAGCTGACGTGTCAGATTTCGCTCAATGCAGTCGAGCCTGTGTTGAGCTTACCGAGCAGATCGGCCCGATCGACACCTTGATTAACAATGCAGGTATTTCACCCAAACACGAGGGCGCACCAGCGCCGATTTGGGAAATGGATCCTCAGGAATGGGATCGCGTCGTTGGCATCAACCTGACAGGCTCATTCAACTTGGTCAGAGCTCTCGCGCCAGCGATGGTCAAACACCGTTTTGGAAGAATAGTGAATATGTCTTCCGTTGCTGGCAGCGCTTATCTCCCTATCGTCGCGGCGCATTACAGCGCCACGAAAGCCGCAGTTATCGGTTTTACCCGTCACCTGGCAGGTGAGCTCGGGCCCTATGGCATTACGGCAAACGCGCTGGCTCCGGGACGCATCGAAACGCCGCTGCTAAAAACCGTTTCTGCGCAAGCGAACCAGGCAGTCGTTAATGAGACACCGTTGGGCCGTCTTGGAACGCCACTTGAGGTAGCTAAAGCAGCATGCTTTTTGACTTCAAACGACAGCGACTTCATCACGGGCCAAGTTGTGGATGTGGCGGGTGGCTGGTTGATGCGCTGATCCATCCGGGCTCGTATTCAACGTAACGATTTATCTCACAGTTTTTCAGCAGCGGGTGATGGCATGGTTCGAACAATGGGTTTTCCTGGCCGATACGAGCAAGGGCCAGGCGCACTAAAGCAGCTTGGCAGAATCCTTTCCGATATGGGGCAATCGCGCCCTTTGGTCTTGTGCGACGAGTTCGTCTCGAAGCATCTGTGGCCTGAGGTAGGGAATGCATTGTCAGAGCATGGCTTCGAGGCGAACAGTATCGTTTTTCCCGGTGAATGCACTAAAGCTGCAATTGCGTCTCTCTGTGAGCGATCAGCAGATTACAGGCCAGACACCATCATCGCTTTGGGCGGGGGTAAGACAATTGACACGGCTAAAGGGATGGCTGCTCAGCTTAACGTCCCCATTGTCGTATGCCCGACCATTGCTTCCAGCGACGCCCCAACCAGCCGTTTGATTGTGCTTTACGACCAAGCGCACAAGGTCGTTGGTGTCGAGTACCTGAACATGAACCCCTCTGCAGTAGTCGTGGACACCGAAGTGATTGTCCGTGCGCCTGCAAGGTTTTTCGCCGCAGGCATCGGCGACGCCATCAGCAAAAAGTTTGAGGCGCAACAATGTCAGTCTGCCGGAGGCAATAACTCATTTGGTACTCCAGCGTTGAACACTGCATTGCTGCTAACAGAGGCAGTGTTTAAGACGCTTATGACCTACGGGTACAGCGCTTACCAAGCAGTAGGCCGGCACGAGGTTAATGATGATGTCGAGCGGGTTGTTGAAGGAACCGTCCTTATCAGTGGCGTTGGGTTTGAGAGTGGCGGCTTGTCGCTAGCTCATGCGCTTGTGCGAGGTCTTACGGCAATTCCTGCGATTACTTCCATGCTGCATGGTGAGCTTGTCGCATTCGGGACGCTGGTGCAGATGTCCGTCGAAGAGCGCCCAGACTCAGAGATCCTAGAGGTCGCTCAGCTTCTGAATGATGTGAATCTTCCCGTCACCCTCGACGGCCTTGGCCAGACGTCTCCGTTTACCTCTGAGGAACTGGACATTGTCGTCCAGGCAACACTGGGTGCGGTGTACGCAAAAAATATGTCGCCAGCCCTTACGGCTGAACGACTCGTCCGAGGACTCGCTCGTGCTGACGAGCTGGGACAACGATTCGAACGTTTCAACTAACCGCTAAATGCAGCACAGCTAATCCAAGAATAAAAGAGGCTCAGAAAATGACAGACAAGACCGTTCCGCATATTCATGACTTGCTCAAAGACTCCCCTAAGAACTGGGGTAAGTGGGGCCCCGATGATGAGGTAGGCTCACTCAACTACCTTACAGGTATCGAAGTTCTCCAAGGGGTCAAAGAGGTCAAGCAAGGCAAGACATTTACTTTGCAGGTGCGGATGGCAGATCCTGCTGGTGACCCGGTCTGGCCTGGTCGCTCCCAGTCAAAACGCATGAATATCATGGATCGTGGTCACTACAACTGTGGCAAAGGCCCACATTTTCCGGGCTCTTACGAGTTCGCCGACGACGTGATGTTTTTTCATCTTCAAGGGTCAACTCAGTACGACGCCCTTGGGCATGTCTGGTACGACGATCAGATTTGGAATGGCTACAGCGCCGATACCACTATCGGTTCCCTGGCCAAGGCGAGCGTTGCTCCATTGGGTGAAAAAGGCATTGTTGGCCGAGGCATTCTGATCGACATAGCGCGCCACCGTGGTAAAGACGTGCTGGATGCAGGTGAAACGTTCAACCATGAGGATTTAATGGCTGCGGCCCGCGCTCAAGGCGTCTCTATCAACAAGCGTGACATTCTCATCATCCGCACTGGATGGATTGGCTCGTTTTATAAACGCGACCCGGAAGAGTTCTACAAAGACTTTATCGAGCCAGGCCTGACCTACAGCCCTGAGCTGGTGAAGTGGTTTCAGGAGATGGAAATTCCGAACATTGTCACCGACACCATCGCTAACGAAGTCACCGTCGATCCCGTGTCAGGGGTTGCGTTGCCGTTGCACAACGCACTCATGAGGAACTTGGGCATCACACTCACTGAGATCGCTCAGCTTGATCCTCTCGCTGAGGACTGCGCTGAGGATGGTCAGTGGACGTTTCTGTACACCGCAGCCCCTCTAAAGGTCGTTGGCGGAACCGGCGCTCCTGTGAATCCGATCGTCATTAAATAAGTGTCTTGCCTGAGGGCAGCAGAAACTCTGCTCTCAGGTTTTTCTCTCCAATTAACGGCTCCCGAACGGCAGGCTGTTGGCTTATCATCCTCTGCGCAAATCGAGGGCGTTCTTCTGATCGTCCTGTCTCCGCGCTACGATCGAGGATGCTGAATCTCCAATGAAAAAAATCGAGAAACCGAAGCTCAAGGATGTGGCTGAATTGGCGGGCGTCTCGATGGGGAGTGCTTCAAGAGCATTGGCTGTCCCGCACTTAGTGAAACCTGCAACGCTCGCCAAAGTACAAGCAGCTGTTCAAGAGCTCGGGTACGTGCGAGACGGGGCCGCGCGTGCTTTGGCATCCAGGCGTACGCACAGCATCGGAGCCGTTTTTCCTACTTTTAACAACCCAGCGTTCGCTGAAGCTGTCCAGGCCCTTCAGTTAAGGCTAACGGAGCTTGGGTATCACCTGATCATTTCTTCCCATGAATACGACCAGGCGCAAGAACTGGTAAACGTAAGGAACATGATTGAGCGGGGCGTCGAAGGCCTACTGTTGGTGGGTACTGAACATAGTCCTGAAATTTATGAAGCACTAACTGCCGCCCAATGCCCATTCATTCTCATGTGGTCACTTGATGGTGCTCACGACCATCACTGCGTGGGGTTCAGCAATGAGGAGGGTGGTCGATTGATAGCCAGGCACTTGCTTAGCCTTGGTCATCAAAGTATCGCCATGATCAGTGGAGTTGTTTCTAACAACGAACGGGCAAAATACCGTCTGAAAGGAATCACCGCTCAGCTACTCGAGTCAGGGATAGAGCTTTCAAGTGAACGGATTATTGAGCAGCCATTCACGATTGAGGGAGGGCGCGCCGGGCTGCGGATTGCTATGGAGCTTAACCCCAAGCCTACAGCCATTGTCTGCAGCACTGACCTCACCTGTATCGGAGCGTTGGCGGAAGCGCGCTCCATTGGGATCGACGTCCCCAAAGAACTATCAGTCAGCGGGTTCGATGATATCGAGTTCGCGGCTGCCTACGTACCAGCCCTGACGACCGTCAGGGTGCCGACTTCGAAAATTGGTATCAGCAGCGCCAACAACATCGTTGCGCTGATCGAGGGACGCCCACTTGCACGCCGCGAGCGCATACAAATCGAACTCGTCGTCCGAGATAGTACGGCGCCACGGCCTTAGAGCGTTTTCAGGAAGGGACTAAACTCTTGGTGCTTCATTGGCATTGAACCAGCCTGGGCGGTACTCGCTCCAGGTCAGTTGCCAGAATCCCTCATGCTTGCGACGAAGCCGCATCCGGTAATGCGCGCCATAGAGAGGCGTGCCATCTTGCGCGTGTGAGTTTCCCGGAATGATTCTGCCGACAATCATTTCCGCTATACCCTTTTCCTCGTCGGACTTGATCTCCAGCACGTCCGCGAAATGCTGCATCCACGGCCAGGGCCGACGAAACTCTTTGAAGGAGCCGATGATCGCGTGGCGCCCTTCAATAAGGCCCATCGGTTGAAAATCACCAGCGGCGTCGTTGGTAAAGCAATGAGCAAGCTGCTGCATGTCAGCCTGATCCAGCGCCCATGAGTAACGAGCGTAGGTTTCAGCAATACACTCCGCACTGGTCACCGAAGCCGTTGAGTCAGGGAAAGCAAGCCATGGCGAATTCAGCTCGCTAACGATGGTCGGGGCTGGGTCGCCAATCCTCCATCCGTCGTCACCTGGTGGAAGCTGCCAGTGAATTGCAAGCGAGTAGTCCCCGGTTACCCAATTCAAGGCAATCAGCACGCTGTCGAGGCGCCAGGTGCCTGCTGTCTTTTTCAGAGAGCCTGTGACAGTCATACCAAATCCGAGCGTGGCCGACTTTGTGGCTTTGCTGATATGGCCATAGGCGTAGAGACTGAAAGTGGCGTCGGTTTCTCCACCACCCACATAGTGATTGGTTGCCTTCACTGAAAAGCCATCAGCCTTGGCACGGTCTTGCTGGAAGGCTCTGACAATCTTGCGTCCACCCTCATGAGCGGACATGTGGCTTGTTACCAGCTGGCAATTGTCAGTGAACATATCCCCAGCAGATTCCCAATAACCGCTCTCCCAGGCTTCCAGAAAGGTGGCTATAACGCCCTTAATGTCGGTGCGATCACTTGAGCCGGTCACTGGGTCACCTGCGAGACAGGTTGGCCTATGGGAAAGTGTGGCAGGACATACTCAGCCATCTCCTCCAGGACATCAGCGGCTGGTCGCTGCAGAGGTTTGATATTCAGTGCGACGTGTGAAACACCTTCATCCTGTTGCCGTTTCCAGAGCTCTATCAGGGCATTACGTCCAATCCTGATGCCGTTGTAGCCGCGTTCCAAAGGAGTGGTTGGGTCTTTTGCCAGATCGAAAAAGGTAGCATAACCATAGGGTTTGAACGCACCACTCCGATTGGCTGATCGGAACTCCTGAATCAGAGCAGGGAGTCGACCAAAGTCACTCAGATGCCATATCCAGGCATCGGCATTATTTGCGATCCACTCAAGTGTTTGGCGGGCTCTGCCCACCACAATCATGGGGAGACGCGGGCCGACTGGCTTCGGCACCATATCCAGGAGGCCTTCCAATTGCCCGAAAAGTCGGGTCGAGGCAGTGGGGAAACTGTTCTCCGTCACTGTGCGTATGAGCTGAAAGCCTTCCCTGTATCGCTCTTCTCTCGTTTCAAAATCAATGCCGAAGGCAGGATATTCGATGGGGCGATCTCCGCTTGAGAGCCCCAGCATGAAGCGTCCACCGGTGAGCTGGTCAACCGACACAGACTGTTTAGCAACGATCAACGGCTCGCGCAGTGGAAGAACGATTCCTGTCGTTCCTAGAGCAATTTGTTTAGTTACGGCTGCCAAATATCCAAGGTAGACGAAGGGGTCGATCATCTGCCCGGTGTCACCAAAGCTTGGATCGTAGAAGGGCACGTCCCTCATCCATAAACTTGCAAAACCAGCCTCATCCGCGATTCGAGCAAGGCGCTGATGATCCTGCAAAGTAGGGAACGGCGAATTTGGGTAGCCTTCCAGAGGCATGATGTATCCGAAGGTGAGGCCTTCGGGCTGGAACACTCGCGAATAGGCCGGGTGAGCTGCAAGCTCGGGACTGAGCTCAAGGGAGGGGCTGAGAGAAGTCATTGCTAAACCTCATGATTTCAAGCCGATTACTAATGCATAAGCGGCTTTCAGATGAACAGGTCTGCATGGTAGTGAAGGTATTGGGGAAAATGTGTCCCCTCTGTTGGGGCGCGACCCACTGATGGCCTCTAGCCGTTGAATTAAATATCTGATGGGACAATCACTTGAACCCGTACGTAGAAGACGGTCTGGGATGAGTCGCAGCGTTCAACGGGATGAGCCTAATGCGCTGTGACGAGTGGTCACAGATGGTGTGAATTTCTGAGTATTCTCCTGTACGAGAGCATCACCTACTCTCACTCAGCGATTGAAATCCTGGCTCGCTCGCCAGTCACACGTTGAGAGAAATTATAATGAATACGCCCGTTAAACCTGATGAACTTGCCATTCCTTATGCTTTGCCGCAGGTGCCTTTCATGTCTCCAGACATGGTGCATCCAGGCGTTATGACCACTTGGCTCGAAGACGATAATCTCTGGGTGCCTGTCACCAAGTCAGTATCTTTCAAACCACTGCTGCTGAGCGTTAGCGGCGGGTACTACATCAACTTGCTCCGAGTGCGGCAGAGCGGGGTTTTGTCACGTCACCGCCACTCAGGTGCAGTGCATGCGATCGTGTTGAAGGGGCGTTGGTACTACCTCGAACACGATTGGGTTGCTGACGAAGGCTCCTTTGCATTCGAGCCGCCAGGGGAGACTCACACTCTGTTCGTCCCAGAAGATGTCGAAGAAATGATTACCTGGTTCCACGTTCAGGGTGGCTACACTTACGTCGACCCACAGGGTGTCGCGGTTGGCTATGAAGACGTTTTCACCAAGCTGGAATCTGCCCGCAGCCATTACAAAAATTTGGGCTTGCCGGACGATTATATCGAGCAGTTCATTCGCTGATTTTGGTTCAAAAAAACGCGCTACGGCGCGTTTTTTTGTGTAGATAAACAGGTGGATTCAGTCGCGTAAGGAGCGTACCGAAATGGATCAATACTCTCAAATGCTAGCCTTCATCTGGTCGACAGAGTGCGGAAGTTTTTCTGCTGCCGCCAGGGCGCACGAGATGACGCCTTCAGCCATCAGCAAACTAATTGCGAGGCTGGAAGATCGACTTCGAGTTCGTCTTTTCCAGAGAGGTTCTCGAGTCCTCACGCTGACGGAGGAGGGTGCTGCTTACCTACGCAGTGCGAAGGCGGTGGTCGAAGCGATGAGTGAGGCTGACTCCCTGGCAGAGGGACTTCCTTCAAGGGTCAGTGGCACGCTTCGCATCCACACGATGACCTCTTTTGCGAAGCAACAAATTGTGCCCTGGTTACCAGAATTTCTGGATACCTATCCGGGTCTTGATGTGGAAATTCAGTTAGGCGCTCAGTTCGTTGACCAGTTCGAACAAGGATTGGACATAGCCATACATAGCGGGATTCTTCCGAGCTCTTCCAGAATCGCGAAGAAGATCGGCGAGTGTGAGTGGTTGCTGTGTGCTTCGCCTGACTACCTGGAAAAGTATGGAACACCGCAGCAGCCACAAGACCTGATGAATCATCGATGCTTTACTTTCAGTTTTGCCAGCCCTTGGAACAAATGGGCCTTTATCCAGGACGGTCTGGGTGTTACGACCCCTGTGAAGCCCCGAGGATCGTTTACCCAAGGCGAACTGCTGAGGGACATGGCCAAATCAGGCGCGGGTATAGTCCGCCTTGCAGATTTCCACATAGGAAAAGACGTTCAGGACGGATCGCTGGTGCTCCTGCTTGACGAGTACAAAGCGGAGATCTTAGAGCCTATTTACCTGCTCTACTCAGATAGAAAGCATCTAAGTCCTCGCATCCGAGTTTTCATCGAGTTTTTTCAGGAAAAATGGATTAAGCATCCATGGAAGGTCGTGAGAGGACTACCCGAAGCGACTTGATAGCCACTACGGCCCCGCGCTTATCTTCACTCTACCTCCGCGCTAGCGTGCAACGTTGGCTCCTGCACAAGGGAGCCACTAATCCACCTCTCTGGTAATTTTCCCTCCTGCTCTGTGCCCAACAAATCTCTCAAAATCTGAGACCTATTCCCAAGTAATTACTTAGCCAAATGCTTCGCTGTTGCCTCTTTCATTTTGTGCCACTGACCTGTTCCTGGCGGTCACAGCAGGTGTGCTCTGCCAGCTATATTCAGCACTGAAATTGAGCCATAACCTCTGTCCATGGTGAGCAGTATGACGAGTGCTGATTCATCTCAGATGTTGGGGCTTACGTGTGAAAAACACCGATCCTCAGCCGGAGAATAAAAATAAATACCCGGAGATATCCCCATGGGATTTGCTCAAGACAAAATCGAAGCATTACCTGCGGTCAATCGTGTGCCAAAAGGAGCAGGTGCAGCCTCGTGGGGCGCGATGGCTCTTTTGTGGCTCGTGTATGCCATGGATGCCAACTCCCGCCAGATGTTCTTTATGGTATTGCCCTCCATCACCAGCGAGTTCAAAACAAGCGCTGAGCTGACTGGACTGCTTGCCGCGTTCATCACTATCGCTACATCTTTGATAGCCGTGCCTTGCATGATTTGGGCTGATAAAGGTGGTCAGGGATGGATGCGAAAATACCGCCACCTGCCAATCGTGATTGCTTACACGCTATTCACCTTTCTGACCGGCCTCAATTTCTTGACCGGCTCGCTTGGAGTGCTTGTCGCGCTGCAAGTGATGTCTCACGCATTTGGCGGTGCTGGCGAAGCCATCGAAGTCACCTCCTTGTCCGAGTGGTGGTCGAAGGAGCGCCGTGGTTTCGCCCTAGGACTTCATCACACCGGATACCCTTGGGGCACATTGATCGGTGGCTTGGCTATCAGTGCTCTACTCCACGCTTACGGCCCGGAAAATTGGCGCTTGGCATTCCTGCTGTTCCCTGTACCGATGATCATCATCTTTTCGGTCTACTGGTGGTTCAGTACGAAGAAGCGTTACGAGTCCTTTGTCGAACACGCTCAAGCCGTGGGTGAGACCCCTCCATCAATGGAAGCGGTACAGGGTGTGGTGGAGGTGCCCAAAGGCGCGTTCAAGTCTGCAATGAAAAATCCGAACATCTCCGCTATCGCTCTAATCTCGATGTTCGCAATCGTTGGCTACTTCGGCATCAGCTTCTGGCTACCTCAGTACCTGGCCTTTGTTGCCCATTACAACTTCGCAGAGGCGGCTGCTTACTCGGTGCTCTTCACGATCACCGGTGGTATCGGCCAGATCGTTTGGGGATGGATTTCAGACCGAGCAGGCAGAAAACTTTGCTTGGTGCTTGTTTTTGCATGGCTTGCGGTGGGCATGTACCTCTTCAAATACTCATCCGTCAGCCTCACTTGGCTTATTGCGATTCAGTTGTTTGCCGGGTTCGCGATGAACGCGCCCTACACGCTGCTGTACGCCATTGCGTTCGACTCTGCAAAGCAAGGCACGACCGGCCTGGCAGGCTCAATCGTCAACGTCGGTATTTACGCTGGTGGCTTCGGGCCTTTCGTGATTGGGATGTTCATCGGCGCAGGTGGTGGCTTTGAGCAGGCTGCGGGCTACAACTACGCGCTCTACTTTATCTCCGGCCTCATGGTACTGGCGGCCATCATCACCATTTTCTTCACCCGTGAAACTACCGGCTGGTTCCTCAAGTACGACAAGGCGCTGGTCTCGAAGCACTCTTGCAACATGGGTTTGTAACAAACCTGTTGCACCTGCACTTACAAGAAAATCCCCTTGGGGATAGCTAAAGCTAGGAGAAAGTCATGACCCTTATTAATGATGCCAAATGGTTGAGCCAGTTCGCCGACGAGTTAAACGGTGATGCTGATTGGACTGCAGCTGCTCGCTATTTCGATGGACGCATTCAATTCAAGCACAGCACAGGTTTCTCAACGCTTGCGGTTCTCGCCGGTAAAGTCGTTGCGGTTTACCCGGAAGGAAGCCCCTTGGGCGCGGACATCATCGTGTCTGGTTCTGATGATGAGTGGCAGCGCGTTCTTGACGGAAAGATCGACTGGTTTGAAGCGTTGTCCCCAGGATTGGGAAAACTTGAGCTTGAGGGCAACGTGGTCGCCGCATGGCAGTACGTAGATGTGATGGCTCGCGCGTTCGACGCAATGAAGCGAGTAGGAAAAACTGATACTAACCCACCAGTCTCCTATTCTCCCGGGCCGAAGCCGTCCGGCAAAGAGACGGTAGGACGGTATATTACCGTGGACGGAATTCGCGTTTACTACGAAGAGTCAGGGGAGGGGCGTCCACTCGTTTGCTTCCATGCAGCATCACAAGATTCTCTAATGTACAGGCACGTACTGGACGGTCTCTCAGATGAGTTCCGCGTCATTGCAATTGACGCCCCCGGGCACAGCAAATCAGAGCTACCCGAATCAGGCCCATTCCACAGTCTTACTCGCCATGCGGAGTTTAACGAGCATCTGATGGAGGCCTTAGGACTTGAAAGGCCAGCGATCATGGGATGCTCCATGGGCGGCAACCTAGTGCTGGAGTTGGGGGCACGTCGCCCCGATGCGTACAGCGCGATCATTTCAGCCGAGGGGGCAGATTTCACTCCAACGGTTTCCGAGTTCTTTCTTGATATGTTGCTCATGAACGGGCCAGAGATCATCGGTGCCTGGTCTCGTTCGATGACGGGAAATCGCACTCCACCAGATCGCGCGAGGGAGGTGGTGTGGCAGATCTCGCGCACCACGCCGCAGGTGATGAAAGGCGACCTGACAGGCTATGCGAACTTTGATCAGCGGCAACAAGTTGGAAAGATCAAAGCGCCTGTTTTACTTCTGCGCGGTGACGCCGATTGGTTGGTGTACCAAGAGAAGGTTGAGGAAACGGCATCTCGAATTCCTGGAAGTAAGATCGCCGTGCTCGCAGGTACTGGCCACTATCCAATGACTGAAAACCCGTTGGAGTTCTGTGACACGGTACGCGCGTTCCTTCAGGAAGCCGGACACGGTCACAAAAACTGAAAGACATGATTGAAAGGCCCGCTTGGAAGGCGGGCTTTCTGGCGTGTATTCAGCCTGCAGGTTGAGGGTCGAAAGAGACCTTCGCCAACCTGGGCGCAAGATACTTGGTCTTGCGCCAACCCTTGAGGCTCTTGCTTTCTTTGCTTAGCCGCTACCGCTACGCGCGCACTCAGCTGCCGCTGCTCAATTTCACCTAGATCCCTCTCAACTATTACCTCAGCGACCTCGCATTGCTCGTGAGGCCGATTGTCCGACACTCGCGAAAATTTCCTTGTGATCTGTGATCACACCGGATAGCATCAATTTCAGAGCGTACATCTGAGCGGCGGCAATATGTAAAACCTCGCTCGAACGATCACTCCTAACCATAAATACAAAAGTTGGAGAACATCATGCGAAGTACAACTACCTCTGCGACTGAGCGTGGCCCCGTTGCAATCGTTGGCGCTGGCCTGATTGGCAGAGCGTGGGCGATCGTTTTTGCTCGCGCAGGGCATCCGGTACGTCTGCACGACATGGATCTGCAGACGATGCAGAACAGCCATGCCTACATCGAAGCGAGACTCAATGAGCTCGCAGAATTCGATCTTCTCAATGACGCCCCCCTCACCGTACTTGCGCGCATTACGTGTGTTCCCGACTTGGCGGAAGCGCTACGTGACGTGGTGCTCGTGCAAGAAAACGTTCGGGAAACGGTGGAGGCAAAAATCGACATCTTCAGTCGAATGGATGCGCTGGCTCCCAAGGACGCGATTCTTGCGAGTTCAACCTCATGGCTACCGGCCTCTGAGTTCACCAGGGATCTGCCAGGTCGGGGTCGCTGCGTAGTTGCTCACCCTACCAACCCGCCTTACCTGGTTCCGCTGGTAGAACTGTGCCCTGCGCCGTGGACAAACTCCGAGGTCATGGTTCGAGCGCATGAGATCTACACCGCAGCCGGACAGAGCCCTGTCGTCCTGTCGAGGGAGATACACGGTTTCTTGCTCAATCGAGTTCAAGCCGCAGTCCTGAACGAATGCTTCAAATTGCACGAGGACGGTCTGGCCAGCTCGGAGGATATTGATCGGGTGCTGAAAGATGGACTCGCCCTTCGATGGTCGTTTATGGGCCCCTTCGAAACCATCGATCTCAACGCCCCTGCCGGCGTATCCGACTATGCCAAGCGCTATGGCCAACAAAACCGCGAGACGATCGGTTCTGAAAATGCTTTTGACTGGTCGGAATCAGCAGTTGCCCGAGTACATGACGAGCGTCGCCAAAAGCTTGAGCTCGAAGGAATTGCATTGCGTTCCGCCTGGCGTGACCGCCGCCTGATGGCCCTCGCTGCTCATAAGCGTCAAGCCCCAAATTCTTGACAGTTTTTCTTCATCCTGAACACCAAAATAAAAGTACCCAGGAGATCACCATGGCTCGTAAAGTCATTATCACTTGCGCGGTTACCGGCGCAATTCACACACCTTCCATGTCCCGTTACCTGCCGGTCACGCCAGGCCAAATTGCCGAAGCGGCGATTGGTGCTGCTGAGGCTGGCGCCTCAATTGTTCACCTACATGCTCGTAATCCAATTGATGGCAGCCCCTCTCAGGATCCTGAACTGTTCAAACAATTCCTCCCTGCTATCAAAGAGGCTAGCGATGTGGTGATCAACCTGACGACAGGTGGTGCACCGACAATGTCTCTTGAGGATCGACTTCGCCCGGCACATCAATTCAAACCGGAAGTGGCCTCACTAAATATGGGCACGATGAACATGGGTCTTTACCCAATGCTCAATCGGTTTAAGGAGTTCAAACATGCCTGGGAGGAACCTTACCTCGCTGGCAGCCATGATCGTATTTTCAAAAACACATTTACCGACATTGCTCACATCCTTGAGTCATGCAGTGAAAACGGTACCCGTTTCGAAATCGAATGCTATGACATTGGGCATCTCTATACCGCTGCACACTTCATTGATCGCGGCCTCATCAAACCCCCATTTTTGATCCAGTCGGTTTTCGGCATCCTGGGCGGTATCGGCGGTCACCCTGAGGACGTTCTACATATGCGGCGCACAGCTGATCGGCTTTTCGGGGATGACTATCAATGGTCGGTTCTTCCTGCAGGTAAGCAGCAGATGAGCATTGGCGCTCAATCAGCGACCCTAGGAGGACACGTGCGTGTAGGTCTCGAAGACTCGCTTTGGGACGGCCCAGGTCAATTGGCAAAAAGCAACGCCGATCAAGTCTTGCGCATGCGTAAGATTATCGAAGGTCTTTCTCTTGAAGTTGCGACACCCGATGACGCCAGGGAAATCCTGAAACTCAAAGGTGGCGATAACGTCAACTTCTAAGCGCGGGTACTCACCCCCTAAAGTCTATCTAGAGGATATTTTGATAATTAAAGGTCGCGGCACAACACCAGCGCCCTAGCAATTTATCCTCATGAGGAGAACATGAACCATGTTAGCTACGACCCATACAAAAACACAAAAGGGACAGTCGCTGAACGCTTTAATGTTTCGCAAGCTAATGCCGATGTTGGTCTTTGCTTACGTCATAAGCTTTCTGGATAGAACTAACATTTCACTTGCCAAAACCCACATGGCAGTCGACTTGGGTATTTCCGCTGCCGCCTACGGGTTTGGTGCAGGGCTCTTCTTCCTCAGCTATGCACTCATGGAAGTACCCAGCAACCTGATCATGCACCGGGTCGGTGCCCGACTCTGGATAACCAGGATCATGATCACCTGGGGGTTATTGTCCGCAGGCATGGCCTTCATCACCGATGAGACGACGTTCTACATCGCCCGTGCACTACTGGGGGCTGCTGAAGCGGGACTATTCCCGGGCGTAATGCTCTATCTGACCTATTGGTTTGGTCGGGAGCAAAGAGCACGAGCCAGCGGCTATTTCCTCATCGGAGTGTGTCTGGCAAACATCATCAGCGGCCCTGTTGGTGGGCTGTTGCTGCAGATGGACGGAATCCTGGGGTGGCACGGCTGGCAATGGCTATTCTTCATAGAAGGCATTCCAGCGGTACTCTTCTCCGTCGTCATCTGGCGCAAGCTTCCGGACGGGCCATCAACTGCAAGTTGGCTGTCCAGGGAGCAAGCCACTGAGGTAGAGCAAAACCTGAAGAAAGAACATGATGAAGAAATGGCGTCCGGCAATGTTGGCCATTCTTTCAAGGGCGTTCTTAAAATCCCTCAACTGTGGCTCGCCATCGCGGTTTACTTCCTCCATCAGATCAGTGTCTATTCGGTAATTTTCTTTTTGCCGGGCATCATTGGTACCTACGGAGGTTTGACGTCCGTACAAATAGGACTGTTGAATTCGATCCCCTGGATAGCTGCAGCACTTGGCGCAGCCTTCCTTCCAAAATATGCAACAACGCCGAAGTTATCTCGCAAGATCATGTTTGGAGGCCTGCTCCTGATGTCGGCCGGCTTGACCCTCGCCGCTTACACCTCGCCCTTGATCGCACTGATTGGATTTACGCTGACAGCGTCGATGTTCTTTGTTGTTCAGCCGGTGATCTTCCTCTTCGCCAGTTCAAGGTTGGCGGGCGCCGGTATGGCGGCGGGACTTGCGTTAGTCAATACCTTCGGAATTACCGGTGGTTTCTTCGGCCCTTCCTTGTTGGGTTTTGTAGAGCAGACAACAGGAAGTACCAAGAACGGACTCATCATTGTTGCAGCTCTCTTGACCCTCGCTGCATTCCTCAGCCTGAGGTTGCGTCAAGCACAGGAAACAACCACTAAAACTCGGGACAACATCGTATTGCCCCACGTGGCACCGTGCATTACTGAAAATTCGAGGATGAAATGAAGACCATCTCCCTGGCACTTAAACTCCACCCCAACGACAACGTTGCAATCGCACGCGCTCCTGTCTCCCAAGGAACGGTGGTCAGCGAATTCGGCAATATCGTGGTGCGCACCGATGTACCCGCAGCGCACAAGATTGCCCTTGCACATGTGAACGCAGGCGAAGCTGTTCTGCGTTACGGGCAAATTATCGGCTTTGCCACGCAAGCCATTGAGCCAGGCGATTACGTGCACACGCACAATCTTGAGATGGCGACGTTCGAGCGGGACTACGCGTTCGGCGAGGACGCCAAAATCGCCTCACCTGCCGCCGCTCCCGTCATGTTTCAGGGGTTCGTCCGAGCGGACGGTCGGGTTGCTACTCGAAACTACATCGGTGTCGTGAGCACAGTGAACTGCTCCGCGACAGTGACCAAAATGGTGGTTGAACACTTCTCGCGAAACGGTGCACTGGATGCTTATCCGAATGTGGACGGCGTGGTGCCGATCACCCACAGCTTCGGTTGCTGCATTGAACACAATGGCGAGGGGGTGAACCAACTGCGGCGCACGCTTGGTGGGTTCATCAAGCACGCCAACTTCGCTGGGGTGGTGGTCATCGGCCTTGGCTGTGAAGCCAATCAGATGGGTGCGCTGTTCATGGCCCAGGGCATCGAGACTGGCAAGCTTATCGCTCCCGTGGTTATCCAGGATGTTGGCGGAACCCGCAATGCAGCGGATGCCGCCATTGCCGCTGTGGAATCGATGCTGCCGGTTGCCAACGAGTGCCGGCGCGAGCCGGTCTCGGCCAGACACCTCACCGTGGCGCTCCAGTGCGGCGGTTCGGACGGGTATTCAGGCATCACGGCCAACCCCGCCCTTGGTGTTGCTGTCGATATGCTTGTAGCGCAAGGCGGAACGGCCATTCTGAGCGAAACGCCCGAGATCTACGGCGCTGAACACCTCCTCACTCGCCGTGCGGCAACCCGTGAGGTTGGCCAGGGTATCGTCGACCTTATCAAATGGTGGGAAAGCTACGCAGACCGCGAAAAAGGCAGTATCGATAACAACCCCACGCCTGGTAACAAGGCCGGCGGCCTGACGACCATTCTCGAAAAGTCTTTAGGCGCAGTTGCCAAAAGTGGCTCCTCAGCACTCATGGGCGTTTATCGTTACGCCGAGCCCATTACAGTCCGAGGCTTGGTGTTCATGGATGCGCCTGGCTATGACCCGATGGGAGCCACTGGCCAAATCGCCAGCGGCGCAAACCTCGTTGCGTTCACTACGGGCCGTGGCTCGTGCTTTGGTGCCAAACCTGCTCCATCGATCAAGCTCGCAACCAACACGAAGATGTACACCCGGATGAAGGATGACATGGATATTAATTGCGGGGACGTCATGGATGGCGATGCCACCCTTGAAACCAAGGGCAAGGAAATCTTCGACATGCTTATTCGCGTGGCGTCTGGAGAAAAATCTAAAAGCGAAGCGCTGGGCGTTGGCAACGAAGAAACAGTACCCTGGATGATCGGCGCTCAGATGTAAGAAACGAGCAAAAAAAGAGGCGCCCTGTAAACCAGAGCGCCTCGTTTTTATAGCTTGTCGGTAAAGTTAATGAGTTTCGACAGGCTTGATTGCATCGGCCACGATCAGCGCCCCGGTATTCAGGATAAATTCGGCGGCACTTTTAATGTCATTCTGCAGTGACTCGCAAGCAGCAACAGGGTCGCGCTTCTTTAAAGCATCAACCATCGCAGCGTGATGACTGGCTTGTACTCGCTGTACCACGCGTTCATTGCCTGATCGCAGATCATAATTGAGGATAGGCCCGATTCTTAACCACAGGGACTCAACGATCTGGAGCAGGATGGGCATTTCCGCCTGATTATAGATTGCGAAATGCAATTCTTTATTCAGTGCGATGAGTCGTGATTCATCGGGAGCGCTTTGTGCAAACTCTTTGCAAAATGCTTCGTGTATATCCTCTATTTCACGCAGCGCCTCTGCGCCAACCAGTTCCGCAGCGCGTGCCGCAGCCTGCCCTTCCAAATTCAACCGAATACTGGTGATTTCGCGGAACTGGCTGACCGTTAGTACAGGAACGCGAATATATCGATTTGCCGCCATTTCAAGCGCCTGCTCAGCGACCAACCTGTGTACCGCTTCGCGAACAGGCATAACGCTAACGCCAAAAGCATCCGCAATGGATCTGAGTGAAAGCTTCTCCCCGGGCATCACACGTCCACTTATCAGCAGATCACGCAGCTGGGAGTAAACGTCTGCACTGAGGGTCTGATGGATCGAGGGCGTTACAAGTGTGGATATGTTCATGGCGAGAATTATAGGCAGATTCACCCGGCCGGTATAGAAAAATAAGACATATGTGATCACAGTTTTAGAGAGCGCTAGAAAATCCGTAACAGACCGAATTTGGGCATCAGAACACTCACATTGCACCAGGAGTCCCGAAGCCTTCAAGTTTTCGACAGCGAGATCGGTTTGCGTCGTTTTTTCGGGTGGGTGAGTACGGAGCAGCATGTAATAGCTTGGTCGGCCTTTCTCCATACCGTCGAAAAGAATCTTGCGCACGATCATAAACCGTGATCACATATCACTAATAGCCCGGACTAAGTTTGAAAGCCGACTAGCATCGATCTACATAAAAATAAGACTGGAGAACGGTCATGAGCGCACTACGACAACCGGGGATTCACTTGCGCGGGCCCCGCCCGTTAAGTCCTATTGCCACATTGCTACGAAATTTTCTTCGAAGAATGCGCTCGCTCGACACCTCACTCCGATGCGTAACGTACTTGCACGGTTGCTATCTAGGAGAACTATCCCAATGGTCTCCAGGCTGGGGTGTGCACCAGGCAGAGCCCAGCCTCAAATGCAGCTGTCTCCCGGCTGTCTATTTGGAGCAGCAAAGGTTCGTGCAGCAGGACATGCCTGGAGCTGAAAAAGACCTAGCACCTAAAAAACTCGCAGCTGCTCATAAATCTACCGGCTCCGATATAACGGGTAAGCGTTTCATCCACATAGTTGAAAGGAGTGATCAGCAATGAAATACCGCTTGGAAGACCTAAAAGTTGACGCTCACCCAAAGAGTTGGGTGGCACCTACAGCTTCTGTCATAGGTCGGGTGCTCTTGGAGGAAGATTCCAGTGAGTGGTTCGGTGCTGTAATTCGCGGAGATAACGAGTTGATCACGATTGGTCAAGGATCGAATGTCCAGGACGGTGCCATCCTTCATACGGATCCGGGGTTTCCATTGACCTTGGGGAAGGATGTCACCATCGGTCATCAAGCCATGCTTCATGGATGTGAAGTCGGTGATGGCAGCCTGATTGGTATTCAGGCGGTCGTACTCAACGGTGCTCGAATTGGCACGAACTGCCTCATTGGCGCTAAAGCTCTCGTTACAGAAAAAATGGTTATCCCGGATGGGTCATTAGTGCTGGGCTCGCCTGCCAAGGTGGTTCGCGTACTCAATGAAGAGCAGCAAGCAGGACTACGCGCCAACGCACAGGGGTACGTTGTTAATGCAAGTCGTTTTTTGACAGAGCTTACAGAAGACGCCAGCGATTCGTTAACGATCGAAGCCCGCAGTCTTTATGGTGCGCGCGGATAATCAACACGGCGCGAAGTGCCAGACATTTTTCAGCACAAGGAACGGAGTGAGCAACTAAACTATGCTTCCCCGAAGTGGCTCTTGACGTAATTATCTATAACGACATTACGTTGGTAGTAGGTGTATTTGGTCTTTGTGGTATTCCAGAAGTTCTCATTGCCACCCTAGTGCCACGGGTACTGCGTTGTTCCTGGGCTCGGGCACGTACTGGATTATCGAACTGGTTAATCGGGTGGGATCCGGCGTTGTGGTTCAGTTTGGGTACGAAAGCAATATGCCATTCCCGATACACACGCTAAATAAACGGCTCGCCAGCAAGACTGCTGGCGAGCCGTTGTAGATCTATCGCGAAACTTGATCAGAGGTACTCGACATTACCGTCGATGCTGATCGCTTGACCTGTCACGTTGTGAGCGGCAGGAGAGCAGAGAAATAAGGCCATTGCTGCCACATCCTCGGGTGGAGTCATCCGGCGCAATGAGATTTTCTTCAACGTCTGTTGGAGCATCTCCGGCTCTGAAATTCCTAATTGCTTGGCGCGATCACTGATGACGCGATCCTGGCGAGGGCCTTCGACGATACCCGGTAGGAGTGCGTTGACTCGAATGTCTCTTTCGCCCAACTCCGCAGCCAGGGACTTCATCAACCCTACAATTGCCCATTTGGTCGCCGCGTAAGGAGTCCGCCAAGCATAACCTAAGCGTCCTGCGACGGATGAGATGTGAATAATGTGAGCATGTTCTGACTCAACCAACAGGGGAATAGCATGATGGGCGAAGCGGTACTGTGCATTGAGGTTTATGTCTATCGTCTGTTCCCACTCGACATCACTGATCCTTTCTATCCCGGCTGTCGGCCCTGCGATGCCAGCATTGTTTATCAGAACATCCAGCCCATTCGCCCACTCTCGTTGTATCTCAAAGACACGCTTAACCTCATCTGAATTAGAAACATCGGCCAGCGTAGCTAGCGCCTCAGGGTAGCGTTCACGAAATGCTGAGACTGCCCGCTCGCTGACATCACAAACATGCACTTTCGCCCCGATCTCGAGATAGGCAGCGGCAATTACTTCTCCGATACCAGCTGCTCCCCCAGAAATCAGAACCTTCAATCCGGAGTAGGGGGTGAGTCGTTTCAAAACGTTCATAGCTTCGTATCCTGTCTTATTTTTGTGTCGGACGTCCTTCCAAGTCACAAAGTATGACTCAAAAATGTATACATAGTGATATGTGATCACAGCAGGCTTGTCAAGGCAGGATCTATTTTGGCGAAGAGTGCTTGATTCCACTTTGGGATGTGGAGCGTCACTTAGGTTTTCAGTTGACGCAGACCTATGCACACGACGCTTAAAGAGTGGAAAGCAGAACACGGCTCCGCCACGGTTGAGTCCTGGCTGAGGAAGTGATTTTGGATTGAGTACAAAAAGGCCCATCAGGGCCTTTTTTGTTGCCTGGGTAAGGGCAGTTAAACGGCTTAATCTGCTTCGAGTTTTTGAAGGTATTGGTGCGGTAAGCATTGAAAATCACAGAGCTGGCTAGATGTGAGGTTGCCTGGGCAATGGCTCACCATTCGTCAGCACGGTGGCATGACCCTTCTTGACAGCCGAGTCGTCTGGGGAAATACTCGCTTTAAGATTCATATAGATGACTATATAACAAGGTGAATAAAGTCGATGAGTACTCTCCCAAGTGATACTCGCCTGCCGCTCTATCAACGCCTGCGCGACCAATTGGCTGAGCAGATCGCCAAAAATCGCTGGCGTCCTGGCGAGGCGATTCCTACCGAGGCTGCGCTTTCAGCGGAGTACGAACTTTCTACCGGCACGGTGCGCAAAGCGATTGATGCGTTAGTCAGTGAGGGCATTCTGGAGCGTCAGCAGGGGCGAGGGACTTTCATTCGTCGTCCACAATTTCAATCCTCTCTGTTCCGCTTCTTTCGATTTCAGTCTGCTTCTGGTGAGCGCCAGGTACCGGAGAGCCGCATCCTGTCAATCGAGCCCGTTGCCGCGCCCTCGGCCGTAGCCCAAGCGCTTGGGCTGCCCTCCGATGCACCGGTGATTCGCATTGTTCGTTTGCGTTTGCTGGAGGTTCAGCCAGTACTTGCCGAAGAAATCTGGTTGCCGCGCAGCCGTTTCCAACCCTTGCTTGAGACCGACCTCAGCCTGAAAGGGCCATTGCTGTATCCAATCTACGAAGACCTCTGCGGCCAGGTCGTTGCCTATGCCGAAGAGACCCTCACCGCCGAGTCGGTCAACGACGTACACGCACGCCTGTTGCAGGTGCCGATTAACAGTCCGGTGGTAGTGATCGAACGGCTGGCCCGTGATTACGCCGGTACGCCACTGGAGTGGCGTCGTTCTCGTGGCCACGCAGAGCATTTCCGTTACAGCGTGGATATTCGCTAGCGCCTGCCCGTGTAGTGAGTTGTTCAGCGGCGAATAAGTCGTCGCTGGTTTCCTGTTTGTTTGCCAAAACTGGCCCTGTAGCGGTGCGGTTCGCTCTCGGCTGCCTTACGTTCCACTTATAAGGATAAGAACCATGTTCAGCTGGTATCGCCAAGTCACTCCTCGGGAGCGCAAAACGTTTTGGGCCTGCTTCGGCGGATGGTCGCTCGACGCACTGGAAGTACAAATGTTTGGCCTGGCGATTCCGGCTTTGATCGGCGCCTTTGCCCTGACCAAGGGCGACGCGGGGCTGATCAGCGGAGTGACTCTGGTCACTTCAGCCATCGGTGGCTGGGTAGGGGGGACGTTGTCCGACCGCTACGGCCGGGTGCGTACGCTGCAGTGGATGATTTTGTGGTTCTCCTTTTTTACCTTTCTCTCCGCGTTTGTGAGCGGCTTCAACCAGCTCTTGATCGTCAAGGCGCTCCAGGGTTTCGGCATCGGCGGCGAGTGGGCAGCAGGTGCAGTATTGATGGCCGAAACCATCAATCCGCAGTATCGCGGCAAAGTGATGGGCACCGTACAAAGTGCCTGGGCCGTGGGTTGGGGGCTGGCCGTCGGAGTGTTCACACTGATTTATTCCTTCGTGCCGCAGGACATGGCGTGGCGCGTGATGTTCCTGGTCGGGCTGCTACCGTCGTTCCTGATTATCTGGGTGCGTCGTAATGTCGAGGAGCCCGACAGCTTCCAGCGTCTGCAAAAAGAAAACGCCATCCCGCAAAGTTTCTTCAAATCCTTGGCCGGCATCTTCCGCCCCGATTTGATCCGCGTAACGCTGTTCGGTGGTCTGTTGGGTTTGGGCGCGCACGGTGGTTACCACGCGGTGATGACCTGGCTGCCGACGTTCCTCAAGACTGAGCGCAATCTGTCCGTACTGAACTCTGGCGGCTACCTGGCGGTGATCATCTTCGCGTTCTGGTGTGGGTGTGTAGTCAGCGGCTTTTTGATCGACCGTATTGGCCGACGCAAAAACATCGTGCTGTTCGCGCTTTGCTGTGTCGTCACTGTGCAGAGTTATGTGTTCCTGCCGCTGACCAATACCCAGATGCTGTTCCTGGGGTTCCCGCTCGGCTTTTTCGCGGCCGGTATTCCCGCGAGCCTTGGAGCACTGTTCAACGAGCTGTACCCGGCGGATGTACGCGGTGCCGGTGTGGGCTTCTGCTACAACTTTGGCCGAGTGCTTTCAGCTGTGTTCCCGTTCCTGGTCGGTCACATGAGCGACTCCATGTCCCTTGGGTCTGCGATTGGTATCGACGCCGGGATTGCCTACGGCGTTGCGGTGATCGCGGCACTTTGTCTGCCGGAAACCCGTGGACGCAGCCTCGAAGCTTCGAGTGCATCGATGCCAGCAACGGTCAACGGCAACGAGAGTGCGCGGGCCTGATGCCCTTTACCTTCTATAGATGAACGCTATGACTGACACCTGTTCTACGCCGATCACCGGCATCGACTCCCATGCTCATGTGTTTAGCCGTGATCTAAATCTGGTCGGTGCACGGCGCTATACCCCTGATTACGACGCCACGCTTGAGCAGTATCTGACGCACTTGCACGCTCATGGTCTGAGTCATGGCGTATTGGTGCAACCGAGCTTTCTCGGCACCGACAATAGCTACTTGCTGGCGGCGTTGAGGCAAGCGCCGGATAAGTTGCGAGGCGTGGTTGTGCTGGAACCAGGCGTCAGTCGCGCCATATTGAATGACATGGATCACCTGGGCGTGGTCGGCGTTCGCTTGAACCTGATGGGTAAGGCGTTACCTGATTTTCGTAACAGTGCCTGGAGAGAGTTTTTCAGCCACATTGCTGATCTTGACTGGCATGTCGAGTTGCATCGGGAGGTAAAGGATCTGCCGGGACTGATCCATCAATTGACGCCGTTCGGTTTGAAGTTGGTGATTGATCACTTTGGTCGGCCGGATGCCAATTCGGGCGTCGATCAGCCCGGGTTTTGCGAGTTACTGGAGTTGGGATCGAAAGGTTCGATCTGGATGAAGGTATCGGGAATCTATCGTTTGGGAGGTACGCCGCAACAGAACATCAATTTCGCTCGAATGGCATTACCGCTGTTCGAACAAAGTTTCGGCCTTCGTCAGTTGGTGTGGGGCAGCGACTGGCCGCATACGCAGCATGAGCAAAGCATCGGTTTCGGCACCGTAGTCGATCAGTTGCAAGCCCTGGAGTGTTCGACGCAGGTTAGCTATTCGTTGCTGGTGCAAGCACCTCGAAGGTTATTCGGTTTTGCAAAAGGCGAAAGCTGAGACTTACGCCTGCATTTGCAGATGACCATTCATCTCACCCATTTAAACGAATACATACAGAACGTTCGAAGTGCGACGTTGCAGTAAAACCTACCGTGCCTCATCGAGAAGTTCTGTGTAATAGCAGCATATTCCAATTACAAGAGAGTAGATTCCATGAATACGTCACCCAATGCCGAAGTTGAAAGCATCCACACGACGTTTGGTTTATCGCGTGCGCTGACAGGCGTTACGGTTTCAAACTTCTCTTTCAAATCTGAGTTCAGTTTGAGCGCCAGCCCAACCGAGATCCTTTCATGACTCCTTTAGATATAGACCTCTTACTGACCGCATTGGTGAGCGTCCTGGTGCTGGTGGCGCTCATCGTGTCGCGTCTCAAAATGCACCCGCTCCTGGCCTTGCTAGTAGTTTCCGTTGGCGTTGGCTTTGCAACCAGTATGGAGCCAGAAACCATCGTCTCCCACTTGATCACCGGCGCCGGAAAGACACTGGGGGCAGTAGGGGTCGTAATCGCGCTTGGAGCGATGCTAGGCAAAATTCTTGCTGACGCAGGCGTCACAGAGCAGGTCGCCGAGGTCATCCTCAAGCGAACATCGGATCGGATGATACCTTGGGCCATGATGATGGTTGCATTTGTAATTGGCATTCCCATGTTTTTCGAGGTGGGCTTGGTGATCATGCTGCCACTGATATTCAGCGTGGCGCGAAAGCTGGAAAGCCAGGCTCGCTTCAAAGGTTCAGCGTATGTGTATGTGGGTGTTCCGGTGATTGCGGCACTTGCAGCCATGCACGGGATGGTACCGCCGCACCCTGGCCCCTTGACGGCCATCGCCGCGCTCAAAACCTCGGTTGGGCCCACAATGCTCTATGGCTTCCTTGCGGCTATTCCTGCAATGATTTTAGGCGGCCCGCTTTATGGCGCATTCATTTCGCCGCGCATGAGCACTCGGCCCGATCAGGTTTTGCTAGATCAGTTCACCCTAGCTGAAAAAGCCGACGGTCAACCAAGCACCAGCGTATGCCTTGGCGTGCTGGCAGCCTTGCTACCGGCGATCCTGATGCTGATTCATGCCGTCGCTGAGATGGTATTACCCAAGGGCAATGCGATCCTGAAAATGGCAAGTTTCTTGGGCAATCCCCTGATAGCCATGCTCCTAGGCGTGCTGTTCGCAGGGGCAAGTCTGGTACTCGTGCGGGGCGGCGATGCGGGGCAGTTGCGCGAATCCCTGGGCAAGAGCCTCAAGCCAATCGCCTCAATCATCATGATCATCGCCGGCGGTGGTGCCTTTCAGGAGCTGCTGACCAGCGCCAAGGTGGGCGATGCCATTGTGCACCTGACTCAGCAGTCTGCGTTCCCTCCGCTGATCTTGGGTTGGTTGATCGCGATGTTGCTCTCGGTATCTACCGGTTCTGCCACTGTAGGTATCGTTGGTGCTGCGGGCTTGCTGGCGCCGCTTGCAGGTGCTGATCCCAGCCTCAACCTGCCTCTGCTTGCCTTGTCCATAGGCTGCGGCTCGCTGTTCTTCAACTATGCGAACCATGCGGGCTTCTGGATGGTGAAGGAATCCTTCGGCATGACTATGGGCGAAGCCACCAAGACCATTTCGGTGGTTCAATCCATCGTAGCCGTGGTCGGTTTGATTGTGGTGTTGATGTTGAATGCGGCTGTCACGGTGATTTGAGTCAGGATCTGTTCGCAGGTAGTGACCCTGCCCGAGCGAGTTAGCCGAGGGTGGGAGATAGAGTTACGTTCCACAGGGTGTTTACCATCGAACTTGAATGCTCAGTGTTCGCTGGTAAGCATGGAGCGTTTTACTCGGCTCTAACCCTAAAGTGTCGGCACCCGTAAGCCACGCATGTTTAAGGTCTATAAAACCCCTCACACTGGCGAAGTCGTCGAAACCAAAGGTGGCAACCACAATCAACTGAAGGAATGGAAAGCAGAGCACGGTTCCGCGACCGTTGAGTCCTGGCTGACCAAGTGAGTTCGATTTGAGTACAACAGGGCCTCCGAAGGCCCTTTTTATTTGCAGTTTGTCGAAGTCAGCGACCAAATCCTCAACCGACGTTTCCGGCTATCTGCTAAACCTCCATTCGTGTGCTTCGAAAACCTTCAACAGAGGCAAGGATGATGAATTCAAGCTGGGCAGATCAGGTGGCGCTTGTGAGTGGAGCGGGCAGTGAGCTTGGAATTGGTATGGCAATTGCCCATCGTCTTGGGGCTCAAGGGGCCAAGCTGATCGTCACGGCAAGCAGCGCACGCATCAATGAGCGGGTTGCGGAGTTACGCGCCGCCGGCTTCGAAGCAGAGGGTCGACCGGTAGACTTAACTCAGGAAACTCAGGTTAGTGAATTCGTCGCTTGGGCTGAGGCCGTCTGGGGCCGCATCGATATTCTTGTAAATAATGCCGGTATGGCGATGCAAGGGAGTCCAGAACCGTTCGCCGAGTTCACGAATACGAGCCTCGAAACCTGGAATCTTTCCATCGCTAGAAATCTGACAACTGCGTTCCTGTTAACTCAAGGGGTGTTGCCTGGGATGCGGGCTAGAGGCTATGGCCGCATAGTAAACATCAGCTCAACCACAGGCACACGAGCCAGTAATCCAGGAGAGGCTGCTTATAGTGCAGCAAAGGCCGGAATGGTAGGGATGAACATGAGTCTCGCTCTTGAGGTTGCTCATCTAGGTATCACGGTGAATTCAGTTGCCCCTGGTTGGATAGCTACAGGGTCGAGCACTCCTGATGAAGTCAAAGCAGCACGCTCTACACCTCTTGGGAGAGCGGGTCGGCCAGAGGAAGTGGCCGCTGCCGTTGTATTCTTGGCTTCACCTGAAGCGAGTTACATCACAGGTGAGTTGCTCGTGGTGGATGGGGGCAATTGCTTGGTTGAGAACAAAGCTTATTAAGACTTTTTTAATCCCTTCTGCGACCGTTGAGTCCTGGCTGAGCAAGTGATTTTGGTTGGAGTACAAAAAGGCCCGAGAGGGCCTTTTTTGTTAAACACGACGAGTGAATAGACTTAGGTATTGGTATCGTCTCGGATAGCCTTCTACGAGGCTGCTTTGATTTCACTAATCAAGTCATCAACGGCGGCAAGCATGAACTCAATCGTTTTTTCATCAATGAATCTGCCGTCCTGGATCTTTTCATTGACGCCCGGAATGACTATCTGAGGGCCGCGAATGACTCTGGAAAGGGTCGCTGATAGCGTCTCTCTCAATTGTGCCTGGGCGCGCACCCCGCCAAGCACGCCTGGTGAAGACGTCATGATGAGCACGGGTTTATTTTTCAACGATGAGTTGAAGCCCGGGCGAGATGCCCAATCCAGTGCATTTTTCAGCACGCCGGAAGTACCGTAGTTGTATTCAGGCGAGCAGATGATCAAGCCATCGGCTTGTTCGATAGCATCTTTCAGCACCGCCACTGATGCAGGCAGCATCTGCGCTTCGAGATCTGAGTTGTAAAGGGGGATCTCATTCAGTGCGAAGAGACTCATGTCTACCTGATGGCCCAACCGATTGGAGAGGGTCTTGAGTACCGCTGTATTGGTTGATTGTGAACGCAGGCTACCTGAAATACCGAGTAGACGATGAGCGACGGTGGCCATAAAAATCCTTCAGAGAGATGGATAATCAAAAAACTACACGACCTGTTTCTTTGGAGATGACACGCCGATCATCACAAACAGTGCTCGGGCAATCCCCTCACTTTTGTTGCGCCATGCGTGTCGTGTGCCATTTTGTATAACGATGTCTCCCGCCTTTACGAGACGGCTTTGACCGTTATCCAGCTCCAGCCACATCTCGCCCTCCAGAATGATTCCGTAATCAATGGTGGCGGTGGTGTGCATGCCCGGATTTTCCGGTTCAAAGCTTTCGATCAAGCCAGGCAAAGCCGCCCCCAACTCTTCATAGGCCCGCACACCATCGACGGGGTTCTGCATCACCGAGTCCGGTGGGAAATCGAACATGGCGATGCTGGTGCCGCCCTGAGGAGGAATCAGTGAAGGGTTGCCTAGCGTGGGATCACGTTCCTGTTCGAGGCGTACCGGATTTGCTGGGGTCACCCACAACTGCGCCATGGCATGTCCAGGGATTGAGGCAAAAGATTGAGCTCTTGGGGCGTAGTCATCTGAAACGAACACGGAGTTCCCTTGTTCGTCGTGACCGGTCACGATTCTTCTTATCTTCATTTGGATTACTCAACGAGCAGTCAAAGAGGCAGCGAGGGAAGGGCGAACCGCTCCACTCGCTGCGTGCATCAAGGACAAATGACGTAGTTGCTGAAGCCGCCATGGCGGTTTTCGATACCGGTAATCGCGTTGTTGACGTCTTCTAGCTTGAAAGCCGTATTTTCAAAAAATGAAAGATCCAGCACACCGGACTCAACCATGTCAGCCATGGCTTGTCCTTGACCAGTGGTGAACCAGGCAGATCCACTGATCTGGATGTCGTTGTCCATGATCCAATGCAGGTCTATAGGGACTTCACCGGCGATAGCGCCAATGTTCACTAAGTGTCCGCCTCGATGCAGAGATTTGAGAGCTTGGGTCAGGCTTTCGTGCGGTGCGCCTGGGCCCAAGGCATCAATAACCACATCCACGCCCTCGCCATGCGTAACCTCATGGGCCCATTCGTTGGTAGGAATAGTACCGAGCGTGTGAATTTCAATTCGCCCAGGAGCTGCGAGGTCTTTCACCTTCTGGAACAAATCTTGATTGCGGGCAGTGCCGAGAATTTTACGAGCACCTAGAGCAAGCGCCAGGACGACGGCACCGAGACCAAGCGTCCCACTAATCCCGTTGATGAGCACGGTACTGCCAGGGCCAACATTCGCCTTGAGAAGCGCCTTGTAAGCGGTGCCCATGTAACCCAAGCGTGCAGCCGTTTCAAAACTGATATTGTCAGGCAGCTTGACCAAGCTGTATTGGGGCGCAGGGATGTACTCGCAGAGGCCGCCGTAAGGGTAATCCTCGAACATGCGGGGACTTTTTGGCGTGAAACCGAAGTAGCCGTTGAAGGTATAGGCAGTGCACGCAATGGTGTTGCCCGCACGGCATGCCCGGCAGGAACCGCAGTATCTGCCAGGGTTAACGTACACCCGCTCACCCACCTTGAAGTCGTAGACCTGAGCACCTACTGCTTCGACGACACCTGATGGGTCGAGCCCGAAAATGGCAGGAAGTTTCGGCAGCGGATTTTGAGGGAACCACTTAACCCAATTTGTCAGAATGTTGTGCAGGTTTGGGACGATCCCACATGCCTTCACCTTGACCAGCACCTCAGTAGGGCGGATTTCGGGTACAGAAACTTGCTCGATGACCATGGGTTTGCCGCCTTCGTACAGGCGTGCAGCGCGCATTGTTTTTGCAGTCATGATGTTCTCCAACACATATTGTTTTTGTAGTGGTACCTAACCTTTGGAGCACGCTTCAAATCTAAGGCACTAACGCAGTCCGTCTTCGCCCTTTACGTCGGAGGCAGCGAGACCGCCCAATCGTGCATGTATTCGTCCGCCTGTAGCCATGGCTAGGCCAAAGGCAATTTCGCCACGGCGAGGGCCATCCCATACAGTCATTTCAGCAACGCCGAAATGGCTACGAACGTATGCAGCTTGGATATGCCCTAGTGGGATCATCACTCGGCAGCCTGGGCCGCCAATAGTTTTGGCCGCAGGAACTATCGCCTTCGGGTTGCCTAGCGCTTCGCGCATTGCCCAGCCACCTGCTTCGTGCCATACGGCGCCGTGCTCTAACTCACCGTCTTCACCAACGATTGCGCCCTTGCCATAGGCCTGTACGTGTTTAGCTCCGCCCAGGGTTTGGATCAGTTGCTCCGACAGCTCTGCGCCTAAAGCTCGCAGTTCCTGCATAAACGGCAGCAAGTCTTCTACATACTTACCTGCGTAAGGATTGGCGACCACCGCGGTGGCTACTGCAATCCGCAGCGGGGCTGACAAACGAGGCCCGCCCTCGTGGAATACCTCTTCAACGTCCAGCTTGACCTTACGAACCATCACAAGCGACATGCGTAACCTCCAGAACCGAGAGCCTCATGGGCTCGCTATTTTTTAAACCGGCCTTTTGCATTATGCATTTAATGATGTATGGTGCAAGAAGTTAGTTTTTATGCACAAAAATAGGAGAGGCAAGATGAAGCTGATTTCGTACCGTAAAGAAGGAGAAGCCCATTTCGGTGCCGTGTCCGGTGACGGAGTGGTTGAACTGACCAACCGTTTCTCGGAAGTGCCAGATCTCGCGACTTTTCTGAGCAACCCGTCCTTGCTTCAGGAGGCGCGCAAGATTATTGATGCTGCGCAGCCTGACTACCCATTCTCGAGTATCCAGTTGGAATCAGTGATACCCAATCCTGGAAAGGTGATTTGCGTAGGCATTAACTATGTTGCTCACGCTGAAGAGGCGGGCCGAAAGGTCGGCGAGTTTCCAGTGATTTTTCAGCGTTTCGCCGAAACTCTTTTGCCCCACGGCGAACCACTGGTTAGACCTCAAGTCTCAGAGCAATTTGATTTCGAGGCCGAATTGGCGGTTGTGATCGGGAAAGGTGGTGCACATATCGATCCGGCGGACGCGATGGATCACGTTGCGGGTTACACCTGCTTCAACGATGCCAGCGTCCGCGATTGGCAGTTCCATACGCACCAGTACGGTATGGGTAAGACCTTCAGAAAAACGGGTGCTCTGGGGCCTTGGCTCGTTCCGGCATCGGAAATTTCAGACTACCGAAAGCTAGTTGTGCGGGGGGTACTTAACGGCGAGCAACTGCAGGAAGGCAGCCTTTCGGAGCTGGCATTCGACATTCCTCATTTGATTTCGTATGTATCGAAAGCGCTTTCATGGAACCCTGGAGATATTCTGGCAACTGGTACTCCGAGCGGCATTGGCTTCAAACGCAATCCACCGATTTTTCTGAAGCCAGGTGATGTTTTTGAAGTGGTGATTACTGAGATTGGCACGCTGTCGAATGGTGTTATTGACGAAGTCTAAGCGTTGCCCTCTACACAATCATAAAAACTGGAGGTTCCAAATGTCCGCATTACCTAAAATCAATTTCACCCACTCTGGTGTGTTTTGCGAAGACCTCGACCGGATGGTTGATTTTTACTGCCGCACCTTGGGTTTCATCGTAAGTGACAAGGGGGTCGCTTCTACAGGTCACCGTTTGTTCTTCATGACTCAGAACCCTGAGTTACATCATCAGGTCGTTCTCTTTGACGGAAAACCAGTCGACCTACCGTTCAACCCGATCAATCAGCTTTCGTTTCTCCTGGACTCCCTCGACGACCTGAAAACGTACTATCAATTCGCCAAGAAAAGCGGAATTGAAGGGATTGCACAGGTGGATCACGGCAACGCTTGGTCGATGTACTTCAAAGATCCTGAAGGCAATCCCATCGAAATGTATGTCGATGCGCCGTTCTACACCGCACAACCTTGCAAGGAACCGCTGGATCTCGAGATGCCGACTGAGGCTATCCTCGCCCAGACCGAGGCTATGTGTAAGCGCCGTCCCGGTTTCCAGACTCGCGAGCAATGGAAGGAATCCATACGGGCGAAGATCGAAGAGCAGCGCGTTCGTATCGGCTAATGACATTTGGAAGGGCTATATAGCCTGCTCCAATCAGTGGTCGTTGAAGCCTGGTTGATGGGGGCGCAAAAGTCTGCTCATCAACCAGAAGTCGCAGTAGAGAAAAACAAAAAGCGGAGTTGACGATGGACTACGATGTCATCATTGTTGGAATGGGGCCAGTGGGTGCTCTGTGCGCAAATCTCGCCGGCATGTGGGGGCTAAGCGCTCTCGTCGTGGATAAGTCCGAGACGGTGTACACCAACCCTAGGGCTATGGGTTTTGATCACGAAGTGATGCGTGTGTTCGGCAACATTGGGTTGGCCGATGACATTGCTGAGCATGTCATGCCGTATCGTCCTTCGGAGTACCGTACCACCGGTTCTCAGTTGATCAAACGCATTGACGCCGCCAAACCTCCCTATCCGCTGGGTTGGGCGCCTAACTATGTCTTCTCACAGCCCCCCGTCGAGCGCGCCCTACGCAGTAAAATTGCGGATATGAAGTCCGTCACCGTGGAACTCGGTTCAGAGGTTCTGTCGGTAGATTCCAAAGGTTCACAGGCGGTTGTTCGCATCCAGGCCAAGGATGGAACCGAGCGCACAGTCACTGCGGACTATGTGTTGGCGTGTGACGGAGGCACCAGTCCAATCCGTACCCGTCTAGGGTTGAAAATGGAGGATCTAGCCTTCGACGAGCCATGGCTCGTGGTTGACGTAATCCTCAACGAAGGGGCGGGCGAGCATCTACCAAAGACCAACGTGCAATTTTGCGAGTTGGCCAGGCCATGTACCTTTGTCGTCGGGCCGGGTCAGCATCGACGTTGGGAATTCATGATTAACCCTGACGAACAGCCGACGGAAATCTCACAACCCGAAGCGATCAAAAAGCTGATCGCCCGTTGGTTGCCTGAGGGCGACTATCAGCTGTGGCGTGCCTCTGCCTACCGATTCCATGCACTGATTCTGGAGCAGTGGAAGTCCGACCGGGTGTTTTTCCTCGGGGATGCAGCGCACATGACACCCCCCTTTCTGGCACAAGGCATGTGCCAAGGGATTCGCGACGCATTGAATCTGGTCTGGAAACTGGCGCTTGTTAAAGGAGGCCTAGCTTCTCCGGCGTTCCTGAATACCTACCAGACCGAGCGTATTCCCCATGTCCGCCAAACTACGATGGCGGCAAAAGAATTCGGTGGTGTCATTTGCGAGCGTGACAGCGAGAAAGCCGCTATCCGCGATGCGCGCTTGATTCAGCAGATGAAGGAAAACCCGGGAGGCACCATCAGGCAATCGCTGATTCCTGGCTTGAACCAAGGCTTCGTCGCCAATGTTCCACCTGCCGGCGAGCTGTTTCCGCAACCGATGGTCATCAACCATGCCGGCAAGAAGGCACTGCTGGATGAGTTTACCGGACAGTCCTTTCGAGTGGTCATTGCGCCAGGGTTCGACGCCAGCGCGCTATTAAGATGTCTGCGAAGTAGCCAATCGCTGAAAGGTCTGCCTATCCAGGTCGTTCGGTTAGTCAGTTCCCAACAGTCTGGCACACGCGCTGTTGATGATTACGAAGAGGTTGACGGCGTGCTGGCCGAATGGCTGGAGCGTCGTGGCTGCAATGTGGTCATCGTGCGGCCGGATCACTACGTTTACGGCGGGGCAGTCACTGTCGCCTGGGCGATGGAGATGCTTGAGGGCATGGAGCTTGCGTTGTGGTGCAAAGAACCTGAGCAGGCTCTGCAGAGTAGTGGCGGCGCTTGCGATAAGACTATCAGGTTTGCGCAAGCGATACCCTTGTAAGGAGCAGTACGCCCTTTGCTTCGTACTGCCCACGAAAGCAGTTGCGAGGTGAAGGGTTTTTTGTGGGATACGTTAAATGCAGCTGTCGATGACGCGTGGCAACGTCATCGAGCCGGAAACCCGAAACCAGTGGCAGGTCGATGATTTACTGAAGCGTAGCTTGTTGACGCTCGATGGCTTCTACGGTTCGACCCAAGGTGTTTTGGATGTGATCGCGTAAGAGCGTCACAGCTTTTGAGTCTCGTGCCAGAGCAGCATCCATCAACTCTTGATGCTCATTTCCCTTATGTCTTGGAGTGATCCGCTGCTTGGCGGAAAAGCGCCTGTAGCGCTCTGCTCTGTCGAATAGAGAGTCGATCATCTTTAGCATCAGCGGTGATGGACATGCCGCAAACAGCGCGAAGTGGAAGGCCTTATGCCGGGTAGACCACTCATCGTCGAGTGCGAGTACGCCACTTCCCAGTTTTTTCTCAATCAGATTCAAACGGTGAAACGCACCCAGTACATCGGCTTCCCAGGCATCGTCGCCAAACTGGATGGCATCACTTAGCGCTTCGCACTCGAGCAGGCAGCGCATCCGCGTAATGTCACGGAAGTCGGTAGTGGAGATCGGTGCGACCCTGAACCCCTTGTTGTCGCTGGCTTCTACGACACCGTCCTGGGTCAGTCGATTAAGCGCTTCACGAATGGGGGAGCTGCTGAGCCCATAGGTTTTGGACAGTTCGGCAACCTTGAGTTTTTCGCCCGGGGCCAGTTCGCAGCAAACAATCGCTTTTTTCATCTTCGTCAGCGCGACATCGATTAGCGGACTGCCGGGGGAGGTGATCATGGTCGGAGCTTCCTGGAATTTGCACTAAACGGATTTTATGCGCAAAACGCCATTTAGTGCAAATGGCTAATGCCTGAATTGCGCATAAATTTCCCCGCGCCGCAAGCATAAAATAGTTAGCGACTCTGCCGGACGCTCTAATTCGCCTTCTATCTCTACAGCGCCCACCTGTATCCCCTCCCGATTCTTTCCTTACCTCCTGAACGTTCCGTCGTTTGAGCCCCCAACCGGGTGGCACCGTATGCCGCCTCCACATCTCGCCCGTATCTACGCAACGAATACTTGCCCTCGAGAATCTTCTTGACTTTAAATTTGCCCAGGATTACGTTTTGTGCACAAAGACACATTAAGTGCATTAAACACGTTAATACGCATAGTTGTCTTGGCTTACATCGATCCCGAACCCAAGGTTCAAGAGGCGTGTGATGAAAACGAAGCGGGTTCTCGAGTTGGCGGACGCTGAATTGATGCTCTTGGCTGCCATGGAAAAAGCCACCAAGGAGAGCTGGAAGGTATCCATGGCCGTGGTCGATGAGGCGGGTTGCTTAATGACGTTCAGAAGACTTGATGGCGCATCCGTCTCGTCTGTCCAAACGGCCATTGATAAAGCCCGCAGCGCTGCAGTCACGCGCCGGCCAACCAAGTTTTTTGAGGAGATGGTCGCTGAAGGCCGATCCGGCGCTTCGAGGATTCACGGCGTCTTTGCCATCGAAGGCGGCCTTCCAATCGTTGTTGAGGGTGAAGTCGTAGGCGGGTTTGCCGTCAGCGGGTTGAAGTCGCAACTGGATATCGTCCTCGTGGAGGCCGGCTTGCAAGCATTGGCCGCGCATCTGGAACGATAAGGCGGGAAACAAAGGCGCTCGGAGCGTTATGCAGCACCCCGATGTATTCGCAGCCAATGCTGCGAGTGGATGACCTTTTACAAAAACAAAAAAACAGGAACATCTCCATGAAAACAGCCAACCAGCGGCTCTGCCCGTTGCCGGTTTCCAGCATCGCCTGCGCGATTAGCGCAACGGTACTGTTGGGCCTTTCAACGCCATCGCAAGCCTTCCAGATCGACACCGGCAATCCCGATCTTTCGGCGACCTGGGATAACACGATCAAGTACAGCAATGCGTGGCGGGTGAACAAGCTCGATAGCAAGGTTGCGGCCGGCCCTGGCACTTCCAACAGCAATCCCAACCTGGACGATGGCGACCGAAATTTCAGTCGAGGCCTCATCTCCAATCGTCTGGATGTCTTGTCCGAATTAGACATCAAATACAAGGACGTCGGGGCCCGCCTCAGCGCAGCGTCCTGGTACGACAACGTCTACAGCCATGACAATGATAACAACTCACCGGCCACCGCCAACTCCGTGAGCGTCGATCACGATCAGTTCACCAGTGACACTCGTCGCGTCCATGAAACGAGTACTGAAATCCTCGATGCCTTCGTCTATGGCTCGAAGGAAATCGGCAGTACCTCGTTGTCCGGGCGGTTGGGGCAGTTCACGCAAATCTACGGTGAAAGCCTGTTCTTTGGTGCCAACGGTATTGCCAATGCGCAGTCCACGGTTGATCTCGTAAAGCTGCAATCGGTGCCGGGGTCTCAGTTTAAAGAGATTCTGATGCCGACCAAGCAGGTGTCCGGTAACTGGCAGTTGAGCGATACGGTCAGTGTCGGTGCCTATTACCAATTTGAGTGGAATAAAACTCGTCTTCCTGCAGCAGGAAGCTATTTCAGCGGCGCGGATTTCGTCGGCGAGGGGGGCGAACGGGTATTTTTTCCTACTGGCCCGCTACTTCACGGCAAGGACATCGATGCCAAGGACTCAGGCCAATTTGGCGCTCAGGTGAAATTCGCTATCGAGGACTGGGAGTTCGGTTTATACGCCGCGAAGTATCACGAAAAAACCCCTGTATTTTACTTCCGGCCGGCTGCGCTTGTCCCCGGTGCAGATGACACGTTCATCAACGTTTATCCCGAGGATATCAAGGTGTTCGGGGCGAGTTTCAGCACCTTGGTCGGCGAAGCTAATATAGCCGGCGAAACGTCTATTCGCGTCGACACCCCATTGGCGGGAGTCGGCGGAACAATCATTACCGGACTGGATTCTGATAATGATTCCAACCCGGCGTACCCGATTGGCCGGTCGTGGCATGCCCAAGTGTCGATGGTCAATGTCTACGGCGGATCAGCACTCTGGGACGGCGCTTCTTTGATCGGTGAGCTTGCGTTTAACCGCCGGCTGAGTGTGACCAAAAATGCCGATCAGCTGGATCCCAACACAACGCGCGACGCCTTCGCGCTGCGGTTCACCTTTGAGCCTCAGTACTTCCAAGTCTTCCCCGGGGTCGACATTCAAGCGCCAGTCACCATCGGCTACAACCCATCCGGGCGTTCTTCAGTCACACCTCAGGCATTTGGCCCTGAGCACGGCGGGGATCTGACGCTAGGTCTCAAGGCGGATTACAAGAAGCAATGGTATGCCTCTCTGAGCTACACCAATTTCTTTGGTGAGGCAGGCCCGGTCATCAACTCATCCAACTCATACACCTTCCAGCAAAACATGAAAGACAGAGATTTCGTGGCGTTTTCGATCCAGCGAACCTTTTAAGCAAAATAAAGGCGGGCCCTGATAATGACAAAAATTAAACTGCTGCTGCTTTCCACCCTGTCTATCTCAATGTTTGCCAGCACCGCATTTGCGGCAGTGAGCCCTGAAGAGGCGGCGAAGCTAAAGACCACATTGACCCCAATGGGCGCCGAAAAAGCAGGCAATGCTGAAGGCTCCATTCCCGCCTGGACAGGCGGGTTGACGAAAGAAGTGGCAGGGGCGAAGTTGGGCGATATGCCGGCGGATCCATTCCCAGGCGAGAAGCCGGTGCTGCAAATTACCGCCAAGAACGCTGCACAGTACGCGGACAAGTTGAGTGAAGGCACGAAAGCCTTGCTGGCGAAATATCCCGACACCTTCCATCTGGATATTTACCCGACTCACCGTACAGCCGCGGCACCTGACAGCGTTTATCAAAACACCTTCGCCAATGCGACCCGTTGTAAGACGACCAGCAACGGAATGTCGGTGGAGGGGTGCTTTGGCGGCATTCCATTCCCGATCCCTAAAACCGGCAACGAAGTCATCTGGAATTTCCTGCTTCGGGTAGAAGCGGAATCCATTCAGATGGGGTATGCCAACGTCATTGGCAATGCTGACGGAACTCGAACGCTGGCCAGCCGTGGCGTCGAGAACTGGCAGTACCCGTATTACTACAAGGACGGCGCCGCCGATAAATGGTCGGGGCAATACGCGCTGCTGCGTTTCTTGACCAACGAACCACCGTTCAAAGCCGGCGAGTCGTTAGTTACACACGACAGCATCAACGCCCAAGAACCACGTGAAGCCTGGCAATACCTGGTTGGCCAGCGTCGCGTGCGTCGTGCCCCGACCGTGGGTTACGACACGCCAGACTTCGTGGCTTCCGGTGCTAACTACTTCGATGAGGTGCATGGCTTCATCGGTCACCCGGATCGCTATGACTGGAAGCTGGTCGGCAAGAAAGAGTTGTACATCCCATACAACGACAACAAATTCAACGCAGAAAAACGAGACGACGCCTTCGTGGCTAACCACCTCAATCCAGACAAAGTGCGGTGGGAACTCCATCGTGTCTGGGAGCTTGAGGCCACTGTTGCACCGGGCAAGCGCCATGCAGTGCCTAAACGCAAATTCTTCATCGATGAAGACAGTTGGACGGTCTCGCTGGTGGATGGTTACGACGCCGAAGGCAAACTGTGGCGTGTGTCCCAGGTGCTTCCATTCGTGGTGCCTTCCATACCGGCGGTGGTGGTGAAACCGGTTGTGATCTACAACCTGCAAGCCAAGACGTACAGCGTCGTACAGAGTCTGAACGGCGAAACCTATAGCGTCATATCACGCAAACCCGAGAACTTCTTTACCGGTAATTCGGTAGCGTCTGGGTCGGTGCGCTGAGCCTCGCAACAACTTTTTCAAACTTGTGTTCCATGGACGCGGTGTCACTGGCGCGGCGTCCACTGAACCGCATCATCGAGGCTCGCAAATGCGTAATCAAACACCAGGATTTATCGTTGGTCATCCGCTCAAGGCACTGCTGTTGAGCGCGTCGTTCGTGGCGGTGTTCCTGTGCACTTCAGCATCCGCACAAACCGATGGTTTGCCAATGCAACCATCGATCATCAGTTCAATGGCAGCCCAATCAGTCATGCTCAGCGTTGCGCGGGCCGGGCATCGCTTGGTAGCTGTCGGCGAACGTGGGTTCATCATTGTCTCCGATGACAATGGTACTAGCTGGTCGCAAGTCGGTTCCCCCGTCAGCGTGACGCTGGTCAAGGTTAGGTTCATCGACGATGTCGAAGGATGGGCCGTCGGACATGCCGGGATCGTCTTACACACCCGGGATGGCGGACTGAGCTGGAACAAGCAGTTGGATGGCGTCCAGGCGGCCGAAATCGAGTTACAGGAAGCCAAGCAGGCCACTGGAGGCTCCGACGACGCTGAAAAGGCGCAGGAGCGTTTAGCTCAAGCACAGCAACTCGTGGACGATGGCCCCGACAAGCCGCTGCTTGATCTTCTCTTCCTGGACGCCAAAAACGGACTGGTGGTGGGCGCTTACGGTCTGGCGTTTGTCACCCATGATGGCGGGTTTAGCTGGCAATCGATCCGTTCCCGTATCGATAACCCAAACGGATTGCATCTCTACAGCATCGAACGGGTGGGTGGGGATCTCTTCATCGCCGGCGAACAGGGCACTCTGTTGCGCTCAAGTGACGATGGGAAAACCTTCGAGCCGCTGGCGTCACCTTACGAGGGCACGACCTTCGGGCTACAGGCGACAAACAGCAGTTCCATTTTGGCATTTGGGCTTCGCGGAAAAGCGTTTGAGTCCAAGGATCGCGGCGATACCTGGCAGCCCCTCGACACCTTGCAGCCCGTCACATTGACCAGTGGATTGCGTCTTGCCGATGGATCGATGCTGCTCTCCGATGAGTCGGGAAGGGTGTTGCGCTTCGCGAATGGCGATAGCAAAGCGGCTGTCCTTCAGATTGCTCAACCCAGTTATTTCACAGGCATGGCGCAAGCTGCGAACGGCAACCTGATCATCAGTAGTGCACGCGGCATGCTGTCGTCCGCAGTTGCAGTGGACTCGCCGGAGCACGATCAATGAATAGCTATACACGTTCTGCGCAGCATCACACTATCCCTCAGCCGGATGCTTTCGACCCGTCCTCTGGCACCTTGGTTGAACGGCTTCTGTTCAATCATCGCAGCATCATTTTGGGCATTTGCGTATTGCTCAGTCTGATACTTGGCTACCAGGCATTGAGTTTGAAACTTAATGCCGCCTTCGAAAAAATGATCCCGACAGATCACCCTTATGTGCAGAACTACCTGAAAAACCGGGGCCAGTTGGGGGAGGGTGGAAACACCTTGAGGATTGCGATAGAGGCCAAACAGGGCAGCATTTTTGATGCTGCCTACCTTGAGACGGTCAAGAAAATCAACGATGAGGTATTTCTACTTCCCGGCGTCGACCGCTCATATATGAAGTCCCTGTGGACTCCGGCGACCCGTTGGATCGGCGTGACTGAGGAGGGGTTCGATGGTGGGCCAGTCATACCTGACGATTACGATGGTTCTGCCAAGAGTCTTGATCAGGTTCGTCAGAACGTTGATCGGTCGGGCGAAGTAGGTCGGCTCGTAGCCTCCAATTTCAAATCCAGCATCGTACTGTTGCCTCTTCAGGACACTACGTCGGACGACGGCAAACCTCTGGACTACAACGCGCTTTCCGGCCAGCTCGAACAGATCCGGGCCAAGTACGAAACCGACAACATCAAAATCCACATCACTGGCTTTGCCAAAGTGGTGGGCGATCTGATTGACGGCATGCGGCAGATGCAGCTGTTCTTCGCTGCGACATTGGTAATTTGCGGCATCGTGCTGTTCTGGTACACCCGTTGCGTACGCAGCACATTGTTGGTGTTGCTATGCTCGATTATCGCGGTTGTCTGGTTACTGGGATTACTGCCCACCTTGGGGTTTGATCTCGATCCATACTCGATCCTCGTCCCGTTCCTGGTGTTTGCGATTGGGTTGAGTCATGGCGCCCAGAAAATGAACGGCATCATGCAGGACATCGGGCGTGGAGCCGACAAGCTCGTGGCGGCACGCTTCACCTTTCGCCGGTTGTTTCTGACCGGGCTGATGGCATTGGTGGCTGACGCCGTAGGTTTCGCTGTGCTGATGATCATCAAGATTCCGGTCATCCAGGATCTGGCTATCGCCGCGACGATCGGCGTGCTGACGTTGATTTTCACCAACCTGATTCTGCTACCGATTCTGTTGTCGTACACCGGGGTCAGCAAAGCAGCTGCACAACGAGAAGCGGCGAACGACAAGTTCTCTCAGTTGGATGCGCATCATACCCGCCATCCATTTTGGGCATTTCTGGATAGATTTACTGAACGTAAATGGGCGAGCGGAGCAATCATCGTCGCCGTGATTCTAGGCGTCGCAGGCTTTGCGGTGAGCCTTCATGTGAAGATCGGCGATCTGAATCCCGGTGCACCGGAATTGCGTCCTGAATCGCGTTACAACAGCGATAACCGCTTCATGGTCAGTAACTTTTCCGCCAGTAGCGACAAGTATGTAGTGATGGTGAAAACGCCCCAATACTACTGCGCCAATTACCAGACCCTGGTGTCAGTCGATGCGCTGGAAGCGCAGCTTCAGCAGTTGCCGGGTGTTGTGTCCACGACGTCTTTAGCGGCACTGAGTAAGCAGGCGGCGGCCGGCATGAATGAAGGCAGCATGAGCTGGTACGAGATACCCCGTAACCAGGGACTGTTGAACGCGATTATCACCCGCGCCCCGCGAGAACTGTTCAACCAGAATTGCGATCTGCTGACGGTGTATGTCTATCTGAAGGATCACAAGGCGGACACGCTCACCAGCGTGGTTCAGACAGTCGAACAGTTCGCGGCGACCCATAACTCGGATCAGATCCAGTTCCTCAATGCGGCGGGCAATGCCGGCATCGAAGCGGCCACCAATATCGTGGTGAAGCGTTCGAACGTGCAGATGCTGTTCATGGTGTACGCGGCTGTCATCGCGCTGTGCTTCATTACGTTCAGATCCTGGCGTGCGGTCGTGTGCACGGTGCTGCCGCTGATGCTGACCTCCATTTTGTGCGAAGCCTTGATGGTCGGGCTTAACATCGGCGTCAAGGTCGCGACGCTGCCCGTGATCGCATTGGGGGTGGGTATTGGTGTGGACTACGCGTTGTACATCCTCAGCGTAACACTCACCAATTTGCGAAATGGCAGAAGCCTGTCAGAGGCTTACTACCTTGCGTTGCTGTCTACCGGGAAGGTCGTGGTGATGACAGGTATTACACTGGGCATTGCAGTGCTCACCTGGGTGCTGTCACCTATCAAGTTCCAAGCTGACATGGGCATCTTGCTCGGGTTCATGTTCATCTGGAACATGGTGGGCGCGCTGGTACTGGTTCCGGCACTGGCGCACTTTCTGCTCAAGCCAAAATCTTTTCCTGTAACAGCGTAATTTCCAAGCACGAGTGCGGATTCAGTAACGCTGAATCCGCTTTTCGTGGTGCAACTCAAACACAATGGCTTGATTAATTGAATGATCAAATATGCAGCAAACCTCACCTTGCTCTTCACCGAATGGTCTTTCGAGGATCGATTTAGCGCCGCGCGGGACGCAGGCTTTGAAGCCGTTGAGTTCAGTTTTCCACGAGACATGGCGGCAGCAAAAATAGCCGAACAGTTACGTCGCACAGGCCTTCAACAGGTACTGGCAACAATGCCATTGCAACCTGGCAGTAAGGGGCTGGCTGCTCAGTCTGGAAAGGCTGGGGACTTCCGTAAGGATTTTAACCTGGGACTCGAATATGCCGTGGAAGGAGGCAGTCCACTGCTTCACGTGTTATCCGGTGTGGTCGAGCAGACAAATTACGCTGCATCGAGTGGGCAATTTGTCGACAACATGAACTGGGCCATCGAGGAGGCCGCCCGTCATGACGTAAAGGTTGTGATTGAAGCCATCAATCAAATTTCAGTGCCTGGGTATTTTATTCGAACACTGGCGGGAGCCGTCGGTTGGACGCAAAGATTAGAAGGGCTAGGCCTGATTCTGGATCTTTATCATGCTGCGATGGAACGGCTGGATCCTCTTACTTGCCTCGATCTCTATCTTCCTCAATCCGTCTATTTACAGATCGCCGGATACCCAGGACGGCACGAGCCTAATATAGGTAATTTGAACCTACCTAGAGTTCTTGATTCGATAAATGCACATTCTTATACAGGCTGGGTTGGGTGTGAGTATCAGCCTGCTATTGGCACACTCGAAGGTATGAGCTGGCTTGATCGTTGTTTTGCGATTGAAGAAGGAACTGAGTCGCACAGTGATTTGATTCAGTGAGCGTCATCTCATGGTGAAAGGTCGAGCGCGGCAAAGCCTAAGGAGGGCCTAAGGAAATCCAGAGAGGGCTATCAAGAGAAATATCCTCAATGTGATATCGGCATGCTTGCATGCTAGCATTTATGTGATGCATCATCACAGCGCATAAAAATAATAGATCGTATGAGAGCTGCGCGGTTTCTGATCCTATTTAGCTGTATCAGCAAGGATTGTCTCACTCGCGAGACAACGGACTCGGCTAGCCACTCCTCACAAATTGTGTGAGTGGATCGTCTCTTCATGCGTTTCAGAGAGAACCTAAAGCGCTCCCATTGCGCCGTACAAGGTGTCTACAGATGACGTCTCACAAAGCTCGCTGCTTCACGACATTGATCAAGTCCTTACTGCATATTCCTCAGGGCGGAACGCTGAACCAGCATTGCATTGCCTCAGCAGTTCGCAATACCGCTCCAGCGTTCTACCCCCGTGGACTCCGGGGAATATTTGCCTAGCCAGGCCTGCTACTTCTCTCTGCTCCAGCTCACCTAAACCAGAAGGTATCTACGCAGCTGCTGTTAATCCGGCTGCATGGTGGATTCTTATATTAGTACGGAGATATACGTGAAAATCGGTGTTCCTCTCGAAACCCTGACGGGTGAAACACGGGTCGCTGCAACCCCGGAAACGATCAAGAAGCTGATAGGCCTGGGTCATAAGGTCACTGTACAAAGCGGCGCCGGCATTAAAGCCAGTGTTGTTGACAGTGCCTATGAAGCGGCAGGCGCAACCATTGGCAGCGCCAACGATGCGTTTGGTGCCGAGCTGATTCTCAAGGTAGTCGCTCCCAGCGATAGCGAGCTGACGCTGATTAAAAGCGGCACCGTTGTGGTCGGCATGCTCAACCCGTTCAGCAATGAAACCATTGCCAAGCTGGCCGAGTGCGGTATTACCGCGTTCGCGCTGGAAGCTGCGTCACGCACCTCCCGTGCGCAGAGCCTGGATGTGCTGTCCTCCCAAGCGAACATTGCCGGCTATAAAGCCGTGCTGTTGGCCGCTCACTACTATCCACGCTTCATGCCGATGCTGATGACCGCTGCCGGTACCGTGAAAGCCGCTCGCGTGCTGATCCTCGGTGCCGGTGTGGCCGGTTTGCAGGCCATTGCCACGGCCAAGCGCCTGGGTGCAGTGATCGAAGCCTCGGACGTACGCCCTGCGGTGAAGGAGCAGATCGAATCCCTCGGCGCCAAGTTCGTCGACGTGCCCTACGAGACCGATGAAGAGCGTGAATGCGCCGTCGGTGTCGGCGGTTACGCGCGACCCATGCCGGCCAGCTGGATGCAGCGTCAGGCCCTGGCCGTGCACGAACGCGCCAAACAGGCCGACATCGTCATCACCACCGCCCTGATCCCGGGCCGCAAGGCTCCGACACTGTTGAGCGCCGAAACCGTGGCGCAGATGAAGCCTGGCTCGGTGGTCATTGACCTCGCGGCAGCCCAAGGCGGCAACTGCCCGCTGACCGTGGCTGATCAGGTGGTCGTCGAGAGTGGCGTGACCATTTGCGGCCCGACCAACCTGGCCGGCACAGTCGCGGCAGACGCTTCGGCCCTGTACGCCCGCAACCTGCTGGACTTCCTGAAGCTGGTCTTCAACAAAGAAGGCCAGTTCGAAGTGAACCTCGAAGACGACATCGTCGCCGCGTGCCTGATGTGCCGCGACGGCCAAGTCATCCGCAAAAACGCCTAAGCAAGGATTCTGACTATGGAAGAGCTTATCTCCCCCGGTATCAACAACCTGATCATCTTCGTGCTGGCGATTTATGTCGGTTATCACGTGGTCTGGAACGTTACACCTGCACTGCACACGCCATTGATGGCCGTGACCAACGCCATCTCGGCGATCGTCATCGTCGGCGCCATGCTGGCTGCGGCGCTGACCGTCACGCCACTGGGCAAAACAATGGGCACCCTCGCGGTCGCCCTGGCAGCCGTCAACGTGTTTGGCGGCTTCCTGGTGACCCGGCGGATGCTGGAAATGTTCAAGAAGAAAGCGGCTTCAGCAAAAGCGCCGGCAGCCAAGGCCGCCGCAGTCAACGCTGAGGTGCAGCAAGCATGAGCATGAACCTGGTTACTTCCCTGTATTTGATCGCCTCGGTCTGCTTCATCCAGGCGCTCAAGGGCCTTTCGCACCCCACCACGTCGCGTCGCGGCAACCTGTTCGGCATGCTCGGCATGGGCCTGGCGATTCTCACCACGGTCGGCCTGATCTACAAGTTGGGTGCCGAACTTGCCCACGACGGTATCGTCTACGTGATCGTCGGCCTGCTGATCGGCGGCACCGCCGGTTCGATCATGGCCAAACGTGTTGAAATGACCAAGATGCCCGAACTGGTCGCCTTCATGCACAGTATGATCGGCCTGGCCGCGGTGTTCATCGCCATTGCGGCGGTCGTCGAGCCGCAGTCGCTGGGTATCGTTGCGCAACTGGGTAACGCGATCCCGGCCGGTAACCGCCTGGAACTGTTCCTCGGTGCCGCCATTGGTGCGATCACCTTCTCCGGTTCGGTCATCGCCTTCGGCAAGCTGTCGGGCAAGTACAAGTTCCGCCTGTTCCAGGGCGCACCGGTACAGTTCACCGGCCAACACAAACTGAACCTGTTGCTGGGCGTGGCCACACTGGCGCTGGGCATCACCTTCATGCTGACCGGCGACCTCAACGCCTTCGCCTTGATGCTGGCCCTGGCCTTCGTCATGGGTATGCTGATCATCATCCCGATCGGTGGCGCGGACATGCCGGTGGTGGTGTCGATGCTTAACAGCTACTCCGGCTGGGCGGCGGCAGGTATCGGCTTCTCGCTAAACAACTCGATGCTCATCATCGCGGGTTCGCTGGTGGGCTCAAGCGGTGCGATCCTCTCGTACATTATGTGCAAGGCGATGAACCGTTCGTTCTTCAACGTACTGCTCGGTGGTTTCGGCAACACGGCGGACGCGGCCGGCCCTGCTGGCTCGAAAGAAGCCCGCCCGGTGAAATCCGGTTCAGCTGACGACGCGACCTTCCTGCTGACCAACGCCGACACTGTGATCATCGTTCCGGGCTACGGCCTGGCCGTGGCACGGGCGCAGCACGCGCTGAAAGAACTGACCGAGAAACTGACCCATCGCGGCGTGACGGTGAAGTATGCGATCCACCCGGTTGCCGGTCGCATGCCTGGCCACATGAACGTGTTGCTGGCGGAGGCAGAAGTGCCTTACGACCAAGTGTTCGAGATGGAAGACATCAACTCCGAGTTCGGTCAGGCCGACGTGGTTTTGGTGCTTGGCGCCAACGATGTGGTCAACCCGGCCGCGAAGAATGACCCGAAATCGCCGATTGCCGGCATGCCGATTCTCGAAGCGTTCAAAGCCAAAACCATCATCGTCAACAAGCGCTCGATGGCCAGCGGCTATGCCGGTCTGGACAACGAACTGTTCTACCTCGACAAAACCATGATGGTCTTCGGCGACGCCAAGAAAGTCATCGAAGACATGGTTAAGGCGGTCGATTAAATCTATTGGCTAGGGATGGCCATCTATCTACTGCTCGCGCGCAAAAAAAGCGCGCGGCGGCCGAAACCTTCAGTGTTCAGGTCGTGTGCTCTAGTAGTTGTGAAAAACAATAGCTTCTTCAGACTCGTAAGCGAGCATGAGAAAATAATGAAAATAAAATCTCTTCAGTTGAGCATTATGTTCTACGCAGGATCCGCCATTCTCTCAGTAGTGGCTGCATTAGTGCTTTATGCGCTGATCTCTGGAGAGAAAACCCAGAACTGGGTTGGTGAGAAAACTAGAGAGATTTTGGGGCTTGAAGTTAAAGAGCACTTGCTAGGCCTTTCAAAGTATCAAGTTAGCCAAATTCAGAGGCAGTTAGATCAGCCAATTGAGGTTGCAAAAAATCTTGCAAGGGCCAATGTTCTGGCTGTATCCAAGCCTAGCGGTGATCGTGATGCAGAAGGAAAGTTGCTCAGTGATCTTGCTCTTGATGCACTCGTTCAAAACCCGCAGCTAGTGACCACCTACATAGCTTGGGAACCAAAAGGTATTTTTCAGCCAAATGCTAATAGTGGATTGAGCGAGCAAGAGCGTTTCTTGCCCTTGTGGTCTCGCGCGGAAGCCGGGAAATATAATCTTTCAAAGCTGTATTCTATGGAGAGTGAGGCGTTTCTGCCCACGGGCGTAAGAGAGGGTGAGTTTTATTTGTGCCCAAAGGAAAGTCGCTCTGCCTGTGCAACCGACCCGGTAATTTATACAATTAACGGAAAGTCGGTGCAATTGACTGCGTTTACCGCTCCAATCCTTATAAAGGATAAATTTAAAGGCATTGCTGGTGCATCGTTAGATCTGGAGTTCGTCCAAAAAATCCTTGAAAAAGCAAATCGTGAGTTGTATGGAGGGGTTGGTGAAATGGCCCTAATTTCCGGCAACGGCCGTTTCGTAGCTTACACAGCAGAGGCAAGTAAAGTAGGGAAATCTGCCAGCGAAACTTTTGGAGCAGAACTGGTTAGCTCATTTTCAAAGCTAAGCACTACAGATGAGAATTATAGCCTTGATAAAAGAGGAATGATTCAACTTGCACTTCGTTTTACCGTAGCTAACACCGCTACGAAATGGACGCTTTTGGTTCGGCTCCCAGAAGATGTCGTTTTCAAAAGCGTTAGCGATTTGAAAGGTCTCTTGGAGCAGCACTACGTTTCTGAAGCACGCTCGATGGGATTAGTCGGCTTGCTGGTGAGTGGCTTCGGAATTCTGATTGTTGGATTCGTGGCCCGTGGAATCGTTCGTCCACTTCAAAGCATGCTTGCGATGATAAAAAATATCGCTAAAGGGGAGGGGGATCTAACTCAACGGCTGAGTAGTTCGCGTGCGGACGAGTTAGGGCTTATTGCTCAAGAGTTTAATGTCTTTTTAGAGCAGTTGCAGAGCTTAATTATTAAGGTCATACGCTCAACTAGGATGATTGCTGACACAACTTCCGACGGTGCCGCTATAGCTGCGCAAACACATCAAGGGATGCTGAGTCAACAGAGTGATGTTGAGCAGATTGCAACAGCAATTAACGAGATGACCGCATCCTCGCAGGATGTCGCAGCAAATGCCATGAATGCTGCAAAAGCAGCGGGGCGTGCAGAACAAGCGGTAGGCGATGGAAAAGTTGCGATGGAGGATGCCGTCGCCGCTATTAACGCTCTCGCTATACGCATGGAGGACTCTGTTAAGACGGTGAAAGTACTCGAAGAAAGCAGCAATGATATAGGGGCTGTTGTGACTGCTATCCGTACTATCGCCGAACAAACCAATTTGCTTGCACTCAACGCTGCCATTGAAGCCGCACGAGCGGGTGATCACGGTCGTGGTTTCGCTGTTGTGGCTGATGAAGTTAGAAGCCTGGCGCAAAAAACCCAGCTTGCGACCGAGGAGGTTAGATTACTCATCGAGCGTTTGCAGGGTGGCAGTCAGTCGGTTACCCATTCAATGCTTGAAAGTCATACCCACACTCAATCATGTTTACAGCAAGCGCAGGTGGCCGCGCATTATTTCTTGGGCATCACGGCGTCCGTAAACATCATCAATGAGATGAATAATCAAATTGCTGCAGCAGCAGAGCAGCAAAGCCAGGTAGCTGAAGAGATCAATTACACGATAACTGGGATGGGGCAAATTACAGATCAAGTCGCCACAGCAGCTAAGAAGGCGTTGGAGTCAGGTTCAACCCTGCGTTCACTCTCCGAACAACAGTGCGACTTGGTTGCTCAATTCAGGGTTTGATTCGTCATTGCCCTCATTGCCCTCATTGCCCTCATTGCGGATGCTGACGGCTATTTTGTGCAATTCTAGTCCCCTGTGAGTTTCCAAAAAGGTTTCGACAACCGTGTGCCAGGCTCCGTCTGGCACGCTAGAACAGGGGCCGATTAAGTGTACGTCTCGCCATTTCAGATCCCCGTTGAACGTGATGTACACCACCCCGATGCCGTCGAGATGCTTGGGCTCGATTACCTCTCAGGATGTGCGCGGTTACGGCAATCTTGAGGCGGTTGAGCTGATAGACGAGGCTCGTCGCAAGGTAAGGTGAGACAAGGGGTGAGCGGTGAATTCATTCAAGAAAAAACACTTGCATGCTAGTATTTAAGTGGGCAAGATGATTCCAACAACAAAAAAATGGTGCAGCATGAAAATGTCTCCCGCAGCCCTGTTTTCCACTCCTGTCTTTCGCTCTGTTGGCCCTTTAGGGCTCAATCCCAAGAGCTCGACTTTCCACTGTTTGCTACCCCCCTGATATGCCTTTCAGAAGCACTCAGCGATGCGCATCTCCTTGCGAATCACCTAGCTGATCAACCCGAACATAAGTCAAATCCATTACATCTGCCGGTGGCGGGTGTCTCCGTGCACGCTCTCCTAATAAGGATAAAACCATGAGCAAAATGCAAGCTGCTCGACTTCACGAAGTCGGCCCAACCTTCACAATTGACCAGATTGACATTCCGTCCTGTGGCCCGACAGACGTCCTTGTTGAGGTGAAGGCCTGCAATGTCGTTCCAAACCTACGCAACGTCACTGCCCATTATCCAACCTGGTTTCCATACCTGCCTTTGCCGAAGCTTCCGGCCATCTATGGCCTGGATGCTGCTGGTGTAGTCAAATCAGTCGGTAGTCAGGTGCACAACGTCAAACCTGGGGACAGGGTTTATGTAAATCCGGGGCGTGGCTGTGGCTCTTGTCATTCGTGTCTACGTGGGCAGCATTTGAATTGCACCGCGTTCACGTTCCAAGGCTATTTTGGTTTTGGGCCAGGATCTCAACGAGTCTTCGAGGACTATCCATATGGTGGATTCTGCGAATACATGACTGTGCCTGTTAATAGCTTGGTCAAACTTCCTGAGGCTATTAGCTTTGAGCAGGGTTGCCGATTTGGCTACCTGGGCACTGCTTATTCCGCTCTTCGTAAGGCGAATGTCGGTGCTGGTCAAACCGTTTTGATCAGCGGTGCTTCAGGCACGCTGGGGCTTGGCGCGGTCATGCTTGCGCTCGCAATGGGCGCAACGAAAGTACTCGCCATGGCACGTAACCCTCAACTGCTGGAACGCGTCCGCCAGCTTGATCCCACTCGTGTCCACATACACTCAATAGGTGAAGAGTCCATCGAATCTTGGGTGCATGGGCATACCGATGATTTAGGGGCAGATGTATTTATCGACGCTATCGGGCCGGGTGCGCCGCATCAAATCAGCGTCGCTGGTATCCAGGCATTGCGTCGTGGTGGCCGGATGGTCGACATCGGTGGGATGTCGGAAGACCTTCCAGTGCCAATGTTCAAGCTAATGTGCTACCAGATCAGCGTAATTGGTTCGTTGTGGTTTTCTGTGGCGGAAGGTCAGGACATGGCTGAAATGGCGGCTGCTGGAACATTGGATCTAACGGTTTTTGATCAGGAAGTTTTCCCGCTGTCTCGTGTCAACGAGGCACTGGATGCGTTGGAAGATCGAAAGGGCGGTTTTACCAACGTCGTTGTCACTCCAGGGCACTAAAACTTTTCGGCGCCACGATTCAGTGGCGCCTCTTCTAAAGAAAGGCTGATCAACATGACTATCAGACGTCTAGTGACTGGAACTGTCGATGGCCGCTCAGTGATCCTGAGTGATGGAGCAGTACCTCGTCATCATCAATACCAGAGCATCCCAGGTTTTTCCACGGCGTTAGTATGGGCAACTTCCCCATCGAGTTCACATTTGGAAGCGGTTGATGATCCGATCACACCAGCTTCTTCTTATGTCCCTGCACCGGGTGAATCGCGTCTGTTGATCGTGACGTTCCCCCCAGACTCGGTATTTATGTCTGAGGATTTTGACCCGGCGGCCGCCTATGCAGAGCAACAGAAACAGCTGACAGGTTTGGTTGAGCATTTTGACCCTGAGAACCCCGGTATGCATACCACACCTACCATCGACTACGGCATTGTGCTCGAAGGCACTGTTTGGTTGGAGTTAGATGGTGGTGTTGTCGAAAAACTTGAGAAACATAACGTGATTATCCAACAGGGTAATGTTCATGCTTGGCGAAATCGCAGCGAACAACCAGCCACACTTGCCTTCATTCTAATCGGGTCTCGGCGAGACTGACTTAAAGAGCCAGCTTCTTCCGAAGAATCCACATAAAGAAAACAAAAATGAGATTGCTTATGAAAGCTCATGCTAGCGTGTGCCTGCTAATCGCTGCTGCCTCTTATATGGAGGTGGGTTTTGCTACTGAGAATGGCGACACTACGTGGCCGCTAGGGGTGCAAACCGTTGTTCCTGCTCTGATGCCTCCGCCTGGAGTTACCGAGTTCTATAGCTATACCGTGTATTATCACGCTGATAGCTTTAAGGATAATTCCGGAAAGTCGGTGGTGCCAAACTTCAAATTGGAAAACTTCGTTCAGGCGTTGAGGCTGGTTCATACTTGGGATTATCAGACTGACTCTGGGGTGCAATTTTCTAGCGGTATTATTGCTTCTGGCGGGCATATAAAAGTTAAGGCGGGCGGGCAGTCGGACGAGAAAACAGGAATGCGGCAAGCTTACATTACGCCGCTCAATGTTCTCTACTCACCTACGCCTGAACTGCATCTGTTAGGTGGTTTAAGCGTATTTGCGCCGCTGGGTGGCTATGATAAAGATGAACTGGCGAATACAACGCCTAACTACCTGACGTATATGTCAGAGTTTGCGCTAACATGGTTTCCACACCCTAACTGGGAGGTGTCGCTCGCACCAACGTACTCATTCAATCAGCGAAACAGAGACACAGACTATCGCTCGGGTGAAGTTTTTAATGTGGATTACATGGTTGGATATCGGTTTGAGTCTATGCCGAAGCTACAGCTGGGGCTCGCGGGTTACTACACCAAGCAAACCACAGATGACGACATCAATGGTGACCGAGTACCTGGAGGGAACCGCCTGGAAAAGTTTGCCGTAGGCCCTCAGCTGTTTTACTCCTTCGACCAAGCAACCGGTGTCGTATTGAAATGGTTGCATGAGACGAATGTTAAGAATGGCCCAATGGGCGACTCGATTTGGCTGGAAGCTGCTCTACCACTTTGAGTGATAATGACCGTCACTGCCCTCAGGCGGTGGCGGTCATTTCAATATTCTCAGGCGCTTGTAAGGCTTCGACGACGTGCCGTGAGACACTTTCTATATGTTTCATCGCGGCAATTTTAGAAATTTCACTATTGCGTGTCGTCAGCGCAGCAATAATTTCATCATGCTCATCTGTAACATCGTGCAGGTGGGCACCAAAACCGCAGCTTTGGACGATAAAAAAGTCGGAAAGCTCGAAGTTGGCCATTTGGCGTGTCGATACGATCGGTGATCGTGCCATAGCATGTAGAAGCCTATGAAAATCTACATTAAGGCGGCGGTAGCTATCTGATGCATCGCTGTGCGTAGGATTAATCTGCGCGATTTTCTCATTAAGCTCCTTCATCCTGGCAACCTCGGCAGGTGTTCCCCGCTCTGCTGCCAGACTGGCGATAAGCCCCTCTGTGTTCGCGAACATCTTATAAAAATCCGCTACCTCGTCGGCACTGGGCTGAACGACTTGGCAACCTACCTGCGCGATGATCTGCACAAAACCCCGCTCCTGGAGGCTGTTCAGCGCAGTCATGATGGGTTGCCGGCTTACCCCCGTAGACTCACTTATTTCTTTGACAAAGATTTTTTCGCCGAAGAGATACCGCCGGGTCAAAAGGCGTTGGAGAATTTCCTGATAGATCGCGACTTTCTTATTAGACGTATTCATAGGTCTTCGGAATATGTGGTGGTTTTTCGCCGAAACGGACTTCAGACGAGTCACTTTAGTAGGCAGAGCATTGATCTACAAGGATGAATTAGTCTTGAAGCATGACTGCAGAATTGACCAGTTGGCTACATAGAGATTGACATCTTGCATGCTAGCATGTGTTGCCAGTTTGCGACAGCATTGAGCTGGATGGTTTTGCTATCGGGTCGAGGCTATGCAGAAACCGTAGGTCGGAATGCAGAGTGAGTTGAGATCACTGCTGAAAATGCACTTGCATGCTAGCATGTGAGAGTGCATGATGATTTCACCAACAACAAAAGCGTACGCATAACGACGTGCTTCACTCCTAGGCCATGCCTGGGAATGGCAGGCCGCTGCAGCCAGCAAGCGCCGCATTGAATCCGAAGCCGTCGTTAATGTGCCCCGGGAGTGTTTTCACACCGCTCTCCAGCGCAGAACAAGGTGTATGGGTATGAGTGTTCTTTTGCATTGTCTGTCGCACACCCCTTTGGTCGGCCTGGTCGATCCAGCTCCTGCAGTGCTTGCAGAGATCGACGCCGATGTCGCTGCGGCCCGAGACCGAATCGCGCAGTTTGACCCAGAGCTGGTCATCCTCTTTGCCCCAGACCACTACAACGGTTTCTTCTACGACGTGATGCCATCTTTCTGCATCGGCACCGCCGCTGAAGCAGTAGGTGATTTCGGGTCTGTTGCTGGCACCCTCACGGTACCTATGGACTTGGCTGAGCAGTGCGCCAGTGCTGTTCTGGATTCAGGAATCGACGCTGCTGTGTCCTACCGGATGCAAGTCGACCATGGTTTTGCCCAACCTCTCGAGCTTCTGCTAGGGGGGCTAGATCGCTGCCCTGTCATTCCGATATTCATCAATTGTCTTGCTAAGCCCATGCCGAACTTCAAGCGTGTTCGGCTAATGGGCGAAGCGGTTGGTCGGTTCGCGTTGAGCTTGAACAAACGAGTATTGCTACTGGGCTCTGGCGGGCTATCCCATCAACCTCCCGTACCTGAGTTGGCTACGGCGAACCCGCGCATGAAAGATCGGCTGCTGGGTAGTGGGCGCAACTTGCCGCCAGACGAGCGTGAGGCTCGGACGCAGCGAGTGATCGAAGCCGCGTATCGATTTGTTGAGGATCAAAATTCCCTCCATCCATTAAACCCGGAATGGGATCAATACTTTCTCGACACCCTTGAGGCCGGGCGCATCGAGGAACTGGATGCGCTAGTGAATGACGAGCTATCGGCAGTTGCGGGCAAATCGACGCATGAGGTCAAAGCCTGGGTAGCTGCTTTTGGAGCGCTTTCAAGTTATGGGCGCTACCAAACAACTAATCGTTATTACCGAGAGATCCCGGAGTGGATTGCAGGCTTTGGTGCGCTTAGCGCTCACCCGACCAATCGCTGAACTACGTGTTGTAGCTCACGGAACCGGACTTTCATCAACGGGATTTTCCTGTCTTCTAATTAAATGAAGGAATACGAGATGACATCTACCAGCCAGACTTTTACCGAAGCCAACACCAGCAAGCTCGTTCGAATTAAAGAGGGCGATCTCGAATTTCAATTGCACTACAACGACGCAGGTGAGGGGAATGAGACCGTCATCATGCTTCACGGCTCGGGGCCGGGTGCCAGTGGCTGGGCCAACTTCAACCGGAACATCGACACCTTTGTCGATGCAGGTTATCGCGTCATCCTTATGGACTGCCCCGGCTGGAGTAAAAGCGATCCGGTCGTGTGCACGGGTTCACGCTCACACTTGAATGCGGTCGCTTTGAAGGGCTTCGTTAATGCGCTAGGGCTGGATCGCGTCCACCTCGTAGGTAACTCCATGGGTGGCCACACCGCTGTGGCCTTCGCATTGGACAACCCTGAGCGGGTAGGGAAGTTGGTCTTGATGGGTGGTGGTACCGGCGGGGCCAGTTCTTTTGTGCCAATGCCAACTGAAGGCATCAAACTGATCCAGGGCGTTTATCGCGAGCCAAACATTGAAAACCTCAAAAAGATGATGAAGGTTTTCGTCTATGACAGCAGCGCTCTGACCGATGAGCTTTTCCAGGGGCGTCTGGACAATATGCTGAGCCAGCGCGAACACCTGGAAAACTTCGTCAAAAGTATCGATGCCAACCCTAAGCAGTTCCCTGACTTCGGGCATCGGCTCTCAGAGATCAAGGCGCAGACGTTGGTTATCTGGGGGCGCAACGATCGCTTCGTGCCGATGGACACTGGTCTGCGGTTGATCGCTGGCATTCCAAACTCCGAGCTGCATGTTTTCAACGCTTGCGGACACTGGGCTCAGTGGGAGCATGCCGACAAATTCAATCGAATGGTGCTTGATTTCCTAACCCACTGATCGGGCTCCTGGCGCCGGCGGACTTCGGTTCCTCCCACTCCGGCGTTAGGCATGCCCGATACCCTCCAGGCAGGGTTTCGGGCTGAGCTTGTGCAGCGTGCAACTTTAGAGGTGAGTTATGAGTGTGACACAACAGACCTTGGAACAACTGGCCGGAGCCTTGCGCCAGGCCCAGATTAGCGGTGAGCCGATCGAGCCATTGCGCGACCGGATCGGTGAAGACAATGCCCAGGCTGCTTACAGCATCCAGCGCCTAAATGTCGCTCACGCGTGCGCCGAGGGACGACGAGTAGTCGGCAGGAAGATCGGCCTGACAAATAAGAAGGTTCAACAGCAACTAGGGGTAGACCAGCCCGATTTCGGCACTCTGTTTGCTGATATGTGTTTCGGCGACAACGAGACAGTCCCGGTCAAAAGTATTTTGCAGCCAAAGATCGAAGCTGAGATTGCTCTAATTTTGGAGTCAGATTTGCCTCGCATCGATACCAGTTTTGCCGATGTTATGGCTGCAACTGGTTGGGTGGTTCCAGCGTTGGAGGTGGTGGGTAGCCGCGTGCAGGGTTGGAACATTCGGTTTGTCGATACCGTTGCTGACAATGCATCCAGTGGATGCTTTGTACTGGGTGGGCCGGCTCGCCGCTTGGATGGCGTCGATTTGCGCGAAGCGACGATGCAGATGACCCGGAATGGTGAAGAGGTTTCCGCTGGTAGTGGAGCTCAATGCCTAGGGCACCCGCTCAACGCCGCGGTCTGGTTGGCGCGCACCATGGCTAGCTTGGGTGAACCGCTCAAAGCGGGAGACATAATTTTGACCGGGGCACTGGGGCCAATGGCGCCAGTTGCGGCAGGCGATCGCTTCGAAGCAACTATTAGTGGAATAGGCACAGTTGCGGTGGAGTTCAGTGCCGAGTGATCGGTCAGTTGCGAGCACACAGAGAATAAAACCATGAAAAAATTAAAAGTCGCAATCATTGGCCCAGGTAATATCGGCACTGACCTGATGATTAAGATCATGCGCAATTCCAAACACTTGGAAATGGGCGCGATGGTCGGTATCGATCCAAACTCTGACGGTTTGGCTCGAGCCGCTCGCCTAGGTATTGCGATTACTCATGAAGGTGTAGAAGGGCTGACGAAGCTGCCGATTTTTTCAGAAATCGATTTCGTATTCGATGCGACCAGTGCAGGTGCCCACGTAAAAAATGATGCCTTTCTTCGCAGTGTCAAACCAGGCATTCGTTTGATTGACCTGACACCAGCGGCAATTGGCCCGTACTGCATTCCCGTAGTGAATCTTGAGGCCAACCTGAAGGCCTTAAATGTCAATATGGTCACCTGCGGTGGCCAGGCGACGATACCAATGGTGGCGGCAGTATCGCGCGTGGCGAAAGTCCATTACGCAGAAATCATCGCATCTATCGCTAGTAAATCAGCGGGCCCTGGCACTCGTGCGAACATTGATGAATTTACCGAAACCACCTCTAAAGCAATTGAGGTCGTTGGTGGCGCTGCTCGTGGTAAGGCGATCATTGTGATGAATCCTGCTGAGCCGCCTTTGATGATGCGAGATACCGTATTTGTTCTGTCCGAAGCGGTTGATCAGGCACAAGTCGAAGCGTCTGTCGAGGAAATGGCTGCGGCGGTAAATGCCTATGTGCCTGGGTACCGTTTGAAGCAAAAAGTTCAGTTTGACGTTATTCCTGAAAATGCTCCGCTGAACATCCCTGGCCTTGGCAAATTCTCTGGTTTGAAAACCTCGATCTTTCTTGAAGTTGAAGGTGCCGCCCATTATTTGCCGGCGTATGCCGGCAATCTCGACATCATGACGTCTGCTGCGCTGGCTACTGCAGATCGCATGGCACAGTCGATGCTGAACGCTTGAGGAGAACCGTCATGACCATCGATTTGACAAAAAAACTCTACATCTCTGATGTGACCCTACGTGACGGTAGCCACGCTATCCGCCACCAGTACTCCATCCAAAATGTTCAGGACATTGCACGTGCGCTTGATCTTGCCAAGGTCGATTCGATCGAGGTTGCTCATGGTGATGGCCTTCAGGGCTCCAGCTTCAACTACGGATTTGCTGCGCATACAGACCTCGAGTGGATCGAGGCGGCGGCCGATGTGATCAAACACGCCAAGATCGCTACCCTGCTGCTGCCAGGTATCGGCACGGTGCATGATTTGAAGGCTGCTTATAATGCTGGGGCACGTGTAGTTCGGGTGGCGACACACTGCACGGAGGCAGACGTCTCTAAGCAGCATATTGAATATGCCCGCGAGCTGGGGATGGACACTGTGGGCTTTCTAATGATGAGCCACATGGTCGCGCCGGAGAAACTCGCCGAGCAAGCGAAGCTGATGGAAAGCTACGGCGCGACTTGCGTGTATATGGCTGACTCCGGTGGAGCCATGAACATGCAGGACATCCGTGATCGATTCCAAGCGTTCAAGGCTGTGCTTAAGCCTGAGACTCAGACTGGTATGCATGCACATCACAATCTGAGCCTCGGAGTTGCTAACTCCATCACTGCAGTAGAGGAAGGTTGTGATCGAATCGACGCCAGCTTAGCAGGCATGGGCGCAGGGGCAGGTAACGCGCCTCTTGAGGTTTTCATCGCGGCGGCAGAGCGACTCGGCTGGAATCATGGGACAGACCTCTACACCCTGATGGATGCTGCAGACGACATTGTGCGTCCACTGCAGGATCGACCTGTGCGCGTTGACCGTGAAACGCTCGCATTGGGTTATGCCGGTGTCTACTCGAGCTTTCTACGTCACTCCGAAATTGCAGCAGAAAAATACGGACTCAAAACCATCGATATCTTGGTCGAGCTTGGTAAGCGCCGAATGGTGGGTGGCCAAGAAGACATGATTGTCGATGTCGCGCTCGATCTTCTTAAACGATGAGTTTCTGGCCGCTTTTCACAGCGGCCATTCGATTCACCACATAGAACAATAACAATGGGTCAACACCATGAAAACGCTCCACGACTTTTTGGTGGGTGAGGATTCGCTCGTCCGCGATTTTCCTTGTAAAAAATTCTTGTCTCCCTGCAGCCTACTTGTTCGGTACTTAAACTGGAGGAGGCTCGATGAACATTTCCTCTGTCACCCATTCGCGGGTTCGACTTGTTACTACGATCATTCTTTGTTTCATGGTTGCACTTATGGAGGGTTTGGATCTCCAGGCTCCAGGTATCGCAGCTCAAGGAATGATGGCGGCATTTGAGATCGACAAGCTGCACATGGGCTGGATTTTCAGTGCCGGTATATTGGGCATGCTCCCGGGCGCGTTCATCGGTGGCCGTTTGGCGGATCATCTTGGCCGCAAGCGCGTATTGATGGGATCTGTTGCACTTTTTGGCATTTTCTCGTTGGTCACAGCAGTCGCCTGGGATTTCAACAGCCTTGTTGTTGCTCGCTTCCTGACCGGTGCTGGATTGGGAGCATCCTTACCAAACCTGATTGCTCTCACCTCCGAGGTTGCTGGTGCAAAGCTTCGTGGGACGGCAGTAAGCATGATGTATTGCGGTGTACCTCTTGGTGCTGCATGCGCCGCAATGATAGGTGTGAACGATTTTGGTGTGGGCTGGCAGTTGGTCTTTTACGTAGGTGGATTTGTACCGCTTTTGATCGTGCCGTTACTCGGTTTTTACCTGCCAGAATCTCAGGCCTATGAAAAAGCCACAGGGGAGGGCTTCACCTTACCTGCGCTGTTGTTCAAGGAAGGACGGGGCAAACCAACGACATTGTTGTGGGTTAGTTTCTTTTTCACTCTGATGGTTACCTACATTCTAATTAACTGGCTGCCCAGCCTACTTATCGCGCAAGGCTTCACCAGCAAGGAAGCGAGTTGGGTGGTGCTTTCTATGCAAATTGGAGCAGCAGTTGGAACACTTTTGCTTGGCGCGCTAATGGACAGGCTGCCGACCTGGGTGATGTCTGTGGTCATTTACCTAGGTATTTTGAGTGCGTTGGCTGCACTTTACTTTTCAGTATCGTTGGCGGCGATGGTGGTTGCTGGATTTATAGCAGGAATGTTTACCACCGGCGGGCAGAGCGTGCTCTACGCGTTGGCCCCGATGTTCTACCCAGCGCTTGGGCGAGTTACAGGTGTAGGTAGCGCGGTGGCTATTGGTCGCCTAGGAGCCATGAGTGGCCCTCTGGTGGTAGGGAAAATGTTGGCGATGGGCACCGGTACGGCAGGTGTGATGCTTGCTTGTGCACCAGGCATTGTCGTTGCCGCAATTTCTCTGTGCTTCCTGTCTGGCGCGAGGAAAAGTGCCGAAGATCAGCCCAAATTTGGCTCTGCAGCTAAGGCAGTTGTGCTCGGCGAAAGCTGATGAGAGGGGGGCAAACAATATTTACTGTGAATCACCTGCATGCTAGCATGCAAGATAATGGTTCAGCAGCGACAAGTTGACGCACCTGCCTGACGCTTGCCGAGGTGCAAGCGAGCAAATAGCTAAAGCCAGAAAATAACTACAAATCTGCGTTTGATGGAGATAACAAAAATGAACGATTCCAAGCAGTTCGATACCGACGTACTTGTGGTTGGCACTGGGCCTGCAGGCGCCACCACAGCCCTGGCATTAGCTACGTACGGGGTACGTGTTCGGGTCATCACAATGTTCAACTATCTAGCGAACTCCCCGCGGGCCCACATCACGAACCAGCGTGCTATGGAAGCCATGCGGGATCTCGGGGTGGAAGATGTCGTGCTAAAGCATGCGACCCCTTGGGAGCAGATGGGCGATACCCTAATCACTACAAGTCTCGCGGGTGAAGAAATCGCTCGTATGAGAACTTGGGGTTCCGGTGAAGCGCGAAAAGGTGACTACATTCTGGGCAGTCCATGCCCTATGGTAGATATTACTCAGCCGCTTATGGAACCGATTTTGGTGCAGCACGCGGCGGAAAGGGGAGCGCAGTTCTCTTTCAATACCGAGTACATGAGTCACGTCCAAGACGACGACGGCGTTACTGTCACGCTCAAGGATGTACTGAGTGGGCGCGAATATACCGTGCGGACTCAATATCTGGTTGGAGCTGACGGTGCCCGCTCCAAAATTGCCGAACACATTGGTCTCCCAATCGAAGGTGAGATGGCGCGCGCGGGGACAGCTTATGTGATTTTCAACGCTGACTTGAGCCGCTATGTTGCTCATCGCCCAAGCGTACTCCAGTGGATCGCAAATCCTGTGGCTGGTTTCGGCGAAATCGGCTTAGGTTTACTGCGGGCAGTACGGCCTTGGGATCAGTGGATCGCTGGCTGGGGCTTCGATATGTCCAAGGGCGAACCCGACTTCTCTCCAGCGCACGTGCTGGAACGCATTCGCACTCTTGTCGGCGATCCAGAGCTCGAAGTTGAAGTTGAGAAAAACTCGACTTGGTACGTGAATCAGGCGTATGCCACTTACTACTCAAAAGGACGCGTGCATTGTGGTGGTGATGCGGTGCATCGCCATCCACCTTCCAGCGGCCTGGGATCTAATACCTCTCTCCAAGATGGATTCAACCTAGCTTGGAAGCTTGCTTACGTAATTAAAGGCTACGCGGGTGAGGCACTGTTGGACTCATATTCACTGGAGCGAGCGCCGGTTGGTAAACAAATCGTGACGAGGGCCAATCAGTCTCGCGCCGACTACGCACCATTCAAAGAATGCTTCCGCATGAATCAGGAAACCGACACTGTCGAGAAGCTGCTGCAGCGGATGCGTGACCCTTCTGCCGAGGGTGTTCAAACTCGCGAGCTGCTACAAAAAGCCCTTGAACTCAAAAACTATGAATTCAATGCCCAAGGGGTTGAGCTCAACCAACGCTATGAATCCAATGCCGTAGTAGTAGATGAAAAGGCAGGTGAAGAACGCTGGTCACGTGACAAGCAGCTCTATCTGCAAGCCACTACACGCCCTGGTGCCAAAATCCCTCACGTGTGGCTGGTCGACAAAAATGGATTGCGTACCTCAACACTTGATGTGACGGGTAAAGGGAAGTTCTCCCTGGTTACAGGCTTGGCTGGTCAGGCATGGGTGGAAGCTGTTCGGGAGCTGAATTTGCCATTCCTCCGTACCGTGGTTACAGGTGCCAAGGGAACAGCCGATCCGTATTTCGATTGGCAGCGTGTCCGGGAAATCCATGAAGCCGGGGCCATCCTTGTTCGGCCTGACGGTTATATCGCATGGAGACAATCAGAAGCGGTATGGAGCGAGAGCGAAGCCTTGAATCAGTTGCGGAGTGCATTGGAAGGGATCCTCGACACTAGCCTCTGAATAAGGGTGGGGGCGTTCAAGCGTGACGCTCCCTTTCCCCATGGGGCTCAACTCCTATCTTCCGTGAAGGCGATATGCCTAGTCACATTCGCGTGACGGCTTTCGAGATCTTCAACCGCAGGAAAATATTGATGCCTATAGTTCTTGGTCAGCATTTCATTGGAGGCGGTCGCAGCGGTTTTGGCCAACCTCTGCATAAGAGTATCGATGCCACCACTGGTGAAGTCTTGCCTTACAGCTTCTACCAGGCGATCGACGCTGAAATCAATGCTGCTGCTCAGGCTGCAAAGGCAGCATTTTGTGAATTTCGCCAGATAAGTACGGTTCGCCGCGCGGAGTTCCTTGACGCCATTGCTGACGAGTTGGATCAGTTAGGTGATGATTTCGTTGCGATTGTATGTCAGGAAACTGCGCTACCAATTGCGCGCATCCAAGGCGAGCGAGCGCGTACGAGTGGCCAGATGCGGTTATTCGCTAAAGTCGTCCGCTATGGAGATTTCCTTGGTGTTCGCATTGACCAGAGCCTTCCAGACCGCAAGCCGATGCCCCGTGTCGACTTGCGCCAGTACCGAATCGGTATTGGCCCAGTAGCCGTGTTCGGTGCCAGTAACTTTCCGTTGGCTTTCTCCACCGCAGGAGGGGACACCGCCGCTGCATTGGCTGCCGGCTGCCCAGTTGTATTGAAGGCCCACAGTGGTCATATGGCCACAGCGGATATGGTGGGCTGCGCAATTGTCCGGGCTGCTGAGCGCTCCGGCATGCCGAAGGGCGTGTTCAATATGATCTTTGGTTCCGGCGTCGGAGAGGGGCTGGTGAAACATCCGGCTATACAAGCAGTAGGTTTTACCGGCTCTTTGGCCGGTGGCACTGCCCTATGTAAGATCGCCAGCGAACGTCCACAACCAATCCCGGTGTTCGCTGAAATGTCGAGCATCAATCCGGTGGTTTTACTCCCAGGTGCGTTGGCCGCTCGCGGTGTAACGATCGCGAGGGAGCTTGCTGCTTCGGTGGTGATGGGAGCCGGCCAGTTTTGTACCAATCCGGGCTTGGTTATCGGTATTCGCTCGGTTGAACTGGATGCCTTCACCGATATTCTAAAAGAGCATCTAGGTGCTCAGGCACCACAAACCATGCTTAATTCAGGTGGTCTGCGCAGCTACCGTCAGGGCGTGGAGCATCTGCTGTCGCACCCAGGTGTGACCCATCTTGCAGGCAAGACTCAGGAAGGTAAACAGGCCGAGGCTCAGCTATTCAAAGCCGACGTGAGTTTGCTGCTTAATGGTGATCTGTTGTTGCAAGAGGAGGTATTTGGCCCTACCACCTTGCTGATCGAAGTCGCTGATGACACCGAGTTGGAGGGCGCATTGCGGGCCTTGCGCGGCCAGCTAACGGCCACACTAATCGGTGAGCCGACCGACCTGAAGCGGTACCAGTGGCTGGTTCCTTTACTTGAAGAAAAAGTCGGCCGCATCTTGGTCAACGGTTACCCGACTGGCGTTGAAGTCTGCGATGCGATGGTTCATGGCGGCCCGTACCCGGCGACCTCCGATGCTCGCGGTACTTCAGTGGGTACTCTGGCGATCGACCGATTCCTGCGCCCTGTTTGCCATCAAAATTTTCCGGACGCTTTACTGCCTAAGGCCTTGCAGAACGCCAACCCACTCGGACTTAAACGTCTGGTAAATGGCATCTGGACTAGCGATCCCATCTTCTGAAACGGACGGGAGCTGACCTCGGATTTGGCATCAAAAATCAATAAGCCATCGCGTTGGTAAGTGCTGGATCTGCTGCCGACACCAAAAGCTGAAGCTACTAAGAAATTCAGAACAGAACTTTTCGCAGCCATCGACGCAATAGCTGCTGTAGACATTCAGCACCTTTATCGGTGCTGCGTGTACGTGACGTATAACCCATCACGGCGTGTTCCTTTGTGAAGTTAAACTTCCCTTCAATGGGGTCGGGCGGCAAGGTGATCCTTTGCTGCCTTTTTTTTCGGCTTCAGTAGCAAATCTCTGCAACCGAACTGGAGCCAGTTTTCGGAACAAGTTTTTAAGTATACCAGGAGAGTTTGTTTTTTCGGTGGCTGCCCTTTTTCTTCAAAGAGACGCGACCCGTGGTCAGCACTCTGCTCTCTCCACATCCGCTCGACTGGTCGGTAGTTAAGGGGGCGAACCAGTTGCTGTTCGACCTCACTGGCGATTGGCTTCACTCAGACGTCATAAGCACAGCAAGCGTCATGTTGATGAACACCTCATTCTTGCTGATTGTGTCCAAAGCACCACGAACGTTGCCGGCGACTTCCGCTGATCCACGCTGCTCAACCCAAAGCGTCAGCTCCATGATTGCGGCTTCGAGGGCGAGTTGGTTCTGATTGATCTTGAAGAGTAGGGAAGGGAGTAGGTCTGAATCCGACATGGGGATACCTCCATGGAAAGAGGTCAGCGTAGCAGGCTGGTGCTATTCCCGTTCTAGCTACCGGGCGATTAAGATCACCGCTTCCATTTTAGAAATCAGCTCTCTAAGCATCTGCATAAGGGCGAGCGAGATGCTCTGTCGGCAAAGTAGGAACATCCACGCACCAACGGTATCGAGTGTTCAGCACTGAGGAAACAGCATCCACCTCTGTCCTGACCCGGAACACATCATGCTTTCTAGCTGAACCTCCCTCTACAAAATCAACGACCTCTATCGCGTGGTGTCATCGCCTAGTGTGGTGGTCAATCACCTTAAATCTTGACTGTGTGGTGCGATCTCTGCTGAAAGCGCAGTTTTAAAGAAGCCGGCAACACGTACCGACTTAAACTTCGTAACTGGCTTCATTAAAAGCGCAGAAACGATCCCTCCCTGCCGCTTTGAGATCAATCTAAATTCCGCGCGGAGTTGGTCAACGCACGAGAGCATTGCAACAGCGCCGGTGCCAGTTGCCGCTCGGCATCCGCGCGGCTCCAGCGACTGGTAGGTGCTACCACATGCACCGCAGCTACCGGTCGGCCATTAGCGCCCAGCACAGGTGCACCGATGGTCATATCACCGAGAAAAAGTTCTTGGGTATTGACCGCATAACCTTGCTCGCGCACTTCCTCAAGAGACTCCAGGATCTTGTCGACCTGCGTCAACGTATGGCTGGTGTGAGCGATTCGCTGGCTATTTTCAATCAACACCAACGCTTCATCCTGTGGCAGCGCGCTTAAGTAAGCCCTGCCGGACGCAGTGCAATACATCGGCACGCGCGACCCAATCGGCATATGCACCGGCACAAAACCTGAGCTGACAAATCGCGCAATGTAGGTCATGTCGTAGCCCGCTGGCTCAGTAAGGCAGGAGGTCTCCCCGGTCAGGCGCGTCAGTTCGGAAAGGAACGGGTTGGCCACTTCAATCAGCGAATGGGCATCCAGGTAACTGAAGCCGAGTTCCAGCACACGTGGTGTCAGTTGGTAATGGCGTGTGCGGGAGTGTTTCCGAAGGTAACCAAGGCTTTCCAGAGTAAACACCATGCGTTGCGCGGAGCTTTTGGTCATGCCAGCGGCGTCAGCCACCTCTGCAAGGCTCATGCTACGGCGCTGTGCGCTGAATGCCTTGAGTACCGACAGGCCTTTTTCCAGGGATTGATTATGCAAACTGTTGCGTTCTTCGGTCATGGCCCACTCGTTGTCAGTTGGATCAACTCTCAGGAGATTTCTACACCACAAAGCAAAAATTGACCATTAAATATCGCATATCGATACGAATGATTCATTTAGCGCAATTTATCAATCGATATGCACTCCTGATTAATCGGAATGGCATGAGGCTTGCGATTGTTCTCTTGCCGCTAGCGGTACTGACAATCCGTTTTCCTTCTGGAGTAACCCGATGAACAGTCTTTCACACGTGTTTCGCCGCATTGCCTTCGGCCTATGCGCCACCCTTTGCGTGTCCACCGTGCACGCGGCCAGTGCGACCTCGTACAAAGTTGGTGCAACCGCCAGCGGTTCGCCGTTTACATTCCTTGATATCAAGAGCAACAGCATTCAGGGGGTGATGGTCGATGTTGCGCAGGCGGTAGGCAAGGCTGGGGGCTTCACCAGCCAGATCGAACAGACCAACTTCGCCGCGCTTATTCCTTCGCTAACGTCCGAAAAGCTCGACTTCATTTCCGCCGGCATGCTGAAAACCGAAGAGCGTAAAAAAGTCGTCGACTTCAGTAGCCCGGTCTACGCCTACGGTGAAGGCCTGATCATCAGCGCCGATGACAATGCCGCATACCCCGACCTAAGCCCGCTCAAAGATCAGGTCGTTGGTGTACAGGCCGGCACCATTTTTTACGACCAGCTCAACAAGCTCGGCATCTTCAAGGAGATCCGCACCTACGACTCCATTGGCGAAATGATCCGTGACCTGTCCCTGGGTCGCATCAAGGCTGCCGTGGGTGACCAGCCGGTGGTGGCCTACCAGATCCGGCAGAACCTGTTCAAAGGCGTGAAACTAGCCGCCGACTACAAACCCACCAATGTCGGCGAGGTTTGCCTAGTGGTGCGCAAGGGCGATACCGAAACCCTCGAGCGATTGAATCAGGCCATCGCCAGTATCAAGGCTGACGGAACCCTGGCAAATATCCTCAAGAAGTGGGGGCTTGATGCCCAGGTGAACCTATGAGCCCCACTGAATTCCTGCAAAGCGCCGTGGATTTTTTACCCATCCTGCTTCAGGGCGCCTGGGTGACTATCCAGATCACCGTGCTGTCGTTCCTCCTCAGCAGCGCGATCGGCCTGGTGTTGGCGCTGCTCAAGCTGTCACCGATCCGTGTGCTGTCGGTAACGGCGAGTACGGTGATCAACGTGATTCGCGGCCTGCCGATCATCGTGCAGCTGTTTTACATTTACTTCGTACTGCCGGACATGGGCGTTCACCTGACCGCCTTCCAAGCTGGGGTGATCGGCATGGGCATCGCCTATTCCGCCTATCAGGCCGAGAACTTTCGCACCGGCATCATCGCCGTGGAGCAAGGACAGCGCGAAGCCGCCGAAGCCTTGGGCATGCGCTCGGTACTGATGATGCGCCGCGTGATTCTGCCCCAGGCATTCCGTATCGCCTTGCCACCCTATGGCAACACCTTGGTGATGATGCTCAAGGACTCCTCACTGGTATCCACCATTACCGTCGCCGAGATGACGCGCCAAGGGCAATTGATTGCCTCATCCACCTTTCAGAACATGACTGTTTATACCCTGGTGGCTTTGCTCTACCTGCTGATGAGCCTGCCGTTGGTGTATGGCCTGCGCCGCATGGAACAGCATCTGAGCCGGAGGAAAAAAGCATGATCGAGATTCGCCAGCTGCAAAAACAATACGGCAGCCACCGGGTGCTGCACGGCGTAGACCTTGACGTCGCCAAAGGGGAGGTGGTGTGCCTGATCGGCCCCTCCGGCTCGGGCAAGTCCACGTTGCTGCGCTGCATCAATGCACTGGAAACCTACGAAGGCGGTGTTATCACCGCGTTCGGCGAAACCGTGCAACGGGGCAGTAAAACCGTGCACGCGCTGCGAAGCCGCATGGGCATGGTGTTCCAGCGTTTCAACCTGTTTCCCCATCGCACTGTGTTGGAAAACGTCATGGAAGGCCCGGTATACGTCAAGGGTGAGTCACCCAATCAAGCGCGTGCAGAAGCCTTGGCCTTACTGGAAAAGGTTGGTCTCTCGGCAAAGGCGGACGCCTATCCGGAACAACTTTCCGGTGGCCAGCAACAGCGGGTGGCCATCGCGCGCGCCTTGGCGATGAAGCCCGAAGCCATGCTGTTCGACGAACCTACCTCGGCCCTCGACCCTGAACTGGTGGGTGATGTACTGGCAGTCATGCGTACCCTCGCGGATGAGGGCATGACCATGATCGTGGTCACCCATGAAATGGGTTTTGCCCGCGAAGTGGCTGACCGCGTGTGCTTCCTCCATGGCGGTTACATCGTTGAAAGCGGCCCGGCGGAGCAAGTCCTGGGCAATCCGCAGCAGCCGCGAACCCAAGACTTTTTGCGCCGGGTACTGCATCCGACCGCCAGCACCCGGAGCCTGTCATGAAGTCACTATGGGCAGCGACGGCACCACCTGCCGTACCAACACCAGCATTGAGCGAGTCGTTGAAGGTGGATGTGGCGATTGTGGGGGCGGGGTATACCGGTTTGTCGACGGCCCTGCATCTGGCGGAGAAGGGTGTAAGGGTCTGCGTCTTGGAAGCTAACGAACCTGGTTGGGGTGCTTCGGGCCGTAATGGTGGGCAGGTCAACCCGACGTTGAAATACGATCCGGATCAACTGGTGCAAATGTACGGCGCTGAGCGCGCTGAACCATTGATCGACACCGTGTCGAGTTCTGCTGACCTGGTGTTCGATCTGATCAAGCGGCATGAGATTGATTGCGCGCCGATACGAAAGGGCTGGATGCAGGTTTCCTACTCGGACAAAGGCGTGGCCGGGCTGCATGCCCGGGCGGATCAGTGGGCCCGTCGTGGTGTGCCGGTGCAGTATCTGGATGCCAGCGCAGTGGCTACGCGCATGGGCAGTGAAGCCTTTGCCGGCGGTTGGCTGGATGGTCGAGCGGGGGCGATTCAGCCTTTGGCCTACGCACGCGGATTAGTACGCGCGGCGCTGGCAGCAGGTGTGCGGATTCACGGCCAGAGTGCCGTGACTGAGTTGCAGCGCCAGGGCTCTGGGTGGCAAGTGCAGACTGCCTGCGGCGCACAAGTCACGGCGGATCAGGTGGTACTGGCAACCAACGGCTACAGCAGCAACCTGTGGCCGGGGATGGCGCAGAGCATATTGGCCGCCAATAGTTTTATCGTCGCCACCAAACCGTTGAGCGGGTCGGTAGCCGAAAGTATTTTGCCAGGGCAGGAAACGGTTTCTACGTCGCAACGACTGCTGCTGTATTTCCGTAAGGATGCCTACGGTCGCCTGTTGATGGGCGGGCGTGGGTTGTTCAACGATCCCGCCGGGCCGACGGACTTTGCTCACCTTGAACGCTCGCTGGCATTGCTGTTTCCGCAGTTGGGGCCACTGGAGTTTGAGTATCACTGGGCTGGACGGATCGCGATCACTAGAGATTTCATGCCCCATGTTCATGAGCCGGCGCCAGGGCTGACTTTGGCGCTTGGATGTAATGGTCGTGGGATCGCTTTATGTACCAGCCTTGGTCAGCAGTTGGCTGGGCGCTTGTGTGATAACCGCGCGGCGTTTGCGTATCCGGTGTCGCCATTGCAGCGGTTACCATTACATGGACTGCAGCGCTTCTACATTGGCGCTGGGGTGGCTTGGTATAGCTTGTTGGATCGATTAAATGGGAGCTGAAGGAATCTCATTTATCAAGCTAAAAAACCGCGCCGATCTTGCCGTGCGGTGTGCGACGATCGGTAGGCGGAGCACGCGAAAAGCTAAGAAGCAAAAACCAATGTAGCCTGTGTCGTGGGAGTGCCTATGGAAGAGCTCCCACTGCTCAAATTTGAATGATTGGCGTCAGCATCGTTTTTCAAATTTGGCGGAAAATAAGTAATTGCATATGAGATGCCGTAGCTGTTCACACTAGGTGCTATGCAATGCCCGCGTTGCCAACTGCATCGGATGATCAGCATTCAATGTCGAGCAAACAGCGTCTGCCTCTGTCCTGACCCTGAAGACACCATGTTTGCTTGCTGAGCCGCCTTCTACGAGATCAACGACCCTGTATCGCTTGCTGCCATCCTCCAGTGTGGTGGTCTCAATCACTCTGAATCTAAGGTGCATGGTTGCTTTCCCTGCATGAGATTGATGTCCTACAAGTACCGGCAAAAGGAGACGAATTCAAGAACGGAACGGGCTTAAGCTGAGACAATTTATGACGGTGCACCATACCTCTCATCTCACGAAGTACGGCTTGGCAGTAGGTGCCGTGTTGAGCCATTTTTCTCTAGTCGATGCTTCGGGCCAGCAGGGCCCGGCTATCGCATCTTCGGGTAGGGCCCCGCTGAAGCGGAGTGTTAGAGATGGACACACCCTTGATCGAGTCAGCTCTCTCCATCACTGGCCGCAGGCGGCCTTCCGTGAGTGCCTAAAGGAAGCGCGTATTGCTGTCTCATTTCTCCTGGGCATCACCAGCCTGTCCGCTATCCCAGGCTTCAGTGAGCTCGACTATTCGATCCGCAATCTGAGGCGTTTTTGATAGGACTAGGCATCAAGTGTTGCCGACAAATTCTTCAATCAGATACACAGCGTCGCCGACATCCAGTTCCAGCTCTTGCAGTGCCTCATCGGGAATCCGGATTGCACCGTCACCATCCCAATCTTCGATGGTGATTTTCATAGGTGGATTTTTCACGTGCGATCTCCGTTGCTATGAGCCGGCAAGCCATTCCCGTCTGTAGATTCTCGGTGGCCCGTTTACAGATCCGAATAATCATCAAGCTTAAGGCTAGGAGCGCCTCCGTCCTCCGGTTCGCGCTCAGGCGTATGTATCACTCCAGCTTCGGCATCTACGCGCATCTGCTCAAGCTCTTTGTGAAAAGCTTTGTCCTGAACCGTGGGTTTGCTGGTGTACGGTTTTCGGTCAGGTACAGGCTGGGCTGCATAAGTCGTTACCGCGTCTGGGTCGTGCTGTAGTTTTTCTTGAACTTGCGATTCCAGCATTGCACGGAGCGCGTCTTTATCGGGACGGTTAAGCAATTTGTTACTCCTATTCGGAAGCCAGGCACTAGCTATTCGATTCGTACATTGAGCAGTTGGTGAGGGCAGGGCCGTTTTTATTTGTGGTTGCATCGCAGATTGGCAGTTATCTGGATTGCAGGTTAAGAATCCAGTAAGCCTACCAAGGCTTGGCGGCAACCGTTTGTGATGAAAATGATGTCATAGCTACAGTTTAGGAAGCAGTTTTCGAGATGACTGAAGTGGCCAAACATTCATCTGCCATTTTGCATGCATGCTCAGAGCCCAGCGAGCAGTCGCTCAAGCTGTTCTCGCTCCCAGGCGCTCAATAGCTCGACAGGATCAGCTCCGTCGCGCTGCCAGAGCTCAAGTGTCCCGACTCGGTCATCAGGTGACCTGCAGTACTCGCAGTAGTCCACGGTGTCACAGCCATTGAAGAGGGTGAGACCCCAGCCATCAGTGCTCACGGGCATGAGGCCATGATAGATCTCATTCCGTGAATGGATGGAGCTTCAATTCATAATTCGTTTGCCGAGCACGACGTCCGTCAGCAGTTGGCTAACCTCGCCGACCGGGAGGAGATGGGGGATTGTTCAAAGTGTTCTGCGCTCGGGTTATCGCACGCCCATAGCTGAGTTGCGGTGTGAAGTGGCGTTAACGAGGAGGTCGAACCTGCGGGCTGGGGTACATTTTGTGCTCCTGTGATCGGATAGATCAGTTGAGTGCAATTGCAGATACCGACTTCAACTGGCATCTCTAAGGTCGTCCAGATGTCACTCGCAATAGTAAGGACGCCCTAGACCAGATGGCATATCGAAGTGCTACCATCGTGCGTTTTGTCGCCATTGAATCCTTCGAAGATCCCGATGGCTTCCTAGGTCAACAAGGAGGTGCAAGTTGGTGCAGGTCATTACAGTGAATGCCCGGCTTCGTAGGGGCGTTCGTTCTTTTCAACAGGCTCTCATCGACCTGGCGGAGTATCGTGGAAACATAGAGTGGGCGTTTCCGAGTGGGGATAGGGCTCCATGCCGTACCTATGCCTTGGATACCGATCTCGGCGAAATGCTCTTCGCTGTTCCTCCTCCCTGGGATGGACGACAAGCGCACTTGTTCAAGTTAGGCTTCGAGGGCGGCACTCTCTCCCCCGATGCTGAGATCAACATTCCGGATGGCCTAAACCGCAAGGTCTCAGGTGTGTTGGTAGCAGATCCTGGCGGTGAAACTTTGATATGCCATCGTGGCACCTTCACAGCATTTCGTGGCCGGGTGCCTCGCGCGGACGCTTTCGAGCATTTCCAAGATTGGTTGATGCAGGTTGATGATAACGGCAGATCGGCAGAGGTAATTGCCGTTTCTTCAGCGAGCTCTCCCAGCATCGCGAATGACATTGCCGAGTTCCTGTTCAAGGTGAAGCAACTAAAGGAGCGGAGGAAGGCTGAGCTTGCAGATGCCGTTGACGATTCAACAGAGGTTATCGACGAAGACGACGAATCGGACGCGAAGTGGCGGGAGCAGGAAGAGTTCGAGGGCAGTAAGTCGTATACCCCAAACCAAGATAAATGCGAGTACCAGTATCTCCACGGCCCGCTTTGCAACGCTCTTCACCGCAAGCTAAATGAGCTTGTTGAAGGTCATGCCGAGCTCAGGGTTGGTAAGCATCGTGTCGACCTGGCGCTAGTAGATAGGGCTTCTGATAAGGCCAAGGCGATTTTTGAGGTCAAGACCAGCAGCTCGATGTCGGCACAGCTCTACACTGCTTTCGGCCAGCTTGCGTATTACCAACATCGCTTCGGTAATGCTGATACCAAGCTCTTCCTAGTGCTGCCAGCGAACACTGCATCCGACTTCGCAGCAGCGGAGTTCTTCACGCAGGCCAACATTCAGGTGCTATTCGGGGAAGGCGGGGCTTTTGAGAGCGCTGATGGCTCAAGGCTGGAAGTTATGCTGAGCAGCATCCTGTAACTGCATATGAGGCCGATCAGTCCCAGAAGGCCAGCTCGGTCTGCATCGAGCATGGCACAGTGGTGTTCTCGGAAGCTAGAGGTCTTCGTTGGGCGGCGGGAATGTAGATACCTCGAGCGTCATTCACCGTACCTCCAAGACGAGGTGCTTCGTCAGCGGTTGCTCAACATGATTCACCGGCTTAATTAGGACTCCAATGAATTGCGAATGGCGCGGGACGATATCCAAGGTGGTGCCATAAAGCTCGCGTGATCGGTCTCGCAGGATTTCTGTGTTCGCTCCTTCGGGCCAACGCGGCCCGGCTAAAACCTTGTTTTCTGGCACAACAGAAAACCGGCACGCGGCAATCCCACGCGGGAGTTGGAGCATCTCAGCCGTGTCGCAGAGGTGTTCAATATTTAGTGGCCAGACCGAAACCGTCATCGATCCTATGCGGAGATCAAGGCATCTTAACCGGAGGTTTTTTGCTTGAGCTAAAGGGCGAATTGGTAGCCGGTCATCGGAAGGATTTGGGCTCTGGTAAGCTGGCTTCTTTTAGACCGTGATCACCAGCATGACAACGCAATGGAAGCCATCTTGGTTAGGACGACTACTCACACGCTCGCAGCCGTGGCAGCTGACCCTCGAGGGCGACCGATTAATACTTCGTATCGGCGATCGGATTTATCCTCTCACGGCTGAAAATTTCGCCAGAGGCGGAATTAAACGTGGTCTGGTCTGGACGAATGTGACGGTGTTCGTCGGGCATAAGCTCAGGCTAGAGGGCCTTTCCAACTCTGAACAGCCAACCCTGAGCCAGGCGTTTATCCACCTGGAACAACTCAAGCATCAACGACTGTTCGAAGCGTACTACGCGAAAGTGACCCAGTGGCTTGAGGAGGTCGCTTGTGCGATAAAAACCGTAGATGCTGAGTGTCGTTGGCTCACTCACGACCTGCAGCAGGTGTTATTGGAATCTAGGGCATCGTTGGGTGTTAATGACGCAACGTTAGGTACGCTTTTCGCCCTTCCTGAGGTTCAGTCACTACTGGGAAGTAAAGCTTTCCGAGTGAAGTCCCATCTAGACGACTGGGCATCAAATTGGTCAGAGCGGTGGGATGCGCGCAATAAGCTGCATTTGGAGCGCGAGCTCGAAGCATGCGCGACCTTGTTACAGAAGGTCGAAAGCAGACCGCTCACCGATGAACAATCTCGCGCCGTCCTTTGTTTCGACAATCGTGTTCAGGTCATTGCCTCGGCAGGATCCGGAAAGACCTCGACCATGGTGGCCAAAGCTATCTACGCGGTTCACCGGAAGCTGGTCGCTCCCGCCGCTATCATCATGTTGGCGTTTAATAAACACGCAGCCACTGAGCTGAAAGCACGTGCTGCTGAGTCGCTTGTTCGCTTGGGAAAGGAAAACATCGTAATCAACGCGATGACCTTCCATTCTCTGGGGCTGAATATTATTGGAGGCGCAACCGGGAAGAAGCCTCACGTACCGGACTGGGCCTGTGAAACGCTTCCTGGACTCGAAAAGCTGGCGGAACTGATAGATGCCTTGAAGGATCAATCAGAAGCCTTCCGCACCAATTGGGATCTCTTTCGCCTTGTCTTCGGCCGCGATTATTCTTCAATGTCGATTGAAGATTTGTTTGAGGCCTTTGATAGCGAAGGGAATGCGCGCCTTGTCAGCCTGAATGGCGATCGTGTGGCCAGCCAAGAAGAACGCCTGATCGCCAACTGGCTGTTCTACAACGGCGTGGAGTATGCCTACGAGAGGCCTTACGAACACGACACTGCTACTGCGGAGCGCAGACAATATTTCCCTGACTTTTACTACCCGAAGATCAATCTATATCACGAGCATTTTGCGTTCGATGCCAACGGTCAGGCACCGGCACATTTCGAAGGCTACCTAGAAGACGCCAACTGGAAGCGAGCGCTTCACAAATCTAAAGGCACCCAGCTGATGGAGACCACGTCTCACCAGCTGAACTCAGGCCAGATATTCAATCATCTGAAGTTCGAGCTGACTTCACGTGGGATTACTCTCGACCCCAACCCTGATCGACCCCTACCTGATTCAGGGTTGGCGCCGATGGAGCACGTGGAACTTATAAAAGTGCTGCGATCGTTCATCACTCACTTCAAGAGCAACAGTCTCAACGAAAAGACGTTGTATGAGCGCCTCAATACCCTCCCGGTGAATGCATTCAAGTACCGCTACCAGATGTTTTTAGAGCTCGCTATTCCAGTCATCAGGGCCTGGAATAAGGCACTGCACATGGAGCGGGGCATCGATTTTGAAGACATGATCAATCTGGCTGCGGAACACCTCGAGCGTGGACACAAATCCCCTTATCAGCTTGTTATGGCCGATGAATACCAAGATGCCTCGCGTGCTCGTGCTCGCCTATGTCGAGCATTGGTCGCAGCGCCGCATCGCTTCCTGTTCGCGGTAGGGGATGACTGGCAGTCAATCAATCGCTTCGCCGGCGCTGACGTCTCTGTCATGACAGGCTTTCGTGAGTGGTATGGGCATGGCCAGGTTCTGCATTTAGAAACAACGTTTCGATGTCCGCAGGCAATTTGCGACGCCTCCAGTCGTTTTGTGTCCAAGAATCCTGCACAGCTGAGGAAGAATGTTGTTTCTGTAACACCCGCAGTTGGCCCGGCACTTCAGGCATTCCAGGTGTCAAGTCAGGGTGACGTGCGTGACGCAATCAGCCAGTACCTTGAGACCTTGTATACCGGTCTCTGCGATGGCTCAGTCCCGCAAAATCGTAACGGGAAGATCACTGTCTTCGTTCTAGGTCGCTACAAGAACGACAGGCAATACGTCCCTGAAGGATGGAGTCATCGGTACGGCGATCGGTTGGAGCTGCGGTTCAAATCGATCCATACATCCAAAGGTGACCAAGCGGATTACGTGATCCTTCCGGGAATGGTGGCTAAAGGTTTCCCTAACCTCAAAGGTGATGACCCAGTGTTTGGCTTGGTCATGCCTGAAGGGGACACCTTTAAGCACGGCGAGGAGCGCCGTCTGTTTTATGTGGCACTGACTCGGGCTCGTCGATCAGTCGCTATGTTCACCGTGTCCGGACGGTGCTCGCCATTTCTGGATGAATTGGTGAAAGATGGCGCAGTGACAATCACCGATATCAAGGGAGAAGCTGTCCAGGAGGATCGATGTCCGGTGTGCAAAGTTGGAGTCATCGTGGAGCGCAACGGAAAATATGGAGACTTCAAGTCCTGTTCAAATTTTCCACGATGCAAATTCAAGCCAAGACAAAATGCGTCTCCTCAACCTAAGCGGAGTGCCTACCGGTCTCGTAAGTTTTGAGGTTGATTGCCGTTCTAGTGATAGCCGTCTCCAATTCGTTCACTCGCTTTCGTGCCTGAGGTGACTGGTCAATTCTCGGCCGCGTGATGCGCCTTGCTGATCGAACATGTTTATCCAAAGTCATAGTGAATTATCAAAACGACACTGGTAATGTCCCGGCCACGTTCGTCAAACCATTAAGGGATGGAGGCGAAAATAGAAGCCCTAGAGGCGCGAACCTCCGAGGCTTCGTTTTTTCTACTCTGCTTGCACGCAGTCAATCAACAGATCACTTCACAGCGTGCTGACGTGACTGGCTTTCGGCGCAAATCGGCATTCGAATCGTCATCCTTGTTATGAGGTGACTGTGGTGGTGACGAGATAAAAACCCTGTCGATTCCACAATGAAACCCTCTGGCGCTTAAGTCGGCACACTGAGGAGCGAGATGCATCAAGTCATATGGATCAAAAAGTTCCTCAGATGCCTTGATGTCTAACTGCTATCATTGTATTCATGGGCAGCGTGTGGCCTTAAGCGGGTTTGTACGTTTCGGTAAGGCGTATGTTCTTTATCCTTAATATAATGCTTGTAAGTCAGGTTGATAGATGAAAGCAGTTCAGTGGACAGTATTTATTGATATGCTGGGGTTTTCTGAGATGAATTCCAAAGTTATATCGGATGTGCAGGCTCAAGATTTAATACAGTTCATGAGTTCTAATCTTTCTTTTATGGGGAACTACGAGAAGGAGGTAAAGACAAGATACGAGGGAGATCAAGGGTTCAATCTCTACGAATGGTATGATGTGAAGACAGCTTTTATCTCTGATTCTTTGGTCTTGACCTTTAAGCCGCGTCAGGTCGAAAGGAAGGAGCCTAGGGAGAAGGTTTTAATGCACTCGGCTAATGCCCTTATTCTCATCTGCTGGCGTTTAATGGAGTTAATGCAGAAATGTCTTGCAGAGAAGCGGATAATATTTAGGGGAGGAATTTCAACTGAGTTTTGTGACATAGACGGAAGCTTCGCGGTAGGGAAGGGATTGTCTTTGGCTCATCACGCGGAATCGAAAAAGGCCGTGTACCCTCGGTTAGCATTGGCTGATGATGTACTAGAGAATCAAGCTCTTGTTGAAAAAATAAAATGGCTTTATAGAAAAATGTATGGCCGTAATGGATTTATTCAGCGTGATGGTAGTGTGTGGAGTGTGAATATTCTACAGCTAATGTTAGCAAGTGCTGACCCTTCTACCCCTAGCGCGAAGTGGCAGATGAGAGATTATCATATTAGGGCTACAATAATTGAAAGTAGAAGAAAGGTTGAGGCGATGCTTCAGCATCAAAAAGAATTAGTTAGAGATTCTATTTCAGAAAATTTTTTACGATACAGGTCTAGTTACCAAAATCAATCCAAGCGGGAGCTTTATCGGAAAATACTTAAGAAGTATTTTTGGCTAAGACGTCACCATAATAAAGAAATACTTGGCAGTTTCAGTAGGTTCAAGATTTAGCTGATTCTAAGTCTGGTTGGTTTTTCGATGTCAGCAGACCAGCTATATTAAGTTATATTCGAAGCCCCGTGTCTTTTGGTCTTTGCGAGAAATAATCCCTTTCGAAAGGGGGGGATGGTTCGCAGGAACTGAACTCTGGAACTACGCTGTGGGCCACAGTGTTGCAGAGGGGGTTTTGTAAATGCCGAATGAGTCTGGCGCAGAACTGACGGGTCGATTGAGATCTAGGCCTTTACGGATAGCCTTTCTCGTCGAGCTAGGCGAGCATGCTGATCTGATGCTGGATGGAATATTCGCTGATTGCTATTCACGATGGGGCGGGCGGTTCAGTCTCATCGCTCCGTGCGCGGATGGCCAAATTGTTGCTGGTTACTGGCAGTGGTTGGAGACGTTTGATCCGGACATTGTCTACTCCTATATCGTTTTGAACGCTGAGGCTGTTCTTGAAGTTCACGAGCGCTTGGTTCCAGCTGACTACATCGTTCACCGGTTGGGCGACCAACCGAGATTAGATGTGCACGGCTTTCGGCCACAGTACCCGCCGGCGCTTTCCTCACTCTCAACCGTGTTTCGTCTTGCCCGGCATAGTCCATTGGCCGCCGGCCCAAAAGTCAAAATCATCGACACTTGGCATACGGAAAAGCCGAGCAGATTTTTGACAGACAATTTTGGTACCTATCACACGAGCGCGGCTACGGGGGTTTATCCAAATGACGCTCGTTCAACAGCTGGTCTACTGACGATTGTATCGGATGATTATTTTCATAACCGTGAATACGGGGTACCACGGGATCTTGATCGAGTCATATCCGAGGACATGGCCTTTTTTGAGTTTGTGAGTCGGCGTGTCACGAGCATGAGTATGTTGTCGTCGTTGTATGCAGCGCGCCTTCAGATCCGTGACGGTCGATGGAGTGATGGATTCAATTTAGTGATTGGTGACTCATTTGAGGACAGGCTCATGTTCTGGAATGCGAGGTTGCTGACTCCCGCATGGCTCGATGGTGACTTATGCTGCTTCCGACTGACACTCGATCAGTTAAAAGATGAGGACACACTGAGCCAGGTCGCCCATATGATCAACTCGCGGAATCATGTGAATGGTGGCGGCGGGGGGCAGTCGCAGCTTCGGGTACGTTCGGTGTCACATAGTATCGAAGAGCTTAATGAAGTCGTTAATTTGCTCCGGGCTGCAAAGGTTTGGAGTGCCCATGGGGCAGCTGAGGTCATCCCAGGCGGGCATGTTATTCCAAGCAATGAATCTCTCGAACATGCTCGTGAGTTGGCTCAATTTACAGACGGATCTCGAGGCGGAGGCTGGTATGAATTTCGGTGGAGACCGCCGGTTGCTCACCCTCCTGAAAGAGAACCAGAGCATTTGAGAGATGCGCCGCCGGGACAATTGTTTACTCTTGGCCTGTGGTCGCTCGATTTCAGCTTTGAGTTTGAGCTTGATAAGCCAAGATTGGCCCAAGACAACATGTGGATGCTCCCGAAACGATGGCGCATGGCGGACGCTTTTGTTGCCAAATTCGCAAGTCGTGGTTCAGCCCAGAACCACATTTCTCTTATGCCGCGTACGAGTAGGCACGGTCTTTTGACTGTATTTGCGGGATTCAACCGAGTGCTCGAGTCTGTGAGTGTGCCCTCTATAGGTAACGCTATGCGGAAAGCGTTGTGCTGGGATTCAGCGATGAGGCGTGTTGGCCCTAAGGATCCGCCTTGGCCTGCACAGAAAATTGCGTGGATGCGAAAGTCAAATGAGAGTCCCCATTTAGCTGGAGTCCTAGGGATGGCCGGAGGGCTGGCTGGCGCCAAAAGTCTTCTTCTGCATCCCTTTCTTCGGGATGTATTCGCCAGCATAGGGGGAACTCCGAATCTCGCGGATGGGGACTTCCTGGCAACTGCAAACTCCCTCGCGAAGCGCGCTCGGGGACGGCCGGTGTTCGATCTCCAACTTGAAAGTGAGCGTACGGCTTTAGCAGGGTTGATAGTGAAAGCTGCGCAATCAGTCAAAGCCCCCAGAATGTATTTGTCACTCGATTATCTGCGCAGTCATTGGAAAGCTCATAGAGAACGCTATTGGGCGGAAAATCCGTTACAACACAAAGGGGATGAAGAGGAAGCAGCAGAATGGGATGCTCGAGAGCAACAGGCCTTAGAGGATCGACTTGGTGAAATGCGAACACGTCGCATGCTTTTTCAAGGATACCCTTGGGTTTGTGGTACCTGTCAGCATCGTAACTGGACAGACTTCCAAGCTCTAACGCCGTCTCTTGAGTGTGATGTCTGTCGCACGGAAACGGATCTGCCTGTCGGGATACCATGGTACTTCAGGCCAAATGAATTCCTCATCGAAAGCCTTCGCTCTCATAGCGTGTTGTCGCTTGTTTGGACTCTTTCAGCCCTCCGTGAACGAGCGCACTCGTCATTCATGTATTTGGGGCCAACCTGTTTTGGCTACGAGAACGACTCCAAGAATTCTGATGCGGAAGCAGATCTTCTGGCTATCGTCGATGGCCAAGCAGTTCTTTGTGAGGTGAAGTCGGCATGGCGCAGTCTTCGGGCCGTGCACATCGAAGATTTTATCCTTCAGGCAAAGCGTCTCAGGCCAAATCTAGCAATCCTCGCCGTTATGGAGATTGGCAGTCGATTCGAAAAGGAGCTGAAAGCGGCAAGTGAGTTACTGAAGTTGGAAGGCATAAAGTTTGAGCTACTGACACCAGATAAATATGATGTCCAAGACGATCCGTATCTTGCTGGATACTGACCGTGAGGCAGCTACGTCACCTGGGAATTTCATTTCTGACTGCAAGTTAAAGAGGCAATGTCGTAACTTCGCGCAGTGAAGGTGGACTGAACAGACCTGCGGCCGCGATACGCTGCTTAGCTATCATTTCCGTGGTGTCGTAAAGGTAATTTCAATGCTTACTCAGCGCGCGAGTTCCTGTATCGACTGAAACTTTTCACCGTTCCGCCTGGCGCCTATGGATATGAGCAATGAAAATTGAATACCAGCCTGCTCCGTCCCTCTCGGATAGTATTTGGGAGACCGTGGGTTTGCCTGCGCGCGGAACAAGGTTGTATGGCCTTGTACACAAGGGCCTTCAATTCGAGTTACTAGATCAGGTGGCGAGCCTGCTCCAGGTGCAACGGACGGATATCTCCAAGGCGATCTGCATATCGCCCACAACGTTGGCACGAAGGATGAAATCTGGTCGCTTGAACACTGCTGAAAGCGATCGCCTGGTCGCATTAATAGCTCTGTAGGAAGAGGCCATTTCCCTATTCGAGAGGGATACGGTCGCTGCCGTAAAATGGATGAGCTCGCCAGTGCAAGGTCTGGGGCTGAAGCGGCCAATAGACATGTTAGGGACGAGGGCGGAAGTGAACGCTGTTTTGGATCTGATTGGTAGGCTCGAAAGGAGAGTACTGGTCTGAGGCGATCCGATATCGTATTCCGGATTTAGGTAATCCCAAAAAATGCGCTTGACGTAAGCTATAGAAATAAAGCAATTCTCAATTGCATAGAAGGCGAATCCAGATCGTAGCGTTTGAGGACGACAGCACGGATCGTAATGCATGCAAAAAAGTCCCTTAATTGGGACTTTTTTTGCCTTAAATTCGAGAATGAATTTGGCGCGGCCCTTGCGCAACGCACCTTAAGGTTGCTGAGCACGATGCCATTGCTGTCTTGCCATCGCTCCTTCGAGCCATAGGCTCGGCTGCTTGGACACTGAATGAACCGTAATGGTCATCGCACGAATCGCTTGAGTGACTGTCGATTCGCTATCACTTTCTCTCGAATCTCGTTGGGATCAATCGACATGCCGCCGTCTGGCGTAACGCGAAGAGATTTCAGATTGTTGAGAGAGACTATGAACGCGCGATCTCCCGCTTGCTCTGAGCTTGGTCTTTTGTCCTTGAAGAAAAGAGCCATGCATCGCTCGAACATTTTCATACCGCGCTCCGTTGTCCATGAACCATGGAACGCATCTTCAGCGATGGGCCGTAAAATGTCCTGGCTTTTTTCGGCCAGTCACTCGTGTGGCCTCAGCAGTCGAGCCCTTGTGCGCCTCGTGAGTGAGTCATTGGCGGTGGATGAAGAGCTCGCCATCGTCGACCAGGGCGGAGCACATGTGACGTCTTACTCACTCTCTTGCCGTGTGATACATGCGGCTCCAGCAGCCATGCTATTGATGGTCTGTAACGTAACTTTGTGCTTTGTAACGCTGCTTACGTTACAGCGCACAAATATACGTTACAGGCCCAGAAGGCGAGGGCACAGGCAAGCGGAGCGCGTGGGCGTGGTGATGGAAGCCCGAAGGGCCAAGACCGCCGCCTCGCGCCGGGCTTGGTTCACGACAGCCATCCCCCGAAGGGACACGCCACAACACAAAGCATCAGGAGCTTATCGAGCCGCGCGTTGATCATGCGTCCGAGGCGTCACACCTGAAGCGCAAAGATCATAAGTCCTACGCAGCGCCCTCTCGTCGTCGGAGCTGACACTTGAATGCGCGAAGATCGTTGACAGGAACCGCTTGCGCTCGACATTACCGAGCTCCGACCATACTCGTGGCTGACTTTGTATGTCCGGGACTGCAAGGCGATCCAGAAAATACTCTTCCAAGCTGTGCAGTCGTTGATGCCCATCGAGGAGGATTTCACTGTTCTCCGCCGCAGCTCCCCCCCGCGTAATCGCACCACTCATTGGTGAGATAGCTCCCCAGATCTGTGCCTGACCAGGCAGCAGCAATGAAGCGAGCCTTTTGCCCAACATTCCATACAAGCTCACGTTGCCAAGACGTAACGGGAATACCCATTACGAAGCGTGCTGCCCACGGGTACTTATCGTGAACAGATGAGGGGTCAGGGGCGCCGAGACATCCGCAGTACCGCTCAAATGTTCGCGTCGTAAGCCTTGATCGCTGCCGCCACTGACGGGTGGCTGCCCACGCAGGCTGCTTTTTCCGCAAAGAGCTCTGCCAACCGTCTCAACCAACCTACCTTCAATCTCACTACGTCATGCTCCACCTATCCGAGGGCGATTACCTTTTCCCATCCCCCAAGAGATCCGCAGCGCCCAATGTCGAGGCCCGCGTTGGCCGTGCTGTTATCCTCCTGGTCTCACGAAGAGAGCATCGAAGCGGGGCTTGTCACTCCGCATGGAGTTCGCACCACGAATAGATATGGATTTGAGAAGTGAATTTCGAATACCAACCTGGCCCATCAGTCTCTGGGAGTATTTGGGAAGCCCTAGGATTGCCTTCACGCGGAACAAGACTCCATGACCTCATTCACGAGGGTCTATCTTTTGAGCTACTTGATCAGGTATCGAGCCTACTGCAGATGCGGCGAGCGGATATCTCCAAGGCGATCTGCATGTCTCTCACAATGTTGGCGCGTAGGGCGAAAACAGGTCACTTGAACACAGCTAAAAGCGATCGTCTGGTCGCATTGATAGCTGTGTTTGAGCAAGCCCGTTTCCTATTTGAGAGCGTGCCGCCGCTGCGAAGAAATGGATGAATTCTTCAGTTCGTGGTCTTGGCTTGAGGCGTCCGCTCGACATGTTGGGGACTAGGGTGGAAACGAACGCGGTGTTCGATCTCATGTGACTATTAGAGATGAGAGTGCTTGTGTGAGAGTGTCCGTGCTCGTTTTTTGCGGCTAATCCTGAAATATGCGCTTAACGTAAATCATGTATGGATATACAGTTTTCTCAATGGCATAGACGGTGCCAATCCTGGTCGTAGCCTCTGGGGGACGCCAGCACGGATCGTGATGCAAATCGAAAAATGGGGCTTTTTTTTGCCTGAAAATCGAGTATGAATTTGGTGGCCCCTGCGCAATGCACCATAAGGTCGCTGAGCACGATGTAAGCTGTCCCGCCATCGCTCCTTCGAGCCAACGGCTCGGCCCAGCACACCAAATGAATCAAACGGTCATCGCACGAATCGTTTGAGTGACTGCCGATTCGCTATTACTTTTTCTCGAATCTCGTCGGGATCAATCGACATGCCACCCTCAGGTGTCACGCGCAGAGATTTCAGATTGTTGAGAGCAGCTATGAACGCGCGATCTCTCGCTTGCTCTGAGCTTGGTCTTTTGTCTTTCAAGAAAAGAGCCATGCATCGTTCGAACATTTTCATACCGCGCTCCGTTGCACATGAACCATGGAACGAATCTTCATCGAAGGGGTGGAAAATGTCCTGGCTTTTTTCGACCAGTCTCTAGTGTGACCTTGGCAGTTGAGCACGTGCGCTCCTCGTGTATGAGTAACGGAGGTGCCAGCGCTGATAAGCTGAATACCACACACGCAGGGTGAACTATGTCGGCTGCATTACTACACGAGAGCTCCTCAAATGAAGCCATCTGATGCCATTAAAGGTAAGGCAGATGAGATCAGAAAGATCATAGAGTCATACGGATTTGTGGCGCCCGGGATTTTTGGATCGACAGCGCGTGGAGAGGATCTCGAGGGAAGTGATCTCGACCTGCTAGCGACCATCCCAGAGGGCATGGCCGGTCTGATTTCGCTGTTTGACATCGCCGATATGCAAGATGAGTTCGAGCAGATGCTCGGAGTGGTTGTAGATTTCAATGTCGAAAACAACATGCCAGAAAGCTACAGGGCATCGATTGAGCCTGAGGTGATCAAGCTGTAGTGGGGCGTCATTGGCGTTCGATAAGAGCGAACCCTCGTCAACTCGAGACAGTCGTAGAGTTGAAAGCGTTGCGGTTGGTCGTTCTGCATTGAGCACCCGGCTGGCTCAACCGGACGCATTAAATGAGTGAGCGAGTAGCAGCCAAGTATTGGATAACTTGCTCGAGTCCTGTTCGGCATGTGATGAGATCACGCGGTCGACTACTCAGACCACGATTCCTGCTACTTAGCCAGATCTTTGCATTTTGCTCGGTTCCTACGAGCGCGAGCAATGACTGATACAACTCAACCAAAAGCAAGGCCCGGCTCCATGCTTCAGTGTTGGGTTGCGGTTCCTGTCCATGGCGTAGAAGCATTACCGGGGAAACATGCTCACCCAGGACGGCTGATAGCTCATCGTCATCAAGCCCCAGCCCTTCGCCAGCGCGGATAAATGCTTTGCCAGGCACACCGTTTTTAGCGCTCGATGTGACTGATTTCATGCTCCACCATATGGCCTGTGATCTGGTTTGTGATGACCGAATTTATTAACCCAACTCCATCGACCAGTATGGCCGCTTCTGACCCAAAATCGCACCATCGACAATAAGCATCTTGGCACCAGCAGCTAGGCGATCAATGGCCTGTAACGTAGTTTTGTGCGCTGCAACACTGCTTACGTTACAGCGCAAAAAGTTTCGTTACAGAGCGCGTCGGAAAGCAAGCGGAGCGCGCAGGCCGACGGCCGTAGGCGTGCGGATGGACGCCCGGAGGGCCAAGACCAGCGCCTTGCGCAAGGGCTTGGTTCACGACAGCCCACCCCTGAAAGGGGGACGCACAAACCACAACGATTAAAGCCCTTTTGATAAGCCACCAAAAATATTTCACTCTTTCGCTAAAGGTTTTCTTCAAAGCATCCGTTGTTATCTTTAACAGCAACGAAATGGTGATTTGTGAGCAAAACTGAAATGCAACCGGCAGTGTTTTTTGCGGAGCGCGAATTTACGTGCTGGCGAGAACGTGAGTGTAAAGACGTGTACCCGTGTCAGGTGTCCAGGCAGGGTAGTGATGGTGTGAGGCTGAAGCTAGATGATGTATCCATTAGGTTTTCAAAGGGCGTAGCGCAGGAAATTGCGCATTGCCTTAAAGATGCTTTTTTGGTGAATCTTGGTAACCAGGTGAACGTGTTATTTACGTCAAAGAAGCGTAAAAGTAAGTTGGAGAGAAAATTCCACAAAGACGTATCGGGTTGCTGGAGTTATAGGGCTGACGGACGATTCAAATATCAGCAGACGGAGAATGAAGTTTATTTCAGCAAGCTAGCCAAGATTCCGGGCGATACGATGGAGGAATTAGGAGTTTACACAGTTGAAGATGGGGGAATAGAACTCGTTTTTGACTTCATGTGCTATTCGTTCAGTATACAGGATGCTTTTTGGCTTGCTGAGAGTTTAATGGACGCCAACAGGTATGAGTGACCGGGTACCTTGGAAGCCATTTTCATCAGGGCAGATCGATAGCGGTATTGATCCTAACGGATCACTCCTGTGCCAGTGAAGGCTCGATACGCAGGTCTCGCAGCGTGTTCGATCAATGTCTGATGGTGGATCAGATACGACGAAGCAGTTCTTCTAACTGTCGATGCTCGTCAGGTAAAAGAAGCTCGACAGGATCTATGGCATCCCGTGAGCTAAAGTCGTACTTTCGGCCGTCAGGGCTGTAGCAGCTATCGCAATAGTCAAGCTCACCGCAATCTTCGAAAAACGTGATCACCCACCTATCTACTTCGACGGTCATCAATCCACAGTAAATCTCGTTCCATGTGATCTCTGTGATTCGGCGCATTGAGCGTGAACCGACAGTAACATCACGGAGTACCTGGTGAACCTCTTGAGCGGTGAGCAATCTTGTATCCATGGTGGGATAGCCTGAAAACTGTGACGATTGAAAACTCAAGTGTCTAGCCTAGACGGACTGTGCCAAACCGATATTGAAAGGCGACTTTAAAGGATTTCCACTTTGGGCGCTGATGGCTTCAATGCAAGGCCGCCAAAAGAGGAGCCCGCATCAACGTACCTCAGCGCTGACTTGATGTCCTTCCAGCCGACGTAGCCCATCAGCGACTTGATATCCCAACCATTAGCGGAAGCCCAAGTGGCAAACCCGCGCCGCATTGAGTGACTACTGTAGATGTCCGATGGCACACCCGCCTGCGCAAAGATACGACGCAGCATTGGGATCAGGCTGTTGGAGTTGATGCCCCCATCAGCAAGGTTGCCCCAGCGATCGATCTTTCTGAACACAGGCCCATGGGCAATGCCAGCCACGGTGATCCAGTTGATGTAAGCCTGGACTGGACACAGTTTCTTAAGGGCAGGAGTGTGGAAGGTCGTCCCCTGATGCTGTCGATCGCCTTTGGTGTAAGGCAAATAGAAGGTGATGCCGGCACCGGCTTCTGCTTGAGTATGCTCGACTTGTAGTCGTGCCAGTTCGTCCCCGCGAAACCCTCGCCAAAAACCAATCAACACCAAGGCTATGTCGCGTCGACATTTCATCACGCTTCGGTAGTCACTCCGCTCAGCCGCAAGACTCGCTTCGCGCTCAAGCCAGCTCACTGCCAGCTCTAGGTGGGTCAGGAGGAGAGGGGCCGCCTGTTTCTCCTGGGCCGGATGCAATGTCCGGATGCCCTTGAGCACCTGCCTCACGTTCGGCGTTTTTGTTGGATCAGGAAATCCCTGAGTGATGTGCCACTGAGCCAGTGCGGCCAGGCGCTGCTTTAGTGTGCTGATGGTGTGCTTGTCCGCGAACTCGGCCAGGTAGCGAACGATGCCATCGCCAGTCGCCGGCAGAAATCCTCCCCAGGTCACTTCGAAGTGTTCCACCGCGGCGCGGTAACTACGCCGGGTGTTTTCCCGCGTACCGGCCTGCAGGTACCGATCAGCCTTATTCATCTCGACCCTTCTACGCGAAACGTAAATTTTCCAGCGATGGAAATACGAAAATCTGCTTTATGATGCGATAAGCCCCCATTATTTGATCATATAAAAATGATTTTCGTGACTGTTTTTTCATCTAGATGTAACATGTAATTACACATTACGTTTACACTACGAAATCGTAGGAGAGGTCATGGCACGCGGCGGTATTAACAGAGCAATCGTCCAGATAGCACGAGATGCGCTGATTGCTAAGGGTGTAAATCCCAGTATCAACGCTGTGCGGGTCGAGCTTGGAAATACTGGTTCGATGACGACCATTGCCCGCTATCTAGGCGAACTCGAAAAAGTAGAGCCCCGGCCGAACGAGCGCCGCGAACGCTTGAGTGATGAGCTCAGCGGGCTGGTTGGCCAATTGTTAGATCGCTTGCTTGAGGAGGGCGCCGAGGAAGTAGCGAAAGCGCGAACTGAGCTCGATAAGCACCGAGTGTCAGTCAATGAACAGCTTGCGCAGGCACAAGCTGCCTTGGCGGATTTGCAGCGCCAGAACGATAGCCTTCAAGCAGCGCTCGACGTCCAGGCTGGCGAATTGAGTACGTGCCAAAGCAGCTTGCAATCCGAGCTCACGCGCAACGCTCGCCTAAGTCAAAGTTGTGCCGACCTGGAAGTGCGGGCGCACGAGAAAGATGAGCAGATTCGCTCGCTGGAAGAAAAGCACCTGCATGCTCGTGATGCACTTGAGCACTACCGCACGGCCGTGAAAGATCAGCGAGAGCAAGAACAGCGCCGCCATGAAGGCCAGCTCCAACAAATCCAGGTTGAGCACCGTCAGTTGCAACAGACACTTTCGATGAAACAAGACGAGCTTAGCCGCTTGAATCGAGACAACGAGCGCCTCCTTACCGACTCCCGCCAGCAGACCAAGCTTGTGACCACCCAAGGCGAGACCATCACGCGACTCACTGGTGAGCTCAATGCATTGGCCATCGCATCTGCTAGAGAGGAGGGGGCCAAAGAACAGCTTATCGAACAGCTTGCTCATTCCCGTGAAGAATCAGCCTCCCTGCGCGATTCCGTCACTCAGGTCGATACACGAGCCAAGAATGCACAGGCGCTGCTGGAAACGACTCAGCATGAGGTCGACCAGCTGCGGCAAAAGCTGAAGCAACTTCAACATGAAAAGAGTCCATCACGGAGTGAGCAAGCAGATGATCAGCGCCAAGAGTGATATGCATCGAGATGAACCACGTGCATCCGGATTCCGGGACACCCTTCAAAGGCTCAGGGAGCATGCGATTGCTGGACATCTGCAATTGCGAGCGGACAGGCCCTCGGGCGATAACTATTCGAAGGGTAGGGCTGTGGCGAGCTTGCGCGCGAGATGAACCAAAAAATAGTCTTGCGTGGTGAGAAAATTGTTCGCGAGGACGGCGGCTAGTTCATGTCGCCAGCATATTTGCGTCGTTGATCGCGTTGCGACGAGCACACCTCCAAATTTTAAGGTTAAGAAAGGATTCTCATGTATTTACGTACCTTAGACATTCATGGCTTCAAGTGCTTTGGCGAGCCTTTCACGATCGAATTCCACGACGGTCTCAATGTTCTCGTGGGCGAGAATGGAGCGGGCAAGACAGGCGTCATTGCTGCCGTCCGCCAGCTCTTCAATGACTCGGAATCCGGCAAACGTTTGATCAACGAACGAGATTTTCATCGTGGATTTCACCTGGCAGCTGTAGCGGCACCACGGATCGATATCCAAGCTACCTTTTCTGACCTGGATGAGAATGACACCATCGCTTTCAGGGATTGGTGTGGCAATCAAGAGGAAGCGAAACTCACGTTCACCGCGCTCAATCTCGAATCGCGGGGCCGATTCAAAAGCCAACTTTACGGCGGTTATGCACGGGCTACAGCGCTGGAAACTGAGACCCTTGATCTCATTCATTGCATTTACTTACCGCCTCTGCGTGATGCAGAAACAAAACTCCGAGATGGGCGCCAGTCCAGGCTAGCCCGACTTTTGAAGGCGCTCTGCCGCAAGGAGCTTGAAACAGCTCGTAAGGGTGGGAAACTTCATCCCTTGGAGGAACGAGTTGGCGCGTTCAACCAGGAGCTCTCCGAGAGCGACGAGTACGCCATCAAGCAAGCCAATGAACGAATTGGCAAAAGCCTGAAGGCAGCATTAGGAATGCACCTGTCCCAGAACACACTCATTCAGTTCTCGGAGGTGAGCTTCTCTCGTATCGTTGAAGGCCTGCGATTGCTCTACTTCCCGAACCTGGCCGCGGCCGAGGCTACCCAGTTTCGGTCTTTGGAAGAAAATAGCCTTGGCTACAACAACCTGCTCTACATTGCCTCCATTCTGGCTGAACTTACGTTGGAAGTGGAGGAGGAGCGGGGGGAGGAAACCTACCTGCGCCTTCTGCTGATTGAAGAGCCCGAGGCTCATCTACATCCCCAGCTTCAGATACGTCTCTTGAAGCACCTCAGCGCCGTGGCCAAAGAGAAAGGGATCCAGGTGATCATCACCACCCACTCGACGGTCATCTCATCAGCAGTATCGGTGGATCAGATCATCCACCTCTCTAACACGGATACTCCAATTGCGATTCCTCTGAGGACATGCGGCCTTCCAGAGCCCAGTCGGAAATTCATCGACCGGTGGCTCGATGTCACTAAATCCAATCTGCTTTTCTCCAAGGGTTCTATCCTGGTTGAGGGCATAGCTGAGGCGATGGTTATCCCGGAGCTGGCGCGCAGGGTGCTCGCTCAGTACGGCGACGGCAAGAACACACTTGAGGATTACGGCGTATCAGTAATCAACCTGGGTGGCATCTACTTCAAGCACTTCATGCAGCTGTTCTGCGACGTGACCGAGGAGAGCACAGGTGAAAACGTTCCGGTGCGCTGCGCCGGCTTGACCGACAAAGATCCACCCAAAACGATCAAAGTCGACGTTGAGGGTGGAGAGCGAGTGTCAGTTGATTACACGCCGCATGACGACGACTTAAGGGATGGCGAGAACCATGCTCTTGCCTACATCGCCAAAATTAGCCAGTCGCAGTTCGGACGTCTCTACGCAGGTAATTACAAAACCTTCGAGTACGATATCGCGATGGAAGGAGCGAACCTGCGGATGATGCTCTCCGTAGCCGCCGAGCTCTGGCCCGCTCAGGACGGAACCGTGGCTCCCGAGCTACGAGAAAGAGCGAAGCTGGCTTTTGACGAAATGAAAAGTCCCGAACGAGCAGGCCACGCGGCTGAGCTTCTATACCGCATCGACTCCACCAGTATTGGAAAAGGTATGTATGCGCAGGCATTTGCCGAGGAGCTGGAGAAGCAGGAAAGTGAGTTAGTCGTCCCGGCCTACATCCGTGAAGCTATCCTCTGGGCTTGCGGACTTGAGGAAGTCCCTGCCCAATGATTAAGCTGACTGACCAGCAGAAAGCCTATATTGGCGCACCTCTCGACCAGCATGTGTATCTCAACGCCTGCCCAGGCAGTGGCAAAACAGAGGTCGTCGCGGCCATGATGGCCAAGGTCGTTGAGGAGTGGACTGGCTTCCCTGCTGGGATAGCGGTTTTGACCTTCTCCAACAGCGCTACGGACGAGCTTAAGGATAGACTGGTACGGCACCTGGGAGAGCCGCTGGGCTTTCCTCATGTGGTGTCAACCTTCGACAGCTTTGTCCACTCGCGAATGGTCGCAAGCATCGCAAGCGAGGTTACTCAGTATCCAGGGAAGGAGGGGGATAGTCGGATCAGGATCGTGGAGAACAAGGCAGACATCTTCCACGCTCGCACCAAGATCTGTGGCCGTTCGATCTCCGCCTGTAAGTATAACTACGACTTGGAGACCAAAGGATTCACGTTCTCGACCGGCGAGCGGACTAGAGATACACAGCTCAACGCCGCTGCAATCACTAAGGTTGCTCGCGAAGACCTGATCGATACGAAGAAGCGTTTCTGGGCGGCAGGGTTCGCGACTTACAAAGATGTAGACATGATTGCCTTGGCGGCACTTCAGAGGCCCGCTCTTGCCAGCTATTTCCAGCGCCTGGCGAAGCGATTTCCGCTGGTCATTGTCGACGAGTGCCAAGACCTGTCAGCAGAGCAACTGGCGATGGTACGGAAGCTCCATGGGCTTGGCATTAAATTCCATTTCGTAGGCGATCTGAACCAATCGATCTACGGATTCAGAAAATCTAATCCGGACAATGTGAAGGCGCTCCTTGCCGAGCTCGGCTTCGCGCAGCTGCCACTTACAGCGAATTGGAGAAGCGGGCAATCCATCGTGGATCTCTGCAGTGACTTGCTGCAGATCGATCGCATCTCGGGTAACCCCGAAATCGCTCCAGTTAAGCCCCTTCTGCTCCAATATGCGAAATGTCCTTCAGAGCTTCTTCCGAGAATAATCGAGCTCACCAGTGGTTACAAAGAGGTTGTCGTTGTCGCTCGCGGGCACAGCACGCTGCAACGCTTCCGCAAGGGCGACAATTTCAAGGGCGTTGAAGTGCTGGCGCTGGCATGCGTCGCTGCCGGAAGCGGGAGCAAAGGGGAGTTGAACGTTGCGGTAGCGCTATTTGCCGAATGGTTCGCAGATAAGCTCTCCCTGCAAGTAACGAGATCAGGCCCCCATTGCCCGGTAGCGATCGAATCCAAGCTTGTCTGGCGGAAATTCATTCACAAATGCTTGAATCACTTGGTGGCCGCTGGCGCTGGTAACCTGGAACTGACTTGGAAACAGTGGGCAGTCGTCGCTAAACAAGCCATGCGATCACTCCCAGATCAGTCCTTCGTGTTAGCCGAAATCACAACACAGCTTTTGCCATTGAGAGATCTAGTCCTCAGGGCCCCCAAAAAACAAGGAGACACCTCACTCAGTTTACGTCTGAGCGAAGGTGTCGCTCAGCAAGCCTCTATAGACAGTTTGCGCTACGAGACCATCCACCAAGTTAAGGGCGAAACTCATGATGCAACAGTGGTCGTGTCGTCACTTCAAAAAGGGGTTCACCTTTCCCATTGGAAGGAGTGGCTCGCCGACCCGACATCCGAAGGAGCGAGGTTTGCTTACGTGGCGAGCTCACGTCCACGGCATATGCTCATCTGGGCGGTGAAGAAGTTGAAAGCGACGGAGAAAGAAACACTGGCTGGTTTGGGGTTCGAGTTCGTCTGAGAACCGGTGCCAGTTAACGCAAACGCAATGCATGACTGCATGCTTAGCGATTGAGGATTTAACCTCTCTCTTTCATTCCCAAACGCTTAATAGAGTGCATCCGCTCTTGGTCATGAGAGTGGTAATAAGTGTCTTGGGTAGTACTCAGGTTACTGTGGCGTAGATCTAGCTGCAGATCCTTGGCTTTGCGAAAGGGCGCATCGAAGGTCGCAGAGGTGTGTCTAAGCCAATGGGCTGACGCCGATCGCAGGCTGTTCATCTCATACGCCTCACGATCTTCTGATTTCATTTTGGCTAACGCATTGTCGAAGACGGATTGGAGGAGGGTACGCACTTGCCGTCCAGAAAGGCCCGACCTTCCATTTAGGGTCGTTAGCAAAGGTGTCTGCTCGTTTTCCTCAGGCAACTCCGACAATCCGAGGAATACACGGTAGCGTTTCAGGTGCTGATTGATGTATTCGTCCCGAACCGCAACTTTCCCAGCTTTATTTCCTTTGCCGATGACGTGGTACCACCAGTTACCCTCTGGATCCTGACGAAAATCTCCCATGCAGGGCTCCCAGTTAGCTCGTCCAACGAGATCGGAGATACGGAGGTACATAGCGAAAAGCGTGGCCAAGACGAAGAGGGTGCGTTCATGTCTCAATGGCTCGTCTTCTGCCATTGCCTCAGCCGTTTCAATAACGTAGTCCCACTGCAGAGGAGTCAGCGCCCGGTTCTGGCCATCTCCTACAAGGTTGCCTGTGTAATCTTGCCTGTTTTTAACCAACCTAAAAGGGTTGAGGCTAACCAGGCCATCCTCCGCTAGGAACTCATAGAAGGAGCTGCAAACCGAAAAGATCTGGCTCATGGTTCCTTTCGATGCTGCATAGGCTGGGATAGGGTCGATCTGCCGGCTATCTTTCTGATTCTTTTGGCTAAAGGGTTTCCAGTTAGGATTCGGTACTTCTGGAAACTCCACTGCGGTCTCAGGATCCTTGTTGGTGATGAAGCGGCCACGTGTCACATGGCCAATCCACTCTGAAGGTGGGTTTCGGCAAAATTTCAAATAGGCTTCGGCGTCTTGCCGCTTGAGCTGGAAGATTGATTTTTTTCTTACAATCAAAGCCCACAGAAGCAATCGTTCAACGTGAGTCCTATACGAGTTAAATGTTTGGTCGCTACTTTCATAGGTGCGTAAAAAAGAACGTACAGTCTGATAACCGGCAACTGCATCCAGGCCGCTATCGAAACTGCTTACATAGTTTCTCACGAATCTGATAGACGAACCTTCGCATGTAAAGTCCTGATCCAAGAAAGACTCAAAAGTTTCAAATAACGGTTTTGGCTCAGAAGGCATTTTGGTTACCGATTTCGACGTTTGAGAACTTCCAGTTCTGACAGTTACTGGAAGTTTGCAACTCCCCTCGCACGATGGGCTCGGAAGGTTGCGAGCAACGTAGACCCTAGCCCCTCGATCCAATTTTTTCAACACCATGTAGAAGCAAAAATATTTACTCGCCAGATTGACACTTTTGGACTTTTACATTAGCGCTCCTGAGAGTGTGTGTAATTATCTATATATTGCCACGAAAGTTTTCCGTCAAATTATTTTAGGTTTATTGCCACACCACCCAAACATATGGCATAAATTTAACAACTATATATTTATATGTGAATTGACAGCGCACGAATCAAGTCACCGGAAAGTCGCATCTTTATCTTCAAAGAAAGGTTCTGCGGATAGTCGCTTTTTTATTTGAAGATCACCGTAAGCCCCACTTTTAATGGGTTACGGAGTCGACGGTGGCAAATACCTGCCTGGAAAGTCGCGTTTTTATTTAATGGATCACCGAAATGTTTTCTTCTGAATAAAGTCTGCCTGGGACTAGGCTGCGCAATCAGAAGCAGTACGAATGCCAACGGATTCGGGCGTCTATGCGTTATTTGCGCGCCGGATGGGCGTTGCCGCGAGTAGCCCACTGGGCGGTGCGCCGCCGGGAAAGGCGCATCAAAGGCTTTAAAATAACGGTGCTGGGAAGTCGCAATATTTCGTTGAGCAAGCGGTATACCATTGTTTTACATAGATTTTTATACGTGCGTCCAGATCTGTTCGTCTAAGAGCTGTCGCACAATTCCTCGTCAGAGGTTTTGCTATTCCCTGAATGGAAGAATCATGAAAGTCTTTTAATTTCAGTAGGTTATAATTTTCACTCTTAGTGAGCAGTCGCATCATATCGTCAGAAAAAAGCGATCTCACAACTAGCAATCCTTACGCAGCCCAATGAAATCAATGGGTTCGGCGAAGAGACGTCTGGAGTCGCATCAAATAGCGATTGCCGCAGCAGACCGGAGATGCGGCGCAGTTGCCCATGCTTGTCCTTTTCATCTACGTTCAACTGTCAGAAGCGAGCTTGTCGAATCAAGGGGTTACGACGCTCATGAACATATCTAACATAGCCTCTGGTTTAACATAATATACATTACACGTAATACGATATTGCCAGATTGACCCCGACACACACAGATCTTGAAGCACGCAACCACCTCATCCTCGCGTCAGCTTTTCGATCAATGCCCAATGCTCGGGAAACTGCTGTCCGAGCTTTTGCCGGTCGCCCATTTCCATATCCTGCTGCGCCGTGCATCACCTGTGAAGCTTTCCAGATGCCGCCGGGCACGTGCAGCTGCAAGCATTGTGCGGCGAGAACATCGTGGCCCATCACGACGGTTTTCAATGTGCCGTCCGGAAAAATCAGCGTGTACTGAATCGGATCGCCCAGATGATAGTAATGAACGATGTCTGACTGGTTGAGATGGAAATGGCCTATCGGAGAATTCTGGGTCAATAGATAGAAAATCGACGTCATGCAATGCCGTTGACCACCCGCAGTTACAACCATGTTCTGGTCGTCCGATTGGTAGGTTCTGCGAAAGAATCCGCCTTCGATATGGGGCTCAAGGCCCAGGGCTTTGATAATTTCTCCAATTTTCAGGGTGCATTGAGTCATTTGTCGTGCGCCTCTCACTTGTGATTTTGGTAACACATTTGCAGTATTTGACGACATAACTCGACTAAATAGTGCTTTAGTCGAGTTAGCTTTTACTCTGGCTCGAAGCCGTACCAGAAATCCGGTCGACTTCCCTTCCCCTCAGTCTCAGCTAAGTTTCGATCCGTATCGTCTCCCTTGCGCAACTTCGGCGCTGCTCAGGAGAGGCAACCCGCCCATGAAACCCGTTACAGCCGGATGGCTCAACAAAGTACCCGAGGTGACGCTGTCATTCTGGGTGATCAAGATCCTGTCCACGACCGTGGGTGAAACCGGCGCGGACTTCCTCGCCGTCGATGCCGGCCTTGGCCTGGGCTGGACCAGCCTCGGCATGGCGACATTGCTGGCCATCGCCCTGTTCATACAGATGCGCAAAAGCGCCTGTTCGCCCTGGATCTACTGGCTGACCGTGGTGCTGGTAAGCATCGTCGGGACCCAGCTCACCGACATCCTGACCGACGTTCTCGATGTCAGCCTGTACACCAGCACGGCGGTGTTTTCTGTGTTGCTGGCACTGAATTTTCTGGTCTGGTACCGGATGGAGCACAACCTGTCGATCCGCGAGATCGTCACCCCGCGCCGGGAATGGTTCTACTGGACGACCGTGCTCTGCACCTTTGCCCTCGGCACGGCCGGCGGTGACCTGGCCACCGAGGCACTGGGCCTGGGTTTCACCCTCGGCGCCGTGATTTTCGCCGCGCTGCTCGCCGCGACCCTGGTGGCCTGGCGCCTGGGCGCCAATGTGGTACTGGCCTTCTGGATCGCCTACATCCTGACCCGTCCGTTCGGTGCTTCTCTGGGCGACTTGCTGACCCAGTCCAAGACCTACGGAGGCCTCGGCATGGGCGCCACCTGGACCAGCGCGATCTTCCTGTGCGTCATCGTCCTGTTGGTTGCTGTCGCGCAGATGAGCGTCGGCAACCGCAATTCCGTTACTGAGTAACCTTTAAATAGCCCATCAAGGAAACGTCATGCGCCCTTTTCAAAACATCATTCGACACGTCGCCATTGTCTCGTCGATCTTCCTCCTCAGCATTGCTGCCGGCTGCTCGAAGCCTGCCGACAAGCCTGCTGCGGGCACCCAGTCCGGTGCAATGAATGCACAAACCCAATCCGGTTCAAAACTGGGTGACCTGTCCGAGTTCCGCACCATCGCCGCCGACGTTGCCACGATCGTCGATAAAAATGACTTGCCGGGCGCGAAAGCCCGCATCAAGGACCTGGAGAGCGCCTGGGACTCCGCCGAAGCCGGTATCAAGCCGCGCGCCGCCAGCGACTGGCATGTAGTGGACAAGGCCATTGACCGCGCGCTCGACGCCTTGCGTGCCGGCAATCCGCAACAGAGCGATTGCAAAGCCCGCATGGACGAGCTGATGAAGGCCTTCGATTCGATGAAAGGCGCGTAATAACCGGGCGGACAAACGCCGGGACAGGTGCTTCAATACAGGCGCGACGGTCATGACCGCCGCGCCTTTTTTTTCGGAGCGGGACATGCGCATATTACTGGTCGAAGATGACCCGATGATCGGGGACGCCATCCAGGGCGCGCTGAGTGATGCGAGCTATGCGACCGACTGGGTGAAAAACGGCCTTACCGCACTCTCGGCACTGGAGACCCAGCCCTACGACCTGGTGCTGCTGGACCTCGGGCTTCCAGGCAAGGACGGGCTCGATGTACTCGACAGCATTCGCGCCCGCAACAACCCGGTGCCCCTGCTGATCATCACCGCCCGGGACAGTCTTGACGACCGCCTGCGCGGCCTTGACGGTGGCGCGGACGACTACTTGCTCAAACCCTTCGACATGGCCGAACTGTTGGCCCGTATGCGCGCCGTGCTGCGCCGCAAAGGCGGTAGCGCCCAGTCATTGCTGGACAACGGCGTGGTGGCACTGGACCTGGTGTCGAAACAGGCGAGCACTGCCGAAAACCCCGACGTGCAACTGTCCAGCCGCGAGTTCGCCCTGTTACAGGCCCTGTTGATCCGCCCGGGGGCGATCCTCTCGCGCAGCGAACTCGAGGACCGTCTCTACGGTTGGGGCAATGAAGTGGAAAGCAATGCCGTGGAGTTTCTGATTCATTCGCTGCGACGCAAGTTGGGCAACCATGTCATCAAGAACGTCAGGGGTATGGGATGGATGGTTTCAAAAAGCGCTTGAGCGACTCGGTGCAGGTACGGCTGTCGGTCGCACTGTCGCTGGCCATCCTGATCGTGGCGGTGCTGGCCGGGATATTCGCGTTCGTCTCCGCCCTCGACGAGGTCCACGAAATGCAGGACGAAACCCTGCGTCATGTGGCGGTCCTGTTCGATCGGCAACAGATGACACTGCACTACCCCGCCGCTGAAAAATTCGCCGGCGACGACGAAGAGTCCAGGGTCATCGTTCAATACTTGGCTGACAGCAGCAAAGCCGTCGGCAACAACGACGACAGCGTCCTGCCACTGCCCTTCCCCACGACGCTGGCCGATGGTTTGTCGACCTTGAGTATCGCCGGCGAAGACTTTCGCGCGCTGGTCAGGACCACTGCCCGTGGCGAGCGGATCGTTGTCGCGCAGGAGACGGGGGTTCGCGACAAGGAGGCACGCGAGAGTGCCCTGCGCAGCTTGCTGCCGTTTCTGATTCTGTTTCCGGTGCTGTTGCTGGTGGTCAGTGATCTGGTGCGCAAGCTGTTTCGCCCGATTGCCATTCTCTCCGGAGAAATAGATCGACGGGACAAACAGGCCCTGCACCCGATCAACGAACAACACCTGCCCACCGAGATCCGCCCTTTCGTCGTGGCCATCAATCGCTTGCTGGCGCGGGTTGCGCAGTCCATGGAAACCCAGCGTCGCTTCATCGCCGACGCCGCCCACGAACTGCGCTCGCCCTTGACAGCCCTGTCGCTGCAAGCCGAACGACTGAAAGCCACGCCCATGCCGACGCAAGCCGTCGAGCGCCTGCTGCCGCTGTCCCGCGGCATCGATCGCAGCAGAAAACTGATCGACCAGTTGCTGGCCCTGGCCGCCGCACAATCGAACGCCGAGCGACCGCAGGCCACGGTTTCGGTGCATGAGATCTATCGACAGGTACTGGAGGATCTGTTGCCACTGGCGGAGCGCAAGCACATCGACATCGGTGTTGAAAGCACCGAAGACGTGCAGGTCGTCATCAACGAAATGGACCTGCTGATTCTGGTGAAGAACCTGGCGGACAACGCGATCCGCTACACCCCAAGTGGCGGACGCGTCGACCTGTCGGTGGAGCAGGTGCAAGGCACCGTGATCTTTCAGGTCAAGGATTCCGGCCCTGGTATTACGGCCGATGAGCAGATGCGCGTGTTTGACCCGTTCTATCGCAGCGTGGGAACAGAGGAAGCAGGCTCCGGGTTGGGCTTGTCCATCGTCAGGGCCATTGCCGAGCGTACGGGCGCTCGGGTGCGCCTGGGTTTCTCGGATGAGACGAACAAGCGCGGCTTATGTGTCTCGATCGAGTTGAAAAGAAGCTCAGGTTAAATATCTATGTATCACCGTGTGTCAATGCGAGATCTTGATACACAGACTTTCAACCGGCCGACGATTGGACACAGGCCAGATACGTTGCCGCGTTTCAATGCAAGCAAGGTTTGAAGGGGCACAGACCGGACCCCTGACCCATGGCTGGTAATGGAGACATCCCATGAAGATGGCACTGCGCAACAGCAACACCGGCAAGACTCGCCGCCACCTGGTCGGCCCTTCGATTCTCGCGCTCACCCTGTTTGGCGTGCTCGGCGCGGCCCAAGCGCAAACGGCCGCCACCGCGCAGCCAGCGGCGACCCCTGCCGCCACCACGCAGGCGGCGCCCTCGCCGTTCGGCCCGCTCAAGCATGTCAACGCCGGGCTGCTGAACGTGGCGTACGCCGAAACTGGCCCGGCCAACGGGCCAGTGGTGATCCTGCTGCACGGCTGGCCGTACGACATTCACAGCTATGACGAAGTCGCGCCGTTGCTCGCCGCCAAGGGCTATCGGGTGCTGATGCCTTATGCGCGCGGCTATGGCGATACGCGTTTCCTGTCCGTAGAAACCGAGCGCAATGGTCAGCCGGCTGCGCTGGCCAGTGATGTCATCGACTTCATGGATGCCCTGAATATCAAACAAGCGGTGCTCGGTGGCTATGACTGGGGTGCGCGTTCGGCCGACATCGTCTCGGCGCTGTGGCCGGAACGGGTCAAGGCGTTGGTCTCGGTCAGCGGTTATCTGATCGGCAACCAGGCGGCCGGCAAGAACCCGCTGCCCCCCAAGGCGGAATTGCAGTGGTGGTATCAGTTCTACTTCGCCACTGACCGCGGACGCGCCGGTTACGAGAGAAACACCCATGACTTCGCCAAGCTGATCTGGCAACTGGCTTCGCCGAAATGGGCGTTCGATGACGCCACCTTCGACCGCAGCGCCAGGGCACTGGATAACCCGGACCATGTCGACATCACCGTGTTCAACTACCGCTGGCGCCTGGGCCTGGTCCAGGGTGAAAGCCGATACGAAGCGCTGGAACAGAAACTGGCCACGGCGCCGTCCATCAGCGTGCCGACCATCACCCTTGAAGGCGATGCCAACGGCGCACCGCACCCTGCCCCCGAGGACTATGCCAAGCGCTTTACCGGCAAGTACGAATTCCGGCTGATCAACGGCGGCATCGGCCACAACCTGCCGCAAGAAGCTCCGCAGGCGTTCGCCAAGGCGGTGATTGATGCGGATCATCTTTGAGGTCGATCTGACGTCCAAGCGCCTGCGCTGAGCAGCACCGGGGTAAAGATGAGCTATCTTGAAAGCGACTCACCTGCATCAGGTGACTGCCAACCAGTAAGGACGCTTCATGAATCGTTTACCCCGGCGCCATGCCCTCTTCGCCTTGACTTTCGTCAGTACGCTCACAGCCGCAGCGTTGTGGGGCACTCCGGCTTACGCAGCGCAAGCCACTGTCGCCGCTACGGCCGCCAGCCCAGTCTCGGGGCCTGTTGCCGGTACCCAAGTAACTGAACCATACGTACGCATGATGGCGCGCGAGGCGTATTTCTGGGGCTGGCCGATGGCCAATATTTTCAATCGGCGACAGGCGTTCAAAGACCTCCGTGAACCTGGCTTGATGGGCGGCATCGTACCCGTGGCCCCGATCAATCGGTTGTCGATGCTCAGCGACTACATCGACCCGGCCGAACGGCTGGTGGCCTGCCCGAACCAGGACGTGGTGTACGGTGCCGGCAGCATCGCCCTGGACATTGAACCGGTGGTGCTGCAAGTGCCGGACTTCGACGGCCGTTTCTGGGTGTATCAGGTGGTGGACCTGCGTTCGGACAGCTTCGCCGAACTGGGCAAAATGTATAACACCCAACCGGGTTTCTACCTGTTGGTCGGCCCGGACTGGAACGGCAAGGTGCCGCCCGGTATTACCCGGGTGTACCGGGCGCGCACGAACACCGGGTTCGTGATCCCGCGGGTATTCCAGGACGACACCGGCACCGACCGCCTGGCCGTGCAGGCGGCACTGGCCGGCATCGACATGTACCCACTGTCGCAATACGACGGCAAGGTCAAGAAACGCAACTGGAAGCAACTGCCGACATTCCCGGCCCAGGCTTCTGATGGCAGCGCCGAAACCAAATGGGTGGTCCCAGAGAAGTTCTTCGACGAACTGCCGGCCCTACTCAAGGACGCCAAGCCATTGCCGGGCGAAGAAGCCCGCTACGCACAAATGGCTGCCCTCGCGGCGATCGCCAAGGCCGACCCGCAACTTCGCGCCGCGATGATCGACGAGGCGAAAAAGGCCGACAAAGAAGTGATCGACCCGCTGTTGCAGTTCCGCAACTACGGCCTGCAATTGCCGAATCACTGGAGCACCGTGAGCAACGGTGCAGCGTTCGGCACCGACTATTTCACCCGTACCGCCGTCGCGCGCTCGAACATATTCGTCAATCAGCAAAAAGAGACCAAATACTTCTACCAGGACCTGGATGAGAACGGCCTGCGCCTCAACGGCCAGTACGGCTACAGCGTGACGTTCGCCAAAGGCAAGCTGCCGCCGGTCAAGGGGTTCTGGTCGCTGACGCTGTACAACGACCAGCACTTCTTCTCGCCCAACGAGCTCAAGCGCTATTCAATCGGCACAAAGAACAAATCCCTGCAAACCAACCCTGACGGCTCGCTGACTATCTACGTGCAAAGCGAATCACCGGGCAAGGACAAGGAAAGCAACTGGCTGCCCTCGCCTAAAGGCGCCGAATTCTCGCTGTACATCCGCGCCTACTGGCCGCAAGCCGATGCCCTCGACGGCGACTGGACTCCACCGGCGGTGGTGAAAACCAATTGAACAGGATCTGAAAAAAATGAGCGCCCAGGTGGCGCTCATTTCATTTGGGCTGCATGAAAACCCCATGACCCTGTGGGAGCGAGGGTGTCCCCCGGATTTTGCGTCCGACACAAATCAACTGTGGGAGCGAGCCTGCTCGCGATGGCGGAGGGTGAGTCGCTACCGTGCCGGTGGTTATCACTACTACCCCACGAAAATGGTGGTGCAGGCCAACGGCGAGTTCACCCCGGTGCGCCGTGACGTTTCGGTGATGATGGCGTCGGCAATGGGCAACCCGGAACCGAACCGCCTGTATTACTACCTGGGCAAGGTCACCTCGCCGGAAAGCGTGGCGGGCAGCCAGAACCTGGTGCATGAGCCGATCGACCAGACCACCGAGACGCACCTGGCCTGGACCTACAACCCGGGTCAGCGCCGGGTGCTGCGCGCACCGGAAATCTCCTATGACTCGCCAGCGACACCACCGCGGCCGTGTTGATGAACAATTCGCAACCCCTGGCATGTTCGGCCCATACCTGAGGCAGGGTCAGGTCACCCGCCACCACATCGTTCGCGGGGTCGGCAAACAGGTCCATGCCACGCACTTGCGCGCCCAGGGCCTTGTAGCGTTTGAGCAGTGCCTTGCCGATAAATCCGTTGGCCCCTGTGATGAATACCGAACGGGGAACCTCCGGTGTTTGCCCGCCCGAGCCAACGGGTATGTTTGCTTTCGTCATACGAGATCCTTGCGACGTGCCCAGGGCCGTCACGCTGATGGCTGTTATTAGAGTGAGGGATCAAGCAGATCCATGCCTAGCTTGATGCACCTTGGCCATGTGGATTGTCCATTTCGCGCCAATTTTCCATCAGTTCATGCCAGCGTGGTAATCCCGGCCCCCCCAATGTGCAAAGGTACGGCGTCGTTGCGAAAATAAACGCTGGTTTTCAGCGCATCTGGCCTACGCTTGAACCTGGAATTCGAACCCGCCAGGCCATCCATGATGGAACTAAGGAAGAACTGCATGAAAACACGCTTGAGTACCTTGACCCTCGGTGTCGCACTGATCGCATTGGCCGGTTGTTCCTCGACCTCGCAACCCGGCAGAAGCACTGACCTTGGAAAAGACCTGACCGGCTCCGGCTTCATGGAAGACGCCTACCCGAAACTCAAGGATGGCAGCGACGGCGAAGCACTGCGCCTGTACCGCAACCCGAAATACGCAGACCAGGCACTCTTTGCCCGATACAACAAAGTGATACTGGACCCGATCAAGCTGTATGGCGGGCCCAAGTCCAAACTCAAGGACGCACCGGCGAGCGACACCGCCGCGATTTCGCAGAACTTCCAAAAACTGGTGAGCGACCAACTGGGCAAGGACTACAAGATTGTCGAACAACCGGGGCCGGATACCTTGCGAATTTCGGTAGCGATCGTCGACGCCGAAGCGTCCGACTCCTCGATGAAAGCGGCGTCCTACATTCCCATTCCCCTTGGCCTGCCAGGCGCCAAGGCCGCGGCGATGCAAACGATGGTCCATACCACCGGCAAACCGCCGTTTTCCGGGCAAGTGACCATCGAGGGCAAACTCACCGATGCACAAACCGGCGAACTCATCGCCGCCGAGATCGACCGGCGCGTGGGTGCCCGCAAGCCGATCATCGGCCTGTTTGAAAGCAGCACCTACGACTCGTGGAGCGATGTCAACGAAGCTGGCCGCTACTGGGCCGAGCGCGTGCGCTTCCGGCTTTGTGAGCGACGTGGTGCGAGTAATTGTGTAGAGGCGACCGAATAGGTTCGCCAGGTACTGTGAATCGGATGTCGGCCTCCCCGACATCCGCTCCCGATGCAGGCTTCAGGTCGACGACAGACAGGCGCCCTTTTCCGGTACCAGACGAATATCGACACGACGGTTGGCTTCTCGCCCCGCCTCGGTGTCATTGCTGGCTATCGGTTGACTGGCGGCAGCCCCCCGAACGGCAAAGCAACTGGCCGGGATGTCACCCATGCGTTGCATCCAGTCGTGCACGCTGGCGGCACGGGCCTGGGACAGTCTGATGTTCTCTTCAGGATCGCCCGTGGCGTCACTGTGCCCGGTGATGACAATCAACAGGTCTGGCTGAGCCTTGATGTCGACCAAAGCATTGATCAGTACCTTGGTCGAGCCGGGCTTGAGCGTGGCACTGCCTGCCTCGAACAGTGACAGACTGCGCAGATGCACGGGTTCGCCGATGTCCTGCTTGTGCTGGAAAAAGGCCAGATGACGGGCCCCGCTCTCGGTAACCGAAATTGTCACCCAGCCCTGCCACCACAACCCATAAAACAGAGCCAAGGTGGTGGCCACAGCAGACACCCACAGACTGATACGCCGCGTTTTTTTCCTCTGCTTTGAACCCGACAAATCGGGCAGCGGCGGACTGGGGATGATCATCACCGGCATGAGATATTCAGGCACGTACTCCCTGATCGAAGGCAGCCCCGGTGCGCTCGACAAACGCCTTGCCTGCGTCCGCAGCAGAAGATTGCCGACTTGTTGACCCAATGCCTGTAGCGTTTGCGGAGCAATCAGCCCCCTGCATTCCAGGCGCGCGTTCAATCGGTCAAGCTCGGTGCCCAGCTGGACAAGCGCCGGCAAACTCCGTGAACTGATGTCCACACTCCGCAGCAAGGCCTGCAGTTGACCAAATAGCCAGGCCAGAATGTCCAGGCGCGCAGACTCCAGGGGTGGCCACACACCCGCCCAATCGCCGAGCAATGCCTCGATCAGTGACACCCCTTGCACTATGCCATCCAGCCCATGGCGTTGACCGTTTGCCAGCGCGAAAGCCGCAGCGCTTTGCAGATCCGCGCCATTTTTCTGGAACAACGCCAGGCACAACTGCTCTATCCGGCCCCAATCCACGTCCGGACACGCCGGATGGCTCAGATGGGCGAGTTCATTGCGAAGTGCGACAAACTCGTCAAAGTCCCGTGGATCACCACCTGCCCGCACATGAAGCCCAAACAATCCGGTCATTTCCTTTCCTTCTTTTTGCCTGTCCGATGTCACGGCGTCGACAGGTAGCTCTGCCGTTTGAGGTGACGCATGAGTACTCTGCCTTCAGGTGCCAGAGTGGTACCGAAGGTCACCCGTTTGCCGCCCTTGAGTTGCATGTCGAGGGCATACTCCAGATGGCCCGGCAGCACCTGTGCCAACAACTCGATGCTGACTGCGGCCAAACGCGGTTCGTACTTGAGCAGGGTCTTGCTCATCGTTTTCATCAGGTCATGGGCCGTGGCGGGCAATCCCTGCAGGATCACGCCCATGTCCGGCAAGCCGTAGTCCGGCAGGTGGCTGAGCGTGCCGGCGCGGCTATTGAGGATGCGTTGCAGATTGTCCAGCACCGAAAGGATTTGCTGGTCTTCTTCGCCGACTCGATACAGCTCCAGTTCGCCATCAAAATTCTGCAGGAGCATTTCGTACAGCGAAGGGTTGAGATCGGTCATTGCCTACTCCTTCGCCAATGGCCGTAATGCCAATCGGTTATCACCCAACTCGATCACCCGAGGCTGGTCGGGTTCAAGGTCATTGCGGGCCAGGGTCAGGCGCCAGGTGTTCATTCGGGTGTCCGGTTGACGGAACAGACCGACCACCGTGACGAACTTTGCGTCCCTGTTCATGGGCACGCTCAGTAACGCACCCTCGCCGGGCTTGATCACCACGGCATGCGCGTCCAGTAGATCGGCACTGAGTTTGCTGTCGCCATGGTTGAGCAGGCTGTCATAGCTGGCCTGGTCCACGGCTTTGCTGTCGCGCAATTGGTACACCCGCACCAGGGTCGGAACCGACAACGCACTCATGTCCGTTTCATCGGTGTTGTTCGCCGCTCGACCGGAAAAATCCAGATGCAGCGTCGTGACTTGCTTGTAGAACACAGCCCGTGCCGTCGAGGCGGTGCTGTCCGAGACGGCCTGGGTCAACCCGCAACCGCCGAGCAAGGTGCCCTGCGTCACCCATGCCAATGAATTACCCAGCGTACGCAACATGCTGTACCTCCCTGTTCCGTGGATTCTGCAAAAGGCCTTGGTAGCGACCAAGGTTGATGGTGATGGTGTCGGGCTGCGCGGTTTGACAGGTATCACTGCCCTGCGCCAATACGCCGGTCATGCCAAGCAATACCTGCGCATGGCCCAATACCGGTGCTGGCAGGCTGCGCATCGGTAGCTGCAACTGCAGCTGCGCAGTGCAGCGCCAGCCCAGGTACACGCGCAGCAACACCAGCAGGTCACTGTGCAACTGTCCCCCCGGCAACCAGCCGCTGGCCTCCCGGGTGTCCTCGGTGAAAAGCCCAAGGAGCAACTGGCTGTTGGCGTCGTGTCCGGTATGGCCCAGTGGCGTGCCTTGGGACAGGCTGACGGGGTGGCTTGTGGACAGACCGGCCGGTTGCAGCAAAGGGACTTTGCGAGGCCAGTGTGGAGTCACCCGCGCTCGTGTGTTCGGTGCCAGCAGCCTGACCAATGCGCTGATGCCTTCGGCGTTTCGGGTTGGCAGACGCATGACACTGAGCAACGCGAGAAAACGCGAAATCGGCGTGGCAATCCGCCCGGCGGTGCCGGGTATGCCGAGGCCGATCAGGCCGAGCAAACACTGCGAGGTCTTGTCGGTCGCGCCGGATTCGAATGAGGCCGGGTACGAGTACTTGCGCCAGATCCGGTAGAACTGGGTGAAGATCCGATGGTTGAAGATGTCGAGGAACGCTTCCAGTGCCTCGTGCCCTTCCCGGCGCTGGGCAATGTCGTCGACGAACGCCGTGGGCATTGGTGAATCGACACCGTACAGACCCAGCAAGCGGGTACGCACCGAGGCCGGGCGTTGCGGATGTTCCTCATCGATCTCGATGGACTTCAATTCGCCAGCCGGAAACCCCATGCCGGGATCCGGCCGAAACCGTACCGGATCATCCGCCACACGCGCGGTACTCCCCAACGGCGGATGCCCGGGCAACGACTGTTCCAGCAACTGACAGAAACGATAAAGACTGGCCTCGGCCACCCGCCCCTGCAGCGTTTGCAGCAAACCGCCGGCTTTCAACCGGGAATACGCTGACTGTGGTTCTCGTTCCATCGCAGGCACTTCCCGGTCGGTTGAAGGATCAGCGTGAGCTGGTTGAACAGATGAATGTCGGCATACAGGCCGAAGAAGCGATTGAGCATCTCGCCGAACAGGCTGATATCGCCTTCACCGCAGAAGCCGTTGGCGTCCAGGGTGACTTCGATATCCACCCCTCGCAGCAGAAAACCCTTCTCGAAACGCTGGATCAGGTGATGCCTGACCTCGACGATCGCTTCCAGGCGCCGCCGGTTCAGTTCACTGCCCGTCCAGTCATACAGCGCCAGAGTGCCCCGCAACACCTCGGCACTGTCGAGCATCGGCAGGAAGTTCGAACCCAGGTGGCTGAGCACCCGCCAATGGAAGCGGTCACGGTTCGGCGGATAGCACGGCAAGGTGGGTGCACACAGGTTGCGTACCCGCAAGCGGGACTGAGCATTCTGTGCGACGGTATCGAGCAGCGTGCTTTGCAGGGCCTTGCGCGGCAGTTGCCCGTTGGTACCCGTCAGTCGCAACGACAGGCCTTCACGCTGAAACAGCCGGTCCTGATCGAAGCCCTCGCCGCCCAGAATCAGCCAGGTGTCATGCAAACCATTGGCGCCCTGGCGCAAACGCGTATGGAAATAACGCTCTGGTGCCTCGTCGCGCAGCATGCCGCCCTTGTGGCGAAAACTGCTGAATGGCACATAGTCATGCCGCTCGGCGTTCTTCGAAGACGTGACCTGATCCACCGAATAAATCTCGGTGTGACCGTCCTGCAGGCGCATGGGGCGCAGCAGGTAGTCCGTTTGCAAGGGGGCGAGTTCCAGTGGGTCGGCTTCCAGCGCAAACAGATTGATCACCGGCACGGCATGCAGGCGAATGTGCTCGACACTCAGATCGAAGCCAAGGGGCCATGCCTCGCCAAGGACCACGTCCAGCTCGAACCAGGGTGTACCCGGCTGCAGCTTCAGGTGCTGCAGTCCGCAAAGGGTCACGAACATGAATTTTTCGCGGAACGTGAAGTACTCCAGCAACAACTGATAGCCGCTGAACGCGCTGTCGCCCTTGGGCCACAGACGATCTTCGTCGGCAAATCCCTTGGGCGCAAAATGGCCCTCCAGCGCCTGGCGATCCGACTCCCCCGCACATCGCACGTACAGCGCCTGAGCCTTGAGGGTCAGCGCCTGATGCAACGCGCTGGCCAACGCTGCATCGGCATTGAGGTACAGCGGCAGGTGGCTCAGATCGACCTGGCTCCAGTCGGTCATTGTTCCGCAGGCAAAGCGCAGGCGCAGCACCGAGCGCCCGTCCGGCTCCTGGGCATATCGTACAGACGCCATGGCCAGCGGGTGCAATGTCAGGTCCTGAGTGGTGGTGTAACTGCACCGGGTGCGTTGCGGTCCGATGGGCTGCGACAGCACTTCAAAGCCCTTGCCGATTCGTTCGCTGAGCTTCATCTGCGCGAAGTCCGGCGCCAGTTCGACAATCGACAACGAAGCGATGGTGCGCAGGTAATGGGGCCACAGCAGGCTGACCAGGCCTTCGGTCAACTCCGGCAAATCATCGTCGAGCTTTTCACGCAGTCGCCCCATGAGGAAGGCAAAACCTTCGAACAGACGCTCCACATAAGGGTCCTGCGCCCCTGGTTTATCCAGGTTCAGTTGCGCGGCCCGATCGGGGAACGCCTCTGCGAATTCCTTGCCGGCCTCGCGCAGGTAACGCATCTCCGCGTCGAAATACCGTAGCGTCAGATTTTCCGTGTTCACAAATACATCCTGATAAATGAGGTTCAGCCGCAGAGCACTGCGGCGCGTACCGGATCGATGGCTACCAGCGCCGCCAGCAACGCGTCCATGCGCCGGGCCAGAGCGGGTTTATCCGCGTCATTGCGTTGTGCTTTGAGGCGCAGCAATTTGAGCAGGCGGGCCTTGACCTCAAAGTTCAGGTCCGGCTCCCACTCCGCCAGGGCCTGGCGCTGGGCGATGGCATCCAGTTCACCCAGCAGGTGAATGGCCAGGTTGCTCTTGCCGTACTGCTCGGCCACCCGCGTCATCAACAGGCGCAGCAGCCAGCGCTGTCGGCCTGTGTGCACATCGGGCCGTGCGGCCAGCCAGGCCAGCGCCGCCTCCACCCCATCGCTGTCGGCTTGCGCCAGAGCCTGGGCTTCCAGGGACAGGATTTCGGTATCCGCATCGATGGCTGTCGTTGCCGGAACAGGCAACCACTGTTGGGACTGATTACCGCTGACATGCTGAGCGATCCACTCGCGAGTGGTCTCGTCGGCGAACGGTGTGCCGTCGCTCCAGCACAGGGCCTCCAGGCCCGGGAGACGCTCAAGGAACATCCCCAGGTCGCGCTTGGCCACATCGGCCCAGCTGTCCAGCGGCGCGGGTTGCTTTCTCAACGCCTGGTACACATACCACTGCAGATCCAGCCAGAAATGATTCACGCCCTCGGCGAACATTCCTTCAACCTGATCCAGCAGTTCCTGCCAGTTCTGCTGCAGGTGCAGTCGCTTGAGTTGTACCTTGTAGTCGCCACGTGGGGGGGCCAGACGGGTATTGCCATTGATGTCCTGAGGCGGCGGCTGATGCAGCGTGTCCCAGCGCATGCTTGTCATCAGCCGATGGGCCGCCAGCCAGCCCTGGGGTTGTTCACGCAGATAGCCCGCCAGGGCCCGGCCACTGTCCAACAGATCGCGCCCGGACTTGATGGCTGTGACACCCGGCACATCCGATGGGGTGTTTACTTCATGGCTGGCACTGTTCTGCGGCACCAGGGCATCCACCCCACCGGACTGCGCCAACCGTGCAGACAGCGCGGCATACAGCGCGCCCAGGGCCGGGCGCTGGTCCTGCGGCCAGGCGCCAAGACCCTGCTCCAGCCAGGCCAGCGCCGAGACCGTGCGCTCAGCTTCGCTGCGCACAACCTCCGGATACAGCGACAGGCTGTCCAGCACCTTGCTGCCGGCCAGCCACTCCAGGGCCATCTTGCGGCTGTTGGGCCGCACAGGCAGCACCTGCTGCGCGTAATGCCCGACCAGCGCGGCCAGCAGGCCAAGGCCATCGGCGAGCCCGACCTCGCCGTCTTTGTGCAAGCGGGCCCACAACTGGGTCAACAGGTTGTCCAGTTGGGTCAGCAAACCCGGGTGAGCAGCAAAGCTGAGAAGCGGCGGTACATAGCCCGGGTCGAGCATCCAGGCCCCCTGCCCGTCACGTGTCAGACGGGCAATCGGGCAAGTCAGGTAATCGGCGTTGTCATCGTTTTCCAGGCGCAAGCTCAAGGCATGCTCCAGCACCCCGATCGATTGCACCTCATCGCCGAACACGTCTTGAACCTGGCGCCAGTCCTGACGATAACGCATCGGTCGATCGGCCCTGCCCCCGTCGAACAGGCAGTTATTGCCATTGCCCTGTTCCAGCGGCAAGGCCAGCAACAGCGTGACGTTCTGACTGTCATCAGGCAGCTGCCGGGCCAACTCCAGCGCTGGAGGCAGGCGATCGACATGATCGGTATCGACCAGGGTACCGTCGGCCATGCGCAAGTGCAGCCTGGTCAGTTTGAGCTTGCCCAGGCGCAGCGCCTGCAGATCTACTTCCACTGTTTGTACACCCCAGGGATGTACCAACGACAGGTGCGCAAGGCACTCATTGGTCCAGGCTTCCCAGCGCGCCTGCTGCTGGAATTGCTGCGGAGACAGCAACGCCCCCGCGGCCCACAGGGGGCGGTCGATCTTCATGACATTCGTTCCCTACGAAATGACTCGGGTTTGAACAGGCTCAGGTTTTGGCCTTGGGCATCTGCGAAACCAGTGACAGGTTGACGTCCATGCCTTCCACCTGAAAGTGCGGCACGGCGTACAACTTGACGCGGAAAAAGCCGGGGTTGTCCTCGATGTCTTCCACCGTCACCTGCGCCTCACTCAGCGGGTGCGAAGCCTGCAAATCATCGCCGGGGTCGGTCATTTCGGTGACCAGCCCACCGATCCACTTGTTGAGCTCAAGCTCCAGCAAGCGACGATCCTTGGTGGTTCCGATGTTCTCGCGCTGGATCATTTTCAAGTAATGAGCGATGCGGGACAGGAGGAATATGTACGGCAAACGCGAGTTGATACGGCTGTTTGCGGTGGCGTCGGCGGTGTCGTACAGAGCGGGTTTCTGGCTGGAGTTGGCGGAGAAGAAACACGCGTAGTCGCGATTCTTGTAGTACGACAATGGAATGAAACCGAGGTTGGCGAATTCAAACTCACGTGTCTCGGGAATCATCACCTCCGAGGGGATTTTCACCTGATTGCCGGTGCCCAGGTCGTACAGATGAATCGGCAGGCCGGTGACCGCGCCACCCGACTGCGGGCCGCGGATCTGCACGCACCAGCCGTTGCTGATGAAACTCTTGACCATGTTCGCGGCAAACGCGAACGAGGCGTTGGTCCACAGATACTTGTCGTGGTCCGGCCCCTTGACGCTTTCGATGTAGTTGAAACTGCGCACGGCTATGGTGTCAGGACCGTAGGGCAGACGACCGAGCACCCGCGGCATGGTCAGGCCGATGTAGCGGGCATCGTCACTGTCGCGAAAGGCTTTCCACTTGATGTATTCCGCGCGGTCGAAGTAGTTGCCGATGTCCTTGATCGCAGCGACTTCTTCCATCGATTCCTTGCCGAAAAAAGCCGGACCGACAGAACCAATGAACGGCATGTGTGCCGCCGCCGCCACCTTGGAAACATTGCGCAGCAAGGCAATATCCCGAGGGCTGCGGTCGAATTCGTAATTGGAAATGGCCGCAGCAATCGGTTCGCCACCCGGCGTGTCGTATTCCCGGGTGTAGGTATGGAAATACAACCCGCTCTGGGCGATCTCCGGTGCGTCTTCGAAATCCTGGATCAAATGATCCTTGCTGACATCCAGCAACTCGATGCGAACGTTGCGGCGAAAATCGGTTTGGTCGATCAGCGATTTCACACCGCGCCAGGTCGACTCGACGCGCTGGAAGTCTGGATGGTGCATGACGGCATCGAGCTGGCGACTGATCTGCTCGTCCAACGATGCAATGTGCTCATCGAGCAGTGCTTTATCCAGACGCTCGACTTTTTGTGAAGACTGCTTGAGCAAGTTCAGGAAAACGCTGACGGCAGCGGTCACGCGCTCATCGGCAGAGGCCTCGGACAATGCTTCGTTATCCTGAAAGGAGTCGAAACCGGCCAACTCTTCTACTGGACTCAGATTGATCTTGCTGAACAAAGCGCTATATATACCCTGGCTTTCTTCAGACAACACTGTATCGCCACGCGATTGCGCGGAAGAATGTTCAACGGACATTTTTAGTATTCCTGTGAAGCGAACCGAAGGGAAATTAACGAACTTCTTTGGGAGCCAGGGCAGCCAGTTCGGCACGCAGTTCATCACTGAGCGCATCATCTTTGAGGATGCGCTCCAACTCGTGCCGAAAGGTCGCGTTGTCCAGCAGGTTCGACTTGAGATCGCGCAGCAGGTTGCGCATGGCCAACAGTGCGCGTAGCTGTGGAATCTGCCGCGCCACCTGTTCCGGCTCAAAGTCTTTCATGGCCCGGAAACTCAATTCCACAGTGGTGTCGCAGTGGTCATTGACCAGCGTGTTTTCCACCGCCAGCTTCAGGCTTGGGGAATACTCGGACAAAACGCTGTCGAAATTATTCTTGTCAATGTTCATTTTGTTTCTTGCGGACAGCGGACGCTGTTCCTTACCGTTGCTGTAGTCGCCCATCACCATCAACTTCAGTGGCAACTCGACTTTTTTCTGTGTGCCACCCGTGTGCAAATCGAGCTTGATATTGACTCGAGCCTTGGGCACTTCGTTTTGAAAACTACTTGCAGTCATCATTCCTCCTGACACCCGCGCAACAGTAAAAACCATCACGAAGATAAATAAGACTGGAATCCAGAACGGCGACCAACTCTATTCGCAGAGTTGCCATCCACAGCCCTTAAATTCCTTTTAATGCATAGAAGCCGTAACCCCGAGAGACAATTTTCGTCTCTCCGTCTATAAACGATGAAGCATCCGAAGTTAATTCTCCATCCCCTTGTGGCACTTTCGGACATTTCCCACAGGGTCAATCAACAAAAGAGAAGTTAATTTGTAGGACGAGAGCGAGATATTCAAATCTGGTCATGCCAACACACAATTTTTGCTATGAGTAATGGATCTCACTCCAGTCGATCTAGTCATAACCCAGCGGTGCACCTGTCATCAAAGACAGCACACCGATTCAATATTCCCGTCCCGATCTACGCAACCATGACGTCCTCACTCACACACCCGTAAGGACAGTGTCATGGCCATTGCAAAGGCAGTACCCGGCAAAACCCTGCTGACCCCGACCGATCACACCCTGATCATGATCGACCACCAGTCGCAGATGTCCTTCGCGACCAAGTCGATCGACGCCGTCACCCTGCGCAACAACGCCGCACTGGTGGCCAAGGCAGCGCGGGGCTTCAAGGTCTCGACCATTCTCACTACCGTCGCCGAGAAGAGCTTTTCCGGGCCGATCTTCGACGAAATCAAGGCCGTGTTCCCGGAACACAACGTGATCGACCGCACCAGCATGAACACCTGGGAAGACGAGCGCATTGCCGTGGAAGTCAACGCCATCGGCAAGCAAAAGATTGTCCTGGCCGGGCTGTGGACCTCCGTTTGCATTGTTGGCCCGGCGTTGTCGGCGATTGACCAGGGTTTCGAGGTGTATGTGATTGCCGACGCCTGCGGCGATGTCAGCACCGAGGCCCATGAAATGGCCATGCAGCGCATGATCCAGATCGGTGCCCGGCCGATGACGTCGCTGCAATACCTGCTGGAACTGCAACGTGACTGGGCCCGCAGCGAGACCTACGACGAAACGGTGAAAACCTCGATTGCCAACGGTGGTGCCTACGGTCTGGGCCTTATCTACGCCAAGACCATGTTTGGTGCATCCGAAGGCCATTAAGGTCCGTTGAAAAACCGGCGACTGCGTTCCCGACGCAGTCGCTGCCCCGGTGGTGACCCATTGATGATCCTTTCCCCACAAGACTCCAGGGCGGCCATTGCCCTGTGCTTCTGCCTATTGACTACCCACGCACTGGCCGAAGAATCGGCGAAAGAATCCGTAGGATTTTTCGAGGGTGCGACCCTCGGCGTGCTCAGCCGAAACTTCTATCTGAACAGCGACTATCGATCCCCCTCGCCGACCGGCAAAAGCTACAAGGCCGAATGGGCTCAAGGTTTCATCAGCGCATTTGAATCCGGTTTCACGCCGGGCACTGTTGGCTTCGGCCTCGATGCCCATGCCTTTGTCGGACTCAAGCTCGATGGCGGCAAGGGCCATTCCGGGACCGGATTGCTGCCGGTGGGCAGTGACGGTCGTAGCGAAAGCAACTACTCCAGCGGTGGCGGCGCGATCAAGCTCAAGGCATCGAACACCACCCTGGCGTTTGGCGAGATGGAGGTTGAATCCCCAGTGTTCGACACCGCGGACAAACGACTGCAACCGGAGTACGCCACCGGTTTTCTGCTCAACAGCCGCGAAATCGACGGCATGAACCTGCAGGCCGGCCACTTCACGGCATTCAAGAATCAGGACAGTGCTTCAGGCAAGGGCGACTTTTTCGGTTATGGCGCCAACACCGAGGCCGGCGGCATTTCGTTTGTCGGCGCCGACTTGTTTACCCAAAGCCCGGTCGGCGGCGCCCTGTATGCCTCGGATCTGACCGACACCTGGCATCAGTACTACGGCAACCTGCACTTCAAGCAGTCAGAAGTGTTCCTCGACGCCAACCTCTATCACACCCGGGACACTGGCCAGGCACTGGCCGGCGCCATCGACAACACCGCGTACAGCCTGTCCGGCAGATACACGCTGGGCGCTCACGGCTTCACCCTGGCGTACCAGAAAGTCGATGGTGATACGCCGTTCGATTTTGTCGGTGGCGACTCCATTTACCTCGCCAACTCGATCAAGTACGCCGACTTCAACGGCGCCCATGAACGTTCCTGGCAGGTTCGTTATGACCTGGACTTGGCCAACTTCGGGATACCCGGCCTGAAGTTCATGACCCGCTACGTCACCGGCGACCAGATCGACGGCACCCATGCACCGCAAGGCGGCGCCTATAACCCGTTCGACCCGGCGACCGGCACCTACGTGCCGCAACAAGGTGATGGGGGCAAGCACTGGGAGCGAGACATCGACCTGCACTACGTCGTGCAGTCCGGGGCGGCCAAGGGTTTGTCGTTGCAACTGTCCCATGTGTCGCACCGGGCCAACGCGGCGCAGGCAGGCGACGACATCGACCGGGTGTACGTGGTCATCCAGTACCCGTTGGACTTCGGGCCGTTCTGACCGGAAAATGGCGGAAGGCAGCCGGAGTCGAACCTGCCCGGGAACGGATGCCGTCCCCAACCGGGTTTGAAGCCCGGCCGCGCCACCGGGCGCGATTGCCTTCCTTGAAACCATGCCTTTGAATCATGTCCCTGAATCAGTGCTCTGTGCGCTGGGCCAACGCACTGTCCAGGCGAATCTGCCGACGATCTCCAAAGCGTCGGGTCAGGCCGATACGGTCGAAGTATTCCAATATCTGGATACTGCGCTTGCGCCCCAGACCCACCGCATCACGAAACGCCGCCACCTGGATCACCGGGTTGGCGTTCGCCAGTTGCAACAGCATAGCCGCCAATCGGTGAATCACGCTGTCGGTGTAAAACAGGTCGCGCACCACCTGGTGCATCAAGCCCAGGCGCGCCATTTTGCGCAGCAATGCGCGGACGGTTGCTTCGTCATGTCCCAGGTTGCGCACCCAGGGCGGGTCGAATCCAGCCTGTTCGAATAGCGGCTGCAATTGTAGCCACAGGGCTTCATCCTCTTCGCTCAAGCGCACCTGGTGCCCGGGCAGGTGCAACCACGGACCGCTGCTGGTGATGTCGCCGCTGGCCAACAACTCATCGAGCAGACTGATGAACGTCGGGCGTTCCAGCGTGCTGCCGGTGAATCGACGCAGGCGATCCCGGTCCGGGCCCATCTGATCCGGTTCGAGTTCATGGAAACGCGCGAGCTGGTCCACTAAAGGCGCCTTCAAGGCTTCCCAACGGCTGGCACTGAACAGCAACGCGCCCTGGCGGGTGTCGATCAGGCGCACATCAGCGGGCAACACCCAACTGCTGCGCGGTCGGTTGAATTGCCGCTCCAGGCGCTGCGGATCGAGCCCTGTGTCGCTATGGGCCAGCAATGCCGGCAAAACATTTTCCAGCCCGGCACTGTTCGCTAGCGCCCCCAGTTGAGCCAGACGTTCGGGGCTGCGGCGTTGCCGGGTGGGGGCAAACGGGTCGAGCACCCGACCGCCGCCAAGGGTGCGTTGAGCACTCTGGTCACGCAGGATCAACGGATCGCCCTTCACCGCATGCACCGCTGTATTGAGCAGCAGTTGCGCAAACATCCGTCCACCCGGCGCCAGGCAGGTGCCTTCCAGCAAGGCGACGCGCCCGGTCACATCCTGAGTGCCGAGGTGCACGTGCACCGGTTGAAAGTGTTCGAAGGCCCGGGGTTCGCCGGCAAGCAACTGCATGTCGATGTCCAGGCGCTGGGTGGGCGCATACAGGCCTTCGGCGAGTAACCAGTGGCCGCGATGGATGTGTTCCAGGGCCAGCCGTTCGGCACTCAGGTTCAACGCCACGCGCTGGCCGGCAAAGGCGTGGTCGGTGGCCTGGTTTTGCGCGTGCAGGCCACGGATGCGCACCGGTTTGCCTTGTGGCCCCAACAGCAGGGTATCGCCCACCGCGACCTGGCCGGACAGCGCCGTGCCAGTCACCACGATACCGGCCCCGGCCACGCTGAAGGCCCGGTCGATCGCCAGGCGAAAACCTCCTTCGGTGCTGCGTTGCTGAACTTCACGCTGGGCTTGCAGCAATTGTTGACGCAGGGTTTCGATGCCCTCGCCGGTCACGCTCGACAGCGCAATCAGCGGTGCATCGGCATACGGCCCGGGCGCCAGCAAGGTACGGATCTGCTCGCGCACGTCCTGTACCCGGGCGCTGTCGACCCGGTCGCACTTGCTGATCGCCACCAGTGCCCGAGGGATGCCCAGCAACTGGACAATCGCCAGGTGCTCGCGGGTCTGCGGCATCACCCCGTCATCGGCGGCCACCACCAGCAACACCAGATCGATACCCTGCGCCCCGGCCAGCATGTTGTGGGTGAAGCGCTCATGGCCGGGAACGTCGATGAATCCGGTTAGCTGCGCATCTGCCTCCAGCGCGGCATACAGGTAGCCGAGGTCGATGGTCATGCCGCGCTCGCGCTCTTCGCGGCGCCGGTCACCTGCCTGACCGGTCAACGCCTGGAGCAGCGCCGTCTTGCCATGGTCGATGTGCCCTGCGGTGCCGACAATCACCCTGCCCGGCCCTCCACCTGTAATTGATCAAGCTGCGCCAGCCATGCCGGTTCGTCGTCCAGTTGCCGCAGGTCCAGCCACAGGGCGTCATCGTCAATTCGCCCCAGGACCGCAATCGGCAAGCGGCGAAAGGCCTCTTCCAGCGTCAACAGCGAGCGCCCGCGCAAGCGCTTGGACGTAAGAGGACGCAGACACAGTGCTGCACTGGCCAGCCGCGCCACCGGTTGGCTGCCGCTGCCGATCATGCCCAGCGCCGGCATGGCGCTGATGCTCCAGCCGTCACCCAGCACTTGGGCCAGCGCTGGCAGCAAACGCTCGGCTTGGGCGAGGATATCGGCCTGTGGTCGGGTCAACAGGCGCAGGCTCGGCAAACGCTCGGCCAGTCGGTCCGGGTTGCGGTACAAAACCAACACCGCTTCCAGGGCGGCCAGGGTCATTTTGTCGACCCGCAGCGCACGCTTGAGCGGATTTTTCTTGATCCTGGCGATCAGTTCCTTGCGGCCGACAATCACCCCGGCCTGTGGTCCGCCGAGCAGTTTGTCGCCACTGAAGGTAACGATGTCCGCGCCATCGAGCAGTGCCTGACGCACCGTCGGCTCAGCCGGCAAGCCCCAGCGGGTCAAGTCCAGCAGACTGCCGCTGCCGAGGTCTTCGAGCAGCGGCAAACCGTGCTGGTGGGCCAGTTGCGCCAGTTCGGCGGTCGGCACGCTGGTGGTGAAGCCTTGGATGCTGTAGTTGCTCGCATGCACGCGCATGATCAAGCCGCTACGCGGGCCGATGGCCGCCTCGTAGTCGCGGGCATGGGTGCGGTTGGTGGTGCCGACCTCAACCAGCTTCACCCCGGCACGGGCCATGATGTCGGGGATGCGGAAGGCGCCGCCGATTTCAATCAGTTCGCCCCGGGAAATAATCCCTTCCTTGCGCGCGCCCAGGCTGTTGAGGGTCAAGAGGACGGCTGCGGCATTGTTGTTGACCACGGTCACCGCTTCGGCGCCGGTCAGTTCGCGGATCAAGTCTTCGATCAGGTCGTCGCGGTCTCCGCGCTTGCCGCTGCGCAGGTCGAATTCCAGGTTGAGCGGATAACGCGCGGCCATTTGCACCGCCTCGATCGCTTCCTCGGGCAACAGCGCCCGGCCGAGGTTGGTGTGCAAGACCGTGCCGGTGAGGTTGAACACCCGGCACACATGGCTGCGATGCTGGATGGCCAATCGCTCGCCGACCCTGCCCGCCAGCACCTCGGAGCTGACTTCCACAGCTTCGAGCAAACCCTGCCGTACCCCTTCGCGCAGCTCATCCAGCAATAGCCGCAAGGCGCCCAGCAAGGCGTGGCGCCCATAGCGCTCGGCCAACGGCCGACACGCCGGGTGACGCAACAGACTGTCGATGGAAGGTAGACGCAGGGGTTGGCTGGCACTGCGTGCAGACATCTGGCGCTCCTGAAAACGAATGACCCTCGCGCCAGAGTGTAGACGCTGCGGTTATTCGTCTCCCGGCGCCAGCAACAGATTGGGTGCCAGACGCTGATAACCGTCCTGGCTCAGGCGCATGTCGAGCATCAGGCTGGACAGGTCGGTCGATAACGCTTCGGCGTCCGCATCGTTCTCCAGATAGAGCAACTTCAGATAACAGTTACAACCGGGGCAGATTTCAGCGCGCAACGGCGCCTGGTTGGCGGCATGGCGATCATCTTCAAGGCTGAGGTATTCCAGGCCCTTGCTCTGCTCGCAATACACGCACTTGACCCGCACCACATGCCACTCGCAGGCGCACAGCGAACAGACCAGGTAACGCAAGCCGTTGTGCTTGCCACGATGGCGGATGACCCCGGCCATGGCCGGTGAGCCACAGGCCGGGCACTGGCTGAGACTGTCGCCGGCGGTCAGTGCCAGGTTCGGCGTACTCAACAGCCAGTGGCTCCAGGCTGTTTGCAGCGCCGCGCCGAGAAACGGCACCAACGCGGCCGGCAGCAGCGAATACTGGCCGCTGACCAAGGCTACCGCCCAGCTACGACGTTGCCCGGCACCAGCCATGCGCAAGGTGTCCACGGCGTCGGCCACGGCGGATTGCGGCGGTGCGTTATAGCGCTGCAACAAAGCATCGAGGTAAAGCTGCCAATCGTCTTCGCGCGCCAGGCTGTCGGCCGCGAACGGCGGCAAGCCGTGTTGCTGGCACAATTCGATGCGTTGTCGGTCGAGGGGTGCGCTTGAGGGCGGGTCGTCCAGCACCTGTTGCTGCACCCGGCACAACCCGGCGATCAGGCGCAGGTAATCGGCCAGCGGGTGCCCTTCGGCCAGGGTTTCCAGGCGCTGGGCGCGCAGGCTGAATAGGTTATGCGGTGGCATGTACAGAAACGGCGGCGAACTGGCCGCCGCTTCGATTTCTCCAGGTTCGAGGATGGTTGGCAAATGTCAGCCCTTTTTAGTGATCGGTCGCTCGGGAGCTTCGTCGCGGGTCTCATCTTGAGTCACTTGGCGATACCAGAGTTCGTGATGTTTCCTGGCCCAGCCGCGGCTGACCCTGCCGTGCAACATGGCGCTGACCGAGCCCTTGATCCAGATGCCGGCGTAGATGTGCACGATGATGCTCAGGATCAGCACGAAACCGGCCAGCGCATGCAGCAACATCGCCCAGCGTATCGTGGTGATGCCGAAATACTCGCTGAAGTACGCACGCCAGATCACCAGCCCGCTGAACAACAGCACCAGCATGCACAGCAGTAAAGTCCAGAACAGCAGCTTCTGCCCGGGGTTGTATTTGCCGATGGGCGGGACGCCCTCCTCTTCATTTTTCATCACCCGGTCGATGCGCTTGAGCCACAGGCGATCATTGGCGATGAAGTAGTTGGCGCGCCAGAAGCGCAGCACCAGGCCGAGGAACAGCAGGAACATCAGCACGCCCATGAACGGATGCAGGATGCGTGTCCATGGCCCGCCGCCGAACAGGTTGCTCAGCCAGAACAGCGCCGGATGGAACAGCGCCAACCCGGACAGCCCGGCCATGAGGAACAGAATCGCCACCAGCCAGTGATTGGTGCGCTGATTGCTGGTGTAGCGCAGGATCGTCTTGTTGCTCATGGCCTGCCCTCCCCACGGGGATCGAAGGTATGCACCGACGGATCGACTTCATGCACGGCGGTGTCCGGCGGCTGCGGATGTTCATCCTCTTCGACGATTTGCGGGCCGACGCGCACGTAGTGGAAGAACCCGGCCAGCACCGCCGCGCCCATGGCCAGCAGCGCTAGGGGTTTGCTGATGCCTTTCCACAACCCCACCAACGGACTGATCGCCGGGTGATCGGGCAAGCCGGCGTACAGCCTTGGTGTATCGGCGTGGTGCAGCACGTACATCACGTGGGTGCCGCCGACGCCTTCGGGGTCGTACAGGCCGGCGTTTTCAAAGCCCCGGCTCTTGAGGTCGACGATGCGCTCGGCCGCATGCTCCTTCATGTCGTCCTTGGAGCCGAACACGATGGCACCGGTCGGGCAGGTTTTCACGCAGGCCGGTTCCAGCCCTACCGCCACCCGGTCCGAGCACAAGGTGCATTTGTAGGCCTTGTGATCCTTTTGCGAGATGCGCGGGATGTTGAACGGACACCCGGTGATGCAATAGCCGCAACCGATGCAATGATCCTGATCGAAATCGACGATGCCGTTGACGTGCTTGATGATTGCCCCCGGGCTGGGGCATGCCGCCAGGCAGCCGGGCTCGGCGCAATGCATGCAGCCGTCCTTGCGGATCAGCCATTCCAGGTTGCCGGCGTCGGTCTCGTGCTCGGTGAAGCGCATCAACGTCCAGGTTTCTGCGGTTAGGTCTTGCGGGTTGTCGTAGGTGCCATGGTTATGGCCGACCTCGTCACGCAACTCGTTCCATTCCGAACAGGCGACCTGGCAGGCCTTGCAGCCGATGCATTTGGTGGTGTCGATCAGCTTGGCGACTTCCTCCATGCCGCGCACCGAGGGTGCGGGTGTGGTGGTGGCCGAGCGGGCAATGATGTCTTGGCTGGCCATTTAGACTTTCTCCACGTTGACCAGGAATGACTTGGATTCCGGGGTCTGGGTGTTGCCATCGCCGAGGAACGGCACCAGGGTGTTGGTCAGGTAACCGTGGCGCGTAAGGCCGGTAAAGCCCCAGTGCAACGGAATGCCGATCTGGTGCACCACCTGATTGTTGACCTGCAGCGGACGAATCCGCTTGGTCACCACGGCCACCGCTTCGATGAAGCCACGCTTGCTGCTGACCCGTACCTTATCGCCTGCGACGATGCCTTTTTCCTTGGCCAGCACTTCGCCGATTTCCACGAACTGCTCCGGCTGGGCAATCGCGTTGAGCTTGCAATGCTTGCTCCAGAAGTGGAAATGCTCGGTCAGCCGGTAACTGGTGGCGGCGTACGGGTAATCCTTGGCCACGCCGAGGGAGTCCCACACCGAATCGAAGATCCGCGCCGCCGGGTTGCTGGTGGCTTTCTTGTTTTGCGGGTGCAGCGGGTTGATGCCGATCGGCGTCTCGAACGGCTCGTAGTGTTCGGGGAACGGGCCTTCGTTCATCTTGTCGACGGCGAAGAATCGGGCCACGCCCTCGGGGTTCATGATGAACGGGTTCATTCCCGCTTCCGGCGGTACGTCGGCCTTGTAGTCCGGCACGTCGGTGCCGCCCCAGGTTTTGCCGTTCCACCACACCAGGCGTTTTTTCGGATCCCACGGCTTGCCTTGCGGGTCCGCCGAGGCGCGGTTGTAGAGAATCCGCCGATTGGCCGGCCAGGCCCAGGCCCAGCCTTGATGCTGGTGCATGCCGTACGGGTCATTGTTGTCGCGGCGGGCCATCTGGTTGCCCAGTTCGGTCCAGCTGCCGCAGAAAATCCAGCAACCGGACGCCGTGCTGCCGTCATCCTTGAGTTGACCAAACCCGGCCAGTTGTGAATTGCCCTTGATTGCCGCGCCCGTCGCGTCGGTGAAGTCCGTGGTGGCGTAGCCGTTGATTTCCTTGGCCAGTTCTTCAGGCGAAGGCTCGTCGGGGATTTTGTACGCCCACGACAATTTGAGCATCGGATCGGGGTATTTGCCGCCATTGGCCTGATAGCGCTGGCGCAAACGCAGGAACAGCTCGCTCATGATGCGGATGTCGGTGCGCGCTTCGCCGGGGCCGTCCGCGCCCTTCCAGTGCCATTGCAGCCAGCGGCTGCTGTTGACCAGCGAGCCGTCTTCTTCGGCAAAGCAGGTGGTGGGCAGGCGAATGACTTCGGTCTGGATCTCGGCGCTGTTCACGTCATTGTACGGCCCGACCTTTTGCCAGAACTCCGAGGTTTCGGTGGCCAGCGGATCCATCACCACCAGCCACTTCAACTTCACCAACGCCAGCATCACCCGGTTTTTGTCCGGCAGCGCCGCGATAGGGTTGAAGCCCTGGCACATGTAGCCGTTGACCTTGCCCTGGCCCATCAGGTCGAACACCTTAAGGATGTCGTACTGGGGAATGTCCAGTTTCGGCAGGTAGTCGTAGGCCCAGTTGTTCTCGGCCGTGGCGTTGGCGCCGTACCAGGCTTTCATCAAGCTGACGTGGAATTTGCCGTAGTTCTGCCAGTAGGACAGTTGCCCCGGGCGCAACGGTTTTTGCGTGCGTTTGACGATGTAGGCGTTGTAGTCCTGTTCGGCATCGCCGGGTAACGTGAGGTAGCCCGGCAGTGAGTTGGACAACAAGCCCAGGTCTGTCAGCCCCTGGATGTTGGAGTGCCCGCGCAAGGCATTCACGCCCCCGCCCGGCATGCCGACGTTGCCCAGCAGCAGTTGAACCATCGCCGCGCTGCGGATCATCTGCGCGCCAGTCGAGTGCTGGGTCCAGCCCAGTGCATAGAGAATGGTCATGGTCTTGCCCGGCGTCGAGCAAGTGGCGATCTCCTCCCAGATTTTCTGCATGGCATCGACCGGCATGCCGCAGATCTGGCTCGCCAGGTCGATGTTGTAGCGGCTGTAATGCTGCTTCATCAATTGATAGACGCAGCGTGGGTCCTGCAGGGTCGGGTCGACTTTGGCAAAACCGTCTTCACCGAGCTCATAGCCCCAACCGGATTTATCGGTATAGAGACGCTTGGCCGCGTCGTAGCCGCTGAAGATCCCGTCCTCGAAGCCATAGCCGGCTCTGACGATGAACGACACGTCGGTGTAGTTGCGCACGTACTCGTGCTGGATCTTGTCCTCGGTCAGCAGGTAATTGATCAGCCCGCCCATGAAGGCGATGTCGGTACCGGTGCGGATCGGCGCGTAATAGTCGGCCACCGAGGCGGTCCGGGTAAAACGCGGATCGACCACGATCAGCCGCGCCTTGTTGTGCGCCTTGGCTTCGGTCACCCATTTGAAGCCGCACGGGTGCGCTTCTGCTGCGTTGCCGCCCATCACCAGGACCAGATTCGCGTTGGCGATATCGGTCCAGGTATTGGTCATGGCACCACGGCCGTACGTCGGGGCAAGACTTGCCACCGTCGGGCCGTGTCAGACACGCGCCTGGTTATCGAACCCCAGCATGCCGAGACTGCGAACCACCTTGTGGGTGATGTAGCCGGCTTCGTTGGACGCCGCCGATGCCGCGAGGAAACCGGTGGTCAGCCAGCGGTTCACCGTTTGGCCCTGGGCGTTCTTCTCGACGAAGTTGGCGTCGCGGTCGGCCTTCATCAGGTCGGCGATGCGATCGAGGGCTTCATCCCAGGAGACGCGGGTCCACTCGGTGCTGCCGGGTTTGCGCACCTGCGGGTATTGCAGGCGGCCGGGGCTGTGAATGAAGTCCAGCAGGCCTGCGCCTTTGGGGCACAGGGTGCCGCGGTTGACCGGGTGGTCGGCGTCACCTTCGATGTGGATGATGTTTTGCGCGACATTCTTCGACGTATCGCCCTGGCTGTACATGATCAAGCCGCAACCGACCGAGCAATACGGGCAGGTGTTGCGGGTTTCATGGGTGTGGGCGAGCTTGAAGTGACGCACCTGTTCGGCAAAGGCAACCGTCGGGGCCATGCCCAACGCGCCCAGGCTAGAGCCTGCAAGGCCGATACCGGCGACCTTGAAGAACTGACGACGGCTGAGATCCATCGTGCACTCCTGATCAGGTGGAACCCGGAACATGGCCGGGCTTTTTTGAACAACCACGGTCGGGGCAGTCTGGCTGCCGACACTACAAACTGTAGTCAATGCTGTCGAATTCACCATGACAGCCGACTGTCGGGCGATTCCCCGATGCGAGCCAGGGCATCCAACCTGTGGGAGCGAGCCTGCTCGCGAAGAGGCCGGCAAATCCGGCATTAATGTCGACTGACACTACGCCTCGCGAGCAGGCTCGCTCCTACAGGGATTGGCGCTTATCATGGCAGCCATGTTTAACCCGGCCTTTATGAGATTTGCGCATGACTTTCGATTTTGATCAGGTGTTCGACCGCCATAACACCGGCAGTACCAAGTGGAGCCGCTACCCGGCCGACGTGTTGCCGATGTGGGTCGCCGACATGGATTTCGCCGCGCCGCCGGTGATCATCCAGGCCCTGCAAAAGCGACTGGAACACCCGATGGTCGGCTACAGCGTGGCCCAGGATGACCTGCGCGAGGCAATCGTTGCCGACCTCTGGAACAAGTACGCCTGGCGCGTCGAGCCCCAGGAGCTGATTTTCCTGCCGGGTGTCGAGTCCGGTTTCAACATGGCGTTGAAGGCACTGGTGCAGGCGCCACAGAACGTCGTGGTCCAGGTTCCAAACTACCCGCCGCTGCGCCATGCGCCGGGCCACTGGGGTCTGAACAAGGTCGAACTGAATTTCGATGGGCAAGCCGACGGCACCTACACCACGCCGCTCGATACCCTCAGTCAGTCGCTGCAAGGCGGTGGCGCACTGCTGCTGAGCAACCCGCACAACCCGCTGGGCAAGGCCTTCCCCCGCGCAGAACTGCAAGCCATTGCCGACATTTGCCTTGAGCACGATGCCTGGATCATTTCCGACGAGATCCACGCCGAGTTGTGCTTCGACGGTCGCCAGCACATTCCCATGGCGACCCTGAGCCCGCAAGTCGCCCAGCGCACCATCACGCTGATGTCGGCGAGCAAGGCCTACAACATCGCCGGCCTGAAGACCTCGTTCATGATCATCCAGGACCGTCACCTGCGCGAGAAGGTCAACCACGCGCGTTGCGGCATGGTCGACAGCGTCAATCCGCTGGGCATGGAAGCCACCCGCGTCGCCTACAGCGAAGCCGCGCCATGGCTGGCCGAGTTGAAGGTCTACCTGCAAGGCAACCGCGACTTCCTCGCCGAGGCCGTGCGCACCCGCCTGCCGGGCATCACCATGAACCTGCCGCAAAGCACCTACCTGGCATGGCTCGACTGCACGGCACTGGGGCTGGACGACCCGCAGCAGTTCTTCCTCGAACAGGCCAAGGTGGGTTTGAGCGCCGGCCTGGACTTCGGCGATGACTGCAAACAGTTCGTACGCCTGAACTTCGGCTGCCCACGCTCGCTGCTGGAAGAAGGCATTGCGCGGATGGAGCGCAGCTTGCGCCATCTCAAGGCCTGACCCGCCTCTGGCCCGCGCAACCGCCGCCTCACTTCATTGCCAGGGCAATGATTTCCACCAGGTTGAGTTGGGTAAAAGGTTTCGACAAACGTGGCAGACGCGCGGCAAAGCCTTCCAGCCGTTCGGCATAACCGGTGGCGAGGATGATCGGCACGCTCGGTCGCAAGAGACTGATGGCATTGGCCAGTTGCGCGCCACTCATCTGTGGCATGGCCATGTCGGTGATCACCAGATCGATCTCCGGTTCACAGCTGAACAGCTCCAGCGCCCTGGCGCCGGAAGCCGCGCTGATGACCCGGTGCCCAAGGTCCTCGAGCAGCAGGCTGGTGCTGGTCAACACCAGGCTGTCATCGTCCACCACCAGTACGCACAGCCCAGGCACTGTCACGGCCACCGCTTCGGCGACCGGTTGCACCGCTGCACCACGGGTCGCGACCGGCAACCAGAGTTCGGCGCTCGTGCCATGGTCCTTCCGGCTCTTGAGGATGAAGCGTCCGCCCAGTTGTTCAATCAAACCGTGAACCATCGACAACCCCAGGCCCGTGCCTTTGCCGACGCCCTTGGTGGTAAAGAACGGGTCCATCGCCGAGGCCAGCGTGGCTTCATCCATGCCCTCGCCGGTATCGGCAATGCTCAGGCAGACATAACGCCCCGCGGCCAGGGATGAGGCACCGTTGTCGGATAATTCCTCGGTCCTGGCATTGAAGGTGATGGTGCCGCCGTGGGGCATGGCGTCACGGGCATTGGTTGCCAGGTTCAGTACGGCCAGCTCCAGTTGATTGACGTCTGCCATCACCGGTTCAAGATCCTCGGGAAAGCGCGTTTCGATTTTCACCGAAGGCCCCAGGGAACTACGCAACAGCCCGGAAATGCCGTCCACCAAGGTCGGTATCCGCACCGGTTCCGACTTGAGCTCCTGGCGTCGGGCAAACGCCAGCATGCGCTGGGTCAGGGAAACCCCGCGCAAGGCACCCTGGGTGGCGTTGTCGATCAGGCGGGTTACTTTGGGATCGTCCGTCACACGTTTGCGCACGATTTCCAGATTGCCGAGGATCACCGTCAGCAGGTTGTTGAAGTCGTGGGCGATCCCGCCGCTGAGCTGGCCGATGGCCTGCATTTTCTGCGCCTGGAACAGGGCCTCACGGGTTTGCTCCAGCGCCTGCTGCGCCTGGGTGACTTCAGTGATGTCCCGGGTGATCTTGGCAAAACCGAGCAAGGTGCCGGTGTCACCCCGGATCGGATCGACAATGACATGGGCGAGGAACCGCGTACCGTCCTTGCGCACCCTCCAGCCCTTGTTTTCAAAGCGCCCTTCACGAACGGCGATGTCCAGCGTCCGTTGTGGCTCGCAGGCATCGCGATCCTCCGGGGTGTAGAACATCGAAAAATGCTGGCCAATGACCTCTTCCGGCAAGTAACCCTTGATGCGCTGGGCGCCCGGGTTCCAGTTGCTCACCCGTCCGTCCGGGGAAAGCATGTAGATCGCATAGTCAGTGACACTCTGCACCAGCAGGCGGAACTGCTGCTCGCTTTGCTTGAGGATTTCCTCGGCCATTTTGCGATCGGTCAGGTCCCGGGTGATCTTGGCGAAACCCAGCAAGGTACCCGACGGGTCGAAGATCGGATCGATGACCACATGGGACCAGAAATGCGTGCCGTCCTTGCGCACCCGCCAACCTTCGCCCTCGAAACGCCCTTCACGAATCGCCGTGTCCAGTGCCCGCTGGGGCAAGCCGGCTCGCCGATCGTCATCGGTGTAGAAGCGCGAGAAATGCTGACCGAGGATTTCCGCCTCCTCATAGCCCTTGAATCGCCTGGCGCCGGCATTCCAGCTGGTAATGACGCCGTCGGGATCAAGCATGTAGATCGCATAGTCAATCACCGCGTCGATCAATAGCCGAAAACGACCGTCTTCGATGGCACTGACCCTGGTTCGATCTTCGCTCATTGATCCCACCGCCTCATGGTTTCACTGGAGTATGGGTCATACCGGGATTTTGGAAAGCCCACCAACGCGGCAGCAACTGCCTGACCTTGCTCTCGCCAAAACGGTCGTCGATCAACATCACCACCCCTTGATCCTGTTGCGTACGGATCACCCGCCCAGCGGCCTGCACGACTTTCTGCACACCGGGATAAAGGTAGGTGTAGTCATAACCGGCACCGAAAATCGCGGCCATGCGCCGTTTCAGTTGCTCGTTCACCGGATTGAGCTGCGCCAGCCCCAGCGTGGCGATAAACGCGCCGATCAACCTGGCGCCGGGCAAATCGATGCCTTCACCGAAGGCCCCGCCCAGCACCGCAAAGCCGATACCCTGGCCGTCGGCGTGAAACTGATCGAGAAACTGCTGACGCTGCGCTTCGGCCATGCCTCGGGACTGCGACCACAGACTGATGTGCGGATGCTTCTCGGCCAGTAACTGCGCCACCTGCTGCAAATAATCGAAGCTGCTGAAAAACGCCAGGTAATTGCCGGGGCGCTCACTGAACTGCCTGGCGATCAAGTCCACGATCGGTTCCAGAGACGCCTGGCGATGTACGAACCGTGTGGAGATCTGGTCGACGATGTGCACTTGCAGTTGATCGGCGTGAAACGGCGACTCGACGTCGATGCATACGGTGTCCGCCGGTGTGCCCAGCAAATCGGCGTAATAGTGCCGGGGGCTGAGGGTCGCGGAGAACAGCACCGTGCTACGCGCGGCGGTCAGGCGCGGGCGGATGAACCCGGCAGGGACCACATTGCGCAGGCACAGCTGCGAGAGGTTGCGCTGGCGCTCGAGGTCGCGCTTGCTGATGTCGAACAGGAACTGCTCATCGAACAGTTCGGCCACCCGGCAAAAGTGCAGCATGTCGAAGTAAAACCCCTGCAATGCGCTGTCCATGCCTTGAGGGTGATCGTTGAGGTAGTCACCGATGCCGGCGCTGCACGATGACAGTGCCTGAAGCAGCTTTTCCGGCGCCTTGTCATAGGCTTGATAGGCGCCGGTTTGCGCATTATTCAGGGCGTTCCACTCGCGATTGACCCGCTGCAGCAGTTTTTTCAGCACTTCGGGTGCGGTTTTGCGCACGCCGTTGAAGGTCGCCTGATCGAGGCTGGCGCTGTACATCTGCCGGCCGCGCTCCACCAGGTTATGGGCTTCGTCGACCAGTACCGCGACCTTCCAGTTGTTGCCCTGGGCCAGGCCGAACAGCAGCGCGCTGAAGTCGAAGTAATAGTTGTAGTCGGCAACCACCACGTCGGCCCAACGCGCCATTTCCTGGCTCAGGTAATACGGGCAGACATCGTGCGCCAGGGCGACCTCGCGCAAGGCGCTCTGGTTCAACAGGCTCAGTTGGCTGGCCGCTTGCCGTGCGGCGGGCAGGCGATCGTAGAAACCCCGGGCCAGTGGACAGGACTCGCCGTGGCAGGCTTTGTCCGGGTGTTCGCAGGCCTTGTCCCGGGCGATCATCTCCAGCACCCGCAACGGTGGCGCATCGGCGCTGGCGAGTATCACTTGCGCGGCGTCCAGGGCCAGTTGGCGCCCCGGGGTCTTCGCCGTGAGGAAAAACACCTTGTCCAATTGCTGTGGCGCCAGGGCCTTGAGCATGGGGAACAAGGTGCCCAGGGTTTTACCGATGCCCGTGGGCGCCTGGGCCATCAGGCAGCGCCCCGTGCTGACGGCCTTGAACACCGACTCGGCCAGATGGCGCTGCCCCGGTCGAAAACCGGCATGGGGAAAGGCCAGGCCCTGGGCGGCCAGATTGCGCCCTTCTCGATGGGCGACTTCCTGTTCGGCCCATTGCAGGAACAACGCACAATGCCGTTCGAAGAATTGTTGCAGCTCGCTGGCATCGAAAGATTCGACCAGGCAGGTCTCCTTTTCGCTGACGATGTCGAAGTACACCAGCGCGAGGTTGATCTGTGGCAGATCCAGCTTCCGGCACATCAACCAGCCGTAGATTTTCACCTGAGCCCAATGCAATTGGCGGTGGTTGGCCGGTTGTTTGCTCAAGTCGCCGCGGTAGGTCTTGACCTCTTCCAGGCAGTTTTGCCCGGGGTCATAGCCATCCGCCCTGCCCTTGACCGTCAAGGTCTGATACTGGCCCTCAAGGGCGACTTCGCTTTGATAGCCCTCGCTGCGCCGCGAGGCCACCGTACGGTGCCCGACGATACCTTCCAGCGCGGTCGGTGACGGTGTGAAGCGCAGATCGAGGTCGCCGACCTTGGCGGTGAACTCGCACAGCGCCCGCACCGCAATGCTGTAGCTCAATCGTCCTGCTCCGCCCATTGCACGTAGCACACGGCGATCGGCATCTGGTGTTCATGGCAGAACTCCAGCCAGCGCAACTGGTTGTCCTGCAGGCGATCGCCCGGGCCCTTGACCTCAATCATGCGGTAGGTCTTTTGCTCCGGCCAGAACTGGATCAGGTCCGGCATGCCGGCGCGATTGGCCTTGATGTCCAGCAGGAGGCGGTTGAACCAGTGCTTGAGGTGCTCGGCCGGGAGGCAATCGAGGGCTTGCTCCAGCAACTCTTCGCTGAGCACGCTCCAGAACACGAACGGCGACTGCACGCCCCACTTGGCGGCATAACGTTCGCGGATGGTCTGCCGATAGCGCCCGTCGTCGAGCTCGGCCAGGCACTCCTGAAACAGTTCGGCCCGGCGGACCTGGAAGTCTTCGCTGAGCAGATCTACCGGCCCGCGCTGGAACGGGTGAAAAAACGCCCCCGGCAAAGGCGCGAAAATCGCCGGCCAACACAGCAGGCCAAACAGTGAATTGACCAGGCTGTTTTCCACGTAGTGCACCGGCGCCGACTCTTGCGCCAGATGCGCCTGAACGTAGTACTCCACCGATAACGCCGGGTCTGTCCTGGGCAATTGCAGGTCCAGGCGTAGCATTTCCCGGGGCGTTGCCCGCTTGATGGGCGGCCCGCCGAGCTTGCGCCGCAGGCGTGGCAGCACGCGGAGCAACTGCTGGTGTTCGGCGGCGCTTTCCGGTGCCTGCTCGGCCTGTACGGCCAGGTCCATGGCCTGCTCGAACTGGCTGCTGCGTTCCAGAACGCGAATGAGCCGCGCCCGCGCGCCGGGATAAGCGCATTCGCGGTACAGGTTCAGGGCCATGGAGAAATCCGCGATGCGTTCGCAGTACTGGGCCATCTGGAACAGCAGCTTGCCGCGCCGGCGTTGCAACCACGGATTATCCAGCGCCAGGCCCTTGATCCGTTCGGCCACCTCTTCCAGCGCTTCACCGGCCTCGAATTGTTGCTGATACGCGTGCAGGAGGACGCAGGCATCTACGTCTTCGCGACTGCGCAAGCCACGGGACTCGGTGCAGAACTCGACTTTTTCGTAGGTGTAGATACCCAGGTCGGCCAACACGAACTCCGACCAGTCCTGATACAGGTTGCCGAAAAACATCAGGCGCAGGCGATCGCACAATTGCATGATGGTCAGGCTGAACAGACGCTCGTCCAGGGTCGGGCACCAGTCGTTGAAGCTTTGCGCCTGGGGAAATTGCTCGCACAGCGCCAGCAACCAATCGGCTTTCTTGCCTTTGGGTTGATCGATTGCCGGACCAAAGGCCTGGAGGATTTCACCCTTGAGCAGCACCTCGAACAGCGCTTCGACCGTCAACGGCATTCGCTCATCGACCCAACCGAGCGCTAACAGCGGCTCGACGGCACAGCCGGTATCGCCAATTTCCTGGTAATGCAGTTTGCTCGCCCTGAAATGAACGCCCTTGCGCATGACCATTCTGACCAGCAACGCCTGCGATTCACGGGGCAACCGCTTAAACTCATTAATGAAGCGCTGCTCGTCGACGCTCAGCACATCGGCAAAGCGCTGTTCAAGCCAATCAAGCACTTGCATGAAGTTGTTCAAGTAATAGAACGGATCGTCGAGGGGATTTACGGTCACTGGAAAATGGGCCATGGCGATTGATACTGGTTATGCATACAGATACCAGTTCCACGCCGCGTGGCGCAATCGGAAAAGGATAAATGGCGGCGCTGTCCGGTATTTTCCCAACTCAGTAGAACTTTCTGCCCCCTGGCGGCACCAACCGCCATAGAAGTGCAGTGACAGCCTCGAGCTGATGGCGCTGCTTTAAACGTAAGGGAGGTGATCATGGACATCAAGACATTGGGCTTGCCCCTGGCTGCAGCGGCCCTGCTGGCGCTGGCAGGTTGCTCGACACCAACGGTGGTGACGCTGCAGAACGGTACTCAATACCTGACCAAAGACATGCCGAAAACCAAAACCAAGGACGGGTTCTTTGAGTTTGAGGACATTTCCGGTGCGATGGTGAAGGTCAGGGCCGATGAAGTGGCGACGATTCGCGAAGAAGAAGACTGACGTTTCTCCTGGCACGATGTGGCAGGTTTCGAGCACTGCTTTACACTCGATAGACCCCGTGCGACCGAATGACTGTGCAACGCTTCGACACAGGCGTTGCAATACGGGCATCACGCAAAGACTCAGGTGACGCCGAAATGAAAATGGTCATGCCACTTCTGGCCTCTGTGCTCGCCGTCAGCGCGTGCGTGACGGCGAACCTGTGTGACGCCGCCACAAAGGCAAAACCCAAGCCAAAGCCCTTGCCAACGTACAAAACCAGTTTCGATTGCGCCAACCCCCAGGCATCCGCCGAAAAGCTTGTCTGTCACGACGCTCAACTGGCGAGCATGGACCTGGAACTCAATCGTCTTTATCTGCTGGCGCTCACCGACGAACACTCAGTGCCGCGCCCGAATAAAGTCGAAATTGATCAGCGGTTCTGGACTGAGTCCCGTAACCAGTGTGATGGCGGGACTCAAGCAAAAGCGTGCGTCATCCGAAGTTATGCCGAACGTGCGTTCCAACTGCGCCAGGGTTCGGCCATTGCGAGAACCAAGGACCCAAGCCGGCTCACCGAAGGCCCGTTGGCTTATCGTTGCGCGGGGTTTAACGCATTGGTTGCCGCGACCTTCTTTAAGGTCGAGCCGGGCGTGGTGTTCCTGAAATGGGCGAACACCTCGGTGACGCTGAACCAGGTGCCCGACAATTCCGGAACCCGGTACACGGGAAAGGATTACAAAGGCAGCTTCAGCTTCTGGCAACTCGGCGATGACGTGTTTTTCCAGATACCCGGCTCCGGCCAGATGAGTTGCGCAGCCGAGCCGGCCGGCTGATAAGGATGGCAACGGGACGTCCTGTCCCGAATGCCTGACCAGGTTTTCAGCTACCGGTGCGAATCTTGTTCCACACTCGCGTGCGAATCCGGTCGATGTTCAATGGCATGGCTTCCAGGGCAAACAGCTTGCCCATCATTTCCGGGCTTGGGTAAACCTTGGTGTCGTTCTTGATGGCCGGGTCGATCAGGTTGTCGGCCTGTTCATTGCCATTGGCGTAATGCACATAATTGCTGATGCCGGCCATGACGTCCGGGCGCAGCAGGTAGTTCATGAAGGCGTAACCGGCCTTTTCATCCAGGGCATCGACCGGCATGGCAACCATGTCGAACCAGATCGCCGCGCCCTCCTTGGGAATCGAGTAGCCGATTTCGATGCCGTTCTTGGCTTCCCTGGCGCGGTTTTCTGCCTGCAGGATGTCACCGGAGAAGCCGACCGCGACGCAGATATCGCCGTTGGCCAGGTCGCTGGTGTACTTGGACGAGTGGAAATAGCTGACATACGGCCGCACTTTCATCAGCAGGGCTTCGGCCTTTTTGTAGTCTTCCGGGTTCTTGCTGTGATGCGGCAGCCCGAGGTAGTTCAACGCCGCCGGCAGCAATTCGGGGCCATTGTCGAGGATGGCCACCCCGCACTTCTGCAACTTCTGCATGTTCTCGGGCTTGAAGATCAGGTCCCAGGAGTCCACCGGGGCGTTGTCCCCCAGCACGGCCTTGACCTTGGCAATGTTGTAGCCGATGCCGGTGCTGCCCCACAGGTACGGAAAGCCGTGCTCGTTGCCCGGATCATTGGTCTGCAACGCCTTGAGCAACACAGGGTTGAGGTTCTTCCAGTTCGGCAGCTGACTCTTGTCGAGTTTCTTCAGCGCGCCGCCTTCAATCTGCCGGGCCATGAAGTGGTTGGACGGGAACACCACGTCGTAGCCGGATTTGCCGGTCATCAACTTGCCATCGAGGGTTTCGTTGCTGTCATAGACGTCATAGGTAACGTCGATGTCGGTTTCTTTCTGGAAGTTTTTCGTGGTGTCTGGCGCGATGTAGTCCGACCAGTTGTAGATCTTGACGGTTTCGGCGGCCTGACTGATCGATGCAACCAGCATCAGCGGGGCCAGAGTCAGTGTCTTTCGCAGCATGAGTCGATTCCTGTAGGTTTTTTTTGTTGGCAGGCAATCAAAGGATCAGCTTTCAAATTTCAAAGAATTGAAAACTCAGAAAATCAGAACGTAGGTCTTGCGCACGGTTTCCTGGATGTCCCAGATGCCGAGGCTGTTGGCCGGCAACATCAGTGCATCACCGGCTTCTATGTGCAGGGGCTCGGCGCCGTCCGGGGTGAAGGTGCAGCGGCCCTGGATGAAGTGACAGAATTCCTGGGCGACGATCTGCCGCCGCCAGCGCCCGGGGGTGCATTCCCAGACACCGGTCTCGACACCGTCGTCGCGTTCGACGCTGGTGGTCGACGCCACGGCCACGGGGGTACCCAGGGGCACGGCGACCGGATTGGATTCGTCCAGTTTCAGGGTTGCGGTGTTCTTGAATTGCGTGATGCTCATGGGAATACCTGTCGATGTAGCCTGTAGATGAAGAACGCGCCGTTTAGTGCATGAAACCTTCCATGAAACCGGCGACCCCGCTGGCCAGCTTGCGCCGCCAGGGCGCAGTGGCCGGGTTGGCCAGGGTCTGGTCCTCATGGACAAAGCTGCGGATGATCGCGTTGTAGCCGAGCCAGCGGATCGGCTCCGGCTCCCAGGCCCGCAGTGCGTCGAGGCCGCGCTGGGGGATGACCCACGGCTGGCGCACCAGATCGGTGTCGCGCCCCAGGATCAGGTCGGCCAGCGTGCGGCCCCCCAGGTTGCTGGCGCCAACGCCCTCCCCGCCATAACCGCCCGACAGGGCAATGCCGTTGGCCTGGTCGCAAAGCATGTGCGGCTGGAAGTGCCGGGACATGCCCAGGTTGCCGCCCCAGGAATGGGTGATCTGCACGTTCTTCAACTGCGGGAACAGCTCACCGAACAGATAGCGCCGCAGCTGTATTTCATCAGTGGTCAGATCGAAGTCGTGGCGCAGTTTGCCGGCGAACTGGTACCCGCCACGGGCGCCAAAGATCAATCGGTTGTCAGCGGTGCGCTGGCCGTAGGTGACCTGGCGACTGGCCTCGCTGAACGCCTGGCCACGACTCAGTCCGATTTCGTCCCAAGTGGCCGCCGACAAGGGCTCGGTCGCGACGATCAGGCTCTGCACCGGCATCTGGTAACGCCCCAATGGCGGCAGCGTGACGGAGTAGCCTTCCACCGCCGGCACCACCCAGCGACTACGCACCGAAGCTTTCGCCGTGCGCAGGCTGCCGGACTGCCAATGGGTGATCGGGCTGTTTTCGTAGATTCTGACGCCCAGGCGCTCCACCGCCCGGGCCAGCCCCCGTACCAGCTTGGCCGGGTGGATGGTTGCCACGTGCGGCGCGTAGATGCCGCCATAGGGTTTGGCGACGCGGATCTGTTGCGCCAGTTGTTCCGGGGTCAGCCAGCGATAGTGGCTGTCGTTGAGGCCCTGGCGGTGGAGATCGTCCAAGTAGTGACGCAGGCTGGCCTCCTGCTCCGGATAGCGTGCGGCGCAATACAGCACCCCGCCTTTACGGTAATCGCAGTCGATCCCCTCGCGTTCGAGGACAATCTCCACTTCATCCGGAATGCTGTGCAACAAATCGTAGGAGGCACGGCGATCTTCAGCCGACAGCTTGGCCAGCAGGCGATCTTCACCCAGCAAATTGCCCATCAGCCAGCCACCATTGCGCCCCGACGCGCCGAAACCGGCGGTTTGCGCTTCGACGATGGCAATGTTCAGGTCTGGTTTGTGCTGCTTGAGGTAGTACGCGGTCCAGAGCCCGGTGTAGCCCGCGCCGATGATCGCCACGTCGACATCCAGGTCCCGCTCCAGCGCCGGACGCGCCAACAGCGGCTCGTCGAGCTGGTCCATCCACAAACTGATAGTGCGCCATGCTGGCATGCAAGACTCCGCCACTCAAACTTCGATGGCGTCGATCCTAGTGCGTGGGCTCAGGTGCTGTCTTGCGCGCGTGCACGCAAAGAAATTTGTTTGACATAGGCCTTGGGGGACTGGCCGGTATGCTGGCGGAAACAGCTGTAGAACGCCGACAGCGAATTGAATCCGGCAGCGAAGGCCAGTTCATCGATGCGCAGTGGCGGTGTGGCGGCATCCAGCGCTGCCAGCAGATGTTGCAGGCGCGCCTGGTTGACGTAGCGGTAGAAGCTCTGGCCCAGCACCTGATTCAACAGGTAGGAAATCTGGTTGCGGCTGTAGCCACACTCCTTCGCCACCCGCTGCAGATCGAGTTCCGGGTCCAGATAAGGTTGTTGACCCTGGAAATACTGCTGCAGGTCATCGGCCATGAAGCTCAATTGGCGCGGCGACAGGCCGAGCCGGCTGACCGCCGGGCGCTGGTTGCTGGAAGCTTTGCTGCCGGGTTGTTCGTGCACCAATGACGCATATTCATTGACCCGCCAGATCAGCCCGTCCTTGACGGTGATCGCTTCGCTGGCGCGAAACGACGCAAGCCCTTCACCGCCACGCAGGGTGATGCGGTACTGAATGAACGCCGTGTTGCCGTCCAGTCGAATGCGGTCGGAATGCTCCAGCGCTTCATCCGGATCCCGGGGCATGCTGCTGCGCACGTACTCGCGCAATTCGGCCAGGCCCATGACCTTGTTCTGGAAGAAATCGTTGTACTGGACTTCGGGGTGATAAAGCGCCATGACGCCGTCCAGATCCCGGTGCTTCCAGCGCAAGTGATAGCGCATGACCGTCTCGCCCGTGGCCTGGGTTTGCAGCGGGCCATCATCATCGGCGTGCATTGAACATCTCGACGGGAAAACACCGAGCTTGCCTAACTTCCGTTTTGTCTTCAACGACTAAACCGATAATGGCGGGTGCCAGCAAATGGTCGATAATCGTGAGCTGGATCAAAAAAAACGCCGGCAATCGCCAAACGACCTGAAAACTCCACATTCTTTTCACATCCGGATGCTACTTTTAAAAACTGTCACTGGTTGAACCAATGAAGGTTCTTCCCTCCTACCATGAGCTAACGGACGCGCTCGATAATGAAGGCGGGCAACACATGAATAAAGGGTTTAGCAAGGTTACGTTTCCAAACGCCTGCCAGCTGATGCGCTGGCATTTTCATCCCATGGGTTTCGAGGCGAGCATGGACGCGCCGGGCAGCATGATTGCCCGTCTGTTTGATCGTGCCACTGGCGAGACCATGATCGCCGTTGCCGGTATTCCGTGCGCCACCGTCATGAATGCTGCGGATGTAGAACTAATAATCGAAGCGGTGGAGGATGAACTTGAAGCCTTCGTACCACCACGAGCCCTCAGGGTTTATGCCTGAAGGCTGAACGGCCACAAAAAAGCCCACGTCAGGTGGGCTAATGAGATGGTCACCCCCACACCCTGCGAGGGCTACGCTTTCGCAGGGTGTTTTGTTTTCGGAGGCCATCATCATGATCCAGTCAGCACTGATCGGTATCGATCTCGGTAAACATAATTTCCACCTTCACGGCCAGGATAAATCAGGCCACGAGGTGTTTCGCAAGAAGCTCTCTCGGACGCAGATGATGCAGCTTTTCGGCAACGTGCCGAGTTGTATCGTGGTGATGGAAGCCTGTGCGGGGGCGCATTTTGTTGCTCGTCAGCTAGCGGCAATGGGACACACGGCCAAGCTGATTTCCCCGCAGTTCGTTAAGCCCTTCGTCAAGGGCAACAAAAATGATTTCGTTGATGCTGAAGCGATCTGTGAAGCGGCTTCCCGTCCATCTATGCGCTTTGTGACGCCTAAAACCGAGTCCCAGCAAACCCTGTCTGTTCTGCATCGGATGCGCGAATCGTTGGTGCATGACCGCACAAAAACGGCTAATCAGATGCACGGTTTTCTACTGGAATTTGGCGTCAGCCTGCCCAGAGGCCTGGCAATCATGAAGCGTTTGACAAATGTCTTGGCCGAGCACGAATTGCCCATTCGTTTGACGGTGTTGCTGCAACGTCTGCACGATCACTTCGTTTACCTGGATGAGCAAATCAGGGCGCTGGATAAAGAGCTGGCGAGCCAACTGGCCGACGATGATCTGGGTAGTCGCTTACTGAGCATGCCATGTGTCGGCCCGATCACCGCCAGCCTGCTGGCTGTGGAAATGGGCGATGCCAAGCAGTACCGGCGCAGTCGCGATTTTGCCGCCTCAGTGGGACTGGTGCCCAGGCAGTACAGCACAGGCGGTAAGGCAAATTTGCTGGGGATCAGCAAGCGGGGTGACAAGCACCTGCGACAACTGTTGGTGCAATGCTCCAGGGTCTATATGCAGAGGCTGGAGCACCAGAAAGGGGCCTTGGCTGACTGGGTACGAGCCTTGCTCAGTCGACGACATTCGAATGTCGTGGCCTGTGCCCTCGCTAACAAACTGGCGCGTATCGCCTGGGCGATCGCGACTCACCATACGCAATATGAAGCAGGGCCAGACGCCTTGAACGCCTGACCCTGAGGTTGTTGCAGTACCACGACTCACCCTTCAGGTTTTGCGATAGCTGAACAACAGATGACGTGAACGGCCTACCGGCCTGGCGAAGATCCTGGCATAAAAATCGGCTTTAGAAGCCGATGGGCTTTTTAGGATCGTCAGGCGCGATTCTCATCGTGGCGCTGGGGCATGCCCCAAACAGACGCCGGATAGATTTAAGCAAGCCAACCACACCACCCGTTAATCAGTATTGCAAAAATGGGGGCGACCATAGATTTTTGTGGGTAATGTCAGGTGGGCGCACACGGGAACAAGCCGCTCACGCTTTAAATGGATGGTTTCAGCTGTGGTAGCGAACTACAACGCCCGAGTCATGCGATACACCTCCGATGACAATTTTGTCGTTTTGCAGTGTAACCGCAGTCGCACCGTCGGATTGAGTGCTCAAACGCGTCCGAGCCCATCCCAGGCCGTCATTGAAATCCGCATCCAGTTCGCCTGATTGATCAAAACGGGCAACGACGATGTCAAACATGTGCGAGTTCTTGTCTTTGTCTATTGCCCCGGCTACTACAAGTTTGCCGTCGGTTTGATGCAGGAACGCTCTCCAGACCGTGCTGCTTTTGGCCAACTGTGTGTTGAGTGGTTCTCCGGAGTTAAAGACAGGATCCAGATCACCCCTGTCGTTCAGCATCAGCAATTGGCCAATGTAGGGATCATGAATGGAACGCTCCCACAGTAGCCGGTGTTGTTGATAAATCCTGACCAGCACCAAGTCCAGTGGGAGCGAGCTTGCTCGCGTCAAGGCCGCATTGGGAGTACCAGGTTGAACTCAGCATGTTCGCTATCTGGCGAATGCCCATCTTGTCGAAGTATTGGGCTCAAGCAGAAACCTTGCCCTGCCGATGGTCGACAAAGAACGCCTTGCCCTTGCTGATCCGGTCGGAGGCCTTGGGCATGTTCGCGGCTTGGGTGTCTTGGGCATCGACGTACCAGTAGCAATGGCTGACGGCGCGGGTAATACCCACGTAGGCCAGCCGCAGGATCTCGTCCTTCTGGGCGTTGTCGTAGGGTTCACTGTCACCGGCCTTGCCCAGGCCCGCCATCCGGTAAACCTGATTCTTGTAGGGTGAACTGGTCAGGTGCTGGCAGTCGCCGAGCAAAAACACCGCATCGGCCTGGAGGCCCTTGGCGCTGTGATAGGTCAGTTGTTTGAGTCTGCGAGACTCATACGGCAAGCTAGAATCAACATTAACTACAGGCTTAATATGCTCTTCTATCAATGACTTATCGCTGCCTTTTCGATAAAGCATCAAGATCGAATCGCCCTTACGGTAATGCTCCATCAAGCGCTGGGCCATGCCTAGGTCATCACGATCGAGGACGTTCACCGGCAGCAACGCCTTGGGTTCTCCGCCGGCCTTGGCTTTCTTCCCGGCAATGGCCGGTGCTGCACGCACGATGTGCTCGGCAGCATCGATGATGTGCTGGTGGCTGCGGTAGTTGTCGCTGAGCATGACCTTGGTGGTGCTCGGCGACGGGAACTCCTTGTTGAACTCCATGAAGTAGGTCGGCGAACTGCCGCGCCACCCATAGATGGATTGCCAGTCATCGCCCACACACAGCAGCGAGGAACGCTGGGCTCCGCGCCCGACGTGCATGGCCGGCCCGCGACTGCGGATCTCTGCCAGGCTGGCCCTGATCCAGGAGACGATCTGCGGCGAGACATCCTGGAATTCGTCGATCATCAGGTGCGACAGCGGCCGCAGCAGCTCATCGCTGAGCAGCTTGAGATTCTCCGGCGAATGCTCGCTGAACAGGGCGAACATCCGGTTGTAGGTCATGATCGGCGGTTTTTGATCCAGCAAGTGATCCTCCAGCGCCCGCCAGTAAAGGCTCAAGGCTTCGAAGAAGAATCGGTCGGGATCGTCCTTGGCGAAACTCATCTGCCCCACGGCGCTTGGCACATCCAGGCCAAGGTTTTCGATAAACCCGGCGGCGGCGACAAAGCAATCGAGCAGCGGCGCTGAAGCGAGCTCGCCCTTGACCTTGTAATCGAAGCCCGGCCCGGCACTGGCATCGCCAGCGAGCGAGGCCAGGACACGTTTTGACGATTCGTAACTATCAAGCCATATCAATGGCTTACGGCAGAAAGCTTGAAACAGGGTGCGCTTTACTGCCCACTCTGCGCGCACCGTCAGCTTGGCGTTCGGTCGCGTGACCTGCGGGTTTTCCCGGGGATCGAACCCCAGCACCACCCAGGCATCCAGGGACGGGATGTAGCCGTGACAATGGAATGTCGAACCATTGATATCGAACGCCTGGCGACTCGGTTCGATGCCCTTGATGGGCCAGGCACCGGCGCGAATCCACAGGTCCTCAATGGTGTCGCACAGTTCTTCATCGCGTTTGGAGGCGAGCTCGGTCACACCCATGCGTTTCTGCACATCCGGGTGATCGCGCTCCAGCTCCTTGAGTTGCAGGGCATGCCGGGACAATGGCTTGATCAGCTCGCGAAAACGCTCATCGCTACTGTGCAGGCGGTGATAGCAAGCGTTGAGTTGCTGGCGTTGAGCGTCGTTGATGCGCAGATCGAACGGATTGCTGTCGGCCTCCTCGTCACCCTGTGCGGCCCGCAGGCTGAGGTTCTCGAAAGCCTGCAGGCGCTCGAAACCCGGAAGACTGCGCACCATCGGCAGGATCCGCGAGTGAAAGGTGCGCACCAGGTCCCGAGCCTCCTTGAAGCTGATCGCGCGGCCCCAGAGCGCAAACAGTTCGATCAGCTTGTTGATGAAGTCCTTGCGCGACTCACGGGTGAAGGTCACCACCGTCATCGAACTCAGCTCGAAGCCCAGGTACTGGGTCAACAGCAAGATACGCAACACCAGCGTGGTCGATTTGCCTGCACCGGCACCCGCTATCACCGAGGTGGATGGCGTATCGCTGAAGATCATTTTCCACTGTGCTGCGCTGGGTTGGGCATGGGCCGGCAACAAGCGGGCGACATCGGCCTTCATGCGCTTCTTCACCTCGGCGCTCAATGGCAAGCGCCAGTCGTCGAACAGCAGGTCATCGACATTCGGCGGTCGGTGTTCAGTGCTGCGCGAGTCGCGGATCAGCAGGACCTGCCGCCCCTCCTCCAGCCCTTCGAGCTTGCCCTCCTTGTAACCGTAGTCGACCCCGGCGCTGTGACCGCTGCGAAAGCCGTCCGCCTGGCCATGCAACCACGACGCACGATGCTGTGCGTGCAGGCGGGTCAGGCTGTAGCCGAAGAATCGGGCGAGCAATCGCTTGATCAGCGGCATCTCGGCCAGGGGGCGAAGTTCAGGCGGAAGATCGGGGGTGTGTTGCGGCACGCGGACTGACTCCAGGGTGTGAGGCTGTTGAGCGCTATGGTGTCTGCATTTGCCGTCGAGTTCTAGTCAATTGCTTATGACTCATTGGCTTATGCGATGAAGTGAAAGCTGGATGAGAAACTTTCGAGCTCGTTTTATATCAATCTATTCGATGGGAATGCTGCATTTTTTACGCTTTTTATCGATTGTTGCCTGCTGGATGATGGCCGTCATCACTCACCGGTCTCGCTTCGTGGCTCAGGCACCTGGCCCCATGACGAACCTTTTCTGGAGACGATCATGCTTGAACTCAAACCTTTCAACTCCCTCGGCGGTGCTCACCACGGCTGGTTGGATGCTCACCACCATTTTTCGTTCGCCGAATACTACGATCCCAAGCGCATGAACTGGGGCAACCTGCGGGTCTGGAATGACGACGTGATCGCTCCCGGCACCGGTTTCCCGCAGCACCCGCACCGTGACATGGAAATCATCACCTATGTCCGTGAAGGCGCCATTACCCACCAGGACAACCTTGGCAACAAGGGCCGCACCGAAGCCGGTGACGTCCAGGTCATGAGTGCCGGCACCGGGATCGCCCACAGCGAGTACAACCTGGAAGCGACGCCGACCCGGATTTTCCAGATATGGATCATCCCGAACGAGTCCGGCCTGGCCCCGTCCTGGGGCGCCAAACCGTTCCCGAAAGGCAACCGCGAAGGCTTTGTCACCCTGGCCAGCGGCAAGGAAGGCGACGATCAGAGCCTGCGCATCCGCGCCGATGCCCGGCTGGTAGCGGCCAACCTGAAAGCCGGCGAGTCTGCCGAATACCCGCTGGACAAGGGTCGTCGTGCGTACCTGGTACCGGCCACCGGGGTCATTGAAGTCAATGGGTTGCGTGCACAAGCTCGAGATGGTGTCGCGGTTGCCGAGGAGCACGTGCTGCGGGTGACGGCCATTGAGGACAGCGAGATTGTATTGGTGGATCTGGCTTGATCCGTTGAGCGCAATCGAATCGCAAAAAAAGGGGCGACCGTGAATGGTCGCCCCTTTTTTTGTGGCTTGCAGCGAACCCCTGTGGGAGTTACGTCGATTACTTCGCGGAAATGGCACCATCCACCAGCGTTTGCGCCTCGGCCACCAGTTGCTTGAGGTGGTCGTCGCTGACAAAACTTTCGGCGTAGATCTTGTAAATGTCTTCCGTGCCCGACGGACGCGCCGCGAACCAGCCGTTCTCGGTCATGACCTTGAGGCCGCCAATGGCCTGGTCATTGCCCGGTGCGTGGCTGAGGATGCTCTGGATCGGCTCGCCGGCCAATTGGGTCGAGGTGACCTGTTGCGGCGACAGCTTGCTCAACAGCGCTTTCTGCTCCGGATTGGCCTTGGCGTCGACCCGTACCGAGAACGGCTCACCCAGTTCATCGGTCAACGCACGGTATGCCTGGCTCGGGTCGCGGCCGGTGCGGGCGGTCATCTCGGCGGCCAGCAGGGCCGGAATCAAACCGTCCTTGTCGGTGCTCCAGACGCCGCCGTCCTTGCGCAGGAACGAGGCGCCGGCGCTTTCTTCGCCGCCGAAACCCAGGGAGCCATCGAACAGGCCGTCGGCAAACCATTTGAAACCGACCGGCACTTCGTACAGTCGACGGCCCAGGCGCTTGGCCACGCGATCGATCAGGCCGCTGCTGACCACGGTTTTACCTACGGCGGCATCGGCGCGCCATTGCGGACGGTTCTGGAACAGGTAGTCGATGGCCACGGCGAGGTAATTGTTCGGCGCCAGCAAGCCACCGGACGGCGTGACGATGCCATGGCGGTCGTGGTCCGGATCGCAGGCAAACGCCACGTCGAAGCGTTCTTTCAGACCGATCAGGCCTTGCATGGCGTGGCTGGACGAGGGGTCCATGCGGATCTGGCCGTCCCAGTCGACGGTCATGAAGCGGAAAGTCGGGTCGACCTCTTTGTTCACCACGTCCAGGTCCAGGCGGTAATGTTCGGCAATCGCCGACCAGTAGCGCACCCCTGCTCCACCCAGCGGATCGACACCCAGGCGCAGCTTGGCGTCGCGGATGGCGTCGAAGTCGATCACGTTGATCAGGTCGGCGACATAGGTGTTGAGGTAATCGTGACGATGGGTGGTGCCGGCCTTCAGCGCCTGTTCGTAGCTGATGCGCTTGACGCCAGCGAGCTTGTTGGCCAGCAGTTCGTTGGCCTTGGCTTCGATCCACTTGGTGATGTGGGTATCGGCTGGACCACCATTGGTTGGGTTGTACTTGTAGCCACCGCTTTGCGGCGGGTTGTGGGACGGCGTGATGACAATGCCGTCGGCCAAGCCGCTGGTGCGACCGCGGTTGTAGCAGAGAATCGCATGGGAAATGGCCGGCGTCGGCGTGTACTCGTCACCTTCGGCGATCATCACGGTCACGCCGTTGGCCGCCAGTACTTCCAGAGCGCTGGCGCCGGCCGGCGTGGACAGCGCGTGGGTGTCGATGCCGACAAACAGCGGGCCATTGATGCCTTGAGCCTCGCGGTACAGGCAGATCGCCTGGCTGATCGCCAGCACGTGCCATTCGTTGAAACTCAAGTCGAACGAGCTGCCCCGGTGCCCGGACGTGCCGAAGGCAACGCGCTGGGTCGAAATCGCGGCATCAGGCTGGCCGGTGTAATAGGCCGTTACCAGTCGCGGGATGTCGACCAACAGTTGTGCCGGTGCCGGTTTACCCGCAAAAGGACTGAGTGTCATGCAAAACCTCTGGAATAGAGTGGTTCAGGAATTGGGTCGCAGTTTACTGGCAGTTTGACCGCAACGCGATGGGATCGATCCAACACAGTGGAGGTTGTTATTTTTTGTCTCAGTCACTCGATTGATTCAAGGCGCAGTGCATCCCCCAGCAATCCCAGTGCGGCCGCCAGGTTGTGATCGCCGCCGAAGGTATGACTCAGGCGCAAATGCTGCCCGTGCAGACCATGGAGGCTGAACAGCTCGCCAGGCGCGATGACCACCTGATGCGCCAGCAGGCGCTGGAACACACGACGGACATTGACCCGTCGCAACGAACGCACCCAGACCGTTGCACCACCTTGGGGCTCGACGAAATGCAAGGCATCGCCCAATCGCTCCTGCAACAACAGGGTCATTTGATTCTTGCGTTCCTTGAGCAGCCGTCGCAGCACCAGCAGGTGCTGATCGATGCGACCGCTGCTGTACAAACGGGCGATGGCTTTCTGGCGAATCGGTGAAAGACGAAAGGAGCGCAGTAGAAAGTGCCGTTGCAGTTCAGCGCTCAAATGCCTTGAAAGCAGATAACCATAGGGCGCCTCAGGCCCGATGATTTTCTCGAAGGTGGAAAACACCATCAGCCGTTCAGGGTCCAGCAAGTCTCGAAAGCGCACGCCGCCCAGGTCGAATCCGAGCTCGCCATAACAATCGTTTTCCAGCACCCAACTGTCATGCGCGGCCAACAGCCGGGCAATGACCTGCCTGTTTTCGTCAGGCGCCAGGCTGCCACGGGGCATGTTCAGGGCCGATGACAGCATCACCAGCCTTACCGGTTCGGTATCGAGCAGCATTTCAAGGCGTTCCGGATCCAGGCAGGCATCGGCCTGCACAGGCAACTCGATCACCCGCACGCAGGCGGCTTGAAACAGACGCAGGATCGTCCAGTCGCACGGCGATTCGACCACCACCGTGGCGTCCTTCAAGCCCAGCACGGCAATCAGGATTTCCAGTACACCGCGCAGGTCGGCACCGATGTAGACATCGTCGGCATGCCAGTAACGCATGGGAGACGTGGTGTAGCGTGCTGCCAGAGCTGCGCGCAACTCCAGTTCGCCACAGGGTTGCGAAGGCGACTGCGGCTGGCGGGGATACTGGCGCAGCAACTCCCGCTCCAGCAGCAGCAACGGGCTGTCGAGCGGCTGCAACAACGCCGGTTCATCAGCACTCAGGACCAGCACCCCCGGGCGCCTGGCATTCACGTAGACCGCTTCGAGCAAGTCGCTGCCGCTGTCTTGCAGGTTGATCGAGGACACTGGCAATGCGTAGTAGCCGGACTTGGCCACCGAATAGACCCGCCCTTCTTTCTCCAGCAGCGAATAAGCGTACTGGATGGTCGAGATCGATACATTGAGGCGCTCCGCCAGATGCCGCAGCGATGGCAAGCGGATGCGCGAATCCCCTTCAGACTCGTTGATCAGGCTGACCAGGTATCGATAAACCGCCTGATAGGCGAAATCCGTTTCTCGTGGACCTTTCATGGGCGAAGGCCGTTTGCACTGACTGAAAATCCGTCCACGTTCAGTGACCCGCCGACCATTCATCCTCCAGCGTGATGCCGGCGTCAGGATCGTCCGGCGTATTTTGCGTCGCAGCCCTTTGGATAATTGCATCAGGCGCCCCACCTTCGCCTGCGGGCGTCCACTCCATGCGGTACAGCTGACCGATCAGGCTGACGGGCAATCCGCTGACATCAGTCATCCATTGCATGATCTGTTCGGCGACCGGGTGCCCCTGCATGGCCTTGTGCAACTCGGGCATGGCCACCAGCATGCCCGGATGGCACTGACGTAGAAAACGCTCGAGCCCCGCACCTTTTTCGATAAAGGGTGCAAACAACAGGCACACCAGTTGTGCTTCGCTCAGGCCCAGGTTCTTTTGTGCCTCGGCCGCCGCTCGTGCATGCAGTTCGGCCAGTGCCGCCGGATTGCCGAAGACTTCGATGGCCTGCTCGCACAATCGCTCGGGCAAGCGCTTGCGGCGCATCATCACCAACGCGCGTTGCAGGTATAGCTCAACACCGGATTCGTAATTGCGATTCTGCACGAAGCACGCATGCAACCCTCGGACGTGCGCCGAGATCGACGGGCTGACGAATTCGTTGTCGCTGATCTGCGCGGACAGTTCGTCTGGCTGGAAGCCGAGAAATTCAGTCAGCAATGGCCAGCGCTCTTCCAGGTTGCTGACCAGCAGGTCGTGAATGTCGATGCAGGCCGTACGACGACAGGTCTCAAAACGCTCTTGCGGACGCCACGGGGCCTGACCGTAATCGGCGTAGAACCCGTGATAACAGTCGCTGCCCAGTTCATCGAGCAATGTAAACAACCCCGCATAACCCGGCTCGCCCGCAGGCGAAGGCTTGAGTCCGGCATTGGTGGCGGCGCGTCTCAACCCGCCGATGAACACCTTCTGCTGACGCGGCGTGTCACTGATGAGCAAGGCGTCGACACCACCGTCCCAGCGAGCGATTTGTCCGTAGAACTCTCCCGTGGCCAGATAACCGTCATCCCACAGGTCGAACCCGTCGCGCCATTCCCGCCGATGGCCGATCATCAACAGATTCAGGCGGCTGGACTCGCGACCGGCGTCGGAGATCGGCGTCAGGTGGTTGAACGGCAAGACCTCACGATCATCGACCATCAACACCTCGACCCGGGGATCGTCATAGACAAACAACGCGCTGTTGGTCCGGTGCATGTTTTCCACGGCCGCGCAGTTTGCTCCGCTCAACCGTAACGAGGCGATGCGCAACTGGAATGTCGCCGGCGTCCGGGTGGCGATGGTCAACTGCGCAGCACGCAACAGCGCCAGGGTGTAGCAGTTGTCACGGGCTCCGGACTGGATCGCCAACACCTTGTAGTCGCCAATGCGCTCCATGCCCCCCGCCGCTACCGCCAGGCGCTGAATCAACAATTGCAATGCAGTGCGTTCGGCACGGGAGAAAAAACCCAGCAATCGCTGCAGCACTTGTTGATAGACATAGTTCATCGCTTGGTCATGGATGCTGGTCATCTTTATTTACCTGATACTCGTAAGTTCAATATCGTGCAGACAGCAAATCCCGTTGGACTGTCTGCGCGAATGGAGTCATGGACTTTATTGCCAAATGCTAACACTTGAATTTTCTTGAAATCATTTGAAACGATCGCAACACCCCCTCGACTTAACGACCAAGGTGAGGCTGAAATGCCCGGCTGGCATGGGTTTGTTCGTTTTAAACGGGAGTCCTAGGAAATATCCGACAACGTCCCACAGACACTTAATACAAAAAATAAGGAAGGAAGTTGTCGCCGCCTTTTTGGCAACTAAACAACAACCAACTAATTTGAAGATTTGCACCGATGGCGCACATTGAAAAGTTTCAGCCTGACACCCAGCCATGACTCATTCCTTGAGATGAAAGTAATCATTCAATTATCAGGGCTTAGTGGCTGATTAGAAGCTACAGATTACGGGCAAAAACCAGTTCAGTTGCTGGACCGGTCTGCGGATCGACGGGTTTCGGGGGGCGCAAACGAAAGAGTCCGTGTGGGCACGGACTCTTGGACAGGCTATTGAGTAACTATCAGGCCGGTTCGACCTGCAGCGCGACCCGTTCGCGACACGGGCATTCGTCCATGTAGCGATGCGCTTCGACAAACTCGGCAAACGGGAAGACCCGAGTCTTGAGCGGCAGCAGAACGCGGTCGGCGGTCAGTTGATTGATATCGCGCAAGGCACGTTGCAGTGCGGCCTGGTCCTGGGTGATGCCCAGTTCCGGTTTGCCCGTGAAGTTGCCGATGCAGTGCACGAAGAACTGAATGTTCTTCTGGAACGCTGCGCAGGCCGGGAAAGGCGTCTGGTTGCCACCTTGCAGGCCGTACAGCACCAGGCTGCCGCGAGGGGCCAGCACATCGCCCAGCAACGACATCTGCGGACCGCCCAAACCATCGAACACCACGTCCACGCCACGGTTATCGGTGATCTTGTTGATCCGCATCAGCAGATCTTCTTCCTCGGTGACGATCACTTTATCGGCACCCAACGACAGCAGGTATTCACGTTCCTCCGCTGTCTTGGTCGCGGCGATCACTCGAACACCCAAGGCCTTGCCCAGTTGTACGAACGAAGGTCCGGCGCAATGACTCGCGTCAGTCACCAGGGCGAATTGCCCGGGCTTGACCCGTGCCAGATCGGCATAGGCGAAATAGGCAATCAACAACGGCGTGTAGTGCACGCTGGCTTCAATCGGGCTGAGCACATCCGGATAACGGGTGACTGACGAGCGCGGCAGCACGATCTGCTCACCGTAGACCGGGTAGTCATTCGGGCTTTGGGCCGGAAAGCTGGCGACCTTGTCACCGACTGCCAGGTCATCGACGCCATCACCGACAGCGGTGACGATACCGGCCATCTCCTGGCCAAGGCCCGAAGGCAGACGGGCATGGGACGGGGCCAGGTTCTGGCGCCACAGAGTGTCAAACCAGCTGATGCCGATCGCCTCGACGCGCACCTGCACTTCGCCCGGTGCAGGCAGAGCCGTCGCATGCTCTTCGCATTTGAGCACCTCGGCTGGACCAAACTTGTGAAAACGGATCGTGCGGGACATCGCAAACCTCGCCAAATGAACCTCTAATGCCTTGAACTCTAGCTGGGCTTTCAACCCAACACTATCAGTGGCTATTAATAGTCGACATGCCTGTCATTGATTCCGCAGCGGCGGCAACATCGTCAAATGTCGTAAGAAACCGAAGCAGCCTATGTAGGAAAAACTGAATTACCCGGTGCAGAGTACCAGCCTTTCCCCGTAATATTCCTGCTGGCCATTGTTCTCATGTGGCCGCCCACGTCAAGTTTGCTGACTCTGCCAGGACTCCAGATGAATCGTAATGACCTGCGTCGTGTCGACCTGAACCTGTTGATCGTTTTCGAAACATTGATGCACGAACGCAGCGTGACCCGTGCTGCGGAAAAACTGTTCCTCGGCCAGCCAGCCATCAGCGCGGCGCTCTCGCGCCTGCGCGGCTTGTTCGATGATCCTTTGTTCGTGCGCACCGGCCGCAGCATGGAGCCGTCTGCCAGGGCGGTCGAGATCTTCGCCCTGCTCTCCCCGGCGCTGGATTCGATTTCCACCGCTGTCAGCCGTGCGGCCGAGTTCGATCCTGCCACAAGTACCGCCGTGTTCCGCATCGGCCTTTCGGACGACGTCGAGTTCGCCCTGCTGCCCATGCTGCTCAAGCGCCTGCGTGCCGAATCGCCGGGGATCGTGCTGGTGATACGTCGAGTCAACTACATCCTGATGCCGGGGTTGCTGGCCTCCGGCGAGATATCCATCGGTGTCAGCTACACCACCGACCTGCCGGCCAACGCCAAGCGCAAGGTGCTGCGCCGCAGCCAGCCGAAGCTGTTGCGCGCCGACACCGTGCCGGGGCCGTTGAGCCTGGATGATTACTGCGCTCGCCCCCATGCGCTGGTGTCATTCGCTGGTGACCTCAGCGGCTTTATTGACGAAGAACTGGAGAAACTCGGGCGCAAACGGCATGTGGTGCTGGCCGTGCCGCAGTTCAACGGGTTGAGTACCCTGCTCGCCGGAACCGACATCGTGGCTACGGTGCCGGACTACACCGCCGATGCGCTGACTGCCGCTGGCGGCGTGCGGGCTGAAGATCCGCCGTTGCCGGTGCGCAGTTTCGAACTGCATATGGCTTGGCGCGGGTCCCAGGATAACGATCCGGGGGAGCGCTGGTTACGGTCGCGGATTCAGATGTTCTTCGGGGATCCGGATAGCCTCTGAGAAGGCGGCGCAGGCCTGAATGAAAACGGGCGCCCTTACAGGCGCCCGTTTTGTTGTAGCGGGTTGCATGACCGTCATCGGGTACATCGACGTCGAACCGGGGAGGATCAGCAAAAGAATTTCGTATACCCTAGCGTTATCTCACTCCAAATGACCGCCGCCGTGAACCTACCCAAACTCAACGCACCCGACCTTGGTAACACGCCTTCGACTTCGGAAATCATCACCCGCCATCTGCGGGATGCCATTGTCGCCGGGCATTTTGCCGAGGATGAGCCGATCCGCCAGGACGACATCGCCCGCCAGTTCAATGTCAGCAAGATTCCGGTGCGCGAAGCCCTCAAGCGGCTGGAGGCCGAAGGGTTGGTGATGTTCCAGCGCAATCGCGGGGCGATGGTCACGCGGGTTTCCGATGCGGAGCTGGCGCAGATGTTCGAAGTGCGGATGTTGCTGGAGGACAAGATTCTGCGCCTGGCCATTCCGAACATGACCGAAGAGACCTTCGCCCGTGCCGAGCGCATCTGTCAGGAGTTCATCGGCGAGGACGACGTGGGGCGCTGGGCCGAGCTCAACTGGGAGCTGCATTCCTGCCTGTACGAGCCGGCGCAGCGACCGTTTCTGGTGAGTCTGATCCGTTCGGTCAACGACAAGCTGGAGCGTTATCTACGCATGCAGATGAGCTTGTCGGCCGGTAAGGAACGGGCCGATCACGAACACCGCGAGATCCTGGCGGCGTGCCGCGCCGGGGATGTGGACCTGGCGGTGAAGCTTCTGGACGAGCACATTGCCGGCGTCTGCAAGACACTGTTCGAGCACCTGCCCCACACCCACTGACCGCTGCGGATGCTGTGCCGATTTCGTCATCGACACAGACTAAATCCATCAAGCCGACACCCCGCCGCACGGGCCACTCTTGCGTTCACTCAACCGAATGGACGTGGCCCTCCCATGAAACGCATCTCTGTGATCGACTCCCACACCGGCGGCGAACCGACCCGCCTGGTGACCGCCGGCTTTCCTGACCTGGGCACCGGGAGCATGGCCGAACGGCGCAAGGTATTAGCCGAACAGCATGATCAATGGCGCGCCGCCTGTATGCTGGAACCACGGGGCAGTGACGTACTGGTGGGCGCCCTGCTCTGCACGCCGGTGGACCCCGGCGCCTGTGCCGGGGTGATTTTCTTCAACAACACCGGTTATCTGGGCATGTGCGGCCACGGCACCATCGGCCTGGTCGCGTCGTTGGCGCACCTGGGCAAGATCGGCCCCGGCGTGCACAGCATCGAAACGCCAGTGGGCACGGTGCAGGCAACCCTGCACGAAGACCACTCGGTGAGCGTGCGCAACGTACCGGCCTACCGTTATCGCAAGGCGCTGGCGGTGCAGGTGCCGGGTATCGGCCAAGTGGTCGGTGATATCGCTTGGGGCGGCAACTGGTTTTTCCTGATCGCCGAGCATGGCCTGCGGGTGGCCGGCGACAACCTCGAAGCGCTGACCGCTTACACCTTCGCCGTGCAGCAAGCATTGGAAGCCCAAGGCATTCGCGGTGAAGACGGCGGCTTGATCGATCACGTCGAGTTGTTCGCCGATGACGATCACGCCGACAGCCGCAACTTCGTGCTCTGCCCCGGCAAAGCCTATGACCGTTCGCCCTGCGGCACCGGCACCAGTGCCAAACTGGCATGCCTGGCGGCCGACGACAAGTTGCAACCGGGGCAGATCTGGCGTCAGGCCAGCGTCATCGGCAGCGAGTTCGAGGGTTCCTACGAACTGCAGGGTGAGCGCATCGTGCCGACCATTCGTGGTCGCGCGTTCATCAGTGCCGAGGCGAGCCTGATCATCGAACAGGACGACCCGTTCGCCTGGGGCATTCGTCCATGAACGAGGGTCAGGTGGCCGATGTGATCGTGATCGGCGCCGGCATTATCGGCGCTGCCTGTGCCCAGGCGCTGGCCCGTCGCGGCTTGCAGGTGCTGGTGCTGGATGCCGGCCTGCACGGCGCCACGGCCGCCGGCATGGGCCACTTGCTGGTACTCGACGACAACCCCGCCGAACTGGCCCTGAGTCAATATTCGTTGCAGCGCTGGCGTGAACTGGGCGCGGACCTGCCCGACAGCTGTGCCTACCGCTGCAATGGCACGCTGTGGTTGGCGGCGAATGCCGAAGAAATGGCGGTGGCCCACAGCAAATTCCTGAACCTGCAAGCCCAGGGCGTGGCTTGCGAACTGATCGGCGCCAATGCCCTGCGCCAGCGCGAACCGGAACTGAGCGAAGGACTGGAAGGCGGCTTGCTGATCAATGGCGACGGCATTCTATACGCCCCGGCGACGGCCAGATGGATGCTCGAAACACCGAACATCCGCCAGCGCCGGGCACGGGTCAGTGCGGTCGAAGGCAACCGCGTCTGTCTCGATGATGGTCACTGGTTGAGTGCCGATGCCGTGGTGTTGGCCAACGGTATTCAAGCCAACGAGCTGTGCCCGGAATTGCCCATCGAGCCGAAAAAAGGCCACTTGCTGATCACTGACCGCTACCCCGGCAGCGTCACCCATACGCTGGTGGAACTGGGTTACGTCACCAGTGCCCACAACGCCACGGGGCCGTCGACCGCCTGCAATATCCAGCCGCGCCCCACCGGGCAACTGTTCATTGGCGCCTCGCGGCAATTCGGCACCACCGACCCGCAGGTCGAAGGCTGGATGCTCGCGAAAATGCTCAAGCGTGCCGCCGAGTACATGCCGGGGCTGGCCCGGCTCAATGGCATCCGTGCATGGACCGGTTTGCGCGCCGCCAGCCCCGACGGCTTGCCGCTGGTGGGCCAACATCCTCAACGTCAAGGCCTGTGGCTGGCAGTCGGTCACGAAGGACTGGGCGTAACCACCGCCCCCGGCTCCGCCGATTTACTGGTGGCGCAACTGTTCAACGAAACCCCGCCACTGGCCGCACAACCTTATCTGCCCCAGCGTTTTCTCGGAGAACCGGTCTATGCCTGAATTGTTGCTGGACGGCCACGCCCTGAAAGTCGCCGAAGGCACCAGCGTCGCCGCGGCTCTGGCGCTGGCCAGCGACGGCTGCACGCGCACCTCAGTCAGCGGTCAGCGCCGTGCGCCGCTGTGCGGCATGGGCATTTGTCAGGAATGCCGGGTGACCATCGATGGCCGGCGTCGCCTGGCTTGCCAGACCCTGTGCCGTGACGGCATGCAGGTGGAGACCCGCCCATGAATGAATATGCTGATCTGTTGATCATTGGCGCTGGCCCTGCCGGGATGAGCGCCGCCCTTGCCGCCGCCCCCAGCGGCGCCCGCATTGTCATGCTCGACGACAACCCGCTGCCGGGCGGGCAAATCTGGCGCGACGGCCCTCAAGCCAACGTGCCCGGTCAGGCCCGGCGCCTGCACGAGCGTGTGGCGTCGTGCAACAACATCCGCCATCACGCCGGTACCCGGGTGATCGCCAACCCCGGCGCGAAGCAACTGCTGGTGGAAGATGACGCTCATGGCTGGTTGATCAGCTACGACAAACTGATTCTGTGCACCGGCGCCCGTGAATTGCTGCTGCCCTTCCCCGGCTGGACCCTGCCGGGTGTCACCGGAGCCGGTGGTTTGCAGGCGCTGATCAAGGCCGGTTTGCCGGTGCAGAACGAGCGCGTGGTGATCGCCGGCAGCGGCCCGCTGTTACTGGCCAGTGCCGCCACCGCCAAACAGCATGGCGCGCAAGTGCAACGCATCGCCGAACAAGCCAGCCGCAGGGCCGTCGCCGGTTTCGCCGCGCAACTGCCACGCTGGCCCGGCAAATGGCTGCAATCGTTCAGCCTGTTCGACCACCACTACCGCACCGCCACCCACGTATTGGCGGCGCTCGGCACCGACCGAGTGGAAGGCGTGCGCCTGCAACAACAAGGCAACATCGTCGAACTGGAATGTGATCGGCTGGCCTGTGGTTTCGGGCTGATTCCGAATATTCAGTTGGGTCAGGCACTGGGTTGCGCCATCGAAGATCAAGCCATCGCGGTGGATGCCTGGCAGGCCAGCAACCGCGCTGATCATTATGCGGCGGGCGAATGCACAGGGTTCGGCGGCAGTGAGCTGGCCTTGGTGGAAGGAGCAATCGCCGGCCATGCAGCGGTCGGCAATCTGGAAGCCGCCCAGCAATTGTGGCCGCGCCGGGCGCGCTGGCAGGGTTTCGCCAAGGCGCTGAACAGCGCGTTCGCCCTCGACCCGCGACTCAAGTCCCTGGCCCAACCCGACACCCTGGTTTGCCGCTGCGAAGACGTGCCCTACGCGGCATTGACCGGTCACTCTGACTGGCGCGAAGCCAAACTCGCCAGTCGCTGCGGCATGGGCGCCTGCCAGGGCCGGGTGTGTGGCGGCGCAGTGCAGCATTTGTTTGGTTGGCAGCCCTCAGCACCGCGCCCCCCCTTCAGCCCGGCGCGGATCGAAACCTTGATGTCCCTGGACGATACCCCGCCAGCGTGATGACCACGCCAGGGGTTTCGGCCACGCTGCCGAGTCTCTATGATCCCGGGGGTCACCCTCAGACCCTCAGCGCCATGTATCCCTCGCTCACCACCTTTAAACCTTGCGATCTGCCGACGCTGCTGAACAGCCTTCAGCCCATCGCGCCGTTGCTCGACACCCTGTCGGACGTGGTGTTTTTCATCAAGGACTGCGAGGCCCGCTACGCCTTCGTCAACCAGACCCTGGCCCGGCGCTGTGGTTTCAAACACAGGGACGAGCTGCTGGGGCGCACCGCCGAAATGGTCTTCCCGGAACGCTTCGGTCCGCTGTACACCGAGCAGGATCGACGAGTGCTGTCCAGCGGTCGCGAACTGGCCGATCAGCTGGAGCTGCATTTGTATTATGGCAATCAGCCGATCTGGTGCCTGACCCACAAACTCGCCTTGAAGGATGAACAGGGTCGAATCGTGGGCCTGGCCGGTATCTCCCGCGACCTGCAATCGCCGCAGTCGAACCATCCGGCGTTCCAGAAACTCGCCGCCGTGGATGCCCATATCCGCCGCCACTTCGCCCGCTCCATCAGCCTCGCCGAACTGACCGCCATCGCTGGCTATTCCGTGGCGCAATTGGAGCGGCACTGCAAACGGGTGTTCCAGCTCACCCCACGGCAAATGATTCACAAGGCGCGCCTGGAAGAAGGTTCGCGGTTGTTACTGCACACCGAGTTGCCGATCACCGAGATTGCCTTGCGCTGTGGTTACACCGACCACAGTGCGTTTAGCCGGCAGTTTCGGGCGTTGACCAGTTTGTCGCCGAGTCAGTATCGCGATAATCAGCGTTAGGCGGGAGATGAAGAGTGTTCCTTAAAGGTGCGCCCACACACCCATTGCTCCCATCTGTAACACTGCCATCGTTTGCCCAGGCTTCCACTCTCCCGCCCGTTGCTCCCCCGCAAGACCTCTACTTCGAGGCCTGACGATTTATTCACCGTCAGAACTGGAATCGGGCACGTTGATTGCTATTGTTAATATCGTATACGAAATCCCCAATACGATATTCAACAGCACTTCACATCAACGAGGCCTCTATGAAAAACCCCGCATTTGCCGTAGCCCTCAGCGCTGTTCTCAGTACTTCCTTTATCGCCACTGCCCAGGCCGACAAGCTCGACGACATCATTGGTTCGGGCAAGCTGCGCTGCGCCGTGACCCTGGACTTCCCGCCCATGGGCTTTCGCGATGCCAGCAACTCGCCGGCCGGCTTCGATGTGGACTATTGCCGCGACCTGGCGAAGATCCTCGGGGTCGAGGCCGAAGTGGTGGAAACGCCGTTCCCGGATCGCATTCCGGCACTGGTCTCCGGGCGAGCTGACGTGATCGTCGCGTCCACCTCCGACACCCTCGAACGCGCCAAGACCGTTGGCCTCACCGTGCCCTACTTTGCCTTCCAGATGGTGGTGCTGACCCGCGACGACACCGGCATCAACGGCTTCGACGACCTCAAGGGCAAAGCAGTGGGCAACACCAGCGGCACCTATGAGGCCATCGCCCTGGAGAAAGACGTGAAGAACTGGGGCTCGGGCAGTTTCCGAGCTTACCAGTCGCAGAGCGATACCCTGCTAGCCGTCGCCCAAGGCCACATCGATGCCACCGTGGTCACCAACACCGTGGCCGCCGCCACCCTCAAGTCGGGCAAATACAAAACCCTGAAAGTCGCCGGTAACGCCCCGTACGTCATCGACTACGTGTCCCTGGGTGCCAAGCGCAGCGAGTACGGCCTGCTCAACTACCTCAACCTGTTCGTCAACCAACAGGTGCGCACCGGTCGCTACAAGGAGCTGTTCGTTAAATGGGTCGGCACCGAGATCCCGCCGACCAACCTGACCGTGCCTCAGGTCTACTACTGAGATGTCCGGCATGCCTGGGCCAATTTCTCTGACCGGACGCAGCCTGGTGGCGGGCGCCGCGCAAGGCGCCCTGCTGTTCGCCGATGTCGGCTTGAGTTTCTGGGGCGGAGTCGATCCCTGCACGGGTGAAGTCATCGACCGCCATCACCCGCTCAGCGGCCAACACCTGGCCGGCCGCGTGCTGGCGATTCCCAGTGGTCGCGGCTCGTGCACCGGCAGCAGTGTGTTGATGGAACTGATCAGCAACGGCCATGCACCGGCGGCATTGGTGCTGGCCGAAGCCGACGAGATCCTGACCTTGGGCGTGCTGGTGGCGCAAACCATTTTTGCCCGTTCCCTGCCGGTGCTGTGCATCGGTCGGGAGGCCTTCGCCGCCTTGCGCGGCCAGGCCTTCGCCCGGGTCGAAAATACAACGCTGAGCCTGTTCGATCACCTGCCGGGCGACGCCTGGCAGGCGCTCGACAGCCCATTACCAAACTCTGACAGCACCGCCTCGATCAGTCTCACCCAGCACGATCGGGCCCTGCTCGATGGCCGGCATGGCAAGGCCGCGCAAATGGCCATGCAGATCGTCCTGCGTATGGCCGAACTGCAGGGTGCCGAGCACTTGGTGGATGTCACTCAAGCACACATCGACGGCTGCATTTACACGGGACCTGCGAGCCTGCGCTTTGCCGAGCAACTGGTGCAATGGGGAGCAAAAGTGCGAGTGCCCACCACCCTCAATTCAATTTCCGTCGACCAGCGCCGTTGGCGCGAACTGGGTATCGACCCGGCACTGGGTGAACCGGCCAGTGCCTTGGGCGATGCCTATATGGCGATGGGCGCACAGCTCAGTTTCACCTGCGCGCCGTACCTGCTCGACACTGCACCGAAGGCTGGCGAGCAAATCGTCTGGGCGGAATCCAACGCCGTGGTCTACGCCAACAGCGTGCTCGGTGCGCGCACCCTGAAATACCCGGATTACCTGGACATCTGCATCGCCCTCACCGGTCGCGCCCCGCTGATCGGCTGCCACCAGGACGCGCAACGCAAGGCCCGGTTGCAGATCGAATTGCCTGTCCTCGGTGAACTGGACGATGCCTTCTACCCGCTGCTGGGTTACCACATTGGTGCCCTGGCCGGCAGTCGCGTGCCGCTGGTGCTGGGACTCGAAAAACGCAAGCCGAGCCTGGACGACCTCAAAGCCTTTGGCGCGGCCTTCGCAACCACCTCTGCGGCGCCACTGTTCCACATCGCCGGGGTCACCCCGGAGGCCATTGACCCGGCGCATGTGCTGGATGCGGACACTTCCCTTCCCGTGGAAAAAATCCGTCTGAAGGACCTGCTACTGAGTTGGCGCGAACTCAACAGTGCTCGCGATAACCAGGTGGATGTGGTGTCGCTGGGTAACCCGCACTTTTCCCTCAGCGAGTTCGCTCACCTGGCGCGACTGTGCCAGGGACGACAAAGACACCCGGATGTGGTGCTTGCCATCACCTGCGGCCGTGCCGTGTTGGAGCAGGCCCGCGAGGCCGGGCACATCGCCGTGATCGAAGCGTTTGGCGCGACCCTGGTCACCGACACCTGCTGGTGCATGCTCGGCGAACCCGTCATCCCCCTGGCGGCTAAAACCCTGATGACCAACTCGGGCAAATACGCTCACTACGCACCGGGCCTGGTCGGCCGCAAGGTGCACTTCGCCAGCCTTGCCGAATGCGTCGACGCGGCCTGCACCGCAACGGCCAGCAGACGTTTGCCGGCCTGGTTACAACCTGCTGCCCTACTGGAGAGCCCTGCGCATGTTTGACTACAGTTTCCAATGGCGCTCCACCCTGCGCGCCCTGCCGGACATGCTTGCCGGTGCCATCGTCACCTTCGAGACCGCCGCGCTGTCGATGATCTTCGGCGTGCTGATCGCCTTGGCCCTGACGGTGATGCGCGAGGCCAAACACCCATTACTGCGCGGGTTCGGCAACGGTTGGGTATCGATTGCCCGCAACACCCCGTCGCTGTTCCAGATCTACATCCTCTACTTCGGCCTCGGTTCGCTGAACCTGCACGTCAGTTCCTGGTTCGCCCTGCTGGCCGGGATCACCTTCAACAATGCCGGGTATCTGGCGGAGAACTTTCGCGGCGGCCTCAAGGCCGTGCCTGACACGCAGGTGCGTGCGGCGCGTTCCCTCGGCATGAGTGCCTTCCAGGCCTACCGCATGATCATCGTCCCGCAACTGCTGCGGATCGTGTTCTACCCGCTGACCAATCAGATGGTCTGGGCAGTGTTGATGACGTCGCTGGGGGTGATCGTCGGGCTAAACAATGACCTGACCGGTGTGACCCAGGAATACAACGTCAAAACCTTCCGCACCTTCGAGTATTTCGCCATCGCAGCGGTGCTGTATTACTTGATTGCCAAGGCGATCGTCGCGGCAGCCCGGCTGATGGCCTGGCGGTTGTTCCGTTACTGAGGAGCTGTCCATGTTTTCCACCGATTTTTCCTCGAATGACCTGATGTTCCTGCTCAACGGTGCGTGGGTCACGATGCAACTGACGTTCTGGTCGATCATTCTCGGCTCCTTGGCCGGGTTGTTCTTCGGCCTGCTGCGGGCCTTGTTGCCACGGGCCAGCCTGCCGTTGGCCTGGGTGCTGGACGTGTTTCGCAGCGTGCCGCTGCTGATCCAGTTCGTGCTGTTCAACTCGCTCAAAAGCATCGTCGGTTTGAACATCAGCGCCTTTAGCGTCGGCTGCATTGTGTTGGGGGTTTACGCTGCGGCGTACTTCACCGAGATCGTGCGTGCCGGTGTGCTGGCGGTGCCGTTCACCGTGCGCCGGGCCAGCCGTTCGTTGGGGCTGAACTTCTTGCAGGACTTGCGCTGGATCGTCCTGCCGATGGCCACCCGAGTGGCGTTCCCCGGCTGGCTGAACCTGGTGCTCGGTGTAATGAAAGACACCGCGCTGGTGATGTGGATCGGCATCGTCGAACTGCTGCGCGCCTCGCAAACCATCGTCACCCGCATCCAGGAACCGTTGCTGGTGCTGTGCATCGCGGGCCTTATCTACTACGTCATGAGCCTGGTGGTCGCACGCCTGGGCGCTCGTCTGGAAAGAAGGTGGCAAGAAAATGATTGAGATCGACAACGTACATAAATCCTTCGGCAACCTCGAAGTGGTCAAGGGCGTCAACCTGACGGTGAACAAGGGCGAAGTGGTGTCGATCATCGGCGGCTCCGGCTCCGGCAAATCGACCTTGCTGATGTGCATCAACGGCCTGGAACCGATCCAGAAAGGCAACATCCGCGTTGACGGCGTCGAGGTCCATCACAGCGCCACCGACCTCAATCGCCTGCGGCAGAAAATCGGCATTGTGTTCCAGCAATGGAATGCCTTCCCGCACCTGACGGTGCTGGAAAACGTCATGCTCGCGCCGCGCAAGGTGCTGGGCAAAAGCAAGGCTGAAGCTGAAGAGCTGGCGGTCAAGCAACTGACCCACGTCGGTCTGGGCGACAAGCTCAAGACCTTCCCTGGCAAGCTGTCCGGTGGACAGCAACAGCGCATGGCCATCGCCCGCGCCCTGGCCATGTCACCGGACTACATGCTGTTTGACGAAGCCACCTCGGCCCTCGACCCGCAACTGGTCGGTGAAGTGCTGGACACCATGCGCATGCTCGCCGAAGACGGCATGACCATGGTGTTGGTGACCCACGAAATCCGCTTTGCCCGGGACGTGTCCGACCGTGTGGCGTTTTTCCGCAATGGGCTGGTACATGAGATTGGTTCGCCGGATCAGGTGATTGGCAATCCGGTGCATGCGGAGACTGCAGCGTTTCTGAAATCAGTGAAATAGCGACTGAGGCCTTCACAGGCGAAACAAGGAGCAAACCATGCGTTCATCAAAAGTCATTCATGTAGTCAGCTGCCACGCCGAAGGCGAAGTCGGCGACGTGATCGTGGGTGGTGTCGCCCCGCCGCCCGGCGCCACCGTGTGGGAACAGTCGCGCTGGATCGCCCGGGACGAAACCCTGCGCAACTTCGTCCTCAACGAACCCCGCGGCGGCGTGTTCCGCCACGTCAACCTGCTGGTCCCGGCCAAGGACCCACGGGCGCAGATGGCCTGGATCATCATGGAACCGGCGGACACCCCGCCGATGTCCGGCTCCAACTCGTTGTGCGTCGCCACCGTATTGCTCGACAGCGGCATCCTGCCCATGACCGAGCCGCAAACCCGCCTGGTGCTGGAAGCGCCCGGCGGCCTGATCGAAGCGGTGGCCGACTGCCGGGATGGCAAGGTGCAACGGGTGGAAGTGAAAAACGTGCCGTCCTTCGCTGATCGACTGGATGCGTGGATTGAAGTCGAAGGCATCGGCTCGCTGAAGGTTGACACCGCTTATGGTGGCGACAGTTTTGTGATTGCCGATGCCAAAGGCCTGGGTTTCTCCATCCGCCCGGATGAAGCGGCCGATCTGGTGGCGGTCGGGTTGAAAATCACTCGAGCGGCCAACGAACAACTGGGCTTCGTGCATCCGCTGAATCCCGAGTGGTCGCACATTTCCTTCTGCCAGATCGCCGCGCCCATCGTCAATGAGAACGGCATCGCCACCGGCGCCAATGCGGTGGTGATTCAACCGGGCAAGATCGACCGCTCCCCCACCGGCACTGGTTGCTCGGCGCGCATGGCGGTGTTGCACGCCAAAGGCTTGATGCAGGTTGGCGAGCGTTTTGTCGGCCGTTCGATTATCGGCTCCGAGTTCCACTGCCGCATTGATTCGCTGACCGAAGTCGCCGGCCGCGCCGCGATTTACCCGTGCATTTCCGGCCGGGCGTGGATCACCGGCACCCATCAATTGCTGCTCGACCCTAGCGATCCGTGGCCACAAGGCTATCGCCTGTCCGACACTTGGCCCGGCGCCTGATCACGCAATCCCTGAACCCCAGACCAACGGCCAGTAAAAACCCCTGAAAACCCAAAAAAGCACTAGCCGAGCATTGTCATTTTTAATATCGTATACGAAATACAATTAACGAACCGGAGGCAACAATGAGCAAGCGCATTAACTGGAGTGGCGTCTTCCCCGCAGTGACCACTCAATTCAACGATGACTTCTCCATCAACCTGGAAAAAACCCATCAGGTGATTTCCAACGTGATCCGCGACGGCGTGTCCGGCCTGGTGGTGTGTGGCTCGGTAGGTGAAAACACCTCGCTGAGCGCTGAAGAAAAAATCGCCGTGACTGAGGTCGCTGTCGATGCCGCCCGTGGTCGCGTACCGGTGATTTGCGGTGTGGCCGAGTTCACCAGCATACAAGCGGCCAAGGTCGCCAATGCCGTACGCCGGGTCGGCGTCGATGGCGTGATGCTGATGCCGGCGCTGGTCTACGGTTCCAAGCCGTTCGAGACCGCCGAGCATTACCGCTACGTGGCGAAAAACGCCGACGTGCCGCTGATGGTCTACAACAACCCGCCTATCTATAAGAACGACGTCACCCCGGACATCCTGATTTCCCTGGCCGACTGCGACAACGTGGTGTGCTTCAAGGATTCTTCCGGCGACACCCGCCGCTTCATCGACGTGCGCAACGAAGTCGGTGACCGTTTCGTGCTGTTCGCCGGCCTCGACGACGTGGTGCTGGAGAGCATCGCCGTGGGTGCCGAAGGTTGGGTCTCGGGCATGTCCAACGTGTTCCCGAAAGAAGGCGAAACCATCTTCCGCCTGGCCAAGGCCGGTCGTTTCGCCGAAGCCATGCCGATCTACGAATGGCTGATGCCGATCCTCCACCTCGATGCCCGTGCCGACCTGGTGCAGTGCATCAAGCTGTGTGAAGCCATCGCCGGTCGCGGCAGCGCCTTGACCCGTCCGCCACGCCTGGCCCTGCCGGAAGCCGACCGCGTATTCGTCGAGCAGATCATGGCCAAGGCGTTGGCCAACCGCCCGGAACTGCCGGACGTCGGTCTCTGAGTGATTGTCGGGCGGGCCTTTACTGGCCCGGCCCGGCTGCCCGTTTTTTGCGCCTAAACAAGGTACGTCAGCATGTCGAATCCTCAACACACGCAAAGCGCAACCACACCCTCGGGACTCAAACGCGTAGTGGCCGCAGCCATGGCTGGCACCGTCGCCGAATGGTATGAATTCTTTCTCTACGGCACCGCCTCGGCATTGGTTTTCGGCAAGCTGTTCTTCCGCCAGACCGACAACCCCATCGACGGCATCATCGCCGCCTTCGCCTTGTACGCGGTCGGCTTTCTCGCCCGGCCGTTGGGCGGTTTGGTATTCGGTCACTACGGTGACAAATTCGGCCGCAAACGCCTGCTGCAACTGAGCCTGGTAGTGGTCGGCATCACCACCTTCCTGATGGGTTGCCTGCCTGGCTTCGAGCAGATCGGTTACGCAGCGCCGGTGCTACTGGTGCTGCTGCGGTTGATCCAGGGCTTCGCTTTCGGTGGCGAATGGGGTGGCGCGATTCTGCTGGTCTCCGAACACTGCCCGGACAATCGAAGGGGCTTCTGGGCCAGTTGGCCGCAAGCCGGTGTGCCGGCCGGCAACCTCGTGGCTACGGTCGCCCTGCTGCTGTTGTCGTCGAACCTGTCAGAACAACAGTTCCTTGCCTGGGGCTGGCGCGTGGCGTTCTGGTTCTCGGCGGTCGTCGTGTTGATCGGTTACTGGATTCGCACCAGCGTCGATGACGCGCCGATCTTCAAGGAAGCCCAGGCCCGTCAGGCACAGACCAAACAGCAACAGCTCGGCGTGGTGGAGGTGCTGCGTCATCACTGGCGTTCGGTGCTGGTGGGAATCGGCGCACGCTTTGCCGAGAACATCCTCTACTACACCGTGGTGACGTTCTCGATTACCTATCTGAAACTGGTGGTGCACAAGGACACTTCGCAAATTCTGCTGCTGATGTTCGGCGCGCACCTGGTGCACTTTTTCCTGATCCCGCTGATGGGCTACCTGTCGGACATCGTCGGGCGCAAGCCGGTGTACCTGACCGGCGCGGTGCTCACAGCGTTCTGGGGCTTCATCGGTTTCCCGATGATGGACACCGGCAACAACTGGCTGATCATGGCCGCCATCACCCTGGGCCTGGCCATCGAGTCGATGACTTATGCGCCTTACTCGGCGCTGATGGCTGAACTGTTCCCGACCCACGTACGCTACACCGCCCTGTCCCTGTGCTACCAGGTGGCGCCGATCTTCGCCGGTTCCCTGGCACCGCTGATCGCCATCACCTTGCTCAACAAGTACCAGAGCTCGACTCCGATCGCCTGGTATCTGGTGGGCGCCGCGCTGATTTCCGTAGTGGCTGTCGGCCTGACCCGCGAGACCCGTGGCAAGTCATTGCGCCAGGTGGATGCCGAGTCGGCGGCGCGGGTTGCTGCGCTGGACCCAGCCCCGACTAGCCCACGCCGGGCCGATTCTCTGGCCTGAGTAAATCCCACAGAGGTTTTGTGTTGCTACCCCATTTTTCGACAGGAGCTTTTTTGATGTCTGAGATCCTTGGCCACAACTACATCGGCGGAGCGCGCAGCGCCGTCGGCGGCATCATCCTGAACAGCCACGACGCCAGCACCGGCGAAGCACTGCCCTACGCTTTCGTGCAAGCCACCGCGCAAGAAGTCGACGCGGCCGCTCAGGCCGCTGCGGCCGCTTACCCTACGTTTCGCAACTTGCCGGCGACGCGCCGGGCGGACTTCCTTGAAGCCATCGCCGCGCAACTGGATGCCCTGGATAACCAGTTCGTTGCCCTGGTGACCCGTGAGACCGCCCTGCCCAGCGCCCGGATTCAGGGCGAGCGCGGCCGCACCAGCAGCCAGATGCGTCTGTTCGCTCAGGTCCTGCGTCGTGGCGATTTCTACGGCGCGCGCATCGACCGTGCCCTGCCGGAGCGTCAGCCGCTGCCACGGGTTGACCTGCGCCAGTACCGGATCGGCGTCGGCCCGGTGGCAGTGTTCGGCGCCAGCAATTTCCCGTTGGCCTTTTCGACTGCCGGCGGCGATACCGCAGCGGCCCTGGCCGCCGGTTGCCCGGTGGTGTTCAAGGCCCATAGCGGGCACATGGCAACCGCCGAATGCGTGGCCAATGCGATTCTGCGCGCCGCCGAGCAGACCGACATGCCCAAGGGTGTGTTCAACATGATCTACGGCGCTGGTGTCGGAGAAGCGCTGGTCAAGCACCCGGCGATTCAGGCCGTCGGTTTCACCGGCTCGCTCAAAGGTGGCCGTGCCCTTTGCGACATGGCCGCCGCACGGCAACAACCCATCCCGGTGTTCGCCGAGATGAGCAGCATCAATCCAGTGGTGGTATTGCCCGAAGCCTTGCGTGCGCGCGGCGAGAAAATCGCCGGTGAACTGGTGGCATCGGTGGTCCAGGGTTGCGGACAGTTCTGCACCAATCCGGGGTTGGTCATTGGTATTCGCGGCCCTGAATGGACGGTGTTCACTGCGCGACTCAGCAACCTGATGGCCGAACAACCGGCGCAAACCATGCTCAATGCCGGCACCCTCGACAGCTATGAAAAAGGGTTGCGGGCCTTGCTCGAGCATCCGGGCGTGACGCACCTGGCGGGCCACGACCAGCAGGGCAATCAGGCGCGGCCGCAACTGTTCAAGGCCGACGTCAGCCTGCTGCTCAATGGGGATCCGCTGCTACAGGAAGAAGTGTTCGGTCCGACCACCATCATCGTTGAAGTGGCGGACAAGGTTGAGCTGCGCCAGGCGTTGAACAGCTTGCACGGGCAACTGACTGCGACATTGATTGGCGAAGCATCGGATCTTCAGTCCCATGCGGACCTGCTGATACTGCTGGAACAAAAAGTCGGCCGGGTACTGTTCAACGGTTACCCCACCGGGGTCGAAGTCTGCGATGCCATGGTCCATGGCGGGCCTTACCCTGCAACCTCCGACGCCCGTGGCACGTCGGTTGGCAGCCTGGCCATCGAGCGATTCCTGCGGCCGGTGTGCTACCAGAACTGCCCGGACGCCTTGCTACCCGATGCCTTGAAAAACGCCAACCCGCTGGGGATTGCACAGCTGGTGGATGGCTGCAGCCAACGCGACTCAATCTAAAAAACGCGCAAAGAACTGTGGGAGCGAGCCTGCTCCCACAGGATTGAGCACTTTGATTCAATCAGGCGAGCAAGGCCGTGAGGTCGTTGTACAGCGCCTCGGGAATTTGCACGCCTTCCACCTGGCTGCGTACCCGCGCCGCGTAACGTCGTTGCGACGGTAAGCGTGCGCCCTGCCCCTCAATGCCCTGGAACAACGTTTCGGCCCGGGCCAAATGTTCTTCAGTGGCGTCCCCCAGAAAGCGCCGAGGGTCCAGGGCGATGATCAACTCGCCATGGTACGGCGACGACTTGCTGCCCCCGTCGTAAGCCAACGACTCGGCACTGGTCAGGTCACCGATCAGCGGCCCGGCAATCAACTCCACCATCGCCGCCAGCGCCGAACCCTTGTGCCCGCCGAACGTCAGCATCGCGCCGCTGTCGAGCACCACGTTGGCGTCGGTGCTCGGCTGGCCGTGAGCGTCGACGCCCCAACCTTCGGGAATCGCCTTGCCGGCACGCCGGTGCAGTTCGATATCACCACGGGCAATCGCGCTGGTGGCGAAGTCGAACACAAACGGATCTTGCCCCGCACGCGGCCAACCGAAGGCAATGGGATTGGTGCCGAACACCGGCAGTCGTCCTCCAGCCGGCGCTACCCAGGCGTGGCTCGGATTACACGCCAGTGCCACCAGACCGGCAGCCGTCAGCTGCTCGATCTCCACCCACAGCGCCGAGAAATGTACACAGCGGTTGATGGCCAACGCCGCGATGCCGTTGGCCCGGGTTTTCTGCGCCAGCAACGGCAACCCCGCCTGAAACGCCAACTGCGAAAACCCACCGCCGGCATCCACCCGCACAATCGACGGCGCCTGGTCGATCACCTGTGGCTCGGCATCGGCTGACACCTTGCCGGCCCGCAGGGAATTCACACACCCCAGAATCCGGTACAAACCGTGGGAGGCACAGCCATCACGTTCGCCAGCAATCACCGTCGCCGCCACCGCTTGTGCATGGGCCAGATTAAAACCGTTGTGCAACAAGATCGATTCGGCCAACTCACGGGCTTCGATCAGGGTCAGTCGGATCATGGTCATCTCCTTGGACAGACCGGTCAGAGTGGTCTATCCGAGGTGTTATGGCTTGATGGGTTTGGGCATTGGCGGTGACGAAATCGGCACAGCGCAGGCAGTTTGACCCCGTTAAATCAGTGGCTGATGAGATCCAGTGTGGGAGCGAGCCTGCTCGCGAAGGCCGCACCTCTGTTTCAAGACTGATTGATGCTTTTGCGGCAACACAGAATTGCCATCGACCTGATTGATAGACCTCTGCGCAAGGCGCAAGCTAGAGGGCTGGCTTGGGCCTTATATCATTCCGAATGATAGTTACCTTCGCCCCATTCGATTCGTGAGATACAAACCCGCCGCGCATCATTCGCCAATCTCAACACATTGGCGGATGCATCCATGGAACAGTCACTCAAACATTTGCGCTTCCCGTTGGCTTTGTTGGCCGTAGTGGTGATCAGCGCTTGCGGCAAGGCCCCGGAAACCGCCGCCAGCATGCCAGCGGCCAAGGTCAGCGTGGCCAAGGTGCTGGAACAACCGGTCAACGAATGGGACGAGTTCACCGGCCGCCTCGAAGCGCCGGAAACCGTCCAGATTCGCCCACGGGTCTCCGGCCAGATCGATGAAGTGGCCTTCACTGAAGGCGCCTTGGTCAAGAAAGGCGACCTGCTGTTCCAGATCGACCCGCGTCCGTTCCAGGCTGAGGTCCGCCGCCTCGAAGCCCTGGTTGCACAATCGCGCGCCAACGCCACCCGCAGCGAAAACGAAGCCCAGCGCGGTGAGCGCCTGCGCACCAGCAACGCCATTTCCGCCGAGCTGGCCGATTCGCGCACCAGCGCCGCCCAGGAAGCCCGCGCCGCGGTCGGTGCCCTGCAAGCGCAACTGGACCTGGCCAAGCTGAACCTGAGCTTCACTCGTGTGACGGCGCCAATCAGCGGCCGCGTCAGCCGTGCCGAAATCACCGCCGGTAACCTGGTGACCGCCGACACCACCCCGCTGACCAGCGTGGTCTCCACCGACAAGGTGTACGCCTACTTCGACGCGGACGAGCGTGTGTTCCTCAAGTACACCGAACTCGCCCGCCAGGGCAAGCGCGGCGCCACCACCCCGGTCTACATGGGCCTGTCCAACGAGGACGGCAACCCGCACCAGGGCGTCATGAACTTCGTCGACAACCAGGTCAACCCGAAAACCGGCACCATCCGTGGTCGCGCCGTGTTCGACAACAGCGATGGCAGCTACACCCCGGGCCTGTATGCACGCCTGAAACTGGTGGGCAGCGGCACCTACAGCGCCATGCTGATCAATGATGAAGCCGTCGGCACTGACCTTGGCAAGAAGTTCGTACTGGTGATGGATGCCGACAACAAGACCGCCTACCGCGCGGTGGAACTGGGTCCGAAGATCGAAGGTCTGCGCATCGTGCGCAACGGCCTGAACAAGGACGACACCATCATCGTCAAGGGCTTGCAACGGGTACGCCCTGGCTCTCCGGTCACCCCTGAAGTGATTCCGATGGCCAGTGAACAGACCCTCGCGGCACTCGCACAACAACGCCAAGCGCTGGAAGCCAGCAACCTGCCCCAAGTCGCGCCTGCCAAGGTTGCAACGGGTACGGCTGTGAAACTGGCCGCCACGACCCCACGCGGTTAAGGGATTTTTACGATGAATTTTTCCCAATTCTTCATTTCGCGGCCGATCTTCGCAGCGGTTCTATCGCTGCTGATCCTGATCGCCGGTGCGATCTCGCTGTTCCAGCTGCCGATCAGCGAATACCCGGAAGTGGTGCCGCCGACCGTGGTGGTCCGCGCCAACTTCCCGGGTGCCAACCCGAAAGTCATCGGCGAAACCGTTGCCGCTCCGCTGGAGCAAGCCATCACCGGCGTCGAGAACATGCTGTACATGTCCTCGCAGTCCACCGCTGACGGCAAGATCACCCTGACCATCACCTTTGCCCTGGGTACTGACCTGGACAACGCGCAGGTGCAGGTGCAGAACCGTGTGACCCGGACCGAGCCAAAACTTCCCGAGGAAGTGACGCGCATCGGTATCACCGTGGACAAGGCGTCGCCCGACCTCACGATGGTGGTGCACTTGACCTCGCCGGACAAACGCTACGACATGCTGTACCTGTCCAACTACGCCCTGCTCAACATCAAGGATGAGCTGGCGCGCCTGGGCGGTGTCGGTGATGTGCAGTTGTTTGGCATGGGCGATTACTCGCTGCGTGTGTGGCTCGATCCGAACAAAACCGCTTCGCGCAACCTGACCGCGACCGATGTGGTCACAGCGATTCGTGAACAGAACCGTCAAGTGGCGGCCGGTGCACTGGGTGCGCCTCCTGCACCGAATGCCACGGCCTTCCAGTTGTCGGTCAACACTCAGGGCCGTCTGGTGTCCGAGGAAGAGTTCGAGAACATCATCATTCGCTCTGGCGACAACGGTGAAATCACTCGCCTCAAGGACATCGCTCGCGTCGAACTGGGCTCCAGCCAGTACGCCCTGCGTTCGTTGTTGAACAACCAGCCGGCGGTGGCGATCCCGATCTTCCAGCGTCCCGGTTCCAATGCCATCGAAATCTCCAACGAAGTTCGGGCAAAAATGGCCGAGCTGAAGAAGAGCTTCCCCGAAGGCATGGACTTCAGCATCGTCTATGACCCGACGATCTTCGTGCGCGGTTCCATCGAGGCGGTGGTTCACACCCTCTTCGAAGCGTTGATCCTCGTGGTGTTGGTGGTGATCCTGTTCCTGCAAACCTGGCGCGCCTCGATCATTCCATTGGTCGCTGTGCCGGTATCGCTGATCGGTACTTTTGCCGTGATGCATTTGTTTGGCTTCTCGCTCAACGCCTTGTCGCTGTTCGGCCTGGTATTGGCGATCGGTATCGTGGTGGACGACGCCATCGTGGTGGTGGAGAACGTCGAGCGGAACATCGAACTCGGATTGACCCCGGTCGAAGCCACCAAGCGCGCCATGCGTGAAGTGACCGGCCCCATCATTGCGACGGCGCTGGTGCTGTGTGCGGTATTCGTTCCGGCGGCGTTCATCTCCGGCTTGACCGGCCAGTTCTACAAGCAGTTCGCCCTGACCATCGCGATTTCGACGGTGATCTCGGCTTTCAACTCCCTGACCCTGTCGCCGGCCCTGGCCGCGGTATTGCTCAAGGGCCACGACGCGCCGAAAGACCGTTTCTCCAAGGTACTGGACAAGATTTTCGGTGGCTGGTTGTTCCGTCCGTTCAACCGCTTCTTCGAAAAGGCCAGCCATGGTTATGTCGGCACCGTTGCCCGCGTGATCCGCTCCAGCGGCATCGCCCTGCTGCTGTACGCCGGCCTGATGGTCCTGACCTTCTTCGGTTTCTCCAGCACCCCGACCGGTTTCGTACCCGGCCAGGACAAGCAATACCTGGTGGCCTTCGCGCAACTGCCGGATGCCTCGAGCCTGGACCGTACCGAAGACGTGATCAAGCGCATGTCCGACCTCGCCCTGAAACAGCCTGGCGTGGAAAGTGCGGTGGCCTTCCCTGGCCTGTCGATCAACGGTTTCACCAACAGCCCGAACGCCGGCATCGTGTTCGTGACCTTGAAACCGTTCGACGAACGTAAAGACCCGAGCATGTCCGCCGGTGCGATTGCCGGTGCCTTGAACGGCCAATACGCGAACATCCAGGAAGCCTACATGGCGATCTTCCCGCCGCCGCCGGTACAAGGCCTGGGCACCATCGGTGGTTTCCGCCTGCAGATCGAAGACCGGGGCAACCTGGGCTACGAAGAGCTGTACAAGGAAACCATGAACATCATCAACAAGAGCCACAACGTGCCGGAACTGGCTGGCCTGTTCACCAGCTACACGGTGAACGTGCCCCAGGTCGATGCCGCCATCGACCGTGAAAAAGCCAAGACCCACGGCGTCGCCGTCAGTGACATCTTCGACACCCTGCAGATCTACCTGGGTTCGCTGTATGCCAACGACTTCAACCGCTTCGGTCGCACCTACCAGGTCAACGTCCAGGCCGAACAACAGTTCCGCCTCGAATCCGACCAGATCGGCCAACTGAAAGTGCGCAACAACAAGGGCGAGATGATCCCTCTGGCGACCTTCATCAAGGTCAGCGACACCTCAGGTCCCGACCGCGTGATGCACTACAACGGCTTCATCACCGCTGAAATCAACGGTGCGGCAGCGCCCGGCTACAGCTCCGGCCAGGCCGAAAAAGCCATCGAGAAACTGCTCAAGGAAGAACTGCCCAACGGCATGACCTACGAATGGACCGACCTGACCTACCAGCAGATCCTGTCCGGCAACACCGCGTTGTTCGTGTTCCCGCTCTGTGTGCTGCTGGCGTTCCTGGTGCTGGCAGCCCAGTACGAAAGCTGGAGCCTGCCACTGGCGGTGATCCTGATCGTACCGATGACCCTGCTGTCGGCCATCACGGGGGTGATTGCTTCCGGTGGCGACAACAACATCTTTACCCAGATCGGTTTGATCGTATTGGTGGGGCTTGCCTGTAAGAACGCGATTCTGATCGTCGAGTTCGCCAAGGACAAACAGCTGGAAGGCCTCAACCCGCTGGCTGCGGTCCTGGAAGCTTGCCGCCTGCGTCTGCGGCCGATCCTGATGACCTCCTTCGCGTTCATCATGGGTGTCGTGCCTCTGGTGTTCTCCAGCGGCGCCGGTGCTGAAATGCGCCACGCCATGGGTGTGGCGGTGTTCTCCGGGATGCTCGGGGTGACCTTCTTCGGTCTGTTGCTGACGCCAGTGTTCTACGTATTGATCCGTAACTTTGTCGAGCGCGGCCAGGCACGCAAAGCCGCCAAGGCCGCCCTGAAGCTGGAGTCGCATTGATGAGTTTGAAAGCCTTCCTGCCGAGCCTGCTGGTACTGGCCCTGAGTGCCTGTGCCGTGGGCCCGGACTACAAGACGCCAACCACCGAGGCGGCCAACATCACGGCCGCCACCGATGGCGCCGCTGGCCAGAAGAACTTTGACCGCTCGCGTTTCGAAGGTATCTGGTGGCAACAGTTCGAAGACCCGACCCTCAATCAACTGGTGACTAAATCCCTGCAAGGCAACCGCGATTTGCGCGTCGCCTTCGCCCGCTGGAAAGCGGCGCGGGCGATCCGCGATGACGTCAGCAACGACGCCATGCCAACCATCACCAGCCGCGTCAGCAGTGACCTGGGCAAAGGCCAGATTCCGGGCCAGACCACCGACCGGGTCAACAGCGAACGCTATGACCTGGGCCTGGACATGGCCTGGGAAATTGATCTGTTCGGCCGCATCCAGCGCAACCTGGAGTCGGCCAACGCCGAGCAACAGGCATTCGAGGCCGATCTGTACCAGCTGCAAGTCACCATGATTGCCGAACTGGTGGATTCCTACGGTCAACTGCGCGGCGCGCAACTGCGGGAGAAAATCGCCCTGGCCAACCTGGAGAACCAGCAGGAGTCACGCAAGATCACCATCAGCCTGCGTGATGCCGGCGTCGGTGACCAGCTCGATGTGGAGCGCGCCGATGCGCGACTGGCGTCGGTCGAAGCCAGCGTGCCGCAATTGCAGGCCGAACAGATCCGGCAGAAAAACCGCATTGCCACCCTGCTGGGTGAGCGTCCGGACAAGCTGAGCGTGGACCTGAGCCCGAAAGACTTGCCGGCGATCGCCAAGGCCCTTCCGATCGGTGATCCGGGTGAACTGCTGCAACGCCGTCCGGACATTCTCAGTGCCGAACGCAAACTGGCCTCGGCCACGGCTCGAATCGGCGTGGCCAAGGCGGATCTGTTCCCTCGGGTCAGCCTCAGCGGCTTCCTTGGTTTTACGGCCGGGCGCGGTTCGCAGATCGGCTCCTCGGCGGCCAACGCCTGGGCACTGGGCCCGAGCATCACCTGGGCGGCGTTTGACCTGGGCAGCGTCAAGGCCCGTTTGCGCGGCGCCGACGCCGATGCTGAAGGCGCCCTGGCGACCTACGAGCAGCAAGTGTTGCTGGCCCTGGAAGAATCGGAAAACGCTTTCAGCGACTACGGCAAACGCCAACAGCGCCTGATCTCGTTGATTCGCCAGAGCGAGTCCAGCCGCTCGGCTGCCGACCTGGCGGAGATCCGCTACCGCGAAGGCACCGCCGATTTCCTCGTGCTGCTCGATGCCCAGCGTGAACGCCTGGCGGCCGAAGACACCCAGGCCCAGGCTGAAGTCGACCTGTATCGCGGCATCGTCGCGATCTACAAGGCCCTCGGTGGCGGCTGGCAGCCGGAGACGGTCGCGAGCAAGTAATACGGTTTTAAAGCGCTCCTTTGGTTGGCCGCAACCAACCAATTCCTTAGCCCTGCGTCTCATTCGGTCGCGGGGCTTTTTTTTGAATTCGCCACCAACCCATGTAGGAGCGAGCCTGCTCGCGATAGCGGTGTGTCAGTCGACATCATCTTCAAATGTGAGTCCGTCATCGCGAGCAGGCTCGCTCCTACAGGGGGTCAGTGCTGGTCCTTGGATTTGTGGTTTTCCTGGACGGTCACGGTAGCGGTAGTACCTGCACGCAAGTTGTTTTTACCGGCATAGTCGGCATCAATCTCGATCCGCACCGGCACCCGCTGCGCCAGTTTGATCCAGGTGTAACTGGGGTTGATGCTGGCCAGCAGCCGGCCGCCCGGCAGGTTTTCCCGGTCGGCGATGGCGAAGGCAATGCTCTGCACCTTGCCGCCGAAGGTTTCGCCACTCATCAACTCAATCTTGACCCGGTCACCCTCCCCGATCCGCGGCAACTTGGTTTCTTCGAAGTAACCGCTGACATAGAACGATTCACTGTCCACCAGCGCCAGCAACGGGCCGCCGGCCGAGGCGTAGTCGCCCTCCCGGGTCAGCAGATTGGTGACATAGCCGGTCACCGGGGAGACGACATGGGTACGCTGCAAGTCGAGTTCGGACTGGGTCAAGGCGGCAATGGCCAGTTGCACGTTGGCCTGGGCCAATACCAGGTTGGCCTGGTTACGCAGCAAGTCGGCCTGGGCCACCGACACATCGGTGTTGGCCTTTTCCCACTCTTCGCCGGAAATCGCCGAACGATCCTTGAGCGTGCGCCGCCGCTGCTCTTCGCTCTGACGTTGTTTGAGCAATGCTTCGCTGGCGCTAATCGCCGCCTGTGCCTGCCCGAGCGAGGCTTTCGCCACCTCCACCGCACGCTTGGAATGCTCCACCGCCAGGGTGTAACGCGCCGGATCGATCTCCAGCAGAGCCTGGCCTTTGTTCACATGCTGGTTGTCCTGCACGGCCAGGCTGACGATTCGTCCCGAAACGTCTGCGGACAAGGTCACCACATCGGCACGCACCCGGGCATCCCGGGTCCAGGGTGCGCGGGTGTAATGCTCCCAGGCGAACCAGCCGAGGATGAAGGCCAGCAGTACCACCGCCAGCGTCGTGAGTCGGGAAAGGATGTTCTTCAAGGCATCAGGCTCCCATGACCAGAATCAACGTGGCGCAGACGCAGGCGTACAGCGCGCCTTCGAACAACGCCTCGTGCCAGACAAACTGCAGAACGCCGAGGCGCCGCAATGTCCAGTCCAGCAACAGGAAAATCGGTATGCCCAGCAACAGTGCCTGAGCAATCGGGGGCAGGTAGGCACCTCCCACTTCCAGATCAATGGGCAAGGACTGGGTCTCCTTCAGGGCCTGAGGGTTGAAAGTAGCCGCGATAGCGTTCGACGAACGAGACCACGATCAACAGCGCCACGCGCATGCGGAACACCGACCACAAGCGCTCATGGACATCGGTATGCAGCGCATCCAGGTCGTCACCCAGGGTGTGCAGACTATCAAGTACCCGCGCCACTTCGACCCCGGGCCGGCCGGCGACCAGCCTGCCCGTTTCCCGGACCGTCGAAAACAGGCGACTTTGCAGATCCGGACTCAGCAGTGCGTTGTTCTGCCCCTGCTGCCTGAGCTGATTCAAGGCAATACCCAGCGCCATGCAGGCCAGGCTGACTTGAAACAGCTCGCGCGATTGTGGCTCCCGGGTTGCCGGCAGCAGCCCCAGCATCATGGTCAGGCGATCAACCATGCGGCTCTCGAAGGCAAACTGCTGCTCATCGGTCGCCGAGGTTTTCAGCAAGGCGTACACCTGCTCGCCGTTCTCTTTGTGGAGCCGGCGCATGCGCAAATCCGGCATGTACGGAAAGATCAGCGCATAGACACTCAAGGCCAGTACGGTCGCGCAGGTATAGGCCCCGGCAAACTCGAACCACTGGATGGCGGTGTTTTGCCCGATCCCTACGTTCAACGGGCCAAGCAACAAAAACGTCGTGAGCCCCAGGCCAATGCCCGTACCCGTGGTGGGGGGGCTGGCCAATCCCACTGCTACGGCGTAGAGCAAGGGCACCAGCAGCAAGGCAAGCATCTCGAAATTGCTGATCATCGGCACAAACAGGAACTGAAGGAGCGCCGAGGCCACCAGTGCCAGCCCGAATCCCCTGGCATAGCTTTGCACCGCCAGCAGCGGCCGGGGAAACGTCGACATCAGCGAGCACAGGATGCCCAGCAGCACCATCCCGCCTCGGGCACCGTCCCAGCCGGTTTCGATCCAGATCAGGCCTGCGATCAACAGTGCGGAAAAGGCCCGGATGGCGTTCATGGTCGCCAGGGTGAAGTCCAGGTGCAGCGGGTTTTCCCGCCCGCGATACATGCTGCTGGCCGGTCGCCCGCTCTGGATGGCGTCGCTCAATTCCAGAATCTGCTCAAGCTGCTGCAACAGACGCGCCTGTTCCCAGCGCAGCGACCATGCCAGCGAGCGCAAGGTGGCCGGCAGCGGCTCGGTCAACTGTTCGGCCCTGTAGGCCAGTTCATCAAAGCGTTGTTGCAGCGAGGTGAAATGGTGGCGCTTTTCACTGGACAGCGAACGCCCCTCTTGTGCCAGCTCATCGAGAAAGGCCAGTTCTTCGGCGCGCAGCCGTTGAATCTCTTCAGGCAACTCGCCCTCCCAGCGCTCGGTCAACAACAGCCGTTGGTGGCGCAAGGCGGTCAGCCGCGCGGTCAATAGCACCAGTTGGTTGCCCAACAGTTGCACCAGACCGTTGGCGCTGCGTAACCGTGGTGCATCGAAGTACATGTGTCGGCGCACGCCCTCCAGGCCGCTGATCTGGCCCAGCAACTGCATTTGCCGCTGCTGGAAGTCGGCTTCGCTCTCTTCGGTGCGGATGACGGCGCTGGCATGGGTGGCCAGCAACCGGGTGATTTGATCGATCCTGGCGAAGTAATCCCGGGCCACGGCCTCCGGCCTGGCGGTGAGCAGGCTGACCACGCACACGCAGGCAACCGCCAGCAAGGTTTCGGTGAGGCGGGTCACCGCCAGCAAAAAGGTGCCGTCCTGATCGGGGATCGCCAGCAACGCGATGACCACGGCGGTGTAGCCACTGAGCACGAATGCCCCGGAACTGGTGTAGCGCAGCAGCGTGCCACCAGCGGTGCACAGCGCCAGCCACAAGGCCAGGGTGGTGATGAACGGCAACGGTGCCTGGGGAAATATCGCCATGATTGCCACCGCTACGACCGCCCCCATGGTGGTACCGATGACTTGGCCAAAACTGCGGGCCAGCACCATGCCACCCAGTGGCTGGCTGATGATGACCACGGCCATGATCGACCACTTGGGCTGGTCCAGGTCGAACAAAAACGCCAGGTACAGGGTCAACAACCCGGCCGCGATGGTTCGCAGGGCAAACAGCAGCACCCCGGGCCCGGGGTTGAGCATGGCCTTGAAGTATTGCAACAACCCTTGCATGGGAACACTCGTCGAGACACCTCCAGCAAGCGTAGTCACTGCTGCGTGGCCTCGACAGGTTTTGCTGTCGACACCGCTTGCAGGCCCGTTGTTTGTCGGCTGAAGGGCTGTTCAACGGTTTGAATCGCGAGAGCACGTCGTCAAGGTTTGACTCAAGGCCGTGCCTGACCGAAGCTGGCGCCTTTGCAAAAGCTTGCCAGCTTCCGGATTCCTGCATGCCCAAGTCCCGCCGCATTCTGTTTATCAGCGTCTTCGCGCTGCTCGTCATCGGTTTTGCGTGGTTTTCCCTGCGCGATACCACCCCGGTGGTTCCCGAAGCCATCCAGCATGGCTACAGCGAAGCGCTGGCGGCTGCCCGTGCCGGTCAACCGGGTGCCGCGCGGGTGCTCTATCAGCAATTGGCCCGTCCGGACCTGTCCCCCAAGCGTCGTATCTGGTTGCATGCCGAACTGCCCAACTACCCAAGCTCGGTGGCCCTGAAGCTGGCGGATGCCGACTTGCAGAACGAGTCGCCCGACGTACGTATCGCGGCGATCAGGAGCATCAGCGGCCTGGTCCCGAACGGCCAGCGCAGTCTGCTGCTGGGACCATTGCTCGAAGACAGCGAACAAAGCGTGCGGCTGGAAGCCATCAACGCGCTGCTGGGGTTGTCCCCGGATGACCTGGGTTTGTATTTCGGGCCGCTGGAACAAGCCATCGATGCCTGGGAGCAAGTGCTCAGGAGCGAGCCGCAAAGCGCTGATAACCAATACCAGCTGGCCCGACTGCATTTGCACAACGCCGAACTCAAGGAAGCGCAACAGGCGCTGGACAACACCCTGCGCCTGGCGCCGGACAACCTGCCGGCGCTGGTGCTGCAAATCGAGGTACTGGATAAACAGGGCCAGAACGACGCCGCCCGGCAACTGTTGGCCAGGCAACTGCAGGCACAGCCCAACTCGGCCTACCTGCAACATGCCCTGGGGCTCTGGCTGCTGCATCACGAGCAAAGCGAATTCGCCCTGCTCGGCCTGTCCAAAGCCGTTGAACTTGAGCCAAACAACCGCGATTACCGCTACGACCTGGCCACCACGCTGCACGGTGAGCAGGAGCTCGAAGCGGCACAGAAACAGTTGCAGGAAGTCGTTCAGCGCCATCCCAACGATCGCAAGGCTCGGGTCCTGCTGATCAATTACTGGAAGGAAAGCGGGCAGCTGCAAAACGTGCAGATCCTGTTGGCCCAGCTCGAACAGATGAACCCCGATGATCCGGCGTTGCAACAAGGGCTTTAAGCCCGACTGAAATTTCGTTGAACCGTCGCGACCTGTTGACGGCGAAGGTCAGGGAGATGATCAGCGCCTGAATGCTCAGGAAAGCATGTCCTGCATCAGTTCCTGCAACTTGTCCAGATCGAAGGGTTTGTCCAGGATCGGCGCCTTGCGCGTGATCGGGCTGTCGGTCTCACGGATTTCCTGGGCATAGCCGCTGATGAAAATCACCTTGAGCTCTGGTCGCAGCTTCACGGCGGGCTCGGCGATCTGCACGCCGGAGATTCCTCCGGGCAGGCGGAAGTCGGTGATCATCATGTCCAGGTGCGGCTTGCTCGCCAGGATCTCGAAAGCCTGTTCGCCGTTTTCGGCCTGCAACACGCGATAACCCTCGCCCGACAGATAAGCGGACAGCACCATCAGAATCGAGGGGTCGTCCTCGACGACGAGTACTACATCTTGTGCATCTTCGCTCATGGGAAGCCTTTGTTCGGTCAATTGCTGCTGATACGACCGTGGGGTCGTTCAGAGGTTGCGTTTACCTGGCTGTTTTCCTACAGCGGCAGACAAACGCGAAACAAGGCGCCTTCGCCAATCCTGCTCTGGACGGTAATAGTACCGCCATGGGCGGCCACAATCTGTTCTGAAATAAACAATCCCAGGCCCAGCCCGGCGACGGCGTGTTTGGCCGATACCCGCTCGAACTGCTGGAAGATCCGTTTCTGGTTTGCCTCGCTGATGCCGATCCCTTGATCCTGCACATCCACCAGCGCCTGACCACCTTCACTGTAGACCCTCACCGAGATCGGGCTCTTGGCCCCGTAGCGCAAGGCGTTGGTCAACAGGTTGGAAATGACCTGTTCAATACGAAACTCGTCCCAGTTTCCGATCACCGGTTGCGCGGCGTCGAGCGAAACCGAGGCCTCGGCGGCGTCGAACTGCCGGGAAAAGTTGTGCAACACGTCATGAACCAGCGTCGAAAGGTCAACACGCTTCGGCCGAATCGACAACTTGCCGGTGCGAATGCGCGAGACGTCGAGCATGTCTTCGATCAAGCGAATGAGGCTTTTGATCTGCCGTTCGTCGCGGTCGACCATGGCATGCATCTTGTCCAGAGTGAAGGCGGCGGCGTTGTCCCGGGCCAGGTGCATCTTGCGCAGCTGGGTTTCAAGGATCAGGCCGTTGAGCGGCGTGCGCACCTCGTGGGCGACGATGGACATGAAGTCATCGCGCGTGCGCACCGCCTGCTCCAGTTCCAGCTGGGTATTTTGCAGTTGCTTGAGCAGGGTCTCCTGTTCGCGGCGACTTTGCTCAAGGGCCAGCACTTGCTCCTTCATCGCCTTGCTCTGGCGATACAGGTCGACGAACACACTGACCTTGCTCTTGACCGCCTGAATGTCCAGCGGTTTGTGCAGGAAGTCCACGGCTCCGCTTTCATAGCCCTTGAACGCATAGTTGAGCTCACGCCCGGCGGCGCTGACGAAAACGATCGGGATGTTCCTGGTTTTTTCCGTACCACGCATCAACTCGGCCAGCTCGAAGCCATTCATGCCGGGCATCTGTACATCGAGGATGGCCAAGGCGAATTCGTGTTGCAGCAGCAGGGACAAGGCTTCGTCGGCGGACAGCGCCTTGTAGACGATGCGGTCTTCACGCTTGATCAACGCTTCGAGCGCCAGCAGATTCTCCGGCAGATCGTCCACGATCAGCAGTTTGGCCTTGATATGACTCAACATGCGATTCGTTCCAGTTCGACAAGCAAACGGCCGATGCCGCGTACAGGAAGTATGTGATCCGGCTGATGCATCTCCAGCGCGGCCTGGGGCATGGTGGCGACCTGAGCCTCATGCGGGTCTTGCACGATGGTCATGCCGCCGCGCTGTTTGACCAGGGCCAGGCCGCGCGCGCCATCGCGGTTGGCGCCGGTGAGCAATACCGCAGCCAGATTGGCGCCGTACGCATCGGCGGCCGATTCGAACAGGTAGTCGATGGCGGGTCGCGAATGATGCACACGAGGCTCCAGGCTCAGGGAAAAGCTGCGATCCTGCTCCACCGACAGGTGATAACCGGGCGCGGCGAAATACAGCGTGCCGGCCTCGACCGGGGTCTTGTCGCACGCCTCCCGCACCGGCAGCGCAACCCGGCGGGAAAACACGTCCGCCAGATGGCTGCGGCGCTCGTCCGGCATGTGCAGCACGACAATGATCGGCAACGCGAAGCCTTCGCGCAGCGGGCCGAGGATGTTCAACAGCGCCTCGACGCCACCGGCGGAGGCGCCGATCACGATCGCTTCGATCGCCGGCAGGTTCGTTGCACTTTTCATGATTTTCGATAAATCCGTTCTTGTTTGACCAACGGCTCGAACTGATCGCCGAAGGCTGAGAAATCCGGGGTTTCCTTACTGCCCAGCACCAAAAAACCGCGATGGCAGAGGGACTCATGAAACAGTCCGAATGCCCGATCCTGAAGCTTTTTATTAAAGTAAATCAGTACGTTACGACATGAAATTAATTGAGTTTCCGAGAATACGCTGTCCGTCGCCAGGCTGTGATCGGCGAAGGTCACGTTCTCGCGCAGTGTCTTGTCGAAAATCGCGTAGCCATAGGCCGCCGTATAGTAGTCGGCAAACGAACTCTGGCCACCGGCCTGCTGGTAATTAGCAGTGTAGGCGCGGACGTTCTCCATCGAGAAAATCCCTTGCTTGGCCTTTTCCAGCGAGCGCGGATTGATGTCGGTGGCGTAGATGATCGTGCGGTCGAGCAGGCCCTCTTCGCGTAGCAGAATGGCCATCGAATACACCTCTTCACCGGTGCTGCATCCGGCAATCCAGACCTTGATCGAGGGGTAGGTTCGCAACAGCGGCACCACTTCCTTGCGGATGGCGAGGAAGTGCGAGGGGTCGCGGAACATCTCGCTGACCGGAATGGTCAGCAATTGCAGCAGTTGCATGAACGCAGCGGGATCGTGCAGGACCTTTTCCTGCAACGCCGAGATGGTACTGCACTCGAACTGGCTCAACGCATGGTTGACCCGGCGCTTGATCGAAGCGCCGGAGTAATCGCGAAAATCGTAGCTGTACTTGAGGTAGATCGCCTCGATCAACAACCGCAACTCGATTTCGCTGTTTCGCTCCCCTGAAAAATTGCGCTCCACTAGATCCGTTCCATCTTCGGCAGCCACACACGAATCAGCGAAAACAGACGATCCAGATCGATGGGCTTGGCCAGGTAATCGTTGGCGCCAGCCTGCAGGCAGCGCTCCTGATCGTCCTTCATGGCCTTGGCCGTCACCGCGATGATCGGCAGCTTGCGCCAGCGTGGGTCCTTGCGGATTTCAACGGTGGCTTCAAAACCATCCATCAGCGGCATCATCACGTCCATCAACACCAGATCGATGTCTTGCACCTCATTGAGTCGTTCAATCGCTTCGCGGCCGTTGCGGCCAATGACCACGACTGCGCCCTTATGCTCCAGTGCGCTGGTGAGGGCGAAAATGTTGCGCACATCGTCATCCACCAGCAGCACCTTGCGGCCCTCGAAGACCTTGTCGCGGCTGCGGGCGACCTTGAGCATCTTCTGCCGTTCATGGGACAACCGTGATTCGACTTTGTGCAGAAAAAGCGTCACCTCATCCAGCAACCGCTCCGGCGAGCGTGCGCCCTTGATGATGATCGAACGCGAATACTTGCGCAGTTCGGCCTCTTCATCGCGGGTCAGGTTACGCCCGGTATAGACGATGACCGGCGGAAAGGAACAGATGTCTTCGGTAGACATGCGCTTGAGCAGGTCATTGCCGAGCATGTCCGGCAGCTTGAGGTCGATGATCATGCAATCGAAGACCGACGTGCGCAGCAGGTCCAGCGCCTCCTGTGCCAGGCCAACGGCGGTGATCTCGATGTCATCGTCGCCGATCAGGCGGGCAATGCTGTCGCGTTGCAAGTCGTCGTCCTCGACCAGCAGCACGCGCTTGACCTTCTGGGTCAGCTTGGCCTCGAGGCGTGCAAACACGTCCTTGAGTTCCTCCCGGGTGGTTGGTTTGACCGCATAGCCAATGGCGCCCATGTGCATCGCCGCCTCGACCCGGTCCTCGACTGAAATCACATGCACCGGGATGTGCCGGGTTTCGGCGTGTTCCTTCAGGCGTTGCAGCACGGTCAGGCCGGAATGATCCGGCAGGCGCATGTCCAGCAGGATCGCATCGGGGATGAACGCCTTCGCCAGCTCGTAGCCTTCATCGGCGCCGTGGGCCACCAGGCACTGATAACCCAGTTCATGGGCCAGGTCGTAGAGGATATGCGCAAAGTTCAGCTCATCCTCCACCACCAGAATGCAGCGGCTGGTGAACGGCCCCTTGTTGCGATCGTCGTCGAAACGCGGAATGTCGACGTCGGCCACCAATGGCGACAACGTGGGCGGCAGTACACTTGGCACAGCCGCCACAGAAGCGATTCGCATCGGTTCGACAGGCTCTTCGCCCGGCTCCACGTACTGCTGCGGCAGGACCAGGGTAAACACACTGCCCTGCCCCGGTGTGCTGGTCACGCTGATGGAGCCGCCGAGCAAGGCCGCCAGGTCACGGGAGATCGACAAGCCCAGCCCGGTGCCGCCGTAACGCCGGTTGGTGGTGCCATCAGCCTGACGGAACGCTTCGAAGATGCTTTCGTGCTGATCCACTTCGATGCCGATCCCGGAATCGCGGATGGTGAACGCGATGCCGTCATTCGGCGCCGTGGCGACGGACAGGCCAACGCTACCGCTTTCAGTGAACTTCACGGCGTTGGACAACAGGTTCTTGAGCACCTGCTCCAGGCGCTGGCGGTCGGTGAACAGCATCGGCGGCGCACCGTCCTGCAAATCCACCTGGAAATCCAGCTGCTTGTCCGTGGCCAATGGCTGGAACAGACCGCGCAGGCCATCCACCAGCCGCGCCACGCTGGTGTTCTCCGGATGGATCTCCAGCTTGCCGGCCTCGACTTTGGAAATATCCAGAATGTCGTTGATCAGGTGGAGCAAGTCATTGCCAGCGGAGTAGATCGACTCGGCGAACTTGACCTGCTCGGCAGTGAGGTTTTCTTCCGGGTTTTCCGCCAGCAGCTTGGCCAGGATCAACGAGCTATTGAGCGGCGTGCGCAGTTCATGGGACATGTTGGCGAGGAATTCGGACTTGTACTTGCTCGAACGCTGCAGTTCTAGCGCGCGCTCTTCCAGCTGGATCTGGGCCTGATTGAGCTCGGTATTCTTCAGGTCCATGGCGTCGCGTTGCTCGGCCAATATTTCTGCCTGCTCGGCGAGTTGTTCGTTGGTCTGCTCCAGTTCCACCTGCTGGGTTTCCAGGTGCGCCTGGGACTCCTTTAGAATCCGCGACTGCTCTTCGAGCTCTTCGTTGGCGGTCTTGAGTTCTTCCTGCTGAACCTGCAATTCTTCGTTGAGTTGCTGGGTTTCAGCCAACACCTCCTGCAAACGCTGGCGATAGCGTGCCGCCTCGATCGAGGTGCCGATGTTGCCGGCCACCAGCTCAAGCAATTCAACGTCACGGTCCGTCAATGGACGCAGAAAGCCCAACTCGATAACGCCGTTGACCCGCTCGTCGTCACTGGTTGGCACCACCAGTACACTGCGGGGCAAACCGTCACCGAGACCGGAGCTGACCTTGAAGTAATCTCCCGGCACCTCATCCAGGCGAATCAGCCGTGCCTGCTGCGCCACCTGGCCGACAATGCCTTCATCGCTGTAGATCTGCTGTTCACGCTGCTCCTGTTCGCGAGAGAAACCGTAGGTGGCGATGCGCTTGAGGGCGCCGTGGTCTTCACGCACATAAATGGCCCCCACGGCGGTGCCCAGGTACTGCGCGCAGAATTGCAGGATGTTGCGACCGAGCATGTTCAGGCTCAATTGCCCCAGCACCTGCTCGGCCAGTTCGGTCTGGCCGTTGCGCAGCCAGGCCTGCTGCTCCAGGCGATGGGCACTGGCCTGTTGGGTTGCAAGGTTGGCGCTGTAGTTCTGCGACAGGGTCAACAAATCGCGGCGCCCGACATACGCCAGCAGCCCGCTGACCCCGGCGATGAACAACAGGTAGAGGCTGATGCTCATGATCGTGGTACGGCGCACGTCATCATTGCGCGATGCGCGCAACTGTTGCTCGGTGTCGATCACCGCCTCGAACTGCTTGCGAATTTCATCGGTCAGGCGTTTGCCGCGTCCGGCCTTGACCACGGCCCGATAATCGCCGCCACTGCGCTGCAAATCGATCATCGATTGCGCGTAGTTGGTCCACTCCTGCTGCAAGGCCTGCAACCGTAGCAAGCGATCGGTCTGCACCGGGTTGTCGGCGGTCAGTTCGAGCAAGGAGTTGAGCTCCACGGCGATGCGCGGCTTGGCGGTTTCGTAGGGATCGAGGAAATGTTCATCGCCACTGAGCAGGAAACCGCGCATCCCGGTTTCCAGATCCACGGTCAGCTTGACCGCTTCATTGGCGTTATTGATCACCCGGTCGGTGTGTTCCACCCACTGGATCGTCGACAGTAAATAGGTGATCAGCGACACGAAGAACACGGCGCTGATGAGACCCAGACCCAAAGGCAGGCTGATGTTGCGGCTCAGCAGTTTACGAAATCGTTGCTCATCAACCGAGGACGCTGGGGTCATGGGGCAGGCCTTGTCGAACTGTCGGAATGCAAGGAGTTTGCCCCAAAACTGGCACATTGATCCAATTATCTGACATGTTTGCGCGCAAGGTCCTAATTGCACTGCGCCCGCGTTATCCTTGCCTGGCCTGCGCCGACAATCCTTTTTCCATCGCGCAGGGAACTTGTCGGGATCCGCCACTTACTCATGCAAGTGGCCGGTGATTTCCAGCGCCCGGTAATGCCAATCTTTTTCGGGAATTCGACCATGTCATCTGCCAACGCCTCCACCATCCTCATCGTCGAAGACGATGCCATCGTGCGCATGCTGATCGTCGACGTACTCGAAGAACTGGAATTCAAGGTGCTGGAAGCCGATGGCAGCGAACAGGCGCTGGAGAAGCTCAAGGACAAGAACCAACACATTGACCTGATGATGACTGATGTCGGCCTGCCGGTCATGGACGGCCGCGAACTGGCCACCCTCGCCCGCACGTTACGCCCCGACCTGCCCATCCTGTTCGCCAGCGGTTATGCCGAAAGCATTGAAGTGCCTCAAGACATGCACGTGATCGGCAAACCCTTCTCCATTGATCAGTTGCGCGACAAGGTCAAAAGCATTCTCGAGTGACCCTGGACTGCGCTGTGGTTTAATGCGCGCCTTTTTCGCCTCCGCCCTGTCTTTGCTTCAAGGAATTTCCATACATGATTGAGCCCCGCGCAACCAAAGTCCTGGTCATTGGTTACGTCTGGCCCGAGCCCCGCTCTTCAGCGGCCAGCGGGCATGTCATGCAGATTCTCGAGGTTTTCCTGGAACAAGGCTGGGACATCACGTTCAGCAGCCCGGCAGGCTTCGGCGAGCAACGCGCAGACCTGACGGCGCTGGGTATCGGCGAAGTCCCCATCGAACTGAACAACAGCAGTTTCGACGCATTCATCAGCGAACTGGCGCCGGACATCGTGTTGTTCGATCAATTCATGATGGAGGAACAGTTCGGCTGGCGGGTCGAGAAGTATTGCCCAGATGCCTTGCGCGTGCTCGAAAGCTGCGACCTGCAAAGCCTCAGGCTGGGTCGGCACCTAAGCCTCAAGGAGCGCTTGAAGGCCAGTGACGACAACAATGACTTCAGCGACCTGTTCGCCCAGGCTTCGCGCGAAGAGTTCGAACACATGGCCGATACCGATCTGGCGAAGCGCGAAATCGCCTCCTTTTATCGTTGTGATCTGACGCTGATGGTTTCCGAAGTGGAAATCGAATTGCTGGTCGAGCAGTTCAGGTTTCCCCGCAATCTGTTGCATTGGTGCCCGTTGATGGTCGACCTGCCGACCCAACCGCCCGTGCCGTTTGAAGATCGCGCGCACTTTCTGCACATCGGCAACTTTCGCCATGCACCCAACTGGGATGCCGTGCTCTGGCTGAAAACCGCTATCTGGCCGCTGATTCGCGAGCAGATTCCCGGCGCTCAATTGCACATCTATGGTGCCTACACACCACCGAAAGCGACTGCCCTGCATAACCCGGCCCAGGGCTTTCATGTCATGAACTGGGCAGAAGACGCCCTGCAAGTCATGTCAGCAGCACGGGTCTGCATGGCGCCTCTGCGTTTTGGCGCGGGAATCAAAGGCAAGATTGTCGATGCGATGCTCTGTGGCACACCGAATGTGACGACGCCAGTGGGTGCCGAGGCGATGCATGGCGAAGAGGCATGGCCCGGTGCGGTGACCCGTTCGGCACGGGAGTTCGCCGATCATGCCGTGCAACTGCACAACGACAAGACGCGCTGGCTGGACGCCCAGGCGCACGGGCAAACCCTGCTTGCCAGCCGCTTCCGCAAATCCGTTCACGGCCCGGCCCTGATCCAGCGGCTGGTCGATTGCCAACGGGATCTGGCAAACATCAGGCGAGATAACTTTACCGGCAGCATGCTGCGTCATCACCAGCACAAGAGCACTCAATACATGGCGCAATGGATCGAGGCGAAGAACCGGCTTAATCAGGAGTAGCCCGCTCTCCTTGTGCAATACATAGTTACCACCGTAGCTGCGCCCAAGGGGGTAACCTGAGCGCTTCACACCCAATGGACGGGGTGTTTCGCACAAGGAATGGCCATGACCGGCAACACACGTGGTTTGCTCGACAAGCAAACCTGGATGAGCAACACCCTCGAGATCAATCAACTCAAACTCACCGATATCGTCTGGCCTGGCGTGCATAACGCCGGCATGGACAAGAAAGCGCCGAACTACGACGTCGTGACCGGCAACTGGACCGCCTGTCAGAACGACACGTTCTCCTGGCAACTGGCCAACGGCGCCCGCGCCTTCGACATCCGTCTGGGCTACACGGCCGGTGCGGCTCGATCGGGCTTCTACTTTCACCACAACGGCTATCGCTCGCATCGCGCCCTGGACGATCTGGTCGACGCGGTGCTGCTGTTCCTTGATCGAAACCCGGACGAATTCATCGTGCTGGACTTCCATCAACTGGCCGACGGCAAAAAACCTTTCGATCATGAACGACTCAATGACTGGCTCGTGCGTCGTCTCGGGCTGCGAGCCGTCCTTCCCGGTGACGGACTCAAAACAGTGGGAGAACTGAAAGCTGCGAGCCGGCATCGCCGGGTGATCATGGCGGCACCCGCCAGGCCTGAACTCGATGGCGAGTATTTCTGGCCACGCATCCCGCACAAATGGCGCGACAACACGTTCTCCGACCCCGTCGAACTGCAACGCTACATCGCGCAGACCCTGGAAGATGCGCCCTACGAAACCTTCCTCTGGTCACTGTCCGCGACCACCTACTCACTGCTGGGCGGCCCCGGGAATATCAAGCGGCAGATCAACGACTGGTTCAACACCACGGGAAACTGGGTGACCCGTTGCAGCATCATCAGCAGCGATTTTTTCGACGAGTCCGACATCGTCCGTTATTGCTGGAGCGCCACCAGCATGAAAGCGGTTTACGGCCGTGCCTTGCACGAACAGACGAACCGACGGTAGTAGCCTTAGCCCTGCGGCAAGAGGCATGATCCGGGCGGGATAACTACAAAAGCGCCCTGACATGACCCGCACCACCAGAGTCACCGATCCTTCCTACGAGTTGATGGACGACCACAACGGCTTGTCCATCATCTATCGCCAGCATGGTTTCCCCTGCCCGCTGGTGCGCTGGCATTTCCACAAGGAATACGAACTGCACCTGATCGTCGCCAGTTCCGGCAAGGTGTTCATCGGCGACTACATCGGCAACTTCTATCCCCAGACACTGTTTCTCACTGGCCCCAACCTGCCCCACAACTGGATCAGCCAGGTCGCCGAGGATGAAGTGGTGCCCAAGCGCGACATGCTGGTCAACTTCACCGACGAGTTGTTCGACAGCGGCTATCAGGTGTTCGCCGAACTCAAGGCCCTGGCACCGCTGCTCGAGCGCGCGCAGTACGGTATCGAGTTTCGCTGCAAGCACACCATCGCCAAGGCGATGGATCTGATGCAGCGCATCGCCGATACCACTGGTGTGACCCGTCTCGGGCACTTTTTCATTCTGCTGGAATTGCTTGCGGCCACCGACGACTACCAATTGCTCTCCGGCGCCACGACCCCGCAACTGGCGGACGAGCACAACATCGACCGCACCAACCGCGCGGTGGATTACATCTTCGCCCATTACGCACGGGACTTGACGCTGGAGGAAGTCGCCGAGCACCTGGGCATGAAACCGACTTATTTCAGCCGGGTTTTCAAGCAGGCCACCGGGCGCAATTTCATCGAATTCGTCAATCGCCTGCGCATCAGCAAGTCCTGCGAGTTGCTGGCTGATGGCGACAAGCCGGTGACTGATGTCTGCTTCGAATCGGGCTTCAACAATATTTCCAACTTCAACCGGCGCTTCCAGCAGCTCAAGGGCATGACCCCTTCGCATTACCGGCGGCTGGTGGTGCAGCGGTTGACAGAGCAAAACCTGGGTTAAAAATCAAATTCTGCTAAAAGCTATAAAACCTGTACGGATTCAATACCCCTCCCTCGCTGAAAAGCCCTGCCCTGCGTCCTCCATCCAAATATTCAGTGCAAAAAAGTATCGATCAAAGTGCGATGGATGATTTGTCTCGCCTGCCATTGAAGGATGTAATCAGCACAGATTCTTCCCTCCGCAGGAAGACACAAAAACAATAACTGTCCTTCTGTTTCCCGCCGGATGCAGAAAAGGAGTGCACGATGCAACCTTCGGTAAAAGCTCTGCTTGCCCTCACCTGCATGACCCTCAGCAGCGTCAGCCTTGGCGCGCAGACCCTGACCATCGCCACCGTCAACAACAGCGACATGATCCGCATGCAAAAGCTCTCTAGAACCTTCGAGGCCGAGCATCCGGACATCAAGCTCAATTGGGTGGTCCTCGAAGAAAACGTCCTGCGCCAGCGCCTGACCACCGACATCGCCACCCAGGGCGGGCAGTTCGATGTACTGACCATCGGCATGTACGAAGCCGCACTCTGGGGCGCCAAGGGCTGGTTGGAACCAATGACAGATTTGCCGACCAGCTATGCCCTCGACGACGTGTTCCCGTCGGTGCGTGAAGGCCTGTCGGTCAAAGGCTCGCTGTACGCCCTGCCGTTCTACGCCGAAAGCTCCATCACCTATTACCGCACCGACCTGTTCAAGGACGCTGGCCTGACCATGCCCGAGCGTCCGACCTGGGAGCAGATCGGTGAGTTCGCCGCCAAACTGAACAAACCCGAGCAGGAACAGTACGGCATCTGCCTGCGGGGCAAGGCTGGCTGGGGCGAGAACATCGCGCTGATCAGCACGGTGGCCAACGCCTATGGCGCGCGCTGGTTCGATGAAAAGTGGCAGCCGGAATTCAACGGTCCCGAATGGAAAAACGCGCTGAACTTCTATGTCGACACCATGAAGAAATCCGGCCCGCCGGGGGCATCGAGCAACGGATTCAACGAAAACCTGGCGTTGTTCAACAGCGGTAAATGCGCGATCTGGGTCGATGCCAGCGTCGCCGGCTCGTTCGTCACCGACAAGACCCAGAGCAAGGTCACCGATCACGTCGGCTTCACCTATGCGCCGCACCAGGTCACTGACAAGGGCTCGGCCTGGTTGTACTCCTGGGCGCTGGCCATTCCGACCAGTTCTAAGGCCAAGGACGCGGCGAAATCCTTCAGTGCCTGGGCCACGTCAAAAGAATACGGCGCACTGGTCGCGGAAAAGGACGGCATCGCCAACGTGCCGCCGGGCACCCGGGCCTCGACCTACAGCGAGGCGTACATGAGCGCCGCGCCGTTCGCCAGGGTCACGCTGGAGTCGCTCAAGGCCGCGGACCCGAGCAAGCCGGGCGCCAGGCCTGTGCCGTACATCGGCATCCAGTTGGTGACCATTCCCGAGTTCCAGGGCATTGGTACCCAGGTCGGCAAATCCTTCTCGGCGGCGCTGATCGGCCAGACCACGGTCGACCAGGCGTTGGCAGCGGCCCAGCAAACCACCGAACGCGAGATGAAGCGCGCGGGTTATCCCAAGTAACCCAAATCTCGCTCTCGCCTTCTGTGGGAGCGAGCCTGCTCGCGAAGAGGCCGGTACAACCGACGCATTTTCGTGACTGATAGAGCGCTTTCGCAAGCAGGCTCGCTCCCACAGTTGATCTTCATAGCCTGTACCCAATCGGTTCAACACCATGAATACATCAACTGCCAAAGCTCACATGGACATTGCCCAACCCCAGCGCAAAAGCCGCGTGACCAATCCCGGCTGGTTCCTGGTCAGCCCTTCGGTGGCCTTGCTGCTGTTGTGGATGATCGTACCGCTGGGTATGACCGTCTACTTCTCGACAATTCGCTACAACTTGCTCAACCCCGGCGAGAACGAGTTCGTCGGGTTGGAAAACTTCACCTACTTCCTCACCGACTCGGGCTTCCTGCCCGGCGCCACCAACACGCTGTTGCTGGTAGGCAGCGTGCTGCTGATCAGTGTGGTGTTCGGTGTGCTGATCAGTGCGTTGCTTGAGGCCAGTGAGTTTTTCGGTCGCGGCATCGTGCGGGTGATGCTGATCTCTCCCTTCTTCATCATGCCCACCGTCGGCGCGCTTATCTGGAAAAACCTGATTTTCCATCCGGTGTCGGGGATCCTCGCTTACGTCTGGAAGCTGTTCGGCGCGCAACCGGTGGACTGGCTGGCGCACTACCCGCTGCTGTCGATCATCATCATTGTTTCGTGGCAATGGCTACCCTTCGCGATCCTGATCCTGATGACCGCCATGCAGTCCCTCGACCAGGAACAGAAGGAAGCCGCGCGCCTGGACGGCGCCGGGCCCATCGCGATTTTCTGGCACCTGACCCTGCCACACCTGGCGCGGCCGATCGCGGTGGTGGTGATGATCGAAACCATCTTCCTGCTCTCGGTGTTTGCCGAAATCTTCACCACCACCAACGGCGGCCCCGGCTACGCCTCGACCAACCTCGCCTACCTGATCTACAACCAGGCGCTGGTGCAGTTCGACGTCGGCATGGCCTCGGCGGGCGGCCTGATCGCCGTGGTCATCGCCAACATCGCCGCGATCATCCTGGTGCGGATGATCGGCAAAAACCTGACCGACAAAGCCTGAGGCCTGCCATGACTCTTCAACAATACCGTCGCCTGCAAAGCCTGCTGCTCGGTACGCTGGCCTGGGCCATCGCGATCGTGATTTTCTTCCCGATCTTCTGGATGGTACTGACCAGTTTCAAAACCGAAATCGACGCGTTCGCCACGCCACCGCAGTTCATCTTCATGCCGACGCTGGAGAACTACCTGCACATCAACGAGCGCAGCGACTATTTCAGCTTTGCCTGGAACTCGGTGGTGATTTCCTTCAGCGCCACGGCCCTGTGCCTGCTGATCGCGGTGCCGGCCGCCTACTCCATGGCGTTCTACGAAACCCAGCGCACCAGAGGCACGCTGCTGTGGATGCTCTCGACCAAAATGCTGCCGCCAGTGGGCGTGCTGATGCCGATCTACCTGCTGGCCAAGAGTTTCGGCCTGCTCGATACGCGGATCGCGCTGATCGTGATCTACACGCTGATCAACCTGCCGATCGTGGTCTGGATGATTTACACCTACTTCAAGGACATCCCCAGGGACATCCTCGAGGCCGCGCGACTGGACGGCGCAACGCTGGCCCAGGAGATGCTGCGGGTGTTGCTGCCCATCGCCAAGGGCGGCCTGGCATCCACGGTGCTGCTGTCGCTGATCCTGTGCTGGAACGAGGCCTTCTGGTCGCTGAACCTGACCTCGTCGAAAGCCGCGCCATTGACCGCCTTGATCGCCTCGTACTCAAGCCCCGAAGGGCTGTTCTGGGCCAAGTTGTCGGCCGTCTCGACCCTGGCCTGTGCGCCGATCCTGATCTTCGGCTGGATCAGCCAGAAACAACTGGTGCGCGGCCTGTCGTTCGGCGCCGTGAAATAGCCCCCAAAGAATAAGCACAAAAGGAGCGCCACCATGGCCAACCTGAAAATCAAGAATCTGCAAAAAGGCTTCGAAGGCTTTTCCATCATCAAGGGCATCGACCTGGAAGTGAACGACAAGGAGTTCGTGGTTTTCGTCGGCCCGTCGGGCTGCGGTAAATCCACGCTGCTGCGGTTGATCGCGGGGCTTGAGGAAGTCAGCGACGGCACCATCGAGCTCGATGGCCGCGACATCACCGAAGTGAGCCCGGCCAAGCGCGACCTCGCAATGGTGTTCCAGACGTACGCCCTGTACCCGCACATGAGCGTGCGCAAGAACATGTCGTTCGCCCTCGACCTGGCCGGCGTGGCGAAAGCCGAAGTGGAGAAAAAGGTCGGCGAAGCGGCGCGCATCCTCGAACTGGGGCCGATGCTGGAGCGCAAGCCCAAACAACTGTCCGGCGGTCAGCGCCAACGCGTGGCGATTGGCCGGGCCATCGTGCGCAACCCGAAAGTCTTCCTGTTCGACGAGCCGTTGTCCAACCTCGATGCGGCCCTGCGGGTGCAGATGCGCCTGGAACTGTTGCGCCTGCACAAAGAACTGCAAGCCACGATGATCTACGTGACTCACGATCAGGTCGAAGCGATGACCATGGCCGACAAAGTGGTCGTACTCAATGGCGGCAAGATCGAGCAAGTCGGTTCGCCGCTGGATCTCTATCACCAGCCTGCCAATCTGTTCGTCGCCGGTTTCCTGGGGACGCCGAAAATGGGCTTCCTCAAGGGCAAGGTCACCCGCGTCGACAACCAGGGTTGCGAAGTGCAACTGGACGCCGGAACCCGCATCAACCTGCCCTTGAGCGGCAGGAATCTGAGCGTCGGCAGTGCGGTGACGCTGGGCATTCGCCCGGAGCATCTGGAGTTGGCCAAACCCGGCGACTGCACCTTGCAGGTCACCGCCGATGTCAGCGAACGCCTGGGCAGCGACACCTTCTGCCACGTCCGGACGGCATCCGGCGAAGCCCTGACCCTGCGCGTTCGCGGCGATCTGGCCAGCCGCTACGGTGAATCCCTGAGCCTGCATCTGGATGCGCAACACTGCCATTTATTCGATGCCGACGGCGTGGCGTTGACCCGCCCGCTGCGCGTCGCTGCCTGATTTCAGAGAGCCTGCGATGAAACTGAACAAACTCAACCTCAACCGCCTGGCCCCTGAAGTGGTCCTGCCCGCCTACGCCTTGGGCGAGACCCGCCAAGGCATCGCGCACATCGGCGTCGGCGGTTTCCACCGTGCCCATCAGGCGTACTACACCGACGCCTTGATGAATACCGGTGAAGGCCTGGACTGGGCCATCTGCGGTGTCGGCCTGCGCGCTGAAGACCGCCGTGCCCGTGACGATCTCAAGGATCAGGATTATCTGTTCACCCTGTTCGAACTTGGCGATCGCGACGACACCGAAGTGCGGGTGATCGGCGCCATCCGCGACATGCTGCTGGCCGAAGACGACGCCCAGGCATTGATCGACAAACTGGCCAGCCCCGAGATCCGCATCGTCTCGCTGACCATCACCGAAGGCGGTTACTGCATCGACGACAGCACCGGCGAGTTCATGGCGCACTTGCCGCAGATCCAGCATGACCTGGCGCACCCTGGCACCCCGATAACCGTGTTCGGTTTCCTCTGTGCGGCACTGGCCAGGCGCCGCGCCGCCGGCACAGTGGCCTTCACCCTGATGTCCTGCGATAACCTGCCCCACAACGGCGCCGTCACCCGCAAGGCTCTGCTGGCCTTCGCCGCCTTGCGCGACAGCCAGTTGCGCGACTGGATCGACACCAACGTCAGTTTCCCCAACGCGATGGTCGACCGCATCACGCCGATGACCAGCACCCTTCATCGCCTGCAACTGGCGGACCGGCATGGCGTGGACGATGCCTGGCCGGTGGTTTGCGAACCCTTCGCGCAATGGGTGCTGGAAGACCGGTTCGTCAACGGTCGACCGGCCTGGGAAAAGGTCGGCGTGCAATTCACCGACGACGTCACGCCCTACGAAGAAATGAAGATCAAGCTGCTCAACGGCAGTCATCTGGCGTTGACGTACCTGGGGTTCCTGAAGGGTTACCGCTTCGTCCACGAGGCCATGAACGACCCGCTGTTCGTGCGTTACATGCGCGCCTACATGGACCTGGACGTGACGCCACAGCTGCCGGCGGTGCCGGGAATCGACTTGAGCGAATACAAGAACACCCTGATGGCGCGGTTTTCCAATCAGGCGATTGCCGATCAGCTTGAACGGGTGTGTTCGGACGGCTCGTCGAAGTTTCCGAAATTCACCGTACCAACCATCAACCGCTTGATCGCCGATGGCCGCGAGACCAAGCGCGCGGCTTTGGTGGTGGCGGCGTGGGCGCTGTACCTCAAGGGCGTGGATGAACAAGGCGAGACCTACACGATTGCGGATCCGCGGGCGGCGTTCTGCCAGGCACTGGTGGCCGATGATGTGCTGATTACCCAGCGCTTGCTGGCGGTCGAGGAGATTTTCGGCACGCAGATTGCGCGCTCGCCGGAGTTTGTCGCGGCGTTCGAGTGGTGCTGCAACAGTTTGCGCGAGGTTGGGGTGTCGCGGACGTTGGAGCGGGTGCTGGCTTGAGGTCGGTGGTGTAGCAACTGCCGTCATCGCGAGCCTGCTCGCGATGAGGGTTTACTGATTTCCAAGGATCTTGCATGACAACCCGACAACTCTTCCTCGGCATCGATTGCGGCACCCAGGGCACCAAAGCCATCATCCTCGATGCAGCCAATGGTGAAGTGCTAGGCCTGGGAGCCGCCAGCCACAGCCTGATCAGCGGCCCCAATGGCCGTCGCGAACAGGACACCCGGCAGTGGCTGGAAGCCTTCGCCACCGCCACCCGTCGCGCCCTCCTCGCGGCCAAAGTCGATGGTCAGTCGATTCTCGGCATTGGCGTCTCCGGTCAGCAACACGGCCTGGTGCTGCTCGACGATCAGGGCAAGGTGTTGCGTGCGGCCAAACTCTGGTGCGATACCGAAACCACCCCGGAAAATGATCGACTGCTGGCCCACCTCGGTGGCGAAAAGGGTTCGCTGGAGCGCCTCGGCGTGGTCATCGCGCCGGGCTACACCGTCTCCAAGCTGTTATGGACCAAAGAGCAGCATCCCGAGGTGTTCTCCCGGATCGCCCGCATCTTGCTGCCCCACGATTACCTCAACCACTGGCTCACGGGCCGCAGTTGCAGCGAATACGGTGATGCCTCGGGCACCGGGTATTTCAATGTGCGAACGCGCCAGTGGGATGTGCAATTGTTGCGTGACATCGACCCCAGCGGGCGCCTGCAAGCCGCGCTGCCGGAAGTGATCGATGCCCACCAGGCGGTCGGTACCATTCTCCCGGACATCGCCGAACATCTGGGTATAAACCCGAAGGCCCTGGTCTCTTGCGGCGGCGGTGACAACATGATGGGCGCCATCGGCACCGGCAACATCCAGCCCGGTGCAATCACCATGAGCCTCGGCTCGTCGGGCACGGTGTACGCCTACGCCGATCAGCCGAACGTCGCCGCGGATGCCGCGGTAGCCACCTTCTGTTCTTCGAGCGGCGGCTGGTTGCCTTTGATCTGCACCATGAACCTGACCAATGCCACCGGCCTGATTCGTGACCTGCTGGAGCTCGACATCGATCAGTTCAACGAGCTGGTTGCCCAGGCGCCGATCGGTGCCGACGGTGTTTGCATGCTGCCGTTCTTCAATGGCGAGCGGGTGCCCGCCCTGCCCCATGCCAGCGCCGGCCTGTCGGGCCTGACCATGACTAACCTGACCCGGGCCAATCTGTGCCGCGCAGTGGTTGAGGGCACGACGTTCGGTTTGCGCTACGGACTGGACCTGCTACGCCACAATGGCTTACAAAACCGCAGCATTCGGCTGATCGGCGGTGGCTCGAAAAGTGCGATCTGGCGGCAAATCGTCGCCGACACCATGAATACACCGGTGATCTGCACCGAACAAAGCGAGGCCGCTGCCTTGGGTGCGGCGATTCAGGCGGCCTGGTGCGTCTCCCGGGCGAACGGGCGCGAAGACAACCTGGCGGATTTGTGCGAGCGCTGCGTAAAACTCGACCCGGCCAGTAAAACCCTGCCGGTCGCCGACAATGTACAAGCCTGTCAGCTGGCGTATGAACGCTATCAACAGCAAGTCGCAACCCTAATTAAAGAGTGAACAACTATGTACCTGGTGTGTGGCGAAGCGCTGTTCGATTTTTTCAGTGAAAACGACGCCAGTGGGCTGGCGTCCAAAGTGAACTTCAAGGCCATTGCCGGTGGCTCGCCGTTCAACGTGGCGGTGGGCTTGCGCCGCTTGGGCGTGGACGCGGCGCTGTTGGCCGGGTTGTCCACCGACTACCTGGGCCGGCGCCTGCTGCAAGTGTTGCAGGATGAGGGCGTGTGCCAGGACTACCTGCTGGATTTTGCCGCGCCGACCACCCTGGCAATGGTCGCCGTGGGGGCCAATGGCTCGCCGCAGTACAGCTTCCGTGGCGAAGGCTGCGCGGATCGACAGTTGCAACCGGAACACCTGCCGGCACTCGGGCCTGAAGTGCGCGGCCTGCATATCGGCTCGTTTTCCGTGGTGGTGCAGCCGATTGCCGACACGCTATTGGCATTGGTGCGCCGGGAGAGCGGCAAGCGCCTGATCAGCCTCGATCCGAACGTGCGCCTGAACCCGGAGCCGGACATCGACTTGTGGCGTAACCGGATCGCGACGCTGGTGGAGTTGGCCGACCTGATCAAGGTCAGCGACGAGGACCTGCATCTGTTGTACCCAGGCAAGGACCCGGCGCAGGTGATCGAAGGCTGGTTGCAGCACCGCTGTCAGCTGGTCTTCCTGACCCGGGGTGGCGCTGGCGCTAGCGTGTTCAGCCGGGCTCACGGTTCGTGGTCGACTCCCGCCTCTGCGGTAAAAATAGTCGACACCGTGGGCGCGGGCGATACCTTTCAGGCGGCGCTGATTACCTGGTTGACCGAACAGCAACTGGACTCGGTAGAGGGTGTGAAACAACTTGGCCGCGAGCAGATCGACCGCATGCTGAAGTTCGCGGTTCAGGCGGCGGCGCTGACGTGCAGCAAGACCGGGCCGGACTTGCCTTATCGCAAGCAACTGGATTTGCGCTGAGTGCGAGGGCCTCATCGCGAGCAGGCTCGCTGCCACAGGGTTGCGGGTGGTTCAAAGCATTTGTGTCCACCCTTGTTCGCAATGACTTTCCATCAGGCGCCCTATGGTCTTAACTGATACACAGGATCGCGCATCCGCGACAGGCGGTGTTCAGCCGGGTTAACCCTCGCTTAACCGTGCGATCCGACACTTCACTGGACCGCACGCCCTCAGACTGTTCTGACGCCCAGTGCGGCAAGTTCGACAAGCGACACATCGAACTGACATTCCGTCCGCACCGGAGATCGCTGATGAACACTCGCACCCTGCTGGTTACCGCCGCCCTCGCCTGCACCGCGTTTTCCGGTCTGGCTCAGGCCGATGACACCACCACCTCGCAAGCCGTGCCCTATCACTACGGCATGCCATTGCATGTCAGCAAAGTGATTTCACTGACCGAGCCAGACACCCTGGAGTGCAAAGTGGTGAAGGCCGAGATGAAGTACATCGATGACACGGGGAAACCCGCAGAAATTTCCTACCGCAAACTGTCCGACGCTTGCGAGAACCAGAGCTGACAGAAAAGTCTGATTTGGTACCTGGCGGTATTCCTTTGAGGGTTGCGGCGCTATGCTCTAGCGCCTCCCTCTCTGCCCGCAAGGATTGGCCATGCAGTTGTCGTTTCGCACGCTGTCGACGTTTACCGCCGCCTTATGTCTTTTGCTGAGCCTGGTTTGGGGCTTTGCACCGCAATGGTTATTATCGTTCTGGGATATCGAGTTTTCATTCGCGGCGGGATTGGTCGCGCGACGTACCGCCGTGCTGTTTGGGGCGTTGAGCGTGATCTCTTTTCTGGTTCGCAACGAGCCCCCTTGCGCAACCCGCAATGCGCTGAGCCTCGGCTTCGTCGTCGGCTGTTGGGGATTGGCTGTGCTGGGTTTTGTCGAATGGCTCGACGGCCATGTCGGGCCGGGCATTTTGCTGGCGGTCGGGGTTGAACTGGCGCTGGGCCTGGCGTTCTTCCAGACCCGGCGCGTGTCCGTCGAACTCGAAACAGCAGGCTAGAGCGCTTTGCCCAGCATGGAGTGCGGTTCGACCTCGCCGTGATGTTGTCTGGAACGCAGTTGGGCAATCAACTCGTTGATTTCCCGACAACCATTGAGCCCGGAGGCATCGATGCCTGTGACCAATAGATCGAGCTGATCGGTTTGCCCGTCTGCATAGACCTTGACGGTCATCGACAGGTCCGGTGACAGGGTGCACTGGCAGCGCTTGGGTAGAAAACTGCTTTCGATGATATTGCGAATTTCCAAGGCAGAAAGAAACATGGCGACTCCCTCCTTTGTGAGACTGCTCGACGATCTTTGCTTGCTCATTTGAAATCCCGGCAAGCTTCAAGGACAGCTACAGCATAAAACATACCCTGAACTTCGTTGTGCAGTTCATCGGCAATTCAAGAGTCCGGACGAGTTACCTGTAAAGCCTGTCATGCAATTTGCAATTATAGACCCTGGCGTCCCTGCAATTTGCGCACCGGGCATCCCGGGTTTGCATTCACTGCACATGACAGTGAAAATGCCGCCCTTCACTTCAAGCAAGGAGGCATCATGAATTCGTTGACCGTTAACGCTTGCACAGCGCTGTTCGCACTGGGGCTTGCCGGCGTAGCGCACGCCACCAAACTCGAAGACACCGCACCCTATCCGAAAGCAGAAAGCGGGTTTACCCGCCAGGTGATCCACCTCGCGCCACAGACTCGGGAGAACGACTTCCAGGTCGAGATCCTGGCTGGCAAGACCATGACTGTCGACTGCAACAACCCGCGTCTGGGCGGCATTCTCGAGGAGAAGAACCTCGAGGGTTGGGGGTATCCGTTCTATCGCCTGGAAAAAGTCATTGGCCCGATGAGCACGCTGATGGCCTGCCCGGCGGGCACCAGCAAGCAGGGTTTTGTACCGGTGGTCGGTGACGGTTTCCTGCTGCGTTACAACAGCAAGTTGCCGCTTGTGCTGTACGTGCCCAAGGACATCGAAGTGCGCTATCGGATCTGGTCGGCCTCGACCAAGGTCGAGAAAGCCGTGCAGGAATAACCCGGCCATCCGGCGGACGCTCGCGGTGCCCGCTGTCGACCGGCCCATGCATCATGCCGGGGTGCCACTCAACGCGGCGCGCTCGGCCACGTGCCCCAGGCTGTCGAAGTTGATATTGGCACCCGAGTCGATCGCCACCAGTGTCTGCCCCAAGGCACCGGTCTGTGCGACGTACTTCTTGATCCCGGCAACGGCCAACGCGCCGGAAGGTTCGGTGATCGAGCGGGTATCGTCGTAGATATTCTTGATCGCAGCGCAAAGCTCATCGTTGCTGACCGTCATTACCTCATCGACGCAAAACCGGCAGACCTCGAAACCGTAAGCGCCGATCTGCGCCACCGCCACCCCATCGGCGAAGGTGCCGACGCTCGGCAGCACGACCCGTTCGCCGGCATGCATCGCCGCTTGCAGGCACGCGGAATGTTCTGACTCGACGCCAATGATGCGAACTTCCGGCCGCAGGTATTTGACGTAAGCGGCGATACCCGCGATCAGCCCGCCGCCGCCCACCGGCACGAAGATCGCGTCCAGCGGCCCCTGATACTGGCGCAGGATCTCCATGGCCACAGTGCCTTGCCCCGCGATCACCTCCGGGTCGTCGAAGGGCGATACAAAGGTGCGACCGGTTTCCCCGGCCAGATCCAGTGCATAGGCCAGTGCAAACGGAAAACTTTCGCCGTGCAACACCGCATCGGCGCCGCGACTGCGTACCCCGATGACCTTGAGTTGCGGCGTCGTGCAGGGCATGACGATGGTGGCGTTGATCCCCAGTTCCCGCGCCGCCAGCGCCACACCCTGCGCATGATTGCCGGCAGAAGCCGTGACCACGCCACGAGCCTTTTGCGTCTCGCTCAGTTGCACCAGCTTGTTGTAGGCACCGCGGATCTTGAAGGAAAAGGTCGGTTGCAGGTCTTCGCGCTTGAGCAGGATCTGGTTGCCCAAGGCTTCGGACAAGGCCGGCGCCGGTTGCAACGGCGTGCGCACGGCTAGTTCATAGACCGGCGCGGCAAGGATTTTTTTGACGTAGTGTTCAAGCAGGCTTTGCTGGTCGGTCGTAAAACTCATGGTCGTCTCCTGACATTATTCGGGGATCGGGAGACAGAAAGTAAAAACCCGCCTCCAGGGCGGGTTGGGTGCTGCAGTCGTGAGCTAGCCCGCCAAATGAGGAATGGCGGTAATAATGCTTGGCTGGCAGCGCAATACGGTAGAAGTCATGGCTCGAAATTAGCCGTACGTTGATGGCAAGTCAATGGCAAGTTTGCGGTGGTCGCTATAGGCTACTGGTTCTATTCATTGCCCAAGGAAGGAAAACATGAAGGCCATCGCCCTGCCCCTTATCGCCTTGATCGCTTTTACCGGCTACACGGTTTCAGTGATGCTCCAGGCCGAACAATCGCTGATCGACTTCGGCATCAGCCTGATGTCACGCCCCAATACCGCGCAGGTGGTGATCGATCTTTACCTGCTGGCAACACTGGCGGGGCTCTGGATGTATCAGGATGCGCGAAAACGCGGGCAGTCGGTGGTTTCTGTGGTGCCTTATCTGCTGATCACCGCAGTGTTTGTTTCGATTGGGCCATTGTTGTATCTGGTGGTACGCGGGTTTCAGGATCAGAAGAGATCGGTTGCCGCGACTCGGCAGGTCTGACCCGTCCCAATGATGGGGCTTGACATTGCTATCGCGGCTGCAGAACTCGCCAACGGCAGGTTATTTCAAACCCACCTTGTATAACCCGCCGTTTTCCTCATCGGTCAATACATACAAGTAGCCGTCCGGCCCCTGCCGCACATCGCGGATGCGTTGTTTCAACTCCCCAAGCAAGCGCTCCTCGTGGATCACCTTGTCGCCATCGAACTCCAGGCGGATCAGCTCCTGACTGACCAACGCGCCGATAAACACGTTGCGCTGCCAGGCCTTGAAACGATCGGCATCGTAGAACGCCATGCCACTCAGGCCCGGGGATTTTTCCCAGACGTGGTTCGGGGCAACGGTGCCTTCGGCGGTTTCACCTTTGGCTTCGGGAATCGGTTGACCTGAGTAGTTGATGCCATGGGTCGCCAGCGGCCAACCGTAATTCTTGCCGCGCTCGATGATGTTGATTTCATCGCCGCCCAGAGGGCCGTGTTCGTTTTCCCACAGCGTGCCGTTCCACGGGTTGAGCGCTGCGCCTTGCGGGTTGCGTTGCCCGTAGGACCAGATCTCCGGGCGTACGTTGGCCTGGCCGACAAAGGGGTTGTCCTTGGGCACCGTACCGTCCGGGTAGATGCGAACCACTTTGCCTTGCAGCTTGTCGAGGTCCTGGGCGGTCAGGCGGTCGTTGTTTTCCCCCAGGGTCACGAACAGATAGCCGTCGCGATCAAACACCAGTCGCGAGCCAAAATGGTTGCCGACCGAGAGTTTGGGTTCCTGACGCAGGATCACCTGGAAATCCTTGAGCGCCGTCATATCGTCGGAGAGCCGGCCGCGGCCCACCGCAGTGCCGGCCTTGTCTCCCTTACCATCACCTTCTGCATAGGACAGATAGACCATCCGGTCCTGTTTGAAATCGGGCGACAACGCCACATCGAGCAATCCACCCTGCCCCTTGGCCCAGACTGTGGGGACGCCATTGAGCGGTGCCGACAGTTTGCCGTCGGCGGTCACCACCCGCAGGTTGCCGGGCCGTTCGGTCACCAGCATGTTTTTACGATCCGGCAAGAATGCCAGGGCCCAGGGGTGCTCAAGCCCCGTCACAACGGGCGTGACCTCAAGGGTGCCTTCTTCGCTTTTCATCGTCTGGGCCGGCGCTGCAAGCACAGGGACTGTGATGCTGATCAATGCGCCGGCACAGAGGGTTGCCAACAGGTTTTTACGCAACATGCAGGATTCCTTTTCTGATGAAAAAAGCTTGCTGAAAAGTAGCTGTCATACGTCATGCCTGCCACTCATCGGTTGCTGGTACCGGTCTCTCGTGGGGGTGGATTGGGAATGAATGTCGGTGGGCTGGCGGGCGCTGTCCGGTCGGGGTAGCGATTACCGATGCCTCCGTTGTCCAGCGTCGGCGGGCGCGGAACCGGCACGGTATTGGGCCCGCGTATGGCCGGGGCACTGGGTTGGGTGCCTTGCATGCTGTTGGGATTGGCCCGGTGAATCGGACTGTTGTAAGGATTGTTTCGGGTACTGCCCGGCAGGTTCTGGGCCAACTGCAACGAAGCAGAGACATCGGCCTGGACCAAAGGGCCTAGTACGCCACTCAAGGCCAGTGCAATGACGCCAAACACGTATCGGTTCATGGGGTGCCTCTCTGCGTCCGCGTGGATAAGGACTTCGATACCACGCTACGCCCGAGGTTCGGATTTGTTAACCAAAAACTCCCCGGCACAATGTAATACGACGTTGACCGGGCCTCTTCACGAGCAGGCTCGCTTGTATGTTTAGACTTGAAGGGGTGGGCATTCATGACATTTGTGGTTGGCTCAAAACCTGTGGGAGCGTGACTTGCCCGCGATGAGGCCTGCCGCCCGAACACCCGGCTCAGATCAGAATGAACACCACCAGCAACCCGGCAAAGATCGACCACTTTTCAAGGTAGTAAAGCTTGCGGTTGCGCTTTTTCAGGTCCTTGGCACGCAGGCGTACCTTGTAGACCTTGCTGAACAGTCGGTTGAGCCCGCCGGTCCGGTCCCCGTCCTCGTTCGGTGCGCCTGCCGCCGACATGACAGTGCGGCTGAACCAGCGATTGAATGCCGCAGCCCACTGATGCTTCATCGGCCGCTCGACGTCGCAGAACAAAATGATGCGGTTGTGCGGCGTGGTGTTCTCTGCGTAATGAATGTAGGTCTCATCGAACATCACCGCTTCACCATCGCGCCAATGGTAGTCCTGGCCATCGACATTGATATAGCAACCTTCAGCGTTGGGTGTGTCCAGTCCGAGGTGATAACGGTACGAACCTGCATACGGGTCGCGATGGCGCACCAGTCTGGAGCCCGGTGGCAACTCGGCGAACATCGCCGCCTTGATCGAGCCAATGCCCTGTACCAGTTCGGTGGTGCGCGGGCAGAGTTTCATGGCCGACGGATGGCTATCGCCGTACCACTTCAGATAGAAGCGCTTCCAGCCGGTCTTGAAAAACGAGTTGAAACCGACGTCATCGTATTGGTTCGAACGCTTGATCTCGCCGGCGCGAAGCAAGTTCTGGCCTTCGGCACGAATTTCTTCCCAGTGCGCCTGCAGCGGGCTCAGGTCGGGAAAGTCAGCCGGATCGAGATACGGTTTGTTAGGGATTTTCGAAAACAGGTAAAGAAAGCAATTGATCGGTGCCAGGAACGTCGAATGATCACTCAACTGGCGACCCAGCTTGTGGCGCACTCGGCCACGCAGGTGGACATACGCAATAGAGACAACGTAGATAACGGCAATGATCAGTTTCACGGAAATCGTCACACATCAGAAGTGAACAAATTGCTCTACCCTGCAGGTCAACGGTCCAGGGCCTTGTGTAGCGCATGAAAACGATACAGCGGTCCGGCGCCCGTCCTTGAGCACTGCCGAATGTCGGCAAAGGTGAAAGATGGCATTTTAGCCACCATCTGTAACCAATTGTTAGCTATCATCTGTGAAAATTTGCCCCTGCCGCGGTCACCCCGTCGCAGTGGCCTCGCTGCCTGATCGTAAAGGATCGAGATGAACTGGAAAATCTCGGCTCTCGCTCGGCTCGCAACACGCAACTCCCCAAGATTTATTTAGAGTTAACGGAAAACTCGATGAAAACATCTAACTTGAACTCCACCCGTCATACAAAGAAGTAGCAATATCATTCAAAATGCATAAAATCTCGAAAAAAATCGACCAACAGCGTGAAGCAGGACAAAAAAAATGAAGCTCTCTACCTTGCTGAGCAGGGACAATAATAATCTCGATATTTTCCGTGTTATAGCCGCGTGCATGGTTATTTATGGTCACGCCTATGCGCTCGTTCCGCACAGTAGTGCAGACACAGACTTCATTGCCCGACTTCTTAAATTCGATTACTCAGGATCACTCGCGGTAAATGTATTTTTCTTTCTTAGTGGATTGGTCGTCACTAACAGCCTCCTTTCAAAGCGGTCCCCCATAGACTTTATTATAGCCAGAGCGTTCCGCATCTGGCCGGCCTTGATATTCACAGTAGTGGTAACCGCTACGATAATAGGGCCAATAGTTACCACACTACCAATCGATCAATATTTTCAAGACCCCGCCACGCTTAAATATGTAACCAACAATATTACAATGTCTATTACTCATTCACTTCCAGGGGTGTTTGAATCAAATTTTTTCAAGTCTGCGGTCAATGGTTCACTATGGACAATACCCTATGAAATAGCGGCTTATACGACTCTTCTCGCGTTCTTCATGCTGGGAGCGTCCAAAAGCAAATGGATTGCAATTTCAATATTTTTGATTATTGCCGCCACTCCTTTTCTGCCAGAGTACCTTAAACTTTCATTTCTTCCATCTTCCAAATTAGCCGTCATGCTAGCTCCGTGCTTTGCTGCCGGTGCAATCCTTGCCTTACTTAAAGACCATATACATATAAATCTTCACGTCGCCTCGGGACTGTGGATCCTCTATTTCCTGATAAACAACTCCTCAATTGTTCCCTACCTGTTTTATTCCGCACTATTTGTTTCAATACTTTATCTTTCAAGCCTCACCCTCATAATCAAACTAAAAATGAAATCTGATATATCCTACGGGATCTATCTTTGGGGTTTCCCCGTCCAACAGCTTCTTGCAGCCTATTTTTCAGCGCAAGGCATTATATTCAACCAGATAAGTGCAATGATCATCTGCTGTATATTGGGTTACGCTTCGTGGATGCTGATTGAAAAAAACTGCTCGAAATACGGCTCAACGCTTGCGAAAAAACTCCATCGACTATCCACTCCCAAGACAGCAACTTGTACCACGCAGGAGCTTTAAAAAGGGTCCTATCAGGTCCGCCAATTGCCAACCAGTAAATCAGGGTGGAACCGATTTTCACTATGCTGCGCAACGAATGCATGCCAATGGTCTGATGAATCGCCAGGTTGACATCCGTTGCTCGTTGCTGCGCGTGTCGTCGAGGAGCGCCCCAATACCGGCGCTACCTCTAAACGGGCTGAGTTGCCTTATCGAGCGCCGTACAACTGCCGTCATACTTATGCGACAATATGCTCAAAGTCCAACCTGAACCCCGCATTCATCGCTCAGCAGCTTGGCCACAGCGTCCAAATGTTGCTGACGACCTATGCGCGTTGGCTCAACTCAAGCTCAGACTGGGGGAGCTGGAAACGCTCCAGAGTGGTATCGAATCGATATCAGGCAAAAAACACCAGCTCTAAATCATTGATAGGTAAGGTAATTGATCTCCACAGCTAACATCACTATGCAGTTCGGCGCCAAGCCGCTCTTCGAAAACGTTTCGGTCAAGTTCAACGGTGGCAACCGTTACGGCCTGATCGGCGCCAACGGTTGCGGCAAGTCGACCTTCATGAAGATCCTCGGCGACGACCTCGAGCCGTCCGGTGGCCAGGTCATGCTGGAGCCGAACGTGCGCCTGGGTAAATTGCGCCAGGACCAGTTCGCCTACGAAGAATTCACCGTGATCGACACCGTGATCATGGGTCACGAAGAGCTGTGGAAGGTCAAGGCCGAGCGCGACCGCATCTATTCGCTGCCGGAAATGAGCGAAGAAGACGGCATGGCCGTGGCCGAACTGGAAACCGAATTCGCCGAAATGGACGGCTACACCGCCGAATCCCGCGCCGGCGAACTGCTGCTGGGCCTGGGTATTCCCCTGGAACAGCATTTCGGCCCGATGTCCGAAGTGGCTCCAGGCTGGAAACTGCGGGTATTGCTGGCCCAGGCATTGTTCTCCGATCCTGAAGTGCTGTTGCTCGACGAACCGACCAACCACCTGGACATCAACACCATTCGCTGGCTGGAAACGATCCTCAAGGCGCGCAACAGCACCATGATCATCATTTCCCACGACCGTCACTTCCTCAACAGCGTCTGCACCCACATGGCCGACCTGGACTACGGCGAGCTGCGTCTGTTCCCGGGCAACTACGACGAGTACATGACCGCGGCGACCCAGTCCCGCGAGCAACTGCTGTCGGATAACGCCAAGAAGAAAGCCCAGATCTCCGAACTGCAAACCTTCGTCAGCCGCTTCTCGGCAAACGCCTCGAAAGCCAAGCAGGCCACTTCCCGCGCCAAGCAGATCGACAAGATCCAGCTGGCCGAAGTCAAGCCTTCGAGCCGCGTGAGCCCGTTCATCCGCTTCGAACAGACCAAGAAGCTGCACCGCCAGGCCGTGACCATCGAGCAGATGTCCAAGGGCTTCGACGGCAAGACCCTGTTCAAGAACTTCAGTTTCACCGTCGAAGCCGGTGAGCGCGTGGCGATCATCGGCCCGAACGGTATCGGCAAGACCACCCTGCTGCGCACCCTGATGAGCGAGCTGGCCCCGGACGCCGGTTCCGTGAAGTGGACCGAAAGCGCGGAGCTGGGCTACTACGCCCAGGACCACTCCCATGACTTCGAAGACGACATCAGCCTGTTCGACTGGATGGGCCAGTGGACTCAGGGCGAGCAGATCATCCGTGGCACCCTGGGCCGCATGCTGTTCTCCAACGACGAGATCCTCAAGTCGGTCAAGGTCATCTCCGGTGGTGAGCAAGGCCGTATGCTGTTCGGCAAGCTGATCCTGCAAAAGCCGAACGTTCTGGTGATGGACGAACCGACCAACCACCTGGACATGGAATCCATCGAGGCGCTGAACCTGGCGTTGGAAAACTACCCGGGCACGCTGATCTTCGTCAGCCACGACCGTGAGTTCGTATCGTCCCTGGCCACCCGCATCATCGAGTTGAGCCCTAACGGCGTGACCGACTTCAGCGGCACCTATGACGACTACCTGCGCAGCCAGGGTGTGGTGTTCTAAGGCAGCTACAGGCCTTTAGCTGCAAGCTTCAAATGAAAAGCCCTGTCCGTGTGACGGGGCTTTTTGCATTTAGAGGCTGCGATCTTTTAATCGTTAGCCTGCTTTCTTTTATCCCTACGCCGCGCCATGATGCAGATCTCCCACCGCCGCCCGCGAACGAGCTCTCATGTCTGCGCAGCAAGCCGCCCCCCAAAGCTCCATGGCGATCACCCTGCAGATCGTCTCCATCGTTTTCTATACCTTCATTGCGTTCCTCTGCATAGGTTTGCCGATCGCGGTATTGCCGGGTTATGTCCACGAACAACTCGGGTTCAGCGCTATCGTGGCCGGGCTGACCATCGGCTCGCAATACCTCGCCACCCTGCTCAGCCGGCCCATGGCCGGGCGGATGTCCGACAGCGTCGGCACCAAGCGCGCAATCATCTATGGCTTGTCGGGAATTGTGCTCAGCGGCGTGCTGACCTGGCTGTCTTCCCTGCTGCAAGGCTTTCCCTTGCTCAGCCTGCTGATCCTGATCGCCGGGCGCCTGCTGCTGGGGATCGCCCAAGGGCTGATCGGCGTCGGCACCATCAGTTGGTGCATGGGCCAGGTGGGCGCCGAGCATACCGCGCGGTCGATTTCCTGGAACGGCATCGCGTCCTATGGCGCGATTGCCATTGGTGCGCCGCTGGGTGTGGTCATGGTGCAACAACTCGGCTTCGCCAGCCTGGGCATTGCCCTGTCGCTGCTGGCCTTGGCTGCACTGGTGCTGATTCGCAACAAGCCTTCGGTGCCGGTGGTGCGCGGTGAGCGTTTACCGTTCTGGGCGGTGTTCGGGCGCATTGCGCCGTTTGGCGCAAGCCTGAGCCTGGCGTCTATCGGCTACGGCACCCTGACGACCTTTATCACCCTGTATTACGGCAATCGCGGCTGGACTGGTGCGGCCTACTGCCTGACGGTGTTCGGCGTGTGTTTTATTCTGTCGCGACTGCTGTTCATATCCGCCATCAGTCGTTTCGGCGGGTTCACGTCGGCCATTGCCTGCATGTGCATTGAGACGGTTGGCCTTGTACTGCTGTGGCTGGCACCGTCGACCGGGTACGCGCTTATTGGCGCCGGCCTGACTGGCTTCGGCCTTTCCCTGGTGTACCCGGCGCTGGGTGTCGAGGCCATCAAGCAGGTGCCCAACTCCAGCCGCGGTGCGGGCCTGAGTGCTTATGCGGTATTTTTCGACCTGGCGCTGGCCATCGCCGGCCCGTTGATGGGCGCAGTGGCGTTGAACCTGGGCTATGCGTGGATTTTCTTCAGTGCCGCGTTGTTGTCGGTGACGGGCCTGGGGCTGACTTTATTGCTGGCACGTAAATCCGCGAGCGCAACGAATTAAAGACACATCAAAAAGAAACAACAACCAATGCGTTTCAACTTACAACAAAGATTAAACACTCCGAACAGATTAATTCAAAGTGCTATCGTTGTTTAAATTATTGATAGAGGCAGAATCGCATGCGCTGAACTCACTTTAATTATAAAAGCAGGAGAACTAACATGCGTCTATTACCGCTGCCCCTTCTCGTTCCGCCTCTGTTGATTTCCCTTTACTCCAACGCACATGCGCAAGAGTCAGTACAGCAAATCTGTCACAACGGTGTCTGCTATGACATCAGCGGCCCCGGCGATGAGTGCTGCCCGTTCAGTATCGAGCAACTGAAGAGCAACACTCAGCGTCCGGAAAACCCGACAGAAGACCTTGCGAACAGTAAGGTATCACATTCAATTACAAACAAGACGACCACCCCGCTATAGGTTTGACCGTCCAAAAATCAGAAGTCCTATCCATATAAAGTGCCTGCTGAGCGCAGGTACTTTCCAGCTTTGAAAAAATCAGTCTCATTGTTTTTAAATCGGTTTTCGAACCATCTTCCCGAATTCAAACATGGGAAGATATTTTGCCGACAAGTCATTGAAAGCAGTGATCGCCGATCACAAGTTTACTGATCGGCAGTCTGCATCCCGGCCCGGGTCGCCCTGCCCAGGGTGCGCGAGAAGAACCTTCCGGCTTCAGAGCTCAGATTGCGGTGTATGTCTTGCCGATCGACACCGTCGGCATCGGTGCACAGCGCCGGCATGATCACGATCTGCTCGTCATTGCACGGTGCCATGAAAACGAAGTGCCCTGCCCCGGCCAGTAGCTTGAAGTCAGGCGCTGTCGGCAGTTTGCGCGCCAGTGCCGCGGCGTTCTTGTCGACAGCCACCAGCTTGTCGCCATCACCGCTGTAAAGCAGCACCGGCACATGCACATCAGCCAGGGTGTGGCGGCCGAACTTCAGGCTCAACGGCGCCATCAGCATCAAGGCGTGGACGCGAGGATCGGCCACCGGCTGCAAGTCGTCGCGGTCGACAATCAATTCGCCCTGGGTGTTGCAGGCATCGCGGTCATCCGGGCGCTCCTGACAGTATCGGCGCAGGCGATCCAGGTCCGGGGTCGCACCGGACAGAATCAATGCGGTCTCGCCACCGGCCGAATAGCCAATGACCCCCACCTGGTCGGCATTGACGAACGGCGACAGCATACGGTCGCCCAAGGTCGCGGTAATGGCTTCGGAAATCTGGATCGGCCGGCCGTACAGGTTACTCAAAGTACCGAGTCGGCTGTGGTCCCTGGAGTTGTCACCGGGGTGAATCACCGCCACCACGACAAAGCCTTTGCGCGCCAGTGACGTGGCAAGGTCGTGCAGGGCCAGGGGGGTGCCGGTGTTGCCGTGGGACAGCATCAGCATCGGGAACCGGCCGATGGCGACCTTGATGTCCTCCCCGGCTTCGACGGTGTAACCCTCGAGCTTGCTGGTGTGCTCCCGATCACTGGAAGGATAGAAGGCGATGGCGCGCATCGGCTGCAGGTCCAGCGGGTCGAGAAAAGTCATCTCATGGAAGCCGACGCTCCAGTGAGGATGCGGCGCAGGCGCGGCGTGCACTGTATTCAGGCTGCAGAGCAGGCAAATCAGTAAAGTTGCACAAAGACGCACCATGGGATGCCCCACCTTGTTACCGGACTTGAGACGTACACCCTGGACTGCATAAGTCGGGCCACAATCTGAAACGACCAGAAACAAAAAACTCCGTAGCTGGTACTTGCGTAACCAGAATACAGAGTTTTTTGGGCTTTACCTGAACGGTTGCTTACTTTTACGCAAGCCTTACGCAGCGGCGAACAACTGCTCGCTGATTTGTGCGTGGGCAGCACTCATGGCCTTGTTGCGCACGTCGTCACCGTAAGCCAGGCCTTCAGCGCGGACGATTTCGATGTCGGTGATGCCGATAAAACCGAACAGCAACTTCAAATACTCTTCGTGGGCAACACCGGTTGCCTGACCGGCGTGCATGCCGCCGGAGGTCGAAACGATCACGACTTTCTTGCCACCGCACAGGCCTTCAGGGCCGGCTTCGGTGTAACGGAAGGTCTGGCCGGCCACCGCGATGCGGTCGATCCAGGCTTTGAGTTGAGTCGGGATGGTGAAGTTGTACATCGGTGCGGCAATCACTACGGCATCGGCAGCCAGGAATTCGGCCAGGGTCGAGGCGCTCAGTTCGGCTTCGTGCTGTTGTGCGGCGTTGCGCAGTTCAGCGGTGGTGCCGGCGGCGACCAGGGTGGTAGCGGAGAAGTGGCTGATGGCGTCGGCGGCGAGGTCGCGGTAGGTCACCACGGCGGTTGGCTCGGCGGCTTGCCAGGCTTTGACGACTTCACCGCTCAACTGACGGGAAGCCGAGTTGTCGCCCAGGATGCTCGAATCGATATGCAGCAGTTTCATGTGGGATCTCCAAGTGAGGATCGCCCACAAGGGCGATCTGATGGGACTAATCCTACACACGAAACCAATAGCTGATTAGACAGTAACAATGCGATAGTTCGTCCCACAGATAGAACAATCGGACTCACATCATGCAAGACCTCAACGACCTGTATTACTTCGCCAAAGTCGTGGAAGCCGGGGGATTCGCGGCAGCCGGGCGTTTGCTGGGCATTCCCAAGTCCCGATTGTCACGGCGCATCGCCGAGCTGGAAGAACGCCTTGGCGCACGATTGCTGCAACGCACCACCCGACAGCTGAAGCTGACTGCCGTCGGCGAACGTTACCTCAGGCACTGCCAGGCGATGCTACTGGAGGCGGAAATGGCCGACGAGGCCGTGGCCAGCATGTCCAGCGAGCCCCGCGGGCGTTTACGAGTGTCCTGCCCGGTCGGGCTGGCCCACGAAATATTGCCGGGGGTGATCAGCGACTTTCTGGAACGCTTTCCGCAGGTCCAGCTGGAGGTGATGTTGCTCAACCGGCGGGTCGACCTGGTGAACGAAGGCATTGACGTGGCCCTGCGGGTACGGGAACTCGGCGACGAAGACCCGCTGCTGGTCACCCGCCGCCTGCGTCAGGCGCAGATGCTGATGGTCGCCAGTCCAGGCTTCCTCGTTGGCCGTGAGATCAACCATCCCGAGGACCTGAAAAGCCTGCCGGTGCTCGGCGCCCTGGAAGCCGACCGCATGGTGCACATCCGCATGCTGGATCAAAAAGGCAAAAGTTGTGAACTCGCGCTCGAAGCCCGGCTGGGCATCGATGACTTTATCGTGCGCAAGGCCAGCACCCTCTCGGGTCTCGGCTTTACGATGCTGCCCATGATGTATTGCGAACAGGAACTGGATAACGGCTCACTGGTGCAGTTGTTGCCCGACTGGTCGTTGCCCGGTGGCTGGCTGCAAGCGGTCTATCCTCATCGACGCGGAGTGATGCCGGCGGTACGTGCCTGGATTGATCATCTGGTCGAGTCATTCAATGCCTGTGGAGAACGAGTGTTATGAAAGCCGGACGGATGAGCGAAGAGGATGTCGCGAAATTCTGCCTTACCCTGCCCGGAGCGCGGGAAGACTATAAATGGGGAGGCGTGCGGGTATTTTCGATTGCCGGGAACAAGATGTTCGCCTTGCAGGGCCTGCGGGGTGATTCCCTGGCCTTCAAGGTCGACAAGGATCTGTTTCTCGGTCATTGCGACCGCCCGGGGATTCATCCGGCGCCTTATCTGGCGCGCGCCCAGTGGATCATCATGGAAACGCCCTACCCGCTCGGCAGCGAAGAACTACAGGGATTGCTGCGCCGTTCCCACCAATTGGTGGTCAGCAGACTGCCAAAGCGCACTCAAGTCGGATTGTTGCTTTAGGGCGTTCTTTATCAGAACAAGGCGAACAGGTGTGCGCCGAGGAACAGGTGATCGATCCAGAACACCTGGTGCATGAGCACGATGATCCAGAACACCAACTGGTACGAGACTTTGCGGGTTTTGTGCCGAAACGCTTGCTGGGCCAGCAAGGCACCAGGCCAGCCACCGGCGAACTCCAGCGCATGCAGGACATTCTCCGGCGTCCGCCATTGCTCGGCGCGGGCCTTGCGCTTGTCGCTCCAGTACAGAAAAAACGTCACGACGCTGCCGATGCCGTAGGCCGCCAGGGGAATCAACGACACCCCGTGCAGCCATGACGACACCGAACCCGACAGCGGCAACGCGCACAGGATTGCGAACACCAGCCACTTCAGCCGAGGATGGCGGATCTGTCCCCCGGGCTGGCGCCCGGGGTTATTGCGCGAGCTTGAGTCACTCACGGCTTGGCCGCGCTCCAGTCGACCCAGCCGAATTGCCAGGTCGCCAGGATGATCAGGCCGAACACAATGCGATACCAGGCAAACGCCGCATAGCTGTGGTTGGCGATGAACTTGAGCAGCCCACGGACCGCGATCATCGCGAAGACGAACGCTGTGATGAAGCCGATCGCGAACACCGGGAAATCCGCCGGGACAAACAGGTGGCGGTATTTATAGCCCGAGTACACCGCCGCGCCGACCATGGTCGGCATCGCCAGGAAGAACGAAAATTCGGTAGCGGTCTTGCGCGACAGGCCGAACAGTAACCCGCCGATAATCGTCGAGCCCGAACGCGAAGTGCCCGGAATCATCGCCAGGCACTGGGCGAAGCCGACTTTCAGGGCATCTTTCCAAGTGATGTCATCCACCGTTTCGGCGTGAACTTCATGCTGCCGGCGCTCGGCCCACAACATGATGAACCCGCCCACGACCAGCGCCGTTGCCACGGTGATCGGATTGAACAGGTACTTGTGGATCAGGTCGGCGAAGATCACGCCCAACACCACGGCCGGCAAGAACGCGATCAACAGGTTCGCGGTAAACCGCCGAGCGCCCGGCTGGGTCGGCAGGCCGATGACCACGTCGAAGATCTTGCGTCGAAACTCCCATACCACCGCCAGGATGGCACCCAACTGGATAATGATGTTGAACGCCATCGCCCGCTCGCCCCCGAAGTCGAGCAGGTCGGCCACGATGATCTGGTGGCCGGTACTGGAAATGGGCAGGAACTCGGTCAGTCCTTCTACAACCCCAAGAATCAATGCCTGAAAGGCGGTCCAAAGATCCATCAATCCCCCAAAAGGCTATGCGCGCCGGCATGCCCCGTCAGTATTTTTCAAAAGCTTGAATTGCGATCAGCGTAGCTGATTCCCCGCGCATCAAGGATCACCACAGAACCGTCAAAATCCTGTGAAAAAACAATCCTGATCCGGGTTTATCCGTGCGGGGCCGAAATCCTATCAGACAAGTCCGGTTGGCGCTGCCGCGTTTCGCGCGCCAATGAAGCACAGCCTGCTCCACGGGATTCCCGACGCCAATCCGGTTACAATCCGCCCCCTTTTCGCTTTTCCCAAGGAGCCTCCATGTCCGGGCTTGAACTGTTTGCCGCCGCCCTCGGTGTCATTGCCGTCTGGCTGACGGTCAAACAGAACCCCTGGTGCTGGCCCATCGGCCTGGTCATGGTGCTGCTCTATAGCTGGATCTTTTTTGAGGTGAAGCTGTATTCGGACATGTTGCTGCAAGTTGTCTATGCCGCCTTGCAGCTTTACGGCTGGTGGCAGTGGACGCGTGTTGGCGAAACGACCCATGGCCGCGATGTCAGTCGGCTCGATACCCGCTCCATGGCGTTGAGCCTCGCCATTGGCGCACTCGGCAGTCTGTTGCTGGGGGCGGCCATGGCCCACTGGACCGACGCGGCACAACCCTGGCTCGATGCAGCGCTCACCGGATTCAGCCTGGTGGCGCAGGTCTGGATGGCGCAAAAGCGTCTTCAGTGCTGGCCGCTGTGGATCGCGCTCGATATCATTTTCGTCGGGTTGTTCATCTATAAAGGCCTGTACCTGACCGCCACCCTGTACGGGTTGTTCACCGTTATTGCCGTGCTCGGCTGGCGTGAATGGCGCACCGATCCGGCGTTGCGCGCATGAAAATCCTGGTACTCACAGGCCCTGAATCCAGCGGTAAAAGCTGGCTGGCGGCCGAGCTGCAACAGCGTTTCGGCGGGGTTCTGGTCGAAGAATATGTACGCTGGTTCATCGAGCAGAATCCGCGGGACACCACCTTGGCCGACATTCCGGACATCGCCCGCGGTCAATTGGCATGGGAGGACGAAGCACGGGCGCAACGACCGTCTTTGCTCATCCTCGACACACACCTGCTGAGCAATATCCTCTGGAGCCAAACCCTGTTTGGCGACTGCCCCGCCTGGATCGAACAAGCGCTACTGGCCCGGCACTACGATCTACACTTACTGCTGTCGCCCGAAGACGTCGAATGGACGGATGACGGCCAGCGTTGCCAGCCCCGATTGAGCGAGCGCCAGGCATTTTTCGACCAGACCCTGGCCTGGCTGGAGCGCCACGCACAACCGGTTCAAGTACTGCACGGAGATTGGGCCGAACGCCGATTCCAGGCACTGGACGCCGTGACTCGATTGCTCGGTGCCTGACCGGCCTTTGGGGCAATTTCCCCACCTTCCCCCCTACCCCGAGGGAAAAGTGTCCGGTCCTGAAACACTCTCCCTGCCTTAAACCGCCCATTTCAGCGCCCCTCACCGTTTGATCATCGGATTGTTAAGGCATTGATACAACATCGCTGAAACCCTCGTTCCAGAGCGCTTTATCCGCATTTACGGTCTGCCTGCGCAGGGTTTCGTCTCACTTTTGAAACATTCTCGGCAAAGGGAATCCGGCCAGCATTCATAAGCCATTGAATTTACTAGACATTCAAAAACCGGCACAGCTTTCGCTCTCACCTTCATAAAGCCGACAAGGGTCAGCCCACATGAGAAGGTAACACCGTCGTGGGGATACTCAATAAACATGCCTTGACGTGCCTGCTGCTGATCGCGAGCGCTGCAGGCATGGTTTTCAGTTACGACGCTCTTGCCGAAGGCAACGGCGTCATCGTGCTTGATCGCTCCATTCACCCTACCCCAATCGGTCGCAGCGGCGGCAGAGATCCTAACCCCAACACCCTCAATACCAACCCATCGGCCCGCGTCATCGGCGAACTCAGCGACGCCGACATCGCCGGGGTCACCACCGGAACGGCCCTTAGCCACAGCAACGGGCAAAGCCTGGGTGGCCTGCAAGGCCTCAACGCCGTCACCAACCCCAACGGTATGCCCGGCATGTCCGTCGGCCACGGTGGTGGCAGTGGCAGCGCGATTTCCGGAACCATCAACCGCGCCATGAGCAGCGGCCTCGGCTCATTGGGCAAAATGGCGGGAGGTCAATGAGATGAGTCGATCCCTGCTGTTACTAGCCCTGCTCGGCTGCACCGGCGTGATGGCCGATTCGGGCGTCAGTTCGGTGAACACCGCCACCCTCCAGGATTCCGGTACTCAATACCGCGGCAACTTCAACATCAACCAGGCGGCTGGCGATCAACACCAGCAGGCCAACGTCCGCGCGATCGCCATTGACACCCAGGCCGGTGCGATCACCAGCGTCCAGCAGAAAATCACCACGCCTGCCAATCCGTCGATGGACGCGACGGCCACTATCGGCGGCGGCGCCTTCAGTAATGGCAACGGCGTACTGGGCGTCAACCAGGGCGCCGGGGCGAACAACCAGATGGCCAACGCCATGCGCGTCAGCATCAGCGCTGCACCGCAAGCCATCGACGATAGTGCCCTGTCTCAACAGAACGTGGCGTTGTTACCGAACTCGGGAGCAACTGGCACCCCAAATGGCAGTCGCCAGGTCGTGACAAGCGATCAGGCCTTCACCGGCAGCCTGGGCGTGATCCAAGTGAACCAGAGTGCCGGGGTGGGGAACCGAATGGCTAACACCCTTAGCATCCGGGTCGCTGACTGACCCCGATACAGTGCGATCAGGGAAGTCCCAACACTTGATCAACCAATGAGCACGGAGAAACACCATGAACCCGACAACTGCTCTCAAACCACTGGCTTTCGCTCTGGCAGCAGTGATGGCATTCGCGGCACAAGCAGCCGGTCTGGATGATCACGGGCAGGGCAGCGGCCAGGACAATGGACAAGGCAACAACCATCAGCCCAAAGGCCCGACGCTGGAGCAAATCATGCAGATAACAGCAGGTGCCGGGGCCGCCGTGCTGGACTCGCAGAAAAGCAAAGGCAGCAGCGCATTGAATCGGGACACCATGAACGACGCCAGAATCGACAACTCCCTCAACAACTCAAACGGCAACATGGGCGCCAACGTTGCAGCCGGTAACGGCAACCAGCAAGACAACGCCGCCGCCCTTGCCACGGCTGACGAAAGCTTCATCTTCGGCACTGCGGTCGCCGTCTCCAGCGCGACTCAGAAGAGCAACGGCAACACCGCCAGGAACTACTCAAACACCAACAACACAACGCTCAATAACGCAGGCAACAGCGGTTCCGGCAACATCGGCATCAACCTGACCACCGGCGACTTCAACCAACAGAAAAACAACCTGGCGATTGCCGTTTCAGGCGGTCGTGTAGCAGTAGCGGCGGCGGCAGCCAACCAAAGCACGTCCGGGCTGAACGTCGCCAACAACGCCCAAACGACAGATTTCGTAGCCGTGGGTGTATTGGGTCTGTCTGGCGTAACCACTCAACAAGTGATAACGCCAGAGGGCTGGAAACCCCCTGTCACCAACAATGCTTCGATAACGGGTTCGATGAACAGCTTCTCCGGCAACGGCGGAGCCAACGTATCGTCTGGTGTGGGCAACCAGCAAAGCAACTCGCTGTCCATCGCCGCGGGCTGCAAGTCTTGTCAGTAATCGCGATTGCAATGAAAGCCCCGGCGACGAGGCTTTCATTGCAGTCCCAAGGCGTATCGATCATGCGTAAGACTGTCCTTTTCGCCCTGCTCTGCCTGTCCGGCCTGACCCAGGCTGCACAGATGCCGGTTGCCGCCTTGCCGGGCGGCGTGCTGGTGTACAAGCACGTACAGAGTTTGCGCGAGCGCAAGTTCAGCGACATCGTCGAACAAAAGACCGATTTCAGCTGCGGCGCCGCCGCGCTGGCAACGATACTGCGCCAGGCCTATTGGCTCGACGTCGATGAGGAGCACATCATCAAGGGCATGCTGGCCACCGCAGACCAGGAGCTTGTGCGTACGCAGGGTTTTTCCATGCTGGACATGAAGCGCTACATTGAACGTATCGGCATGCGTGCCCGGGGCTACAGGATCCCGCCGGAAAGGCTCGAAGCCGTGACGATTCCGGTGGTGGTACTGATGGAAATTCGCGGCTACAAGCACTTCGTGGTGTTGCAGCGGGCGGACAAGAACTGGGTCTATATCGGCGACCCGGTACTCGGACACAAACGCTACTCTCATGATGACTTTGTCAAAGGCTGGAATGGCATTATCTTCGCTATCGTCGGTCCCGGTTACGACAAAACCAATGCGTTACGCAGTCCACCGGAACCGCTGACAGCCAAGAACAAGATGGATAACTTCAACCCGGTCAAAGATGCTGAATTGATGGATTTTGGCTTCATACAGAGCGACTTCTTTTAATCGCCAACAAGATGATCAGGGGGCAGGATGCTCCGGGAGCAGCAAATGAAAACCTCGTATTGGGTGGTCGCTGCCTGTCTGGCAGCGACCACTTCAGGTTTTGCTGAAGACTTCAGACCCATCGAAATCAAGGACCAGGAACTGGCCGAATTGCGTGGCCGGTATGTAATGCCGGGGCGGGTCATCAGCTTCGGTGTTGTCATGAGCAGTACCTGGCGCAATGCCAGTGGTGACCTGATCGGAGCCTCCAGCTCGATGCAGCTTCAAGCCGCAACGGTCAAACCCGAGTTCTATGTTTCAACCATCAAGCAATCCGGTCATGGCGGTTCGCCCAAATCGGGTAGCGGTCACGTGTCGGGGGGCGATGCGCTGAACACTTCCCGGGGCATAACCCAGGTCACACGGGCCGCAGGCGATGGCAACAGCGCAAACAACAACATCGCCATCAACGTCAAGGAGGCCAGCACGGCCCCTGCACTGGTGCCGAGCCAGGGCCAGGCGCTGATAGCCGGTCAAACCATTACCGGCAGCAATGCCGCAGGCAGTGTCGCCGTATCCGCGACCAGCGGTGGCGTTCAGATGGCCATTACCGCCAACAACAACCAGGGCACAAGCCTGCAACAAGTCGCCCAGGGCGGGTTGCTGCAAAACACCCGGTTGCTGGGCAGCAGCAATGTGGTCGACAACATGACTCAACTCAACGTAGTGCTCAACAATAATGGCCCGAGTGCAGGTGCATTGGACTTCAACCTCAATCAACTCGCTGCATTACGGACCATGGGGTATTGAACTACGCTGAGACTGGACCATTGGGCACAAATGGACGGTTTATTTCATGTACCGATCAGTAACACTGCGTGCAGTTGCATGCTTGAGTGCTCTACTACCAGCGGCTATGTTGCAGGCAGCAACTGACCCGGAAATGGAGGCTCTCAAGCAAGAGCTTCTGGAATTGAAACAACGATACGAAGTCCAGCAAAAAGCTCTGGCGGTGCTCGAACAACGGGTTCGCCAGGTCGAAGAGCAGCCCGCCTCGCCCCCTCCCAAACGACTGGCCAAGTCGCCCGCGGATCTCAAAGGCAATCCAGGGGTAGCCGCCGGGGGCAGCGGCAGTTCTTATGGACAATCGCTGGCCAGTGACTCGCAACCGGCGCAAAGCGTTTCGAACCTGTATGACGAGGCCAGCGGGTTCTTCGGCGGTGGCAAGTTCAGCGTCGAAACCGGGATAACCTACTCCCGATACGATACTCGCCAACTTGTCCTCAACGGTTTTCTCGCCCTGGACTCGATCTTCCTGGGCGCCATCAACCTGGACCGGATCAAGGCCGACACCTGGACGCTTGACCTCACCGGCCGCTACAACTTCAACAATCGCTGGCAGTTCGACCTGAACGTGCCAGTGGTCTACCGTCAGTCCACGTACCAGTCCGGCGGCGGCAATAACGGTACCGCAAACGTCACGACCGAAGACTCCGTCAAGCAAGACCCGACCATAGGCGACGTCAACTTCGGTATCGCCTACAAATTCCTCGACGAGTCGGTCAACACGCCGGATGCCGTGGTGACCTTGCGCGTCAAGGCCCCTACCGGTAAAGACCCGTTCGGCATCAAGCTGGTTCGGGTGGCCGATAACTCAAACCTGGCCGTGCCTGAATCCTTGCCTACCGGTAACGGTGTCTGGTCGGTTACGCCGGGGATCTCGCTGGTCAAGACGTTCGATCCGGCAGTGCTGTTCGGCAGCCTGTCCTACACCTACAACATGGAAGAGTCTTTCGACGACATCAGCTCCAACCCGGCGGTCAAGACACCGGGCAAAGTGCGCATTGGCGACAGCTTCCAGATTGGCGCCGGTATCGCGTTCGCCTTGAACGAAAAGATGAGCATGTCGTTTTCGGTCTCTGACCTTGTGCAACGTAAAAGCAAACTCAAGGAAGATGGCGGGGATTGGCAATCGGTGATCTCCAGCGATGCCAACGCCGGTTACTTCAACATCGGCATGACCATTGCGGCCACCGACAACCTGACCATCGTGCCCAACCTGTCCATCGGCATGACGGACGATGCCCCCGACTTCCAGTTCAGCCTGAAACTCCCTTACTACTTCTGATCCGAACAAAAACACCGCTGCAATTGCAATCGCAACGGTGTTTTGGATTGTGGCCGGGGTTCAGCGAATCTGGTGCTTGTGCAACAACCGGTAGAAGGTCGGTCGCGACACACCCAGTACTTTGGCGGCGACACTCAGGTTATCGCTGTGGCGATTCAATACATCGCACAACGCCTGGCGTTCGGCCCGGGACTTGTATTCTTCGAGGGTGCCCATCGGCGCGGCGATCCCATGCTGACTGATCAACCCCAGATCACGGGCCTCGATCTGCCGGCCTTCGGCCAACACCAACCCGCGACGAACGCGGTTGGCCAGTTCGCGAACATTACCTGGCCAGTCGTGTTTGCCCATGGCAATCAACGCGTCGTCGCTGAAACTGCGAGGGCGACGCCCGGTTTCATGGCTGTAGAAATGGGAGAAGTGGTTGGCCAGCACCGCCAGGTCGCCATGGCGCTCGCGCAGCGGAACGGTCGCCACTTGCAGTACGTTCAAGCGGTAATACAAGTCTTCGCGAAAGCGTTTCTTCTCGATGGCGGCTTCCAGGTCGACGTTCGTCGCCGCCAGTACCCGCACATCCACTGCAATCGGCTGACTGCCGCCGACCCGCTCGATGTGTTTTTCCTGGAGGAAGCGCAACAGGTTGGCCTGCAACTCCAGTGGCAGGTCACCGATCTCGTCGAGAAACAGCGTGCCACCGTTGGCGGCTTCAAACCGTCCGATCTTGCGTTGGTGCGCGCCGGTAAAGGCGCCTTTCTCATGGCCAAACAATTCGGACTGGATCAAGTGTTCAGGGATCGCCCCACAATTGATCGCGATAAAGGGTTTGCTGTGACGCTGGGACAGACGATGCAGGGTTCGTGCGACCAGTTCCTTGCCAGTGCCGCTTTCACCGCGAATCAATACAGGCGATTCGGTCGGAGCCAGTTTGCTCAGGAGTTTTCGCAGTTCACGGACAGGTTTGCTGTCGCCCAGCAATTCGTGCTCGGGCTGGTCAACATGCACGGTACCCTGCCCGCGCAACCGCGCCATGCCAAACGCCCGACCCAGTGTTACCTGAACCCGGTGCACGTCGAACGGCAAGGTATGAAAGTCAAAAAACCATTCACAGACGAAGTCACCGACATTTTGCAGTCGCAGTACTTCCTGATTGAGTACGGCTATCCACTCGGTGCCGCTGCGGCTGATCAGTTCCTTGACAGCCTCCGGGTGCTCAAGGTGCGAGGGCTGTAAGCGCAGCAAGCCTACGTCACAGGTTCGGTCAACGGCGTTCTCCAGCGTGCAGCTGTCAACGTCCCACCCGATATCGCGCAATCCAGGGAGCAGGCGATAGCAATCGTCACAGGGGTCAACCACTAACAAACGTCGTAAGGCAGGCGCATCGCTCATGACTGTTCCTTGGCGCCAAATTTACGAAATTTTATTAAAAACAGTCATTTGGCAGACCTGACTGTAACATTAGCAAGAATTTGACAGGCCCTTGTACTGTTTGACTATAGGGATGCGATAAAACCAGTTATAAGTTTCGATTATGTTAGTCACCTAACGACTCTTTCCTTTCATTCAGCTTTCAATGTCAGGCTCATTCTTGAGCCCGTGAAATAAAGTGGAAATTTCTTTTGATTGTGTGTGACCCGAACCCCGGTTGCGGGCATCAGTACAAGTAACCAGCTGAACGGTAAGCCCGACCGTCGGTCTATCACTTGATTGGGCATAAGAGAGAAAACCCTATGAACGCCCCGCTCCGTATCAACGAAGCACTTCTGATTGCCGACCGCGCATTTAAACCATTCAAATGCGTGGCCTGGGCTCCACAAGACGGTAATGGCGAACTTAGCCTGACCGTCATCGATCGCACCAGCACCAGCATTGGCCGCAAGCAGATCCCAAGCAGCGCCTATTCCGATCCCGCGCAACTCGAACAGCTGCTGGAACAGGCTCGCGCCGAATTGAGCGAGGAAGGTTACGCACTGCAATCGTGGTCGATGCCGCACTAATCGTTTTGCGGATTACTCCGGGGTAATCCGCGCCCTTTTCCTGTCTTTAGTTCGCAGATTTTTCTGGCCGTGCGCACTACTTGACACTGCTTAATTCGAACTTCGCATGCGCCTGATACTTTGCAGGCTCGCCATTGGTTCGAAAAGACACTGTTGTGGCACACAGCGACTCTCCGTCTGTGAGTTCTTGCAGTTGTGCATCTCCCCATTCAGGGATTGAATATTCTCCTTATCAAGTCGCCACCCAAACCTCTGGATCAGGACGACTCGCAAGGAGATGCGGTGCATGTCGAGCCAGTCCGCTTTTGCCTACCCCGCCACCCGGAACAACGCCGGGGCCCTCGACACTACGTTTGCCGCCAACGGCAAAACCCAGGTCTATTTCGCCGACAGCCTCTTCAGCCTGGCCCATAGCGTTGCGATCGATGCGCAAGGTCGCTTGCTGGTAGCCGCAAAAGTCGGCACGGCCGATGGCAACCGCTTTGGCCTGGCCCGCTTGCTCGCGGATGGTTGCGCAGACCTGACGTTCGGCAAACAAGGCAGTGTCATCGGGCAATTCGAACCGGGGTTCGAAGCCATGGCCACCAAGGTCCTGATCCTGCCTGACGGCAATATCCTGTTGGCCGGCCTGCAATACGAAAACGCGCACCGCACACTCCCGGCCCTGGCATTGCTGGATCAAGACGGTCGCCTGGTTCGAAGCTTTGGTGATAATGGCCGTCGTGTCGTGCGATTGCCTGGCGGTTTGTCCCTGGGCATGCGCGATAAATGGCTCCCTCCCGGTGTGCCAGGCGCTGAAGCCTGCGACATCGACGTACAACAAGACGGCCGGATCCTGATCCTGGCCAACCACCACTTCGAACTGGCCGATCACGTCGGCATGTTGATACGACTGGATGTCGAAGGCTCGCTGGACTGCTCGTTCAACGGCCGCGGCTTCGTGATGGTCAGGCATCTGCTGATGAATACCTGGCTCAGCAGCCTGACGGTACAACGTGATGGCCGAATCCTGGTCGGTGGATCGATCAACTTTCCCGAAGAAGGCTTGCTGGCACGCTATCACCCGGATGGGCGCCTCGACGACCGTTTTGCCGTGGATGGTTTCATGACTTTCAAGGCGCAAGGGCATGGCGCCCGGGTCAGCCGGGTGGTCCAGCAGAACGAAGGCGAAATCCTGTGTTTTGGCAGCAGTCGCGAGCCGATGCACTGCCTGACATTCAAATTGCACAGCAACGGCCGAGCCGACAGTCATTGCAACGGAGGACACCCCCAGCGGCGGGCAATCGGTTACAGCGGATGCCAGTGGACCGCCGCGCAGTTGCAGCCCGATGGCAGTGTGCTCACGGCGGGTGCCACCATCGGCGGCGTCGAAGCAGACTTCATTCTTGGGCGATGCCTGCCCAACGGCCTTCCCGATCGCCGTTTTGGCAAAGGCAGCGGCTATACACGCACCCGCCTCGGTCCCAGCCTGGATACAGCCACCTGTGTCGCCGCGCAAGCCGATGGAAACATCGTCGTGGGAGGCTATTCGCTGCACGGTAACTACAAGGCGGTCATCGCTCGCTTCCAGGGATAAAAACCGGCATTTTTCCTGTGCTTGATCTTCTGGCGCGCTTACGGCAAGTTGCGCGCTTCTCAAGACAAGGAGCAGCCGATGTCCGGTTCAATGGCCCAGGCGTTCGCGCACAACTTTCTCGGGCACTCGCCCCGTTGGTACAAGGCCTGCATCGTCGGCTTTCTGATTCTCAATGCCCTGGTGCTGTGGACCGCAGGCCCGGTGGCTGCCGGCTGGCTCCTGGTGCTGGAGTTCATCTTCACCCTGGCCATGGCGCTCAAATGCTACCCGCTGATGCCCGGCGGCCTGCTGATGATTGAAGCCCTGCTGCTGAAGATGACCACGCCCCAGGCGCTGTATGACGAGTTGCTGCACAACTTCCCGGTGATCCTGCTGCTGATGTTCATGGTGGCCGGTATCTATTTCATGAAGGACCTGTTGCTGTACCTGTTCTCGCGCCTGCTGCTCGGGGTCCGCTCCAAGGCCCTGCTGGCCCTGATGTTCTGCTTTCTGTCGGCCTTTCTGTCGGCGTTCCTCGATGCCCTGACCGTGACCGCCGTCATCATCAGTGCCGCCGTAGGCTTCTACTCGGTGTATCACCGCGTCGCCTCGGGTAACGATCCGCGTCAGGACAGCGAGTTCAGCGACGACCAACATCTGCCCACCCTGCATCAGGGTGATCTGGAACAGTTCCGCGCCTTCCTGCGCAGCCTGCTGATGCACGGTGCCGTGGGCACCGCGCTGGGTGGCGTCTGTACGCTGGTCGGTGAACCGCAGAACCTGCTGATCGGCCATGAAATGGGCTGGCACTTCTCCGAGTTCTTTACCCAGGTTGCGCCGGTATCCCTGCCGGTACTGGTTGCCGGGCTGGCAACCTGCGTCTTGCTGGAAAAGCTGCGCTGGTTCGGATACGGCACACTGCTGCCGGATAACGTCCGTGCCGTGCTGGCCAACTACGCCGCCGAAGACGATGCTGAGCGCACCACGCGCCAACGTGCAGCGTTACTGGTGCAAGGCTTTGCCGCATTGATTCTGATTGCCGGGCTGGCGTTCCACATCGCCGAAGTGGGTTTGATCGGCTTGATGGTGATCGTGCTGATCACCGCCTTTACCGGCATCACCGACGAACACCGCCTGGGCACCGCGTTCAAGGACGCCATGCCGTTCACCTCATTGCTGGTGGTGTTTTTCGCCGTGGTCGCGGTGATTCACGACCAGCAACTGTTCACCCCGCTGATCCACTGGGTGCTGACGCTGCCGGCAGACCAACAACCGGGCATGCTGTTCATTGCCAATGGCCTGCTGTCCGCCATCAGCGACAACGTGTTCGTGGCGACCATCTACATCACCGAAGTGAAGCGCGCCTTCATGGCGGGTGAGATGACCCGTGAGCATTTCGAATCCCTGGCCATCGCGATCAATACCGGCACCAACCTGCCGAGCGTGGCGACGCCCAACGGTCAGGCGGCGTTCCTGTTCCTGCTGACCTCGGCGATTGCACCGCTGGTGCGCCTGTCTTACGGACGGATGGTGTGGATGGCGTTGCCGTACACCGTGGTGATGGGGACATTGGGCTGGTATGCGGTGAGTTACTGGTTGTAACCCCCAACTCTGTGGGAGCGAGCTTGCTCGCTCCCACAGGAGATACGTGTTATCCGAGGCGGTGCCAGACGCGGCCGTCACGGGTGAGCAGCTCTTCGCCGGCCTTTGGGCCGTTTTCCCCGGCGGCATAGCGCTGCACGGTGGAATCCTGCTGCCAGGCATCCAGGAACGGCTGCACCGCGCGCCAGCCGTTTTCGATGTTGTCGGCGCGCTGGAACAGCGTCTGATCGCCCGTCAGGCAATCGTAGATCAGGGTCTCGTAGCCGGTGGACGGCTGCATCTCGAAGAAATCCTTGTAGGCGAACCCCAGCTCGATGTTGTCCATTTTCAGGGCCTGACCGGGACGCTTGGCCAGCAGGTCGAACCACATGCCTTCGTTCGGCTGGATCTGAATGCGCAGATAGGTCGGCTGCAGCTCATCGACCTCGGTATCGCGGAACTGCGCATAGGGCGCCGGCTTGAAACAGATCACGATCTCGGTGTCACGCACGCTCATGCGCTTGCCGGTCCGCAGGTAGAACGGCACGCCGACCCAACGCCAGTTATCGATCATGACCTTGAGGGCCACATAGGTTTCGGTATTGCTGTCCGGGGCAACGTTGTTTTCCTGGCGATAGCCCGGCAGTGCCTTGCCGTCGATCTCACCGGCGGCGTATTGGCCGCGCACCGAGTTGGCGCGGGCCTCCTCGACTGTCCATGGACGAATCGCGCCAACGACCTTGGCCTTCTCGCCGCGCACCGCATCGGCGCCAAACGCCGCGGGTGGCTCCATCGCCACCATCGCCAGCAACTGGAACAGGTGATTGGGCACCATGTCCCGCAGCGCGCCGGTGTGCTCATAGAAACTGCCACGGGTTTCCACGCCGACGGTCTCGGCAGCGGTGATCTGCACGTGGTCGATGTAGTGATTGTTCCAGAACGCTTCGAACAGGCTGTTGGAGAACCGGCTGACCAGGATGTTCTGCACGGTCTCCTTACCCAGGTAATGGTCGATGCGATAGATCTGCTTTTCAGTCATCACCTTGAGCAGGCAAGCGTTCAAGGCTTCGGCCGTATGCAGGTCGGAGCCGAAGGGTTTTTCGATCACCACCCTTCTGAAGGCCTCGGGGGTTTCTTCCAGCAAGCCGGCCGAGCCGAGACGGCGCACCACTTCACTGAAGAAACGCGGCGCGGTGGCCAGATAGAACACCGCATTACCGGTACCGCTGTCGGCGATTTTCGCCGCCAGCGCTTGATAAGTGCTGTCGTCCAGGAAATCGCCCTGGACGTAGCTGATGCCTTGGGCGAGTTTGGCCCACAGCGCCGGGTCAAGGGCTTGATCGCCCTTGCCGGTCCTGGTGGCCACCTCGTTACGGATGAAGTCTTCGAGTTTTTTCGCGAAGCCTTCATCGCTGATGGCGTTGTGGTCAACGCCGATGATCCGCAGTCCATTGCCGAGTAAACCGTCACGGCTGAGGTTGTACAGCGCCGGCATCAGCAGGCGCTTGACCAGATCGCCGTGGGCGCCGAACAGGAACAGCGTGGTTGGCGGCGCGGGTTCAGCCTTGGATTTTCTGCGGATCGCGTGGGTCATTTTTTCGAGGTCTCCACATGGCCGCCGAAGCCGAAGCGCTGGGCCGAGAGAACCTTGTCGCCAAAGGTACCTTGCCCACGGGAACGGTAGCGAGAGAACAGCGAGTTCGACAGCACCGGCACCGGCACCGCTTGCTCCATGGCAGCTTCGATGGTCCATTGACCTTCACCGCTGTCGGCCACGGACCCGGAGAAACCGTCGAGCTTCGGATCGCTGGCCAGGGCGTCGGCCGTCAGGTCCAGCAACCACGAGGACACCACGCTGCCACGGCGCCACACTTCGGCGATGTCGGCCACGTTCAGGTCGAAACGCTGGTCTTGCGGCAGGCTCTCGCTGTTTTTGGTCTTGAGAATGTCGAAGCCTTCTGCAAACGCCTGCATCATTCCGTATTCGATGCCGTTGTGGATCATCTTCACGAAGTGCCCGGAACCGGCCGGACCTGCGTGAATGTAGCCACGCTCGGCGCGATCGTCGTCGGACTTGCGGTCCTTGGTGCGCGGGATGTCGCCCAGGCCCGGAGCCAGGGTTGCGAACAGCGGGTCGAGGCGTTTAACGGTCTCGGCGTCGCCGCCGATCATCATGCAGTAACCGCGCTCCAGGCCCCAGACACCGCCGGACGTACCGACGTCGATGTAGTGCAGGCCTTTTTCCGACAAGGTCTTGGCCCGGCGGATATCGTCCTTATAGAAGGTGTTGCCGCCGTCGATGATGGTGTCGCCGGCTTCGAGCAAGGTGCTCAGGGTGTCGATGGTTTCTTCGGTCGGCGCGCCGGCCGGCAGCATGACCCAGACCGCTCGCGGTTTGGCCAGGCCGGCGACCAGCGCCGGCAGATCGGTGACGCCGGTGGAGCCCTCTGCGGCCAGGGCTTCGACAAAGGCGGTATTGCGATCGTAAACAACGGTGGTGTGCCCGTTGAGCATCAGGCGCCGCGCAATATTGCCGCCCATGCGGCCCAGTCCAATAATCCCGAGTTGCATGTGCTGATGCTCCCTACTACAAATAAATGTGTGTCAAAGGTTATAGCCCAACGCGACTCATGAGGTTAGTCCAGAGCGTTGGCGTGAAGTTTCCGGGCATTGTGCCCGATCCTGATGGATAACGTCGGGAATCAAACCGAAGACACAACGACCATGAAAAATAAAAAAGTTCCCTTCAGGGGCAAAAGAAATCAAAATTGGCGCCGATAGTAGGTCAGCCCCGGATTTCGAGGCGTACCTACAGTTGAGACACGCCATTTGCGAGGTGAGCAATGGGCACAGTACATACCGCACTGCCAGCACAAACTCTTTATGTCACTATCCGTCGCGATGAATTGCGCCAGTTGAAAGACGAACGCGATCAATTGAAACAGGAACTGGCGCAGCTGCGGCTGTTGCTGCAAGCCAATCAAGTGCAGCCCCTGGCTGTGGTGCAACGCGCCCCACTCGCCTGATTCCCTCCTTTGAAGCGGGAGCAGTCTGCACTGCTTCCGCGCCGGCTCGCGACCTTCTCCGAGCAGGCTTCCCGCGCTAGCCATGAAGGCCGTTGGTGAAGTTCATTCCCATTTAACGGATTCGGCGGATAATGCCATTTCGACACTGCTTCATTGATTCATGGACGAAAGGCATCCGACATCTGTAGTGGGAGGCAAACCATGAAACGCACCGCAATGATTCTCGCCGGCCTGATGGCCTTGGGCTCAACCAGCGCTTTTGCCGAAGGTGGAGCCGAACGCATGCGCTATTACTTCGAAAGCCTGCGACTGGCCCAGCAAGAAGCTCTGGGCCACCCTATCCAGAGCACTGAGCTGCGGGTTCCGGACGATCAAACCGCACAAATGACTGAAACCTACAGACCGAAATGATCCATGGTCTTTTGACTGCGACGCCAGCGTCGCACAAGACTGTCGGGCGTCCTGATGGGCGCCCTTTTTTTGCCTGTTGAATCAGAGACTCTTGATCCAGAACAGCATCTGTCCATGGGCCGGGTCGAACATGCCGGGGGCGAAACCGGCTTTTTCATAGGCCCCCTGGGCCACAGCGTTGCCTTCCAGCACTTCCAGGGTGAGCTTGCAGCAGCCGCGCTGACGGGCGATGTCCTCGACCTTTTGCAGCATCTTCTGGCTCAAGCCCAGGCCGCGAAATTTTTTCACCACCGCCACATCGTGCACATTGACCAGCGGTCGGCAGGCAAAGGTCGAGAACCCCTCGAAGCAATTGACCAGCCCGGCCGGCTCGCCACCGACAAAAGCCAGCACACTGAAAGCGTGGGGACGCCGGGCAAGTTCTGCCGGGAGTTGCTCCAGTACATTGGCCGGCAATGGCTGGCCGCCTCCCATCGGGTCCTCGGCGTAGTGGTTCAACACCAGACAAATAGCCTCGGCATGCACCGGATTGGTGTAACTGGCCTGAAGCACAAGAATTTCTGCGGAGTCCATTTCCATCCTCGATCACACATGAAGTAGCCCCCAGCATGCAGTCACGCTGAAGTGCCGGCAGACCATAGCGCGAGCACTGTGCCAACGACAATCGCAACCGCGTAAATCTTTGGCGCTCAGGCGCCCCAGATCAAGGCTTCAGTCCATCCCAACTCGGCATAATCCTCAGCCCGCAAGTGCGACTCACCGGCGCAGAAAAACTCGTCGAGTTGCGGTGGCTGGACCGAAGTACCGCTGAGCATGGCGTGAACCTGACCGCGGTGATGGATCTGGTGTTCAAACAAATGGGACAGCAGGCGCAAGCGACTGTCGTGTTGCGGGGTGTCCCGGGCGATGGTCACGATTTTGCCGAGGTCGGCGTCGCGCATCTGCTCGCAGTAGGCGATCAGCCGGCGGTCGACGTGGGCCTGCTCGCCAACCAGGTCCGACGCCATGAGACAGGGTTCGTCCTCCTTGAAAAACACCCGGCAATCGGGATGCGGGTCGTCGCCGCGCAGTTCGCGCTCCAGGGCGTCCACATAAAACCAGTCACAGGTCAGGATGTGGTTGAGGGTGGCGCGGATCGTGGGGAAGAAGCTGACCCGGGGTGCGCTCAGTTCCTGCGGGCTCAACTGACGCCAGGCCTTGGCCAGTCGGTGATTGGCCCAGGCATTCTGATAGGCCATGGTCAGCAAATGGTGCGACAGGGGCTGATTCATCTTCGCTGCTCCCGATCAAATCCCGATCAAACTTCGGCAAACCGCTGCAGTTGCATTTCCTGCAATCGACTGAGGGTGCGGCGGAACGGGAATTCCAGATAACCCTCGGTGTAAAGCGACGCCATTGGCACTTGCGCTTCAAGGTACAGCGGCACCTTGCGGTCGTAGCACTCGTCCACCAGGGCAATGAACCGTCGCACGCCGTCGTCATGCACCGACAACTGCGGCAACTCGCGATCCCCCGCGTCCACCCGCTCGACACCGTCCTCGGTGCCACGGGCAATGCGCCCGGCGCGCTTCTGTGCGCTGAGGTTGGGCACGTCACTCAACAGAATAGCGCCGTAGGTATCGCACAGGGCGATGAAATCCATGGCCGCGAAGGGTTGCTCGCACAGCGCGGCGTAACGGGTCCAGAGCACCGTCGGGCTGGCCTTGACCACCCCGAGGGAGCGGTAGCCGACCTCTATCGGCTCGCTCGATACCGACTGGCCGACGCTCAACACCTGGAACACTTCACCCAGCGCGCCCGGCCTGCCGGGCTCGGCCACCCAGTAGCGTTGCGTACCGGCCCCCGGATGCAGGCGATGGTCTTCCCCGCCATCCACCGCAATCACCTGCATGTGCTGCTTGATCGCCGCGATGGCGGGCATGAAACGGTCGCGATTGAAGCCGTCGGCGTACAACTGATCCGGCGGCAGATTGGACGTGCAGACCACCACCACGCCCTGTTCGAACATCACCTGGAACAGGCGACCGAGGATGATCGCGTCGCCGATGTCATTGACGAACAGTTCGTCGAAGCACAGCACCCGTACTTCTTCGGCCAGCTCACGGGCCAACGCCTTGAGCGGGTCGGCAGTGCCGGTCAGTTGAAACGAACGCTGGTGCACCCAGCCCATGAAGTGGTGAAAGTGCTGGCGCCGCGCCGGTACCCGCAGGCTTTGGTAGAACTGGTCCATCAACCAGGTCTTGCCCCGCCCCACCGGCCCCCACAGGTACACGCCGGAAATGGGCGAACGGCCTTCATGCAGCGCTTCGTGGCACTTTTGCAGGGCCCACACGGCATGTTCCTGGGCCTCGTCCTGGACGAAGCCCTTTTGTTCGATGGCATGCTGCCAGGCGCTTAAGGGGGAATCGATAGTCATGGGCGGCAGTATGCCATTGCGCATGGATAACGCGACCAGTGATCGGCGCTTTTATGCAGAAAGGAAAAGCGCCTTGACGCATTAAATTACTAGCATCATATTTGATAGATGTTATTGAAAATCTATTAATCCTTGTCGCCATCCCTCTGGAGTCATCCCATGCATTACAAAGTTTTCGGTCGTAAAACCGGCTTGCGTGTTTCCGAACTGGCGCTGGGCGCCGGTAACTTCGGTACCGGCTGGGGCCATGGCGCCGAGCGTGACGAAGCCAAGCGGATTTTTGATGGCTACCTGGAAGCCGGTGGAAATTTCATCGATACCGCCAACGGTTATCAGGGCGGGCAGTCCGAGGCCATGCTCAGCGAATTCATTGCCGCAGAACGGGACCGCCTGGTCATCGCCACCAAATACACCCTCGGGACTACACCGGCGGCCGGTATTTCCCACACCGGTAACAGCCGCAAGAACATGGTGCGCGCCGTCGAAGAAAGCCTCAAACGGCTGAAGACCGAACATATCGACCTGTTCTGGGCGCACATGAGTGATGGCGTCACGCCGATGGAAGAGATCCTGCGTGGTTTCGACGATCTGGTCAGTGCAGGCAAGATTCATTACGCCGGGCTGTCGAACTTCCCCGCGTGGCGCATCGCCCGTGCCGACCTGCTGGCCGAGGTGCGCGGTTTTGCACCGATTGTTGCGATCCAGGTCGAGTACAGCCTCGCCGAACGCACCGCCGAGCGTGAACAACTGCCGATGGCCGAAGCCCTGGGCCTGGCCGCGACTTTGTGGTCGCCACTGGGTGGTGGCTTCCTGACTGGCAAGTATCGCAACAGTGAGGGCGACAATCGCGCGAACAAACTCGGCGTGTTGATCCACGCCGAAAAAAGCGCCCGCGAAACCGCCCTGCTCGACACCTTGATCGATGTCGCCGCAGAACTGGACGCCAGCCCGACCCACGTGGCCATTGCCTGGTTGCGGGAAAAGGCCAAACGCTCGGCCACAACACTGATTCCGATCCTCGGTTCCCGGACCCGGGAGCAACTGGACGCCACATTGGGCGCGCTGAATGTGCAGTTGAGCACCGAGCAACTGGCACGACTGGACGGTGTCAGTGATGTGGCCAAAGGCGTGCCGCACGAATCCATTTCCGGTTCGTCCGCACGGTTCAGCGGGGGGCAGATCCTCGACCTGCCAATCGTTCCGGTGGCGTGACACCCATTAAAACTGTGGGAGCGAGCTTGCTCGCGATGGCGGTCTTGCATTCAACATCTCTGTTGGCTGGCAGGGCCTCATCGCGAGCAAGCTCGCTCCCACAGGGTTGGGTGTTTTACTTATCGACCTTATGTTTTGCCGCATACAGACACAGCATCTCCATCGCCAGCGTCGCCGCCGCCAGTGACGTGATCTCCGCGCTGTCATAGGCCGGTGCCACTTCCACCACGTCCATGCCCACCAGGTTGATCCCGCGCAGACCGCCGAGAATCTCTAGCGCCTGCACTGTGCTCAAGCCGCCGCACACCGGTGTTCCGGTACCCGGTGCGAACGCTGGATCAAGGCAGTCGATGTCGAAGGTCAGGTACACCGGGTTGTCGCCGACCCGCGCGCGAATCGCTTCGACAATCGCCTCGCAGCCACGGCGATGCACCTGCCGCGCGTCCAGCACCTGAAAGCCCTGGTGATCATCGTTGGTGGTGCGCAAGCCGATTTGCACCGAGCGCGACGGATCCACCAGCCCTTCTTTGGCCGCGTGCCAAAACATGGTGCCGTGGTCGATGCGCTTGCCCTCTTCGTCCGGCCAGGTGTCGCTGTGGGCGTCGAAATGGATCAGCGACAGCGCCCCGTGCTTGCGGGCATGGGCCTTGAGCAGCGGATAGGTGATGAAATGGTCGCCGCCAAAGGTCAGCATCGCCGTGCCGGCATTGAGGATGTGCTCGGCGTGGGCCTCTATCAATTCGGGCGTCGACTGCGGCGAACCGTAGTCGAAATCACAATCGCCGTAATCGATGACCGCCAGGTGATCGAACGGATCAAACGTCCACGGCCAGTGCCGTTCCCAGGCGATCCCGGCAGAGGCGGCGCGAATGCCCCGAGGTCCGAAGCGTGCGCCGGGGCGGTTGCTGGTGGCTGTGTCGAACGGCACGCCACTGACGGCCACATCAACGCCACGCAAGTCACGACTGTAGCGTCGACGCATGAAACTGGTGATACCGGCGTAGGTACTTTCGGCGGCCGTGCCGTACAGGCTGTCACGGGTAAGGGCTTGATCGTTCTGCATCGGGACGTCCATTGAAGGCTCCTTCTCTTTTCTTATTGGCGGCTACGGAAAGTGGTCCACAAGCGGGTGCGCTGGCGCATGTCCTTGAGGCTCATGCTGCGGTCGGCGTACAGCCGTTCCCGCACGTCGGCCAGCGGGTAGATGTCCGGATCGGTGCGCACCGCTTCATCCACCAGCGGCGTGGCGGCCTGGTTGGCGGTGGCGAAGAACAAGGTGTTGGTCAGTGCCGCGACGGACTCGGGGCGCAACATGAACTCGATAAAGGCGCGGGCGGCTTCGGGGTGCGGCGCATCCTTGGGAATCGCCAGGTTGTCCTGCCACACGAGGGTGCCTTCCCTGGGAATCCGGTAGGCGATTTCATAGGGTTTTTCGGCCTTGCGTGCCTGGTCGGCGGCCATGCTCGCGTCGCCGTTATAGGTCAGCGCCAGGCACACGCTGCCATTGGCCAGATCGCTGATCTGCCGCCCGGTGGCGACGTACAGTACGTTCGGCTGTAGCTGATGCAGCAACGCCTCGGCGGCTGACAGATCGTTCTTGTCCGTGCTGTAGGGATCTTTACCCAGATAATGCAGCGCCAGCCCGATCACCTCCTGGGGCGAGTCGAGAATGGCGATGCCGCAGTCCTTCAACTTGCTCGCGTACTCGGGTTTGAACAGCAGGTCCAAGCTGTTGAGCGGCACGTCCGGCAAGCGCTGCTTGACCGCCTCGACGTTCATGCCCAAACCCAGGGTGCCCCAGGTGTAAGGCACGCCATAGCGGTTACCCGGGTCGACAGCGGCGAGTTTTTCCAGCAAGTCCGGATCGAGGTTGGCGTAACCCTTGAGTCCTTCGTGGGGAATCGGTTTCAACGCCCCCGCCGCAAGACCCCGGGCCAGCACGCTGGAGGACGGCACCACCACGTCATAACCGCTGCCGCCGGTGAGCAACTTGGTCTCCAGTACTTCCGAAGAGTCGAAGGTGTCGTAGCGCACGTGGATCCCCGTCTCCTGCTCGAACCGTTGCAGGGTTTCGGGGGCCACGTAATCGGCCCAACTGTACAGATTGACCACCTTGTCCTCGGCCTGGGCCGAAATGGCGACGGCGAGCAACAGCGCGGGTAAACACAGCTTGAACATGGGAGCCATGACGAACACCTGACCAGAGGAAGTGGTGGCAGGATGCGTCGTCGGATACATTGGTGAAATATCAAGTTAATTAACCTGACTTTATGAAGGATTAATGTTTAATGCTCGGCCAACTCCACGATCTGGATCTGCAATTGTTGCGTCTGTTTGTCAGCGTGGTGGAGTGCGGCGGCTTCAGCGCCGCCCAGGGCGAGTTGGGGTTGAGCCAGTCGAGCATCAGCCAGCAAATGGCCAAACTGGAAACCCGCCTGGGCTATCGGCTATGCAGTCGCGGCAAAGGTGGGTTCAGGGTCACGCCCAAGGGCGAACAACTGCTCAGCGCCACCCGTGGATTGTTCCAGTCCATCGAAGCCTTCCGTCATCAATCCAACGGCGTGGCCGGGCGCTTGATCGGCGAAGTGCGCCTGGGCCTGTCCGAAGCCCTGGATCAATCGGTGCTGCAACGGGTGGCCGAGGCGATCCGGCGCTTCCGTGAACGGGACGAGTCAGTGCGCATCGAACTGATCAGCGCCATGCCCGGCGAAATGGAACGACTGCTGCTGCAACAGCGGCTGGACCTGGCCATCGGCTACTTCTCGCAAGTGCAAAGCGCGTTTGACTACCGCCAACTGTTCATTGAAACCCAGCATCTGTATTGCGCCCCCGGCCATCCACTGTTCACCAACCCGGCCCCCGACAATCAGGATCTGCAGACCTGCGACCGGGTCGATCACCCCTACCGTTTCCTGCGCAGTGACGAACCCTTCCAGGGCAAGTTGTGTTCGGCGCGCTCCGAACAAGTGGAAGGCACCCTCGCCTTCATCCTTTCCGGCAAGCATGTCGGTTACTTGCCCAGCCACTTCGCCCGTGGCTGGGAAGACAAGGGTCTGCTCAGGGCCGTGCGCCGAGGCGACATGAGTTTCGATGTCGCGTTTCATCTGGCCCGGCACCGGGCTCAGGTGGCCGGCGATGCACAAAAGGCGTTCGAAGAGGATCTGCTCGCAGCGTTTGCCTGAATTTGCCTTGGTCTAAGCTGTAACAATACCGGACACCGACATGCAAAAATGCACAGACAACCTGCACTTATCTAGGTTGTACAAGGCAAATTTGCACTGATACGATCCGCCATCGCTCGCGCGCGAGCATCTCGATAAAGAACAATAAAAGCAGGGAGTTAGTGATGACTGCTCAGGTTTTTTCTCCCGGGACTCAGTCCATGGATGCCATGCAGAACGAAGTGCTGGCCGAGGTTCGCAACCACATTGGTCACCTGACCCTCAACCGCCCCGCCGGCCTCAATGCCCTCACCCTGGACATGGTGCGCAACCTGCACCGCCAGCTCGACGCCTGGGCCCAGGATCCGCACGTCCATGCCGTGGTCTTGCGCGGTGCCGGGGAAAAAGCCTTCTGCGCCGGCGGCGACATTCGCTCGCTGCATGACAGCTTCAAAAGCGGCGACACCTTGCACGAAGATTTCTTCGTCGAGGAATACGCCCTCGACCTCGCGATCCACCACTACCGCAAACCGGTGCTGGCCCTGATGGACGGTTTTGTCCTCGGCGGCGGCATGGGCCTGGTGCAAGGCGCAGACTTGCGCGTGGTCACTGAGAAGAGCCGCCTGGCCATGCCGGAAGTCGGCATCGGCTACTTCCCGGACGTCGGCGGCAGTTACTTCCTGCCGCGCATTCCCGGTGAACTGGGGATCTACCTCGGCGTCAGCGGCGTGCAGATACGCGCCGCCGATGCGTTGTATTGCGGCCTGGCCGACTGGTACCTCGAAAGCGACAAGCTGGGCACGCTGGACGAAAAACTCGACCAGCTCGAATGGCACGACACGCCGCTCAAGGACCTGCAAGGCCTGCTGGCGAAAGTCGCCGTGCAGCAACTGCCCGATGCTCCGTTGAGCACACTGCGTCCGGCCATCGACCACTTCTTCGCCCAAGCCGACGTGCCGAGTATTGTGGAACAACTGCGCCAGGTAACGGTCGCCGACAGCCATGAGTGGGCCGTCACCACCGCCGACCTGCTGGAAACCCGCTCGCCGCTGGCCATGGCCGTGACCCTGGAAATGCTCCGTCGCGGACGCGAGCTGCCACTGGAACAATGTTTCGCCCTTGAGCTGCACCTGGACCGCCAGTGGTTCGAGCGCGGCGACCTGATCGAAGGCGTGCGCGCCTTGCTGATCGACAAAGACAAGACACCACGCTGGAACCCGCCCACCCTCCAGGCGCTGGACGCCGAACACGTGGCGAGCTTCTTCAGCGGTTTCGACGAAAGCGAGAGTTGAGCCATGCACGATATCGAATTGAGCGAAGAACAAGTCATGATCCGCGACATGGCCCGGGATTTTGCCCGCGGCGAAATCGCGCCCCATGCCCAGGCCTGGGAAAAGGCCGGCTGGATCGACGACGGTCTGGTGGCGAAGATGGGCGAACTGGGTTTGCTGGGCATGGTGGTCCCCGAGGAATGGGGCGGCACCTATGTCGACTACGTGGCCTACGCGTTGGCGGTAGAAGAGATTTCCGCCGGCGACGGTGCTACCGGCGCCTTCATGAGCATCCACAACTCCGTGGGCTGCGGGCCGGTGCTTAACTACGGCAGCGAAGAACAGAAACAGACCTGGCTGGCGGACCTGGCCAGCGGTCAGGTCATCGGCTGTTTCTGCCTGACCGAACCCCAGGCCGGTTCCGAGGCGCACAACCTGCGCACACGCGCCGAACTGCGCGACGGCCAGTGGGTGATCAATGGCGCCAAACAGTTCGTCAGCAACGGCAAGCGCGCCAAACTGGCGATTGTGTTTGCCGTGACCGATCCGGACCTGGGCAAACGTGGCATCTCGGCGTTCCTGGTGCCGACCGACACTGCCGGTTTTATCGTCGACCGCACTGAACACAAGATGGGCATCCGTGCATCCGACACCTGCGCGGTGACCCTGAACAACTGCACCATCCCCGAAGCCAATCTGCTGGGCGAACGCGGCAAGGGCCTGGCCATCGCCTTGTCCAACCTCGAAGGCGGCCGCATCGGCATTGCCGCCCAGGCGCTGGGCATTGCACGTGCGGCGTTTGAAGCGGCACTGGCTTATTCCCGTGATCGTGTGCAGTTTGGCAAAACGATCAATGAGCACCAGAGCATCGCCAACCTGCTGGCGGACATGCACATGCAGTTGAATGCCGCGCGACTGATGATCCTGCACGCCGCACGCCTGCGCACGGCCGGCAAACCCTGCCTGTCGGAGGCGTCACAAGCCAAGCTGTTTGCGTCGGAAATGGCGGAAAAGGTCTGCTCGTCCGCCATTCAGATTCATGGCGGGTATGGGTATCTGGAAGACTATCCGGTGGAGAAGTACTACCGGGATGCGCGGATCACGCAGATCTACGAAGGGTCGAGCGAGATACAGCGGATTGTGATTGCCCGCGAACTGAAGAACTACTTGGTGTGAAGGCCTAAAAGCATCGCGAGCAAGCTCGCTCCCACAGGTTCCGAGGGTGTACACAATATGTGTGAACGACCGAGAACACTGTGGGAGCGAGCTTGCTCGCGATAGCGTCAGCAGGAACGCCGCATTACTTACCTTGGAATTCAGCCTCACGTTTGGCAATAAACGCAGCCATCCCTTCCTTCTGATCCTGCGTCGCAAACGCCGCATGGAACACCCGGCGCTCAAAGCGCACGCCTTCGGCCAGGCTCACTTCAAAGGCACGGTTGACGCTTTCCTTGACCATCATCGCAATCGGCAACGATTTTTTGGCGATCAATGCCGCGACTTTCAGCGCTTCATCCAGCAGTTCATCGCTCGGCACGATCCGCGCGACAATCCCGCAACGCTCCGCTTCCACGGCATCGATAAGGCGACCGCTCAGGCACATTTCCATGGCCTTGGCCTTGCCCACGGCACGGGTCAGGCGCTGGGTGCCGCCCATGCCCGGCAACACGCCGAGGTTGATTTCCGGCTGACCGAATCTGGCGTTGTCACCGGCCAAGATGAAGTCGCACATCAATGCCAGCTCACAGCCGCCACCCAGGGCGAAACCATTGACCGCCGCGATCATCGGCTTGCGGCGGTTGGCCACGCGATCGCTGTCGCTGAACAGGTCGTCGATGTAGATCTGCGGATAGGTCAGCTCGGCCATTTCCTTGATGTCGGCACCGGCGGCGAAGGCTTTTTTCGAACCGGTCAGGACGATGCAGCCGATGTTCGAGTCCGCCTCGAAGCCATCGAGGGCCTGGTTCAGCTCGCTGACGATCTGCGCGTTCAATGCGTTCAGCGCTTGTGGACGGTTGAGGGTGATCAGGCCAACGCGGCCGTGGGTTTCCAGCAAAATCGTTTCGTAGCTCAGTTCTTTGTCGCTCACAGGGGGCACTCCTTCTTATAAATTGCGCGAAATGACCATGCGCTGAATATCGCTGGTGCCTTCGTAGATCTGGCAGACCCGCACGTCGCGGTAGATCCGCTCCACTGGGAAGTCGTTGAGGTAACCGTAGCCGCCAAGGGTTTGCAGCGCCGAGGAGCATACCTTTTCGGCCATTTCCGAGGCGAACAGTTTGGCCATCGACGCTTCTACCAGGGCCGGCTTGCCGCTGTCACGCAGGGCGGCGGCGTAGTGCACCATTTGTCGCGCCACGGCGATCTGGGTCGCCATGTCCGCCAGGCGGAAGGCCACGGCCTGGTGCTCGATGATCGGCTTGCCGAAGCTCTGGCGCTCACGGGCGTAGTCTCGCGCCGCTTCGAATGCGGCGCGGGCCATGCCCACCGATTGCGAAGCGATACCGACGCGGCCGCCTTCAAGGTTGGCCAGGGCAATCCTGTAGCCTTCGCCCTCCTCGCCCAAACGGTTGGCCAGCGGCACCTTCACGTCTTCGAAGAGGATCTGGCAGGTGTCGGACGCATGCTGGCCGAGCTTGTCCTCGACCCGCGCAACGCTGTAGCCCGGCGAATCGGTTGGCACGATAAAGGCGCTGATGCCGCGTTTGCCAGCGCTCGGATCGGTCACCGCAAACACGATCACCACCCCGGCATTCTGCCCGGAGGTGATGAACTGCTTGCAGCCGTTGAGTACGTAGTGATCGCCTTCCAGGCGGGCACGGGTTTTCAGGCCGCTGGCGTCGGAACCGGCCTGGGGTTCGGTCAGGGCGAAAGCGCCGAGCATCGCACCGCTGGCCAGCGGTTTGAGAAAGCGCTCTTTCTGCTCATCGGTGCCGTAGTTGAGAATCGGCACACAGCCCACGGAGTTGTGCACGCTCATGATGGTCGAGCAGGCGCCATCGCCGGCGGCGATTTCTTCCAGCGCCATGGCGTAGGCCAGGTAACCGGTGTCGCATCCGCCCCACTGCTCCGGCACCAGCATGCCGAAGAAGCCCAGTGCGGCCATCTCGCCGATGGCTTCCTTGGGAAAGCGATGCTCACGGTCCCATTCGGCGGCGAAAGGCTTCAGCCGTTCCTGGGCAAAGTCCCGGGCCATGTCGCGGATTTGTTGTTGGTCGTCATTGGGGATCATGGTGAATCCTTTGTTTGGTTCAAACGCAAAACCTGTAGGAGTGAGCCTGCTCGCGATGGCGGACTCACATTCAACATTTATGTGAGCTGATACACCGCAATCGCGAGCAGGCTCACTCCTACATGGGAAAGCGTCAGTTTCAGTAGAGGCATTCCACGGCCATGGCCGTCGCTTCACCGCCGCCGATACAAATCGCTGCAACGCCACGCTTCAGGCCTTTCTGGCGCAGGGCCGAAAGCAGGGTCACCAGAATCCGCGCACCGGATGCCCCGATCGGGTGACCGAGAGCGCAAGCACCGCCGTGCACGTTGAGCTTTTCGTGGGGAATTTCCAGATGAGTCATCGCCGCCATGCCGACCACGGCGAAGGCTTCGTTGACTTCCACCAGATCGACGTCATTGAGCGACCAGCCGGTTTTCTTCATCAATTTCTTGATTGCACCGATTGGCGCCACCGGGAACAGGCCCGGAGTGTCGGCGAACGCGGCGTGACCATGAATCACCGCCAAGGGTTTCAGGCCTTGTTTCTGTGCCTGGGACTGGCGCATCAGCACCAGCGCGGCGGCACCGTCGGAGATGGAACTGGAGTTGGCTGCGGTTACCGTGCCACCTTCGCGGAACGCCGGCTTCAACGAAGCGATCTTGTCCAGCCGGGCTTTTGGCGGCTGCTCGTCATTGCTGATCACCACCTGCTCTTTGCCGACCATCACCGTCAATGGCACGATTTCATCCTTGAAGCTGCCGTCCTTGATCGCCTGCTGCGCGCGGGTGGTCGAGGCAACGGCAAAGGCGTCCTGGGCCTCACGGCTGAAACTGTTGGTTTCGGCGCATTCTTCGGCGAAGGTGCCCATCAGGCGGCCCTTGTCGTAGGCGTCTTCGAGGCCGTCGAGGAACATCGAGTCCTGCACCCGGCCATGGCCCATGCGGTAGCCGGCACGGGCACGGTCCAGCAGGTAAGGTGCGTTGGACATGCTTTCCATGCCGCCGGCGACCACCACGTCGGCACTGCCCGCCACCAGCATGTCATGGGCCAGGATCGCCGCTTCCATGCCGGAACCGCACATCTTGTTCAGGGTGGTGCAGCGGGTCGATTTATCCAGCCCCGCGCCCAGCGCCGCCTGACGTGCAGGGGCCTGGCCAAGGCCTGCCGGCAGTACGCAGCCGAACAGCACTTCGTCGACAGAATCGCTGGCAACGCCAGCGCGTTCCACCGCTGCTTTGATGGCCGCCGCGCCGAGTTGCGGCGCGGTCAGGCTTTTCAGTTCACCCTGGAAACCACCCATCGGGGTGCGAACGGCGCTGACGATAACAATTGGATCGTTGGAGATAGTCATGACAAATCCTCCTTACTTGGCGGCCATGCGCAAGGCACCGTCGAGACGGATCACCTCGCCATTGAGCATGCTGTTTTCAATGATATGCCTGACCAGCCCGGCGTACTCGGCGGGTTTGCCCAGACGCGGCGGGAACGGCACGCCGGCGGCCAGGGAATCGCGGACTTCCTGGGTCATGCCGGCCATCATCGGCGTTTCGAAAATACCCGGGGCGATGGTCATCACGCGGATACCGAAACGCGCCAGCTCACGGGCCGCCGGCAAGGTCAGGCTGACAATCGCGCCCTTGGACGCCGAGTAAGCCGCCTGGCCGATCTGGCCGTCGTAAGCCGCGGCAGATGCGGTGTTGATGATCACGCCGCGCTCGCCGTCGGCATCCGCTTCGGTCTCGGCAATCGCCGCTGCCGCCAGGCGCAGCATGTTGAAGCTGCCGATCAGGTTGACGTTGATCACCTGGCTGAAACTGGCCAGCGCGTGTGGACCATTCTTGCCGAGAATCTTCTCGCCACGCACGATGCCGGCGCAATTGACCAGGCCATTGAGGCCGCCAAAGGCTTTGACCGTCGCCTGCACGGCGGCTTCGGCCGCCGCTTCGTTGCTGATGTCCGCCACCACGCTGTGCGCGCCAAGGCGCTGGGCCTGGGCTGCAACGGCTTCGGCGTTCATGTCCACCAGCATCACTTTCGCGCCAGCGGCGACCAGCACCTCGGCGGTGGCGGCACCTAGGCCGGAAGCGCCACCGGTGACGATAAAAATCTTGTTCTCGATCTGCATCATTGTTTCCCTGGATTCAAGCTGGAAGGTTCTTCGCCGCGGCCTCTTGAGCCTTGGCGATTTCCTGGTTGCGCAAGATAAAGCGCTGCAATTTGCCGCTTGGGGTTTTCGGCAATTCGCTGACAAATTCGATTTCACGGGGGTACGAGTGCGCCGCCAGACGCTTGCGTACGTGCTGGCGCAGTTCTTCGGCCAACTCGGGGGCGGCGCGGTATTGCGGGCTGAGCACGACGAACGCCTTGACCAGCTCGGTGCGCTCCGGATCGGGCTTGCCGACCACGGCGGCCTCGACCACGGCCGGGTGTTCGATCAACGCACTTTCCACATCGAAGGGACCGACCCGGTAGCCGGAGGTGGTGATCACGTCATCACTGCGACCGACGAAGCTGATGCTGCCGTCCGGGTTCCACTCGACGGTGTCGCCACTCAGGTAATAGTTGCCGACAAAAGCCTTGGTCGGCCCGCCTTCGTAGCCGGCGAACCAGCACATCGGCGACTGGCTGCGGTCGATGGCGAGGATGCCCGGCTGGCCAACGTCGAGTTCCTTGTAGTCGTCATCCAGCACCACGATGCGGTGGCCCGGCGAGGCAAAACCGGCGGCGCCCATGTGAATCGGGTGCTCAAGGCCGTGGTGGTTGCACAGCACCATGCCCAGTTCGGTCTGGCCGTAGTGGTCGTGGATGACCACGTCGAGGTTATCGGCGAACCAGCGGATCACTTCCGGGTTCAGCGGCTCGCCGGCGCTGCTGACGATACGCAGCCTGCCTTTGATCGACTTGGCGAATTCATCGCCGCCGGCAATCAGCAAACGGTAGGCCGTCGGCGAACCGGTGAGGTTGGTAATCCCGTATTTGTTGATCACACGGCAGGTGCTTTCGAGGGTGAACGGGCCATCGTAAAAAGTGATCGGATGTCCCATGGCCATCGGCCCGGTGACACCAAAATAAATGCCATAGGCCCAACCCGGGTCGGCGACGTTCCAGAAGGCGTCTTCCGGGCGCAGATCCACCGCGTCGCGGGTGTAGCTCTGGAATGCAACGATGGCCTTGAGCGGCACTGACAGCGCTTTCGACGGGCCGGTGGTGCCCGAGGTGAACATCAGCAGGAACGGATCTTCGCCGGTCATCAGCACCGGTTCACAGTCGGCGGAATAATTGGCCAGTTCGGCCCAGAAACTGAAGTCGCCATGCACCAGGCCCTGCCCTTTGGGGCCGGTGACGGTCACCGTGGTCGGGCAATCGGCGACTTCGGCAAGTTTCGGCCGGTTCACCGCATCGGTCACCACAACCTTGGCGCCAGAGCAGCTCAGACGGTGCTCGATGGCCTTGGGGCCGAACGCGGTAAACAGCGGTTGATACACCGCGCCGATGCGCCAGGTGGCGAACACGGTGATCAGCAGTTCGATATTGCGTGGCAACAGGCCGGCGACCTTGTCGCCTTTCTTCACGCCCTGGGCCAGCAGGTAGTTGGCGAAACGCGCGGCCTTGTCCTGCAAGTCGGTGAAGGTGTACGTCGCTCCGTTGCCGTCGCGTCCTTCCCAGAACAGCGCGATGCGACCCGGCAAGGCATGCCGGTCACAGCATTCGACACAGGCGTTGAGGGCCGTCAGATCGCCCGCGAGTGCGGCATCGACGGTGTGCTGATAATTGAACTGAGCAGTAGCAGACAAATAATCGCGCATTGCCAGAATCCCTCTGTGTTTTTTATTAGGTTGGGGGAACCGTAATCAACAGGGAAATACTCGCTCTGTGCGGGTTAGCGGGCAATGGTCAAAGTTATCAAGTTGCATGACTGCTTTGGCCAAAGCCCGCAGGGCATCAGGAGGTGAAGCGCACTCCGGGTTTGGCGCGCTCGTCCACGGTCAGTTCGAACACATCCGGCCGGGCGTAGTGCCCAACCACGTCATAGTCGTAGCGGGCGCGTACCAGGTCGTCGGTGTCGATTTGCGCGGTGAGCAACCCGGCGCTGTCGCGCAACGGTCCGGCGAGGATGTCGCCCATGGGGCCGACGATCACGCTGCCGCCGGCAATCAACGGCCGATCCGCCGGCCAGTTGGCGATGTCCAGGCCCAGGGTCTGTGGCGATTCCTGGACCTGACAGGCGCTGACCACGAAGCAGCGCCCCTCATGGGCAATGTGACGCATGCTGACCTGCCACATCTCCCGCTCGTCCACGGTCGGCGCGCACCACACCTCCACGCCCTTGGCGTACATCGCCGTGCGCAGCAGCGGCATCATGTTTTCCCAGCACACCAGCGCACCGACGCGCCCGACCTGAGAGTCGATCACCGGCAAGGTCGAGCCATCGCCCTTGCCCCAGATCAGCCGTTCGGTGCCGGTGGGCATCAGCTTGCGGTGCTTGGCCACCAGCCCGGCCGCCGGATCGAAGTACAGCGCAGTGCAGTACAAGGTGCTGCCGGCGCGCTCGATCACGCCGATCACCAGATTGGCGCCAGTGCGTGCCGACAGCGCCGCCAGCGCGTCGGTTTCCGCGCCGGGTACATCGATGGCATTGGCAAAGTAACGGGCAAAGGCTTCGCGCCCTTGCGGCAGGCGATAGCCCAATTGGGTGCCAAAACCCTCGCCTTTGGGATAACCGCCCAGCAGCGCTTCCGGCATCACCACTAACCCGGCGCCGGATTCGATGATCGCGTGTTCATAGGACAGGATCTGTTCCAGGGTTTCAGCCTTGCCACCGGGCAAGGCGCCGATCTGCAGGGCCGCAACGATTGATTTGGGCATCTTGGAAACTCCATTCGCATCAGGTGTTGCTCATTCTCCGGCGTCAGGCAATCATCAATAAAGACCGATTCACTGCTGAATGATATGAGCCAAATGAATATCACCGACGTCGACCTCAACCTGCTCAAAGTCTTCGAAGCACTGCACGAAGAGTCCAGTGCCAGCCGTGCCGCATTGCGCCTGGGTGTGACGCAATCAGCAGTCAGTGCGGCCTTGCGTCGGTTGCGCGAGGTGTATGGCGATCAGTTGTTCGTGCGCACCGGGCGCGGCCTGGCGCCCTCGCTCAAGGCCAATCAGCTCAAACCGGTGGTCAGCGATGCCCTGAACAAATGCCGGCAGAGCCTGGCGATGGTCGATCCGGCCGCGCAACAGTACGAAGGTCGCTCGGTCACTGTGGGAATGTCGGACGATTTCGAAATTGCCTACGGCCGGCGGCTGATCGAAGAAATCGCCCGGTGCGCGCCGAAACTGCGGCTGATTTTCCGCCAGACCCACAGCCAGATCGTCGCCCAGGCACTGATGGAGCGCAGCATTGACCTGGCGGTCACTGCGGGCGGGTTTGCCGAGCGGCTGCTCAGCCGTCAGGTGTTGGGGGAAGGTGGTTATCTGTGCCTGGTGGACCCGTCGAGCCTGGTCGAGGGCCAGCAGAGCATCGATCTTGAGGAGTTTGTGGCCCGCGAACACATTCTGGTGTCGTCCGGCGGTTTTATCGGGATTACCGACGAGGGATTGGCTGCACTGGGGCTTAGTCGAAGGGTGTGCGCCTCGACCACGCATTTTGCCGCGTTGCCCCATTTGCTAAAAGGCAGCCGGGCGGTGGCGACCATTCCGGCCCATGCCGCCCAATGCATCGCAACGCTCAGCGGGCTGGCGCTGCTGCCCTGCCCCTTGGCCCTGCCGCGCTACCCGATCGAACTGGGCTGGCGGACCAGCACCCAACTCGACCCGGTGCTATTGAAAGTGCGCGAGGCGATAGTCGCGAGCTTCGCCTGACGGCCGATGTTATTTGTTGGCCGCCATCAGGCGATTGACTTCACTGCGCACCATATTGGCGTATTCCGGCGGCGACATGCCGTCCAGCTCAGCGCGTACCCATTCCGCCCACTTGCCTTTGCGCTTGGCCCGTTCGCCAAACAACCGCGCGGCCTCACCCTTGGCCTTGCCCAGGTTGTTTTGCCAGAGTTCGAACAGACGGGATTTCTCGTCTTCAAGCGCAGCGCGCTCGGCGAGGGGTTTGTCGGCCAGATTGAAGCTCATGGGAATTTCCTGCTGCGTAAAATAGGCGACATCTTACACTGTAGGACGAAAGGTCCTGCGCCGGTTTTTCAGCAAGATGACCTCCCCGGGCAAAATAGCTGCAACTTTTCCGACGACGGCAGACTCCATTGTTCACTGTCCACCTACCTGCAAGGAGTACTTCAATGGCCCGCAAAACCGCCGCGCAAGCCGCCGAAGATCAAATCAAGGATCAAGCCTTCAGCGAACTTCAAACGCTGATCGAAGAGTCGGAAAAACTGCTGAAAAGCAGTGCCTCGCTGGTTGGAGAAGAAGCGGAGACCCTTCGCGGACAAATCGCCCTGAAACTCCAGCAGGCCAGGGATTCGGTGAGCAGCGTACGCGACCGCACCCTGCCCGCGGTCGAGGCCACTGAAACCTATATCGGCGGGCATCCATGGCAAACCGTGGCGATTTCCGCCGGGTTTGGTTTGGTGGTGGGGTTGTTGTTGGGGCGTCGCTAGGCATTCCGATCAAACACCGCAAACCCCTAGGGAGCGAGCTTGCTCGCGATGACGTCAGCCTGTTCAACTCAGATGTTGACTGGACTGCCGCTATCGCGAGCAAGCTCGCTCCTACAGGATCAGCCCCCCGCCAGCTCCCGCAAGTTCGCCAGCGTCCGGGCATCCAGTTCAATGCCGTTGACTTGCGACTTGGCGCGCTGATGATGACGCCGATCCCCCGGCAAACGCTTCAGGCCGACACCGTGCATTTGCCGCACCAGTTCCTGGCTGCGCTCGGCAAAACTCTGCCCCGCCGCTTTGTCCGGATCGATCACGATAAGCAACTGGCCAGTCCAGGGTGTCTTGGCGCCAGGGTGGTTCTTCCAGTCGAATTCGAAGGAAAAATTGCCGCCGGTCAGTGCCGCCGCGAGCAACTCGACCATCATCGACAACGCCGAGCCCTTGTGCCCGCCGAAAGGCAGCAACGCGCCGCCCTCGAGAATCGCCTTCGGATCCGTGGTCGGCTGGCCGAGGCTGTCCACGCCCATCCCTGCCGGCAAGCGTTCACCCTCGCGGGCGGCAATTTGCACGTCGCCATGGGCAATGGCACTGGTCGCCAGGTCGAAGACAATCGGTGCGCCATCGGCCCGCGGCGCAGCGAAGGCAATCGGGTTGGTGCCGAACAGCGGCCGGTCGGCACCGTGGGGCACCACGCAGGTCATGCTGTTGACCACGCTCAATGCCACCAGGCCTTCATCGGCGAAGGGTTCGACATCCGGCCACAAGGCCGCGAAATGGTGCGAGTTACGGATCGCCAGCACCGCGATGCCGGCACTTCGGGCCTTCTGCACCAATAACTCGCGTGCCGCCGCCAGGGCCGGCTGCGCAAAACCGTTATCGGCGTCGACCCGCACAAACCCTGAAGCCACATCTTCGACCACCGGAACGGCCTGGCCATTGACCCAGCCGCTTTGCAGCGTCGAAACATAACCTGGAATGCGGAATACCCCGTGACTGTGCGCGCCGTCGCGCTCGGCACCGGCGCAGTTTTGCGCCAGCACCCGGGCAACTTCGGCCGACGTGCCGTGACGCAGAAAAATCTTCTCCAGCAAAGCGCTCAGCGCTTCGAATGACAGGTGTGACGGGACCGCGGTAGTGGCGTGATCGTGTGGCGCAGACATCTGAAGCTCCAGACTAATTATTGGAGGGAACAACAGCGTAGAAAGACCCGCCGATTAACAACGCGCGGCGTGCGACCTGTCAACCTTTCGCTCAGGGACTGTGAGATATATCCCTGTCACGAACGCCCACGCCCCGTGCGTTATCTATTTACCACCCGCGTCAACGCACCGGCTTTTAGTCTCGATGCTCAATCCACAGGCGCCGTTAAGTGGCACCTTGAACGAGACTCGACGATGTCTACACCAGTAATTCCGCTGTTTTTCCCCGAGGCGCTGACGTCGCGCGGCCTCTGGAGAGAACTTGGCCAAACCCACGGGCTGACGCAAAGGGACTTCGAATGGTTCAGCCATATCGAACTGGCCACCCAGGCACTGCGCGATGAGCAGACGCCGCCCATGCTGGCTAAAAGAATCCTGCTGAAAATCCCCGGCCAGGAACCCATGGAGCTGGCCGGCTGCTTTGTGCTGACCGCGACGCCCGATGACAATGGCTTGATTTTCTACACCCCGTACGCCGGAATAAAAAAGTTCGCCAACCGTACGGACCTGACCGAACAGCTGGTGACGCAACTCAAGGCGGCCAGCGAAGACGACGACTTGTTGGCCTTCATAGCACTGTCTCGACGCAAGGCCGTGGTGGACGCCGCCGACATCGAACCGGTCTTTCAGAATATTGAAGGCGACGTGTTCGATGACCAGCGCAACACCCTCTCCAGCCAGCAGCGACTCAACGACCAGGCCGTGCTCGACGAATTGAAAGCGCTGCCGTCCCTGACCTCGATGCTCGACACATTGCTGAGTCAACAGCTGACGGCGTCGTTTCCCGGTCTGGATCAGCGCCAGGCCCACGTGAACTTCTACCTGGCAACAACACCAGAGAATGCAGACGAAAGTCATGCTGCGCGACCCTGGGTCAACTCCCTTTCCCTGAGTGAGGCCGTCCTGCTGCACTATCGCCATCAGTGTTGGCCCGCCGGACAGTCCCACGAATTTTCCCATCCGAAAAAGCCCCCGGCGACAGGCGACCAGTCACTCTGGGAAACCGCCGTTACGACAATCTCGCGCCACCTGGTCAGCTTGCTGGTCGGTCAACTCGAAGGTTACTGGGCTGCGCCTAGCGCCGATGGCGCATCCCGTCGCCAGTTCTTCGGCCAGGCAATCGCCGATCAGGCGCGAGTGCAACTGCTGCTCAGGCGCGAAGCCGGGATCATCACCCCGGAGCAAAGCCAGGATTTGCACGCGTTGGTCTCGACGGCCAGCCGGACGAACGAATCGATGACTGTCGAAACCGTGCGCCTGTGGGAGTACCAGGCCAATTATGTGGAGTTGGCCGGCTCGCTGATGGTCAGCGCCGGCAATGCGTTTCTCTACACGCCCACCGCAGGCCTGCAGGTGCTCGAGGACTATAAGGACTTGCTCGATACAGTGCTGAGCAAGTTCAGCGCGGCCGGTCACGAGGATGAGCTCTATGGCCTGCTGAGCCTGGAGGAGCGCCAGCGTTTCATTGGTTTTGACCGACCGAATGTGAGCGGCGAAGTGATTTCCGGTGCGATCTTCCCCAGGCTCTTCGACCGGATCATCAGCAAGCAGCTGCAAAACATGGAATATGCCCTGGAGGTGTTCCGTCACAGTGACGGCACCGTGGACATCCACGCCCTGTTCGACAAGGCGCTGGATATCCGCTCGATGATCAGCGAGCGACTGCTGACACTGACTACCGACGAACGCTGGAGCACTCGCCCCGTGTTATCCGGCGATCAGCATCCCTCCACCGTGCTGGCCGATACGGTGGAAGCTTTCGTCAAGACCTTCGACGACATCGAAACACAGATCAACGCAGATTTCTCGGCGCAACCGGTTGCTACGCTGGCCTTGCAGCGGGTCTATCTGGAAAACATGAAACCCCGCCTGGCCAATGCTCTGTCCGTTGGCCTGCGTGGCGAGGCCAGCCTGCGGGTACTCGGCGCGACACTGCGGGAGGCGGATCGGGCCATTGTCGAAACGGTCTTCAACTCGGACCAGCCCGACCGGCAAAACCGCCTGTCACTCAAGGGTTTCCGCCCCGATGCCTACTCGTTGACGCTGGAGCGCTCCGGTCAGAGCGATGTCCTGCCCCTGGCCCATTGTCTGCTGTTGACCGAGCGTGGCGGACTCGATCCCTCGCATTCCGGCCGGACGATCCTGTGGACACCCGCCAAGGGCCTGGAGGTCTTTGACACCATCGGTCGTGCAAGGCTGGAGCTGAACCGACGCCTGCTCGAACCACAACAACGCCTGGCGTTGCTGGAAAACCTCACTCCGGCCCAGCGCGTCTTTCACCAGCGCTACTCACTGGGACCGTTGCGACTGATTGAAGGGCCTGTATTGGAGTGGGTCGCGCAATCGTCCATCGAGCACTTTTTGGCCCGCTGCGAACACGTACGCACTTTCGATCTGAGCGACACGAAGCAGAAAAAAGCCCTTAAAGCCCTGACCACAACGGTGCTCAACACCAATTTGCGAAGAGCCACGTCGATTGCCCGGGCGATCAGCCAGCAGCAATCCCTGCCCGCCTGGCTGGGAATGGCTCCGCTGCAAGAGCAGCGACTGCACCTTGAACTGCTGGAGCAATACCGCAACAGCGTTGATGAGGACAAAGACTATTTACACGGAATCAACCCCCTCAAGTCGTATGTGCATGAAACACTGAAATCGTTGCTCGCCAGCCGCTTCCCCGCAACAGCACTAGACCCTGACACTATCGAAATCACCCCGAACCTGGCCTTGGTCGGCCCCGCCCAGAGCCTCACCGAGTTCGCCTTGCACCACGTCAACATTGCGCAAGGCACTGGGTTCAAAATCAGCTCGGCAACCACACAAGCCCTGCCCGAGGGGCTGGACCAGGCGGCTGTCCGCCAACTGTTGCTGTCATTGGACATCGCGCGAAACTACGCCAGACAGGTCACGGACAGCCTGTCGAATCAAGCGACCGATGTGGAAAGCAGGATGTTGCGCTTCGTCAAACAACTGCCCTGGCAACTTCTGCAACACGCCCACGAACTCAAACTGCAGCAACGGCTGTCCGACAGCGCTTTCGATTTGCTTCGGCAAGTGTTCAACATGCCGGACGCCATCGCCCGGGCGACTGTAGAAGGCGCGCACGCCATTGCCCGACCATTGGAACTGATCAAGACCAGCGGTGCCACCGCCGTCAAAGCGCTGGGCCTTTACCTGGTGGGGCCCGGCGAAGGCAAGGCAGGCCTGCAAATCCTCTATGCCCCTTACCATCCCGACGGTTCACCGTTCGTTGAGTTCGACAATGAGGCCGGCGTTGTCTCGGCGCTCAACACACCGGGGCCATTGCAGGACATGTTGCTGCGTCGCCTGCCGGACACTGAGCAAACAGTGTTTCGCAACCTGTTCAAGTCCACCGTCGGCCAGTCGAGCGAAATCACCCTCGCGTCCAACCCCATCGACGGCAACCTGCTCACTCATTTGTTCCATGACAACACCAGACTGCTGGTGAAGATGCTCGGCAGCCAGGCAAACGCTACCGCGCAGTCTGACTGGGAGGCTGTCAAGCACCTGTTCGGCTCCGGCATCGAGCTCGTTTCAGGCCTGCTGCCGGGCAAACTCGCGTATGTGCAGTTTCTGTGGAAGGCCTACAAGGATGCCCTGAACTCAGCCGAAGCCCTGCAGGACCATCACTGGACAACCGCATTGCGCGACTTTATTGCCGGCGCGGCACAAATCGCATCATTGGGCCGGTTATCGCTTGAAGGATGGGCCGAAAGCGCCCAGGCAACCGGCGAAGTTGTTGCTGAACCGGTTGCCACCCCCGTGATCGCGCAACCCTGGTCGCAGGTCCGGTCGACAGCGGTAATGCGTACCCGGCTGCAACCGTTCGAAACCACAGTTGAACTCAAGGACCTGGCGAAAAACAGCACCGACGGCACCTATGTCGAATCGGGCAGCCGGAAAACCTTCGCCGCCATTGCCGGCAAGGTGTACGGCGTGAACAAGACCGGAGCGGTCTGGAGAACGCTCAAAGGCAAGGAAGAAGGCCCCGTGTTGACGACTACGCCTGACAACCAACTGGTCATCGACCCGGATTCCCACACCATTCACTTCGGCAAAGTCGTCTCGAAAATGCACAATCGATATGCCAACGCCTATGTTGCCAGGGAGGTACTGAATATCGAGGCCCGGGGGATGGCTGAAATCCGGGCCAAACATCCCGATAAAGCCCGCATGATCGTGCAGGCCATCGACATGGCTCGTTATTACGCGTTCAACAGCCTGCACAACCTGGTGCAACTCAAGCAACTCGCCCCGGGCACACGGCTCGATACCTTCCTCAAACAGTTCTTTGATGTTGGTCAGGTCGACAAAGCACTGCTCGAAAAAATCAAACAGGCCATCGTCCCCATCTGCAATGCGCTGGTCGATCCCGATGAAGACTGGATGAACTCGCAACGCTTTATCGTGGGTTCAAGCCGGGACCCGGAGGACAACCTCGTCGCGTTTGTCGTGGACAAGGATCTACAGCGCAATGTGCATTTCACGGAAAAATTTTTCGATCAACAACTCGACTGGTACAAATCTTCTCTGACACAACCCTTCGATGTCGACGGCCACAGCCAGGCCGTGACCCTGATACACGAGTTCGCTCATTTGTTTTCCGGGGCCGTGGACATTGCCTACCTTGAGGCCAGGCTGCCGTTCAGCGATCTGGTAGCGTCGGTCACCGGGTATGGCGCAGCAAGGAAACAGTCTCAGCTGGACTTCCAGCGAGAAGCCTTGTCGATGGATACCCCAGAGGAGGAACTGTTCGCACGCTGGAACAGTGGACTGCAATCGTGGATCAGCCTGGATTCCATACCGAGCACTTACCACATCGGCAAGCACATTCTGCGACTGACGGGCAGCGAGACCATGGATAAGGCACGGGAAGCTTTTTTTAACGTGCAGGATTCGACGTTCCGAATCGACGTCATTTTGCACAATGCCGACTCGATCGCCTTCTTGATCTGCGAAATGGGCCGGCAACTGGACCCGGTACCGGTCGCTACGCCCCCTCAACCCTGATCCCGGCGTAACAACGCGTAGATCCCCGGATCTGCGCGCTACAGCGGTGTTTGATTTGATCTTTTTTTCACGCCCCCTGTGGATACTGCTTCCCGATAGCAGGTGCTCCAGAGGCGAGGCGTTGAAAAAAAACCACACATTGATGGTTAAATGCCATGACTGATGTTCTCGCAGACTTCCCCCAAGGTTAGAATGCAGGAAATCAGGAAGGGCCAATGACCGATCACACGCTCTCGGAAGCCGAATACGACGCCATCACCGATGCCGCTGCGCATTGGTGCATGCGTCTGCACGCCAGTGACTGCACCGAGCAAGAGCGCCAGGCGTTCGAGCAATGGCGTGATGCGCATCCGCTCCATGCCTTCGAGTACGAAGCGATGCTGGAGATCTGGGATGTCGCCGGCGACTTGCCCCGTCCCGAAGCTGTCGTGCCGCTGGTTCGCACTCAAGCCGAAAACCCGTGGCGCCGTCTGGCTATTGCAGCAACGGTGTGTGCCCTGGCACTGCCCTTGGCCGGTTATGGCGGCTGGCACCTGGGCTGGGTACCGAACGCGTACCAGCATTTCGAAGCGACCGACAATGTTCGAACGGTCACCTTGAAAGACGGCAGCCAGGTGGAACTGAACCTGGGCAGCGAGTTGACGTACAGCAACTACAAGGATCAGCGGCAAGTCACGCTGGAAAAAGGCGAAGCCTTCTTCAGGGTCAGCCATGACACCCGCCACCCCTTCGTGGTCAAGGCCGCCGAAGGCCGGATTCGCGTGACCGGCACCCAATTCAACGTCTGGATGTATGAAGACCAGGTCAAGGTCAACCTGATCGAGGGTTCGGTACTGGTCAGCAGCAACGCCGACCTGCAAGGCGACGGTTTGCGCCTTGACCCGGCGATGCAGGCCAATTATCGCCACGGCGACTTCATCCCCCGCATCAGCCAGACCTATGACAATGACAGCTCGCTGGCCTGGCGCCAGGGCAAGCTGGTGCTCGACGATCTGGCCCTGAGCGATGCGCTGCCCTTGATCAATCGCTATCTGGACAAACCGTTGATGGTGGCTGACAACAGCACCGGCTCGATCCACATCGGCGGCATCTACAACATCAAAGAGATCAACGGTCTGGTGAAATCCTTGCCGCGGGTGCTGCCGGTCTACCTGACCCGCAACCAGAACGGCAATCTGGTGGTCAACGCGATTCCGCAGTCATCCCCGAAAAGCTGAAAAGGCCGCGACCCTTGCGGGTAGCAGCCTTCAGCGTTCATGCAAAACTCCACTTCCTTACTGCGCGGCCACCTTGGCACCCTGCTGGCGGATCGTCTGCACCTGATAGTCCGGATCGGACAGGATCTGTTGCTCGGTGAAAGGCAGCACGCTCCATTGCTTCCTGGAAAATGCCTGCGTCTGGTCCCGTGAATACTTCGAGGCCGGGTCGCTGGACAACGAGAACGCCAGCAGCCCTTTGGCCTGCGGTCCGTTTTCATCGAAAGTCACCACTTGCAGGTAACTCGTGCCACTGACTACTTCGCGCTTACCGTCGCTGCGCGGCACGCTCTGGATGGCGTTGTAGACCCCCAGCGCGCCCGGCCCGCCGTGGATTGGCGTCTGTTGTCCGCCGCTGCTGACCACCTGGATATCGCCCCAACGACTGTCCGGCTTGAGGCCTGCCGCCTTGACCTGTTCAGCCGAAGCCAGCATCGCTGCCCTTAGCGCCTTTGCCACCTGCGGGTGATCGACTGCGATTCCACGCGGGGTACGTTGCGGATCCTGCGGATCGAATGCCACACGCCATACGTCCGGCACTGGCTCCAGTGCCTCCATGACATTCTGGAAGTGCACAAAACCCAGACCGCTGCCCAGGTTGGCGTTGCGGTCCCAGGCCTTGAGGCTGGCGCACAGTGGCGTGAGGGTTTTGGCATCGGCACCGAGATCCGCCGCGCAGAATTGCAGCAGGTCCGGCATCACTTGATTCGCCTGATAAACCTGATCGTCCATGACCATGTGTTGTAAATCCGCCGCCCCGACCTGGGTCAGCGTACTCAATCGGTCCAGGGCAAAGCGTGAACGCAGCCCCAATGGCTGGCTGTCCTGGCTGATCAACGGCGAATAGCCGGTCAGCGGTTGCGCCGGGTTGGCCATCCATGCCGAGTCGTTGGAATGCTGGACAAAATCCTTGCGCAGCAACTGCGGCAACTTGTCCGACGCATAGATCCCCTGTTGTGGCGCCTGCGGGTCGATGTCCCAGGCGCAGGCGCTGTTGGAGCCGTCGAGAATGATCATCTGCACGCCCACTCGCGGATCGCTGCATTGCGCCAGCTTGTCGACGCTGACGTTGGGCACCACCGAGAGGTTCATGTACAGCGTCTGCCCCTGGTCGTCCGCCGCCAGCGTGTTGACCCACGGAATGCCCTGGATCTTGTGCACCGAGGCCTGGAAGTCCTTGAGGTTTTCAGCGCGGTTCATCGCGTACCACTGCTGCAGAACGCGGTCGTTATCCAGATTGGCATCGCGCAGGCTGTAGGCGTACTGAGGATCCCAATCCAGTTTTCCCGGCCATTGCACCACCGGACCGAATTTCGAGCTGTAGACCTCGTGGGAAATCGCCCGGGCCTGCCCGTCCGCCTGCCTGACGTTGACGGTCACGGTCTGCTTGTCCATCGGCAAGGACTGGCCGTCGAGCAGGTAACGGGTCGAATCCTTGGGGTCCAGTTGCAGGCGATACAGCGTGAAATGCCTGGACGAGTCCACGGTGTGGGTCCAGGCCAGATGTTGATTGAAACCGATGTTGATCACCGGCAGGCCGGGTAACGCCGCGCCCATCACGTCCAGTTTGCCGGGAATGGTCAGGTGCATCTGGTAAAAGCGCATGCCGCCCACCCACGGAAAGTGCGGATTGGCTAGCAACATGCCGCGTCCGTTGAAGGAACGCTCGCTGCCGACCGCGACGGCGTTGCTGCCCCGATCCAGGGCAAAGCGCTGCATCCGTGTGGCGGCCATCTGGAACGCTGACTGTGTGTTCGACGCCTGGACCACGGCCTGAGGTGGCGTGGCACCGGCCAGGGCTTCGGCAAACTGGCCGACGCCACCTTCGACCAACAGGCGCCGGGTCAGCTTGACCAGGTCCGACGTCGTGATGTCGCGCACCCAATCGCCCTGGCACTGCGGCGGCAAACCCTGGGCGCGACGCTCGCTCAAGGAGCGGTTGTACCCCGCCACATAGCCTTCGACCAGCTCACGCACTTCGGGGGTCTGGGCCTGCCAGAAACCGGCGACGGCTTGCGGGGTGTTCAGCCAGGTGAAGAACACATCGCTGACCAGGTTCTCCCGCTCTTCGATGGTGAACTGATCCGGCCCGAAGTACCGCGAACGTTCGCCGTTGACCGTAGTGATTTCGTTGGCCAGCAGGCACAGGTTGTCCTGGGCATAGGCATAGCCGATGCCATAGCCGAGTCCACGCTCGTTGTCGGCGCGGATGTGCGGCACACCGAAACCGGTCCGGCGGATGTCCGCGCTCGTTGGCGCAGGCGTACCGCTCGCGCTTGCCGCAAGGCTCAGCCCCAGGCTCAACCCCAGAGTCACACCCGCCAGGCTCAACCTGGCTAACTGGCTGGAAATAATCACGCTCGCTCCTGATCGAAAATTCGATGGCCACGGCTGCGCATACCCACGCGCGCCGGGCCTCCCTGTAGGGACGAAGCTCACCACAAAAATTTAGGGATTTACTGCGCAGCGGACCACGGACTGACAGGTTGATCACGCGATGGCGACAAATTTTCTACATTCGAGCCTTCATGATTCGGACTGCTCATACGTTCAGTCCTGTAAGAGCGCCCATTTTTTCCTGATCAGGCTCTGAAAGGAGTTTTGCAATGTACAACTCGCAACTGCCAACGGACGGTAGCAACGCGCCAAAGGGTACTTCCATGGAAGTCGGCGTATTCGAGCCGCGTATCGATCGCCACGGCAACGAGCGGATCCGGGTCCTGCTCAAAAGCTTTGGCCTGCGAACCAGTCTGATCCGCCTGAAAGTCATCGACGCCCTGCTGACGGCCGCCGAAAACGACCGCAGCCTTGGCGTGCGTGGCGTGCACAGCCAATTGCTGGACCTGGATATTCCCTTGTCCTTTCTCAGCGTGCGTGAAGTGCTAAAGCGCTTGTGCAGCGAAGGCGTGATTGTCCTCAACCCCGACAAGAGCTACAGCCTGCATCCACAGGCTGCTGCCATCCTGCGCAACCGATGATCGAATGATCAGGGCTTGACCTTGCGGCGCATCACGCCATTGATGACTACCACGATCACCGCCACGCCAATGGCGATGTACTGGAACAGTTTTTCGCTGATGACGCCGGTGTTCTGCAACCAGGAAAGGCCAAACATGATCCCCAGCACCACCAGGGAGATCAGAATCGAGTATTTCAAACGTTGCGACTGAGTCATTGCGGGTTTCCTGAATCTGTAAATGTATCCGGTTTGTATCGACGCCCATGCCAAGTGCTTACCCTGTTTCGGGAATAAGCGGCTACAAGCGGGGTCTCATGTTACAGCCGATGAAGAGTTTTAGCTTCATTGCGGCGATAACCATGAGGACTTTCACATGTTGCGTCGAATCACATTGCTGATTCCCCTGCTTGCCATCCTGACCCTGAGCGGTTGCATTGTTTTCCCCCACGGGGGCTGGCATCACGATCACTATGACAACCACGGCAGACCGGGTTACTACCAGCATCGCTAACCGCTGCTCAATGTCCTGAATCCTTTCGGTAAAAGTCATTGCCCGGCTGGGCACACAGCTCCACCAGCCAATCGACGAACACACGCACCCGCCGGGACAACTGGCGGTGCGGCGGATAAAGCGCCGTCATCGGCATGCCCGGTGGCGGCACTTCCTTCAGCACTTCACACAAACGCCCCTCCTCCAGCTGCCGCGCCACGTGATAGTACGGCGTCTGCACCAGGCCATATCCCGCCTCGCACGCTGCCAGATAGCCATCGGCACTGTTGACCGCCACCTGCTTGGGCAGGTCGACCGACCGCACCTGGCCATCCACGACAAACTCCAGCCCAAAGCGTTTGCCACTGTTGCTGGAGACGTACTCGACCATCCGGTGCCCGCGCAAGTCATCGAGCGTATGGGGGGCTGCATGTCGCTGCAGGTAGTCGGGGCTGGCACAGGTCACCTGATCCAACACCACCAGCGGCCGCGCCACAAGCGAATCGTCCAGCGGCGCACCTCCGCGCAACACACAATCGACACCTTCGCGAATCAGGTCCACCGGCCGGTCATTCAGGCCGATTTCCAGCTCGATCAAAGGATAGCGGGCGGTGAATTGCGGCAGTGCCGGAATCACAATCAAACGCCCCACGCCCGCCGGCATGTCCACCCGCAGCAACCCCTTGGGATTATGGCGTGCGGCACTGAACACCGCTTCGGTCTCTTCCAGGTCCGCCAGCAAGCGCACGCAACGTGGGTAATAGGCCGCGCCATCGAGCGTCAGGCTGATCTGCCGCGTGGTGCGTTGCAGCAGTTGCACCCCCAGGTGCGCCTCCAGTTGCTTGATCAGGATGGTGACCGAGGCCCGGGGCAATTGCAGGCTGTCGGCGGCCTTGGCAAAGCCGCCCAACTCGACGATTCGGGTAAAGACGCGCATGGCGTTGAAACGGTCCATTGCTGGCTCCACCGGCTGATTATTTAGATTTAACGAATAGTGATAGCTGTTTTAGCCGGTTTATCTTGTTTCTGTCGAGACGAACAATGGTGATTCATTTCACAGGGAGCTGATTTCATGCACATACGTCAATTGGGAAAAAACGGTCCGCAGGTGTCGGCTATCGGCCTGGGCTGCATGGGCATGACCGACTTCTACACCACCGGCACGGATACCCGCGAAGCCACGGCCACCTTGCATCGCGCGCTGGAACTGGGCGTCAACCTGCTCGATACCGCCGACATGTACGGCCCGCACTCCAATGAAGAACTGATCGGCAAAGCCATTGCCGGCAAGCGCGACCAGGTGTTCCTGGCCAGCAAGTTCGGAATCGTCCGCGACCCGGCCAACCCCACCGCCCGGGGCGTCAACGGTCGGCCGGAATACATTCGCCAGTCCATCGACGGCAGCTTGAAGCGCCTGGGCGTGGACACCCTCGATCTGTATTACCAGCACCGAATCGACCCGCAGGTGGCCATCGAAGAAACCGTCGGCGCCATGGCCGAACTGGTCAGTGCCGGCAAGGTGCGATACCTGGGATTGAGCGAGGCCTCGGCGGCGACCCTGGAGCGGGCGCACAAGGTTCACCCGATCAGTGCATTGCAAAGTGAGTATTCGTTGTGGAGTCGCGATCAGGAAGAAAACGGTTGCCTGGCGGCCTGCCAGCGCCTGGGCGTAGCCTTTGTGCCTTATAGCCCGTTGGGCCGGGGGTTTCTGACCGGCGCATTGAAAAGCCCGGATGATTTCGCGGCCGACGATTACCGCCGCTTCAGCCCGCGTTTCCAGGGCGAGAACTTCGCGAAAAACCTGCTGCTGGTGCAACAGGTACAAGCGCTGGCGACAGAAAAAGGCGTGACGGCAGGCCAACTGGCGCTGGCGTGGGTGCTGGCCCAGGGTGACTACCTGATTCCGATTCCGGGTACCAAGCAACGTAAATACCTGGAAGAAAACGTGGCCGCTCTGGAGGTGACGCTGAGCGCCGAAGAACTGCACGCGCTGGAAGCGATCTTTCCGGAAAATGCCACCGCTGGCCTGCGTTATCCGGAAGAAGTCATGAAACTGCTCGACCGGTAAGGGGCACCGGCCCGCTCTATGAACTGAGTGGGCCGAGCAACATGGCGTCAGGCCTCTTCCGTGAGAACACTGTCTGGCCTCACCATGGGGCCGTTGCTCTTGCCGTAAATTTCCAGATTTTGCAGTACGTAAATCGCTCTTTTGAACTCTGGAACCAAGTAGTTGGCGTACTTGTTACCCTTCACATTGTTGTGCTGAATATTCTCCAGTTGAGTCGCGAAATATTCCAGCGCATTGAACTTCGCGTCAGGATCCTTGATGCCAAACCGGTCGAACTTGTCACCGGCATTGCTCAGCGTGACCGCCGTAACATCGCTGATCAGGCCACGCTCTTTCAAAAAGACACTGATACTACCCATGGATTTGACTGAAATATTAGTAGGATCAAAACCCTTCATCTGCTTGCGCAACTTCATCTTGTCCATCTTGACTGTATCCAGCTCAACTGGATTGTTGCCCACCAGGTCAAGCATCTGCCTGACCTTGACGTTCTGGTGAACAGGGTTTGACCTGCTGGCGGTATCTCGAACCAGCAGGCCCGCTTTCGCGGTCCAGGCGCCGGTATATCCGATAGTCATTGAAAACTCCTTGTTTGACCAAGTTAGGAGGTCAGGAGTATCGGCCGAAGTACTTGAGGCGACCAAACCTTTATTCAGAGCTTTAACAAATTTCGTACAATTAAGATACATATTGTAAAACTTCTTGTTTATTGGGCATTGGCACATCAAAGAATGGTCTTTCAGACTTTTCTTACATGGCGACTAGTTGGCTTTCATCAACACCGATACTTACCCTCGGCATTTCAACCTGACGATTTTGTAATGTGCCCTTCATCTGCCTGACAGCGTTGGTCAACTATCATCGAATGGCACACCTTTGTAGCAATTAGAAACACTCCTTGAATGCCTGATCCATTAAAATGGTCAAAATGCGTTTTTTTGCCCGTTAGCCGAGACAAATCCCATGCGAAACCCTCTGCGTCTGATCGCCCTGAGCGCCCTGTTCTTGTCCTCCCTGGCCCAGGCCGCCGACCTCATTCCGATCGAGGTTCATCGCGACGCCAATTGTGGCTGCTGCAAAAAATGGATCACTCATCTGGAGGCCAATGGCTTCAAGGTCGAAGACCACGTCGAAGCCAACATGAGCGAGTTCAAGCAACAGCACGGCGTGCCGCCGCGCCTGTCGTCGTGCCACACCGCGTTGATCAACGGCAAATTCGTTGAAGGTCATGTCCCGGCCGACCAGGTCCTGGCCTTGAGCAAGCGCGACGATCTGCTGGGCGTCGCGGCCCCTGGCATGCCCATGGGTTCGCCCGGCATGGAAATGGACGGCATGAGCGATGCCTATCAGGTCATCGGCCTGAAAAAGGACGGCACTGACGTGGTGGTTGCGGACTACCCCGCCCATTGATGTCCGGCGCGTACTTCGGGCTGTTTTTCGCGGCATTCGGTGCTGCCACGCTGCTGCCGTTGCAATCCGAAGCGGTGCTGGTCGGATTGCTGCTCAGCGATCGTTATTGGCTCTGGGCACTGCTGGCGGTGGCAACGTTCGGCAACGTTCTGGGCTCGCTGCTTAACTGGTGGCTGGGACGCGGGATCGAGCGGTTCCGCGACCGACGCTGGTTTCCGATGAGCCCCCGGCACCTGGAGAAAGCCCGGCTTCATTACCAGCGCTACGGCCATTGGTCGTTGCTGCTCAGTTGGCTGCCGGTGATCGGCGATCCGCTGACGCTGGTCGCCGGGGTCATGCGCGAGCCGCTGGGACGCTTCCTGCTGATCGTCACCCTGGCCAAAGGCGCCCGCTACGGCGTGCTGGCCATGGCGACTTTGGGCTGGATGGGTTGAACCATCGAGGGCGGCGGTTGCCTGTGTTTAATGCCGCCCTAATCGAGTCGATCCAGCATCGGCGGATTTTCCACGGAGCCCTCTCATGTCGCGCCCCTTCTCCCGCTGGTTACCCAGCCTTTTACTGACCGCCGCCCTGCCCGTCATCGCCCTCGCCGAAGGACCGGCATACGGCCCTGAGTTGCAGGGTTTCGACTACCCCTACACCCTCAAGCACTTCGCCTTTGAGTCCCAGGGCCAATCCCTGCAAATGGGTTACATGGACGTCGCCGCCCACGGCAAGGCCAATGGTCGCAGTGTGGTGCTGATGCACGGCAAGAATTTCTGCGGCGCCACCTGGGACGGCTCGATCAAAGCCCTCAGCGACGCCGGCTATCGGGTCATCGCCCCGGACCAGATCGGCTTCTGCACCTCCAGCAAACCGGCGCACTACCAGTACAGCTTCCAGCAACTGGCGACGAATACCCAGCAATTGCTCAAGGCCCTGGGTATCCAGAAAGCCACCCTGCTGGGGCATTCCACCGGCGGCATGGTCGCCACTCGCTATGCCTTGCAATACCCCGAACAGGTCGAGCAACTGGCGCTGGTCAACCCCATCGGCCTGGAAGACTGGAAAGCCCTCGGCGTGCCCTATCGCACGGTGGATCAATGGTACGAGCGCGAACTCAAGCTCAGCGCCGAGGGTATCCGCAACTATGAACGCAGCACCTATTACGGCGGGCGCTGGAAACCGGAGTTCGATCGCTGGGTCGACATGCTCGCCGGCCTGAACAAAGGCCCGGGGCACACGCAAGTCGCGTGGAACTCGGCGCTGATCTACGACATGATCTTCACCCAACCGGTGTACTACGAATTCCAGAACCTGAAGATGCCGACCCTGCTGTTGATCGGTACGTCCGACACCACCGCCATCGGCAGTGACATCGCCCCGCCCGAAGTCAAGGCGAAGATCGGGCACTACGATGTCCTTGGCAAACAGGTGGCCCAGTTGATTCCCCAGTCCACACTGGTCGAATTCCCGGGCATGGGCCATGCGCCACAGATGGAAGAACCGGCACAATTCCACCAGGCCCTGCTCGCCTGGCTGAACAAGACCAACCCCGTGCGTTGAAGAGGAAAGGCTGATGCCTGTGCAGATTGCAGTGCTTGATGATTGGCAGGATGTGGCGCGGGACGTGGTGGACTGGTCGGCGCTGGATGGCGTCGGGCAGGTGAGTTTTCTCCATGACTACCCCGCCGACAACCAGACCCTGGCCGAGCGCCTTGCCGGGTTCGAGGTGATCTGCGTGATGCGCGAGCGCACCCGGTTCGATGAAGACCTGCTGCGGCGCCTGCCGAAGCTCAAACTGCTGGTGACCGGCGGCATGCGCAATGCGGCCCTGGACCTGAAAGCCGCCGCCGCGCTGGGCATTCAGGTCAGCGGCACCGACAGCTACAAACACGCCGCGCCGGAACTGACCTGGGCGCTGATCATGGCTGCGACCCGCAACCTGGTAGTCGAAGCCAATGCCCTGTGCGCCGGCCAATGGCAACAAGGCCTGGGTGGCGACCTGCATGGCAAGACACTGGCCATCCTCGGTCTGGGCAGCATCGGCCAGCGTGTCGCGCAGTTCGGTCAGGTGTTCGGCATGCGCGTCATCGCCTGGAGTGAAAACCTCACCGCCGAACGTGCGGCGCAAGTCGGTGTGACCTGTGTCAGCAAGCAGGAACTGTTCGAACAGGCCGATGTGCTGTCGGTGCACCTGGTGCTCAGCGAGCGCAGTCGCGGTCTGGTGGACGCCCAGGCACTGGGCTGGATGAAACCCACGGCGCTGCTGGTGAACACCGCTCGCGGCCCCATTGTCGATGAAGCGGCGCTGATCAAGGCCCTGCAGAAACAACGGCTGGCCGGTGCCGCCCTGGACGTCTTCGAGCAGGAACCGCTGCCCGCCCACCATCCGTTCCGGACCCTGGACAATGTATTGGCGACACCCCATGTCGGCTACGTGAGCCGGCAGAACTACCAGCTGTTTTTCTCGCAAATGATCGAGGACATTCAGGCCTGGTCGGAAGGCGCTCCGATTCGTCTGCTGGGTTGATACTCCAATGTGGGAGCGAGCCTGCTCGCGATAGCGGTGTATCAGCCGACATCAAAGTTGAATGACACTCCGCATCGCGAGCAGGCTCGCTCCCACAGGGATCTTCAGTGCACACAACGCTGCGCTATGTGCTTTCCTTGAAAACACCGCCAGTACGTAACGAATAATTGTTCATGCTGCGGTGTTCTCATCACATCAACCTTACGCTGCGTCTGGCGAGGCGCGACTTGATCCGAAACCCATGAACCTGTGGAGCAAAGCCCATGAATATTCGTTTTGCTGTTCTGATGACCCCAGTGTTGCTGAGCGTTGCGTTGTCCGGCTCCCTCGCCATGGCCAACGGTGGTGGTGGCGGTGATGATATGCCCACCAGGCCCAGCTGCCCGAAAGGTCAGGTGCTGGATACCCGATCGCAGCGGTGCGTCAAGCAGACCAGCAACCTGGTGCCGGACGAAGACCGCACCAACTATGCCTATCAACTGGCCAAGGACGGGCGTTATGAAGAAGCCCTGGCCCTGCTCGACACGCTGAAACAGCCAAATACCGCAAAAGCGTTGAACTATCGCGGCTACGCCACGCGTAAACTGGGACGTACCGATGAAGGCATCGGCTATTACCTGCAATCGGTGAAACTCGACCCGCAGTACGCGCAGGTCCGCGAATACCTCGGCGAAGCCTATGTGGTCAAAGGCCGGCTGGATCTTGCACAGGAGCAACTGCAGCAGATCAAATCCATCTGTGGCAGTACTCAATGCGAGGAGTACCAGGACCTGGCCGAAGCCATCAACGGTTCATCGAAAACCTGACAACACGACCGGACGGAGGTCGCCATCGCCAGCGATCAGGCTATACGAACGGAACTGAACCAGCATCTGGCGCGTTTATGGCGCTACGGCCTGCTGTTGTCCCGGCAACGGCATGTCGCCGATGACCTGGTGCAAGCCACGTGCGTGCGGGCGCTGGAACGGGCCGCGCAATACGTGCAGGGCACGCGCATGGACCATTGGCTGCTGAGCATTCTGCATTCGATCTGGCTCAACGAAGTCCGCGCCCGGCGGGTGCGCCAGGGTCAGGGTCAGGTAGACGCCGATCAGGCCTTGTCGTTCGATGGTGAATCCGTGGCCCAGACCCACGTGTTGGCGGCACAGGTCATCCGCCGCGTCGATGCCTTGCCCGAGGCCCAGCGCGAAACGGTGTTTCTCGCCTATGTCGAAGGCTTGTCCTACCGCGAAGTCGCCGAGGTGTTGCAAGTGCCCATCGGCACGGTCATGAGTCGCCTGGCCGCCGCTCGGGCGAAACTGGCCGAATACCCACCGTTGCACACGGTGCCCACCCCTAACCGAGGAGAACATTGATGAACGCGATACCCTCGGACGAACAACTGGTAGCTTACCTCGACAACCAACTCGATACCGAGCAGCGAGCGCGCGTCGACGCGGCCGTCAGTGCCGACCCGATGCTCGGCCTGCGCCTGCAGTGGCTGGATCGCAGCAGCTTGCCGTTCAAGGACGCCTACGATGAACTGGCCCGGCAGGCGCCGGTCGATCGCCTGCAAGCCATGCTCGCCACGATGCCCTCACCCGCCCGCCCCGGGCTCAGTCGACGCTGGTTCCTCGCCGCCGCGGCCGGGCTATTGGCCGGCGGCGTGCTGGCGGACCGCTTGTTCCTCGGCTGGCAAGCGAGCCGGCAGACACATAACTGGCGCGGCCTGGTGGCCGATTACATGGCGCTCTACGTGCCGGAAACCCTGGATCACTTGCCCGGCGATGAAGCCGCGCAACGGGCACAACTGCGCACCATCGATGCGCGTCTGGGCCTCAACCTCGCACCGGCAAAACTGAGCCTGCCCCGTGCCGAGTTCAAGCGCGCGCAAATCCTCGAGTACGACGGTGCGCCCATCGCCCAGATCACCTACCTCGATCCGGCGCACGGCCCCATGGCGCTGTGCGTCACCCGCTCCAACAGCGGCAGCCGCCATTTCGCCCGGGAACAGCGGCGCGAGCTGAATATCGTCTATTGGGCCGACATGGAACACGCCTGGATGCTGATCGGGCATCAGCCGATGGCGGATCTGGAGGAGATGGCGAAGCTGTTGCGCAGTCGCCTCAGTACCTGAGAAACCTTGGCTCAACGCAGGCGCTGCACCAGCGCCTGCAAAGCGCGTCAGGCCGAAGCCGGCAACCACAAGCGAAACCGCGCTCCGCCCAGCGGCGAGGCTTCCACCGTCAGCGTGCCGCCCTGGGCCTCCAGTGCCCGGCGGCTGATCGCCAGTCCCAGGCCGAAACCACCCGTGGCGCGATCGCGGCTGCGGTCGAGGCGGTAGAAGGGTTCGAAGATCCGCTCGCGCTCGTCGTCCGGAATGCCAATGCCGTCATCGTCGACCCAGATCTCACAACCGCCGGCATAGACCTGCACCCCGATCTGAATGCGCTTTTCGCAGTAGCGCATGGCGTTGCGCAGCAGGTTCTGCAAGGCGCGGGCGGTCAGGCGCGGGTCCAGGCTGAAGCGTTCGAACTGGCCGTGGAGCAGCACGTCGATGACGATTTCCGGGGATTCCTGTTCTTCGTCGACGCTGCCGAGAATGCTGTCGATGAACTCATCCAGCGACACTCCGACCTGCTCCGGTAGCCGTGCCGGGTTTTGCAGGCGGCTGTAGGACAGCAGCTCCAGCACCAACTCATCGAGTTCCCGAATGTGCGCCACCAGGCTCTGCAGGCGTTCGCGGCTGGCCGCCGGCAAGTCGTCGGACAGGGCCAGCGCCAGGCCGAAGTCCAGGCGCGTCAGCGGCGTGCGCAATTCGTGGGACACCGCATTGAGCAAGTCCCGCTGCTGGTTGAGCAGGTTCTCGATGTCGCCGGCCATGGTGTCGAACACACTGGCCAGGCTGCCGATGTTGGAATTCGGGGAGATTTGCGTGCGCTCGCCCAAGTGACCCTTGCCAAAGCGTTCGGCCGCGCCCTTGAGGCGCTCCAGGTCACGCCAGTGCGGGCGCAGCCACAGCAACAGGCACGCGAGCATGGTCGCGCCGATCAGGACGTTGATGCTCCAGTACAACAGGTTGACGTCCAGCGGGTCCGGTGGCACGACCATTTGCACCACGGTGCGCTCATTCAGCGGCGCGACCGCCAGCGTGCGCCAGCCCCAGTCGCCCACGTGCACGACGTTCTCGCCGCGGCGCAAGCGCTGCTGTTCATCAGGGGTCAGGCTGCTGTCGTCATTGCTGCTGAGCACGATGTGCAGAGGAGAGAAGTCCTTGTCCATTTCAGCGGCCAGGGCCGGCCACTGTTCGGCTGGGACCCCGTGAAACTGTTTGACGATCAGCGTTTGCAGTCCTCGCGAGTAATCGAGGTTGTAGGTGACAAAGCGCTCGTGGAACACCTTGACCACCAGATCCGGCACCAGGTAAATCGCGGCGCTGAACGAGACGATGGTCACCAGGTACAAACGAAAGAGGATTCTGAACATCGGCTCAGCATTCCCACTCGGAACGGCTGAACAGGTAACCCTTGCCCCACACGGTCTTGATCTTGCGCGCCTCGCCGGCGTGGTCGTCGAACTTGCGTCGCAGCTTGGAAATCGCCACGTCCACCGAACGGTCGGTGCCATTGAATTCGATGCCGCGCAGGCGTTGCAGGATCTGGTCGCGGCTCAGTACTTCGCCAGCATGCCGGGCCAGCACCACCAGCAGGTTGTACTCGCCGCTGGACAGTTCCACCAGCTGATCGCGCCAGGTCACGGTGCGCTCGGACAAGTCGATGCACAGGTTGCCCATCAGAATGCGGTCGTTGGCGGTCTGCGGCTCGCTGAGGCTGCTGCGGCGCAGCAAGGTCCGCACCCGGGCCAGCAGCACCCGTGGCTCGCAGGGCTTGGTGACGTAGTCGTCGGCACCCATTTCCAGGCCCAGGACCTGGTCATGGCTGTCGTCGCGGGCGGTGAGCATCAGGATCGGCAAGCTCGCCGAATCGGCGCGCAGCAGGCGACAGACTTGCAGGCCGTCGAGGCCGGGCAGCATCAGGTCGAGGATCACCAGGTCCGGCGGATTGAGCCGCGCACGTTCGCGCACATGGTCACCTCGACCGATCACGCTGACGGAATAACCGTTGCGTTCCAGGTAGCTGGCAATCAGTTCGGCGAGGGCGGTGTCGTCTTCGACCAGGAGGATGTTGGGCATGGGGTGTTTCCAGAAAGTGCTTTAGCGTCTGTTCCGGCCTCTTCGCGGGCAAGCCCGCTCCCACAGGGATTTGAGGTGAACACAAATGATATGAACACCACCGACCACTGTGGGAGCGGGCTTGCCCGCGAAAGCAATCTGTCAGGCGCAATAGAAATCAAGGACTGCAGGATATACGCCCTGACCCACACCTGAGTAAAACCCTTACACAATTTCACACAGCACCAACAAAGCTTCACCGCTACCCTCGCCTTCGCCCAGTAGGATGCTGGGGGTCTTTATTGGGGTATGACATGTCGAAGAATCTGCTTGCCAGGCTCAGCCTGATTGCACTGGCGTTGGCACTGGCCGCGTGTGACAAGTCCTCGAATGCCGAGGAACAGGCGCCGCTGGCCACGGTTCGCATCGAAACCATCGAAGCGCGGCCACTGACCATCAGCAGCGAACTGAGCGGGCGCATTGCCGCACCGCGCATGGCCGAAGTGCGTGCCCGCGTGGCTGGCGTGGTGTTGCAGCGCACCTTCCGTGAAGGCAGCGACGTGAAACAGGGCGATGTGTTGTTCCGCATCGACCCGGCGCCGTTCAAGGCTGACCTGGACAGCGCCGAAGCGGCGTTGCGCAAGGCCGAAGCCAACGCGTTCCAGGCCCGGCTGCAGGAGCAGCGCTACGCCCGGTTGATCGACGACAAGGCCATTAGTGGCCAGGACTACGACAACGCCCGGGCCAACGCCCGGCAGAGTGCCGCCGATGTTGCCGGCAACAAGGCCGCAGTGGAACGCGCCCGCTTGAACCTCGGTTACGCCACCGTCACCGCGCCTATTTCCGGGCGTATCGGTCGCGCGCTGGTCACCGAAGGCGCGCTGGTCGGGCAGAACGAAACCACGCCGCTGGCATTGATTCAGCAACTGAACCCGATTCATGCCGACCTGACCCAGTCCACCCGCGAACTCAATGAACTGCGCCGCGCCTTCCGTTCCGGTCAGTTGCAGCAGGTCGGCCAGGACCAGGCCAAGGCCACGCTGATCCAGGATGACGGCAGCCTCTACCCGCTGCCGGGCAAGATGCTGTTCAGCGACATCACCGTCGACCCGGGCACCGGCCAGATCATCCTGCGCAGCGAGTTCCCCAACCCCGACCTCGACTTGTTGCCCGGCAGCTTCGTGCGCGTACGCCTGGAACAAGCGGTCAACCAGCAGGGTATCAGCGTGCCGCAACGGGCCATCCAGCGCGACAGCGCTGGCATCGCCCAGGTGCTGCTGCTCGACGCCGAACAGCGGGTCGGCCAGCAACCGGTCGAACTGGGCGCCGTGCAGAACGATCGCTGGATCGTCACCAGCGGCCTGAAGGCAGGCGACCGCATCGTCATCGAGGGCCTGCAGCACGTCCGCCCCGGCGAGAAAGTGCAGATCGACGACACCCCTCTTCCACTTGCCCAGGCGACTGGTCAGTAAGCAGGACGCTTTTTTATGCCGCAGTTCTTTATCGACCGCCCGGTGTTCGCCTGGGTGGTTGCCTTGTTCATCCTGCTGGCCGGTGCGCTGGCCATTCCGCAACTACCGGTGGCGCAATACCCGGATGTTGCGCCGCCACAAATCGAAATCTACGCCGTGTACCCGGGCGCTTCGGCGCAAACCGTGGACGAGAGCGTGGTCAGCCTGATCGAGGAAGAGCTCAACGGCGCCGATCACCTGTTGTATTTCGAATCCCAGAGCAGCCTGGGCAGCGCCACCGTCAAGGCCACCTTCCAGCCGGGCACCAACCCGGAACTGGCCCAGGTGGATGTGCAGAACCGCCTGAAAGCCGTTGAGTCTCGCCTGCCGCAAGCGGTCATCCAGCAAGGTTTGCAGGTGGAGAAAGTCTCCTCCGGTTTCCTGCTGCTGATCACCCTGACCTCCAGCGACGGCAAGCTCGACGACGTGGCGCTCAGCGATTACCTGGCGCGCAACGTGATGAACGAGGTCAAGCGTCTGGACGGCGTCGGCAAGGCGCAGCTGTACGGCGCCGAGCGGGCGATGCGGATCTGGATCGACCCGCAGAAACTGCTCGCCTTCAACCTGACGCCGGCGGACGTCAACACCGCCATCGTCGCGCAAAACGCCCAGGTATCAGCGGGCAGCATCGGCGATCTGCCGACCCGCACCACCCAGGAAATCACCGCGACCATTCTGGTCAAGGGCCAGTTGTCGACCCCCGAAGAGTTTGCCGACATCGTCCTCAAGGCCAACCCGGACGGCTCGACCGTGCGCATCAGTGATGTGGCGCGGGTCGAAATCGGTAGCCAGGAATACCAGTTTTCCACGCGCCTGAACGGCAAGCCGTCCACCGCCGTCGCGGTGCAGTTGTCACCCGGCGCCAACGCCCTGAACACCGCGACCCTGGTACGGGCGAAGATGGATGAGCTCAAGCGCTACTTCCCGGCGAACGTCGAGTACTCGATCCCGTACGACACCTCGCCTTTCGTCAAGGTCTCGATCACCAAGGTGGTTTACACCCTCGGCGAGGCGATGCTGCTGGTGTTCGCGGTGATGTTCCTGTTCCTGCAAAACATCCGCTACACGCTGATCCCGACGCTGGTGGTGCCGGTGGCGTTGATGGGCACCTTTGCGACCATGCTGGCGCTGGGGTTTTCGATCAACGTGCTGACCATGTTCGGCATGGTACTGGCGATCGGCATTCTGGTGGACGACGCCATCGTGGTGGTGGAGAACGTCGAGCGCATCATGGCCACCGAGGGCCTGTCGCCCAAGGAAGCCACGCGCAAGGCCATGAAGCAGATTACCGGGGCCATCATCGGCATCACCCTGGTGCTGGTCGCGGTGTTCATTCCGATGGCGTTCATGCAGGGCTCGGTCGGGGTGATCTACCAGCAGTTCTCGCTGTCGATGGCCACCTCGATCCTGTTCTCGGCCTTCCTCGCCCTGACCTTGACCCCAGCCCTGTGCGCGACGCTGCTCAAGCCGATTGCCAAAGGCGAGCGCCATGAAAAGTCCGGATTCTTCGGCTGGTTCAACCGTCGCTTCGAACAACTGACCGACCGTTATCAGGGCTGGGTCGCCTACGCGTTGAAACGTACCGGGCGCTACCTGCTGATCTACGGTGTGCTGCTGATCGGTCTGGGCCTGGCCTTCAGTCGCCTGCCCTCCTCGTTCCTGCCGGTGGAAGACCAGGGTTACACCATCACCGACATCCAGTTGCCGCCGGGGGCGAGCAAGAATCGCACGGTGCAGGTGGCCGAGCAGGTTGAAGCGCACAACGCCGGCGAGCCGGGTATTCGCGACAGAGTGGTGATTCTCGGATTCAGCTTCTCCGGCAGCGGGCAGAATGCGGCGCTGGCGTTCAGCACACTCAAGGACTGGTCCGAGCGTGGCAGCGACGACTCGGCGGCTTCGATTGCCGACCGGGCCAACGTCGCCCTCAGCCAGATCAAGGACGCAGTGACCTTCGCCGTGCTGCCGCCGCCCGTGGATGGCCTGGGTACGTCCAGCGGCTTCGAGTTCCGCCTGCAGGATCGCGGTGGTCTCGGCCATGAGAAGTTGATGGAAGCCCGCACCGGGTTACTCGCGGCGGCGGAAAAAAGCCCGATCCTGATGAACGTGCGCGAAAGCGCCCTGGCCGAGGCACCGCAGGTGCAATTGGTGGTCGACCGCAAGCAGGCCAACGCGCTGGGGGTGTCCTTTGCCGACGTCGGCAACGTGCTGTCCACGGCCGTGGGCTCTGCCTACATCAACGACTTCCCCAATCAGGGGCGGATGCAGCGTGTCGTGGTGCAGGCCGAGGGCGACCAGCGCAGCCAGGTGGAAGACCTGCTGAAAATTCACGTGCGCAACACCCACGGAAAAATGGTGCCCTTGTCGGCCTTCGTGCAGGCCAAGTGGACCCAGGGCCCTGCGCAGTTGACCCGCTACAACGGCTACCCGGCGATCAGTATTTCCGGTGAACCGACCCCGGGCCACAGCACCGGTGAGGCCATGGCCGAGATCGAGCGGCTGGTGGCGCAAGGCCCGGCGGGCCTGGGCCAGGAATGGACCGGGCTGTCGTTGCAGGAGCGTTTGTCCGGCAGCCAGGCGCCGATCCTGCTGGGGCTGTCGCTGCTGATTGTGTTCCTGTGTCTGGCGGCGTTGTACGAGAGCTGGTCGATCCCGACCTCGGTGCTGCTGGTGGTGCCGCTGGGCGTGCTCGGCGCGGTGCTGGCGGTGACCTTGCGCGGGATGCCCAACGACGTGTTCTTCAAGGTCGGACTGATCACCATCATCGGCCTGTCGGCGAAGAACGCCATCCTGATCATCGAATTCGCCAAAAGCCTGTACGACGAAGGCCACGACCTGATCGACGCCACCCTGCAAGCGGCACGCCTGCGGTTGCGGCCGATTGTCATGACCTCCCTGGCGTTCATCCTTGGCGTGGTGCCGCTGGCGATCGCGACTGGCGCCAGTTCGGCGAGCCAGCAGGCCATCGGCACCGGGGTGATCGGCGGGATGATCACGGCGACACTGGCCGTGGTGTTCGTGCCGGTGTTTTTTGTGGTGGTGATGAAGCTGGTGCGCAAACGCCACAAAGCCCATTAACCAACACCACAAACCTTGTGGGAGCGAGCTCGCTCGCGATGGCTGACTATCAGTTACATCATCGTCGACTGACACACAGCCATCGCGAGCAAGCTCGCTCCCACAGGAGGCCTCATTGATTTCAAGATCGGGGTCACCTGGGCTAAGGTGATTGCACAGCCCCAATCCATCGAGCCTCCATGATCTTCCTCGCACGCACCCACCCTCGCCTGTCCGCCGCCATCCTCATTGGCATCGCGATAGGCTTTCTGGTTCCGGCCGATTCGCCCATCAACAAGATCCTCATCGGCTGGAATGCCGGCGTCTGGATCTACCTGCTGCTGATGCTCTGGCTCACCGTGCGTTCGAAAGCGCCTGACGTGAAACGCATCGCCGAAATCGAAGACGAAAACGCCGGGCTGGTGCTGGCGCTGGTGTGCATTGCCGCACTGGCCAGCCTGGCGGCCATCACCTTCGAACTGGCCGGCAGCAAAGACCTGGAAACCACGCGCAAGCTTTTGCATTACGGCTTCACCGCCCTGACCGTCATCGGTTCATGGCTGTTGATCGGGGTCATCTTCAGCCTGCATTACGCCCGGCTGTATTACATCTGGGACGGCAAGGAACCGGCGCTGCGTTTTGCCGAAGGGCTGACGACCCCCAACTACTGGGACTTCCTGTACTTCTCGTTCACCATCGGTGTGGCGGTGCAAACCTCGGATGTCGGCGTCGCCACCCGGGGCATGCGCAAGATCGTGTTGGCCCAGTCGTTGATCGGTTTTGTGTTCAACACCGCCATTCTCGGGTTCTCGATCAACATCGCCGCCGGACTGTTCGGCTGAAGACTGCACAAACGTTCTAGGCATCACCCTCGGTGCGGGCGTTAAATAGTTCGGCAATCCGCCCCACAGGTGCAGCATGACGTCTCACAACTGGATCGACCTGGCCCAGGATGCCGACACCGGCATCGAGACCCTGCGCGCGCATTTCGAAGGTCACGCCTATGACCCGCACTGGCATGACAGCTATCTGGTGGGCGTCACCGAGCAAGGCGTACAGCAATTCAATTGCCGACGGGCCAAGCACCAGAGCACGCCGGGCAAGGTGTTTCTGCTGGAGCCCGGTGACATCCATGACGGCGAAGCGCCGAACGCTGACGGTTTCACCTATCGCATGCTGTACCTCGACCCGCAGTGGTTGCAGCGCGAACTCAGTGCCGTGTTCGATCACGCCCCCGACAACAGCCAGCTGAGCTTCGCCGCCACCCTGGCCAGCGATGCGCGTCTGGCACAGGCCACCAGCCTGGCGTTTGAAACCCTGCATCGCGGTGAACTGAAGATCGTCCGCCAGACCGCCCTCGACGGCTTGCTCGAACGCCTGACCAGCCACTTGCACTGGCGCGCCCGCGATGGCCAGGACCCGCGTCTGCCGCGGGTGGCGCAGAAAGCCCGGGAATACCTGCATGCCAACGCGCAATACGACATCGGCCTCGATCAACTGGCCGCCGTCACCGGCGTCGACCGCTTCCGCCTGACCCGCGCGTTCAAGGCGGCCTATGGCATGGCGCCCCACGCGTATCTGGTGCAATTGCGCCTGGCCACGGCGCGGCGGATGCTGGCCCGTGGCGAACAACCGGCGGCGGTGGCGATGGCGCTGGGCTTTGCCGATCAAAGCCATCTGGGGCGCTGGTTCATGCGCGCCTACGGCCTGACGCCCGCGTTGTACCGCAAGCGATGCTCAAATCTTCCAGACAGGTAATACCGGCAATTGTGAAGATCAGCGTACTGATCTTCACCGGAGTCTGCCTGCGATGCCTTCCACTTTCCCGACCTTGCTGCCCTTTCTGCTATTCGCCTTTGTCGCTTCGATCACTCCCGGCCCGACCAATATTCTGGTGCTGAGCAACAGCGCCCGATTCGGTCTGGCCGCTGCGGTTCCGATCATCCTTGGCGCCTGCGCCAGCGCCGCGATACTTGTGTTTTTGGTGGGTACAGGTGCCGGTGCTTCATTGACTCAATGGCCCCTGCTGCAAACGATCATGCAGTGGGCTGGCGTGGCATGGCTAAGTTATCTGGCCTGGCAAATCTATCGCGCCCCTGCCGTTGCCATTGCCACTGCGCAGGCCGAGCAGCGCCTTGGCTTGCTCGGCGCGGCCGGCCTGCAATGGATCAACCCGAAAACCTGGATGATGGCGCTGGCGGTGGTCAGTGTGTTCGCCGGGGTGGGTGAACACCGGTTTGCGCATGTGCTGTACCTGTCCCTGGCGTTTTTCCTGGTCTCGCTGCCCTGTCTCGGGGTTTGGGCATTGCTCGGCGCGGGTTCCAGTCGTTGGTTGCGTTCACCCCGCGCGATGCAAGGGTTCAATGGCCTCATGGCGCTGTTGCTGCTGGGTTCGGCGTGGTTGAGTGTAATGTTGTGATCTGGGAGGCCAGGCCTCACTCTAGGGTTTCGGCAAGACCATGACGTACACCCAATCCGACACAACACCTGCTGCAAAACGACTGCACACGGCGATGTTGAGTGGCAATCCGGGGATCAGGTTGAACAGAGTATGTTCCGGCTGGGTAACGTCGGTTGGCTTCCAGAGCACGCTGACCCGGTAGCCAATCGGCGAAGGGCCCGATGGCGCGTCCCAGGCAATGGAGACCCTGCGGCTTTCATTCGCCGTGACGTGTAGATTGCGTGGTGAATTTGATGTATCGCCTGTGGCGAATGTCGCGGTCGCCGGGGCAGACACCCCTCCTGCTCCACTGCGCGCCCGGACCTCTACGCGGTAAGTCTTTCCGGGCTCCAACGACGAGAATGTGTATTTCATTTCACGGGTTGCACCAACGAACGAACCATCGCAGGCAACCAGGTAATCGGCCACGGCCACGTTGCCGGCCGGGATCGACCATGCCAGCGTTGCACCGGTGCCCGTTATGCCGCTAACTTGCAAAGAGGATGGCGTGTCCGGACACGCACCGATCATACAATCGACTGGCGATGAAACGTTGTTCCCGCCTGCACGTGCCCGAACCGAAAACCGGTACTGGCGAACGGCGCTCAAGCCGGATATTTCACACGGCGGTCGCGCCACGTTGATGGTCGCGATGCCAGCACCGGATACCTCATAGCCCACGGCATTGGGACACAAATCGCACCTTTCGTAGGAATCGTCCCAACTGAGCAATACGGTTGTGGCGGTGTCGCGAGTGCCCCTCAAGTTTCCGGGCGCGCAGATGCGGACGCCATCGTAGGCCGGCGTGTTGAATCGCTTCGACACGAACCCGGAGAAATAGTCGCCCAAGCCGTATTGCCCGATGCCTTTGGCCCGCACCTTGGCTTCATACCCGCTCTGCTCGATCAGCCCGGTGATCAGGCAGGTGCTTTCGGTTTGCGTCATCAGAAGCTGATTGCCCAGATAAATCTCATATTGCGTCTGTGTCGTGTAATCGGCATTCGCACGCCAGCTCAAGCGCGCTGAATCATCAGTGAGTTCTTCGACAGACAGGTCTTGAGGGGCCTGAAAAGTTGGGGTCGACGCACTGGCCAGGGAGGGTTCGGATTCACCACTGGCATTGGTTGCACGCACCTCAATGAAATAACGAGTTTCAGGACGCAGGCCTTGAAAGCGATGGTTCATGTACGGCGTGGCTTGCGTAGCGAAAACCTCGCGTTGCGCAGTTTCGATTCCGATGCTGACCAGGTAACCGGCCGATTGCGGCGGGCCCCAAACGATAGTGACAGCATCATGGGTGGTGACGACGTACAGGCTGCCAGGTTTGGGAGGCAGTGGCGGGCCATCAAGGGTCTTCTGGGTGATACGTGCCGGGGATGACTCCCCGTTGTGGTTACGAGCGCTGACCTCGATAAAATAAAGCGTGTCTTTGATCAGGTTTTCCAGCGGATGCCGCAATAGCTGCGTGGTCAGCGTCGTCACGGGACCACCGGGTTCTACGCCGAAACGGATCACATAGTCGACCGCACCGATGGAGGCAGACCACTCTACGGCCATCGCTGAAATGGAGGGAGTCGCTCGCAGCCCTCCTGGCACTGTGGGCACCTGCAACGTCTGTTGGGTTATGCGCGCCGGAGCCGAGTCGCCGACATTGTTGGATGAACGAACTTCAAAGTAATACAAGGTGCCCGCGCTCAATCCATTGAACGTGTACGCCATGCTCATGGTTGTTTCGTTGCGAATCACCGGTCCGCTGGGTGCATGGCCGTAGCTGAGTTTGTAGATGGAAGCGTTCGCGGGGCCGGACCAGGTCAATGTGATGGTGTCCTTCGTAGGCGCAGCGGCGAGATTCGTCGGGCTGGCCGGCAACGAGGATGCGGGTTTGGTGGTGGCTTGCACATCCTTGCTGCCGGGAGAGACCTCGCTACCCTTGAGCCCGAAGGCTTTTATCGTGTATCGAGTATCAGGATTGAGGCCGGTGATGACATAGCGTAATGAACTGATCGGGACATCGAACCCGCCGACCATCCCCCCTTCTGTCTCCCACAGCAATCGAGTACCGATGTGCCCGCCGCCGGCCATGTAACCCCAAATGACACTGATGGACGACTCTGATTGCGGGGTCGCAGCAATAATGACCGGAAGAGCAACATATGTCAGTTGCGGCAAGGCGGATGGGTGTTCACGGTCGACCACAGCACAGTCCTCAGGCAATGGTTGTCATGCCTGCCATTAGTTACTGTTTGCCGTTACGGCACCACTGACAGAACTGTTAGTGCAACGCCTGGGTTTTTCTACTATTGGCAACCCGAAGCCGCTGCAGATCAATCGCAACAAACCAGCACGCACCTGACAGACGTTCAATTCGACGGACGGGCATTACACCGCAGGCGGGGTCGGACTGTGCCCAAGCGCTTTTTTTGCCCATGCTTTTTTCGGCTCACCCGCTGGTGTCCACGACAAAAAAGCCCGTCCAATCAAAAAATTACCACCAGATACGTAGGCTTCATGAGGACGGCGATGTCTCCTACAAATCAGGATGCATTAGCCGACAGTGTTTTCGCCGGATCTCGACTAAAGTCGACCACCTGTAATTTCTGACAGGTTCCATGAGGGTTTTATCGCGCTATAAGGGGGTCGTGCCTACAGCCCTTTATCGGTGGTTGTAGGACGGCCGCGCGAACCACACCTTCATGCAGTAGGAGGATTCCGCCGCGCCCACGCCGTCAATGATGATGAATGGGAGATTCAATTATGTATCGCACCAATTCCGTGTCAGTTCGATCATCGCCAACTGCTGTCAACCTCTTGCCCCGGGAGAGCAAGCCACCGCAAGCGATCAAACTCACCACCCGGGAAAAGGAAATCCTGCAGTGGAGCGCCGCCGGCAAGTCGTCATGGGAGATCGGCCAGATCGTCAGTTGTACCGAGGCCGGTGTGAATTATCACTTTTGCAACATTCGCCGAAAATTCGGTGTGAGATCGCGCTGGATCGCCATGGCCATGGCGCTGGAGCAGGGTTTGATTCATATGCCTTGAACCGGTGTCTCCACAGCGGTCCGCGTGCCATCGCCCTCTGTTGAGACATTTCATGAACCCGCATCAAACGCCTCATTGCTCAACGCCTTCTCCCCCCAGCGACAGTGCCTGTGACGATACACCCGTATCGTACGGGCACCGCCACGGCAGCCCGCTACGCATCATCCTCGCGGACGATCACCCGGTGGTGCTGGCGGGAGCCGAACTCGCCCTGTCCACACCGACGCCACCAGCGCTCTCGATTGTGGCCAAAGCCCATAACGCCAAAGAGCTGATCGGGCTTTTGCAGCACACCCCCTGCGACCTGCTGATCAGCGACTACTCGATGCCCTACGCAGGCTTGCCCGATGGACTGGCCTTGATGGGTTACCTCAAGCGCCACTTCAGCCATATCCCGATGATCGTGATGACCACGCTGCGTAACCCTTCACTGTTGCAAGCGCTGCTCAACACAGGCGTTGGTGGTTTGTTCGACAAGCGCAGCCCCCTGAGTGAACTGAAGCGGGCGGTGCAAACGGTGGTCAAAGGGCGTCTGTATGTGTGTCCAACCTTTGCCACTTTACTGGAAACCCACGCCTTGCCCGCCAGTGGCACACGCCTGCCGCTGGCCAGCCTTTCCGAGCGCGAACTGGAGGTGGTGAGGTTGTTTGTCCAGGGCTTCTCCGGACGGCAGATTGCCGCGCAGTTGAATCGCAGCGAAAAGACCATCAGCCGCCAAAAAAGAACCGCCATGGACAAGTTGGGACTTGACCATGACGGTGGGTTGGTTGAGTTTGCGCGGGTGAGTGGGTTGGGGTGAGGGTTTGTTATTAATCAGCCTGACAATTTGCCATGGTTAATATGTAATGGCTGGCAAAAAACTGGATGGCTGCCAGCACTTTCGGTGCCATCCAGTTTAGTCGGACATATAAATACGCGTTGTTGCTTATCATCTATAGCCAGGCGCCTGATGAGCTCGCTTATTAGATTTTGATTTACCTCCGGCATTAGCATTCGTCCGATTAGCCAAAAACATCTGATTTTGTCGATATTGATAATACTCTTGAGCTCCTTTTCCCCGGATAGCGCCAACAATTACGTCGTACTCGAGCGCTTCAATTTTTATATCCATTGACGACTCTTTGGTAATGCCCAGTTTTCCGACATTATTTCGCGCGAAGTCATACAAACTCCGAGCATTATTCACATCAGAGTCCGCATTTGCTAAATGGCCGCGCATATCAGCTACAAAGTCACTATCAACATGTTTTTCATTGTAGCTCGCTACATACACTGGATCTTTGGACCGCTGCTGCACATCCCATTTAACTATTTCTTGCTGCCTTGCACGCAACCTGACCATCTTTTCCAACCGAACAACATCTTTGCTGCCGAGCGGGCGAACCGATGCTGCACGATCTTTATTGTTTTTCAACAAATCTGTTGGCACACCTTTTTTGACAGCCTGCGTAGTAGTAGGTCTAAGCACCCGAAGAAAATTGCCAAACGCTGAATGCCCATCCGGATCCGCACTCAAAACCGGCTCCCCCTCACAATACGTATACGCATTCACCCCACCCTCCCCAAACGGACTGAAACTGTCCGGGCTATGAAACTTCATCAGCCGAGGGTTATAGGCACGGTACCCATTACCCAACAGTTGCCAGCCCGTTTGCGGCTCGCTGAATTCGCCGTTGTAACCCAAACCCGCGCTCACCGGCTGTTGCGCACTGGGGTGACCATAGGGCGTAAACGTAACGTGACTGGCCCCGCCGCTGGCGACCTCACTCAGTAACGTATTTTTCTGATCAGCGACCAGCATCAACGACTTTGGGTCAGCACCTGCCTGGTGCTCGGCGAGCACAACTCCATCGCCGCGCAGGAAGCTTGTGCTGTTGCCACCCTGTTTAAGACTGGTCAGTTCACCGTCTGCAGTCAGGCCATTGTCCAGGTCATAACTCTGGCCCTGGATCACCACGCCCGACAATTGCGTGTACGGCTCGACAAAGTAGTCATCCGCCAATTTGATATGCCGCCCGAACTCCAGGGACGCGCCGACACCATTGGTGTCGTAACTGCCCTTGGTTTTGCTGCCGTCACTCAGATGCACATCGGATTCGTTCTGGAACCGGTTGAATTTCAGCACGCCGTCAAAGTAGTAACCGGTAGGTTCATCCAGCCAGGTGGTGTAAGCACCGAGGTAGTAGCTGTCGACCGTACCGCTGGAACCACGAGTGAGGTTGAGATCGGATTTACTGTAGCCACCCAGCAATCCCACCAGCCATTGCCCGTCGCCCGCCGGCAACGGCGCATCGGCACCGAAGGAAAGACCGTGCTGGGTTTGCTGGTAAGCCGCACCGTTCCCGCTGTCGACATCAAACTTGTTGCCGTAGGCGCGCACCCAACCTCCGGCCTTGCCTCCGTCCATTCGCACTTCACCCATGCGACTGCGCAAAGTGGTGAGCTCGCCATACCAGACGGTGGGTGCGGTGTTGAACAGCGCCAGTACCGACGCGGTCCCCGGGCTGATCGTCCGAGTCAGGGTGTTCAAGTACCAGTCGTTAGTGCCTTGCTTGATCAGGTCATAGGAGAACGCCCCCAGGTCCACCGGCCCGCCCAGAAGGGAGAAACTGGCATCACCGCCACCGATATGAACGACCGGCATGGCACCGGCGGCCACGGGCTCAAAGCCACTGGCATCAATGCTGACGCTGTGGTTGCCGGTGGCAGTGCCAGTGACGGTCAGGGTATCGACCTGGCCAAAATTGGTGTGCATGTAGAACGTACCGCCCTCACCCGACAGACTGCCCACCGACAATTTGAAGAATTCGCCAGGGTTACCGAACTGTACACCACCGCCATTGAGCGCCAGGTTTTCAACGCTGCCGTCCCCGACCATCACCCAGCGGGCATTGCTGTTGACAGTCAGTTGGTTGACGTTCTCGAGCCTGCCGGTCAGGGTCGATTGGTTTTGCAGGGTGATGTTGGCCGTTGCGCCTGCACCTGCGACGACATCGCCCACCAGATGGCTGTTGTCCACGGTCATGTTGGCGGTGGATGTGCCTTTGATTTCCAGGATGCGCCCGTTGCCACCGACCAGGGTGGAGCCGTTGTTCACCTCGATCGTGGCCAGGATCGGCGCCAGGCCAAAGTCATTGACGACAATCGCCGCGCCGGTTTGACCTTCCACGCGGGTGCCGTCGAGTGCCAGGCGACTGGGCGCTCCGGCAACACCACCGGGTAAAAAGAGTACCCCTTGGGCACCTCCGCGGATCGTGCTGGCCGTTGCCGAAACATTGCCGGTGGAAAGCTGAACACCCGAACCGACGGCACTAATACCGGTGACCACGGTTCGTGTCAGGGTCAGATCCCCCTTGGCCCCAACCTCAATGCCAGTGGTGCCTCCGGTGATGACGCTGTCCGCAACCGTAGCCCTGGATCCCACAGGTGCCGCAGCGAGAGAGCCCAATGACAGACCTGCCCTGCTTCCGGTAACGGTGCTGCCGTTGATCGTTGCGCTGCTATTGACCAACTCGACACCAATGCTGCTGCCAGCCGACGTCACCGTCGAACCGTTCAGGATCAAGGAGGAGCCTGATTCGGCCCGAATTTCTTTGGTCGTTGCACCGTCGGCGATCAGGCTTGCCTGATTTCGCAGCAGGTATTGGTCGGCGGCAACGCTGCCATCAATCGCCTGCGCCTCTCCATCAATGATTTTTGCCCATGAGTGTGTGCTAGCCAGCAACAAGGGCAGGAGTGTCATCCACTTCAGTGAGGCCGAAAGAGGATGTAGGGCAAAGATACGTTTAGGATTCATAAGCACCGCAAAATAAAGGCGTTGATTTGAGTCCGTCAGGGTCGATGGTTTAGCCCTACAGACAGTGGCGGCGAATTTACCCAGAGCGTTCGGATGCGTCTGTAGGATTAATCCCAAGCATCGACTCACTCAATAACAGGCAGCAGGAAAACCGCCTCCTCCTGCTACCTGTTATTGAATGATTTCAAGGTCTGGGAATTTTGCAGTGGTCGTTACCCGGGCCACCGGCAGATTCAAATACGGCAACGATAACGCTGACCGGGTCGGATGACACGGGCGTGCCGCGAACGTCGATGGAGTACTTCACAGTGCCCTTCCCCCCACTGATGGGGGGTCTAAAGGTAGGTTTCAGGCATTTTTCATAAGGAACATACCAATCGATGCCGTTCGCTTGCTGTTGATCAGAAACGGTCACCGTCTCCTCGTGGTCGGTGTCGGCTATTACCGTGGTGCCGTCGTATTCGTAGGTCTGCCACTCCAGTTCGACATCTACGCCGGCTTTCAGGTAAGTCGACGCAGGTATATGTACGAAGATCCCATATTCAGTACTTCCCGGAGCTTTCAACCTCAGGCTGTTGCAATTGGCTACCCCGAAAGGAAAAACTGCATCGGGAAACTCTGGTTCGGGCAGATCGACGATCTCCACAAGAACGTCAATGGTGGTGCGCTTTGACTCCTGAGGGTTGGCAAAACCGGCGCGCGTCAGCGTGTAATGCAACGGTAAGTCATTCATGACTGGGATGGGCTCGATGTCACCCCACGGAATGACGAACTCGATATCTTCATTGGGGCCTTCAGTCCCGTCGACAACATAAGGGTTTTCGGACGAGGTGACGGCAACACCATTGTAAAAAAGCGTCAGGGTATCGCCGACTTCAGGGTCGTCGAACAATTCGATGGACGCTGTTGCATCCTTGCCGATATCGCCCACAGTCAATTCGGTACTGCTACCACTTGAACTCAAGAAGGCGATTAAATTCAGATTCGGATTGATCGGGTCCGGATCCGGGTTGACCGGCCCTGGGATCGCGAAGTCCGTATTGACTGCAATGGCCCCTGGCGAAGCGTAGGGGTAGTCGCCCCTCAAAATCTTGTAGTCCACATTGACCGGTTGCACATGAGTGGCCGAGTTGAAGTCATACTCCTGCGCCATATGGGACCAGGGCACCGTGATAGTCAGAGGAAATGGCAAATGTACGCCGACAGAAGTCCGGGCGAGTTCCCTCGTCCCCCACTTCACCAGGATGCCGTCATCGTTGTTGTACCCGGTGTACGACTCGATATGGACCTTGGTTGGAAAAGCGGCGTCGGCCCGATCAATTACGCCATCGACGGCTAAAGGCACTGTGCAAGGCTTCAAGGCACTGGGCAGCGTGCCCAATGCAACCTGCACCGTAGCCGGTAGCGACAGTTCACCACGGTTGCCTGCCTTGTCTACCAGAATGGCCACTGCATATTGGGTTTTCGAGCCATAGGCCCTGACAGCAGCCGCAGGTACCAGCACCTTGCGATCTGCAGGCATCGCCTGCGAAAGCACGATAAAATCCGTAATATCGTCCGTCGGCAACGGCACTCTATCCAGCCAGGCGACGTGAACCTGAACTTCGGCCCTTTTCGTCTCGATAAAATCCGGGATCACACAAAAGACGCCGTTATCGCGCGTTAAAACAGCATCGGTGATCACCGGTTTTTCAACGATATCGATCACTGCGTGTGGCGGGTCCGCCCAGAGCGGTCCGGTTCTGTCGACGGTTACCGGGGCCGATGGGGATTCTCTGTCATTCAGGTCATTCCAGTTCTTTACCCGGTAACGAAATTGAAACTTACCCTCATAGTCTTTGAAAATATCAAGAGGGATCTCCCTTGGCAGGGGAAAGGCGCTATCAGGCAGATCATCAGGCCCGGGAACATCTTCTGGAGTACCGACACGCACCCACTCGGGGGAACTTGAAAGCTGACATTCCAGTGTCAAAACATTTACCAGCCCTGAAACAGGAGGCCGTTCACTCCACAATGGAATTGAAACTTTCAACGGTGCGCCAAGTTTGTCTTTGTGGATCAACCCGTCAAGATCCCCGGACATGACGTCTACAACAGTGGGGACTATTAGATCCGCGACAAAGAACTGCTCACGATAATTGGCCCGCACCTGCTCAGCCGTTGGTTTTTCAAATGAACTTGCCATGCTTATCTCTCCAAAATCGTTTCAGTTCGGCCATGAACCGACTCATGACCTTCAAAACTTTTCTGGCAGTCCAACGCATGGCTCAATCACTGCAAAGCACTCTGTCGTTCTGCCCGGTCATGAGACCTGGGCAAATTAAGCGCCGGTTATCTAAAACGCGATACTGTCAAAGTTGACAGGTACAGGCCGGTTTACGCTACCGTCTGGCGGAAACTTGCAAGAACTGGCACGACCCTGATGCCCCCAAAAACTGAACGACTGCGCTACGCCCGCAACCCCTCGAGCAAGTCCGTCACACACAGGGAAATACGTCGGCAGGCGTCCGCCAGCTTCTGCCGGTCCACCACCAGACCGATGCGAATGTGCCCCGCCGCACTCGGCCCAAACGCTTCGCCTGCCAGCACCGACACGCCATAGCCGTCCAGCAACCGCTCGGCAAAATGCTGGGCCGACAACCCGGTCTGGCGCACGTCGACCATCACGAACATGCCGCCATCGGGGCGAATCGCCCGGATGCCAGGGCACAGATCCAGACTGGCGCACACCAGATCGCGACGCTGGCGATATTCCTCTCGCATCTGCGCCACGTGCGGCAGGTTTTCATCCAGCGCCAGTTGCGCGGCGTTCTGGATGAAGTCCGGAATGCCGAACAGCATGCACAACGACAGATTCACCAAATGTTCACACAGCGATTGCGGCCCGATCACCCAGCCCACCCGCCAGCCACTCATGGCGTGGGATTTCGACAGGCTGTTGATGGTCGCCGTGCGTTCGGCCATGCCCGGTAAACTCGCGGGGCTGATGTGTTCTCCCTCAAACAGCAGTTCGCTGTAGACCTCGTCGCTGATCAACCACAGGTCATGGCGAATGCACAATTCGGCCAGCGCTTTCCAGGCCTTCATTGGCAGGCTGGCGCCGGAGGGGTTGTTCGGGCTGTTGAGCAACATCGCGCGGGTGTTCGGCGTGATCAGTGCCGCGACATCGGCCGGATCGACCCGAAAGCCGTTCTGCGAACGCACCGGCACCGGCACCACTTTCGCCCCGCAGGCACCGAATACGCCTTCGTAGGTCACGTACATCGGCTCGGCGACGAGCACTTCGTCCCCCGGGTCGAGCAGGCATTGCACGACCGAATACACCGCGCACTGCGCCCCGGGGAAGACGATTACGTGCTGCGCATCCACTGCCTGGCCGCTGCGTTGGCGATGATGCCGGGCGATGCTGTCGCGCAAACCCTGGCTGCCGCGCACCGCCGGGTAGTGGGTGTCGCCGGCCAGCAAACTGTCGATGGCCGCGTGCACGATGGGTTGTGGGGTGTCGAAATCCGGGTCGCCGATCGACAGCAGCAAGACATCGACACCCTGCTCGCGTAGCACCAGCGCTCGATCGTGAATCTGCCAGGCCGCCGCTCCGTCACCGGCGATTCGTTGGGTCAAGGCTGAGTAGCGCATGGCGTTCTCCTGTCGCGCGTATTCCTGGCCACAACCCTATCTCAAATCGCGCAATACGGCACCTCGATCGCCGACATAGTAGGAATGGATGAACCTGCAGGAGCGAGCTTGCTCGCGATAGCGGTATGTCAGTCAGCATTGAAGTCGCTGACACGCCGTCATCGCGAGCAAGCTCGCTCCCACAGGGATTGGGGGGTGTTCGAAGAGTCAGCGACTAGCCACCCGCCAGACCCGCGCCACATCGGTCGCCCGCTCACGCAGCAAACGTGGCGCCTCGGCACAGGCCTGCTCCAGAGTCATCGGCCCGCTCGCCAGGGCAAACGCAGCGTCGATGCCATGCTCGTACAGTGCCTGATAGCCCTCGCCCAACGTGCCGGCGATGACGATGACCGGCACGCCATGTTCCCGGGCGACCCGCGCCACACCAAAGGGCGTCTTGCCGCGCAGGGTTTGCGCATCGAAACGCCCTTCACCGGTGATCACCAGGTCGGCGCCTGCAACGGCGTCGGCCAGACCCACCAGTTCGGCGACCACTTCAACACCCGCCTTGAATTGCGCACCAAGGAACGCCTTGGCGGCAAACCCCAGGCCGCCCGCCGCGCCACTGCCCGGTTCGTCGCGCACGTCGTGGTTCAAGGCTTGCGCGCAATGGTCGGCAAAGTGCCCCAGTGCGCGGTCGAGCTGCTCAACCTGCACGGGCGAGGCGCCTTTTTGCGGGCCGAAGATCGCCGAGGCACCGTGGGGGCCGCACAGCGGGTTGTTGACGTCGGCGGCGATGTCGAAGCGCACCTGGGCCAGACGCGGATCGATGTCGCTCAGGTCGACGCGGGCCAATTGCGCCAGGGCGAGGCCGCCTGGTGAGAGCGTCTGCCCCTGGGCGTCGAGCAATTTCACGCCCAAGGCCTGCATGGCACCGGCGCCGCCGTCATTGGTCGCACTGCCGCCAATCGCCAGGATCACCCGCTGCGCACCGGCATCCAGTGCGGCGCGGATCAATTGCCCGGTCCCGAAGGTGCTGCTGATGCACGCATCCCGCTGCGCCACCGGAACCAATTGCAAACCGCTGGCCTCGGCCATTTCGATGATCGCGGTGTGGCTCTGCGGCAACCAGCCCCAGGTGGCTTCCACCGTGGCGCCCAGCGGCCCGCGCACCAGGGTGCGGCGCTGCTCGCCTTCGCACGCGGCGAGGATCGACTCGACAGTCCCTTCCCCACCGTCGGCCATCGGGCATTTGATCAGTTGGGCATCAGGCCAGACCTGGGCCAATCCCAATGCAATGGCATCGGCCACGCCTTGGGCGCTGAGGCTGTCCTTGAACGAGTCGGGGGCGATCACGATTTTCATGGGAATTCTCCAGTTCCAATGCCCACATGCTGCCAGCCGCCATGAACAATAACGCCGGGCCGCTGCACAAGCGGTTGTGAGGATTATTGTTCATTTCCACAAAGCCCGTGGCAGACGCGTTACCTGTGGGATTTTGTCGCTCACGAAATTGAGTCTGACTCGGGCAGCAGTTGCACGCCCAGATACAACGCCAGCATGCCGTCCAGTCGCAACGGGTCAACCCCGCTCAGCTCGGCAATCCGCTCCATGCGATAGCGCAGGCTGTTGCGATGGATGCCCAGTGCATCGGCGCAGGCCTGGCTCTGGCCGTCGTGTTCGCACCAGCTGCGCAGGGTTGCCAGCAACTGGCCGTTGTTGTCCTTGGCAATGACCTTGCGCAGCGGATTGAGCAGTTCGTCGAGGGCGTCGTCGTTGCGGTGGCGCCAGAGCATCACCGGCAGCCGATAGCGATTGAGCGTCAGCAATCGGGAACGCGGCAATACTTCGCGCCCGTAGGCCAGCAAGTCACCGACCCGGCGATAGCAGCGGCGCAAGCCCGAAAGTCCATCGGCCTGCCCACCCACGGCAATGCGCAGGATGTTCCAGCCCAGGCCGTCGAGTTTGTCCAGCAAGCGCTCGTTCTCGACCGTCTGGCTCGCCGGCCGGCACCAGAGCAACGAGGTCTTGGCCGAGCTCACGCACCAACTGTCGGGGTGACGCGACGTCAACCAGGCGCTGAGTGCCTCGACGGTTTGCCCTGGCGCGTGCTCAAGGCCCAGTTCGAACAGGTACGGCACCCGGGTCATCTGGGGCTTGAGGCCCAACTGCTGCGCTTCATCGACCAGTCGCGGAGCATCCCCGGCTTCGCTGAGCAACAACGCCAGCAGATCATCGCAGCGCTGGCGTCGCCATTGTTGTTCGGCCTGCTGATTGCGCTGGCCCACCAGCATTTCGGCGGTCATGCGCACCAGCTCGCCGTAGGTGCGCAGTTGCTCGGGTTCCCCGGTGATGCCCAGTACGCCGATCAGGCGCTGGTCGAGCATCAGCGGCAGGTTGATACCCGGCTGCACGCCCTTGAGATGAATCGCCGTCTGCGCATCGATCTCCACCACCCGGCCATTGGCCAGGACCAGTTGCGCGCCTTCATGCCGGGTGTTGACCCGCTCCGGCTCACCGCTGCCCAGGATCAAGCCCTGGCTGTCCATGACGTTGACGTTGTACGGCAGGATGGCCATCGCCCGGTCGACGATGTCCTGGGCCAGGTCGTGATCGAGTTCGAACATGCAAGTGATCCTTGAAGACAGTGATGGAACGGGTTGTTCACCCGCACAGGCCTTGGTAACAAACCCTGTGCTCAGGCACAAAGACAGCCACCCTGAGGGTGGTCGAGACTCTCTGGGCGATCAACGTTACCCTTTGCATCGCAAAAAATCATAATAAAGAGAGAGCCGCCATGACACAGAGCGCCGTAGCGTCCGACGCCATCGCTGACGACAAAAACGCCGTCTACAAGCGCATTACCCTGCGCTTGATCCCCTTCATTTTCATCTGCTACCTGTTCAACTACCTCGACCGGGTAAACGTTGGATTTGCCAAACTGCAGATGCTCGACGCGCTGAAATTCAGCGAAACCGTGTACGGCCTCGGCGCCGGCATCTTCTTTATCGGTTACGTGTTGTGTGGCGTGCCAAGCAACCTGGCGTTGACCAAATTCGGCCCGCGGCGCTGGATCGCGCTGATGATGATTACCTGGGGAAGCCTGTCGACCTGCCTGCTGTTCGTCACCACGCCGACCGAGTTCTATACCCTGCGCCTGTTCACCGGCGCGGCCGAAGCCGGGTTCTTCCCCGGCGTGGTGTTGTATCTCTCGCAGTGGTTCCCGACCTTCCGCCGTGGTCGCATCATGGCGCTGTTCATGTCGGCGATCCCGGTCTCCGGCCTGCTCGGCAGTCCGTTCTCCGGCTGGATTCTCAATCACTTCGCGGCAGGCCATGGCGGTCTCGCCGGCTGGCAGTGGATGTTCCTGCTGCAAGGCATTCCCACCGTCATCCTCGGCGCACTGGCTTACTTCCTGCTCAGCGACAGCTACGCCAACGCCAAGTGGCTGACCCCCTTCGAGCGCTCGGTGCTGGAAGCCGACCACGCCGAAGATCTGGCGAACAAGCCGAAAACCACCACCGATTCGCTGCTGGCGGTATTCAAGAACCCGGCGATCTGGGCCTTCGGCCTGATCTACTTCTGCATCCAGAGTGGCGTGTACGCGATCAACTTCTGGCTGCCGTCGATCATCAAGAACCTGGGCTTCAGCGATAACCTGATGATCGGCTGGCTCAGTGCGATTCCGTACCTGCTGGCCGCGGTGTTCATGTTGATGGTTGGCCGTTCGGCGGACCTGCGCCAGGAACGTCGCTGGCATTTGGTGGTGCCGATGCTGATGGGCGCGCTGGGGCTGCTGATCGCGGTGAACTTCGCCGCCAACCCGGCGATCGCGATTCTCGGTCTGACCATCGCCACCATGGGCGCTCTCACCGGCCTGCCGATGTTCTGGCCGGTGCCGACCGCCCTGCTCAGTGCGGGTGCTGCGGCCGGCGGCCTGGCGCTGATCAACTCCATGGGGCAGATGGCCGGCTTCCTCAGCCCGTACCTGGTGGGTTGGGTCAAGGACAGCACCGGTTCGACCGATGCGGCGTTGTATTTGCTGGCGGGCGTGATTGTCTGCGGCAGTTTGCTGGCGTTGCGCATGACCCGTACCCTGCGTGCCTGATCAACACCCATTTCCCCTGTAGGAGTGAGCCTGCTCGCGATAGCGGTTTCACAGTCAACATGGATGTTGGCTGATACTCCGTCATCGCGAGCAGGCTCACTCCTACAGTTGATTGGAGTGTGTCTGAGATTTGCGTTTGCTCCCGGCAATCGTTCTGGTATCTGATTGAGCCTTTCCCACTGGTAAAAGGATTTGCTCATGAGCTACCGCACGCTGGGTCATTCGGGTCTGCAGGTGTCCACCCTGACCCTGGGCACCATGATGTTCGGCGAACAGACCAGCGCCGAAGATTCCCTGCGAATCATCGACAAGGCCTGGGACCAGGGCATCAATTTCATCGACACCGCCGACGTCTACACCAACGGCCGTTCCGAGGAAATCGTCGGCGAGGCCATCGCCAGCCGCCGCCATGAATGGGTGCTGGCCACCAAGGTCGGCTTCGGTCCCGTGGACGGCGTCCCCAACCGCAGCGGCCTGAGCCGCAAGCACCTGTTCAACGGCATCGATGCCAGCCTGACGCGCCTGGGCACCGACTACCTCGACATCTATTACCTGCATCGCGAAGACCACAATACGCCGCTGGAGGTCACGATCTCGGCCATCGGCGATCTGATTCGCCAAGGCAAAATCCGCTATTGGGGCCTGTCCAACTACCGTGGCTGGCGCATCGCCGAAGTCATTCGCGTGGCCGACAAACTGGGCATTGACCGGCCGGTGATCAGCCAACCGCTGTACAACATCGTCAACCGCCAGGCTGAAATCGAGCAGATCACCGCGGCGCAAAACTACGGCCTGGGCGTGGTGCCCTACAGCCCGTTGGCGCGCGGGGTGCTCAGCGGCAAATACGCACCGGATGTGAAACCTGATGCCAACAGCCGAGCCGGACGCCAGGACAAACGCATCCTGGAAACCGAATGGCGCGTCGAGTCCCTGCGCATCGCCCAGCAGATCCAGCAATACACTCAGGAGCGCGGCGTCGGCATCGTCGAGTTCGCGATTGCGTGGGTGCTGAACAACAGCGCCGTGACCTCGGCCATTGTCGGGCCGCGTACCGAAGCGCAGTGGGACGCCTACACTAAGGCGCAGGCGGTGAAGATCACGGCCGAGGACGAGGCGTTCATTGATTCGCTGGTGACACCGGGGCATGCGTCGACACCGGGGTTCAATGATGCGAGCCATTTTGTGTCGGGGCGTAAACCGCGCACTCCTTGAATCAACACATAACCCATTGTAGGAGCGAGCCTGCTCGCTCCTACAGTTGAGCCGTGTTGATTGATTGGTCAATATTCGACGCGAAAACCACGTATCCTCCGCCCCCCGTTTCACCTTCAACCTCGCGAGGACAGCTTGTCTAAAGGTATCGCTCTATCGGTTTCAGCCTCGGTGCTGTTTGCCGTCATGTATTACTACACGTCGCTGCTCACCCCCTTGAGCGGCGTGGAAATCTTCGGTTGGCGCATGCTGCTGACCGTCCCGTGCATGACCGTGTTCATGGTGGTGTCCGGGGAGTGGAAGCGCGTGCTGGAGATCGTTCGGCGCGCCATGGCCAATCCGAAACTGATAGGCGCGCTGATCGCCTCTTCTGCCCTGCTCGGTGTGCAGCTGTGGCTGTTCATGTGGGCACCGTTGAACGGCTACAGCCTCGACGTATCACTCGGCTATTTCCTGCTGCCGCTGACCATGGTCCTGACCGGGCGCCTGGCCTACGGCGAACGCCTGTCCTATCTGCAAAAAGTCGCCGTGGTGTTCGCCTGCCTGGGGGTGGTCAACGAGGTGTATCAGATCGGTGGTTTTTCCTGGGCGACCTTGCTGGTCTGCATTGGCTATCCGACCTACTTCGTCCTGCGCAAACGGCTGGCGGCAGACAACCTCGGCGGTTTGTGGCTGGACATGGCCCTGACCCTGCCGGTGGCGTTCTGGTTCGTCCAGAGCGGTGCGCAAGGTTTCGGTGTGTTTGAACAGCATCCATGGTTGTCGCTGTTGATCCCGATGCTCGGCGTGATCAGCGCGTCGGCACTGGTGGTCTACATCATTGCCAGTCGCCTGTTGCCGTTCAGCCTGTTCGGCTTGTTGAGCTACGTCGAACCGGTGCTGTTGCTGGGCGTGGCGCTGCTGCTGGGAGAAAGCATCAAGGCCGGCGAATGGCTGACCTACATCCCGATCTGGATGGCGGTGCTGGTGCTGGTGTTCGAAGGGTTCAAGCATCTGGTGCGGCAACGGCGACCTTAAGCACACCCAAAACAAATGTGGGAGCGAGCTTGCTCGCGATTGCAGTGTGTCAGTCAACATTAATGTTGAATGTACAACCGCTATCGCGAGCAAGCTCGCTCCCACAGGTTTAGCGTTTAGATCAGTTAGTCGGTGGAGAGAACACCACGACGAACCTGGTCACGCTCGATGGATTCGAACAGCGCCTTGAAGTTGCCTTCGCCGAAACCGTCGTCGCCCTTGCGCTGGATGAACTCGAAGAACACCGGCCCCATCAGGGTTTCCGAGAAGATCTGCAGCAGCAGACGCTTGTCGCCCGACTCGGACGAACCGTCCAGCAAAATGCCCCGCGCCTGCAGTTGATCCACCGGCTCGCCGTGGTTCGGCAAACGGCCTTCGAGCATTTCGTAGTAGGTCTCCGGTGGCGCGGTCATGAAGCGCATGCCGATGCTTTTCAGGTGGTCCCAGGTCTTGATCAGGTCATCGGACAGGAACGCAACGTGCTGGATGCCCTCGCCGTTGAACTGCATCAGGAACTCTTCGATCTGCCCGGCGCCCTTGGACGACTCCTCGTTCAGCGGGATGCGGATCATGCCATCGGGTGCGGTCATGGCCTTGGAGGTCAGGCCTGTGTATTCGCCCTTGATGTCGAAGTAGCGGATTTCGCGGAAGTTGAACAGCTTCTCGTAGAAGTTGGCCCAGTAGGCCATGCGACCGCGATACACGTTGTGGGTCAGGTGATCGATGATCTTCAGGCCGGCACCGACCGGATGGCGGTCGACGCCTTCGATGAACACGAAGTCGATGTCATAGATCGAGCTGCCTTCGCCGAAACGGTCGATCAGGTACAGCGGCGCACCACCGATGCCTTTGATCGCCGGCAGGTTCAGTTCCATCGGGCCGGTTTCGATGTGGATCGGCTGGGCGCCGATTTCCAGGGCACGCTTGTAGGCTTTTTGCGAATCCTTGACGCGAAACGCCATGCCGCACACCGACGGACCGTGCTCGGCCGCGAAGTACGAGGCGACGCTGTGGGGTTCGTTGTTGAGGATCAGGTTGATCGCGCCCTGGCGATACAGGTGCACGTCTTTGGAACGGTGGGTGGCCACCTTGGTGAAGCCCATGATCTCGAAGATCGGCTCCAGGGTGTTCGGGGTCGGCGATGCGAGCTCGATGAATTCAAAGCCCATCAGGCCCATTGGGTTTTCGTATAAATCTGCCATGGTCGGCGCCTCATCATTTTTTTATCAATTAACAAAGGTTAGTTGTAAGCAATGCTGAGACCGGTGGGTGGCGCACAGGAGATGCCCCGCACACTGCGGGCGAGAAAGTCACCGTAGATCAGTTGAAACCCGAATATCTTCATTTTCGACCCAAGGCTCTTGCGGGCGAGGCTTCTGCTGCCAGAAGACGATTATTATTGTATGCGTAACCCGATTCTACACAGCGTAAATCAGTTTGTCCGCCTTCTGTATCAAATCCCCTTTTTCCATGCCCGCGCAAGGGGTTTGTTGCAGAGGAAAATCCCCGCCAGTATCAGCCCGCCACCCAGGCACATGGCCAGCGTCAGCGGCTCATCCAGCAGCAGCGCGCCAAGGATCACCGCTGTCAACGGGTTCAAGGCAATGAACACCCCGGAACGGGTCGCGCCGATTTTGCGAATGCCGTCGTAGTAGCCGATGTACGCCAGCGCCGAACCCAGCACGCCGAGGTACAAAAGGCTCATCCATTGCTGCGCACCAAGCTGGGCGATCGCGGCGACACTCACCTCGCCGCGCACGATGCAGGTGATCCAGAGCATGCCGGTGCCCAACAGGATCGACCAGGTCACCGTTTGCACCGGTCCCAGGCTGTGGTTCAGCTCTTTGGAGCACAGCGAGTAGACACCCCAGCCGAGGACGCAACCGAAAATCAGCAGGTCGCCGAGCCAGGCACTGGTACCGGCATCGACACCGCCGGCCAGTAGTTGCGGGTCGCGACTGACGATCACCATGCTCGCCCCCGCCATGCCGATCGCAATGCCGACGACTTTGGCCCGGTTCAAACGCTCCTTGAACAGCAGCCAGGAAGCCAGGCCGATCACCGCCGGATTCAGCGCCACGATCAAGGACGCCCGTGAAGCGTTGATGTAGTGCAGACCGTAAAAGAAGCACAGGTTGTAGAAATAGATCCCGAAAAAGCCAAGCAAAAGCAATTGCAGCCATTGCCGGGGGCTGGGCCGGACCAGCGGTGTCCGCGCCATGCGTATAAACAGCAGCAACGCCACGCTGGCCAGCAGAAACCGCAGGCTGGCCGCCAGTAACGGGCTGAGGCTACCGGCCAGATAACGCCCGGCGACGAAGGTACCACCCCACACCATGGTGACCGCCGCCAGTTTCAGATACACCGGCAGATCCGAGGGTTTTGCCAGGCTTTGCTCACAGATCGTCATGGATTCCAGGACCGGATGTTCGATAGATGCCTTATCATTCGGCTAATACCCAGTCATCGTAAAATGAGCAAAAACTCATGACCCTCACCCAACTGGAGATTTTCTCCCTGGTCGCCGAACTCCAAGGCTTCACGGCAGCGGCCAATCGCCTGGGCATTTCCCAATCGGCGGTGTCCCATGCCTTGAAGTCCCTGGAACTGGAGTTGGGTGTCGAACTGTTGCGTCGGCATCATTCCCAGGTCGAATTGAGCGACATTGGCCAGCAGTTGTTGCTGCGCGCCCGGGCGATGCTCGGCCTGGCCAATACCCTGCGCCAGGAAGCGGCCGATGCGAGAGGCATGAAACGCGGCACGCTGCGCATCGGCTCCTTCGGCCCGACCTCATCGATCAAATTGTTGCCGTTGATTCTGCAGCAGTACCGCGCCGCCCATCCCGGCATCGAAGTGCATATCGACGAAGGCCCCGACCGCCAGGTGCTCCAGTGGCTGGAGGAACGGCGGATCGACATAGGCTTTGTGGTGTTGCCCGAGGAGCGTTTCGACACGGTCGCGCTGATCGAAGACCAGATGGTCGCGCTGCTGCCCGCCGGCCACCCGCTGGCGGTTCACGACAGCCTGAGCCTGAAGGACCTGTGCGATTTCCCGTTCGTGCTGACCGAGGCCGGTTCTTCGGAGCTGGTTTCACGCCTGTTCACAGCGGCCCGACTGACGCCCAACATCCGTTATCGCTGCTCGCAGCTGATCAGCACTCTGGATGTCGTCGCTCGCGGCGACGCAGTGACAGTGGTTGCCGAAGGCTCATTGCCCGATCAGGTTGACCGCCGCTGGGTGAAAAAACCGCTGTCGCCGGTGGTGTTGCGCCAGGTCGGCCTGGCGGTGCTCGATCGACGCCAGGCATCACCCGCGACGCTGGCCTTTATCAAACTGGCCGAAAGCCTTGACTTGCGTTGAGCGGCATAACCGCCAACGGCCAACTATCATGGCCCATACCCGAACTCTTCATGGGAGGCGTTTTGCCCTGCCATCAATTGAGCGCCTTACTTCTTCGTGACAGGACTCGCGAATGCCGCTGAAAGCCAAAACCCGCAGTTTTAGAAAAAGAATTGCGGTCACCCTGATCAGTGGCTTGCTCCCGGTACTCCTGGGGGCCGCCATTCTTTACATGCAAGCAGGGCATGCGCTCAAACAGGAGACCGAACAAACCGCCGAAGAAGCCATTCGCCAGTTCGACCTGATGCTCGACAACACCGCCCAGGCCGCCCGTGAATTGCTACCGCTGGCGGGGCAAAGTTGCAGTGACGTCAAACTGGCGCTGCGCGAGCAGGTCACCCGCCGCCCCTTCGTGCGCTCAACCAATCTGGTGTGGGACAACAACCTCTATTGCAGCTCTCTGTTCGGCGACTACCAGGAGGCGGTCAACCCCGGTGACTACACCCAGGGCGCCTTATGGCTCATGAGCGGCAATCCGGTAACGCCCAACACTGCCTTGCTGGTGTACCGCCTGAGCGAAGGAAAAAAAGGCGCGCTGACGACCCTCGATGGTTATCACTTGAGCAATATCCTGCGCCTGATCGGCCGCAAGACCTTGCTGTTGCTGCAAGTTGGCCCTGACTGGTTGTCCGCCGACGGCAAGTTTCATACCGGCGCTGTGCCTGAGTTGCCCGTTGCGCAAAGTCGCTTGACCTCCGGGCACTATGCGTTTGCCGTGGAAGCCGGTTTCCCCGAAGGCGAAACCTGGCGATACATGAGCAGCGAGTATCCGCCGCTGTTCAGCCTGCTGATTTTCTTCGGTGTGATTGCCGGGGCAATCGGTCACTTCCTGCAAAAGCGCTCATCGTCACCCTCCCATGAAATGCAGCGGGCACTGGAAGCTAAAGAGTTCATTCCGTATTTCCAGCCCGTGGTGCAGGGCGACAGCAAAAGCTGGTCCGGTGCTGAAGTGCTGATGCGCTGGCAACATCCGAAGGAAGGCCTGGTGCGTCCGGACCTGTTCATTCCGTTTGCCGAGCACTCCGGGCTGATCGTACCGATGACCCGCTCGCTGATGCGACAAACCGCCGCCCTGCTCGCTCCGCAATCGGCCAGCTTCAACAAGCCGTTTCACATTGGCATCAACATCACCGCCAGCCATTGCCAGGACCTGGAACTGGTCAAGGATTGCCGCGAGTTCCTCGATGCGTTCGAACCGGATTCGATCCATCTGGTACTGGAACTGACCGAGCGTGAACTGATCGAGCCCACGGCCATTACCCTGCAACTGTTCGAGCAACTTCGCGAACTGGGCGTGAAAATCGCAATCGACGACTTCGGCACGGGCCACTCAAGCCTTGGCTACCTGCGGCAGTTCAATGTCGATTTTCTGAAAATCGACCAGAGTTTTGTCGCCATGATCGGCGTCGACACACTGTCGAGCCACATCCTCGACAGCATCATCGAACTGGCGGTCAAACTCGACCTTGCCCTGGTGGCCGAAGGTGTCGAAACCCGCGAGCAGAGTGATTACCTGAGCGCTCACCAGGTCAACTTCCTGCAAGGTTATCTGTTCGGCAAACCCATGCCCGGCGCGGAATTCATTAGTGCATTAAGCGACCATTAACTCGCGAATTTAATCGCCAAAACAAACGATTAGCCGCACCAATTTGAATCAAAACACTACTGACGTTACATGAAGAAAAAGACAGGATTTACTCTTGGCCAATTAACTACTACAATTTTTCATGCCTGCGCTAAATTGGCAGGTGAGCCACTATCACCGAGTCGCTTCAAGGCTCTTGGCTTATAGCTTTGTTTGCGGTTGGTATCAGCCAAACACACTATTGGAGTAAAGATATTGTCCAGACTCGCTGAATTTCGTGCAGCCGAAAAGGCCCTTCAAGAACAGCTCAAGCAGTTGGAATCCCTGAAGAACGATGCCGGGCTCAAGAAAGAAATCGAATTCGAAGAAAAGCTCCAGGGCTTGATGAAAACCTATGGCAAGAGCCTGCGCGACATCATCGCCATTCTCGACCCTAACCCGGCAAAATCCGGCCTGCTGCAGGCAGCAGCCCCTAAAACCCGCCGCGCTCGTGTGGTCAAGGTTTATCAGAACCCGCACACCGGCGAGCTGATTGAAACCAAGGGCGGCAACCACCGCGGCCTGAAAGCCTGGAAAGAACAGTACGGTGCAGCCACCGTTGATTCCTGGCTGCGCGGCTAACTCTCGCGGCGAAAAAAAGCCCTGCTCATGCAGGGCTTTTTCATGGGCCATCTAAAAACCGAAGGCGGACACTGCACAATTATCTGACTGACACCAACTTTGTGCTTAATCCATTTGGATATCTAAAATTTTCTTCATGCATCGAAAAAGCACTGTCGCTTACTAAAGTTTCAAGCTGTTACGGGCTGCGTCTATTTCACCTTGGCTCGCCTTATAAGCCTCGGCCTGCCCGGCGTAGGAAAGAACATAGGCCTTATCGGCATCCACTGCGGCCACCAATGTTTGCGAAAGCACATGCCTGCCGTTTTGCGTGATGGTGCAGGTTGTTTCCAGCGCGGCCAATCGACTCAAGGTAGTCGAATGAATGCGCGTGCAGACACTTTGATACCCGCCCTGAAAGAAGTCTTTTTGAACCGACTTGCGCATCTCCAGCAATACGCCTTCGAGGTTGACCTGGTGATCGCTTTGCACCGGGCTCATGGTCAGTTCCATCACCATAAGCGGCAATCCATTCTGATCATTTTTCACCGCCCGCTGGCGACTGACCCCCGACGTCGATTCGGGCACTTCCTCGACTTGCCAGCCTTGCGGCCAGCTGACTGCTGGCGCATCGGCACGAGCAACGCCAGCCAGCGAAAACACACTCAGCAGGATGAACAGCAGGTTACGGAATCGAATCATTGCAATGGGCGCTCAAGGATCAAGCCGTAAAGTCTGGGCCCAGGCCGGCTGTCAGGCAATAGCGGACTGTTTGGGTTTGGCGATGTCCGAACCCTTGCGTATCATTGTCGCCATTCGTTAGCCCACATATTTCCCGGAGGGCCCATGAGCCTGCACGAATTGAACACCTTCCCCGGCGTCACCGCCCAACCGGACGCCGCTACACAGAAATTCGTCTTCAACCACACCATGCTGCGGGTGAAGGACATCACCAAGTCCCTGGACTTCTACACACGCATCCTGGGTTTTACCCTGGTGGAAAAACGCGACTTCCCGGAAGCCGAGTTCAGCCTGTATTTCCTGGCGTTGGTGGACAAGAACCAGATCCCGGCCGATGCCGCCGCGCGCACCGAGTGGATGAAATCGATCCCCGGCATTCTGGAGTTGACCCACAACCACGGCACCGAAAACGATGCGGATTTCGCCTACCACAATGGCAACACCGACCCCCGCGGTTTCGGCCACATCTGCATCTCGGTACCGGACATCGTCGCCGCCTGCGCACGCTTTGAAGCACTGGGCTGCGATTTCCAGAAACGCCTGAGCGATGGCCGCATGAAGAGCCTGGCGTTCATCAAGGACCCGGACGCCTACTGGGTCGAGATCATTCAGCCAGCTCCACTGTAGGAGCGAGCTTGCTCGCGATAAACGCGAGAACACCGCGGGGCACTTGCCAACCAGCGTTATCGTTGACGACCATCGCGAGCAAGCTCGCTCCTACATAAGTAATGTGCAAGACACAAAAAACCCCACGATCACTCATGGGGTTTTGTGTTTTCAGCGCCAGGATTTATGCCGGGGCGGAAGTCCGGATCAAGTGATCGAAAGCGCTCAGGGAAGCCTTGGCACCCTCACCCACTGCGATCACGATCTGTTTGTACGGCACCGTGGTCACGTCGCCCGCGGCAAACACACCCGGCACCGACGTTTCACCACGCGCGTCGACGATGATCTCGCCACGGGGCGACAACTCGATGGTGCCTTTGAGCCAATCGGTGTTGGGCAACAGACCGATCTGCACAAAGATCCCTTCCAGTTCCACGCTGCGCAATTCGTCGCTCTGACGATCCTTGTAGCGCAGGCCGTTGACCTTCTGGCCGTCGCCGGTGACTTCAGTGGTTTGCGCACGGGTGATCACGGTGACGTTCGGCAGGCTGAGCAACTTGCGCTGCAATACCGCATCGGCACGCAACTGCACATCGAACTCCAACAGCGTGACATGGGACACGATACCGGCCAGGTCGATGGCCGCTTCGACGCCAGAGTTGCCGCCGCCAATCACCGCCACGCGCTTGCCCTTGAACAGCGGGCCGTCGCAGTGCGGGCAGTACGCCACGCCTTTGTTGCGGTATTGCTGCTCACCCGGCACGTTCATTTCACGCCACCTTGCGCCGGTTGCGAGGATCACGGTCCTGGCCTTGAGCTTCGCGCCGCTGGCGAAGTGGACTTCGTGCAACTCACCCGCTTTGCCAGTGATCAATTTGTCGGCACGTTGCAGATTCATGATGTCCACGTCGTACTGCTTGACGTGTTCTACCAGGGCCACGGCCAGTTTCGGACCTTCGGTTTCCTGCACCGAGATAAAGTTCTCGATGGCCATGGTGTCCAGCACCTGCCCACCAAAACGTTCGGCCGCAACACCGGTGAGAATGCCTTTACGGGCCGCATAGATCGCCGCCGAAGCACCGGCCGGACCGCCACCGACCACCAGCACATCAAAGGCATCCTTGGCGCTGATTTTTTCGGCCTGGCGTTCGATACCGCTGGTGTCGATCCTGGCGAGAATTTCTTCCAGGCCCATGCGGCCCTGGCCGAAGTTCACACCGTTGAGGTAGATGCTGGGGACCGCCATGATCTGGCGCTCATCGACTTCAGCCTGGAATAGTGCACCGTCGATGGCGACGTGGCGAATGTTCGGGTTCAGTACCGCCATCAGGTTCAACGCCTGGATCACGTCCGGGCAGTTCTGGCAGGACAGCGAGAAGTAAGTCTCGAAGTTGAACTCGCCCTTGAGCGAGCGGATCTGTTCGATCACTTCGACACTGGCCTTGGACGGGTGACCACCGACTTGCAGCAGCGCCAGCACCAAGGACGTGAATTCGTGGCCCATCGGGATGCCGGCGAAACGCAGGCTGATATCGGCGCCCGGGCGATTGATCGAGAACGACGGCTTGCGTGCATCTTCGCCGTTGTCGAGCAAAGTAATCTGGGTGGAAAGACTGGCAACGTCTTTCAACAGTTCGAGCATTTCCCGGGATTTCGCACCGTCGTCGAGAGAAGCAACGATCTCGATCGGCTGGGTGACCCGTTCCAGGTACGATTTCAACTGGGCTTTAAGATTGGTGTCCAACATACGGGCGATTTCCTTGAATTCTTGAGACAAAAAAACGCCCGAGCGAATCTCGCCCGGGCGTTTTTATTGGGCGGTGCAGCTTGCTTAGAAGGTGCGGAAGTCCGCCCTGATGAAGCGCGTCACAGACTTAGATCTTGCCGACCAGGTCCAGGGACGGCGCCAGAGTGGCCTCGCCTTCTTTCCACTTGGCCGGGCAAACCTGGCCTGGGTGAGCGGCGACGTACTGGGCAGCCTTGATCTTGCGCAGCAGCTCGGAAGCGTCACGGCCTACACCGCCATCGTTCAGTTCAACGATCTTGATCTGGCCTTCAGGGTTGATCACGAAGGTGCCACGGTCAGCCAGGCCTGCTTCTTCGATCAGCACGTCGAAGTTGCGGGAAATGGCGTGGGTCGGGTCGCCGATCATGGTGTACTGGATCTTGCCGATGGCTGGCGAAGTGTTGTGCCAGGCAGCGTGGGCGAAATGGGTGTCGGTGGAAACGCTGTAGATCTCGACGCCCAGCTTCTGGAACGCGTCGTAGTTGTCGGCCAGGTCTTCCAGCTCGGTCGGGCAGACAAAGGTGAAGTCGGCCGGGTAGAAGAACACCACAGACCACTTGCCTTTGAGGTCAGCGTCCGAGACTTTTACGAAGTCGCCATTTTTGAATGCGTCAGCTTTGAACGGTTTAACTTGGCTGTTGATGATAGGCATCGTTGACTCTCCGTCAGGGGTTAAGAAGTTGATGGAGAGAACTTTACCCACTCGACGGACGGTTGGCTCATTGGCAAACCTGATGCTGCTGATTGGCTTTCGCTATTAGCCAGCAGTATTAATAGAAGAAAACGATATCTAGGGTGAAACGGGCTTTTCCGTGATGCGCGCCATGCCGAGGAACGGACTGGCTTCGATGTAACGCATGGCCGACTTCATGTCCTTCCATCCCACATAACTCATCAGCGACTTCAGATCCCAGCCACTTTGATGCGCCCAAGTGGCAAATCCGCGACGCAAGGAGTGACTGGTGTAAAGCTCACCGGCGATACCTGCTCGCGCCAACGCCTGACGCAATAACGGAATCACGCTGTTGGCGTGCAACCCCTCCTCGCCCACATGCCCCCAGCGATCGATGCCACGGAACACCGGCCCGCGCACCAGCGCCGCCTCGGTAATCCAGTCGATATAAGCCTGCACCGGACACAAGCGTTGCAAGGCCGGTGTCTGATAGGTCTTGCCGAGGTTGTCGCGATCACTCTTGCTGCGCGGCAGATAGAGGCTGATACCAGAACCGGCGCTGGCCCGCACATGTTCCACCTGAAGCCGGCACAACTCATCACTGCGAAAGCCGCGCCAGAAGCCCAGCAGAATCAAGGCCATGTCGCGCCGGGCCCGCAGTAGACCCGGTCGGTCGCCTGCAGCCCTGGCGACTTGCACTTCTTGCTCCAGGCAACTGACCACCTGCTCCAGATGTTGAAGCTGCAAGGGCTCAGCTTGTTTTTCCTGGGCCGGGTGCAGCGCGCGAATGCCCTTGAACACCTTGCGCACCACCGGCGCCTTGGTGGGATCGGCAAAGCCTTGGCTGTTGTGCCACTGCGCCAATGCCGACAAGCGCAGTTTCAACGTATTGATCGACAACACTCCGGCATGGGCCACCAGGTAACGCGCCACGCTGTCGCCTGTGGCCGGCAGAAAACCGCCCCACGTGACTTCGAAGTGCTCGATGGCAGCCCGATAACTACGACGGGTGTTATCGCGCGTCGCCGCTTGCAGGTAACGATCCAGCTCAGTCATGGGGTCAACTCTTGAATTCATACCGCTTTGACGGGTCAAAAACCGGTACTGGGTGTATCACACGGGGTAATACCAGTATATCCCGTGTCAGTTACATCAAGCATTTAACTTTATAAATTGAATGGTACAATGTGTATTTACGTGGTACGTACCACATCATCAAAACCCGGGAGATCTCATGGCACGCGGCGGTGTAAATAAAGCGGTGGTTCAAGCCGCTCGGTTGGCGATCCTCGCCCGCGGCGAAAACCCCAGCATCGATGCCGTACGCATCGAGATGGGCAATACCGGCTCGAAAACCACGATTCATCGCTACCTCAAGGAACTCGACGACAGGGTCGAACCTGTCGAAGCGCCGTCGGAACCGATCGACGACGAACTGATGGCGCTGGTGGCGCGGCTTGCACAAAGACTCAAGGAACAGGCGCAGGAACCCATCGACCAGGCGCGCACACAGTACGAGGACCAACGCAAGGCGCTGGATAACCAGCTCAGTGAAGCGCAGGAGGCCAACAGCGAACTGCACCAGCAATACGAATTTCAAAGCCTGGCGCTGACTCAGGAATCCGAGGCCCTGCAAGAAACCCGCGCCATGCTGCAAACGGAGCAGACCCGCAACGCCGGGTTGAACCAGGCACTGGCCGATTTCGAATTGCGCTTGAAAGACAAGGACGAGCAGATCCGCTCCCTTGAAGAAAAACACCTGCACACTCGCGACGCCCTGGAGCACTACCGCAATGCGGTCAAGGAACAGCGCGAACAGGAAATGAGTCGCCACGAAGGCCAGGTGCAACAGCTACAGATGGAACTGCGCCAGGCACAACAAAGCGCACTGGTACGCCAGGATGAAATCACCCAGTTGCACCGCGACAACGAACGCTTGCTGACTGAAAACCGCGGCACTCTGCGCGAGCTGAGCCTGCTGCAAGAACAGCTAAAGCAAAGCAATACCCGTCAGGATCAGTTGCTGGAACAGGCCACCCGCGTCGACGGCGAGCGCACCCTCCTCCAGGAACGCCTGCGCGTCGCCTTGTTGGAAAGCCAGGCACTCAAACAGAACGTCGACGAGCAGTCGCAGCTCAACAGGTCACTGGAAATGGATCTGGCCAAGACCCGAACGGATCTGGAAGAACGCGTGCGTCTGGCCGCAACCCTTGCGGCAGCGGCAGACGCAACGAAGGACGCTTAACCGGCGACCGGCGTACGCATGGTGACGAACTCTTCGGCGGCCGTCGGGTGCACCCCGATGGTTTCGTCGAAGTCGCGCTTGGTGGCGCCGGCCTTCAAGGCAATCGCCAGGCCCTGGACGATTTCACCGGCTTCCGGGCCGACCATGTGGCAACCCAGGACCTTGTCGGTCCTGGCGTCCACCACCAGTTTCATCAACGTGCGCTCCTGGCATTCGGTCAGGGTCAGCTTCATCGGCCGGAAACGGCTTTCGAAAATCTGCACCTCGTGGCCGGCTTCGCGAGCCTCTTCCTCGGTCAACCCGACGGTGCCGATGTTCGGCAGGCTGAACACCGCCGTCGGGATCATCTTGTAATCCACCGGACGATACTGCTCTGGCTTGAACAGGCGTCGTGCAACCGCCATGCCTTCAGCCAGGGCCACCGGAGTCAGCTGAACACGGCCGATCACATCGCCCAGCGCCAGGATCGACGGTTCGGCGGTTTGATAAAGCTCATCGACTTCGACAAAGCCTTTCCTGTCGAGTTTGACCCCGGTGTTTTCCAGCCCCAGATTGTCCAGCATCGGACGACGCCCCGTGGCGTAGAACACGCAATCGGCTTCCAGCTGGCGACCATCCTTGAGCGTGACCTTCAAGCTGCCATCGGCCTGCTTGTCGATGCGCTCGATGTCGGCGTTGAATTGCAGGTCCATGCCGCGCTTGGTCAATTCTTCCTGCAAATGCTTGCGCACGGAACCGTCGAAGCCGCGCAGGAACAACTCGCCGCGATACAGCAGCGTGGTCTTGGCACCCAAGCCGTGGAAAATCCCGGCAAACTCGACCGCAATGTAACCACCGCCCACCACCAGCACACGCTTGGGCAGCTCTTTGAGGAAGAACGCCTGGTTGGAACTGATGGCATGCTCGTGCCCCGGAATCTCCGGAATCTGCGGCCAGCCGCCGGTGGCGATCAGGATGTTTTTGGCGGTAAAGCGCTCGCCATTGATCTCGACCTGATGCGGGTCGACGATCTTCGCGTGCCCTTCATGCAAAGTCACACCGCTGTTGACCAGCAGGTTGCGATAAATGCCATTGAGGCGATTGATCTCGCGATCCTTGTTGGCGATCAGCGTCGGCCAGTCGAACTGCGCTTCATCCAGGCCCCAGCCAAAACCGGAAGCCTGCTCGAAGTCTTCGGCGAAGTGCGCACCGTAGACCAGCAATTTTTTCGGCACGCAGCCGACGTTCACACAGGTCCCGCCCAGGTAGCGGCTCTCGGCCACGGCCACTTTCGCGCCGAACCCGGCGGCAAACCGCGCAGCCCGCACACCGCCGGAACCGGCACCAATCACATATAGGTCAAAATCGTAGGCCATTTTCAATCTCCTCGGCAGGCCAACAGCATACCTGCGGACGGCCGCTGAGCAAGCATTGTGCTGAAATGCTCGGGCCGTGCGATGCGCTGCCCAATCTTCGTTTTCGATCAATGCCCCTCTGCAGATAGCGCTTTCGATGTCCGCAGAGTGCGCCAAGCAATCAAAATCGCCATGAGTGCCAAGCCGAATGTCACCCACGAAACCAAACCGATTCCACCTTCGAATGCCCTTCCCGCCTGCGCCATCAATTCCCTTGCTTGATCACCCGACAAGTCTGCCGCCACATGATAGGCGCCAGACAGCGTCTCACTCGCCAGCATCATCTGCACTTCGCTCAGGAACCCCGGAAGCTGCAATGCACCGCGATAGTAGGCAGTGACGACACCGCCGAGCACTGTCGTCCCCAAAACCACACCCACTTCATAGGCCGTTTCGCTAATGGCAGACGCGGCGCCCGCCTTTGCCGGTGGTGCGGCTGACAAAATCACATCATTGGATACCGTCGCGATCGCGCCCACGCCAATGTTCAGCAAGGCAAAAGCCACCACTAGAACGGTCAGGCTACTGCCCATGCTGGCGACCAGCAAAAACGCCGCTCCAGCAAACGCCATCAAAATCGGTATCAGCACATGTACCTGTAATCGCTGTGCGACAGGCACGACCGCCATCCCCACTACAATCGCCATGACCTGACCAGGAATCAACGCGAGGCTAGCACTCAAGGGCGACATCTGAAGAACGATCTGCAGGAACTGAGTGGTAAAGAATACGAAGCCGACGAGAAACGCGAGACTCATCAAATTGATCGCGACAGAGCCGCTAAAGGTGCCACTGCGGAACAGAGTCAGGTCCATCAGCGGCACTGGCAGACGTAACTGTCGACGCACAAACATCCAGCCCGCAACTGCGCCTACTGCAAACGCTGTCAGCGTCATCCAGTCGATACCATAACTTGCGCTGTGTTTAATGCCATAAACGATGGCACCAAGGGCAACCATCGATTGCAGGATGCTAAGTGGATCCAGCGGCCCTGAAGCATCTCGCTCGGATTCGGGCAACAACATTGGGCCCAATATCAGCAGCGGCACCAACACGGGCACCGCCAACAGGAAAATCGCCCCCCAACTGAAGAACTCCAGCAATACACCGCCCACCAAAGGACCGAGTGCCGAACCTACTGTCAATGTCGTTGCCCAGATCGCGACTGCCAACCTGCGTTCTTCTCGGTCCTCGAACACCGAACGTATCAACGCCAATGTCGAGGGCATCAGCATTGCACCGAAAACGCCCATACAAGCTCGCCCGGCAATCAGTTGCGCGGCGGTATCGGAATACGCGGTTAGCACCGAAATAATGGCGAAACCCAAAGACCCGACCAGTAACAACTTACGATGACCGACTCGATCTCCCAGACTACCCATCGACACCAGCAACCCCGCCAATACCAGCGAATAAGCATCAATCATCCACAACTGCTGGCTAGCGCTCGGACGCAGGGCCTCAGCGATCTTTGGCAACGCGAATCCAAGTACCGTATTGTCAATTGTTACCAGCAGTACCGGTAGCATCAGTACGCTTAGAGCCAACCACCGTTTTAGGGTCACGCTTCCTGTTAACGCCATTCACGAAACTCCATTTCCTCATAAACCCCAGCGACTTTAAGCGCGCCCTTGACGTGACATGAGTCACGCCGAGCGAACCGGCTCTGGTACATCCCACTTAATACAGAGGTTTTTAGCCGCAACAATCATCGTTTGCGCCGGCAATTAACAAATCAGGATTTTCTTTCGCAAATCCTACCGATGGATGTCAGGCGATACCTACCTTTCGTTCCCCTGCATAACTGAGTCCGCACAAAAGCAAACGCCCCGAACGAAGTCGGGGCGTTTGCTTGATCCCTCACCTGTGTTTTTTACACAGAACGAAGTTCGATTTCCAACACGAGCAACTCAGGCGATCAGTACGCCTTGCCCGTCTTGTAGAAGTTCTCGAAGCAGAAGTTGGTCGCGTCGATGTAGCCTTCGGCGCCGCCGCAGTCGAAACGCTTGCCCTTGAACTTGTAGGCAATCACGCAACCATCCTGCGCCTGTTTCATCAGGGCGTCAGTGATCTGGATCTCGCCGCCTTTGCCTGGCTCGGTTTGTTCGATCAGGCTGAAGATGTCCGGCGTCATGATGTAACGACCGATGATCGCCAGGTTCGACGGGGCATCTTCCGGCTTTGGCTTCTCGACCATGTTACGCACGCGGTACAGGTCGTCACCAATCAGGTCGCCGGCAATCACACCGTACTTGCTGGTTTCTTGCGGGTCGACTTCCATGATCGCGACGATGGTGCAGCGATACTGCTTGTACAGCTTGACCATCTGCTTCAGTACGCCGTCACCTTCCAGGTTGACGCACAGGTCATCCGCCAACACCACGGCGAACGGCTCGTCGCCGATCAGTGGACGGCCGGTCAGGATCGCATGACCCAAACCTTTCATTTCAGTCTGGCGAGTGTAGGAGAACGAGCACTCATCCAACAGGCGGCGGATGCCGACCAGGTATTTCTCCTTGTCGGTGCCCTTGATCTGGTTTTCCAGCTCGTAGCTGATGTCGAAGTGGTCTTCCAGGGCGCGCTTGCCGCGACCGGTGACAATGGAGATTTCGTTCAAGCCGGCATCCAGTGCTTCTTCGACGCCGTACTGGATCAGTGGCTTGTTCACCACCGGCAGCATTTCTTTGGGCATGGCTTTAGTCGCTGGCAGGAAGCGAGTACCGTAACCGGCTGCTGGGAACAAGCATTTCTTGATCATAAAAGTCCTTGAAAGGGCTGTGTGTACGAGTTTCGGCGCAGTCTAATCAGGCGGCGTGCACCTTACAATGCCCCCGCGCTGGCTAACTGATGCCAACATAGAGAATTATTCTGGCCGATAGTTCCCTGCGGGGTTGAACAGCTGATTGCGCAGCCTCTTATGCATAGCAGAGACTTGCGTAAATGCACGGCTTTCGACTGCCCGCAACGGACCACCATACGCCCATCGGCACCCCTTGAGTGCGTTTGGCGGTATCATGGCGCGATTGAACCAGACAACGAGGCAAGTAGATGTCGGCAGTAAAAAGCGTCAACGGATTCCTGATCAACCAGGAGAAGGACGGTCAATGGTGGGTGGCCAGTGTCGCCGGTGAAAATATCGCCGGGCCTTTCCCTTCCGAAGCCCTGGCAATCGAAGTGGCCTCGGTGCTGGAGCTTGAGCACCCGGAACCCAAGCGACGCGGCAAGGACAAGAGCTGATCGACGCCCGATCCGAAAGCCCTGCCACAGCGTAGGGCTTTTTTATGAAAAATGAAAAAGAAGTGGCCTTTGGCTATAACCTTTTGCATGGAACGCTGTCTCAGCCTTAGCCCACCCCCCTGACGATGATCAAGCCATGAATAAAATTTTGCCTTTGCTAACGGTATTGGCCCTGAGCGGCTGCGCAACGTCGGAACCAACCTACCTGGCCAACGGAGAGCAAGGTCTGTCGATCGACTGCTCCGGGGAAGCCAACTCCTGGGCTGCGTGCTACGAAAAGGCCGATGCGTCCTGCGCGGGCACCGGCTACAAGATTGTCGGGACCGATGGCACCCCCGCGCTCAAGGAGAGCGAAAAGACCCTCGGCGCCGACGTCGGCAACTACAAGAGCCGCAGCGTTGTGGTGATCTGCAGGTAAGGCACCGCGCCCTACATGTGGATTTCGGCGAATTTGATTCCGAGCCCGCGCACGGTATCGATCAGATCATCAAGGCGGCTGAAGGACTCGACTTCATCATTGTCATCCACCAGGAAATAGCTGCGCCCGGCGCTTTTCTTGAAAAACACGATCCATTCCCCCAGCTCCGCCGGGTTCTGAATCACGTGGGTGGCAGAGATCAAACCCTCTGCATGGCGCTCCCGGACCTGCTCTCGCTTCATGTTCGACTCCAGAAATGACGATGCCGCCAAAGCAGGGCTTGGGCGGCATCGGTGCTGATGGTCGATAGTCTATCAGCCGGAAATGCACTCGTTGGCGGCATTCTGTACGTCCTTTGGCCGCACCGGGACATTGGACATGCTCTCGTGCAGCTTGATGCTGCTGCCGCCGGAGCGTTCTTCAATGTCAAACACGGCGGACGGGCCGGAGGAGAACTTGAGCGGTACGATCACACGCACGCCATCCTTGTGCGGCTGGATTTGCAAGGCGCCACGGCTGGCGGCCAGCTTTTCGCTCAGGCATTGCGCGTATTCATGGGGCTTTTTGCCGGAAATCACGTTCATCGTTGGCAAGGACTCGTTGATTTGCGAGACGTTCGCGCAACCACTGATCGACAATGCCATCGGCAACAACCACAAACCCCACTTCATACCAAACCTCCGATAAAGAAGCTCGGACAGCGCAACTGCGATTTTTCTCCGAGACAAACTGCTTTATCGCTCATCAAATGTGAAATAAGCGTTTTTAATTGTCGAAGCGGCCGGATAATAAGGTGTTCGGGCTGATAAACTGCGCCATTCGCCCATGCTATCGTTTTGATTTTGTAGAAAAAGCCCTTCTGGAGGCGCCTCATGAAATTTATCCATCAGCGCGAGCACCTCAATGAAGACGACATCGTCGTCATTCAATGCTCCCAAATGTGCAACATCCGCTTGATGAACGACGCCAACTTCCGCAGCTTCAAGAATGGCGGCCGTCACACCTATCACGGCGGTGCATTCGACACGTTTCCGGCCCGCATCACGGCCCCTAGCACCGGTTTCTGGAACATCACGATCGACACCGTCAACCACCGCGCTATCAGCGTGACGCGCAAACCCACCCTGACGCACTCGATCAAAATCATTCGCCGCTCCAGCACGAAACTGAGCTGATCAGCGAACCCGATACACAAGACAGGCAGATACAACCGTGGCCCAAACGACCAAGTACGTCATCAAATACAAACTCAACGGTGAGCGCCGCTTCGAGTTTGCCCAGCTTGAAAACGGCACCCCGGAAGAAGCCAAAGCGGCGCTGGATGCCATTCATGGGCAGGACGACGTCATCAGCGACATCAGCGTCAGCAAAGCGCTGTAACCCGATCCGGAGCGACAATCGACGTCGCCTCCCGTTCGCAGTTCGACCGCAAGCACCGGAGTGCCGGCTTAATCCTTGCCTTGCAGACTGGCCACCTCAACAACAAGAGGCCCGGCAATGAGCGAGCAATATCTGGACAGGCTGGACTGGCCCCGGCTGGAGCAGCAACTTGATCAGGACGGTTACGCCGTCATCCCGTCACTGCTGAGCCACAAGGCTTGCGGGCAGGTCAGCGCCTTGTACCCTCGAACCGAACTGTTTCGCTCCCACGTGGTGATGGCTCGCCACGGGTTCGGCCGAGGCGAATACAAGTATTTCAGCTACCCGTTGCCGGAACTGGTGGCCCGCTTGCGCAGCGCGCTCTACCCACGACTGGTGCCCATCGCCAATCGCTGGCATGAACAGATGGGCTTGCCGGTGCGCTTTCCTGAAGCCCATCCCGCCTTCCTCGAACGCTGCCATGCCGCCGGTCAGAACCGTCCGACACCCTTGTTGCTGCAATACGGTCCGCAGGACTACAACTGTTTGCATCAGGATCTATACGGTGAGCACGTGTTCCCGCTGCAAGTGGCGATTCTGCTGTCAGACCCGGATCAAGACTTCACCGGCGGCGAATTTGTCCTGACCGAGCAGCGCCCGCGCATGCAGTCACGCCCGATGGTCATCGGCCTGAAGCAAGGTGACGGGTTGATCTTTGCGGTCAACCAGCGGCCGGTCAAAGGGACGCGCGGTTACTACCGTGTGACCCTGCGTCACGGCGTGAGTCGCCTGCACAGCGGCAAACGACATACCCTTGGAATCATCTTTCACGATGCGTCATGAGCCCATGAATCCGCTGACTTTCGATCTGTTTGCCGATACGGAGCCCGAGCAACAGCCCAGGCGCGAGCAGATCGCCGAACAGTCCTACGTGCTCAGAGGCTTCGCCCTGCCCTGGCTGGAGCGTTTTCTGCCTGCCCTGGAAGAAGTGCTGGCGGCCGCGCCGTTTCGGCAAATGGTCACACCCGGCGGTTTCACCATGTCGGTCGCCCTGAGCAGTTGTGGCACATTCGGCTGGACCACGGACCGCAGCGGTTATCGGTACACCCGCGACGATCCACAAACCGGTCGGCCCTGGCCAATGATGCCCGAGGTGTTTTTCCAACTGGCACAAGCGGCGGCACTGGCAGCGGGTTTCGCCGATTTTGCACCGGACTCCTGCCTGATCAACCGCTACATTCCCGGGGCAAAAATGTCATTGCATCAGGACAAGGACGAACATTCCTACGCCGCCCCCATCGTTTCGGTATCCCTGGGTTTGCCGGCGACGTTCCTGTTCGGCGGATTTGTACGCAGCGACAAAAGTCAGCGCGTTCCCCTGCTCCATGGCGACATCGTGGTCTGGGGTGGCGTGGATCGCCTGCGTTATCACGGTGTGCTGCCGATCAAGGACGGCCATCATGCGAAACTCGGTGAACAACGCATCAACTTCACCTTCCGTACCGCCGGATAAACACTTCGAGTTTGACCGCAAGCGCCGGAGTGTGTGGCAATTGCCCCATGGTTAATGTGCAGGCAACCCCTCAATGGACGTGACGCCATGACAACCCAATCGACCAAGATCACCATCGAAAACGATCCGCGCTGGGCCGCCGTGGTCGCCCGCGATCCCAAGGCTGACGGGCAGTTTGTCTATGCCGTGAAGACCACAGGTATCTACTGTAATCCCAGCAGTCACGCGCGCTTGCCCAAGCCCCACAATGTCGAATTCTTCGAAAGCGCCGAACAGGCCCGGGCCGCGGGTTATCGTCCGAGCAAGCGTGCGACGAAGGATCAGAGCGAACTCGCCGCGCAGCATGCCGCCACCGTGGCCGCCGCGTGCCGCCAGATCGAAAGCGCCGAAACGCTGCCTGCGCTGGGCGAATTGGCCGATGCAGCAGGCCTGAGCAGCTTCCACTTCCATCGCGTGTTCAAAGCCGTCACCGGCCTGACGCCCAAGGGCTACGCCGATGCCCATCGCTCACGCAAGGTACGCGAACGGCTGGCGGACGGCGGCTCGGTGACCGATGCCCTGTATGACGCCGGCTTCAACTCCAACAGCCGTTTTTATGAAGCGGCAGACCAACTGCTGGGAATGAAACCCGGGGACTACCGAGCGGCCGGTCAAAACAATGACATTCGTTTTGCCGTCGGCCAGTGTTCGCTGGGCGCGATTCTGGTGGCGCAGAGTGAGCGCGGAGTCTGCGCGATCCTGCTGGGCGATGATCCGCACCAACTGGTCTGTGATCTGCAAGACAAATTCCGCCGCGCCAACCTGATAGGTGCCGATCACGAGTTCGAGCAATTGATTGCCAGGGTCGTCGGCTTTATCGAGGCGCCGGCCATTGGCCTGGATTTACCGCTGGACGTACGCGGTACGGCGTTTCAGGAGCGTGTCTGGCAAGCGCTGCGGGAGATTCCCGTGGGCAGCACTGCCAGCTACGCCGATGTCGCCCAGCGCATCGGTCAACCAAAAGCCGTTCGCGCCGTGGCACAGGCCTGCGGGGCGAACAGCCTGGCCGTGGCCATCCCTTGCCATCGCGTTGTGCGCAGCGATGGCAATCTGTCGGGCTATCGCTGGGGTGTCGAGCGCAAACGGCAGTTGCTGGAGCGTGAGTCGCAGTGATCAGCGGTTCACATCCACCACCACGCGCCCGCGCAACTGCCCGGCCAGCAAGCGCGGCGCGGCGTCGATGGCTTCGCTCAAGCCGATTTCGTGACTGATCAGCGGCAACAGGTTGAAGTCCAGATCCTTGGCCAGGCGATTCCAGGCCTCCACGCGCTTGGCTTTGGGCTGGGTCACGCTGTTGATGCCGGCCAGGGTCACGCCGCGCAAAATGAACGGCGCAACGGATGCCGGAAAGTCCATGCCTTGGGCCAGACCGCAGGCCGCGACGGTGCCATTGGCCTTGGTGCTGGCGCACGCGTTGGCCAGGGTGTGGCTGCCGACCGAGTCGATGACAGCCGCCCAGCGCTCCTTGGCCAACGGCTTGCCCGGCTCGGACAAGGTCGCGCGATTGATGATTTCGCTGGCGCCCAGTTGCTTCAGGTAGTCGTGCTCCGAAGTCCGTCCGGTGGACGCGACCACCCGGTAGCCGAGCCTGCTCAGCAAGGCAATGGCGAAACTGCCGACGCCGCCGTTGGCGCCGGTCACCAGAATGTCGCCCTGCTCGGGCGTCACGCCGTTGTGCTCCAGCGCCAGAATGCACAGCATGGCCGTGTAGCCCGCCGTACCGATGGCCATCGCCTGGGCAGCGGTAAACGCCTTGGGCAGTGGAATCAGCCAGTCACCGTTCAGGCGAGCCTTCTGCGCCAATCCGCCCCAATGCCCTTCGCCCACACCCCAGCCATTGAGCAGGACCGGGTCACCGACCTTGTAGTCCGGATGCCCGCTGGCTTCGACGACACCGGCCAGGTCGATGCCCGGCACCATCGGGAATTTGCGCACCACCGGACTGCTGCCGGTAATCGCCAGGCCATCCTTGAAGTTCAGCGTGCTGTAGGCAACACGCACCGTGACATCGCCCTCGGGCAGCTGATCGTCCTGGATCTCTTGCAGTGTGGCCCGGTAACCGCTGTCGTCTTTGTCGATCAAAATACCTTTGAACATTACGGCCTCTCAATGGAATCAGTCTGGTGGTGGAGCCATTGAAATAACACATGGCAACGGATTGCCGTACCCGACTTTAAGCCAATCAGGCAAACCGCCGAGCGTTTTGATTGACGGCGGCTATGCTTTTTCGCAACCTTGAAATGCCGCAACAAACTGTCTTGTCGATGGAGCTGACAATGCCTAAACTGCGTTTATTCACCGTATTACTGATGCTTTGTCTGGTTCCGCTTGCCGGCGTCCAGGCAGCAGAACAACCCGTCCAACCTCCCGCGAATCAGGCCCCGACCGCCCCTAGCTGGCCACAGGTGCTGGCTGCCGGCGACACCAAATTGACCATCTACCAGCCACAACTCGACAGTTGGGACGGTTACACCCTGCACGCGCGGGCCGCCGTGGAGGCCACGGGTACCGATGGCAAATCCACCTACGGCATCGTGCAGTTCAGCGCCCACACTCTCGTCGACAAGGCCACTCGCTGGGTGGCGCTCGATCAGTACACCATCACCAAGGCCGATTTCCCCGATAGCGCAAGCAAGGCTGACAGCTGGGTCGCCGCGGTGAAGCAAGACGCCGAGAACCGCACGAAATCCATTTCCCTCGACCAGCTCGAGGCCGCGCTCGGCGTCATCGCCGCCGAAAAGAAGTCCAGCAGCGAGCCGCTGGAAAATACCCCGCCGACCATTATTTCGTCCGAGGTACCCGCGCTGCTGGTGTACATCGATGGCGAACCGGCCTATCGCCCCGTTGACGGCACCTCGCTGCAGCGGGTGATCAACACCCGGCCGTTGCTGCTCAAGGACGCACAGGGCAAGCATTACCTGCATGTGTTCGATGGCTGGATGGTGGCGGACAACCTGGGCGGACAATATGCGCCACTGCCCTCGCCTTCGGCCGAGCTGGAGAAGGCCAAGAAAGCTGCGATCCAGGGCCGACAGGTAGACCTGCTGACCGGCCAGAGCGATCCGAAGGACAAGATACCGACGCTGGCCAAACCGCCGATTCCGCAGATCCATATCGCCACGGTGCCAACCGAGCTGATCGTCACTGACGGCGCGCCGCAATGGCAGCCGATCCAGAACACCAAGCTGCTGTATGTGACCAACACCACCGGGCATATTTTCAAGGAGATCGGTGACCAGGACAGTTACGTGCTGATCTCGGGGCGCTGGTTCCGCGCCGGTGACATGAAAGGCCCCTGGACCTTTGTGGGGGCAGACAAGTTGCCGGCGGACTTCGCCAACATTCCCGATGACAGCCCCAAGGAAAACGTAAAGGCCTCGGTGGCCGGCACGCCCCAGGCCAAGGAAGCGGCCATTGCAGCGACCATTCCGCAGACCTCGGCGATCAAGAAGAGCGAAGTGAAAATGAGCAAGCCGACATTCGACGGCGAGCCGCAACTCAAGGCCATCAAAGGCACGCCTTTGCAATACGTGGTCAACAGCCCGATGCCGATCATCATGGTCGATGCACAAAGCTGGTACGCGGTGGAGAACGGTATCTGGTTCGTGGCCACCTCGGTGCAAGGCCCCTGGACGGCCGCCTCGTCAGTGCCGGCGGTGATCTATTCGATTCCGCCCAGCTCACCGATGCACTACGTCACTTACGTGAAAGTCTACGAAGCCAGTGGCGATACGGTCGTCGTCGGTTACACGCCGGGGTACCAGGGTTCGACGCTGGACCCTGACAGCGGCGTGGTGGTGTATGGCACCGGTTATCCCTATACGCCGTGGGTAGGCACTGTTTGGTATGGCCCACCGGTGACTTATGGCTTTGGCGTGGCGATTCGCTACACACCCTGGACAGGCTGGACGTTTGGCTTCGGTTTCGGCTGGAGTTGGGGCGGCAGCACGGTCGCCGTGGGTTGGGGCTGGGGCGCCTATCCGTGGTGGGGCAATTACGGCTGGGGTTACGCCTGGGGGCCGCATCTGTACCCTGCGCCAATGCCTTGGGGCGGTGCCGCTTACGGCTATCATGGCGGCGCCGTCGCCTGGGGCCCCGGTGGCTGGGCCGGCACGACCGGCAACATCTACCGTCAGTGGGGCGACCGCGCTTCGGTCAGCCGCTACGGCGGCGGTTACAACGCCTGGACCGGCAATCGCTGGGCCGGCCAGGTCGGCGCCTCCTACAACTCGCGCACCGGCATCGCCGCGGCAGGCCAGCGCGGCGCGGTACATAACGTCTACAACGGCAACTATGCCGCCGGCCGCAGCGGTGTGGCCGTCGGCCCCGACGGCGGTGCCATCGCCGGCCAGCATGTGACCGCCGGCAACGTTCGCACCGGCACCCAGGTCACCGCCAATCGCGGGGCCGTCTACAACCCCAATACCGGCAACACCACCCAGTACGGCGGTATCCATGATCGCAACGGCGGCGTGGCGCATGTCGGCGACAACGTGTACGCCGGCCACGATGGCAACGTTTACAAGAGGACCGACAGCGGCTGGCAATCGATGGTCCAGGGCGGTGCAACCCGCCTCGATTCCGCCAACACCGCCCAGGTCCAGAATCTCAACCGGGAATACGATGCGCGCTCCTCCGGTAATGATCGCTTCAACAGTTATCACGACTCGTCCCGGTTCATGAATCACTCCTTCGGGGGTGGCGGCTTCCACCGACGCTAAAGCCTTATCCGCTGAAAAGACGACTGGCCTTGCGCCAGTCGTTGCGTTACAAATTCTGTTCTACCGTCCCTGCCCGGATCCAACGTCGGAGAACACAGCACATGAACCAATGGCCAGATACCCGCATTCTTGACCTGCTCGGGATCGAACTGCCGATCATTCAGGGGCCCATGGCCGGTGCCACCAACTCGTCCATGGTGATTGCCGCCTGCAAAGCCGGCGGCCTGGGCTCGATGCCAGCGGCGATGCTCAGCACGGATCAACTGCGCGAAGAGCTCAAAACCATCCGCCAACACACCCGGCGCCCGATCAACGTCAACTTCTTCTGTCATCAGCCGCCTGCTCCGGATGAGCAACGCGCACAGGACTGGAAAAACCTGCTGCAACCCTACTACCAGGAGCTCGGCATCGACTTCGATGCGCCGACGCCAGTGTCCAACCGGGCGCCGTTCGATAACGCGGCCTGCGAAGTGGTCGAAGCGTTTCGCCCGGAAGTGGTGAGCTTTCACTTTGGCCTGCCGGAAAAATCCCTGCTCGACCGGGTCAAGGCCACCGGTGCGAAAGTGCTGTCCTCGGCCACCACCGTCGCGGAAGCCGTGTGGCTTGAGCAGCACGGCTGCGATGCAATCATTGCCATGGGCTACGAAGCCGGGGGCCATCGCGGGATGTTTCTCAGCGATGACCTGAGCAGTCAGGTGGGGACTTTCGCCCTGGTGCCCCAAGTCGTCGATGCGGTGAAAGTGCCGGTGATTGCCGCCGGCGGCATCGCTGACGCCCGAGGCGTCGCCGCCGCCTTCATGCTCGGCGCTTCGGCGGTACAGGTGGGTACGGCGTACCTGTTCACGCCTGAAGCCAAGGTCAGCCCCTCCCATCACAAAGCCTTGCGCACTGCCAGGGAAAGCGAGACGGCCGTCACCAACGTGTTCACCGGTCGACCGGCCCGGGGCATCCTCAATCGGGTGATGCGTGAACTGGGCCCCATGAGCGCCAAGGCTCCGGCCTTCCCCCTTGCCGGTGGCGCGCTGATGCCGTTGCGGGCCAAAGGTGAAGCGGACTTCAGCAACCTCTGGGCCGGCCAGGCCTTTACCCTCGGCGTCGATTTGACCAGCGAGGCACTGACTCGAAAACTGGCTGAAGAAGGATTAGCGAGGCTGCTAGGTCGCTCCTGAGCATCAGTTTCGTTAAAATTGTATACAATTCAGCGACAACACATTCAGTTCAAAGGCATTTCGCTATATATTTAAGTACATAACGATTCACCCCTGCCGCAATTGCCTTTGACGGAGCCGTTTCATGACCATTCGTGCCTCACGCTTTGCCCCGACCTGCCTGGCGAGCCTTCTCGCCGTATTCGCCTTGGGCTCAGCCCAGGCGGACGAAGTCCAGGTTGCTGTCGCCGCCAACTTCACCGCGCCTATCCAGGCCATCGCCGCTGATTTCGAAAAAGACACCGGCCATAAACTGGTCACATCCTTTGGTGCCACCGGCCAGTTCTACACCCAGATCAAAAACGGCGCGCCGTTCGAAGTGTTCCTCTCGGCAGACGACAGCACCCCGAAAAAGCTTGAAGCCGAAGGCGACGCCGTCAAGGGTTCGCGCTTCACCTACGCCGTCGGCACCCTGGCGCTGTGGTCGGCCAAGGAAGGCTACGTCGATGCCAAGGGCGATGTGCTGAAAAAGAACGAGTTCCAGCACCTGTCCATCGCCAACCCGAAAGCCGCGCCTTATGGCCTGGCGGCGACCCAGGTGCTGGCCAAGCAAGGCCTGACCGACAAGGTCAAGGACAAGATCGTTGAAGGCCAGAACATCACCCAGGCCTACCAGTTCGTCTCCACCGGTAACGCCGAGCTGGGTTTTGTCGCCCTGTCGCAGATCTACAAGGACGGCAAGATCACCAGCGGTTCGGCCTGGATCGTTCCCGCCAGCCTGCACGACCCGATCAAGCAGGACGCGGTGATTCTCAACAAGGGCAAGGACAACCCGGCCGCCAAGGCACTGGTTGACTACCTCAAGGGGCCGAAAGCGGCAGCTGTCATCAAGTCCTACGGTTACGAAATCTAAATGTCGCTATCGAGTGCCGATTTTTCCGCCGTCTGGCTGACCCTGAAACTGGCGTCCCTGACGACCGTCATCCTGCTGATTGTCGGCACTCCGATTGCGTTATGGCTGTCGCGCACCCGCTCCTGGTTGCGCGGCCCGGTCGGGGCGATTGTCGCCCTGCCCCTGGTACTGCCACCGACGGTGATTGGCTTCTATCTGTTGCTGGCCCTCGGCCCTCACGGGTTCCTGGGCCAGTTCACCCAATCACTGGGCCTTGGCACCCTCACATTCAGTTTTGCGGGGCTGGTCATTGGTTCGGTGTTGTATTCGATGCCGTTTGTGGTCCAGCCGCTGCAAAACGCTTTTTCCGCGATTGGCACGCGCCCGCTCGAAGTGGCCGCGACCTTGCGGGCCAACCCCTGGGACACCTTCTTCAGCGTGACGCTGCCCCTGGCCCGCCCGGGTTTCATTACCGCGGCCATTCTCGGTTTCGCCCACACCGTCGGCGAGTTCGGCGTGGTGCTGATGATCGGCGGCAACATTCCCGAGAAGACCCGCGTGGTCTCGGTGCAGATCTACGATCACGTCGAAGCCATGGAATACGCCCAGGCCCATTGGCTGGCCGGGGCGATGCTGGTGTTCTCGTTTGCCGTCCTGCTGGCGCTGTATTCCAGCCGTAAAACCAAAGCGGGCTGGAGCTGATCGATGATTCAAATGCGTCTGAAATTACATTATTCGGGCTTCGCCCTGGACGTCGATCTGCAACTGCCGGGCCGTGGCGTCACGGCGCTTTACGGCCACTCCGGCTCGGGCAAGACCACTTGCCTGCGCTGCATCGCCGGCCTGGAACGGGCCGATCAAGGTTTTATTCAGGTCAATGATGAAGTCTGGCAAGACAGCGACAACAGTATCTTCATCGCTCCGCACAAACGCGCACTGGGCTACGTGTTCCAGGAAGCCAGCCTGTTTCCTCATCTGTCGGTGCTGGCCAACCTGGAATTCGGCCTCAAGCGCATTCCCAAGCCGCAGCGTCGGGTCGACATGGCCCACGCCACCGAGTTGCTGGGTATCGGCCATTTGCTGGACCGGCACCCGCAACACCTTTCAGGCGGTGAGCGACAGCGCGTCGGCATCGCCCGCGCCTTGCTCACCAGCCCGAAACTGCTGCTGATGGACGAACCCCTGGCGGCGCTGGATGCCCAACGCAAAGGTGAAATCCTGCCCTACTTGCAACGCCTGCACGACGAACTCGACATCCCGGTGCTGTACGTCAGCCACTCCCAGGATGAAGTCGCGCGGCTGGCCGACCATATCGTGTTGCTCAGCAACGGCAAGGCACTGGCCAGCGGCCCGATCGGCCAGACCCTGGCACGCCTCGACTTGCCGCTGGCAATGGGGGATGACGCCGGTGTGGTGATCGAAGGTCGCGTCAGCGCCTATGACGCCGACTATCAATTGCTCAGCCTGCAACTGCCCGGCACCACCCTCGACATTCGCGTGCCGCATACGCCAATGGACGTGGGCCAGGCACTGCGCTGCAAGGTTCAGGCGCGGGATGTGAGCCTGAGCCTGGACAATGCCGGGCACAGCAGCATTCTCAATCGCCTGCCGGTCACCGTGGTCAGTGAAATGAACGCCGACAACGCCGCCCATGTGCTGATTCGCCTGGACGCTGCGGGCACGCCGCTGCTTGCGCGGATCACGCGTTATTCCCGTGATCAACTGAACGTCCATCCTGGCCAGCCACTCTGGGCGCAAATAAAAGCGGTCGCGGTGCTGGCGTAAACCCGAACGCACGGCTGCACCGGGCAGAGGTCAGCGCCTGAACCGACGAATTGACCTGGCTATTTTTTGCACGATCAGCAATGGCTTCTATAGTTGAACTGAACACGAATCCGCTGCGGAGACGCCATGGAAGACATTTTCGTCGTGAAGCGTTGCAACAAGATCATCATTCATGGCCGCCGCGAGGGTGAATATGAGCACCTGCCGCCGGATGCCACGGTCTGGTATCGCATTGCCGATACCCGCACCCAAGGCTTCATCGGCGATGGCTACGAGGTTGAAGAGGACGCCGTGCGTGTTTGCCGTCAGTTGAACGCTAAATCACAAGTGACAGCCCGACAAAGTTGAGGAGTGTCACCCTTTTTTAACGGGTCTATACTGAAATGGCTGAAGGATCAGTAACCCATTCGGCAGAAAGCTCGCTCCCGGCGGGCTTTTTGCTGCCACACCAGGTTTCTTGAACGGAGGTGTCTCCCATGTCCGAAAAAGAGTCCATCACCACCCTGCTCACCTTGCTGGACTCCCGTCAGGCCCGCCTGGCCGCCGCCTGCAAGGAAATCGCCGACTGGGTCGATCATCAAGGCGGACACCCCACCGCCCTCAGAATTCGTGATCGCCTGAACGACATCGAAAAGGACACGCCGCTGATCCGACACACGCTGTCGTCTCTCCAGCCTGTCGATCGACCTCTGCCTCGGTTCAGATGATCCGTCACGGATTCGCGGTGCGAGGACAGGCCCGATTCGGGCAGCATGATCGGTGACACTGACGTCTCCGAACCTTTGGCTGCCTGCTGGATTTCCATCCTTTCTCACAACCCGGCCTGGTGTCGGGATTTTTGTTGCGCAAAACCAATCGAACGTCCCCGCTCACGTGGAGTCAACCGCTCACACGTCGCGAAGGAGACGTTCCAATGGTCACTCATTTCAAAGTCAGCGGGCACCTGGCCTGCGGTCACCATGGCAACAACCTCGTATCGACCCGCGAACTCAATCGGGTGAAATGCAGAAGTTGCCGAAACACCGACGCCTATAAAGAAGCCCGCAAGGCTGAACGCAACGCCGCCCGCCGCGCAGCACGCAAAGCCAAAGCCATGCACACCGCCAATGACTGGCGTTCAGCCTGGACCGAGCGACTGACAGTGATGGCCGGCCTGCAACGACTGCCCCGTGGCTTTGGCGGCCAACCCTTCGTTTAGGGAAACAGAACCAACCGCCAGGCTTTTACAGCGAGTCGATGTTCCTGCGCGCGGGCTCCATGATCTCGCGCAGGGACATGCGCTTGAACGCCTCGACCAGCGCTCGTCCCTCCTCGGGAGCACAAGTGACAGCCAACCGCATGGTCGCCTCCCCCAGGTGCCAGATCAAAAACGCGGACTCCTCGACCTGCTGTTCGTCGCAATCGGGATACACGCGAAGCATCGCCTGGGCCAGCAGCGCTCCGGCAACCCGACTCTCCCCCAGTTCCAACTGTAACAACTGCTTGTCGGCCTGCATGCCGGACCAGATGTCCCGCATCACCGGTGTCGCCATCACGATCTCGTAATACAGATCCAGCAACTGCGAATAGGCAGCCTGCAAACCCCGGGCGTCCTGGACGGCCTCCATTGCCTCTGCAATGCAACGACGGCTTTCAGTGTTGTAGCGCTCGGCCAGCGTACGAATGACAGAACTCTTGTCGGGGAAATACTGATAAAGGGAACCGATCGAGATCTCGGAGCGCTCGGCGATTTCACTCATCTTGAGTTGGTCGCTGCCCTTGTCCGCGATCAATTGAGTCGCCATCGCCAGAATCCGCTCCTGACGATCGCGGCTGCGCTGTTGCGTGGGATTGCGTCGAACCGCTTCTGCAGCAGGCTGTTCGAGGGTATCAGGGGGCTTTTTGCGCACGAGTGAATTTCCCGACCAATAACGTGACATGTACTCACCTTAGCATCGCCACTCCCTACGCCCAACAACAGATACCACACGTCGGGGAATTCGCTTTGACGGGTTGACGATAAAACATGAGCATCTATCATTTTTTAAACGTGAGCATCACTCACATTAACCGATGGAGATGAACGCGATGAAAACTGCCCAACCAATCACGCTGGTCCTCGGCGCTACCGGCAAAACCGGACGGCGCATCACACAACGGCTCGAGGCCGCCGGCCTGCCCGTTCGCCGGGGTTCCCGCGACGCCAATCCACCCTTCGATTGGGAGGATCGATCAACCTGGGATGCCGTGATCGATGGCGTTCAATCCGTCTACATTTCCTTTCAGCCGGATCTTGCCGTTCCAGGCGCCCTTGAAACCATCCAGGCATTCACCGACCTGGCGGTGAAAAGCCGCGTCCGCAAACTGGTCTTGTTATCCGGGCGTGGCGAAGTAGAAGCGCAACAGGCCGAACGCGTCGTACAGGACAGCGGGATCGACTGGACGATTCTGCGGGCCAGTTGGTTTTGCCAGAACTTCAGCGAGGCACACTTTCTTGAACCCCTTCTGCAAGGTGAACTCGCACTCCCCGTCGGCCAGGTCGCGGAACCCTTTGTCGATGCAGAAGACATCGCCGAGTGTGCCGTCGCGGCACTGACCCAACCCGGGCACATTGGCCAGCTCTATGAACTGACCGGCCCTCGGGCGCTGACCTTTGCTCAGGCCGTGACCGAGATTGCCGGCGCCACCGGTCGCGACATCGAATTCGTCGCCGTACCGCCAGACGCCTATCGACAGGCAATGGAACAGGAACAACTTCCCCCGGCGTTGATCGATCTGGTGTTGTATCTCTTCACGACTGTGCTGGACGGTCGCAACACCCCCGTGGCCGATGGCGTACAGCGCGCACTGGGACGCCCGGCGCGCGACTTTGGCGACTACGTACAGCGCACTGGCGCTACGGGCATCTGGGGCAATGGCCGTCCGACGTAAAGCAGTGGCGGGAACCCGCTTCGTCGACTAGGGTTTTGGGCGTATCGAAGTGCGGTGCCTTTATTGGCAGGAGCCTGATCAAGGAGGAACCCATGTCACTCAATCGTAGTGCCGAACAAACCTACCGCCAGTGGTCGACCCCGATCCTGTTGGAACTCAAGGAGCGAGAACATCAGATGGACCCGTCAGACCGCCAGGCATTGAAAAACGTACTGTTGGAAAGAAGGCAGATCGATACCGGCAACCCGGCCGGCAGCGATCGCCGCAAGGCAGACCCAGCGTCCTGAAAAGCATCAGGCAACCACGATCAAGATAGAAATGAAGCAGAAACAAACAAGGGCTTGCATCCGCGTTCGCTTGCAAGCCCTTGATCCTCGATAACGCCGCGCTAGAACCACCCGCTACGATCATCATCCAGTTCCTGGCGACATTGCTTGAGCTGGGCGCTGTAGATCTCTGACTGCTTTTGTACTTTCTCGGCAACCTGCATCAGCCAAGGTTTGTTTCGATAGGTATTGCGGCTAAAGCCCCCACGCCCCTCGTGATACGCCAGGTACTGATTGTAGGTGTCCCATTTGGAGATTCCGAGCTGACGCTGGGTGCCAGTGGTGTACCAACCGATAAACATGATCGCGTCGTCGAAGCTGTCACGCGAACCACCGTTGCCCGTATTGTCCCTGTACTCACCCCACACTGGGTCTTGAGCCTGCGCATAACCGTAGGCCGAACTGACTCGCCCCCAGGGGATGACCCAGAGCAGGTAGTCACGAGGTGGCAATGCGTCCGCCACGTAGCTGCTTTCCTGCTTCATGATCGCCATGGCCACATGCAGAGGTGTCCCATATTCACTCTGCATTTGCAGCGAGTCCTCATACCAGTCGGGATACTCACGGTAGATACTGCAAAGATTGCCTTGGTCTTTTGGCGTCGTAGTCGTGCAACCCGTTAAAAACATAATCAACAAAGCCAACAGCAGAACTTGTCCTTGTTTCATTCATTACCCTCAAGAATAAGGGCATAGGTACCCTCCATTTACTGCAAGGAGCCTGAGTCAGGCAGGTGCAGGCAAAAACGTCAGAAGACATCCGGCTTGACCGCGTCACCCTTATCGAGAGGCTTCTTTGTAAGTCCCTGTTGCACGGCAACCTGACGCAAGCCCTGAGCTCTGATTGAATGCTCACAGCCGTGGGCGTGAGAACAGAGGCTGTACGCCAGATTTCGATCTAGAGCATTTTCTCCAGGCCGATCTTGTCACTGAGCCAGGCCTTGAAGCTGCGCCATATGCCGCCGGGCTCCTTACGCAAGGTATGCAGGCGATCGTCGTCCTCGGTGAGCCAGACGATTTCGCCGTTTTCCAGTCGGGCCTGGTAACTCATGGCCGGCGCCATGCCCTCAAGCGCCAGTTGGCGCACCTGGCCGGCCAGTTCGGGGCTATCGACCAGCACCCCGACTTCAGTGTTCCAGAATACTGAACGCGGGTCGAAATTGAACGAGCCGATGAACACTTTCTGCTTGTCCAGGATCATGGCCTTGGTGTGCAGGCTGGAATCCGAGCCACCACTGAAGCCAAACGAAGAGCTGCGGCCGGGATCGTCCGGCTGGCGCCGCAGCTCATAGAGTTTCACGTCATGTTCGAGCAGAGTCTTGCGATACGGTGCATAGCCGCCATGCACCGCCGGCACATCGGTGGCTTCCAGTGAGTTGGTCAGCAGGCGCACATCGACGCCGGCATCGGCACGCCCCAGCAGATAGTCCATGCCCGGCTTTTGCGGGACGAAATAAGCCGAGATCATGATCAACTCGTTATTGACGCCATCGAGTTCAGGCCGCAGTTGTGTGGCCATCAACAGCCCGCGGTCCGGTTCGCCGTCGGCCAGGACCTTGCTCGGAGCGTCCCACATAGCCTTGTTATGGGCCCAGATCAGTTGCTTGCGCCAGGTCTCGAATTGCGGTTGAGTCTGGTAGGTCATGAGATGGTTGTACAACACCTTGCTCTCGATGCGTGAAGTCTGGAGCGATTGCTCCAGGCGTTGACGGCTCTCGAGCAAGTCTTGTGCTGTTGGCTTGTGGAGCAGGAAGTCACTGATCGGCTGGCTCAAGGCACTGTTCCAGTACTGATCGAAGCTGTGCCCCAACTGCTCGGCGACTGGGCCGATGCACAGCAGGTCCATGTCGGTGAAGTTCAGATCCGGCTTGGCGTCGAAATATTCATCCCCCAGGTTACGTCCGCCGACGATGGCTGCACTGTTGTCGGCCAGCCACAGTTTGTTGTGCATGCGTCGGTGTTGTTGGGAAAGATCAAGCAGACGCCCCATGGTTCGAGTGACCACAGTGCTGCGCCCCAGCTGCAAAGGGTTGAAGACGCGGATATGGATGTTCGGGTGCACCGCCAGGGTAGCGATGACTTCTTCCTGGCCGTCGCTGGCCGTGTCATCGAGCAAGATGCGTATCCGTACGCCGCGATCTGCTGCCAGCAGCATTTCACGCACCAGCGCCCGGGTGCTCAGACCGTTATGCACGATGTAGTACTGCAGATCGACGGATTTCTGCGCATGGCGGATCAACTCGGCGCGCGCCCGGAATGCTTCACTGCTGTTGGGCAGCAAGCGAAAACCCGAGCGCCCCTCGTGCGCGGCGGCCTGAGCCTGGATCGAGCGCCCGAACGCCGAATCGCTGGCGGGTATCGCCTCGCTGAATTCGTGGGGCAAGCGCGTGGTGGCGCAGCCGACGAGCAGCAGCGCGAACAGCATGGCGCAGAGGAACCGGGACATGGGCAAGGACTGCTCCTCAACCTCGACGGGTGTGGTTTTGCACTCGGCATCCAGCCAGTACTGGCTGCCGAGAACATGCTGCCCTCGGTAATCTGCACGACTTGTTCCAGTAAAGCCCGTTTCAGGCAGCGTGTCGAAATTTCCCGGCAACTGCGCCCGGAGCATGAAACCGCCCCGGTGCCTCGTCGCGCTACTGATCCGACGGCAGATTCGCTACTATGTTTACCCGCCTTCCCTGTCTGCGGATTTATTCATTCTGGAGCCCGAATGCCTAGTCAAAAGGACATCGCCACCGAAAGCGGCGCACCGATGATCCCTGAACAGCGCCGTGAGTTGATGCTGCGACAGTTGCGCAAGCACCAGGTGCTGAGCGTTCATCAATTGATGGAAATGTTCGACTGCTCGCACATGACCATACGCCGCGACATCGCGTTGCTGGAGCAGGAAGGTCGTGCTTACTCGGTAACTGGTGGGGTGCGGATCGCCAGCCAGTTGCACAGTGAGCCCAGCCATCAGATCAAGGCGGTGGTCGAGTTACCGCAGAAGCAGGCCATGGCCAGGCTCGCTGCCCGGCTGCTGCATGCCGACATGACGATTTACCTGGATGCGGGAACCAGCACGCTGGAAATCGTCCCCTATATCAAGGCGCTGTCCGGCATGACCGTGGTGACCAATGACTTCGGCATTGTCCAGGCACTGATCGAAGCCCCCCATGTCACGGTGATTCATACCGGCGGGCAGCTGGATCACTCCAATCAATCGTGCGTGGGCGGCCTGGCGGTTGCCACCTTGCGTCAGGTGGTCACCGACATCGCGTTCATATCCACCAGCTCATGGGATTTGCGTCGCGGCCTCACCACGCCTTCGGCGCTGAAGGTGGAGGTCAAGCAAGCCGCGATGCAATCGGCTTCGCAAGTGGTGCTGGTGGCCAGCAGTTCGAAATATGGCACCTTCAGCATGTACAGGATTGCCGGGCTCGAGCAGTTCGACATCATCCTCAGCGACGACGCATTGACCGCTGCTGCGGCCGACGGCATCCGCAAGCAGGGTGTCGAACTGTTGCTGCCGGCTGACAACACACCGGCGTGAAACGACGGGCTCCTGCATCCAGTGGAGCCCGTCGCTACCCTCCCCTATAGCGCCCGCGCTTTCCAGTCGCGCAACCACTGCAAGCCGGCGGACGTATTGCCTCGCGGCCGATATTCGCACCCTACCCAGCCGTCATAACCCAACTGGTCGATCAGCTCGAACAGATAGGGATAATTGACTTCCCCCAAGTCCGGCTCATGCCGATCCGGCACGCCGGCGATCTGGATATGACCGATACCCTCGAAGTCGCGACGCAGTTTAGTCGCCAGGTCGCCCTCGACGATTTGGCAGTGGTAGCAGTCGAACTGAACCTTCAGGTTACTGGCGCCCACTTCCTTGCAGATGGCCTGGGCCTGATCCTGGCGGTTGAGGAAAAAGCCAGGCATGTCTCGCGTATTGATCGGTTCGAGCAATACGGTGACACCTGCCTTGGCCGCCTGGGCGGTGGCGTAGGCGAGGTTCTCCAGGTACACGCCGTGATGCCGCGGGCGATCGCTCTCCGACGGCAACAGCCCGGCCATCACATGGATGCGTGAATTGCCCAATACGCCGGCGTAATCCAGGGCACGATCAAAACCGCTACGAAATTCACTCTCCCGACCCGGCAACGACACCGTGCCCCGCTCCCCCTCAGCCCAATCACCGGGCGGCGCGTTGAACAGTGCCTGCACCAGGCCGTTGTCGCTCAAGCGTTGCTTGAGCTCTTCAGCGCGGTAGTCGTAGGGAAACAGATACTCCACCGCTTCGAAACCGTCAGCGGCCGCGGCGGCGAAGCGATCCAGAAACTCATGTTCCGGGTAGAGCATGCTGAGATTGGCAGCAAAACGAGGCATGGTAGCTCCTGAGATAAAGGGTTAGACAAAGGGCCAGATCAGCAGGGTAATACAGAAACCCAAGGTGCCGAGCAAGGTGGTCATCACTGTCCAGGTGCGCAGACCGTCGGCCACATTCAGGCCTGACAGCTTGGTGAAGATCCAGTAACCGGCATCATTGATATGGGACATGGCCAACCCGCCACCGCCCATGGCCAGGCACAGCAGGGCCATGTGGTTCGGGGTGAGGTTGAGGGTCGCAATCAGCGGGCTGATGATGCCGGCAGTGGTCACCAGCGCCACCGTGGTCGAGCCCTGCACCGCGCGCAACAGCATGGTCAGCACAAAGCCCAGGGCCAGCACCGGCAGACCGGTGGTGCGCAGCATGTCGGAGACCACGGCACCGATTCCGGTATCCACCAGCACCTTGCCGAATACGCCACCGGCACCGGCAATCAGGATCACCATGGCGACACCCGGCAAGGCCGACCCGATCACGTCAGACACCTGAGTGCGGCTCCAGCCCCGGCGCGAACCCAGCAGCCAGGCACACAGCAAGGTGTCGATCAGCAGCGCCACCAGCGGCGCACCGAGCACGGTCATGACGCCGCGAAGAGTCGATTCGGCAGGCAGCAACGAGGTAGACAGCGTCCCCAGCAGAATCAGAATGATCGGCAGCAGGATCAGGCTGACGATCAGGCCAAAACCCGGTGCGGGTGCCTGCGGCAGTTTGGAAACGATGCTGCTGACGGACTCTTCCAGGCCCATGTGTGATACGGCTTCAGCCGCTCGCTCAACGCTCTTGTCGTTGCCATTGGACCAGGCCGCCAGATCCTCGTTGGTGACATGCGGGCCATAGACCTCGGCACGAATGTCGTCGGTCATCGGGTAGGCCCGACGGGTCATGCGCCCGGCCACGCGGTAGCCGACATAGCAAAGGAACGCGGTGAGCGGCAACCCGAACATCAGCACGCGGCCCAGGTCCGCGCCCAATTGGCTGGCAGCGGCCACTGCACCCGGGTGCGGCGGCAGAAAGGCGTGCACGGTCAACAACGCAGCACACATCGGCAACGCAAACACCAGCAGCGGCTTGCGCGCACGCCGGGCAATACCATAGGCCAACGGCATGAGGATGATCACGCCGACCTCGAAGAATACCGGCACCCCGACCATGAAGCCGGCAATCGTCAACGCCAGGGGCGTACGCCGATTGCCGAAACGGGTGATCAGCGTCTTGGCCAGCGCCTCGGCACCGCCGGAAAGCTCGATGATCCGCCCGATCATCGCGCCCAGGGCAATGATGATTGCGATATGACCCAGGGTCTTGCCCATGCCGCCTTCGATGGTGGCAACCAGATCGGCCGGTTTCACCCCGGCCACCAGCGCCACCAGAATGCTCACCAGCATCAAGGCCACGAAGGGCTGGAACTTGTACTTGAGCACCAGGAACAACAACAGCGCGATGCCTGCCCCGGCGGTAATCATCAGGATTAACGGGCTCATTTCACAAACCCTCCACGCCGGGTAAATGAAAGGGTGCTGCCACTGGATCTGAACATGCCGCAGTGAAGGTGAGTCATGCTTGGATTTCCTGTTGTTATTGTTTTTTCAGGCATGCCGGGGCAGTCGAGAGTCCCTGTGCGTCTCCCGGGTAGTGCCTGTGTTATCGATCTGTCGTGTTAAGACAATGCGTTACCAGTGCGCACCAAAGGTTGTTCGCAGTTCGTCCAGCGCCACCTGATCCAGCGGTTCAGGCTTGGGATTGCTCATCAGCCAGAGCCGTGCGGTTTCCTCGAGTTCTTCCAGGGCGTAGCTGGCCCTGGAGACCGAACTCTCCCAGACCACCGGCCCCAGCCGTTCGAGCATCACGCCGCGAACGCTGTTGGCCAACAGGGCGACCTGTTCGGCAACCTTCGGCGAACCGGGTCGCTGGTAGGCAATCAACGGGATATGCCCGACTTTCATGACCTGATACGGCGTCAGTGGCGGCAGAATGTCGTCCGCCTGCCAGACACCGGCCAGCGTCAACGCCACCAGATGGGTGGAGTGGGTATGCACCACGCCGCCGACACTCGGGTTGCGGTCGTAGACCTGGCGATGCAACGCCAGCGTCTTTGAAGGCTTGTCACCGGACACCCATTCACCCGCCAGATTGACCTTGGCGATGGTTGCCGGATCGAGACGCCCGAGACACACATCCGTCGGCGTGATCAACCAGCCGTCATCCAGGCGTGCGCTGATATTGCCGGCGCTGCCGACGGTGTATCCGCGCTGGTAAAGGCTGCGGCCAACCTCGCAGATTTCTTCGCGCAGGGCGTTTTCGTTACTCACTGAGCACCTCCCGCGAGTTGGTTCAAGGCTTTGCTGAAGAAGTCGCGGCCACCGAAGTTGCCCGATTTGAGTGCCAGCGCCAAAGGTTCCTCGGTACTGCTGACGGTCGCCGGTACACCCGGATCAATCTGCGAGCCGATCTGCAACAGCTGTACACCCAGCGCCTGAACCACAGCACCCGAAGTTTCTCCGCCGGCGATCACGAAGCGGCGCACGCCACTCTGGCGCAAGCCCTGTGCAATTTCGCCAAAGGCGTTTTCCACCAGGCTACCGGCCTGCTCGACGCCCAGTTGCTGTTGCACCAACTTGACCACTTGCGGTGAGCTGGTGGCGTAGATCAATACGGTTTTCTCGTTATCACGGGCGAAGGCCAAGGCTTGCGCCACCACCGGTTCCCCTGCCGCCAAGGCCAACGGATCAATCCGCAAAGCCGGACGGCCGGCTTCGAGCCAGGCCGCAACCTGCCCATTGGTGGCGATCGAAGCACTACCGGCCAACACCACTTCCCCGCCGGACACCGCCGGAAGTTTCGAGGCGTCGAGGTCGCGCAACTTGCCTGCGCGACGGAAGTTTTCCGGCAGGCCGAGGGCCAGCCCCGAACCACCCGTCAACAACGGCAGATCGGCGCAGGCGGTACCCAGGGTGTACAGATCACTGTCCGACAACGCATCGGCGATGGCCATGCCGACACCTTGAGCCCTCAGCTCGGCGATTCGCGCCCGCACCTGCTCAGCGCCCAGGGCAATCGTGTCGTAGCGCAACAGGCCGACATTCAGACGGGTCTGCGATTGCAGGACGCGCACCAGATTGGCATCGGTCATTGGCGTCAGCGGATGGTTCTGCATGCCCGACTCGCTGAGCAATTGATCCTGCACAAACAAGTGACCGCGAAAGATCGTCCGGCCATTCTCCGGGAATGCCGGGCACGCAAGGGTAAAGTCGCTACCCAGTGCGGCCAGCAGTGCTTCGCTGACCTGGCCGATATTGCCGGCCGCGGTGGAGTCGAACGTCGAGCAATATTTGAAAAAGATTTGCTCGCAACCTTGTTCGCGTAACCAGGCCAGCGCGGCAAGTGACTGCTCGACGGCTTCGGCGACCGGCGTGGTACGCGACTTCAGGGCAATGACGATCGCATCAGCATCAAGCCCGGCCGCCACTTCCGCGCTCGGGATGCCAATGCTTTGCACGGTGCGCATACCGCCGCGTACCAGCATGTTGGCAAGGTCCGTGGCGCCGGTGAAATCGTCGGCGATGCAGCCCAGCAACGGGCGTGCGGTGGAGGTAGTCATGGGGTGTTCCTCAAACAGGCTCAGGCTTGGCAGTCGGCAATTCGATGCCCGGGAAAATCTTGATCACCGCCGAGTCGTCCTCACGGCCGAAGCCGGCACTGGACGCCTGCATGAACATCTGGTGAGCGGTGGCCGACAGCGGCAACGGGAATTTACTGGCCCGGGCGGTATCCAGCACCAGGCCCAGGTCCTTGACGAAAATATCCACGGCGGACAACGGCGTGTAGTCAGCCTTGAGAATGTGCGGCACGCGGTTTTCGAACATCCAGGAATTACCGGCGCTGTGGGTGATCACCTCATACAGCGCATCGGCATCGACCCCTTCACGCAGGCCCAGCGCCATGGCTTCGGCAGAAGCGGCAATATGCACCCCGGCGAGAAGCTGGTTGATGATCTTGACCTTCGAACCCAGGCCATGGACGTCACCCAGGCGATACACCTTGCCGGCCATGCCAGCCAGGATCGCCTCAGCCTTGGCGTAGGCGTCGGCCGGGCCCGAGGTCATCATGGTCATCTCGCCAGCGGCAGCCTTGGCCGCGCCACCGGAAATAGGTGCATCCAGATACTGCAGGCCCAACGCAGCCAGGCGCTGACCAAGGTCCACGGCGTAAGTCGGAGCAACTGTGGCGCAGCCGATCACCAGGCTGCCCGGCCGCAGAGAGGCCACGGCACCACCCTCACCAAACAATACGGTCTCGGTCTGCTCGGCGTTGACCACCACAGTGATGATCACGTCACACTCAGCGGCCATATGCGACGGTGACAGGCAAGCCACACCACCCTCCCCGGCGAACTGTTCTGTTACGGCAGTGCGCACATCACAGGCATGCACATTAAAACCGCTGCGCAACAATGAGCGGGCAATGCCCAGCCCCATCGCACCCAGACCGACTACACCGACATTCTTGTTATTCATGGGGTACTCCAGTGGAAAGCAGCGACTGCCGCCTGCGAGGCACAGACGTTGGCCGCGTTGTGAATAGGGCTAGACAGAATCAGCACCGTGCGGACCAACCAGCTGAGGGGCGCTGTGATTCAGGACGCGAGTCGGGTTCTCATTGAACATCAAGGCCATCCTGTTTTTGTCGTGTTATCAGGTTGTCATACCGGCTGGTACAGATCATCTACCAGTGATCCGATTATGTGAAGTATTTTTTATTAATAACATTTTTTAACATCGCTTTGTCGCGCAGGAACGCGATACGGCCTCCCTGCGGATTACAAGCGGTCGGGGCGCAAAGCGTGGCTCGTGCTGAGTGATGCGGGACTGGCTCGGGAGACCGGGAACAGGATTAGATCGACGCGCATGGTGGTCATGGATGCCGGGCAGCCGAAGACCACTGGCGTGCTCAGGAACAGGTTTTATGACGCTAGGGAGGAAGCCGTTAGCGGATTGCGGAAAGGATTTTTTGATTGCGGAAAAAACTAAGGGCCTGCATGAGGTATCTCACGCAAGCCCTTGATATTCATGGTGCCCGAAGTCGGAATCGAACCGGCACGCCCTTACGAGCGGGGGATTTTAAGTCCGCTCAATATCTTCATATAACTCAATAACTTAAACGAATATTCCTGCCTCAATTCTTTCCGAGGCACGCCGCCATAAGCCTTATACCTAGTGGTTTGAGATTTTTTTGCGGCATCTTCTCGAGGTCGTGTCGAGATATGGCAAAAATCAGGACATACGTTCTGTAACACGATGAATTACAGGTTGATTTTCAGGTTCTTACTTTCTGGTCATCCACCGTCTGGCTAGATGTCTACTTCAGCGCCAAGTCCAGGCCGGGGTCCATGACGCTCTATAATTTAGTGTAGGGGGACCGTCGGAGGTGGCGCTATGCGTATCTTCAAGCAGCCCTGCTCCTGATCGCAGGGCTTTTGGCAAGCAGCCTCTCCCTGGAGGCAACCAGCGGTGGCAGCCCAGGTCAAAATCCTCACCCGGCTTTTATGGTCAGTGGGCAGCCACAGCAATGCGGGCAATTCCACCATTCCCACACGGGCCCGTTTCATATGGGAAACCGGCATTTCGTACCAATGAACAACCAGCATTTCGTACCAATGGATAACCGACACTTCATACCGATCCACCGGATGGACAGCTTCAAGGTGATCAGGGGGCCCGGGGTCAGCGATCAGCCCTTCGGTTCCAGGCACGTTCACTTTGTGCGCCACTTCGATCCGCGGACGGGGCAGTTTCTGAGTCAACCGGCAACATCCGGGAGGTAATGGACCAACTTGGTCACACCACCGTAGTGATGACTGAGCAATACATCCGCAACCGCAAAGGGAAGAAGGTGACGTCTACAAAACAGGAATTGCGGCAAGAAAAAACTAAGGGCCTGCATGAGGTATCTCATGCAAGCCCTTGATATTCGTGGTGCCCGAAGCCGGAATCGAACCGGCACGCCCTTACGAGCGGGGGATTTTAAGTCCCATGCGTCTACCAGTTTCGCCATTCGGGCGGTAGCGCGGTGAAGCGTCCAGGTTTTGCCAGACAACGATCCGGCAGTTCTGACGCTTGTGCAGCAGAGGTGGAAATATATACATCCCGCCCCGGTGAAGCAAGTTCGCAAATACCCTTTTCAAGACTAAATCTTGCAGGCCATTGCAAATAAAAAAGCTCCGTAAATCATAGATCTACGGAGCTTGTTTATTAGTGGAGGCCGAGGTCGGAATCGAACCGGCGTAGGCGGATTTGCAATCCGCTGCATAACCATTTTGCTACTCGGCCTCAAAACATTTGCTGTCAGTAGCTCGACATCAAATGCGTACAAACTTGGAGCGGGAAACGAGACTCGAACTCGCGACCCCGACCTTGGCAAGGTCGTGCTCTACCAACTGAGCTATTCCCGCGTCTTGGTGTGGCGCATTCTATAGAATCCAGAAGCCCCGTCAACCCCTTGATTCAAAAAAGTTTTATTTCTTTTCAACGTCGGTCTTCAGATGTGGCCAGGCAGCCCGCAGGTACTGGACCATCGACCACAAAGTCAGGCCAGCCGACACCATCAGCAAGGTGTAGCCCAGCAAGACCCAGAAACTGAAATCCTTGGGATTGGCCAGCAGGATCACCAGCGCCAGCATTTGCGCGGCGGTTTTCCATTTGCCCAGGTTCGATACGGCGACGTGGGCACGAGCGCCCAGTTCGGCCATCCATTCGCGCAGTGCCGAGACGACAATCTCACGACCGATGATCACGGCGGCTGGCAGCGTGAGCCACAGGTTTCCGTGTTCCTGCACCAACAGGACCAATGCAACCGCAACCATCAGCTTGTCGGCAACCGGATCGAGGAAAGCCCCGAACGGTGTGCTTTGTTCCAGGCGGCGGGCCAGATACCCGTCCAGCCAGTCGGTCGCGGCAGCGAATGCGAAGACCGAGGCGGAGGCCATGTAGCTCCACTGGTAAGGCAGGTAGAACAGCAAAATGAAGATCGGTATGAGCAGAACGCGTAGAACGGTAATCAGATTAGGGATATTCATCGGCACAACTGGCTACGAGGTGAGGGGGCATTCTACTCGCTGTGCAGATTTGCATAAATCAACTCTGCGAGCTTTTTACTGATCCCGGGGGCTTTGGCAATTTCTTCGATGCTTGCACGAGACAGCTCCTGCAATCCACCAAAATGTTTCAACAAATCACGCCGACGTGTGGGTCCGACGCCAGCGACGCCTTCCAGTGTAGACGTCCGGCGGGTTTTTCCACGCCGGGCGCGGTGCCCGGTAATGGCAAACCGGTGGGCTTCGTCGCGAATCTGCTGGATCAGGTGCAGCGCGGGCGAATCGCCGCGCAAGGTGAACTCATGTGCAGCGTCGTTCAGGTACAGGGTTTCGAAACCGGCCTTGCGCGTTGCACCTTTCGCCACACCCAGCAGAATCAGGTCAGGCACGGCCAGTTCATCGAGCACGTCGCGGGCCATGGACAACTGACCTTTACCGCCGTCCACCAGCAGGATATCCGGCAGCTTGCCCTCCCCGTCCTTCAGTTTGCTGAAGCGTCGGGTCAGCGCCTGGTGCATCGCCGCGTAATCATCGCCGGGCGTAACGCCCTCGATGTTGTACCGGCGGTAATCGGCCTTGATCGGACCTTCGGGGCCGAAGACCACGCAGGACGCCACCGTCGCCTCGCCGCTGGAGTGACTGATGTCGTAGCACTCAAGTCTCTGTGGAGGCTCATCCAGCTTCAGCACCTCGGCCAGCGCATCGAAACGCGCCGTAATGTGCTGACGATTCGCCAGGCGCGCACTCAGTGCCTGCTCGGCATTGGTCACCGCCAATTGCTGCCAGCGCGCCCGCGTACCCCGCACGCGATGGCTGATGGTCAGTTCACGACCGCGCAACTCGTCGATGGCGGCGATCAGTGTAGGAAAGTCATCGTGGACCACATTGACGATCAGTTCGCTGGGCAAGTCGCGTTCAGGGCTGCTGATGAAGTACTGACCGAGAAACGCGGCCATGACTTCAGAAACGTCTTCCTCAATACCGACCTGAGGAAAGAAGTTCTTGCTTCCCAGTACCCGCCCGCCCCGCACGCTGATCAAGTGAACACAGGCGCCACCCGGGTTGACGAAAGCGGCAATCACATCGACGTCCCCGGTCCCGCCTTCCATGCTCTGTTGATCCTGGACCCGGCGCAGTAACGCAATCTGGTCCCGCAACTCGGCTGCTCGTTCGAATTCGAGATTGATCGCCGCCTCTTCCATCCCGGCGGATAACTCGTCGGTCAGTGCATTGCTGCGACCTTCAAGAAACATCACCGAATGGCGCACGTCTTCGGCGTACACCTGGGGCTCCACCAGCCCGACACAGGGCGCCTTGCAGCGTTTGATCTGGTATTGCAGGCAAGGGCGCGTGCGGTTCTTGTAATAACTGTCTTCGCATTGCCGAACGAAAAACGTCTTTTGCAGCAGGCTCAGGCTTTCGCGGATCGCACCGGCGCTCGGGTAAGGCCCGAAGTACTTGCCCTTGGCCTTTTTCGCGCCGCGATGAATGCTCAGGCGCGGAAACTCTCCGTCGGAGAGAAAGACGTAGGGGTAGGATTTATCGTCGCGCAGCAGGATGTTATAGGGCGGGCGCCATTCCTTGATCAGCGTCTGCTCAAGCAACAAGGCTTCGGTTTCGTTGGCGGTGATCGTCGTCTCGACCTGGGCGATACGCGCTACCAGTGCGGCGGTCTTGGGGGCAAGCCCGGTCTTGCGAAAGTAACTCGACAGGCGATTTTTGAGGTTCTTCGCCTTGCCGACATAGAGCAACCGCGCTTCGCTGTCGAACATGCGGTACACGCCAGGGCGCCCGCTAACGGTCGACAGAAAGGCGCTCGGATCAAAGGTGTCGTTCATTTTCAGAGGCTGGCGTCGACCATGCCATGACGAACCGCCAACAGCGTCAACTCGACATCACTGCTGATCGAAAGCTTTTCGAAGATGCGGTAACGGTAGGTGTTCACGGTTTTCGGGGACAGGCACAATTTGTCGGAAATGATCTGTACTTTCTGGCAGCCGACGATCATCAGCGCGATCTGGATTTCCCGCTCCGACAAGGCATCGAAAGGCGAATCGTTGGTGGGCTGGAAGGACTTGATCGCCAGTTGCTGGGCAATTTGCGGGCTGATGTAGCGTTGCCCGGCGAACACCAGGCGGATGGCCTGGACCATTTCCGGCAAACCTGCCCCCTTGGTCAGGTACCCGGCCGCACCGGCCTGCAACAACCGCGTCGGAAACGGGTCCTCCTCACACACGGTCACCGCGACGACCTTGATATCCGGATGACTGCGCAATAATTTGCGAGTGGCTTCAAGGCCGCCGATACCCGGCATCTTGACGTCCATCAGCACCACATCGGGTTTCAGCTCACGCGCCTTGAGCAGGGATTCCTCACCTGACTCGGCCTGGCCGACTACTTGCAGGCCATCGATGTCAGCCAGCATTCGTGTAATGCCTGTACGAACGAGATCATGGTCATCGACTACTAGCACCCTAATCAAGCAGACACCTCGCGATATGGTCTTATTGGGTTGCCAGACACCTTAGCAAAAAGCATCTGGCAGACCTAGCGGAAAGCGTCAGATTAAAAGTTTCAATTCATCTTGAAAGGCTTGTCGCAAGCGTGTTGCAGCGATCCAGGCCGGGGATATCCAGCTGCATCCTCAGGAAACACTCGTCCTTGCCTACCACCCTCAATCCCTTGCGCTCGTACAACGTTCGCGCCGGGTTGTTTTCGAAAACCGTCAGGCGCAACGCCGGGCGCCGCTCCTGGCGCGCCAGTGCCAGTACCTGATCGATCGCCCAGGATCCGGCGCCCTGCCCACGAAACGCTTCGACGATATGCAATTCGCGGATATACAAGGCTCTGGCGTCACGGCTCAGGCTGACATAACCCAGCACGTTGTCGCCCGATGCAATCACGCGGTTGTCCCGCCCGGCCCAGGCCACGTCAAACGCTTCGTCCTGCCACAACAGGTCATGCTGTATGTAGTATCGCAGCATGCCTCTACAGGTCAGTTCGCGGACGAATTCGAGGTTATCCTGTGTTGCCGGGCGCCATTGGCGCTCCATCATTCCAGCTCCACCGCCAATACCTCCCCGGTCCAGCCCAAGGGATTACGCCGGGCAACCACCATCAGGTTGCCAGTACCGGAGGCGGCCGCAATCAGCGAACCGTCCGGCGCCCACACTGCGCTACGTCCTGCCGACTCCCAACCGCCCGTTGCACCGCCATGGTTGGCCATCAACACCACCATCGAATGGCCAGCAGCGTAGCCCTGCAACAAGGCGGTATCCGGGTCGTAACCTTTTGCCGTGATCAGCACACCAGCGGCATATATGCCAGCGCCTTTCAGTGCAGCCATGGCCGCATGATCGGCATGGTTGAAATCGGCGCACACTGCCAACGCAATCGTGTCGGCACCAATTGTCAGCGGCTCGCCCCCCGTTCCCGGCGCAAACGCCTCCTCCTCCCCCGGATGCAGATGCTGTTTGCTGTAGACCCCGAGAGAGCCATCGGCGCCGAGTATCAGCGCGCCAATCAGCACCGGCGATGTGTCCGTCAGCCGAATCGGCATGCCGACGACGGCCGTCACGCCGACTTCCCGGGCAAAATCACGTAGCGGCTGAAGTACGGCCGCGTCCGGCGCAATCGCCAATTGCGCCGCAAGCCCCCGTTCGTAGCCGGTCAGCGACAATTCAGGGAACACCAGCAATTGCACGCCCTGCTCCGCAGCCGCCTGCATGAAACGTTGATGTCGGGCGATATTGCCGGCGAGATCTCCAGCGATGGAGATCGATTGGGCAGCGGCGAGGGTGAGTGCCGTCATGGTGCGTCCTTGTGACGATGTGTTTTTTATTGAGGCGCAGAGTGTGTCACAACCTTCCGAGCGCTCAAGCGATAGAAAGCGCCGTCGTTAGCCGATAGCATTTTCTGATTGAATGTGCGTACCGGCCTCTAGTAAGCTCGGACCATCCATCGGAGACAGACCATGTTCAACGCCCTCTTACAGCTTCGTACCGCCAGCGCCCCGCGCTCGGTTGCGGCTGCCCGGGTGAACGACGGTTGTGCTCCGGTCAGCTTTTATTTTGGGTATTGGTTTAGCCACTGGCGCGCCTGATACCCACACGGCGCCCACTTTAAACGGGTCGCCACCAGAGAATTCTCAACCCCCGGTCGGCCTCCCGACCGGGGGTTTTGTTTTTTCAGCCCCAACACTTTTAGCGACACACCAGACATTCAGAGGATTCAACACATGAACTACGCCACTTATTACCGTTACGACAGTTTTACCGCCTGGCGATTTACCACCCTCCGCTCGGGACAGCCTGCCGCCTCCGATCGGTCACCCACAGGTGGCAAGCACACACGCGCAGCCAATCCGGCCAATTGTCGAACACCCCAGTAGGGCCGAGCGCGCGGGCACGAACCCGCCGCCAGCCCAGGAAGCCTTGAATATGAACTCGTCCGTCTCTGCACTGCCGCTGTCCACCTTGAGCCCTGCCAATGAAGCGCTGACCCTGCGCCTGCCCAGTTCATCGCAACTTAAACAGCAATTGCCCCTCAGCAACGCCCTGACCCGGCAAGTCGCCGACCACCGCCAGGCGGTTCGCGCGATCCTCAACGGTGAAGATTCCCGCCTGCTGGTCATCGTCGGCCCCTGCTCGATACACGATCCGAAATCGGCCCTCGAATACGCCGGCAACCTTGCCCGCCTCGCCGCCGAAGTCAGCGACGAAATGCTGCTGGTGATGCGCGCCTACGTCGAAAAACCCCGCACCACGGTTGGCTGGAAAGGCCTGGCCTACGACCCGCACCTCGATGGCAGCGATGACATGGCCGCTGGCCTGACGCTGTCCCGCGAGCTGATGCGCGAAATGCTCCGCCTGGGTCTTCCTGTTGCCACTGAACTGCTGCAACCGATGGCCGCCGGCTACTTCGACGATCTGTTGAGCTGGGTGGCGATCGGCGCCCGGACCACGGAGTCGCAGATCCACCGGGAAATGGCCAGCGGCCTGGGCATGCCGGTAGGGTTCAAGAACGGGACAGACGGCGGTGTCGGCGTCGCCAGCGACGCCATGCGTTCCGCCGCCCATCCCCATCGCCATTTCGGTGTCGATAGCCAGGGACATCCAGCGATCATCCAAACCCCAGGTAATGCGGACACCCACCTGGTATTGCGCGGCGGCCATCGCGGGCCGAACTACGACAGCGCCAGCGTCGCCCAGGTGAACAGCGACCTGACCAGACTGAGGATTCCGGCTCGAATCATGGTCGATTGCAATCACGCCAACAGCGGCAAAGACCCGTTGCGCCAGCCAGCCGTGTTCCAGGATGTACTTGAACAGCGTCTGCAAGGTGATCGTTCGCTGATCGGCATGATGATCGAGAGTCATTTGTTCGAAGGCTGCCAGCCGTTGAGCTCGTCATTGAAGTACGGTGTGTCGGTAACCGATGGTTGCCTCGGTTGGGCCGGGACAGAACAACTGTTGCTTGAAGCGGCAGACCGGCTGCGAGCGTCAAACAACGCCCGATAATCGGCATCATCCGTGCGCCCTCCGGTCTTCATGGAAGGACTGGAGGGCAAATGGCAGTCAATGCCCCATCAGGGACTGCACTTGAACCAGTGTCACCCCCGATTGCTGGCGGGTGCCGTCAAGGCGCTCGGCTAAACAGGAAACACGAATCGCGGAATCTCGATGTTCCCTCCAGAACGGGTAGGGAACGATGAACACCAACGGCTCGCCCGCGTTGTCCCGGGTTACTTCACGGTCGTCACCGTGATTGAAATTCTCCCCCTCGCATGTCAGGTAAATCCGTTCTCCTTTTTCAGCGCTGACGTTTTCGATGATGACAGTCACGCCATCCTGCGCATCATGCAGATCCACCCAACCTTCGTTGGCTTCCAGTACAGTGGGTGCTCGCAATGGTCGCCGCTCCAGGATGCCGATCATCAGTGCCGTTACTTCAGAGTAACGAGGCCCCTGCCCTGCTTGCTTGACGCAATAGTCGACGGACACGGAGGAGCCCAGATTGAGCGCAATGCACTCCGGGCTGACCCAAAACGACAGTTCCTCCCCCACCGCGAAGGACTCGACCTTGAGTGCATCACTGTAACTTGCTTCGGCCGAAACGCCGGCCCAGGTCAGCAACACCCAGTCGCCCGCCGCCATGCGCGCATAGGGCTTGATCGTAACGATCGCCCCTTCCTTCACCCAATCCGGATCAAGCGTTCTGCCCACCGCATCGTTCACCGTCGCGGGCAACAGCTCGCATTGAACGTCACCGACACTCAGTTGCAATCGCTGAGAATGCACAGGCTCGGCCAATCGGACGCTCGTGAGTGAGTAACCGATTTCCAGTGAACCACCCTCAAGCGCCGCGATATGTGCGCTACCTACGGCAAAGATTATCTCCTCGCCGACCCGGTCCTCACTGACAAAACGCGCCACATGGTGATTGCAGGCGAGGCCATCGGCATCCAGCCCCGTCCAATTCAATACCAGTTTGTCGCCGCAGGTCATGCCTGGATAAGGCTGGATCCTGATGACGGCTTTTTTGTCAGAGGGGTTCAGAACGCCGTTTTGCGCCTGCTCAAGCATGGGAGGTGGTAATGGTTGCTGCACGAGATTCAAGGTGTCGGGTTCATAAACAGTCATTCATTCGCTCCATTCCCTGGAATACACACCGGTCGGTTGGCCGGCTCCGGACGGCTATTTAACCTCAAGGCAAACAGTTGTGATGTCGGCCTCTCACTCTGGCCCGCTCGGAAAATCGATACATGCAAAGTAGGTCTTTGATCAGCAGCAAGCTGATTGCAGCGAAAACTCCACGAATTATTCCGACTAAGGCTTCAGCCACTCTTGAGCATTCGCACTTGTTCTATTCCGTTTTCCGCAAGTTTCGGCGGACTTTTCATACATCGCGCCAACCTCGAGTGTTTTAGAGTGAAGCGCCATGCAGTCCCAATGAACTTCTGCGTAAAGGTATGAACATGCAAAGGAATGCAAGCACTCGTTACCCAATACTGCTGGTCCACGGCCTTTTCGGCTTCGAAAAAATCGGCAAGTTCGAACTCTTTCACGACATCAGGCAGGCGCTGAGGAACGCCGGAGCCCGGGTGTTCGTTCCCCACTTGTCGGCCATCCATGACAACGAAGTACGCGGCGACCAATTGCTCGCACAGATCGAGCGGGTACTGGAAGGAACCGGTGCACGCAAAGTCAACCTCATAGGTCATAGCCAGGGCGCACTGACCGCACGTTATGCCGCAGCGATTGCGCCACACAGCGTGGCGTCGGTCACCTCCGTCAGCGGGCCGAACCATGGTTCGGAACTGGCCGATTTCCTGCGCAAGGCATTGACACCGGGCAGCCTGCCGGAACATGTGGCCGAGACGGTGGTGACCCTGTTCGCCGACTTCCTCGCGACCTTGAGCGGCAATCAGTATCAACCGCGGAACGCCATTTCCGCGCTCAATGCCCTGACCACCGAAGGCGTAGGCGCATTCAACGACAAATACCCCCAAGGACTGCCCACCACCTGGGGCGGCAAGGGCTGCGAACAGGTCAACGGTGTTCGTTACTACTCGTGGAGCGGCGTGCTGGCGTCGAATGTTCTCGAAGAAGGGCTCTACGCGCTCGATCCGCTCAACGCCTTTTGCCGGGCCCTTTCCGGTTATTTCGTCACGGAAAGCGAGAACGACGGTCTGGTCGGTCGCTTCAGTTCCCACCTGGGCACGGTTATCCGGTCCGACTATGCGCTGGATCATCTGGACGCCATTGGCCAGCCGGCCGGTCAACTGCGCACAGGTGTCGACCCGATTGATCTGTATGTCCAGCATGCCAGGCGCTTGAGGGGCGCCGGCCTTTGAGGTGTCACCTGCCGTGGATCCCGCGCGGAACGGAACTTTGAGGAGAAATCGCTCACTGAATCCGGTAGGCTCAGCACTTTATCGAGTATTGAAAGGAGTATTTTCCCATGGCTAAAGCCACTGCCCGTCACATCCTTGTTGCCTCCGAAGCCAAGTGCAACGAACTCAAGGCCCAAATCGAGGCTGGCGCCGATTTCGCCGAAGTTGCCAAGGCAAACTCCACTTGCCCATCCAGCCGCCAGGGCGGTGACCTGGGTTCGTTCGGTCCGGGCCAGATGGTCAAGGAATTCGACACCGTGGTCTTCAGCGCACCGCTCAACGTGGTCCAGGGCCCGGTCAAGACCCAGTTCGGTTTCCACCTGCTGGAAGTGACCAGCCGTCAGGACTGATCGACGCCTGAGCTATTCACACGACGGCCCGCCTATTGGTGGGCCGTTGTGTTTGTGATGCGCAATACGGCTGGCGAGGGACGCGCCGCTAGCGTACAAATTGTCGTTAACGACCACCCGGCTCTAAGGCTGACAATGCGACTGGCTTTCCCTACCTTGCTGTTCACGGCCGTGGCCCTGCTGATGGGTGTCTCGGGGGTGCATGCGGCACCGCAACCGGCAATGACCGTGTACGGCGAACCGGCGAAATACCCTGCCGGTTTCAGTCATTTCGCCTACACCAACCCGCAGGCCCCCAAGGGAGGCACGATGCGGCGCTCAGCGATCGAAATCGGTCAGTTCGACCATGTCTTGCCCTACATCGACAAAGGCATCGGCGTCACACAGATCGACGGCTTGCTCTACTCACCACTGGCCCAGCGTTCGCTGGACGAGCCTTACACCGTGTACGGTCTGGTGGCGGAGAAGATGGAGCGCTCCGAGGACGGCCTGTCCCTGCGCTTTTACCTCAACCCCAAGGCGCGTTTTGCCGATGGCAAACCCATTACCGCCGAAGACGTGCGCTACACCTTCGACCTGCTGATGACCCAGGGCAGCCTGCGCTACCGCACCCAGTTCGCCGACGTCAAAGGCGTCGAAGTGGAATCGCCACTGACCATCCGCTTTGATTTCAAGAACAACGAAAACCGCACCCTGCCTCTGGATATCGCAACCTTGCCGGTGTTTCCCGAACACTGGTGGAAGAGCCGCGATTTCGCCGGTGGCGGCGGCTATGAAGCGCCGTTGGGCAGCGGCCCCTACAAAGTCGGCAAGATCGATTCGGGGCGTAGCATCACCTTCGAGCGCAATCCCGACTGGTGGGGCAAGGACCTGCCGGTCAGCCGTGGCCTGTACAACTTCGATCATTTCAGCATCGAGTACTTTGGCGATACCGACGTGGCGCGCCAGGTCCTGCGCGGTGGCGCCTTTGACTACAATCGCGAATTTTCCGCCACCGGCTATTCCATCGGCTACGACAGCCCGGCCCTGAGCGACGGGCGCCTGCAAAAGGCCCACCTCGCCACCGAGGCGCCGCAGCCAGCCCAAGGTTTTGTGTTCAATCTGCAAAAGCCCATGTTCCAGGACCGTCGTGTGCGCCAGGCGCTGGTGATGCTGTGGGACTTCGAGTGGAGCAACCGGCAGATGATGCGCGACATGTACATCCGCCAGCAGAGCTTCTTTTCCAACACCGACCTCGCGGCCCGGCAACTGCCGGATTCCGGTGAGCTGGCGATTCTCGAACCGCTGCGCGGGCAGATTCCCGACGAAGTCTTCACCCAGGTGTTCGAAGCGCCGAAGACCGATGGCAGCGGCGTGATTCGCGACAAGCAGTTGCAAGCCCTGGACCTGCTCGAACAGGCCGGCTGGAAACCCGATGGCGACCAACTGGTCAATGCCGATGGCGAGCCGTTGAGCTTCACCTTCCTGGTCAGCCAGAACGGCATGGACCGCCTGCTGTTGCCCTATAAACGCACGTTGAAACAGATCGGCATCGACCTGAACATCCGCCGCATCGACTCGTCCCAGTACGTCAACCGCCTGATGAGCCGCGACTACGACATGATCGTCACCGGCTACCCGGTCACCACCTCTCCGGGGGGCGAACTGGTCAATTACTTCGGTTCGGCGGCGGCCACCGACCCAGGTTCCAACAACTACATGGTGTTGAAGAACCCGGCGGTGGACACCCTGATCACCGGGCTGATCCGCGCCAATACCCAGGCTGACATGCTGCATTACGCCCATGCCCTGGACCGGGTGCTGCAATGGAACTACTACTGGATTCCCAACTATTACCCACCGGGCACCTCGACGGTGTGGTGGAACCGCTTCGGTATCCCGAACGTGCAAGCGAGCAATGACGAAGCCGTCGAGAGCTGGTGGGAGATGAGCACCACGCCATTGACCAACCAACAGATGACGGCCGAGCGTATCAGCCGTGGCAAACCCGGAGGGCCGCACTGATGTGGGCTTACATATTGCGGCGCCTGCTGCTGATCATTCCGACGCTGGTGATCATTCTCCTGGTCAACTTTGTCATCGTCCAGGCGGCGCCAGGCGGGCCGGTCGAACAGGCCATCGCGCACCTGCAAGGCATTGGCGGCGCCGCGGTTGGCGGCAGTTCCAGCGAAGCCATGAGCGGCAAGTCCCGGTCCAGTCGCGGGCTCGATCCGCAACTGATCAAGGACATTGAAAAACAGTACGGCTTCGACAAGCCGGCACACGAACGCCTCTGGCTGATGCTCACCAGCTACGCGCGCCTGGACTTCGGCAAGAGCTTCTTCCGCGGCGCCACTGTCACCGACCTGATCCTCGAAAAAATGCCCGTGACCATATCCCTCGGGCTCTGGGCGACGCTGATCACTTACCTGGTGTCGATTCCCCTGGGTATCCGCAAGGCCGTGCACCATGGCAGCCATTTCGACATCTGGAGCAGTACCGCGATCATCATCGGCTACGCCATGCCGGCGTTCCTGTTTGCGATGTTCCTGATCGTGGTCTTTGCCGGCGGTACTTCGCTGAACTGGTTTCCGGTTCGCGGGCTGGTCTCGGACAACTTCGAATCACTGTCGACCCTTGGCAAAGTGGCCGACTATTTCTGGCATCTGGTGTTGCCGGTGACTTCGCTGGTGATCGGTGGTTTCGCCACACTGACCATCCTGACCAAGAACTCGTTCCTCAATGAAATCACGCGCCAGTACGTGGTCACCGCCCGGGCCAAGGGCTTGAGTGAACGACGGGTGCTCTATGGACACGTGTTCCGCAACGCCATGCTACTGGTGGTGTCGGGCATTCCCCAGGCCTTTATCAGCGTGTTTTTTGCCGGCTCCCTGCTGATCGAGGTGATCTTCTCCCTCGACGGCCTGAGCCGCATGAGCTACGAAGCGGCGGTATCCCGAGACTATCCGGTGGTGTTCGGCTCGCTGTTCATCTTCACCCTGTTCGGCCTTCTGATAAAACTGGTCGGCGACCTCTGCTACACCCTGGTCGACCCGCGTATCGACTTCGCCGCGAGGAACGCCTGATGCTCAAGCTTTCACCGCTGGCCCGTCGCCGCTTCGAACGCTTCAAGAAAAACCGTCGAGGCTGGTGGTCGCTCTGGCTGTTTATCGGCCTGTTCCTGATGACCCTGGGCGGAGAACTGATCGCCAACGACAAACCGCTGATGGTCAGCTATCAGGGCCAGTGGTACTTCCCGGTCTTCAAGCGCCACACCGAACAGGCGTTCGGCGGGCAACTGCCGTTCCAGGCCGACTACCGCAGCGACTACGTGCAGAAACTGATCAAGAAGGACGGCGGCTGGCTGCTGTTCCCACCGATTCCGTTCAGTGACGACACACCCAACTACGACCTGAACACACCCGCCCCCAGCCCGCCCACCAGCGTCAATTGGCTGGGCACCGACGACCAGGCGCGGGACGTTCTGGCCCGGGTGATCTTCGGTGCCCGGGTATCGATCCTGTTTGCCCTGATGCTGACCTTTGTCAGTGCCCTGATCGGCATCGCCGCCGGGGCCCTGCAAGGCTATTACGGTGGCTGGGTGGATTTGCTCGGCCAGCGTCTGCTGGAGGTGTGGTCCGGGTTGCCGGTGCTGTACCTGCTGATCATCCTGTCAGGCTTCGTCGAGCCGAATTTCTGGTGGCTGCTGGGGATCATGGCGCTGTTTACCTGGCTGGCCCTGGTGGACGTGGTGCGCGCCGAGTTCCTGCGCGGGCGCAACCTGGAATACGTCAAGGCCGCCCGCGCGTTGGGCCTGACCGACCGCAAGGTCATCGTGCGGCACATTCTGCCCAACGCCATGAACGCGACCTTGAGCTACCTGCCGTTCATTCTCACCGGGGCGATTTCCACCCTGACGGCGCTGGACTTCCTCGGCTTCGGCATGCCTGCGGGCAGCGCTTCCCTGGGCGAACTGATCGGCCAGGGCAAGCAGAACCTGCAAGCGCCGTGGCTGGGGCTGACGGCGTTTTTCACCCTGGCGCTGATTCTTTCTTTACTGGTGTTCATTGGCGAAGCCTTGCGCGACGCCTTTGATCCGCGCTCTTGATTCGGAATGTAGAGATGACCAACCTGATCGAAATCCGTGACCTCAGCGTGGCCTTCAGCGGCCAGACCGTGGTGCGCAATCTGTGCCTGGACATCCGCCCCGGCGAGTGCCTGGCGCTGGTGGGCGAATCGGGCTCGGGCAAGTCGGTGACGGCCCACTCGATCCTGCAACTGCTGCCGCAAACCGATACACAAACGACGGGCAGCATCCGCTATCGCGGCCAGGAACTGGTGGGCGCCGATACCGGCAAGTTGCGACAACTGCGCGGCAATCGCATCGCGATGATCTTCCAGGAGCCGATGACCTCCCTCAACCCGCTGCACAGCATCGAAAAACAGATCGGCGAAACGCTGCTGGTGCACAAAGGCCTGGCGGGCAAGGCGGCACAAGCGCGGATCCTCGAACTGCTGCACCTGGTGGGCATCCAGAAACCCGAGGAACGCCTCAAGGCCTATCCCCATCAATTGTCCGGCGGGCAGCGCCAGCGGGTGATGATCGCCATGGCCCTGGCGTGCGAGCCGGAGCTGTTGATTGCCGACGAACCGACCACCGCACTGGATGTGACGGTGCAGCGCAAGATCCTGCTGCTACTCAAATCCCTGCAACAGCGACTGGGTATGTCGCTGCTACTGATCAGCCATGACCTCAATCTGGTGCGCAGCATCGCCCAGCGGGTGTGCGTGATGAAGGCCGGGGAAATCGTCGAGCAGGCGGCTTGCGAAACCCTGTTCACCGAACCCAAGCACCCTTACAGCTGCGTATTGCTGCACGCCGAACCCGAGGGCGAAGCCTTGCCCCGGGACGAGCGCGAAAACGTACTGGAGGTGGACAACCTGCAGGTGCGGTTTCCCGTCGGTGGCGGCTTGTTTCAGCGCAAGACCTGGCTGCGTGCCGTCGATGGCATCAGCCTGAATATTCAGCGCGGCAAGACGCTGGGCATCGTCGGTGAGTCCGGTTCCGGCAAGTCCACGCTCGGCCAGGCGATCCTGCGTTTGCTCGACTCCGAAGGCGGTATTCGCTTTCAAGGCCAGGCCCTGGACGGCCTGACGCAAAAACAGCTACGGCCGTGGCGCAAGAAGATGCAGGTGGTGTTCCAGGACCCCTTCGGCAGCCTCAGCCCGCGAATGTCGGTCGCACAGATCATCAGCGAAGGCCTGGAAGTGCACAGCCAGTTGAGCACTGAAGAGTGCAACGCCGAAGTGATCCGGGCACTGACCGAAGTCGGCCTTGACCCACAAAGTCGCCATCGCTATCCCCACGAATTTTCTGGCGGCCAGCGTCAACGCATCGCCATCGCCCGGGCACTGGTGCTGAAACCGGCGTTGATCCTGCTCGACGAACCGACCTCGGCGCTGGATCGCACGGTGCAGAAACAGGTGGTCGCCCTGCTCCGCCAGCTTCAGGAAAAACACGGGCTGACCTATCTGTTCATCAGCCATGACCTGGCGGTGGTGCGCGCCCTGGCCCACGACATGATCGTGATCAAGGACGGCAAAGTGGTGGAACGCGGCGCCAGCCATGAGGTGTTTGACTCACCGCAGCATCCGTACACCAAGGAGTTGTTGGCGGCGGCGATGTTGGGGCAGGCATAATCTGGCCGTTGGACCGCATCGCGAAGAGGCCGGCACAGACAAAACATAATCAGGATCAGCCCCCATGAACACCACCGAAAGCCTCAAGGACTACCAGCGCGTTCGCTTGCTGGCGATCCGTTCGTTGTTCGAAATCATCGAGCAATCGAGTGAAGGCACGGTGATTGTCGACCGCGATGCCAACATCGTCTGGATGAATGAGCGCTATGCCCGGCGCTTCGGACTGCAATCGGCCGAAGGCGCGATCGGCAAGCCCTGCGAAAGCGTAATCCCCGGCAGCCTGCTGCGTGAGGTGGTGCGCACCGGTCGGCCGATTCTGCTGGATATGCAAGACACCCCCAAAGAGCCGCTGGTGGTGATGCGCTTGCCGATTCACGACGATGCCGGTGTAGTCATCGGCGCCATCGGGTTCGCCCTGTTCGACGAATTGCGCAGCCTGTCGCCGATGCTCAAGCGCTACATGAGCATGCAGGAAGAACTGGCCTCCACCCGCTCGCTGCTGCGCGCGCGGCAGACCAAGTACAACTTCGCCCACTTCATCGGCACCAGCGCCGCCAGCCTGGAAGTCAAACGCCGCGCCCGGCGCAGTGCGAGTACCGAATCGCCAGTATTGCTGCTCGGCGAAACCGGCACTGGCAAGGAGTTGCTGGCCCAGGCGATCCACAATGCCTCGCCCCGTGCGCACAAGGCGTTTGTCAGCATCAACAGCGCGGCGATTCCCGAGTCGTTGCTGGAGGCCGAATTCTTCGGCACCGCCCCCGGCGCGTTTACCGGTGCCGACCGCAAGGGCCGCGCCGGCAAATTGCAGATCGCCCAGGGCGGCACGCTGTTCCTCGACGAAATCGGCGACATGCCTCTGCCACTACAAAGCAAACTGTTACGGGTGCTTCAGGAAAAGGAATTCGAGCCGGTGGGCTCCAACGAGGTGATCCAGAGCGATGTGCGGGTGATTGCCGCGACCTCCACGGACCTGGAAGCAGCCATCAAGCGCGGCGAATTCCGCGCCGACTTGTACTACCGGCTCAACGTGCTGCCGATCCAGGTTCCGCCCCTGCGCGACCGCCTCGATGACGTGCCGGCGCTCAGCGAAGCCATTCTCGAAGAACTGCGCAGCCAGCATGAACTGCACCACGAAGCCCTGGAACTGTTGGGCCAACACGCCTGGCCGGGGAACATCCGGGAACTGCGCAATGTGCTGGAACGGGCCGCGCTGCTCAGTGATGACTTGCGCCTGACGACAGCGGATATCCGCGCGGCGATTGGTACGTTCACGCCGGTGGAGCGCGTGGCACCCTTGACCATCGAACCGCTTGCCCATGAGACGTTCAGTGCAGCGCGGGAGCGATTTGACCGGCAACTGATCGAAACCACCCTCGCGCAATGCGGGGGCAAGGTGGTTGATGCGGCGGCGCGACTGGGGCTTGGCCGGTCGACCTTGTACAAGAAGATGGTGGCGTTGGGGATTGTCGAGTCTCAATAAGGAGACATGCATCTCCATTGTTAGACAGACCTTCGCGAGCAGGCTCGCTCCTACAAGAGACGACACTCTACTGATCAACTCGGTCAACTGTAGGAGCGAGCCTGCTCGCGAAGAGGCCAGCACTGCCAAAGAAAGTCTCAAACCAGAGACAGAAACACCCGGCAAACTCACAGAACTTAAAATATATTCTTATATTTCAATAACTTAACCATCTGGCACAAAACTCGCTATACGCCTCTCCCACCAGGCTTCACCCAACAAAAATAACAACCCAGGAGACACACCATGAGTGTGATCATTGCCTTGGCAGCCCTCGCGCTGCTGATGCTGGCTGCCTATCGTGGCTACAGCGTTATCCTTTTTGCCCCGATTGCCGCCCTCGGCGCTGTCCTGCTGACTGACCCGTCTGCCGTCGCCCCCGCTTTCACCGGGGTGTTCATGGAAAAAATGGTCGGCTTCATCAAACTGTATTTCCCGGTGTTCCTGCTCGGCGCGGTGTTCGGCAAGCTGATCGAACTGTCCGGTTTCTCGCGCTCCATCGTCGCGGCGGCCATTCGCCTGCTCGGCACCCGCCAGGCGATGCTGGTGATTGTGCTGGTCTGCGCCCTGCTGACCTACGGCGGCGTATCGTTGTTCGTGGTGGTGTTCGCGGTCTATCCGTTTGCCGCTGAAATGTTCCGCCAGAGCAACATCCCCAAGCGGCTGATCCCGGCGACCATTGCCTTGGGCGCATTCTCGTTCACCATGGACGCCCTGCCCGGCACGCCACAAATCCAGAACATCATCCCCAGCACCTTCTTCAACACCACCGCCTGGGCGGCGCCGTGGCTGGGGGTGATCGGCACGATCTTTGTGTTCTGTGCCGGCATGCTGTTTCTCCAGCGCCAGCGCAACAAGGCCCAGCGTGCCGGTGAAGGCTATGGTTCGGACCTGCGCAACGAGCCGGAAACCGCCGCCGACCTCAAGTTGCCCAACCCGTGGCTGGCGCTCTCGCCCCTTTTGGCGGTGGGCATCATGAACCTGCTGTTCACCCACTGGATTCCGCAGGTGTACGGCAAGACCCACAGCCTCGCGCTGCCGGGCATGGCCGCGCCGGTGACCACGGAAATCGCCAAGCTCACGGCGATCTGGGCGGTACAGGCCGCCTTGCTGGTCGGCATTCTCATGGTGCTGGTGTTTGGCTTCCAGGCGATCCGCAGCAAACTCGCCGAAGGCAGTAAAAGTGCGGTCAGCGGTGCGTTGCTGGCGGCGATGAACACGGCCTCGGAATATGGTTTCGGTGCCGTGATCGCGTCCTTGCCCGGCTTTCTGGTATTGGCCGACTGGCTCAAGAGCATTCCCAACCCACTGGTCAACGAAGCGATTACCGTGACCCTGCTGGCCGGCATCACCGGCTCCGCCTCGGGCGGCATGAGCATCGCGCTGGCGGCGATGTCCGAGCAGTTCATCAGCGCCGCCCATGCGGCGAACATTCCGCTGGAAGTGCTGCACCGGGTCGCCGCGATGGCCAGCGGCGGCATGGACACTCTGCCGCACAACGGCGCGGTGATTACCCTGCTGGCGGTCACCGGGCTGACCCACCGCGAAGCCTATAAAGACATTTTCTGTATTACGCTGATCAAGACCCTGGCGGTTTTCGTGGTGATCGGCACTTTCTACGCCACTGGCATTGTGTGAGGTATTCATGACGACTCTTTCGGGCAAGACCGCACTGGTCACCGGCTCCACCAGCGGCATCGGCCTGGGGATCGCCCTAAGCCTGGCCAAGGCCGGGGCCGACCTGATCCTCAACGGCTTCGGCGATGCCTCCCAAGTGATCGCCCAGGTGCAACAGTTTGGTGGCAAGGTCGGCCATCACCCGGCCGATGTCAGCGATCCGGCACAGATTGCCGACATGATCGCCTACGCCGAGCGCGAGTTTGGCGGCGTCGACATCCTGGTCAACAACGCAGGCATTCAACACGTGGCTGCGGTGGATGAGTTCCCTGTTGAACGCTGGGATTCGATCATTGCCATTAACCTGTCGTCGGTGTTCCACAGCATTCGATTGAGCCTGCCGGGCATGCGTGCCAAGGGCTGGGGCCGGGTGATCAACATTGCCTCGGTGCATGGCCTGGTGGGCTCGGTGGGCAAGTCAGCCTATGTCGCCGCCAAGCACGGGGTGATCGGCTTGACCAAGGTGGTCGCGCTGGAAACCGCGACCACCCAGGTCACCTGCAACGCGATTTGCCCAGGCTGGGTATTGACGCCGCTGGTGCAGAAGCAGATTGATGATCGTGCCGCCAGTGGGGTTGACCCGCAGCAGGCGCAACACGATTTGCTCGCGGAAAAGCAGCCATCGCTGGAGTTCGTGACACCGCCGCAATTGGGTGAACTGGTGCTGTTCTTGTGCAGCGAGGCCGGCAGCCAGGTGCGGGGTGCGGCATGGAATGTTGATGGTGGGTGGTTGGCGCAGTGACTGTCGTTTGCTTTTGTGGCGAGGGAGCTTGCTCCCTCGCCACAAAAGCCTGCTCCACATCAGCCTGTGTGAAGGCATAAAAAAAGAAGAGGCAAACCATGTCCGACATCCTCTGGCAACCCGACGCCAAACGCATTGGCAAGACCCGCATGGAGGCCTTTCGGCGCTTCGTCAATCAGCGGCATCATCTCAAGATCGACGACTACCCTGCCCTGCACCAGTGGTCCATCGATCAACGCGCGGACTTCTGGCAAGCCATCGTCGATTTCTTCGACATCCGCTTCCACGAACAACCCGACGCCGTGCTGCTCGAAGGCCCCCGGATGCCCAGCGCCCAGTGGTTCCCCGGCGCAACGCTGAACTTTGCCGAACACCTGCTACAGCGTCGCGACGATGCGATTGCCGTGATAGCCGTTGGCGAAAACGGCCGGCGTGAACATTTGACCTGGGCCGAACTGGCCGAACAGGTCGCCGGTTTCCAGAATGGCTTGATCGCCGCCGGCGTCAGTGTGGGTGACCGGGTCGCCGCGTGCATGCCCAACACCTGGCAAACCCTGGTGGCCATGCTCGCCACCACCAGCCTTGGCGCCATCTGGTCATGCTCTTCGCCGGACTTTGGCACCCAAGGGGTGGTTGACCGTTTCGGCCAGATCGAACCGAAAGTGCTGGTGACCTGCGCCGGCTATCGCTATGCCGGCAAAGAGATCGACCAGACCGCCAAGGTCAACGAAATCCTCGAACGCCTGCCGTCATTGCAGCAGTTGATCGTCGTGCCTTACACACGTCCACACGCACACATCGAAGAATTCCGCACCCAGGCCAACGTGACGCTGTGGGACGATTTCTACGAACCCGGCGGCGAACCGGATTTCGTCCCGGTGCCCTTCGCCCATCCGCTGTACATCCTCTACTCCAGCGGCACCACCGGCGTGCCCAAATGCATCATCCACAGCACCGGAGGCGTGCTGCTGCAACACGTCAAGGAACACGGCCTGCATGGCGATCTCGGCCCCGGTGAACGGCTGTTCTACTACACGACCTGTGGCTGGATGATGTGGAACTGGCTGGTGTCGGCGCTGGCGACAGGCAGCTCCGTGGTGCTGTACGACGGCTCGCCGTTCCACCCCGAGCCGCAACGCTTGATCGACCTGCTCGACGACGAACGCATCTGCGTCTTCGGCACCAGCCCCAAATACCTCGCGACCCTGGAAAGCTGCGGTATCAAGCCGCGAGAAAGTCACGACCTGGGCAGCCTCAAGACATTGCTCTGCACCGGCTCGGCGCTGTCGCCGAACAGTTACGACTACGTCTATCGCGACTTCAAGGCTGACGTGTGCCTGGCCTCGATGTCCGGCGGCACCGACATCGTCTCGTGCTTCGTCAACGGCAACCCGATGTCGCCCGTGCGGCGCGGCGAAATCATGGGCAAGAGCCTGGGCATGGCCGTCGAAGTGTGGAACGACGAAGGCCACCCGGTGATCGGCGAAAAAGGCGAGCTGGTCTGCACCCGGCATTTCCCGGCGATGCCCATTGGCCTGTGGAACGACCCCGATGGCGAGAAACTGCGCCAATCCTATTTCAGCCTGTTCCCCGGCGTCTGGGCCCAGGGTGATTACGCCGAACAACTGCCCCATGGCGGGATGATGATCCATGGTCGCTCCGATGCCGTGCTCAACCCCGGCGGCGTGCGCATCGGCACGGCGGAAATCTATCGTCAGGTGGAGAAAGTCCCCCAGGTGCTCGACAGCGTGGCCATTGGTCAGCATTGGCAGGATGACGTGCGGGTGGTGCTGTTCGTACGCTTGCGCGACGGGCTTGAACTGGACGAGGCTCTGCAACAGCAGATCCGCGAGACGATTCGCGCCAACACCACGCCGCGTCATGTGCCGGCTAAGATTGTCGCGGTGACCGACATTCCCCGGACCATCAGCGGCAAGGTCGTCGAGTTGGCGGTGCGCAACGTGGTGCATGGGCAGAAGGTGAAGAACACCGATGCCCTGGCCAATCCCGAAGCGCTGGAACAGTACCGAAACAGGCCCGAACTCCTGGATTGAAACAAGGCAACTTGTAGGAGCGAGCCTGCTCGCGATAGCGGAGTGTCAGTTGACATCAATGCAAATTGACCCGACGCCATCGCGAGCAAGCTCGCTCCTACAGGGTACTGTGTCGCCTACCGCTCACCCTGACGGGGCCTTCACAATCGACCACCTGTGCAAGAATAGACGCCAGCTATAGCGAATTGGCGCAGGACACCCAGATGAACGCAACACCAACCGCCAGCGATGCCCAGGCCTTGATCGCCCGAATCGACTGGGCAAGCAGCCCGCTGGGCGCTGCCAGCACTTGGCCACAAAGCCTGCGAACCGCCGTGGATATCGTCATCCACTCACCGATGCCGATGCTGCTGCTATGGGGCCCGCAACTGACGCAGATCTACAACGACGGCTTCGCCCTGCTCGCCGGGAGCAAACATCCACACGCCTTCGGCCAACCGACGCACCTGATCTGGCCAGAGTTGCAAGACTTTACCGACCCGATCTACAGCGCCGTCCTTCAAGGTCAGGTGCGAACCTACAGCGAGCAGCGCTTTACCCTGCAACGCGGGGGCCGGGAGTCTGACGTCTGGCTCGACCTGACCTACAGCCCGATCCGCGACGAAAGTGCCGAGGTGTCCGGGATCCTGGTCACCGCCATCGAAACCAACGAACGCCGACGCATCGCCCTCGAACTCGAACAGCGCTCGGCGGCCAGCCTCAAGGCCCAGCGTGAAACCGAGGAGCGCCTGCAACTGGCCCTCGCCGCCACCGATGCGGTCGGCACCTGGGACTGGGACATCAGCGAGGACCGTTTCATCGCCGATGCGCATTTTGCCCAGTTGCACGGCATCGACCCGGCCATGGCCAGTCAGTTGCCGATCACTGAATACCTGCACGGTGTACACCCCGAAGACCGCGCCCTGATCGCCCGCAGCATCAAGCATTGCATCACCCACGGCAGCGAATACGCCGAGGAATATCGCCTGTTGCAAACCGACGGCCACATGCGCTGGGTGTTTGCCCGCGGTCGCTGCTACAAAGATCACCACGGCCGGCCGATGCGTTTCCTCGGCGCCGCCCTGGACCTGACCGAACGCAAACACACCGAACAGGCCCTGCGCCAGAGCCAGACCGAGCTGCAACTGATCATCAATGCCATGCCGATCCTGATCAGCTACGTCGACCGCGAAGAACGCTTTCGCCTGAACAATGCGGCGTACCTCGACTGGTACGGGCTGACGCCGCAAGAGCTTTACGGGCGAACCATTCTTGAAGTGATTGGCGAAGAAGCCTATGCACTGCGCGCGCCGTACATCACTGAGGCACTGTCCGGCCGGCCCTGCTGCTTCAGCATCAGCACACCGCACCGCGACGGCAGCATCCGCCAGGCCTTGATGAATTACCTGCCACGCCACGGCGCGGATGGCGCGGTGAACGGTTTCTACATCTTTGTGATCGACGAAACCGAACGCAAAAAGACCGAAGAAGCCCTGCGCAACCTCAACGAAACCCTTGAAGAACGGGTTGGCGCCCGCACCCGACAGCTGGCCGAGGCCAACGAGCGCCTGCAAAACGAGATGTTCGAGCGCGAACGTGCCGAAGACGCCCTGCGCCATGCGCAGAAAATGGAAGCGGTCGGCCAGCTGACCGGCGGCATCGCCCATGACTTCAACAACATGCTCACCGGCATCATCGGCAGCCTCGACCTGATGCAACGCTACATTGCCGACGGCCGCGCCAGCGAGATCGGCCGGTTCACCGAGGCGGCCGTGTCCTCGGCCAACCGTGCCGCCGCCCTCACCCATCGCTTGCTGGCGTTCTCCCGGCGTCAGTCGCTCAACCGCAAGCCGCTGAACCCCAACGAGTTGATTCATTCGCTCGAAGACTTGTTCAGGCGTACCAAGGGCGACCACATCGAACTCAAACTGCAACTGGCCGAGGACATCTGGCGGGTCAGCACCGATGTCAGCCAGCTGGAAAACGCCTTGCTCAACCTGGTGATCAACGCCCGGGACGCCATGCCCGAAGGCGGCGAGTTGCAGATCGAAACCGCCAACCTGTACCTCGACGGCAACGACATCACCACCCTGGAACCGGTCAAGGCCGGTGACTACGTGATGATTGCCGTCAGCGACAACGGCACCGGCATGACGCCCTCGGTGCTGGCCAAGGCATTCGACCCGTTCTTCACCACCAAGCCCATCGGCCAGGGCACCGGTTTGGGCTTGTCGATGATTTACGGTTTTGCCCAACAAACTGGGGGCCACGTCAGCCTGTTCAGCCTGCCCGGACGGGGCACCAGCGTGCGTTTGTACCTGCCGCGCCTGCATTCGAACGAGCCGGAACAAGTCCTGTCGCCCCTCATCGGCGAGGCACCGGCGGCGATTGCCGGCGAAACCGTGATGCTGGTCGAGGACGATGCAGCGGTGCGCATGCTGGTGCTGGACCTGCTCAAGGAGCTCGGTTACCGCGCCCATGAAGCCAAAGATGCCAAGGGCGCCCTGCCGGTACTCGAGTCGGACCTGCGGGTGGACCTGCTGGTGACCGACGTGGGGTTGCCGGGCATGAACGGCCGCCAACTGGCGGAAATCGCCCGCCAGCACCGTCCCGAACTGAAGGTGCTGTTCATGACTGGTTACGCCGAAATCGCCGCTGAACGCCAGGGCTTCCTCGAAGAAGGCATGGACATGGTGGCCAAGCCGTTTTCCATCGACCTGCTGGCCAACAAGATTCGCACGATGATCAGTCAACCGGACTGAGTTGAGGCATAATCGCGCGCCCCCCGCTGCCACCCACATAGCCACCACCGTTGCAAGGTAACCGCCACATGAAAGCTCAAGCCCGCCATATCCTGGTGAAAACCTCGGAAGAAGCCGAGCAGCTCAAACAACGCATCGCCAAGGGCGAAGCGTTCGACGTGCTGGCCAAGAAGTATTCGACCTGCCCATCGGGCAAGCGCGGCGGCGATCTCGGTGAAGTGCGGCCAGGGCAGATGGTCGGCGTGATCGATGCAGTGATCTTCAAGAAACCGCTGCGGGTGGTGCACGGGCCGATCAAGAGCAAGTTCGGGTATCACCTGGTGCAGGTGTTTTACCGGGATTGAGTGGCTGATCAGGCCCCTGTGGCGAGGGGGCTTGCCCCCGTTCGAGTGCGCAGCAGTCGCAAACCCTGCACACTCGGTGTGTCATCAAAATCAGATCCAGCAGGTTTTGGGGCTGCTTCGCAACCCAACGGGGGCAAGCCCCCTCGCCACAAAAGCTCCCTCTCCACAGATAATGGATTCAATCCCTTGGAATCAGCGCCCCCGGCACCTGAATCACCCGGCTCGCCAACAGATGCCCGGCCTCGGCGGCGTCCGCCGGGCTGCCGCCCTTGAGCCGCGAAGCCAGATACGCGGCGCTGAAGGAATCCCCCGCCGCCGTGGTGTCGACCACCCGCTCGACCTTCTGCGCCGGCACCTCGAATGACTCGCCATCACAACGAATCAGGCACGCTTGGGCACCGCGCTTGAGCACCACTTCCGGCGTACCGATCTGCTCGTACGCGGCAAACACCGCGTCACAATCGGCATAGCCAAACAATGCCTGTTCGTCCTCCACCGTCAGCAACGCCAGGTCGACATGTGGCAGCACACGGCGATACGCCGCCTGTGCCTCCTCGACCGATGCCCACAGCCGTGGCCGGTAGTTGTTGTCGAATACGATCCGCGCATCGCGCTGGCGGGCTTCGATCAGGGTTTCCAGCAGTTTTTCCCGGCCTTGCGCGCCGAGTACCGCCAGAGTGATGCCGCTGAAGTACAGCACGTCGTAATCCGGCAGCGCAGCGAGGATCGGCGCGGCGGCCGGGGTGGTGAAGCAATCGCGGACTGCGGCTTCGTTGCGCCAGTACAGAAAGCGCCGCTCACCGGCGGCGTCAGTCTGGATGCAATACAAACCCGGCAGGCGCCCAGGCAGACGCTGGACCATGCCGAGCCCGATATTTTCCGCCGCCCAGCTCTGGCACATCGCATCGCTGAAACTGTCATCGCCCAGGGCGGTGACGTAGTCCACGGAGCCGTCCTCTCCCAGTTCCCGGGACAGGTACACGGCCGTATTCAAGGTGTCGCCGCCGAAGCTTTGTTGCAGGCTGCCGTCGGCGCGATGCTGCAACTCGATCATGCATTCGCCGATCAGGGCGATGCGTGGAGTGTTGGGGCCCAGGGTGTTGATGGTGTTCATACGCGGTTTCTCTTTTGTCTGGTAGGGCCTCTTCGCGAGCAAGCCCGCTCCCACATTGGATCTTCGGTGTACACAAAACCCTGTGGGAGCGGGCGTGCTCGCGAAAGCCGCGCCGCGGTTTCAGTCTTAGAAACAGGTTTCCATGGTCTCGATGACGTTCAGTTGCTCATCCACCAGGCAACCGACACGCCACTTGTCGAACGTCAGGCACGGGTGCGAAGTCCCGAACGAAATGATGTCGCCCACCCGCAGATCAACCCCCGGCGCGACGGTCATGAACGCATGCTGGTCCATCACAGCAGTCACTTTGCAGGCGCTCACATCATCGCCTTTGGCCGGCACGGCGCCCGCCTTATAACGCAGCAATGGCACCGGCAAACCGGCGTCGTAGGCCACATCGCGCTTGCCCAGGGCAATCACCGCAAACCCCGGCTCCGGCAATGACTGCACGTGCGCCCACACTTCCAGCGCCGGACGCAGGCCTTCGTGCAGGTCGCTGCGACGGTCGAGCACGCAGCACTGCGCTTCCTTGTAGATGCCATGGTCATGGGCCACGTAACTGCCGGGACGCAGCACACTGAGGAAACGCCCGGCGGCGTTCTGCGCTTCGAAGGACTCGGCAATCAGGTCATACCAGGCCGACCCCGACGCGGTGATGATCGGCTTGGCAATGGCGAAGGCTCCGCTGTCCTGCAACTGCACCGCCAGGCGCACCAGTGACGCGGCGAAATCGCGAATGCCGGTCACCGCGTGATCGCCATGGATCACCCCTTCGTAGCCTTCGATCCCGGTCAGGGCCAGCGCCGGTTGCGCGGCGATGGCCTTGGCCAGATCGAGCACTTCCTGCTCGCTGCGGCAACCGCAACGACCACCAACCACGCCGTATTCGATCATGACGTTCAGGCGCACGCCGCGGGAGGCGAAATAGGCGCCGAGGTCGGCGACGTTGTCCGGGTGATCGACCATGCAATAGAAGTCGAACGTCGGGTCAGCCAGCAGGTCGGCGATCAATGCCATGTTCGGCGTACCGACCAGCTGGTTGGCCATCAGCACCCGGCGCACGCCATGGGCGTAGGCCGCTCGGGTTTGCGTGGCGCTGGCCAGGGTGATGCCCCAGGCACCGGCGTCCAGTTGGCGGCGGAACAACGCCGGGGTCATGCTGGTTTTGCCATGGGGTGCAAGTTCGGCGCCGCTGTCGCTGACGAACGCCTGCATCCAGCGGATGTTGTGTTCCAGCGCCTCGCGGTGCAATACCAGCGCAGGCAGGCTGACGTCACGCACCAGGCTCGCTCCGATCGCGGCGGTGCCTTTGTCCACGTTGGCAGTATGGGGGGCAGAAGACATGGTCGAACTCCTCGTTCACGCGGCCGCGGGCAGCCGCTGTTATTCGTTGATGCGACGGGCCAGGCTGTTGGCGCTGTCGATCAGCACCCGGCGGTAGTCGTTGTAGTTTTTCTTCGCATCGGCCCGTGGCGCGACGATGCAAAGGGTCGCGATGGCCACGCCGTTGGGGTCTTTGACCGGCGCGGCGAAGCAATGGGTAAAGGTGTCGGCGACGCTATCGAAGGAAAAGAAACCATCGATACCGGCCTGGCGGATTTCCTTGAGAAACTGCGCAAGTTCCAAGCGTTCGCCATCGGGCAGGATGAAGTCGTCGTGGTCGATCAGGTCAACGATTGCCTGGTCGCTCAGGTGCGCCAGCAGCAGGCGTCCGGAGGCGGTCCAGGGGATGGGCGCGTTTTCGCCGATGTCCGAGGAAATGCGGAAATGCCGCTCACCTTCCTTCATCAGCGCCACGGTGTACTTGCGCCCGTTGAGCAGGCACATCTGTGCGGTTTCATGGGTCTGGCTGACGATGTCCTGCAAGGCGTGATCGGCCTCGCGGGTCAGGTCGAAATGGCGCAGGTGTGCCTGCCCGAGAAAATACAACTGGCGACCGAGGTAGACATGACCGTCCTTGCCCACCGGCTCCAGGATCCGTCGCTCCAGCAGCGAGGCCACCAGTTCGTAGACCGTGGATTTGGGGCTGCCGATGCCGTTGGCGATGTCGTTCGGGCGCAGGGGCTGGCCGATCTCCTTGAGGAAATCGAGGATATCGAACGCCCGGTCCAGCCCGCGTGCCCGGCGCTTGATGGTGTCTTCGGTCATTTCAGTGGTTCCCATTCAAAGTCGCCCGTAGGAGCTGCCGCAGGCTGCGATCTTTTGATCTTGCCTTGGCAGCACCCATAAAAAACGCCAGAAGATCGCAGCCTTCGGCAGCTCCTACAAGAGCAACCGCCGATCAAGCCTTTTTCTTGTACGCAATACAGTCGATCTCGACCTTGCAGTCGACCATCATGTTCGCCTGCACGCAGGCCCGCGCCGGGGCGTGTTCAGGTTTGAAATACTCGGAGAACACCTTGTTGAAACTCGTGAAATCCCGCGGATCCTCCAGCCACACGCCGGCACGCACCACGTCTTCCAGGCCGAAACCTGCCTCTTCGAGAATCGCGATCAGGTTCTTCATGGTCTGGTGAGTCTGTTCGACAATGCCACCGACAATGATCTCGCCATCCAGCGCCGGCACCTGACCAGACACGTGCAGCCAGCCGTCGGCTTCGACAGCGCGGGCGAATGGACGAGGCTGACCGCCAGCGGCGGTGCTGCCGGTGCCGTAACGAGTAATGCTCATGAGTGTTTCTCCTGATTGAAAATTGAAGGTTAAAAACGGGTGCTTTTGAGAAATTCCGCCAGTCGTGGCGATTGCGGACGTTCGAACAGGTCCTTGGGCGGCCCCTGCTCTTCGATACGCCCCTGATTCATGAATACGATCTTGTCCGAAACCTCGAACGCAAAGCGCATTTCGTGGGTCACCAGCAGCATGGTCATGCCGTCTTCGGCCAGGCCCTTGATCACGCTCAACACTTCGCCCACCAGTTCCGGGTCGAGGGCCGAGGTCACTTCGTCGAACAGCATCAGGCTCGGGTTCATCGCAATCGCCCGGGCGATCGCCACGCGCTGCTGCTGACCGCCAGACAATTGACCGGGAAAGTGATCGCGTCGTTCCAGCAGGCCAACGCGCTCCAGCCATTTCTCGGCCAGGGCCACGGCCTCGTTCTTGTGCAGCTTCTTGACCTTGAGCAGGCCCAGGGTGACGTTCTGCAATGCGGTCAGGTGTGGAAACAGGTTGAACTGCTGGAACGCCATGCCGGTCATGGCGCGATGGCGGGCAATGACTCTTTCCGGGTGGCGAATGCGTTTGCCGTTGACCTCGTCATAACCGATGGATTCACCGTCGAGCAGGATCTGCCCGCCCTGGAACTCCTCGAGCATGTTCACGCAGCGCAGCAGCGTGGTCTTGCCCGAGCCGCTGGAACCGATCAGCGTCACCACGTTGCCGCGCAGCATGCTCAGGTCGACGCCCTTGAGCACTTCGAGCTGGTCGTAACGCTTGTGCAGGCCGCGAATGTCCAGCAGAGGTTGGCCGTTTTGTGCATTGGTTTGAGTCTGAGTCATGGCAAAGCCACCCGCTTTTCAATGTGCCGGCCGAGTAACTCGATGCCGTAGTTGATGACGAAGAACAGGAATCCGGCGAACAGGTAAAACTCCAGGGTCATGAACGTCCGGGCAATGATCTGCTGGGTACTGAGCAGCAATTCCGCCACGCCGATCACCGACAACAGGGTCGAGGCCTTGACGATCTCGGTGGACGAGTTGACCCAGGTCGGCAGGATCTGCCGCAACGCCTGGGGCAACAGCACGTAGCCGAGAGCCTGGTAGAACGTCAGGCCGATGGCCTTGCTCGCCTCCATCTGCCCGCGCGGCAATGCCTGCAACGCACCGCGCACGATCTCGGCAACGTGGGAGCCGCAGAACAGCGTCAAACCCAGCGCACCGGCCTGGAAGGCGCTGATCTGCCAGCCAAGTGCCGGCGCCATGTAGAAGCACGCCAGCACCAACACAAACACCGGCGTGCCGCGAATCACATCGACATAAAAACGAAACGGCGCGCGCATCCAGAATTTGCCGTAAGTCAGCACCAGACCGGTGACGACGCCAACGAGCGTGCCGAACAAAATCGCCAGCACCGACACCTGGACACTGGTCAGAAAGCCGTGCCACAACACTTCCCGCGCCACCCACAACTCATGCAACCAACTGGGGGATTCGTACATGGGGGCCTCCTATCGGCGAATTGCCAGACGCTGTTCGAGGTAACGCAGCATCATGGCAATGAGGTAACAGGCCGCGACATACAACGCCGTGGTCACCAGCCAGGTTTCAATCACCCGGTAGCTCTCGACATTGATCTTGCGCGCGTAATAGGTCAGCTCGGGTACCGCAATCGCGGCCGCCAGCGAGGTGTCCTTGAACAGCGAAATGAAGTTGTTCGACAGCGCCGGCAACACATTGCGCAGCATCACCGGCACGGTGACGTAGGCCTTGACCTGCCACTCGCCCAGGCCAATGGCCAACCCTGCTTCACGCAGGCCCTTGGGAATGCTCAGCAAACCGCCACGGAACACTTCGGTCAGGTACGCCCCGGCATACAGCGACAGCGTGATGATGAACGAGGGGATCTTGTCCAGCCGGATCCCCAGGCTCGGCAACGCAAAGTAGATCAACAGGATCAACACCAGGATCGGCGTGTTACGGATCACCGTGACATACACCGACGCCAGCACCCGCAATGCGCGGTGCTTCGACAGCAAAGCGAACGCCATCATCAGGCCGATCACGCAGCCGATGGCGATCGACACCAGGGCCAGCTCAAGGCCCATGCCGAGCCCCGCCAGCAAGGTGTCGAAATCGCGCCACACGGCGGCAAAGTTCAACTGATAGTTCATGGTCAGCAGTACCTTGAGCGGGGCGCACTTCGGCGCCCCACTCTCACGGGATCATTTGAATTCGACGGGGAAACCGATGGCCGGGGTAGGCAGGTCCACACCAAACCATTGCTTGAACGATGCGGCATAAGCCGGGAACTCAACGCCGGTCATGGCTTCATGCAGGGTGGTGTTGACGAAGTTCAGCCAGTCCTGGTCGCCGCGCTTGACCGCGCAGGCATAGGTCTGCGGACTCCAGGCGTAGGCCGGGCTGCGGTAACGGCCAGGGTTCTGCACCATCAGGTACTTCACCGAAGACTGGTCGGTGGCTGCCGCGTCGGCGCGGCCGGAGTTCACGGCCTGGTACATCAGGTCCACGCTGTCGTACTGATCGACCTTGGCCTTGGGCAATGCCTGGTGCACCAGTTCTTCGGCATAGACGTTTTGCAGCACCGCCACGGTGAGACTGTCACCGGCGGCCTGCATGTCATCGATTTCCTGGTACTTGCTGTTCGCCGGCAGCAGCAGGCCGACACCTTCGCGGTAGTACGGCAGCGTGAACGCCACTTGCTGGGCGCGGCTGGCGGTCACGGTGATGAACTGGCAGCTGATGTCGACCTTGTCGGTCAGCAGGTTGGGAATCCGCGCATCGGACGACTGCACCACGTACTCGACCTTGGTCGGGTCGTTGAACAAACCCTTGGCGATCATGTGTCCGATATCGATATCGAACCCCTGCAACTTGCCGTCCGCGCCCTGGAAATGCCACGGCGCGTTGGTGCTGCCGGTACCTACAATCAATTTGCCACGGGCCAGAACGCTATCGAGCTTGCTGTCCGCCGCCTGGGCCACGCCCACGGCAGCGGCGGTAGCCGCGAATAGAAAAACACACGCTTTGAACAAGGAAGGACGGCGATGCATGGCAAGCACTCCAGGGTGATGTTTATTCCGCTATACCGGAACATGGTATGTAACAACGGAATAGACAGCAGAAAGTGTGCCATAGGATGTGGAGGGAATGTGAGGGAGATTGAAATTTGTTTTGAATCAGGGGGATGCGTACAAACAGGAAAAAACGTTACCAAACGCACGGGCAGACTGGCGCTACCGTTGGCTACAGGGGACGGGTATCAGATTCTCAATTGGGTGCACTTGAACCCATTCGAAGCAAAACCCGCGACTCAGAGCCGCATCATTGGACAACCGCCCGTCCGACTGCTTTATTGTATGTCCAAGAAATTACCGGTTTTAGCAGCCGCGACGTATTCGGCGTGTGCGGTCCCAGGAGGGTTGATGTCATTTAAAGTCATGATGGTTTTCGGCACGCGTCCGGAGGCCATCAAGATGGCCCCCCTGGCTCGAGTCCTGCGCAATTGGCCGGGTATCACCCTGAACATCTGCTCCACCGGCCAGCATCGGGAAATGCTCAAGCAGGTCCTCGACTCGTTCGAACTGACGGTCGATGAAGACTTGCAGGTGATGACCCAGGGACAGACCCTCAATGGTCTCTCCGAACAATTGCTGGGGCATCTCGACAAAGCCTACGAGCGGGTGCATCCGGATATCGTGCTGGTACACGGCGACACCACCACCAGCTTCATTGCCGCCCTCGCCGCCTTCAATCGCCAGATACCCATCGGCCACGTCGAAGCCGGCTTGCGTACCGGCAACTTGCGCGCACCCTGGCCGGAGGAAGCCAACCGACACCTGACCGGTGTCATCGCCGACCTGCATTTCGCGCCGACCCTCATCAACCAGGACAATCTGCTGCGCGAAGGTGTGTCCAAGGCCAACATCGAGATCACCGGTAACACGGTGATCGACGCACTGGTATGGATGCGCAAACACCAACAGGAAGTCCATTGGCACCCTGCCGCCGATTCGCCGCTGGCCGTGCTCGACGACAACCGGCGCATGGTGCTGATCACCGGGCATCGCCGGGAGAACTTCGGCGGCGGTTTTCGCAACATCTGCCAGGCCCTGGCCACCCTCGCCGAACGTTATCCCGATGTGCAATTCGTCTACCCGGTGCACCTCAATCCGCAGGTGCAAAAGGCGGTCTACAGCGTTCTCTCGGACAAACCCAATATCTATCTGGTGGCGCCGCAGGATTACCAGCACTTCGTCTGGCTGATGGACCGCGCATATTTCATTCTCACCGATTCCGGTGGCATCCAGGAGGAAGCCCCGGCCATTGGCAAGCCGTTGTTGGTACTGCGCGATGTCACGGAGCGGCCATCGGCGCTCGAAGGCGGAACGGTGGTGCTGGTGGGCACTGACACCGACCGCATCGTCAATGAATCGAGCCTGCTGTTCGATGATGAAGCCACCTTTGAGCGCATGAGCCGGGTCCACAGTCCGTATGGCGACGGACACGCCAGCGAACGCATCGCCAACCGCCTCGGCATCTGGCTGAAACACCGTACGGCTGGTAAAGCCGTATGAGCCTGGTGTTTGTCGACTTCTTTGCCTATGTGTTGTTCGGACTCAAATACCTCGCAATTACCCTGGCCCTGCTGATGTTCATACTCGGGCTCGATGACCTGTTCATCGACCTCGTGTACTGGAGCCGCAAACTGATCCGGCGCTGGCGGATCTATGAAAAATTCGACCGTGCCGATGAGCAACGGCTGTACTCCATCAGCGAAAAACCCCTGGCGATCATGGTGCCTGCGTGGAACGAAGTCGGCGTGGTCGGCGAAATGGCGCGCCTGGCCGCCTCGACCATCGACTACGAGAACTATCAGATTTTCGTCGGCACCTACCCCAACGACGCCGAGACCCAGGCCGACGTCGATGCGGTGTGCCGGCATTATCCCAACGTGCACAAAGTGGTGTGTGCCCGCCCCGGCCCGACCAGCAAGGCTGACTGCCTGAACAACGTGATCGACGCCATCCTGCGTTTTGAAAACGATGCAAAGATCCAGTTCGCCGGCTTCATCCTGCACGATGCCGAGGACGTGATTTCGCCCATGGAGTTGCGTCTGTTCAACTACCTGCTGCCGGCCAAGGACCTGATCCAGATTCCGGTCTATCCCTACGCGCCGGAATGGAATGGCTTCACCGCCGGGCACTACGTCGACGAGTTCGCCGAGAACCATGGCAAGGACGTCATCGTGCGTGAAGCACTGACCGGGCAAGTGCCCAGCGCCGGGGTCGGCACCTGCTTCAGCCGTAAAGCCATCAGTGCCCTGCTCGAGGACGGTGACGGTATCGCCTTCGACGTGCAGAGCCTGACCGAAGACTACGACATCGGTTTCCGCCTCAAGCAAAAAGGCATGAAGTGCATCTTTGCCCGCTATTCGGTGACCGATCCGAAACTGGCACTGGAGCAACCCTGGGCGTTCGGCATGGACCGCGCATTTTCCCAGGTGATCTGCGTGCGCGAGCACTTTCCCCGAGACTTGCAGTACGCGATCCGGCAGAAGTCGCGCTGGATCGTCGGCATTGTGTTCCAGGGCACCAAGAATCTTGGCTGGAGCAGCAAAGGCATGCTCAATTATTTTCTTTGGCGCGACCGCCGTGGCCTGATTGCGTACCTGTTGAGCTTCCTGGTGAACATACTGCTGGTGGTGTTGCTGGCGATGTGGCTGGTCACCGTGATCGCACCGAATGCCTGGCGGTTCCCGTCGATCCTCTCTGACAGCACGTTATTGGCGGGCCTGCTGTGGCTCAATGGTTTCATGCTGCTCAATCGGCTATTCCAGCGCGGTTGGTTTGTCACCCGCTTTTACGGACTGGGCGAAGGACTGCTGTCGGCCCCCCGGATGGTGTGGAGCAATTTCGTCAATTTCTTCGCCAACCTTCGGGCGTTGCGCCAGGTGATGGAAATGGGCGATTCGCGTCGCGTCGCCTGGGACAAGACCACTCATGAGTTTCCGGCCCTGGCCGAGGCCCAGCGCACCCCGCTGGGCCATCGCCTGGTGGAAAAAGGTCTGCTCTCTGAAGATCAACTCGAAGCCGCGATCACCAACCCGGTACGCCGACGCCTGGGTCAGGAGCTGCTGCTGCGCGGGCACATCGACACCACGCAACTGGTACAGGCCCTGGCCGAACAAATGGACCTGGAATGGGCGCCACTCAATCCGTTCAAGCTCGACAAGCGCCTGATCGACGCCGTTCCACGCAAAATCGCCACACACTACGGCGTGCTGCCGGTCGGCGAGGAAAACGAAACCCTGGTGCTGGCCTCCGAAGGTCCGGTGAGCCAGGTGTCCCTGGGAGCCATCAGCCGCCAACTGAAACGCAAGGTGCGTTGCCGCCTTGCCCCACAAGGCCGGGTGACGCTGGGGATCCGCTACTGGTACGCCAGCCCTCGTCAAACCGAGGAAGTACATCAAATGCTTGAGGTGCTTGAGAAAAATCAGGACGACGAAGACCTGATCGAGCGCGTCAGCCATCACCAGGTGTTGCTGGGCAATCTGTTGCAAGTACGCGGCATGGTGCCGCCTACCCTGTTCAATCAGGCGCTGATCGATTTCGATGCGGAAAAAATGTCTCTAGGTGAACACTTGATTGAACGCGGCATGATCACACAGGAAATCCTCGAACAGGCCTTGGTCGATCAGGCGAGCGAGCAGCACGCTGCCTACTGCATTGCCCGGGAGGCCGCATGAAGCCTGTCCATCGTCAGACCTTGATGGCCGGTAGCCTGTTGCTCTGCCTGAACACGACGGCGTGGGTGCAAGCCGAACCCTTGACCGATTTCGATCAGTTCCGCAGTTATCCCTATATGGACCGCAGTTACCGCGAAGCGAAAAACGGCAACTGGAAGGAAGTCGAACGGCTGATGTGTCACCTGCTGGGCCAAGTGCCAGGAAACGATGAAGCACGGGCACTGCTGGTGCAATCGCTGGTCAAGCAGCAACGCTACGAAGACGCCGTGCAAGCGCTGCAGGATACCCCGGCCAACAGCGAAGCCCTGCTTAACCTGCGCCTGGCCTGGATCGAACAGGATCCGCCGGACAGAAAACAGGTGGAGCAATGGATAGCCTCCAGCAATCTGGAGCATCGCGTGCGCCTGTGGCAGGCCTACAGCGCGAGCCTGGCCAAGCGCGGTGGCGCTGCCTCGGCCCATGACTGGCTGGCGCAACTGCCACCCAAGGGTGATGAGCAAGCGCTGCAACAGGCCCGGGCCAACTGGTCCGAGCAATTGCGCGATTGGGATGGCACCATCAAGGAGCTGGCGCCCCTGGCCGCGAAACAACAACTCGACGCCCAAAGCTGGCAGCGCCTGGCCAACGCCTACGTGCAACGCCTCGACGAGCAACCCTTGCAGCAATTGCTGCAAACAGCGCCCAGCCCCGAGGCGGCGCGCAAGGCTCGACTGGCCATGGTCGACCGGGCGATCGCCATGGGCCACATCCAGTTGGCGCAGCGCTGGATGCAATCGCTGCCGCCTGCCGATCTTGCCGATCCGGCGCAACGCCAGCGTCTGTGGGAACTGGCCCGGCAAACCGGCGACAGCGCCACGGTACAACGCCTGAGCGGTGAGTTGCAGCGGCCCTGCCTTGAGACCGCCGACTGGCTGTCGCGTCGTGATCCGCAAGCGGCGCTGACCCAGTTGAAAGGTTGCCAACCCGAAGAAAATCCGCAGGCCTGGCTGGTACTCGCCCAGCGCCTGCAAGCCACCGACCTGCTGCAAACGACCCATCTGCCGGAACCCTGGGACACGCGACGCCGCGAACAGCTGCTCGACGTCTGGCAGGTTGAAGGCCGTAGCGACAAAGTCATGGCCTACCTCGCCAGCCAGCCGCAGACCGCCGACGTGGTCAAACGTCGCGCTGAACTGCTCCAGGCATCGGATCACGATACCGAAGCGGCGACCTTCTGGGAGCGGCATTACCAGCAGACCGGCAACCTCAACTCGCTGAATCAGGCGACCTACCTGGCACTGAAAGCCGGCCAGCGGGAGCATGCGCAACAGTTGATCGAGAGCGCCTTCGACCGCCACGGCGGCAAGCTGCCGACGCCCCTGCTGCAACGTTTGGCAGGGTTGTATGCCGCATCGACACCGACCGCGGCACAACAACAACGCATCGTTTCATTGCTCAACCGCGTCGACTCCGCCACTCGCGGGCAACTGCTGGCGCAACTGGCGGAAAACGGCCAGTGCAGCGCGGTTCAACAGACGATTGGCGATCACCCGCAAGTCGCAGGCGACTACCGCGCCCTCGGCCGCTGTGCAATGCCCGAGCGCCCCGGCGAAGCGGTGGTGTACTACCAGACCACGGAAAAAATGGGGGACCGTAACAGTCGCCTGCCACTCGCCTACGCCATGGAAGCCTCCGGAGACTCGGCGGGTGCCCTGGCCATCTGGCGCAGCATTCCGGACGCTGAACTCAGCGACAATGCCCGCCTAACTGCCAGCCGCGGCGCCCTGAATATCGGCGACACGCAAACGGCCGAACGCTACTGGCAACTAAGCCGCACCCGTGGCGCCAATGAGTGGACGTTGGGCGCGGCGATTGCCGATGCCCGGGGCGATCACGCGCTCGCGCTGCAACGCCAGCGTTCCGCCCTGCAGTTGGTACCGGATGCCGAGCATTACTATGCGGCTTCGGTCACGGCACAAAAGGCCGGCGACCTGCAGCAAAGTAACGAATGGCTTGCCGAAGTGGTGCGCCGAGAACCGGACAATCCCCGTTATCGTGCCGACTACGGCGTGCGCCTGGCCGGCGCCGAGACCAAGGCAGAACGCGCCCGCTCCATCCCGTATTTGCAACGCGCCACCCAGGATTTCCCGGAAGACTATCGTCTCGGCGAAACACTGGCCTGGCGTTACGACGAGGTCGAGGACAGCGCCTCGGCGCGCAAGGAACTGGAACGCGTGATCGACCTGGAGCAGAACCCGGTGGCCGCCGATGACGAGGAAGGCAGCATGGAGGCACGGCGCTATCGCCAGCGTCGCGCTCACGAAAGCCTGTCCCGTCGCGACTCGGTCACCATCGCCAGCACCTGGTCGCCGGCCGGGATATCGACCAACGACTTCGTGCGCCCTGACCAGAGCACCGGCACGCAGCGACGCTCCAGCTCGCAGAACGTGCAACTGGCCATGTGGGACCACGCATTGGGCGATGAACCCAGTCGCGCAGGCAGTTCGCTGTCGGTCTATGGCCGTGTATTGCTTGGCGGCGTGGGCAGGTCGAGCTATGCCGAATCCCTCGGCACCGGCGTCGGCCTGCGCTACAAGCCCTGGGGCACCGCCAACATCAACTTCTACGGTGAGATCTACAAGCAAAGCCAGTTCGATGATCAGGACAATCACGGCTTGAGCCTGGGCCAGATGCTGATCCCCGAGAAGCTCTCCGATCAAGTCAACGACCATCGTGACGATGGACACACCACCACCGACTACCTGCTGCGGTCAACGGCGTCGTTCCTTGATCAGGGTCGATTCCGCAACGATTGGCGGGTCGATGAAAGCGATTGGGAGGAGCGCTTCCTCTACCTCGACGCGGCGTGGTGGACCAAGGCCGGCGACCATCAATGGCTGTCGCGCTTCCAGCAAGGTCACACCTGGAAGCTGCCGTTCAACGGCGCGCAAACGATCATGCCGTACGGTTTCCTCGAATTCGCCAGCCAGGACCCGAGCAACGACTGGCGCCAGGATCTGCGCACCGGTCTGGGCCTGCGTTGGCAATGGTGGTTCAACGATGACATTTACAACGCCTATCGCGCGCACCTGACGGTGCGCACCGAGTATCAACAAGCGTTGGGCGGCAATCTGTATGACGGCGGCAACGGCGTGCTGGTGGGCGTGGAGTTGAATTTCTGATGAAGCGACTTCTTTTGGCTTTGTGCCTGTTGCTGGGCGCCACGGCGCCCCATGCCGACGAACGGATTTTCTATCAGCCGCTCAATGTTGATGCCAACCTGAGCCAGGCGCAATGGCAGCGGATCTGGCAGGACAGCGCCCGCCAAGGCGTGCACACGGTGATCGTACAGTGGACGGCCTACGGCGACTCGGACTTCGGCGGCGCCGACGGCTGGCTCGCCGCAAGCCTGAAACAGGCCCAGGCCCAGGGCCTGAAGCTGGTGCTGGGCCTGTACATGGACCCGGCCTATTACCAGCGCATCAATGAGCTGGACAGTGCCGGGCTGGCAACCTACTGGCAGACGCAACTGGGGCAGTCGCTGGCCCGGCAGCAAAAGCTGCGCAAGGACTGGAAACTCCCGGTCAGCGGCTGGTATCTGCCCATGGAGCTGGATGACCTACACTTTCTACCACTGGATCGCCGGCAACGGTTGCAACGCCAGCTCAAGGACTTTTCCGCCAAGCTCGACGCGCCGTTGCACATCAGTGTGTTCAACGTCGGCAAACTCGCGCCGCAAGTGAATGGCCAATGGCTGGGGGACTTGGCGAACGCCGGAATCCAGGTGTGGTGGCAGGACGGCGCCGGCACTGGTCGCTTGCCACCATTGATTCGCAATGGCTACGCCAATGCACTGCCCTGCTCCATCGGTATCGTCAGGGAAGCCTTCCGGCAAGTCAGCGCTGCCGGGCAACCCTTCCGTGCCGAAGCGATGGCCCCGCAAACTTCTTCGCCGGGTTGCCATCCGACGTCGGTTTTCTCCCTGCGCTACCGACCCTGGGGCAAGGTGATTCTCGACAACCAGCACAACGGCAAGGTCGGCGATGTACAAAACCATTGAAGACGACGTGTTGAAAAAATCGGTGCCAGCTGAGCTTAAGGCCGAGTTTCTCCAGCATGAATTCGATCGGCTACACACCTTTTGCGTACTGATCTACATCGCCAGCATCGTGGTCTGGATTACTTACGACCTGATCCTGAGCTTCATCGGCGGGCAGCCATTCACCTGGCGTTCGCTGGTGTTCTTCGGTGTCTTCACGATTCTCGTCATCATTTTGCTGCTTATCCGCGACGCCCGGCATTTCCAGAAGCTCAACCTGCTGTTTGTGCTCACCATTGCCTTCGGCACGCGGTTGCTCACCGAAGGGCTGCCCAACGATCACCAACCCGCCTGGCTGTTGCTGGCGGCTTCGACCACCCTGTTTACCGCCTCGGTATTACCGCTGAGCCGCTGGTCATTCTTTGCCGCGCAAATCATTGCCTGGTCGTTTCTCAACCCGTTCTACAACACAGGTATCGAACACATGGAGTTGAGGGGGGTGATGGCCATCAGTTACTCGGCATTCATCTGCGGCCTGACCCTCTACAGCTTCCTGACACTGCGCAAGGCCAAGCTTTACAACTTCATCATGTCCAAGCTGCTGCTGGACCAGGCCTACATCGACACGCTCACCGAAATCCCCAATCGCCGCTCGTTCATGACCCGCGCCAACCAGCAGTTGAACAAAGTGCCGCGAGAAAACGACCACTACCTGGCGATGGTCGATATCGACAATTTCAAGAAGGTCAACGACGTCTACGGCCACGACATCGGCGATGAAGTGCTCAATCGCATAGCGCAGGACATCAAGTCGGTGATGGCCCACTTCGAATACGCGCGGTTGGGTGGCGAGGAGTTCGCGATTTACCTGACCGGGGTACGTCGCGAAGACGTCGATACGCTGGCAGGTGAGTTGTGTCGGGTGGTGCGCGAGCGACCCACTCAACACCCGGTGACCATCAGCATCGGCCTGGCCCGGGTGCTCGACGGGGACACACTGAACCAGGCACTGGTCAAGGCCGATGATGCCTTGTATGAGTCAAAACATACCGGGAAGGATCGGTATACCTTTCATAGTCAGACTTGAGTTATCTGGCGTCCATTACGCCGCCATCGCGAGCAGGCTCGCTCCCACCCAGGGTGTCGTGTCCCTGGCTGACCTAGTGCTTGAATGACGTCATCACCCGCTCGGCATTTTCATCGCAGTTCATGCCCTCGGGCCGGGCCTGGATGGTGTCGATCCAGCCCAGCAACTGCGCCTTGCTGTGGGCCAGGTGCCGTTGCATCTCTTCGATCTGCTCGATTTTGCGATGCAGGCCGGCCATCAACTCATCGTGCTTGAACGCGCCCGTCACATTATCCGGCAGTAACTGCTTGAGCTCTTCCAGGCTGAAACCCGCTTGCTGCGCGCACTGGATGATTTGCAGGGTCTGCAGCGCCTGTTCCGAGTAACGCCGATAACCGTTGGCAGAGCGCTCGACCTGGCGGATCAAGCCCTGAGACTCGTAAAAACGGATCCGCGATGCGGTCAACCCGCTCAACTGCGCCAATTCACCAATCTTCATTGCGGCCTCGTTTACCTGCTTGACATTAAAGTTAACTTTAAGCTTAGCCTCTGCTCATCACTTCGAGGAGTCAAGCATGTCGCCCTTCCAAATACTGAAATTGCCCAACGGCCAGACCATCGGCAATCGTATTGCCAAAGCCGCGATGGAAGAGAACCTCGCCAACACCGATCAGGTGCCCGACCAGGCGCTGTTGCGCCTGTATCAGGCCTGGGCCGAGGGTGAGGCCGGCTTGCTGCTGACCGGCAATGTGATGATCGACAGCCGCGCCATGACCGGCCCCGGCGGTGTAGCGCTGGAAGACGAGCGCCACCTGGAGCGTTTCCGCCAGTGGGCCAGCGTCGGCCGGGCCGGCGGTGCGCATTTCTGGGCGCAGCTCAACCATCCTGGCCGCCAGACCATGGCCAACCTCGGCCAGCAAGCGCTGGCGCCGTCGGCGGTTGCGCTGGATCTGGGTCAGTTCTCGAAGATGTTCGCCGAACCCAAGCCCATGACCGAGGACGATATCCGGGAGGTGATCCGACGCTTCGCCACCAGCGCCGCACTGGCCGAGAAAGCCGGTTTTACCGGGGTGCAGGTCCACGCCGCCCACGGCTACCTGATCAGCCAGTTCCTTTCGCCGCTCACCAATCGGCGCACCGATCAATGGGGCGGCGCCCTGGAAAATCGTGCGCGCCTGCTGTTGTCCGTTGTCGAGGCGGTTCGCCAAGCGGTGTCGCCGCAATTTTGTGTGTCGGTGAAACTCAACTCAGCGGATTTCCAGCGCGGTGGTTTCGATGCCGATGATGCACGGCAAGTGATCCAGTGGCTGAACGAACAACCGATCGACCTGCTGGAACTCTCCGGCGGCAGTTACGAAGCACCGGCCATGCAAGGCGAAGCGCGCGACGGCCGGACCCTGGCGCGGGAGGCGTACTTTCTGGAAATGGCCGGTGAACTGGCCAGCGTTGCGCGGATGCCGGTGATGGTGACCGGCGGGATCCGCCGTTTGGCGATCGTCGAACAGGTCCTCGACAGCGGCCTTGCCATGGCCGGCATCGGCACCGCGCTGGCCGTGGAGCCGCACCTGGTCAAGCACTGGCGCGAAGGCCGGGACAGTCATCCGCAACTGCCGCCGATCCGCTGGAAGCGCAAACCCCTGGCGGCGCTGGCGGGCATGGCGGTGGTCAAATTCCAGCTGCATCGCTTGAGCCGTGGGCGCAAAACCCGACCTGAAGTCTCGGCGTTGTGGGCGTTGATTCTCGACCGGTTATACATTGGCAAGCGCACCCGGCAGTATCGGCAGGCGATGGGTAAGTAATCCGGAATTGATGGTGGCTGACACGCCGCTATCGCGAGCAAGCTCGCTCCCACAGGGGTCATTCGGTGTTCACAGACGCTGTGTTCACCCGGACCAATGTGGGAGCGAGCTTGCTCGCGATGAGGTCCGTGTAGACAAAGTAAACTTCAGCCAGAAAGCAGTTCGTCAATGTGCCGATACTCGGCCTGCAACTGCGCCGCCAACACCCTGCTGCGCCCAAGCCGAATCGGCCCGCGCTCGATGTCGATCAACAGCCCCGGGCACTCCAGCACAGGCAACAACGGCCAGTCCTTCAGCCGGCCATCGGTCACCAGCAACAACCGCTGCTGCTCTGCCGGAAAACGCTTTTGCCGTGCCGCGAGCCACTGCTCCGCTTCACCCAATGCTGCCAGCAACGGCGTGCCGCCACCGGCGCCAAGGCCATCGAGCCACTGGCGCAACCCGGTCGAGGCCTTCAATCCCTGCACCTGCCACTTGGGTGCAGCACCGCTGGCTGTGAGCAGAGCCAGACGCGCACGCTGGCGATAGGCATCGTCGAACAACTGCGCCAGCAAGCCCTTGGCATCACTCAATGCCTGATGACGGCGGGTCGAAGCGGAGGCATCCACGATCACCAGCCACAGTTCATGAGGGGAGCGAGTACGCAGCTGAAACAACAGGTCGTCGCGCTGACGCGGTCGGCCATTGAGCAAAGTGCCGGGCCAGTTGACCGTGCCGCTGCGGGCTACGTGACGCTTGCCCTGTCTGCCGTGGTCCAGCCGCCCGGCTCGGGGTCTGGCATTCGCCCCCGCGTCGCAGCGAGGGCGAATGCCTAGGGCTTTTTTGGCCAGCTCGGCACTTCACGTCGTGCGCCGACCGCCAGCGTCTGGGCAGGCAACTCGCCCCACTGGCCCTGCCCTTCGCCCGGGTTGGCGTTCTGTGGCTCGGAGGATTGCGCCGCTTGGGATTGCGGAGGAACCGGTGGTGAGTGCTCGCGACGACGATGGCGCAAGGCGAACTCGGCGACGGCGTCGATATCTTCCTCGGCGATGGCGTTCGCCCCGCGCCAGGCGGCGTGCGCCCGGGCGGCACGCAGCCAGACCAGATCGGCGCGCAAGCCATCGACACCGGCGGCAAAGCAGCGTTCGGTGATGTGTGCCAACGCCTGGTCGTCGAGGGGAATGTTTGCCAGCGCATTGCGTGCGTTCTGGCAACGTTCGCGCAGAGACGCCTGCGCGGATTCCCATTCGGCGCAGAAACCTTGCGGATCGCTGTCGAAATCCAGGCGACGGCGAATGATCTGGCCGCGCTCGGCCGGCGCGGTGTGGCCACCGAGGGCGACGTTCAAGCCGAAACGGTCAAGCAATTGCGGACGCAGTTCACCCTCTTCCGGATTCATGGTGCCGATCAGCACAAACTTCGCCGAATGCCGATGGGAAATGCCGTCACGCTCCACCAGATTGGTGCCGCTGGCGGCCACATCGAGCAACAGGTCAACGAGGTGATCGGGCAACAGATTGACCTCGTCGACATAGAGCACGCCACCATCAGCCTTGGCCAGTACGCCGGGGGAAAACTGCGCGCGACCTTCGCCCAGCGCCGCGTCGAGATCAAGGGTGCCGACCAGGCGCTCCTCGGTGGCGCCCAGCGGCAAGGTGACGAACTGACCGCTGGCCAGCAGGTCCGCCAGACCGCGGGCCAGGGTCGACTTGGCCATGCCCCGTGGGCCTTCGATCAGCACGCCGCCGATTTTCGGGTCGATGGCGGTCAGGCACAGGGCCAGCTTCAAATCGTCGGCACCGACCACGGCGGAGAGCGGGAAATGCGGGGTGTCGGTCATTGTTTTATCTCGGTCATGGTCGGTGATCTCACAGGCGCCGCTATCCGTGTGGGAGCGAGCTTGCTCGCGATGGCGGAATGTCAGGCAACATTTTTGTCGACTGAGCGAATGTCATCGCGAGCAGGCTCGCTCCTACAGGGGGAACAGGTCAGCCGTCTTCTTCTATATCCAGCAAAAGATTCTCCAGCGCCTCGCGGTATTCGCCGGGGTCCTTCCACATCCCCCGCTGTTGCGCCTCAAGCATGCGCTCGGTCATGTCGCGCAAGGCATGGGGATTGTGTTCGCGAACAAAATCCCGGGTGTCCGGATCAAGCAAGTAGGCATCGGCCAACAACGCGTACTGGTGATCGTCGATCAACTGCGTGGTGGCGTCGAAGGCGAACAGGTTGTCGACCGTCGCGGCCATTTCGAACGCACCTTTGTAGCCGTGACGTTTAACGCCTTCGAGCCACTTCGGGTTGGCCGCCCGGGAGCGGATCACCCGGTTCAGCTCTTCCTTCAAGGTGCGAATCTTCGGCAGGTCCGGCTGGCTGTGGTCGCCATGATAACTGGCCGCCGCCTCGCCTTTCAGGCTTTCCACCGCTGCGAGCATACCGCCCTGGAACTGGTAGTAATCGTTGGAGTCGAGCAGATCGTGCTCGCGGTTATCCTGGTTTTGCAGCACCGCCTGTACCTGGCTCAGGCGCTGGCTGAACTGTTCGCGAGCGGCGGTGCCTTCGTCAGAACCGCCGTAAGCGTAGCCGCCCCAGTTGAGGTAAACCTCGGCCAAGTCCTCGCGGCTCTGCCACAGGCGACCGTCGATGGCGCCCTGCACTCCCGCACCGTAGGCACCGGGTTTGGCCCCGAAAATCCGCCAGCCGGCCTGGCGTCGCGCAGCGTCTTCATCGAGCCCTGACTGCAGCAAGGCTGCACGCTCGGCGCGGACCTTGGCCGCCAATGGGTTGAGGTCGTCCGGCTCATCGAGGTCGGCCACCGCTTGCACTGCCGCGTCGAACAAGCGAATCAGATTGGCAAAGGCATCACGGAAGAAACCGGACACACGCAAGGTCACGTCCACCCTCGGGCGGTCGAGCAAACTCAACGGCAGAATCTCGAAATCATCGACCCGCTGGCTGCCGGTGGCCCACACCGGACGCACGCCCATCAGCGCCATCGCCTGGGCGATGTCATCGCCGCCGGTGCGCATGGTCGCGGTGCCCCACACCGACAGGCCGAGCTGGCGCAAATGATCGCCGTGGTCTTGCAGGTGCCGTTCGAGAATCAGGTTGGCCGACTGGAAACCGATGCGCCACGCCGTGGTGGTCGGCAGGTTGCGCACGTCCACGGAATAGAAGTTGCGACCGGTGGGCAGCACGTCCAGGCGACCACGACTCGGCGCGCCGCTGGGACCGGCCGGGACGAAGCGACCGCTCAGGGCGTCGAGCAATCCGCACATTTCCGCCGGACCGCAGGCGTCCAGACGCGGAGCGACCACCTCGCGCAGGTTGTCGATGATGGCTTGCACCTCGATCCAGTCCACATCCTGTAGGAGCGAGCCTGCTCGCGATGGTGTGTCAGTTGACATCAATGTGGCTGACACACCATCGCGAGCAGGCTCGCTCCTACAGGGGCTATTCAAAGCGTCCGAAATCAACTGCGCGGCGAACAATTCCAGGCGCTCGCGGGTATCACCCGCCGTGCGCCATGTCTCATTGCTGATAAGCAAAAGTGAATCGGGACGCGGCCCGGTCCACGGCTCGGCCAGCGCACAATCCAGCGGATCGAACCCCAGCCTGAAAGCCTTGGCCAGTGCCCGCAGCAAACTCGACTGCCCGCCCCGCCCATCGCCCCGTGGAATGCGCAACAACGCCAGCAAGGTATCGATACGCAAACGCCCGGTGGGAGATTCGCCGAACACATGCAGGCCGTCGCGGATCTGCGACTCCTTCAAATCGCACAGATAGGTGTCGAGTCGCGGCAACCAGATCGCTGCGTCGGCATCACTGTCGAGTTGTTCGTCCAGTTGCAGTTCACGGTCGATGTGGGTGTCACGCACCAGTTGCAGGATGTCACGCTGCAACTCTCGGGCGCGACGCGGATCGAGCAACTGCGCTTCGTAATATTCGTCGGCCAACAGTTCGAGGTTGCGCAGCGGGCCGTAGGTTTCGGCGCGGGTCAGCGGCGGCATCAGGTGATCGATGATCACGGCCTGGGTACGCCGTTTGGCCTGGGCACCCTCGCCCGGGTCGTTGACGATGAACGGATAGATGTTCGGCAGCGGCCCGAGCAGTGCGTCCGGCCAGCAGTTTTCCGAAAGTCCCACGCCTTTGCCCGGCAGCCATTCGAGGTTGCCGTGCTTGCCGACGTGGATCACACCGTGGGCGCCGTAGGTGTTGCGCAGCCAGAAGTAGAACGCCAGGTAGCCGTGGGGCGGCACCAGGTCCGGGTCGTGATACACCGAGCTCGGGTCGACCTGATAACCCCTGGCCGGCTGAATGCCGACGAAGGTCAGGCCAAAACGCAGGCCAGCGATCATCATCCGTCCGCTGCGGCACATCGGGTCGCTTTCCGGCGCACCCCAACGTTCGAGCACCGCCGCACGGTTGGCTTCGGGCAGTGCGTTGAACATCACCAGATAATCATCCATGCCCAGGCTTTGCTGGCACGGACGCAGGTCGAGGGTCTCGAGGTCGTTGCTGACGCCGCCCAGTAACTGCTGGATCAATGCGGTGCCGCTGTCCGGCAACTCAGCCGGCAATGGATAACCTTCGGCATGCAGCGCCCGCAGGATATTCAGCGCAGCCGCCGGGGTATCGAGGCCAACGCCGTTGCCGATGCGACCGTCGCGCGTCGGGTAATTGGCGAGAATCAAGGCAATGCGTTTTTCCGCATTGGGCACCCGCGCCAGTTCGACCCAACGCCGCGCCAGTTCGGCAACGAAATCCATGCGTTCCGGTTGTGGCCGGTAGCAGACCACATCCGACTGACTGCGCTCACTGCGCCACGCCAGGTCCTTGAAACTGATCGGGCGGCTGATGATGCGTCCGTCCAGCTCCGGCAAGGCGATGTGCATCGCCAGGTCTCGGGGGCCAAGCCCCTGTTCGCTGGCGCGCCAGCCGGGTTCGTTGTCTTGGGCGCAAATGGCCTGGATCACCGGAATATTGCGGCGAAACGGGCGCAGATGCGGTGCTTCTGGACTGGATTGGGCGAAGCCGGTGGTGTTCAAAATCACCGAGACGCTGCCCTCATCCAGCCAGTCCTCGACCACGCAAAGACAACCGGGCTCCTTCAGGCTGGCCAGCGCTATCGGCAACGGATTCAACCCCGCAGCCTGCAAGCGCTGGCAAAAAACATCAATGAACGCGGTGTTCGCCGCCTGCAAATGCGAGCGGTAGAACAGCACCGCCGCCACCGGTTGATCGGCGTGCCAGTCGGCCTGCCAGTCGCTCAGTGCAGCGGAGTGTTTGTGCGGATGGTAAATCGCCGTGCGTGGCAGGGTTTGCGGCTCGCCCCAGGTGTAATCACGGGCCAGCCAGCGGTTGGCCAGGCAGCGGAAGAAATCGAGGGCGTTGCCCATACCGCCCTGGCGCAGAAACTGCCAGAGACGGTCGCGATCCTCGGCGCCGACGGTGCTCAGGTCACTGAGCTCCGGGTCCGGGCGATCATCACCCGGCACCAGAATCACCTGCACGCCGCGCTGAGACAGTTCGACCAGGCGCTCGATGCCGTAACGCCAATAGGCGATGCCGCCGTGCAGCGAAATCAGGATCACCTTGGCGTGACGCAGCACTTCATCGACGTACAAGTCGACCGAGGCATGGTTCTGCACCTGCATCGGGTTGGCCAGGCGCACGCTCGGGTAATCGTCGGGCAACTGCTGCGCCGCTTCGGCGAGCAGTGCCAGGCTGGAATCGCCGCTGCACAGGACCACCAGTTCGGCGGGGGTTTGTCCAAGGTCGGCAATGTTGTCATCCGACACGAAACCGCCGGGCTGGGTCCTGAGCAGGTGCATGGCTTACACGCTGAGCGCGGCGCGCAATTGCGCTTCGAGAACAGTGGCGTCCAGTTCCTGGCCGATCAGCACCAGACGGGTGACTCGTGCTTCTTCAGCGCCCCACTGGCGGTCGAAATGCTTGTCGAAACGCGTGCCCACGCCCTGGATCAGCAGGCGCATCGGTTTGTTCGGGATCGCCGCAAAACCCTTGACCCGCAGGATGCCGTGTTGGACCACCAGTTGGGTCAGCGCGTCCAGCAGCAGGCTTTCGTCGGCTTGCGGCAGCTCGATGGAGATCGAGTCGAAGGCGTCGTGATCGTGGTCATCATGATCGTCGTCGCCATCGTGATGGTGGTCGTGGTGGCTGTGACGGCTGTCGATGTGTTCTTCGGAGCCGGCCCCCAGGCCGATCAGCACGTCCAGCGGCAGGCGACCGCTGCTGGCTTCGACGATTTTCACCGCTGGTGGCAATTCCTCGGCGACTTCCATGCGCACACGGGCCAAGTCCGCCGGGTTGATCAGGTCGGTTTTGTTGAGGATCACCAGATCAGCGCTGGCCAGTTGGTCGGCGAACAGTTCGTGCAGCGGCGATTCGTGGTCCAGGTTCGGGTCGAGTTTGCGCTGGGCGTCGACCTGATCCGGGAACGCGGCGAAGGTGCCGGCGGCCACGGCCGGGCTGTCGACCACGGTGATCACCGCATCCACCGTGCAGGCACTGCGGATTTCCGGCCACTGGAAGGCCTGCACCAGCGGCTTGGGCAGGGCCAGACCGGAAGTTTCGATCAGAATGTGGTCAAGATCACCGCGACGGGCCACCAGTTCGCGCATCACCGGGAAGAATTCTTCCTGGACGGTGCAGCACAGGCAGCCGTTTGCCAGCTCATAGACACGGCCGTTGGCTTCTTCTTCGGTGCAACCGATGGAGCACTGCTTGAGGATTTCGCCATCGATGCCCAACTCACCAAATTCGTTGACGATCACCGCGATGCGGCGACCCTGGGCGTTGTCGAGCATGTGCCGCAACAGCGTGGTCTTGCCCGAGCCGAGAAAGCCGGTGACGATGGTGACGGGGAGTTTGGCCAGTGTTTTCATCGGATGCCCTATGGCTAATGTGGCGGGCATACGGGACGACGACCGGCAACGCGGACGCGCGTGCCTGAAGAGTTCGCCACCGGATCACCCCGCCCGGTTGAAATTGAGAATCTGTGACGAGGCAGGTCTCCTGGCTGACGGTGTGCCGGCCTTGAGCCTGGCATTCGCTGCGCCTTCCCGCCGGCCTCATGGATTGAGCCTGCAGTGGCGTGGCAACGAACATCACCGTTCACAGTTGCGGGGGCAGCCGCGGCATCGACCGCGTTCCCTTCTTAGCTTCGGCAAACACCGAAGAACCTCGAAAGCGCAAGGCTACGCATGGTATTGGGGCGGGTCAATGTTCATGCTGAGAATGCGATCACTTGTGGCGAGGGGGCTTGCCCCCGTTCGGCGGCGCAGCCGTCGCAAGACCTGAGTGCAGGATTTATCAGTAAGATTGCCGGGGGCCGCTTCGCAGCCCAACGGGGGCAAGCCCCCTCGCCACAATGTGCTGTGCGAACCTTAAATGCGAACCCTTGCCAATTGACGCCCAACCCCCGCCCATGCTCTCCTACACACCTTGTTACGGGTGCCCTTCACAGGGTGAAACGGGAAACCGGTGAATCATGTGCTTTACTCTTAAGCCATGTCAGTCCGGTGCTGCCCCCGCAACGGTAAGCGAGCGAAGCATCAGATCCACTGTGCCACTACGGCATGGGAAGGTGATGTTTTCAGGTTCAGGCCCAAGCCTTTACCCCTCGTGAGCCCGGAGACCGGCCCGCAACACAAAGTGACCAGTACGATCACTGAACCAACAAACCCGCGGTGGGCGGGCGCTGTTTGAAACCTTGCGCGCCTGGTCGTGCGGGTTTTTGCATGCGCTCTTATTCCCCGCTGACAGACCAGAGGGAAACGCCATGTCGATCATCAGCAGCGCCGAACACACAGCCGCGAGCACCACCTCAACCCTGACTCAACGTCTGACCGCCGCCGTCTGCGCGTCGATTCTGGGCGCCTGCCTTGTTTATTTCGCCGGTTTCTCGCACATCGAAGCGGTGCACAACGCCGCCCACGATACCCGCCACAGCTCCGCGTTCCCGTGCCATTGAGAGCTGTCGACATGATCAAGCGTATTGCGCAAACCGCAGGTTTCACCGGGCTGCTGGCCGCCCTGTTGCTGACCCTGCTGCAAAGCTTCTGGGTCGCTCCGCTGATTTTGCAGGCCGAGACCTACGAAAAATCCGAACCGGCCGCTGTTGAAATGCATGAGCACGCCGACGGTGCGATGGCTGCCCACACTCACGATGCCGAGGCCTGGGAGCCGGAAGACGGCTGGCAGCGCGTGCTGTCGACCACCGGCGGTAACCTGGTGGTGGCCGTCGGTTTCGCCCTGATGCTGGCCGGCCTGTACACCTTGCGTGCGCCGACCAAAACCTCCCAGGGCCTGCTCTGGGGCCTGGCCGGTTACGCGACCTTCGTGCTCGCGCCGACCCTCGGCCTGCCTCCTGAATTGCCTGGCACTGCCGCCGCCGACCTGGCACAGCGGCAACTGTGGTGGATCGGTACGGCCGCCTCCACTGCCGTCGGTATCGCCCTGATCGTATTCAGCCGTCACTGGCTGATGAAAGTCCTCGGTGTGGCAATCCTTGCCGTTCCCCATGTGATTGGCGCGCCGCAACCGGAAGTGCATTCGATGCTCGCTCCGGAGGCGCTGGAAGCCCAGTTCAAAATCGCTTCGCAACTGACCAACGTGGCGTTCTGGCTGGCCCTGGGCCTGATCAGCGCCTGGTTGTTCCGTCGCAAAAGCGATGGTCAATACCACGCATGACTGACGTCAGCACAGCGCCGACCCTGGTGGTCGGCCTGGGCTGCCAACGGGGCTGCCCCGTCAGCACGTTGCTGGCGCTGCTCGATCAGGCGCTGGAGGCACACCAGATTGCTCGCCATGAAATCAAGGCGCTGGCCAGCATCGATTCGAAGCGCGACGAACCTGCGTTAATCGAACTGGCTCAGCAGCTTGGCCTGGAAATGATGTATTTCAGCAGTGAACAACTGGCCGCTTATGAACCGCAACTCAGTCATCAATCGCAGATAGCGTTTGAACGCACCGGTTGCTACGGCGTGGCGGAAAGCGCCGCACTGGCCCTGGCGGAACAACTGGCCCAGGCTCCGGCAAAACTGCTGATTCCACGACAAAAATACGCCCAGGCAACCCTGGCATTGGCTGGCGCTGCGTAAAAAACCGATAATCCCCGCCTTCGATCATGAACATTCTTCATCTGAAGCCCTGTTCAGTCCCTTTTTCCCCACAGGAACCGACGATGACCGTCTACTTCATTGGCGCAGGTCCCGGCGACCCCGAACTGATTACCGTCAAGGGCCAGCGGCTGATTCGCAACTGCCCGGTGATCATTTATGCCGGTTCTCTGGTACCTGCCGCCGTACTGGAAGGTCACCGTGCCGAACAGGTGGTCAACAGTGCCGAACTGCATCTGGAACAGATCATCGACCTGATCAAGAGCGCCCACGCCAAGGGCCAGGATGTGGCCCGGGTGCACTCCGGCGATCCGAGCCTGTATGGCGCCATTGGCGAGCAGATTCGCTATCTGCGTGAGCTGGGCATTGCGTTCGAAATCGTACCTGGCGTCACTGCGACAGCCGCTTGCGCAGCGCTTTTGGGTGCGGAACTGACGCTGCCGGACATTTCGCAGAGCGTGATCCTGACGCGCTACGCCGACAAGACCGCCATGCCACCGGGAGAGGAATTCTCCAGCCTGGCGCAACACGGCGCGACCATGGCGATTCACTTGGGGGTCAGTCACCTGGCGAAGATAGTTGAGGAACTGCTGCCCCATTACGGCGCCGATTGCCCGATTGCGGTGGTTCACCGCGCGAGTTGGCCGGATCAGGATTGGGTGGTGGGCACGCTTGAGGATATTGCCGGGAAGGTTGAAGCCAAGGGCTTTCGCCGTACGGCGTTGATTCTGGTGGGTCGGGTGTTGGGCAGCGATCACTTTAGCGAGTCATCGCTGTATCGCGCAGGGCATGCGCACCTCTATCGCCCTTAAAATCTTTTATGCTTCACCCACAAAAAACGGCGCTCACGGGGCGCCGTTTTTTCATTTCGCAGCGAACACCTTAGTAGTAGGCGTTTTCTTTCTGCGTGTGGTCGGTCACGTCGCGAACGCCCTTGAGCTCGGGAATACGCTCGAGCAAGGTGCGCTCGATGCCTTCCTTCAGCGTCACGTCGGCCTGGCCGCAGCCCTGGCAACCACCGCCGAACTGCAGAACGGCGATGCCGTCTTCGACCACGTCAATCAGGCTGACCTGACCGCCGTGGCTGGCCAGCCCCGGGTTGATCTCGGTTTGCAGGTAGTAGTTGATGCGCTCGTTGACCGGGCTGTCGGCGTTGACCATCGGTACCTTGGCGTTTGGCGCCTTGATGGTCAGTTGGCCGCCCATGCGGTCGGTGGCGTAGTCGACAACGGCATCGTCCAGGAAGGCTTCGCTGAAGTGGTCGATGTACGCGGTGAAGCTTTTGAGCCCCAGCGCGGTGTCTTCGGGTTTTTCTTCGCCCGGCTTGCAGTAGGCAATGCAGGTTTCGGCGTACTGGGTGCCAGGCTGGGTGATGAAGACGCGGATGCCGATGCCCGGGGTGTTCTGCTTGGAGAGCAGATCAGCCAGGTAATCGTGGGCGGCGTCGGTAATGGTAATAGCGGTCATGGAAACTCCTCGCAGGCTTGGGCGCAGTTTACGCCAATCGACGCGCCGGACAAAGTCCTAGTATTTTTGTCGGGAAAGATTCCGACAATTCCCCCTGTGGGGTTTCAGAGGTTCTCGTAGCGATTCATGTCCAGCACGCCCTCTTCCACCGGATCGTTTTCGTGAATGTAACGGCTCAGGTCATGGAAATAGAACCAGAATTGCGGATGACTGCGACGTACTCCCCAACGTTCGACGATTTTCTCGAAGCTGTCGGTGTCCTTGGCGCTTTCCATCGCATCCACAAAGGCCGGCACTTGCCCGGCCGGGATGTTGAACATGAAGTTCGGGTAGCTGCTGAGTACACCCGGGAAAATCGTCAGGGTATCTAGCCCTGGCTGGTAGCGCAGTGATTCACCGAGCAAAAACGCCACGTTGCTATGGGCCCGGTTACGCAACAGGCTGTAGACCTCACGCTTGCCGCTGCTGGTTTCGATCCGCAGCAGGGTGGCCTCCGGCAACTGATCGATGACCTTCAGCCCCGCTGCCGGACGCGCAGTCAGACGACTCAGCGCCTGCTCGGCACTTTGCAGGTCCGGATCGATGTTCGGCCGCGAACAGTAGGCGCCGTCGCAGCGATTGATCGGGTCGGGCCTGGCATTGAGGTCGCCGTATCGGGCCAGCAGCTGATTGGCGAAGTCACGCTTGGGATCAGCCGGGTTGAGTTTCAGCGCGGTCGGCGTGTCGTCGTCGATGGTTTCGTAGTCGAGCCACATCTTGAATTTGCCACTGTTCTGATACCAGTCGTCGAGGTAGCCATCCCGGGAGTCGGCGGGCATCAGGCGCAGGAAGTTCTGCTCGGCGCCGTTGCGGATCAGGTCGAAATACAGGCGCGTCTGGGCCTGGTGGGACACGTTACCGAACACATCGAAGTTCACTGCCAGTTGATAGTAGGTGCGCTCCAGCAGCGGATAGTCGAACAGCCACATCGTTTGTGGCACCTCGCCGATCAGGCCTTTGGTCACCGAAGCACTGTCGAAATGGCGGAATATACTCAGCAACGCATTGTCGTTGCCGGCCCACAGGGTCGACCAACTCGGCGCCGGCTGATCGGCGTAGCTGTCCCGGCGCAAGGCTTCGTATTCATTGCGTTTGTCGCGGTAGTCGTGCCACAGGCTGAGCACGCTGCCGACATCATCGTTCTGCCCCGGCATGGCCAGCAACGGCGTGGCCTGCCCGCGATAGTTCGGATCGGTGACATACAGGTCGTGCTCGGGCGCCTGGAACAGCGCCCAGAAATTATCGCGGATCACGTCCGTGGCGATCTGACCCCGACACACCGGCCCACGGATAAAGGTGCGCACGAAGTACTCGGCGTTATCGAGCATGAACTGATAGCGCGCCTGGGCCGGAATCGCTTCGAAGGTAGCAAACGGGTTGGCCCGGCTCTGCGGCCCATAGCCCGGCAATGCGTCAACCTGCCAGTTGCCGCTGTAGAACAGGCTCTTGACCCGCGCCAGCTTCGCCGAACTCAGCGGATAGGTGATGTGGGTCTTGTGCACGATCACGCCCTGCACCGGCCACAAGCGATAGTAGAACTGTGTGCCCGGATCATCGTTTGGGCGACGGGTGTTGATCAGGTCAATCGGCTGGCCGGTCGGGGTGCGTGAGCGTACCCACTGGAAGAAATGCCCCGGCTCGCCATCCTTGAAGTAGAGATGGGCGAGAAACCAGTGCTCGTACAGCCAGCGCCCCACCAGGCTTTCCCGGGCGCCCGGCGAATTGAGCAGGTTTTCCCATTGCACCACCTCCAGGGCCTCACTGGCGCTGGGCGCCAGCGCCTGCTGATCGATCGGTGCGCCCGCCGCCAGCCAGCGTTGCAGCGTCTGGTACTGCTGGTCGGTCAGGCCGGTCACTGCCAGCGGCATACCCTCCTTCGGATGCCTGGCGGCGTAGCCGTCGAACTCCGCGGGCATCGCACACATGTTTTCCCGGTTCAGGCCCAGGACGATGTCTTCCGGCAGCTTCGCGTTGGGTTGCAACGGAGTCTTGTGGCCAAGCTCCAGCATCCGCGCCATCAGTGCAGCCTGGCTGCCCTGGGCATCGAGCACCGAAAAGAAACCCTTTTGCTGCCAGGCCTGTTTGCCGGAAGCGTCATAGAACAGTCGGGTCGGAGCAACCGCCTGGCGACGATCACCGTCGTAGACCGGGACTTTGGTTGCGCCACGTGCCGCGCCCTCACCGCTGCCCAGGTTGAGCTGACAGGCGGCGTCGTTGCAGGCGTGGCAGGCCACGCACTTTTCAGTGAAGATCGGTTGGATGTCGCGGCTGTAGGAAATAGCAGGTGAATTGGCAGAGGAAATCGCCGGACTTTGCGCCAGAGCGCCCCAGCTTAAAAACAACAACAATGTGCCGATGACGAAGCGATACGACATGTCCCTGGTCCCGAATCCTGAAAAAACGCCGCGATTCTACCGGTCTGTCATCCTTACCAACATGAACGATATTCATGCAAATTCGAGTCATGCTCCAAAAGCGCACAGGTTTGCTATCATCCCGGCCCTTCGTCATGGTCTTACCGAGTAGTCCAAATGTCCGATCGCAGCGTTCGCCTTCAAGCTCTCAAGCACGCCCTCAAAGAGCGCATCCTGATTCTCGATGGCGGTATGGGCACGATGATCCAGAGCTACAAGCTCGAAGAGCAGGATTACCGTGGCAAACGCTTCGCTGACTGGCCAAGCGATGTCAAAGGCAACAACGACCTGTTGGTACTGACTCGCCCGGACGTGATTGGCGGCATTGAAAAAGCCTACCTGGACGCCGGCGCCGACATTCTGGAAACCAACACCTTCAACGCCACCCAGATTTCCCTGGCTGATTACGGCATGCAAGGCCTGGCGTATGAGTTAAACGTAGAGGGCGCACGCCTGGCGCGCAAGGTCGCCGACGCCAAGACTCTGGAAACCCCGGACAAGCCGCGCTTCGTTGCCGGCGTGCTCGGTCCTACAAGTCGCACCTGCTCGTTGTCCCCGGATGTGAACAACCCCGGCTACCGCAACGTGACCTTCGATGAACTGGTGGAGAACTACACCGAGTCCACCAAAGGCCTGATTGAAGGCGGCGCCGACCTGATCCTGATCGAAACCATTTTCGACACCCTCAACGCCAAGGCCGCGATCTTCGCCGTACAAGGCGTGTTCGAGGAATTGGGCATTGAATTGCCGATCATGATTTCCGGCACCATCACCGACGCCTCGGGCCGCACCCTGTCGGGCCAGACCACCGAAGCGTTCTGGAACTCCGTGGCCCACGCCAAGCCGATTTCCGTCGGCCTGAACTGCGCCCTCGGCGCCAGCGAGTTGCGCCCATACCTCGAAGAGCTGTCGAACAAGGCCAACACCCACGTTTCCGCGCACCCGAACGCCGGCCTGCCGAACGAGTTCGGCGAGTACGACGAATTGCCGTCGGAAACCGCCAAGGTCATCGAAGAGTTCGCCCAGAGCGGCTTCCTCAACATCGTCGGCGGCTGCTGCGGCACCACGCCGGGTCACATCGAAGCCATCGCCAAGGCCGTGGCCGGTTATGCGCCGCGCGAGATTCCGGACATTCCGAAAGCTTGCCGCCTCTCGGGCCTTGAGCCGTTCACCATCGATCGCAACTCGCTGTTCGTCAACGTCGGCGAGCGCACCAACATCACCGGTTCCGCCAAGTTCGCCCGCCTGATCCGTGAAGACAACTACACCGAAGCCCTGGAAGTCGCCCTGCAGCAGGTCGAAGCCGGCGCCCAGGTGATCGACATCAACATGGACGAAGGGATGCTCGATTCGAAGAAGGCCATGGTGACCTTCCTCAATCTGATTGCCGGCGAACCGGACATCTCCCGCGTACCGATCATGATCGACTCCTCCAAGTGGGAAGTGATCGAAGCCGGCCTCAAGTGCATCCAGGGCAAGGGCATCGTCAACTCGATCAGCATGAAAGAAGGCGTCGAGCAGTTCATCCATCACGCCAAGCTGTGCAAGCGCTACGGCGCCGCCGTGGTGGTGATGGCCTTCGACGAAGCCGGCCAGGCCGACACCGAAGCGCGCAAGAAGGAAATCTGCAAACGCTCCTACGACATCCTGGTCAACGAAGTCGGCTTCCCGCCAGAAGACATCATCTTCGACCCGAACATCTTCGCCGTCGCCACTGGTATCGAAGAACACAACAACTACGCCGTCGATTTCATCAATGCGTGCGCCTACATCCGTGATGAGCTGCCGTATGCGCTGACCTCCGGTGGCGTGTCCAACGTGTCGTTCTCGTTCCGTGGCAACAACCCGGTGCGCGAGGCGATCCACTCGGTGTTCCTGCTGTACGCGATCCGCGCCGGGCTGACCATGGGTATCGTCAACGCCGGGCAACTGGAGATCTACGACCAGATCCCGGTGGAACTGCGCGATGCCGTTGAAGACGTTGTTCTCAACCGCACCCCGGAAGGCACTGACGCCCTCCTCGCCATCGCCGACAAATACAAGGGCGACGGCAGCGTCAAGGAAGCCGAGACCGAAGAGTGGCGCAACTGGGACGTCAACAAGCGTCTGGAGCACGCTCTGGTCAAGGGCATCACCACCCACATCGTCGAAGACACCGAAGAGTCGCGCCAGTCCTTCGCTCGCCCGATCGAAGTGATCGAAGGCCCGCTGATGTCCGGCATGAACATCGTCGGCGACCTGTTCGGCGCCGGCAAAATGTTCCTGCCGCAGGTGGTGAAATCCGCCCGCGTCATGAAACAGGCCGTGGCCCACTTGATCCCGTTCATCGAACTTGAAAAAGGCGACAAACCGCAAGCCAAGGGCAAGATTCTGATGGCCACGGTGAAAGGCGATGTGCACGACATCGGCAAGAACATCGTTGGCGTGGTGTTGGGTTGCAACGGCTATGACATCGTCGACCTCGGCGTGATGGTGCCGGCGGAAAAAATCCTGCAAGTGGCCAAGGAACAGAAGTGCGACATCATTGGCCTGTCCGGTCTGATCACCCCGTCGCTGGATGAGATGGTCCACGTTGCCCGCGAAATGCAGCGCCAGGACTTCCACCTGCCGTTGATGATCGGTGGTGCCACCACCTCCAAGGCGCACACGGCGGTGAAGATCGAGCCCAAGTACAGCAACGATGCGGTGATCTACGTCACCGACGCCTCCCGCGCCGTGGGCGTGGCGACGCAGCTGCTGTCCAAGGAGCTCAAGGCCGGTTTCGTCGAGAAAACCCGCCAGGACTACATCGAAGTTCGCGAGCGCACCGCCAACCGCAGCGCCCGCACCGAGCGCCTGAGCTATGGCGCGGCCATCGCCAAGAAGCCGCAATTCGACTGGGCGGGCTACACGCCGGTCACGCCGACCTTCACCGGCACCCGGGTGCTGGACAACATCGACCTCAACGTTCTGGCCGAGTACATCGACTGGACGCCGTTCTTCATTTCCTGGGACCTGGCCGGCAAGTTCCCGCGCATCCTCCAGGACGAAGTGGTCGGTGAAGCCGCCACCTCGCTGTACAACGATGCCCGGGAAATGCTGACCAAACTGATCGACGAGAAGCTGATCAGCGCCCGCGCGGTATTCGGTTTCTGGCCGGCCAACCAGGTGCATGACGACGACATTGAGCTCTACGGCGATGACGGCAAGCCAATGGCCAAGCTGCATCACCTGCGCCAGCAGATCATCAAGACCGACGGCAAGCCGAACTTCTCCCTGGCCGACTTTGTTGCGCCAAAGGACAGCGAAGTGACTGACTACGTGGGTGGCTTCATCACCACCGCGGGGATCGGCGCCGAAGAAGTGGCCAAGGCCTACCAGGACGCCGGCGACGATTACAACTCGATCATGGTCAAGGCCCTGGCCGACCGTCTGGCCGAGGCCTGCGCCGAGTGGCTGCACCAGCAGGTGCGTAAGGACTACTGGGGTTACGCCAGGGATGAGGCGCTGGATAACGAAGCGCTGATCAAGGAGCAGTACAGCGGTATTCGTCCGGCACCGGGCTACCCGGCTTGCCCGGACCACACCGAGAAAGCCCAGCTGTTCGCCCTGCTCGACCCAGAAGCCCAGGAAATGCGCGCAGGCCGCAGCGGCGTGTTCCTCACTGAACACTACGCGATGTTCCCGGCGGCAGCGGTCAGCGGCTGGTACTTCGCTCACCCGCAAGCGCAATACTTTGCCGTGGGCAAAGTCGACAAGGACCAGGTGCAGAGCTACACCTCGCGTAAAGGCCAGGAATTGAGCGTGACCGAACGCTGGCTGGCGCCGAACCTGGGTTACGACAACTAAACAGCATTGCCAACCACTGCATTGTGGTTGGCAAGGCTTCTGTGGGAGCGAACCTGCTCGCGAAAGTGGTCTATCAGTCAACATCGATGTTGAATGTTATTCCGCAATCGCGAGCAGGCTCGCTCCTACAATAGTTAACCAGGGGCTGATTCAGCTGTTCCTTGCCAATGTCCCCGGCTGTGGCTCCCCACCCGCTACCTCCTTGCGGGACAACTCGATCATCTTCGCGTTGCGCGCCGCCGTCTGTTCGAACATCTGAGTCAAAAGAGCAGCGTCATCAACACCGTCATCCTCCGCCGCCTGACTTTCCGCCTCATCAAGTGCCGCGAACTCTTCAGGGTATTTCTCCTTGAGATAACTCACCCAATAGTCGCGCTGGATCAAGTCTTCGAAAAACCCGTCGGACCGTTCCGCATTGACGATTTCCACGCGCGCGTCCGCCAATTGTTGCCGCGTAACGCCCGAGGCATAGGTCATGTGCTTCGGCTGCCCCGGCAGGACAAGGCCGTCATCCCAGCCCTCCGTCAGGCCGATTCGATAACCCAGGCGCACCTCGGCCTCATCCTCACCGGTTTGCGCCGCGGCCTTGGTCGCCAGATCATCGATCTTGTCCAGTCGAAACAGCTGCCTGGAGAGTTTCAGCAGTGCCTGGCCCTTCACACTCAGGCCCCCAGGCGGAATGTCGAGCAAGGCATTGTGGGTGAACACCTTGCTTTCCAGCCCGCTGAACGTGAGGATTCGCCCGTCGACACAGGTGCCATGGGTACTCGAACTGGCGAACAGCACTTCCCGAAGTTCGCTGTTGCCGGCCGCGGCTTCCATCACGGTCCAGACCCGTCGCGTCAAATCGGCACTGGCCACCCGAAACTCCTGAGTGTCCTGCAATCGCGAGAGCAAATGAAAGAACGCCGCATTGTCCGGCTCGGCCGCCAGCTGATTCCAGATTTCGCTTTTACCGGCCAGTTCCTCCGGGGGCACATTGGCCAGCCAAGGGGCCTGTTGTGTGGAATCAGGCTCAACGTCAGGGAGCTCTTCATCCGACTCGACGCTGTCACTGTCGTCCTGGTCGTGAGCGTCATCCAGCAATTCGTCGAGTTCAGCCCGCGAGAGCCCAAGCACCGTATCCCGCGCTCCTGAATCACGGTAAGCCCTCAAGCGCTCGAGACTCTCAAGCGCCAGGTTGTTGTCGCTCAGATCGATGCCGATCATCAGGACGTTGTGATCGCCATCCAGAGCCTGCGCCGGAACCGATGTGATCTCGTTACCACTCAGATTCAGGACTCTGAGGCGGGAGGTCTCCAGCACGCCGCCCGGCCATTGCGTCAGATTGTTATTGCGCAGATCGAGTGTCACCAGTGCTTCGAAAACGTCGAGATCGAAGGACTCCAGTTCGTTGTAGCCCAGGTCAAGCCGGTTCAGGCGCTCCAGATTGCTCAACGAAGCGTACAGGTGTTCGGCATCGCTCAGCCGGTTCGAAGACAGTTCCAGGCGCTCGAGCATCCCCATGTGCGGGACCGGCTCGGGTATGGCCTCCAGCTCATTGCCATTGAGTTCCAGGGTCTTGAGCCGGGTAAAAGCGCTGAGGAACCCGTCGGAGCCTGTCCGGGTCAGTTTTACACCGGTCAGATTCAGCCTGCCGACGTGCTCGAACGTTGCCGGCATCTCCGGGAGATCGCCCAGTTGCAGACCGCTCAGATCCAAAACGGCATTGGCAACGCCCTGCACACCGGTCAGGCCCTGGCGCCAGCATTCGAGGATGCGCAAGGCGCCCAGCCTGCGAATGCTTGAAGACATCATCCAACCTGTGCCGCGGGCTCCTCGTGTGAAGATCCAGCCGTTCAACTGACGCGTAAGCGCTTCGTAGGTCTGTTCCCAACCAGCAAGACGCGCGCTGATTTGCACCTCGCTTGCCCCGCCCTCGCGCATCTGTTCCAGCGCTTGCAAGGCTTCATCATCCGCCAGTGTCGGCTTCAAACGTTGCAGACGCCTTGTGAAAACCTCGGCCCCTTCTCCCGCCGGAATCTCAGGCAGCGCCAGCAAATGCTGCGCAATGGAAAGCCCACTCTCGGACGGCGGGAACCCGAGCGGTATCGGCTCCATGGCGAACTGCTGCAGGGCACCCTCTGGCAGCACCCTGGCAACTTCTATTTGGTGCCAGGCGGTCCGGAGCATTGCACCGGCCTGAGGGGTCAAGGGCGAGCCGCCGAGATTGGTTTTGAGCAACACCTCATTTTCCAGCACCGCCGCCGGCAGCTCGGAAATCTTGCTGTCGCGCAAATCCAGCCAGGTCAACTCCGGCAAATCCTGGGCACCTGCCGGCCACTCCCGCAGCCCTGTCGCGCGCAGGTTCAAGGCCTTGAGGTGAGTCATTGCGCTGACGTCCAGGGTGTTCAGGGGGTTGCTGCTCAGGTCCAGATGTTCAAGCGTTTGCAACCCATCGAGACCTTGCTGTACTCCCGGATCGACAACAATCCCGTTACTGGAGAGATCCAGCTGGGTCAACTTTCCGAGATCGTCGGGACCGATGGGAATTTCGCTCAGGCTGCAACTGCGCAAGTCGAGTGTTTGAAGTCCGGTAAACCCGCGGATGAAACCGCGAATCTGTGCTGCCGGTGCCTTGCTTCCCCTCAAATACAGCGTTTGCACCTCCGGGAAAGCACCGGCCGGCAGCTCGGGAAAATCACTCAGCCCCAGATTGGGCAAGTCCAGCACCGAAGCATTGACCGTAGCGCCGTAGCGTTTGAATACGCCGTTGCGCCAGCAGGCTCTCAGGGAATTTGCCGCTAATGTCCGACCTGTCATTTCGTTGATCGCTGTCGGCATTTCGCGCACACGATAGGACCAGTCATTGAGGTTGCGGTTGAGTGCATGGTGCTGATCACTCAAGGCTTCGATCGCCCCGTACCTCGCCTCGGCATCCTGCCACTGCTCGACAAAACGATTGAACAAGGCCTCGTGATTCTCGTTGAGACCCTCGCCAAGTCGTCTCAACTCACCCTTGCTGTAATCCCTGACCATTTCCTCGAGATCGACAAGGTGTGGAGATTGCATTTTGGCGTACTCATATGCCGGCCTGAAATTTTCACGAAGGACATTCGACCAGTCCAGCGACAGTCCGGACCAGAGCTTTTCATGTCCGTTGAAAATGCCCTCGGGCAAGGTCCTGATCCCCGTGCCCTTGAGGTTCAATCGCTCAAGTCGCGGCAGTTCGAGAACTCCGGCGGGCCATTCAAACAACGAAGGTGCCAGCACTTCCAGCCGACGCAGATTGCGCAACTGGCTGACATCCAGCGCAATCGGCGTGAACCCCGAACAATAGACATTAAGGTCCTCAAGCCTGGTCAACGCGCTCAGCCTCGATGGCATGTCGGCAGCGTAGGGAGCCGCTGAATACAGGCTCAGATCAGTGAGTTCCGGCATCCTGCCGATGACCTCGGGCACATTGCTGAACTGGTTGCCCGTGGCGTTGATACGCAGCTTTCTCAACCTGGGGAAATTCGCCAACAGTGCATCGGCATTGGCATCGGTGATGCACTTGCCCCGGACGTACAGATCCCGCACATGGGAAAAATCCGCCGACAACGAAGGCAGCGCCTCGTCGCAGGTCAGGTCAAGCAATGTGAAGCGCGCTTGCTCCGCGGCCAACGGCGAGTTGCGCCAGCTATCCTTGAGACTCTGCGCGACCGAGGCCTTGCCGCCCAGCATGCGCTCCAGGGCAGAGCTCGGTGATGGCTCGCCTACCCAATGATCGAGTGTCGCCTCCAGCGTCTGCCACTCGCGCAGGCGGGCCTGCAACAAACCGTAAATCTGCGCATCGGTTTTTCCTGCACGCAAATGCGCCAGGATAAATCCGTCGGCCTGCTGTTCAGTCAGCGCCGGATAGACATCCCGAACCCGTATCGCCAGCGAAGGGTTGATCCCTTGCCCGCGCCCGCTGGCGTAGTAACCCACCAACCGTTCGTTGACCCGAACCGGAGGCTTGAACGTCGCCTGCTTGCCGATGCGTGTCTCCAAACGTTGTGCCAGCTCGGCACGATGGGTGGTGGCATAGTCGATGATTGCCGTGCGCAACTGGCTGCCCTGAGCCACATGGGGAACACCCAGCGCCTGGCGCGCCGAGTCGGGCAAGGCATGCATGATCGACGGGTAAAAGTTGTCGCCATTTCGAGGAATGCTGTTGAGCTCCTCGCCGCGCTCATCAAACGCCTGGTAAGCCGGTCCTTTCTTGACCACGTATTTGCGCGTGACGGCAGTCTGACTGCCAATGCCATCGATCAGCGGCCCCTCGACGTGACCGTCGCGCACTTCCAGGCGCACGCCGTCGGACCAGCCCGGCAGTTTTTCCAGGGAATGCAGTGCCAGCCATCGGCTGTCCGCCGACGCCATACGGTCTAGATGCAAGCCGGCAAAGGCTCGATTGACACGCCCTTGTCGTGCATACCAGCGGCCCTCCTCAAGCATGTTCAAGGGAATCCGCCGCGTCGTTTGCCACCGCGCCAGTTCTTCGGCATTGGCATCGAGCAACACCCTGTTGGCAGCGGATTCACTGAGCCCCGGGCAAGCACGCTGCAGCATCGCCACCGGTCCCTTGACCGCCTCGGTGTTCCCCGGGCCAGCCTCGAACGCCGACAACAACTCAGCCAGCCCGGGAGGTGGAGGCAGATGATCGAGGTGCATCTTGCGCAGGGCACTGTCACGGGTACCGCTGGCATCGGCGATGGTGAGCAGTTGTTCGTCGGTCAGGCCCTCGGTTCCATGGCCCATGCGCCGCAACAGGGTCAGGCGATCCCACTCAAGAGGACGTTCCAGTGTATGGCGCCAGGCACCGTGGCCGTTGTGTTCGAGAATCGGTCGCCAGGCCCCGGTATCGGACGGATGCTCGATTCGCCACTTTTTCAGCGAGGAATCAAAGGTGATCTCATATACCTTGCCCGCCTGTCGAATGTAGGTGCTGCGGTTCGCACGAAACTGCCCCAGGGCATTGGGGACGATGTCATCACCCAGCTCAACCTTGCACTCATAGGTTTTCAGGTCGGGTTTCCACAACCGTGTCGCGCCATCGGGGCGCTCAATGGCGTCCAGCCCTTCGATCACGGGGTCCGGTGCGACTGGCACGATCTTCCCCAGCACCTTGCCGCCCCCGGCCATCAGTGCGATCAACGCCAGGTTTTCCGCGACATCGATCAAGTGCGCCTTGGCAGCAACGCGATCCCCCTCACTCCATTCGATAACTCCTTCGAACGACTCGTACAACATTTGTCCTGCCATCACCGTCAGCATGATCTCGCCGAGCACCGGTACGAACATCGACACCATGTTCAAGCCCAGCATGCCGATTTCCAGCAGGTGATTGAGCTTTTGCGCCCGAACCTTCGCATCGACTTCGGCGGTCGGGACCGCATGGCTGCGCGCATCGGCGATGACCTTGGCGCGGTTTTGCTCGTAGAGATACGTCCACAGATCGGTGTTGGCGGACCAGATTCCGGCTACGCCATTACGCGTTGTACCCATTGGGTCGAGATACGGATCTTCCTCCGGTTCGCGTTTACCCTGAACTTCGGGGGGCAGCTCCTTGATACCAACGAACGTGGAGATCGGCGGAATGTACCGGGTGACCTTGACCCAGAAGGAGTGCATCGGATCGCTCGGAGCGTCCTCCGCCTTGCGGGTGAACTGGCTGAAATAGTAAGGGCGGTCGGCGTAAGCCACGAACTGACTGAAAAAACGCTGGTGTGCGGTCGGCCTGCCATCGTCAGCAGACCGTGAATTGCCGGCCGTGAACTGGCGCTTGAATTCGTCATGCCACTGCGCCGAGGTGTAGCGCTTGAGCGGATGCTCGGGATCATGGGGAATGTAGACGATGAAATCGCTGGTGTAGCGATACTGCTCGCTGATGCTGAACACCACACAGCCGGTCATCCGGCGCTTCATCAAGCTGAGGTCGCGGAACCAGACCTGTCTGTCGCCCAGCCGGGGATGGACTTCCCCGCCAATGACCGAAAGAATCATCGAGTAGTCTTGCGGCTCGATATCCTTTTTCAACAACGCCAGGTCGGCGGCGGCCCTCATCGCGGTTTTCTGACTGTCGATGAATTGCTCGCGCAGGTTGGCTTCCACCTGCGTATCGGCTGGCTGGAAAAACCCGTTCACGCAGGTTTGATACTGGGCTCCGATGTCCAGCGTTCGGCACAGCGACAAAAACTGCCTGACCGTCATGCCCAGCGCAACATTCTGGAATATACCGGGGGTTTGCGTTTCGACGACGAACCCTGAATCACGGTGAAAGGCCCCTTCTTCACACTCCGAGGCCTCGAAGTTGTGCAATGCCGCCTGGAGCAAGGACAGTTTCAACACCTCGAACGACGAGACTTCGATATCGAGCACGCCAACCTCCAGGGGGCGCCTCAGGCACACCCAGGTCTTGTTGACGTCGACGTCGATCGAGAACCTGTCCTTGAGAGCCTTGGCCAGTATCGGCCCGGCGAATGTTTCGGCGTCGCGCAGCGCGGACATTGTCTGGTCCAGCCGGGTCTGCGCGATAAAACTGGCGTTGAAACTTGCCCTCAATGCCTGCTGTTGCGTGCCGGATGCCTGCACGTACCAGTCAGGCAGGCGTGTTGCGCTGTCTTTGATCGCCGCGCGCCTTGGGGATGTCGCCTTGATCAACCAATCGGGGGTCATGCGTTCAAGCGCTTCACTGTGCATGCTGCTTTTTCCTGGCAGCAACGCCTTCGACACTGAACCTTCAGTAGGTGACTGCGCACTCGACGTCGGGGACGAGGTGCGGGTTGAAATGCTCATACTGTCTCTCCTGGTAAATGGAGCGACAGCACACCACCCCAGGCCTGGACACCTGCGGTACATAGTTACCGCAAGTTCGAAAAGGCGAGACAAAGCGTTTCAGGCAACCACGGCACGAATCGGCAGATTGGCTATGCTGTGGGGACCAACCATCAGGCGAGGGATTTATGGACGATCCGGCCGACAACAAACCGCCAACCTTCTGGCAAATGCTGCACAGCGTCATGGCGGCGGCGTTCGGGGTGCAGAGCGGGAAAAACCGGGCCCGTGATTTCACTCACGGCAAGCCGAGTCATTTCGTGATTCTGGGGATTGTGTTCACGGCGGTGTTTGCATTGACGTTGTTCGGCATCGTCAAGCTGGTGCTGCTGCTGGCCGGTGTTTGATGCAAGTCAGTGCATCAGGGTTTGCAGGGTGAACGGGTATCGCCAGGTCGCGGGACGCCCCTTGGCCGAGAGTTTGTGGAAATCCACGCCGAAGTCCTGCGCGGTGCCCATTGCCAGCAGCCGCTTGGCCTGGGTCCGATCGATCAGCTGCAACAACGGAATCTGGCGGTCACGGCCACCGTACTGGCTGATGTCCACGCCTTCATCGTAGTCATGCAATTGCACCAGTGCCCAGCCACCGAGGCTGAAGTGCCCGCCCAGCAAGACACTCAGACGACGGTCCAGCAGCGCCTGCAACGCGGCGGGCGAATTGTTGATCGCGCCGAACAGCACGCCCTTGCCTGGCACACCTCCTGCCTCGACATACGCCTGCATCACGCCGAACACCATTTCATCATTGGCGGCCCAGACCAGCGACGTCTGCGGATAGCGCTTGAACAGCAACCTGGCCTGCTCACAGGCACGTTGCCGGGTCCAGCCGCCGTACACCAACTGGCGCAAACGCACTTCGGGGTGCTCGGCCAAGGCACGCCGCATGCCCTTCTCGCGAAATTGCGCGGACGGAGTGATCTTCAGACCGGAAAAGGCCAGTAGCTCGATGGTCTGGCCGGGGGCCACCGGGCCGTGCTGTCGGATCAACTCCTTGAGCATCAGGTAGCCGCCCTCCTCGTCGTTGGGCACCAGGCTGCCGAGCAAATCGGGATATTTGTCAGGCCGGGCTTCGACCAGCTTCATCTGATCCGGGGTCAGGGCGTTGTTGACCATGAACAGCTTTACCCCACTGCCCTTGGCCAGCCGCAGGATTTCGGGGGCGATGTATTGCTCGTTGACGAAGACCAGGTAGTCGGGACGATGGTGGCCCTGCAGGGCTTCGCGAGCCTGGCGGAGGGTGTTTTCGGAAACGCGGTCGGAATACTGGATGCGCAAGTCCATCCCCAGGTCGGTCGCCGCGGCCTGCATGAACTGGGAATAACTCACCCAAAAAGCTTCCGTGGGGGTTCCCGGGTTCAGGAACAGCACTGACGCCGCCTGGGCACAGGGTCCCAAGACCATGCCCAGCGTCAGCAATACGCCACACAGAAACTTCAACATTAGTCGTCCGAACCCCCGGAAATTCGCCGCGCATTATAGCCAGCGAACGTCCGTAAAACGGCGATTTTTCCGGTTTTTGTCAGACAATCGTCGGAACCGGGCCCGGACGGTGTCGCTTACTGATGACTGACCCAGAATACCGCCGTCCCCACGACCAGAATAATCAGGAACAAAATTGCCCATGCATCAACGGTGCTATCGCTTTTCCGTGCTTTGGTTGGGTTGCTCATTGCATCGCCTCTTGTCGGTTTTATCGGTGATTGCATAAAGACTCGAGCAGAGTAAAGACGACGATTGCCCGCATCACAAACAGGGTCTTTGCAACAACGATTCTCATTAGGCGATTTGGTTCTTTACATATGCTCAAACATCACTTTTACGCATAACTGCAAACTGGTATCGTGCCCCGGCTCCGTAGGGAGTGCGCGGCCGTGCGCGCAGAATTGCCGAGGTTTTATCGGACGCCAGCAAGCCAAAAAACGCCGCTGTTTCCGACCGGCCCAAGCCTGAGAACAGGACTTATATGTACGTATACGACGAATACGATCAGCGGATCATCGAGGACCGCGTCAAGCAGTTCCGTGATCAGACCCGACGCTATCTGGCAGGCGAGCTGAGCGAAGAAGAATTCCGCCCCCTGCGCCTGCAAAATGGCCTTTATATCCAGCGATTCGCGCCGATGTTGCGAGTGGCGGTGCCTTACGGCCAACTGACTTCGCGTCAGATCCGCATGATGGCCAAGATTGCCCGCGACTACGACAAGGGCTACGCCCACATCAGTACCCGGCAGAACGTGCAGTTCAACTGGCCGGCCGTGGAAGACATTCCGGACATTCTCGCTGAACTGGCCACCGTGCAGATGCACGCGATCCAGACCAGCGGCAACTGCCTGCGCAACGTCACCACCGACCAGTTTGCCGGCGTCGCTGCCGACGAACTGATCGACCCGCGCCCATGGTGCGAGATCGTCCGCCAGTGGACCACGTTCCACCCGGAATTCGCCTACCTGCCGCGCAAATTCAAGATCGCTGTCAACGGTTCGACTTCCGACCGTGCCGCCATCGAAGTCCATGACATCGGCCTTGAGCCGGTGCACAACGCCGCCGGCGAACTGGGCTTCCGTGTGCTGGTCGGCGGCGGCCTGGGCCGTACACCGGTGGTGGGTGCATTCATCAATGAATTCCTGCCGTGGCAAGACCTGTTGAGCTACCTCGACGCCATCCTGCGGGTCTACAACCGCTATGGCCGTCGCGACAACAAGTACAAGGCGCGGATCAAGATCCTGGTCAAGGCGCTGACGCCTGAAGTCTTCGCACAGAAAGTCGATGCGGAAATGGAGCACCTGCGCGGTGGCCAGACCACGCTGACCGAAGCCGAAGTGCAGCGCGTCGCCAAGCACTTCGTCGACCCCGACTACAAGGCCCTGGAAAACCAGGCCGCCGCACTGGCCGAGCTCGACCAGCAGCACCCGGGCTTCGCCCGCTGGCGCGTGCGCAACACCCTGGCCCACAAGAAGCCGGGTTATGTGGCCGTGACCTTGTCCCTGAAACCGACCGGCGTTGCACCGGGCGACATCACCGACAAACAGCTCGACGCCGTGGCCGACCTGGCCGACCGCTACAGCTTCGGTCAACTGCGCACCTCCCACGAGCAGAACATCATCCTGGCCGACGTCGAGCAGGACAAGCTGTTCGCCATGTGGGGCGAGTTGCGCGAGCAAGGCTTCGCCACACCGAACATCGGCCTGCTGACCGACATCATCTGCTGCCCGGGCGGCGATTTCTGCTCCCTGGCCAACGCCAAGTCGATCCCGATCGCCGAATCGATCCAGCGCCGTTTCGACGACCTGGACTACCTGTTCGACATCGGCGAACTGGACCTGAATATCTCCGGCTGCATGAACGCCTGTGGTCACCACCACGTCGGCCACATCGGCATCCTGGGGGTGGACAAGAAAGGCGAAGAGTTCTATCAGGTTTCCCTCGGCGGCAGCGCCAGCCGTGACGCCAGCCTGGGCAAGATCCTCGGCCCGTCCTTTGCCCAGGAAGCCATGCCTGACGTGATCGAAAAGCTGATCGACGTGTACATCGAACAACGTACCGAAGACGAACGCTTCATCGACACCTATCAGCGTATTGGTATCGACCTCTTCAAGGAGCGTGTCTATGCAGCGAATCATTAAGAACAACGAGGTCGTCGACGAGACCTGGCACCTGCTGCCCAAGGATTTCAGCATCGACGAAATCACCAACTGCGACGACTACATCGTTCCGTTGCAGTTGTGGCGCGAACACAGTCGCATGCTCCTGGCCCGCGACGGCGGCCTGGGCATCTGGCTGGACGCCGATGAAGAAGCCGAGGAAATCGGTGAAGACGTGGCGAGTTTCCAGGTCATTGCCCTGAACTTCCCGGCATTCACCGACGGCCGCAACTACTCCAACGCCCGCCTGCTGCGTGACCGTTACGGTTTCAAGGGCGAATTGCGGGCCATTGGCGACGTGCTGCGTGACCAGCTGTTCTACATGCATCGCTGTGGTTTCGACGCGTTTGCTGTGCGCCCCGACAAAGATCCGTATGAAGCCCTTGAAGGTCTCAAGGACTTCTCGGTGACCTACCAGGCCGCAACCGACGAACCGCTGCCGCTGTTCCGTCGTCGCTGACCGTCACGCCTTGAACCCCGGCCCAGGGTTCAAGGCGTTTTCACCCTCCCCGCTAAAACAGCGGATAATCGGCCAGCGGCATCGGCCGCCCCAAGGCGACCCAATCGCGGTACAGCCGGACTCGATCCTCCAGCACCACGAACAACCGGAACGGATTCTGCGCGTCACCCGTCCGAGTTTCGACACACTGCCGCAACCAGCCCCACAACTCTTCCGACGCATCCGCTTCCTGCAGCAAGCGCCACACACGTGCCTGCAGCGACACATAGCCGACCTGGAAATCTGCGGTCAGGCTCAATCCGTCCATGATCCGCAGCAACGTACTGCCCGATGGCTTGACGGCCAATCGTTGCCAGATCTGTTGCCGCGTCAGGCGCACGCTTTCATCACCCTCATGCAGCCAGCGCGTAGCACTGCCGTAATCGGCACCCGGCTCACTCAGCCACAGATTGATACCGGTGCGTTCGCGATGATCGACCAGGCGCAACAACGTCTCTTCATCCGTCAGCGGATTACCCCACAGTTTCACCCGGTCCCGGGACACCGCCTGAATCAGGATCGCGTAGGGAACCCTGCTGATCCGGTTGCCTCGCAAGTCGAGCGAGGTGAGGTACGGCTGATCGGCGATGCCAATCGGGCAACGGCTGATCCCGGTGTTTCTCAGGTTCAACACACGCAACTCGGCCATCCCCAATACCACGGGCGGGACAGTCAACGGGTTGTCACTCAGGTCCAGCGTTTGCAAGCCCACCAGATCACAAAACTGCGAAGCCGTGCTCTCCTTAAGCTGAAAAAAGGTGGACCTAAGATTGAGCGTTGTGAGTCGGGGCATTTGCCGAACCGGTGGAGGCAATACCCCCTCCAGCACATTGTCTGCATTGAGCCGACGCAGATCCATGCGCTCCAGGTTCAAAGAGTGCAGATTGGGGAAACTTTCGAGAAAAGCGTTCAGGCTTTCGCGTTCGACAAGGTGCAGGCCCTGCATCGATAGCTCGACGACTTCATTGAAGCGAACGTTCATTGTCGGCAAGCGATGGTAATCCTCGTACCCCAGGTCCAGCCTGTAACCGCGCAAGACCTCGCCGGACATGACTCGATTACTCTGGGGCGGGCATTTTTGCCAGATGCTCATCAACTCGTCGCCCAGTTCATTTCGCGCTTCACGCTCGCAGTCGATCACGGTTTGCAGCAGTTCGACATTGTGCGCCGCCACCTGCTGAGGATTCATGCCCGCGGCGTCATCATCGTCCACGGCCAGAAAATCCACATCCATGTCATCGACATCCAGCACGGACTGGTCGACCCAATGACGCAGATCGGCATGCAACTGCTGCGCTTCGAGCGTCAGGCGATCCAACAGCGCCTGCGCCCGCTCACCTGCCGTCAGGAGTAACTCATCCACCTGGGCATCGGTGAATTGCGGATACAGATCCTTGACCTGCAAACGCATGATTTCGTGACTCAGCGCAGCAGCCTGTGGCGTGTTCGGAAAGCCGCCACCGCGCAATCCCCCGGTTTCAAAGGGCAACCGCGAATCCATTCGATTCAAGCCGGGTATCAGCTCGGAGCGAGACAAGGCGTGCCCGCCGATGCGCAGGCGCAACTGGCCGGCCGCGTCGGGCGAGCCTAGCGACATCGCCGTGCGTTCCTCCCCTGACAACAGGTCCACCAGCGCGGCAAACAGATCCGAACCTTCACTGTCGGTAGCCGCCATCGTCGTATACCGATAGCGATCACCGACCTTGATCAAGCGCCGGCAATCCGCGGAATCAAGCGGGCCGCAGCGGTCCAGGACCCGGCCACTGATCGACCCGTCGAGCACTTCGATGCGCAAGCCTCTCGGCCAACCGGGCAGACGGCGCAGGGAATGCAACGCCAGGACATCGGAGTCGCGATGGCTGACCGAACGCAAGTACAGGCCCTCGTAGGCCCGGTTGAGTCGTACATGCTGCTGATACTCGCGTGCCTTGTTGTCGAGGCGCTTGAACAGTTGCAGCGCCTCGTCAGCATCGACGGGCCGATCTATGTCGACCCCGGAACGATCGAGGATCTGCTCCACGGCACTTTTCGGCAAACCCTGGTACTCGCGCTGAAACAGGCGAATCCAATCCTGGTCCGAGTGTTGGAGCGCTTGATAGCGGGCGTTGAACAATCCGGCCCGTGCTTGCGGATCGGTGACGGCTTCGAGTTCCTGATCGAGCTTGAAGCGAGTGATGGTGTCGGCAAGCGCCGGAGTTGGCGCGCGGCCGGCCTGCATCAGGCGCAACATATCGTCGTCGACCGCGCTGATCCGTGCGATTTGCGCCAATACCTCATCACTGAAGGCCGCACGCGGTGCGCAAACGCCTCGCATCAGCTCCACGCGTGTCGACACCGGTGCCGAAACCGATCCGGGTATGGGATCGATCGGCGTTTCGGGATGCGGCTCGCTCCCTGGCTCCCCCGGCTCGTGCAGCGTTCCGGCGATTTTCTCTTCGCCCTTGAGTGTCGCCACCGCCCCGACCAGGGGGAGCGCATTGAGCAAGCCGAACACCGTGCGCGTCACGCCCTCGGAGCGCTGCCCCGGTGTTTTACCGTTGACGGCCTGATCGAGGCCGTAACCGGCGTCGATCAGCCCGGCCAGCACCAGGACACCCTCACCTCCCGGAATGAACAATGCCAAAGGCCCCAGCCGGTTGATCCACTGCACGAGCGGCTCAACCACCGCGCTCAGGTTGTCGCGATTGACCTGGGCATCGTCGCGGATGGTTTTGACGCTGGCCATGGAAGCCTGCTTCATGGTCAGTACCAGTTGCGCGAACGGGTCGGTGTCGGTTGGTGCACGCTCAAGGTCGATGTAGTCCTGCGGGTCCCAGAAACCGTCGTTGTTGAAGAACCCCGCGTTCTTTGTCAGCCAGTGTTCCTTCGGGTAGGCCGCCATGCCTTCCAACGCCGTCGAAACGCCCGCATGGAAAGTGCCGTCTTCACGATCGTCCTCGGCAAAATGCGCGACCAACGTTTGCCGCGTGGCGGCAACCCGGCCTTGGGCCACGATCCATCGGCGCAGGTGCGGCCAGTCGGCGAATTCATGCAAGGGTGAGGAGTTGCCGGGAATATTCAACAAGACCCGGCCGCTGCGGCGGTGGCGGTAACACCAGATATCGTCCGAGGTGTAGCGATAGATCGTCAGCCGCCCGACCTCGATCGGCGCGCTGACGCGAGTGGACGCCTGCACCTGATCGATGGTCAACGCACTCCAGGCCTGCTCCGCTGGCAAACCGGCGGCCTGCATGGCCAGGGCCAGGCCTTCCTGACTCAAGCTGCCCTCCTGATGTTGCAGGCAGGCGCTCATGATAAAGGCGGCCTTGGCCGAGGTTCTCAGGTCAAAGGGCGCCATCTGGAGGATTCGCTTATCGGAGGGCCAGGCGTTATCAAGGTAAGCCTGATAGCGGGTTTGCAAATCCAGATCCCAAACCCACTGTTTGAACGCCGCCGGTTTCAGGGCAATTTGCGTTGCCGGCCCATACACCTGGGGGCTGGTCTGGCGATAGATGCCTTCGTAGGTATGGTGGTTGCCATTGCCGTGGTCGGCGAACTCATCGACATGTTCCACGATACGAATGGTCGGGCCGACATCGGGCGGTGTGAACAAGCCCAACAGGCTTTCGGCAAAACGCCCGTCGCCGACGGCCTGGTAGTTCGCCAGCAACGCCTGCACCAGGGTTTGCGAGTTCGCCACCTGGCCTTGCTCGATACCGTCCTGCGGCGGGTGCCCGCGGTAGCGGTAATCCAGGGTGACCAACAGGGCGTTTTGCGGGTCGATGTCTTGCCCCCACTTTTCCTTGATCAACTGTGCAGCGAACTGCTCGGGAGACTGCGGCAAAGCCGCGCTCACCACAGACTTCAGTGTTTCGCGCAGCGGCAGATGTTCGGTATCAAGCGGTGTCCAATGGTCGTTCATGTGCGTTCCATGGCAATTATTCCGGAACACCAACATAACCAGCCGCTGCCTTGCCGAAAGCAGGAAGGGTCGCCTGTTGCCTACAGAGATTTCGCCGGGCCATGGAGGACATCGGACAGGCATTCGCAGGCAAAAAAACCGGGGCAAATGCCCCGGCTGGATGTTTTGTTGTAGCTCCTGGTCCGTTACCAGAAACGCTGCTGGGTCAAACGGCTCCACCAGCTCAGCAGCACGCGATCGACCGAGCCGCTGGCGGCCATGCCGATACGTTCCGGCAGGCTTTTGCGTTCGGCGTAATGCAAGTGATAGAGCTCGGACTTGCTGGCCCGCTCGGCGAGGTATTCATCGCTGGTCTTGAGTTCGTCGACCAGTTGTTTTTCCAGCGCCGCGACACCGAGCCAGATTTCACCGGTGGCCACTTCATCGATCGCCAGTTGCGGGCGATAGCGCGACACGAAGTTCTTGAACAGTTGATGGGTGATGTCCAGGTCTTGCTGGAACTTCTCCCGGCCCTTCTCGGTGTTTTCGCCAAACACGGTCAGGGTGCGTTTGTATTCACCGGCTGTCAGCACTTCGAAGTCGATGTCGTGCTTTTTCAGCAGGCGGTTGACGTTGGGCAACTGCGCCACCACGCCAATCGAGCCGAGAATCGCGAACGGTGCACTGATGATCTTCTGGCCGATGCACGCCATCATGTAGCCACCGCTGGCCGCGACCTTGTCGATGCACACGGTCAAGGGCACGCCGGCCTCACGGATACGCGCCAGTTGCGAGGAGGCCAGGCCGTAGCTGTGAACCATGCCACCGCCGCTTTCCAGGCGCAGCACCACTTCGTCCTTCGGTGTGGCCAGGGTCAGCAAGGCGGTGATTTCGTGGCGCAGGCTTTCGGTGGCCGAAGCCTTGATGTCCCCGTTGAAATCCAGCACGAACACCCGGGGCTTGGCCTCGGGTTTTTTCTTCTGTTTCTTGTCGGTTTTAGCCTGGGTCTTGCGCAGGGCCTTGAGCTGGTCCTTGTCGAGCAAGGTCTGCTCCAGGCGTTCGCGCAGCCCTTTGTAGAAATCATTGAGTTTGCTGACCTGCAACTGGCCCGACGACTTGCGCCGCCCCTTGCTGCGCAAAGCCGCAAAACTGGCCAGGACCACCAGAATGGCGATCACCAGGGTCACGGTCTTGGCCAGAAAAATGGCGTACTCGGAAAAAAACTCCACAGGGACTCCTCAAACGATGCGCGGCTTGAACGCGCGCGGGATACCTCCAGCATACCCATGCGCCGACCTTGCGACCAGCCGTGAAACCTCTGGCAACAGGCCTGTAACATGCATTTCAAACAAGCGTATGTTTTTTCATTGACAGCACACCGTCATCCTCATAACCTCGCCAAACCTTCAACGTACCGGGAAGACGCGGACGTGGGCAGCATCTATTTGATTCGACATGGCCAGGCCTCCTTTGGTGCGGACGACTACGACGTCCTGTCGCCGACCGGTATTCGTCAGGCTGAAATCCTTGGCCGTCACCTGGCCGAACTGGGGATCAGCTTCGACCGCTGCCTGGCCGGCGACCTGCGCCGCCAGCAGCACACGGCCAACAGCGCGCTGGAGCAATTCGCCGCGGCGGGCTTGCCGGTGCCGCTGCTGGAAACCGACTCAGCCTTCAACGAGTTCGACGCCGACGCGGTGATCCGCGCGCTGTTGCCGGCCATGTTGCCCGACGAACCCGAAGCCCTGGACATCCTGCGCAACGCCGCGCAAAACCGTGGTGAGTTCCAGCGTATCTTCGCCCTGATCATCGAGCGCTGGCTGGCCGGCACCTATGACACACCGGGTCTGGAAAGCTGGCTGGGGTTTGTCGAGCGGGTCCAGGCCGGCTTGCATCGCATCCTCGACCAGGCCGACAACACCCAGAAAATCGCCGTGTTCACCTCCGGCGGCACCATCACCGCCCTGCTCCACCTGATTACGCAAATACCTGCCCGGCAGGCCTTTGAATTGAACTGGCAAATCGTCAACACCTCGCTCAACCAGCTTAAGTTTCGTGGTCGCGAGGTGTCCCTGGCTTCCTTCAACAGTCATGCCCACCTGCAACTGTTGAAGGCCCCGGAACTCATCACGTTTCGCTGAGTCCGGACTATTGTGACCCTGGCTGTAATCACCCAGCTCTTATTACCCAAGAAAGGATCGAACCATGACCTCCGTAGCTGATGCCGTACAAGCAATGAAAGCCAAGTTCAACCCAGCCGCTGCTGCCGGTCTGGACCTGGTCTTCGGTTTCCGCATCGACGACACCAAGAACTTCTCGCTGATCGTCAAGAACAGCACCTGCGAACTGCAGGAAGGCGAGAACCCGGACGCCCAGGTGACCCTGGTGATGGACGGCGAAACCCTGGAAGGCATCGTCGACGGTTCGACTGACGGCATGCAAGCGTTCATGGGCGGCAAACTGCGCGCTGAAGGCGACATGATGCTGGCGATGAAACTGTCCGAACTGTTCCCGTCGTAAGCACCCGGCTCCCGATCTTCGGGAGCGTGCCTGCTGCAAACGAATCCCGCCCTTAGTGGCGGGATTCGTCGTTTTTGCCTGCCCGCCGCTGAACCTTGTGGCAAGGGGGCTTACAATGCCTGAACCTCCCACACCGGCCACCCCATGGACATCGACCTCGCCCGCACCTTCCTCGAAATCGTTCGCCATGGCAGCCTGGCTGCCGCCGCGGAAAAACTCCATGTCACCCAGACCGCGATCACCGCGCGGGTGCAAAAACTCGAGAGCCATCTGGGCAGCACCCTGTTCGTGCGCAATCGTGCCGGTGCCCGCCTGACGCCCAACGGCGAAGCGTTCGTGGTGTACGCCAATCAACTGGTGCAAACCTGGGAAGCCGCGCGGCGTGACTTGCCGTTGCCCGAGGGGTATCGCAATGTGCTGCACATCGGCGGTGAGGTGAGCCTGTGCAACCCGCTGATGCTCGGCTGGGCCGGTGAAATCCGCAAGAACATCCCCAGCCACGCCCTGCGCATGGAAATCCGCGACGGCGAAAACCTGCTGCGGCAACTGGAACTGGGTGTTCTGGACGCCGCGCTGGTGTATCAGCCCGAGTATTGGCCGCGTTTGCAAGTCGAGCAGATTCTCGAAGAAAAACTGATTCTCGTGCGCCAGGCCGACAAGCCCGATCCTTATGTGTACATCGATTGGGGCGCTGATTTCCGGCGCCAGCACGACGCCGCCCTGCCGGAAAAAGCCAAGGCTGCGCTGAGTTTCAATCTCGGCCCACTGGGCTTGCAGTACCTTCTTGAAAACGGCGGCAGTGGCTACTTCCGCACCCGCGTTGTACAGAGTTATCTGCAAAGCGGCGCTTTGGAACGGGTGCCCAAGGCGCCGGAATTCAACTACCCGACCTATCTGGTCTACTCGCGCGATCGTGACTCGCCGACGCTGCAAAACGCCTTCGACCTGCTGCGCAAGGTCATCGACTCCGACGAAGACTGGTCACAGCGCTGGGATCCGCTGACCTGAGACCGGTTTGCACCGGATCATGGCCGTTGTGTCCTCAAGGTTCGGTCCGTCAAATCACCGGGATCGGCTAATCTGAAAGGGATAACAAAAACGACAGGTGATTGCAGTGAGGCAGACCACCGAAGGATTCCGCAGCCGTTACCGCGCCGACATCCATCCGCTCTACAACCCCTGGCTGCACGGCGCGTTTGTCCTGGTGTTCGGGGTGGTAGCGATCAGCGCTTTCTGGAGCAACGTACATCAGGTGCGGCCAGCGCAATGGCTGGCGGTGCCCGTCACGCTGCTGTTGTTCAACCTCGGCGTGTACATGGTGCATCGCCACCTGGGACATCAAAAAAAGAGCTTCGCCCGGCTGTTCTATGCTCGTCACGCAGTCGACCACCACAGCTTTTTCACCCCCGGCCACATGACCTACGACAGCGCCCGCGACTGGCGGGTGATCCTGTTTCCGGCGTGGCTGATCGTGCTGCACACCCTCGTCGTCGCCCTGCCCCTCTGGTGGCTGCTCAAGCACATCAATACCAATGTCGCCGGATTGGTCGGCGGCCTTCTTGTCCTCGGTTACCTGACTTACGAAGTGTTTCATGCCTGCGAGCACCTGCCGCCGCGTAACCCGCTCACACGGCTGCCGTGGATCCGCCAGATGCGCCGGCTGCACGAACTGCATCACCGCCGCGAACTGATGCAGGAGCGTAATTTCAACATCGTTTTCCCGCTGATGGACTACCTGTTCGGCACCCTCTATTGGGAGCCGGAACCTGCGCCGCTCAACCCGACGAGAACGCCCATGACCCGCATGCAGCATCAGATTGTCATTGCCGGAAACCCGGTCCAGGTACTTGCCTACGCCAGCACCGTGAGCCTTTGGCCGCAATGGCATCCGTCGTCGCTGCGCATCGATGGGCCAAAAGGTCCGCTGCATGCCGGCGCACGTTTCGAGGAAGACATCCGTGCCGGCGGGCGCGACGGCCACTTGCGCTGGGAGGTGGCGGAGTATCTGCCCGGGCGGCGCTGGAGCGCCGAGGCCCGGGGTGATCACGGCCTGTCGCTGGTAGTGACCTATGAATGCGAAGCCACAGGCCAGGACACACGCTTCGTCCGCACCCTGGAGTATCAATTCAGCGGCCTGGCAATGCGGATTGCCAACCGGTTGATGCTCAAGCGGCGCATCGATCGGGAATCGGCGGCGTCTATGCTGGCGTTGCGCGACATGGCGCAGAAGTATCTGGCCGCGACGGGGGTCGGCGCGTGAGCAGAATATTCAAATGTCTGTTGCTGGTCATCGTCGTTATCGGCGCCTTCCTGTTGCTGATGCCGACCAAAGTGCGACCGGTGGCCTGGACGCCACAACCTGCGCCGTCCCTCACCAGCGGAATCTACGCCGACAATCAGCGGCTCAAGGAAGTGGAACGCGTGGGTGCCGCCAACATTGATGGACCGGAAGCCTTGTTACTGGAAAATGACACGCTCATCACCGGCCTGCACGACGGTCGCCTGATCCGCACAAGCCTGGACGGCAAGACCACCAAAATCCTGACCGATACCGGTGGCCGGCCACTGGGCCTGGCCCGGCATCCCAATGGCCTGCTGGTGATCGCCGATGCCGTCAAAGGCTTGTTGTCCCTCGACGCCCAAGGGCGTCTGGTGGCCTTGACCACGGAGGCCGACGGCGTTCCCTTCGGTTTTACCGACGACGTGGCCATCGATAAACCCGGTCACTACGCTTATTTCAGCGATGCTTCGAGCCGCTTCGGCTATGGCCACGACGGTGAGGCCGTGATCGAACACGGCGGCGACGGTCGACTGCTGCGCTACGACTTCCAGACCGGCAAAACCTCCGTTGTGCTGGACAAGCTGGAATTTGCCAACGGCGTGACCCTGGGACCGGACGATGCCTATGTCCTGGTCAATGAAACCGGGGCCTACCGCATCAGCCGGTATTGGCTCAGCGGTCCGAAGGCCGGCACCCACGACCTGTTCATCGACAACCTGCCGGGGCTGCCGGACAACCTGTCGTTCAATGGTCACGACCGGTTCTGGGTGGCCCTGTATGCCCCCCGAAACGCCTTGCTCGATGGCACGGCCGCACATCCGTTCGTGCGCAAGATGATCGTGCGGGCCATGACCGTCTTGCCCAAGCCCGTGGCAAAACGCGGATTTGCCCTGGGCCTGGACCTTGATGGCAAAGTGATTTCCAACCTGCAGGACGGCAGCAGCGACAACTACTCACCGATCACCACCGTGCGCGAGTATGGGGACTGGTTGTATTTCGGTTCGCTGAAAGCGCAGAACATGGTGCGATTGCCGTTAAGCAAGGCGTTGCAATGAGCAGTACACCTGTCTGAACTCAACGCTCCCACAGGGACAGCGTTCAGTTCACCGGGATATTCGGGCTGGGTCATGAGGCACCTCGTTGAGAGCCGTAACAGCGGTCCCTGAACATTCGAGGTGCCGGTTCTGGTTGCCGTTCCAACTTTCCCGCCACCGATCGTCGGTGGCAGCACGCTGGGTCAGGACGACGCGCCAAGTTGCTTGACGATCTTGTCCTTGACCAGCAGGCGAGCCTCCTTGAGTTTCCTTACGGTGTCATCGTTGGACTTGGCCTCCTCTGCTTTCACCACTTCGGCATCCGCCTGGGAATACTTGTTAAGCAGTGAATCCAGTAACGGATCCTTGGTGCGTTTCTGCTGGACTTCTTCCTTTGAGCGTTTCAGATCCTGATAAAGGTCATGGGGCACCGGCATGGAACACCTCCGTTTGTTGATCGGCAGCGAAACGCGATCAATTGCGTTCACCAACTATCAGAATGGCCTCGGTTCGCCCGTTCTGTCGACCACCTGTCAGACCAGCGGTGCCCGTTCGTCGTCCGGTCCCACAGGCGCTAAAACCTTTGCCTGCACCAGCGGATTCAGCCGTTGAGCACCATGCGCACCATCTGCCTGAGCGCTTCGGGATTGTAGGGTTTGCTCAGCAGGTGGGTGTCGGAGCTGAGCTGGTGATTGCGCGAGATGATGTCGCGGGTATGCCCCGAAGTGAACAGCACGGCCACCGGTGGCTCCTGCACTTTCGCCCAGGCCGCGAGGTCCGAACTCTTGATCAGGCCGGGCATGACCACGTCAGTGAATATCAGGTCCACCGGCAGCCCTTCCAGCAACATTTGCATGGCGACGTCACCGTTGGTGGCCGTGAGGACCTGATAGCCCTCTTCGCGCAACAACTCCACCGCCGCCACCCGCACGGCCTCATTGTCCTCGACCACCAGGATCCGTTCGTGCCCGCCCCGTTGTGGCACATCAGGGCCCGGCGTTTCGCTGGGTGCCGCGCGCAAGGTGCGCGGGAAGTACAACTGCACCCGGGTCCCTCGCCCTACCTCGCTGGCGATTTCGATATGACCGCCACTCTGCTTGACGAAGCCAAACACCATGCTCAGGCCCAAGCCGGTGCCCTGCCCGTCGGCCTTGGTGGTGAAGAACGGCTCGAACGCCTGGGCCAGCACCTGCGGCGGCATGCCGACGCCGGTATCCGTCACGGACACCCGCACATAGTCCCCGGGGGCAATGCCCTTTGCAGCGCAAAATCTGCTGTCGAGGACGATGTTTTCCGCGCAAAGGTCAATCCTGCCCTCGCCTTGAAGGGCGTCACGGGCATTGATCGCCAGATTGAGAATGGCGTTTTCCAGTTGATTGCGATCGACAAACACATTCCAGGAGTCTTCGGGGGCCGTCATGCGAACCTGAAGGGTTTCACCCAGGGCACGCAACAACAGCTCCGCCAGGCCATCGAAAATCTGCCGCAACGTGAAGACCGCGGGCGACAACGGTTGGCGACGGGCGAATGCAAGCAATTGCGAGGACAGCTTGGCACCGCGCTCGACGGCGGCGATCGACGCCGAGACCCGGCGCTGCACATTGGCGTTGCCCGGCTCATGGCGCGCCAGCAGGTGCAGGTTGCCGGCGATCACTTGCAGCAGGTTGTTGAAGTCATGGGCCACACCGCCGGTGAGGCCGCCGATGGCTTCGAGTTTCTGTGACTGGCGCAGTTGTTCTTCCGCCGCCAGCCGCGCCTCGACCTCATCGGCCACCCGCTGTTCCAGGTTACGGGTGAACTTGAGCAGGGACTCTTCGGCGTTCTTGCGTTCGTGAATATCGATCAACACGCCGGGGAAACGAAACGCCTCGCCCTGCTCATTGAACTCGCAACAACCACTGGCGAGTACCCAGAGGTAGCTGCCGTCAGGCCGCTGGATCCGGTATTCGACGTTGTAGGGCTCGCCCGTCTCTACCGACAGTCTGACCCGCTCCTGAACCCAACTGCGGTCATCCGGATGGATCCGGCTTTCAGCAATTTCCTGAGACAGGTTTTGCAGGTCTTGCCCGGGTGGATAAGAGAACGTGCGGGCGTAGCGCTCGTCACCCGACAGCACGTTGGCCTTGATATCCCAGACAAAGGAACCGAGCAAGGCGCCGGCGTTCAGCGCCAGGCGTACCCGTTCGTTGTCGGCGCGGTAGGCGTCTTCAGCCACTTGTCGCCGTTGCTCGGAGATCACCCGCTCCGTGGTTTCCACCACCATGGACATGACCCCGGCCGGGCGCCCGTCATCATCAGCCACCGGGCTGTAATAGAGGTCCATCCAGACATCTTCCGGAACCCCGTCACGCAGCAGCACCAGCTCTTTGTTGCGATAGGACAAGGTGCCGCCCGCCAGGCAGGTGTCGACCACATGGCGATTGAATTCGGCGACTTCCGGCCAACCCAGTTCTACAGAGGAGCCGAGCAGATATGGATGACGCCCACCGGCAAACTTGGAGTAAGCGTCGTTATAGATCATGTACCCGGACTGGCCCCAGAGCATCACCATCGGCAGCGGGGACGCGAGCATCAACTGCACCGCGCTGCTCAGGCTCCTGGACCAGGAATCGAGCGGACCAAGTTCGGTCAGGCTCCAGTCGAACGCGCGAATGCGCCCGGCCATTTCGCCGTTCCACCCGGAGCACCCGTGGCTATCCTCTAGAAACTGCATCGGCTGGCTCTATTCCGGTAAGTTGCACCCGTTTGTTTCGAGCATCCTGCACGCTATTCGTTTCATAGAGGTATAGCTGATTCTGGCGGGCCACTGTAATGAGAAGGCCTCAGAGGTACGGGGTTAAAAATGTGGCGAGGGAGCAAGCTCCCTCGCCACAAAGTTTACCCGGGGAAACTACACCTCGATCAAGTGCTTTAGCGGGTTGTAACTGCTTTTCAGCGTGGCCGCGACGTCGAGAATGGCCTTCTCGATGCCATTCAAATGCATGCACGTCAGCTCGATGGCCGCGCTCTGGTTGCCCGCTTCGATGTATTCGATCAGCCGCAGGTGTTCGTCGTCGCGGCAGGCCTCGTGGCTGTCGTCATCCAGTGCGGCGGCATACAGCGACGCCCGGGAAATCAGCTTCTGGAACCAGTCCAGCAGCACCGGGTTGTTGAGGCTGCGGGCCAGTTTGATGTGGAACTCACCGAGCAGGTGAATCAGTCGTTCGTGATCACCGCTCTGATGCGCTTCATCTTCCAGCAGCAAATGATCGCGCAGGTCCTGGGTCACCGCCGTATCACGCCGACGGCACAGTTCGCTGACGATACCGATCTCGACCAGACGCCGGGTTTCGAACAGCGAACGGATCTCTTCGTCACTCGGCAACGACACCGACGCACCTTTATTGGGCTCGGTGGTGACCAGTCCGTCGGCCTCCAATTGCTTGAGCGCGGCCCGGACAGACGTGCGGCTGACATTGAACAGCTCGGCCAAAGAGGCTTCGCCGAGTTTCATGCCCGGACGCAACGAGCGTTTGCTGATCGCCTCGTAAACCCCTTGGTAGACGCGGTCGACCGTGGTTTCCAGTTTCTTTTCCGTCATTCATCAACTCCTTGCGCCCTGTGCAACCAACCCTGGCGAATGAACAGCCATTGAAAAAGGGGCTTGCACGGGCAGATTAATCCAGGTATTTCTAAATTGCATCCAGAATTTGCATACAATAATTAGAGGAATGCACCATAATGGGTCATCCAACAGCAATCGAAGTGCGAAACGTCTCAAAGCGCTATTCCGACGATCCGGGACTGGCGCCAGCCCTGGACAACGTCTCGGTCGACATTGCCGACAACGAATTCTTTACCCTGCTCGGCCCCTCCGGCTGCGGCAAAACAACCTTGCTGCGCACCATCGCCGGCTTCGAGCACGTCAGCGAAGGTGAGATCCGCCTTGCGGGCGAGCCGGTCAACGATTTGCCGCCGTTCAAGCGTCGGGTCAACACGGTGTTCCAGAGTTACGCGCTGTTTCCGCACATGAGTGTTGCGCAGAATATCGCCTTCGGCCTCGAGATGCAGGGTCTTGATCGCAAACTGATTCCGCAGCGTGTCGACGAGATGCTGGCGCTGGTGCAAATGCAGCACCTGGCCAGGCGCAAACCGGCCGAACTGTCCGGCGGCCAACAGCAACGGGTGGCTCTGGCCCGGGCCTTGGCGCCAAAACCCAAAGTGCTGTTGCTGGACGAACCGCTGTCGGCCCTGGACCTCAAGCTGCGCAAGGAAATGCAGGTCGAACTCAAGCGCGTGCAGAAAGAAGCCGGGATCACCTTCATTTTTGTCACCCACGATCAGGAAGAAGCCCTGACCCTGTCCGACCGCATCGCCGTGATGTCCGCCGGCAAGATCCTGCAAATCGGCTCGCCCAACGAAATCTACGAGCGTCCGCAACACCAGTTCGTCGCGCAGTTCATCGGCGACATCAACTTCCTTCCCGGCCACCTCAAGCGCGGCCAGCAGAACGAAAAGCTCTTCGTGCCCAACGGCATGCCCGTGGAAATCCCCTGCCCGGCCCAGGGCTTTGACGGCAGCAAGGTGCAACTGGCGTTCCGTCCCGAGCGCTCGCAACTGGTGGAGCCGACGCAGCCGCATCACCTGCGCGGTGTGATCGAGGCTGTGCTGTATGTCGGCACGGCCACGCTCTATCAATGCCGCCTGAACAACGACATCAAGGTCATGCTGCGCGAGAACAACGAAGGCCTGAACCACGGGCGGGTGGTGGGCGATCGCGTCGCGGTCAACCTGCCGCCCCACGCCTGCCTGTTGATGGAGGCCTGAGATGAGCGTCAGCAGCACTTCCCCGGCCCTCAACCGCGCGCTGTTGCTCAGCCCAGTGGTTCTGACCCTGCTGGCCCTGATCGCCATTCCGCTGGGCATCATGGGCTACATCAGCCTGTTGCCGCGCAACGTCTACGGTGGCGTCGACTGGCAGGCAAACTGGCAATTGCAAAGTTACGTGCAGCTGTTTTTCCAGGAAGGTTTCGACGGCGAACTGGAACTGAACTGGGTCTACGCCCAGGCGTTGCTGCGTTCGGTGTTCCAGGCCGGTGGCACCACGGTCCTGTGCTTCCTGTTCGGCTTCCCGGTGGCGCTGTGGATGTCGAGTCTGACACCGCGCCGGCGCAACCTGATGGTATTGCTGATCACCATCCCGTTCTGGACCAACCTGCTGATCCGCAACTACGCGTGGCTGATCATCCTGCGTGAACACGGCTGGGTCGCCCAAAGCCTCAATGCGCTGTTTCCCCAGGCCGGTGGCATCACCCTGCTCTACAACGACTTCGCGGTCAGCGTCGGCCTGGTCTACAGCTTCCTGCCGTTCATGATCCTGCCGATCTATTCGACCCTGGAAAAACTCGACTGGCGCCTGGTGGAAGCCGCTTACGACCTGGGCGCCAACCGCTGGCACGCATTGCGCCGGATCATCCTGCCACTCTCGATGCCGGGTGTGATCGCCGGTGCCTTGCTGGTGTTCGTGCCGAGCCTGGGCGCCTTCATTACCCCGGCAATCCTCGGCGGCGGCAAGACGCTGATGATCGGCAACCTGATCCAGCAGCAGTTCGGCACCGCGCGCAACTGGCCGTTGGGCAGTTCGCTGTCGTTCCTGTTGCTGGGGATCATGTTGCTGTCCCTGGTGCTCTACGCCCTCTATAGCCGCAATGCCGCCAAGACCCTACGTCGGGGAGCCCAAGCATGATCGCCCTGCACCTGAAAAAACTGCCCCTGACCCGTGAAGTCAGCCTGTTGATGCTGGCCTATCTGTACCTGCCGATATTCGTGCTGATCGCCTACAGCTTCAACGCCAACCGCTCGGCGACGGTGTGGACCGAGTTCTCGTTCGACTGGTATGGACGAATCCTGGCCAACCCGTCGATCCAGACTGCTGCGCTGAACTCGATCATCGTCGCCAGCATCGCCACGGTCTGCGCCACGGCGATTGCCCTGCTCGCGGCGCTGGCGACGTACCGTCCGTTCTACGGGCAGAAGATGGTCGAGGGCGGAATCAACCTGCCGCTGATCCTGCCGGAGATCGTCACCGCCGTGGCCACCCTGCTGCTGTTCATGGCACTGGGGATCAAGCTCGGTCTGCTGACAGTGATCGTCGCCCACATCGGCTTCTGCATCCCCTTCGCCTACCTGCCGATCCGCGCGCGGCTCAACGACCTGGACAAGAGCCTGCTGGAAGCGGCGAACGACCTGTACGCCAACCCCTGGCAGGTGTTTCGCCGGGTGACCTTGCCGCTGCTGTGGCCGGCGGTGCTGTCCGGCTCGGTGCTGGCGTTCGTGGTCAGCCTCGACGATTTCATCATGACCTTCTTTGTCGCCGGGCCCGGCTCGACGACCCTGCCGGTGTACATCTTCTCGGCGATCAAGGCCGGGGTGACGCCGGAAATCAACGCGATTTCGACCCTGATGCTGGTGATTTCCATCGTGCTGGTGGTGCTGGCCTTCTGGCTGGGACAGCGCGGCAAACAACAATAAGCCTGGAGACTTCCATATGAGCAAGAAAGTGAAAAGCACCCGTTTCGCTGCTGCCAGTTTCGCCGTTGCCGGTCTGGCCTTGAGTTGCTTCACCGCGTTCGCCCAAGCTGCCGAGCCCAAGGAGCTGTTCTTCTACAACTGGACCGACTACTACCCGGTCGAGCTTTTGGCCAAGTTCGAAAAGGAGACCGGGATCAAGGTCACCATGGATGGCTACGACAGCAACGAAACCCTGCTGGCCAAGCTGCAGGCCGGCGGTGCCGCGTATGACGTGATCGTGCCGTCGCAATCGATCATGCGCACCCTGATCAACCAGGACCTGCTGCTGGAAATCGACGCCTCGGCCCTGCCCAACTTCCAGTACGTCAAACCGGCGTTCCGCGACCCGAGCTTCGACCCGGGGCGCAAGTTCTCGGCACCGTACCTGTGGGGCACCACCGGGTTCTCCTATGACAGCGCCCGAGTGCCCGGCGGCAAGCTCGACGACTCGTGGAAAGAGTTCTTCGAGCCGCGCAAGGAACTGCAAGGCCAACTCGCCGCCCTCGACACCTCCAGCAGCGTGATCAACGCCGCCAGCCATTACCTGAATGTCGACGAATGCAGCGAAAACCCCCAGGACGCCAAGCGCATCCTCGAACTGCTGCAAAAACAGAAGCCCTTCCTGAAGATGTACAGCTCGGACAACACCGTCGACCGCATGGCCTCCGGTGAAGTGATCATGATGCAGAACTGGAACGGTTCTACAGCGCGGGCCACCTTGCAGAAGAGCACCATCAAATACGTGTATCCGAAGGAAGGCCTGGCGATGTTCCAGGACAACTTCGCCGTGCCGAAAAGCGCGCCGCACCCTGGCAACGCGAAGATTTTCATCGACTGGATGATGAAACCGGAAAACGCCGCCGCCGTGTCCAACGCCATCGCCTACGACAACGGCATCCAGAGCGACAAGCTGATCGACGCCAAGTGGCGGGTGATGGACGCCATCAACATGCCCGACGAATTCGCCTCACGCCTGCGCCCGGAAAAGGAATGCAGCAACAAGGCGCGGGAGCTGCAGGACCGCATTTGGGCCAAGCTCAAGGGCTGATCCGAGACCGAGTCGCGGCCTTCGCGAGCAGGCTCGCTCCCACAGGGATTTTGTGAACGCCGAAGATCCACTGTAGGAGCGAGCCTGCTCGCGATGAGGCCCTCTCACACAACACTGAATTTGAGGTTTGTATGACCCAACCCCGCTGGCTACGCAACGTGCGCCCCTACGGCTCAACCGCCGAAGACCTGCTGATCGAAAACGGTCGCTTCAGCCAACGCCGCCCGGCCTCGACCACCGAGCTGCTCGCCACCGACATCGACGGCCAGAACCAGTTGCTTACCCCCGCCCTGGTGGAAAGCCACGTGCATCTGGACAAAACCCTCTGGGGCCAACCCTGGCGCCCCAATAGCGCCGGCCCGACCCTCAAGGACTACATCGCCAACGAACGGCGCATCCTGCGCGAAGTCACCACCCCCATTGCGCAACGGGCTGGCGCCCTGCTGGAAAACTGCATCGCCCGCGGCTCGCTGACCATGCGCTGCCACGTCGACATCGATCCTGAATTCGGCCTGCGGCATGTCGAGGTCATGCAGCAACTGCGTGAAAACTACCGTGACCTGATCGACCTGCAACTGGTGGTGTTCCCGCAAACTGGCTTGATCAGCCGCCCCGGTACCGCCGAACTGATGCGCGAAGCCATGGCCCTCGGCGTGGAGAACGTCGGTGGTCTGGACCCGTGCGGTATCGACAACGACCCCATCGCACAACTGGATTTCGTGTTCAAACTGGCCAGCGAGTTCGACCGGGGCGTCGACATTCACCTGCACGACAAGGGTGAGCTGGGCCTGTGGCAGATCGCCCTGATCGCCGACTACACCGAGCGTTTCAACCGCCAGGGCCAGGTGATGATCAGCCACGCGTATTGCCTGGGGATGTTGCCGTGGAGCCAGGTCAAACCGGTGGCCGAGCGCTTGGCGGCACTGGGTATTTCGCTGATGAGCTCGGCCCCGGCCGATTGTGCGGTGCCGCCGTTCCTGGCCTTGCGCGAAACCGGTGTGAATGTGTGCCTGGGCTCCGACGGCATTCGTGATGCCTGGTCGCCCATGGGCAACGGCGACATGCTCGAACGGGCGATGCTGCTGGCGTTCCGTTTCGATTTGAACAAGGACGAAGAACTGGCGGCGGCGTTCGAGGCGGCAACCGTCAACGGCGCCCAGGCGCTGGGTTGCCAAGCCACCCGCCTGGAAATCGGCCAGCCGGCGGATTTTCTGCTGATGCCAGTACAAACACTGGGTGAAGCGGTGGTTTCGCGGCCGTTGCGTCAGGTCTATCGCGCGGGTCAATTGATTGCTGCGGGTGGCCACTTGCTGGAAAGCCGTCTGTGAAGCGCATCGGCTTGCGGGCCAGCTGCGTGGTCGGCTTCGACGGCACCCGGCATGTGCTGTGGCGCGACGGCGAAGTGGTGTTCGAAAGCTCGCGCATCGAGTTTGTCGGGCGCGGTTATCCGGGGCCGGTGGATCAATGGATCGATTACGGCAACGCGCTGATCGGCCCCGGTTTTATCGATCTGGATGCCCTCGGCGATCTCGACTCCACGGTGCTGACCCTCGACAACGGCGACGAGCGCGACATGGGCCGGATGTGGTCGGCAGAGTATCTGGCGCGTGGATCGCGGGAAAGCTACAACCCCGAAGAAGAAGTCTTCAAATACCGCTACGCCTTCACCCAACTGATCCGCAACGGCATCACCACGGCCATGCCGATCACCTCGATGTACTACCGCGAGTGGGCCGAGACCTACAACGAATTTGCGGCGGTGGCAGGTGTGGCGGCCGAGCTGGGGCTGCGCACCTACCTCGGCCCCTGCTACATGAGCGGCATGAGTTACTGGCAGGCCGATGGAACCCTGGCGCACCACTGGGACGAAGCCCGGGGTATGGCCGGCCTCGATGCTGCCGAATGGTTTTTCCGGGATTTCGATGGCGTGAACAACGGCCTGATTCGCGGCGCGCTGCTGCCCGATCGCATCCAGACCTGCACCCCGGCGCTGCTGCAACGCACCGCCACACTGAGCCGGGAACTGAACGCACCGATGCGCCTGCACTGCTGCCAGGGCCTCGGCGAAGTGGCGATGGTCGAACAACTGCGCGGCACCTCGCCACTGGGCTGGCTGCAGCAGCTTGGGCTTTTGACACCGCGCAGCCTGCTGCCCCACGGTATCTACACCCGAGGCGATGACGACCTGCAACGGCTGGTGGATGGCGGCGCCAGCCTGGTGCATTGCCCGGTGGTGTTTGCCCGGGACGGCGAGGCGCTGAATTCGTTTGGCCGCTATCGGGCCAAGGGCATCAACTTCGCCCTGGGCACCGACACCTGGCCGGCGGACTTGCTGGACAACATGCGCCAGGGCTTGAACATCGCTCGCCTTATGGAGGGCGGTAACGAGCTGACCAGCACGCTGGATATGTACAACGCCGCGACCCTTGGCGGCGCCAAGGCACTGGGGCGCGACGATATCGGTCGCCTCGCGCCGGGCTGCAAGGCCGACATCACGGTGTTCAACCTGCGCGGAATGCACCTGGGACCACTGTTCGATCCGCTGAAAAATCTCGTCCTGGCCGGGCGTGGCGACGACTGCATCGCCAGCTATATCGACGGCCGCTGCGTAATGCAGGACGGCCAGGTCGAGGGCGTCGACTACCCCGCCCTGCAACGCCAGGCCCAACGCCAATTCGAAAAACTGATGCGCAGCCACAGCGACCGGGCCTTCGGCCAACCGGACTGGAAAAGCCTGTTCCAGCCAGCCATCCCGTTCGCCGACGACTACAGCGCCCACGCGCCACTGAGCGCGATTGATCCACTTCTCTAGAGATTCCTGCCCATGCAAAGCTTCGACTTCAGCACATTGAGCCCACGGGACAAATACAAGATTCTGATCGGCAGCGTCGTGCCACGACCGATTGCCCTGGTCACCACCGTCGACGGCGAAGGCCGGATCAACGCGGCGCCGTTCAGCTTCTTCAATGCGCTGTCCGCCGACCCGCCCATCCTCGCCCTGGGCGTGGAAAACTACGGCGACCAAAGCCCCAAGGACACCACCCGCAACATTCAGCTCAACCAGGAATTCACCGTGAACATCGTCAGCGACGCCCTGGTGGAAGCCATGAACGTCTGCGCCGTGCCCTTCGCCCCCGGTTTCGACGAACTGACCGCCGCCGGCCTCACCGCCATCCCCGGCACCACAGTCAAATGCCCACGCATCGGCGAAGCCCCGGTGGCGCTGGAGTGCCGACGGATGATGGCCCTGTCCATCGGCCAATCCAGGGAGATCATCTTCGGCGAAGTGCTGATGGCCCATGTGCGTGACGAACTGATCGATCCGAAAACCCTGTACATCGATCAGCTGGGGCTGGATGCGATTGGACGCATGGGCGGGCATGGCTATGCACGCACGCGGGATTACTTCGACCTGCCGACACGCTCGTTGCAGGCCTGGACGGATGCGCCGGGGGGTGGGGAGCGGTTTTGGCCGATTGCCAAATAGCAGGCATCAACACAAACCCTGTGGGAGCTGCTTTTGTGGCGAGGGGGCTTGCCCCCGTTGGGCGGCGGAGCAGCCCCCAAACCAATCACCGCAATAATTTCAGGCACACTGCATTCACCGATTTTACGACGGCTTCGCCGCCGAACGGGGGCAAGCCCCCTCGCCACAAAAGCTCTCTCGCCGTGGATCAGTGGAAATCCCGGCTCCGCACAGTAATGCCATCCAGCAACTCACTCAGGTCACTCAAGCGTCCGGCAATCAAGTGCCGCACTTCGCCCTCTTTCTCCCAACGCCCATCGACCTTGAGCAGCTGCGAGCCGACCAACACCTGGCGCTGCCGCTCGGCCAGGTCGCGCCACACCACTACATTGACGTTGCCGAACTCGTCCTCAAGGGTGACGAAGGTCACGCCGCTGGCGGTGGCCGGGCGTTGTCGGCCGGTGACCAGCCCGGCAACGCTGACTGGCCGACCGTGCTCGACGTCCAGCAACTCCTTCGAACTGCGACAGCGCCGCGCCTTCAACTCACCGCGCAACAGGGCCAGCGGATGTGGCCCGAGGGTGGTGCCGACACTGGCGTAATCGGCTTGCAGGTCCTCGCCCACGGTGGGCTTTGGCAACGACACCGCGTCCTCCTCCTGGCTCGGCACGCCGGCGAACAAACCCAGCTGCTTTTGTACCCCGGCCACCTCCCAGCGTGCCCGATGCCGGTCGCCGGCCAGGCCACGCAACGCGCCGGCATCGGCCAGTTGCTCCTGGGCGCGGGCATCGAGTCGCGCCCGTTCGCCGAGGTCGGCGATGTCGGCAAACGCGCCTTTGGAGCGTGCCGCCTCGATGCGTCGGGCATCGTCCTCGCGAAAGCCCTTGATCATGCGCAACCCCAAGCGAATCGCCGGTTGCGCACCGGCGATCGGCTCCAGGCTGCAATCCCAGTCACTGGCGCGCACGTCCACCGGACGAACCTGCAAATGATGACGCCGAACGTCCTGCAGAATCTGGTCCGGGCTGTAGAACCCCATCGGCCAACTGTTGATCAGCGCACAGGCGAAGGCCGCCGGCTCGTGGCATTTCAACCAGCAACTGGCGTAAGTCAGCAAGGCAAAACTGGCCGCGTGGGACTCGGGAAAACCATAGCTGCCAAAGCCCTTGATCTGCTCGAAAATCTGCGCGGCAAACTCGGCGGTGTAGCCGTTTTTCTTCATTCCGGCGGCCAGCCGTTCCTTGTGCGGTTCTAGCCCGCCGTGGCGTTTCCAGGCGGCCATGGAACGACGTAGCTGGTCGGCCTCGCCGGGGCTGTAGTCGGCAGCGACGATGGCGATCTGCATCACCTGTTCCTGAAACAGCGGCACGCCGAGGGTGCGTTTGAGTACCACTTCCAGCTCCGGCGACGGATACGCCTCCGGTTCTTCCTTGTTCCGTCGCCGCAGGTACGGATGCACCATGCCGCCCTGGATCGGCCCCGGCCGAACGATGGCGACCTCGATCACCAGATCGTAAAACGTCTTCGGCCTGAGCCTCGGCAGCATTGACATCTGCGCCCGGGATTCGATCTGGAACACGCCGATGGTGTCGGCCCGACCGATCATTTCGTAGGTAGCCGCATCTTCGGACGGGATGGTCGCCAGGCTCAAGTCCAGCCCCCGGTGCCGGCGCAGCAGATCGAAACATCGGCGAATCGCGCTGAGCATGCCCAGCGCCAGGATATCGACCTTGAGCAATCCGACTGCATCGAGGTCATCCTTGTCCCACTGGATGATGGTGCGCTCGGCCATGGCGGCATTTTCCACCGGCACCAGACTGTCCAGCGGCTGCTCGGAAATCACGAAACCACCGGGGTGCTGGGACAAATGCCGGGGGAAGCCGATCAACTGCCCCGTCAGGCTCAACACCCGGTGCAGCACCGGGCTCTGCGGGTCGAAACCGCCCTCGCGCAGACGTTCAACGGGAGGCGTTTCATCGCTCCAGTGCCCGCAACAATCGGCCAGTGCGTTGATCTGGTCCGGCGGCAAGCCCAGTGCCTTGGCCACATCCCGTACCGCTCCGGCGGCGTGGTAAGTGCTGACCACCGCCGTCAATGCGGCCCGGGTCCGGCCATAACGCTGGAACACGTACTGCAAGACTTCCTCGCGGCGCTCATGCTCGAAATCGACGTCGATGTCCGGCGGTTCGTTACGTTCCTTGGACAGAAAGCGCTCGAACAGCAACGTGGTGCGATCCGGATCGATTTCGGTGATCCCCAGGGCGAAGCACACTGCCGAGTTGGCGGCCGAACCACGACCCTGACAAAGAATCTGTTGCTGGCGGGCAAAGCGGACGATGTCGTGGACCGTCAGGAAATAGCTTTCATAGCCCAGCTCCGCGATCAGTTGCAGCTCCTTGTCGATCTGCACCAGCACTTCGCTTTTCGGCCCTTTTGGCCAGCGCCACTCGATGCCTTCCTCGGTCAAATGACGTAGCCACGAGGTGGCCGAGTGCCCTTGCGGCACCAGTTCACGGGGGTACTGGTAACGCAACTGACCAAGATCAAAGCTGCAGCGCCGGGCGATGTTCAGCGTTTCGGCCAGCAAGCCGGGCGGATAAAGTGCCTGCAGCACGTCGAGGCTGCGCAGATGGCGTTCGCCGTTGGGGTGCAGGCGCAATCCGGCATCGGCCACCGGCAGGTGATAACGGATCGCGGTCATGGTGTCCTGCAAGGCACGCCGGCCGCGCGCGTGCATGTGCACATCGCCACTGGCCACGGCCGCAATGCGCAACTCCCTGGCCAGGGTCAGCAGATCGTTCAGGCGCCGGGCATCGTCCTGACCGCGATGCAACTGCACCGCCAGCCACAGGCGCTCGGCGAAGACCTGTTTGAGCCAGCAGCCCTGTTCAAAGGCATCGACAGCGTCCGGCACCCACAACGCCAGCAATCCCGGCAAGGGTTCGCTGAAGTCTTCGCGCAGCACCTGATACTGGCCTTTCTGCGTGCGGCGCCGGGCGCGGGTGATCAATCGGCACAGCGCCTGATAGCCCTCGAGACTCTCCACCAGCAGCACCAGTTTCGGACCGTTCTCGATGCGTATTTCACTGCCGATGATCAGCGGCAACTCCACGGACTTCGCCGCTTGCCAGGCGCGAACGATGCCCGCCAGGGTGCATTCGTCAGTGATGGCCAGGGCCTGATAACCCTGCTTTTTCGCACGCTGGAACAGCTCGAGGGCACTGGAGGCACCACGCTGGAAGCTGAAGTTCGACAGGCAGTGCAGTTCGGCATAGTCGATGTTCATGCGAACCAGCCCTGCAACCATAGCGGGCCGTCCTCACCGACCGCCCGGTAGGCCCAGCCCTGTTGGCCGGCACGGGTTTCGATCAGGTAATAGTCACGGCGTACGTCGTCGCCGTCCCACCAACCGGACTCGATACGCTCCGGCCCCATGAGGATGCGCGCCGAGCCCTGATGCACGGCCAGCGGTTCAGTCAGCAGCCAGCCCGGCCGCTTCACCGCGGCCGGCACCGCGCAAGGCTGGCTGTCGGCACTGGCCTGCCACGCACACTCGGGGCGGTGATCGGCCTGGAAGCGCAGGCCATGCACCGCGTCATCCCCCAGCCGTGCACGCAGGCGTTCGCGCAGTTGCTCCCAGGGCAAGGACTGCTGCGGGCGATCGTCGAACAGCTCCTGATGCTGGGGCACGAAGGTCGGCAAATCCTCGGCGCGCAGGCGAAAGCCACGCGCCGGCGCCTCGACCTGGACCTGCTCCAGCCGCCCCCGGGCCAGTTCGAAGAGCATCGCCGGATCGCGCTCGGCGCTGAGCAGGCCGACCTTGATGAGCGTATCCGGCAACCCGGTGTGTTCCAGATGCAGGTCGAAACGCTGGACGCCGCTGTCGCGACCGCAGAGGAACGCCGACAGGTCGCCGGTCAACCGGCGCAACGGAAACAGCAAGGCTTGATGGGACTGCACATCGAAATTGAGCTCGATACGCACATCGAAGCGGTCCGGCGGCAGGTAAAACGCCAGCGCCAGCCGCCGCGACCCCGACAGGGCATCCAGATGCTTGAGCACCTGGGCCTCGAAACGCCGGGCCAGGCTATGCCGGGGCAGCGCCTGCACCTGGCTCAAGGTACGCAGGCCCATGCGCGACAAGGCCGTGGCAACCGGTGCTTCGAGGCCGATCCGGTCGACGGGCATTTGCCCCAGGTGATACTGCAAGGCTTGATCGTCCGGGACCACCAGACCGTCATAGGCGTTGGCCAGCACCCGCGCCGCCACCGGGTTGGGCGCGGCCACGATGCGGTGCCGAAACCCCAGTTCGCCGAGCTCACGGCGCACAAGCGCTTCGAATTGCGGCCAGGCGCCGAACAGGCCGAGGCTGGATTCGATCTCGAACACCAGGGCCCGGGGGTAGTGCACGCTGACCTGGGAACTGAAGCGATAGGCCCAGGCGGCGAGAAACTGCTGCCAGTGTTCGATTTCAGCGGCGTCGTATTCGGCCGTGACAAAGCCTTTGCTCAAGGCCTGTGCCGCGCTCATGGACTGGCCGGGACGCAAGCCCAGCGCCCGCGCCGTACCGTTGACGGCCTGCAGCACCCGGCGCTGGGCCGGGCCGGTCAGCAACGCCAGGGGTTCATCGGGATCGGCGCGCTGACGCAATACCGCGTCCAGCGCCAATTGCGGGAAAAGAATGCAGACCCAGCGCATGGCAACCTCAATGCCCCACGGCGAAGGCAATCGGCGCCGAACGGGCCAGGCCGCCGCGACACTTGAGCACGCGCAGTTGTGCCGGTCGGGCATCGATGGCAATGCGCAAGGCTGCCGGCGAAGGGTTGATCGCTTCACCGAGGGGACGATAGGCGAAGGCCAGGGTCTGGCCGGTTTCCGCCGCCACCTGCAAGCGGCGCAAGGCGCGGTCATCGGCCTTGTGCGGCCAGCACAGCACCGCACCGCAACTGCCCGAACGCAGGCATTGTTCCGCGGCCCACAGCGCATCGCGCTCGCTGGCCTGGATGATCGACAACTGACGCAGATCGACCCCGGCGCCCTGCCACGCCTGGGGGTACGGCACATAAGGCGGCGCCACCAGCACGATGCGCTCGCCCGCCGCCGACAGCCGTGCCAGCGTCGGCCACACCAGTTGTAGCTCGCCCACGCCCTGCCCGGCCAACAGGATTTCCGTCAGCGCCGCCTCCGGCCAGCCACCGCTGGGCAACGCGGCGTCCAGCGCGGCATGCCCGGTGGGTTGCGGGCTGGCGGCCGGTGGCGCAGGCCGGCCCTTCCAGACCTGGCCGCCATTGAACAGCGTATCCAGCGCAACGACGGCGCCCATCAGCCTTGCCTCACCAGGCCACAGAACACGCCTTCGATGGCCAGGTCCCGGTCGGCCTCGACAATGATCGGCTGGTAGGCCGGGTTGCGTGGCAGCAGGCGAACCACATCGCCGACCCGCTCGAAGCGCTTGATGGTGACTTCGCCGTCGAGCCGCGCCACGACGATCTGGCCATTAACGGCCTCGGGGCTGCGGTGCACGCCCACCAGATCGCCGTCGAGAATGCCGTCCTCGATCATCGAATCACCCCGCACCCGCAACATGTAGTCCGGCACCCGCGAGAAGATCGACGGATCGAGCAGCAAGCGGCTGTGCACCTCGGCATCGGCACCGATCGGCGCACCAGCCGCCACCCGGCCGAGCACCGGGATGTCCAGCAACTCGGGACGCGGCGGCTGCCCGAGCAGGCGAATGCCCCGGGCCTGATGCGGGTTGACCTCGATAAACCCGGCTTCGGTCAACGCCAGCACATGCTTGCGCGCCACGCTGCGGGAGGCGAAACCGAACGCCTCGCTGATTTCAGCGAGGCTCGGAGGCTGACCGTGCTCTGCGATGCGATCGCGGATAAAGGTCAGGATGGCGGTACGGCGGGGAGTCAGAGTCGTCATGGAGTACATTTGTACTCTTTTGGCTTTTTCCTGGCAAGGACTTGTAGGAGCTGTCGAGTGATACGAGGCTGCGATCTCTTGAGGCCAGAGCAAAAAGATCGCAGCCTGCTGCAGCTCCTACAGGAGGCCGGTTCAAACGTAACGTCCAGCGCTCCTTGCTCGAACAAAACGGACGATCAAAAAACAGGGTCTACCGTTCGTCGCCTTTCTAAAAAAATTAGTATCTGAAGAAAATAAAAATCCATAAAAAAAGTGCAAAACGCACATTTACTCCTACAGAAATATTTTACTCAACATAGCAAGATTATTTCTGCTTACCGAAAACTAAAACACAGTTTCAAAAAGGATTTTCACAGTTCCACGCCAGAAACTAGCCACACTAGAATCGAACCAAACCACTAAGGCTCCCAACATCATGTAGGACGCACCTTAAAACCTTATAGGAAAAGTCTTACAACACAAAAAAAAACCTCGCTTGCACCAAACACTAAAATCAACTAATTCTTGCAACACCTCTTAATATCAAACGACAAACCACACGAGCAAAAGCAAAATGAAAAACAACAAACCTGGAAAACGCCATTCAATTAACGATAGAAAAGAAGCAACAACCCCACCCTCATAGAGAAATCAATCATGCCTAAAAATATTCTGCCCAGAGTTCTCGCCCTAACGTCCATATTCATAAAAGAACAACTAAAAGAACCCATCGCCTTGTTCTGGATCATGATATCACCTTGTGCGATGTTCTATTTTTTTGCAATAACCAGACAAGACCCCAACTACTTTTCGAGCAATTACATTACGATTTCAGCATGGTTTTATGCTTATATCTCTTCTAGTGTCGCATTATTTGGATTCGCCTTTTACATAATCGGAAGAAGGGAAAGCGGATTCACTCGATCGTTTATTTACTCCAAAGAATCAAAACTGATTTTTCTTTTGTCGCACTTCATAGCTTACTCATTAATATCGATATCTTATTGCACAGCCTTTTACTTAACAACCAAGTTCCCATTCGGAAACCACGACCTCAATGAACTACTAAATATCGCACTACGCTTTTACATCTGCTTTATCATGTTTTGCGCGATCGGGGCTGCTTTCTCATTGTTACCGATCAACTTCCAGAACTCGAACACTTTGCTTTCCATTTTTTCGTTCTGCATGCTGATTCTCGGCGTAATGAGTGCCAGCAGATCAAACCACATTACCGACGCTTTGAACCTCGCAAACCCACTGACACTTGCAAGCCAGATAATGGAACAAGGCCTTGAATCCAACAAACTCATCACGACAGCAATAATTATTTTATTTATTTCAGTACTGCACAAAACCTTCAAACACCTAAGAATCAATCCCGTATGGAGTCGATACTGATGAAAAAATTCACGGCGCAGAGCATTGACTTCTCCTATACGGACAAGCCCCTCTTGACCCAGGCATCTCTTGAGGTTGCTCAAGGCGACATTGTCGGTATTCTGGGGCCGAATGGATCTGGCAAAACAACTTTTTTCGATATCGTTTGTGACCTTAAAAAAGCAAAGTCCGGCTTCATAAAAAACGACTTCAGTCACTTTTTATACCTTTCTCAAATCATCTCCACTCCCCCACCGTTGCGCATGCGTGACATCTTTAAAATGGTGACCGCGCTGTCATCAAGCGAACGCATGACGCAAGATAAAACCCTGAAAAAACTAAGCGCGTGGAGCCCTGCGATAGTTGACCGATATCAAGACATATGGAACAAAAAATCATCGCTATGCAGCTACGGAGAGACACGCTGGTTCTTTACTCTCTCTCTTCTTTCAATTTCTGCAGACTTCGTGATTCTCGACGAACCTACTGCCGGTATAGATCCAGAATTTCGTCGCTATATTTGGCAATGCCTTCACGGCGCCGCCAGGGAGGGCACCGCTATTCTGGTTTCCTCGCATAATGTTGATGAGGTAATTAACCACTGTGATTATTTTTTCATGATTAGCCAGCAACGCTTCAATCGCTTTGCCAATGCTAGTGAGTTCATGCATCGGTATGGCGTAAAGACTGTGGACGATGCATTTATCCGAGCCGTTACTGAACCTGTATTCGCAACATAAGCAACGGGAAGCGCACACGGGGGAGCTGCCTCAGACCGCGACAGCTCCCGATGAGGAATGGAGTTCGATTCAGTCGGTAAGCCCAGCAAGATAAGCCCACGGATAAATCCCCCGCTCATGCCCATCGCTGAAGACCAGTTGCAAACCATAGCCCTGCGAGTGCAACTCGATCACCTGAACCCGCGCATCCACCATCGGCGCCATCCCCCGCAACCGAAACGCCCGGCACTGCGAGCACGGGCACTGCCGGCGCAGTTCGGCGTGTTCGAACACCTGTTCGCGACCATCCGGCCAGTTCAGTCGCAACTGCTGTTTGCTGCGGGAATTGCCAATCGCCAGCGGGTTCATTGCAGTTGGCTCAAGGCAATACGCACGGCTTTGCGCACTTCAGGGTCACCGTCGTCTTGAGCGGCCTGCAATGCCGCAATGGCCCCAGGGTCGTTCAATTCGCCCAAGGCCAACGCGGCTTCCTTGCGCAGGTTGCTGATGCGGTGGCCGAGGGTGTCGATCAACGCGTCCAGGGCAGGTACAAAACGCAAGCGACCGAGGCTGCGGGTGGCGCGCAGGCGCACTTGCCAGTAATCGTCGCCCAAGGCGTCGATCAGGGCCGGGCCAGCGTCGAGGTGGCCGACCTTGCCCAGGGTGGTGGCGGCTTCTTCGCGGACTTGCCAGGCATCATCGCGCAAGGCCTGGCGCAGGGCCGGCAGCACCTGTGCGTCAGACGCCAGGCCCAAGGCCCCGGTGGCGGCACGCCGAACTTCAGTGTCCGGGTCGGTGCTGGCCAGCCGCGCCAGTGCCGGCAAGGCATCGAGTTGCTTGAGCCAGCCGAGCACGCCCACCGCCTCGCGGCGTACGCTGGCGCTTTCATCGTCCAGTGCCCGGGCCGCCGCATCGGCGGCATCGGGGCAACGCAACTCGCGCAGCGCCCTGAACGCGGCAATACGTACGCCGCTGTCGGCGTGCCCGGTCCACGGCAGGATGACCCGGCCCGCCGCTTCACTCTTGAGCAGGCTGAGGCTTTGCGCAGCGGCCACCTGCACCGCCGGGGATGGATCCGTCAGCGCCTGGCACAACGCTTCGACCACCGGCTCGTCCTCCCAGGCTTCCAGCAGGCGTGCGGCTTCGGCGCGAACGTCTGCAATCGGGTCTTCGGCCAGGCGATTGATCAACCACTGCAGGCCGTCCGGCTCCTCGAGATCGGCCAGTTCGATCAGTGCGATCCGGCGCACGCCGGGGTCGTCATCGGTCAGGCGCGGTTGCAGGGCAAGAATGTCGTCGTTATCGGTTACATCGAATAATGAGGTCATAGGGCAAATCGCGGCAGTTTGTTTTCAAGGGGAAGTCCGAGCGGGTTCAGGCGCGGCAGTTGCCGGCCGTCTTCGTGCCGCAGGAGTTCGAGGCAATGGCGCTTGAGGTGCGAGAACTCAGGGCGGGTCACCAGTTCCGTGCTGCGCGGCCGGGGGAAGTCCAGGCGCAGGTCTTCGATGATTCGTCCGGGGCGCGAGCTCATGACCAGCAGGCGATCGGCGAGGAACAGCGCTTCGTCGATGTCATGGGTGACAAACACCACGGTGGTGCGGATGCGCGTCCAGATGTCCAGCAGCAGTTCCTGCATGTTCAATCGGGTCAGGGCATCGAGGGCACCGAAGGGTTCGTCCATCAGCAACAGGCGCGGACGGTTGACCAGCACCCGAGCGATTTCCACTCGCTGCTGCATACCGCCGGACAGTTGATCGGGCCAGCGCTCGGCGAAACCTTCAAGGCCCACCAGCGCGAGGATTTCATCCGCCGCCTTATGCCGTTCGGCCTTGCCGATGCCTTGCATTTTCAAGCCGAACGCCACGTTGTCGCGCACCGTGCGCCACGGAAACAGTGTGTGCTGCTGGAACACCATGCCGCGCTGGGGCGATGGGCCCGACACCGCTGCGCCATCGACATTCAGCGTGCCTGTGCGCGGTTGCAGGTGGCCGGCCAGGGCGCCGAGCAAGGTGGACTTGCCGCAACCGGACGGCCCGAGAATGCACACGAACTGCCCCGGCTCGATCTGGCAGTCGAGGCCCTGCACCGCTTCGAAAGCAGTGTCGCCCTCGCCCAGGCTGATCGACAGCCCGCGAATATCGATACGCCCTTCCAGGTGTTGAAAAACGCTCATCAGGCTTTTCCTCGTGGTCGATGCCAGGGCGTGAACAGCCCGCCCAGACGCTTGATCAACAGACTGCTGCCCATCCCGAGCACGCCGATCAGCAACATACCGACCACGATGTCGGCGTAGTTCTGGATGGTGTAGGACTCCCAGGTGTAATAGCCGATGCCGAATTGGCCGGAGATCATTTCCGCCGTCACCAGGCAGAACCACGAGGTGCCCATGCCGATGGCCAGGCCGGTGATAATGCTGGGCGCGGCACCCGGCAGAACGACCTCCAGCAGGATTGCCCGGCGCCCTGCCCCGAGGCTTTTCGCCGAGGCGATCAGCCGTGGGTCGACGCCCTCGACGCCGTGCACGGTGTTGAGCAGGATCGGGAACAGTGCGCCGGTGAAGGTGATGAACACCATCGACAGTTCCGAGGAGGGAAACATCAGGATCGCCAGGGGAATCCACGCCACCGCCGGGATCGGGCGCAGCACTTCCAGGGGTGGCAGCAACAGATCTTCGGCCCATTTCGAGCGGCCGATGGCCAGGCCCAGGGCCACGCCGATGATCAGCGCCGCGAGGTAACCGGCGAACACCCGGCCGAGGCTGCTACCCAGGTGCTGCGCGAGTTTGCCCGAGTCACCGAGGCCGAGGGCGGCTTCAATGACCGCCACGGGTGTCGGGACGTTGGCGAAGGTCACCAGGCCGAGGTTCCAGTGGTGGCTGGCGGCGAGTTGCCAGAATACGAGGCAGAGCAGCAAGGATACGGCTCTGAGGATCCAGCGTGAATATGATCGGTACACAAATCCTCCTCTCGACCCAAACCTTGTAGGAGTGAGCCTGCTCGCGATAGCGGTTTCACGTTCAACATTGATGTCGACTGACCCACCGCTTCGCGAGCAGGCTCGCTCCTACAGGGGGCTGTGGTGTTTCGGCTGTTAGCGAACAGCCACGGCCTGCGCAGTGGCATCAGTGAAGTCGAGGACCTTGCCGCCCTGCGCCGTGGCGAACTGTTGGGCCTGGCCTTTGAGCAGGAACGCACTCAGTTGCCCTTTCCCATCGGTGGCAAACCACGCCTGATCCGCCAGCAGCTTGATCCCGCTGTCGCTGGCCTGGGCGTACACCGCGCGGATGCTCCTGCCTTCCTGCTTGAGGCTGGCCAGCGCGGTAAACGCCGCTTGCGCCGAGGCGTACTGGCGGACTTTCGGCTCACCGCGTACCCAGATTTCCGCCACGTGGCTGAAGTCGGTGATGGCCTGGCCGCTGGTGGCATCGACGGCCTTGAGCGGCGCCTGCCCATAACTGGCCAGTTGTGCGCTGTAATCCAGGTTCGAAGCCTTGAAGGCGGCGCGGATGTATTGGTCGTCGATGAAGGTGTTGAGATCCAGACCTCGATCGGCCTTTTTCAACAACTTGAGGGTGTCGATGGCGGTGCCCACGGCCTGACGGTATTCCGGCTTCCAGCTCAGGTCGCGAGTCTGCACACCGAGGGGGCCATGGAACAGATAATTGACCTCGGCATCGACCCCGGTGACCTTGGCGATCAACTCGCTGTATTTCTCCGGCTCAGCCGCCAACAGCTGGTTGGCTTCGATACTCGCCCGCAGGTAAGCGACAACGATTTCCGGGTACTTTTTCGCATAGGCCTGATCGACCAGCGCACCGTGGAAGGTCGGCGCGTTGGCTTGGGCGCCGTCATAAATCTTGCGGGCGAAACCACGGCTGGGGAAAAGTTCGGCGAAGGGCACGAAGTCAGCGTGTGCATCGATCTTGCCGGCCTGCAACGCGGAGCCGGCGACTTCCGGCGGCTGGGCGATGATGTTCACGTCTTTGAGCGGGTCCCAGCCCTGGGCCGCGACGGCGCGCAGCAGCATGCCATGGGCGGTGGAAGCGAACGGCACGGAAATGGTCTTGCCCTTGAGCTCTGCCAGGGACTGCACGCCCGATGCGCTTGGCACCACGATGCCGTTGCCGCTGCCCTTGATGCTGCCCGACAGCACGCTGATGAACAGGCTGTGCTTGCCCGCCGTTTCGAACGCCACGCCGTTGAACGCGCCGGGGAAGTCGGCCATGGCGCCGAAGTCGAGTTTGCCGGCCACCATTTCGTTGGTCAGGGGAGCGCCGCTGGTGAAGTTTTTCCACTGCACTTCGTATTGGGCGTCTTTGTAGGGGCCATCGTGGGGCAGGTATTTGTCCAGCAGCCCGAGTTCGCGAATCAACAATCCGCCAGCGGCGCAGTTGATGGTGGTGTCCTGGGTGCCGATGGCAATGCGGATGGTTTCGGCCGAGGCCGACAGGGTGAATGAAGCCAGTACCAGACCGGCCAAAGCTGCACGCAACATCATGAGTGTTTCCCCTCGAATCATTTATTGGATGTTCGTCTCCGCCACGATCAGGGCGTGGTGGGAAACGAGGGGTGTCTTGAATCAGGCGTCCGGTGGTGCCGGATGGCGTTTTAGCGTTGTTTGGGCTGGCCTCTTCGCGAGCAGGCTCGCTCCTACATTGATTTGTGTTTCAGCGCAGCAGATATGGGATCTCGACTTTCACAGCGCCCGTCGGGCAGTCCTTTTCACAGGGCATGCAGTACCAGCATTCATCGAATGCCATGTAGGCCTTTTGCGTGGCCGGGTTGATCGCCAGCAGGTCCATCGGGCAGACGTCGACGCACACGGTGCAGCCTTTGTGGGCGATGCATTTGTCCTCGTCGACGGTGACGGGGGCGTTGGAACGGAAGAAGATTTCCTGGGCTTGATAGGCCATTTCACGGTCTCTCTCTTGGGTGATGCTCAGGCGGCATCCGCGCCGACCCGCAGCCGGTCGTAAGCCTGCATCTCGTCGGCATCCAGCGGGATGATGTAAGGCTCGACGGCTTTCTTGAAACTGCTCATCAAACCGTTTTCGTCTTTCTTCAGGTGGCAATGGCAGAACCAGTCGCGGTCGTTGCGTTGCGGGTGATCGACGCGGTGGTGGTAAAGCCCCCAGCGGCTTTCGGCGCGGAACAATGAAGCACGGGCGGCCATTTCGGCGCAGTCGCGGATCATGCTGACTTCCATGGCGCGCATCAGCTCGTGGGCGTTGTGGGCCTTGATCTGGTCGAGATCGCGCTGGATATCGCTGAAGCGTTGCAGGCCGATCTGCATCTTCTTGGTCACTTTCGGCGGTTGCAGGTAGTCGTTGACGAAGCGCCGCAGCTTGTATTCGACCTGAGCCGGTGGCAGGCCGTGCTCACGATCCAGCGGTGCGTAAACCCGTTGTTTTTCGGTTTCGATCTGCCGGGCATCCAGGGCCGAAAACTCACGCCCGGCGACAAAATCCGCCGCGTTGTTGCCGGCGAACCAGCCATAGGTGAACGCGCCGAGCATGTAGTTGTGCGGCACGGCAGCCATGTCCCCGGCTGAGTACAAGCCCTTGACCGAGGTCTCGGCTTTCTCGTTGACCCACACCCCCGACGCCGAATGCCCGCTGCAAAAGCCGATTTCCGAGATGTGCATCTCGACCATCTGCGTGCGGTAGTCGGTGCCGCGATTGGCGTGGAACTGGCCGCGACTCGGACGCTCGTTGCTGTGCAGGATCTCTTCGATGTTCTGGATGGTTTCCTCGGCCAGGTGATCGAGCTTGAGGAACACCGGGCCATTGCCGCTTTCCAGCTCCTGGTGGAATTCCCACATCATCTGCCCGCTCCAGTAGTCGCACTCGATGAAGCGTTCGCCCTTGTTGTTGGCGGTGTAGCCGCCCAAGGGGCCGGTGACGTAGGCGCAGGCCGGGCCGTTGTAATCCTTGATCAGCGGGTTGATCTGGAAACACTCCAGGTTCGCCAGCTCGGCTCCGGCGTGGTAAGCCATCGAGTAGCCGTCGCCGGCATTGGTCGGGTTTTCATAGGTGCCCATCAGGTAGCCCGAGGACGGCAACCCCAGGCGTCCGGCGGCACCGCAGGCGAGGATCACCGCCTTGGCCTTGATCACATGGAAGTCCGCGGTGCGGCAGTCGAAGCCCATCACGCCGTTGACCGCGCCCTCCTCATCCGTCAGCAATCGGGTGCAGACCAGGCGATTGGTGATGCTCACCCGCGCGCGCTTCAACTGCCGATAGAGGACTTTCTTGATGTCGTGCCCTTCCGGCATCGGCAACACATAAGCGCCCATGTGGTGGACCTTTTTCACCGCGTAGTCGCCGGTTTCGTCCTTCTCGAATTTCACGCCCCAGCGGTCCAGTTGCTCGATGGTCTCGAAACTGTGGGTGGCATAGGCGTACACCGCAGCCTGATTGACGATGCCGTCGTTGGCGATGGTGATTTCCTTGGTGTATTGCTCAGGCGTCGAGTGGCCGGGAATGATCGCGTTGTTCAGGCCGTCCATGCCCATGCTGATCGCGCCGCTGCGCTTGACGTTGGCCTTGTCGATCAACAACACCCGCAGGTCGCGGTTGCGTTCCTTGGCCTTGATCGCCGCCATCGGGCCGGCGGTGCCGCCGCCAATGACAACGATGTCGTATTCCTGCTCCAACGTGCTGCGCGTCATGCCTGCTCCCCTTTTTGCCGGTCGATCCGCAGGCGGTACTGGAAGGCATCGCCACGGTAGTAAAGGTGTTCGAAGTCCAGCGGCCGACCCTCGACATCGTGGGTCAGGCGCTCGATGCGCATGATTGGCGAGCCAGGTTCGACATTCAGCGCCCGAGTCAGGTCGCTGTCGGCCAGTACCGCATCGATGGCCAGGTCGGCGTGCCCCAGGGTCAGGCCGCAGTCGTTTTCCAGGATCTGGAAAATGTCGCGGGTGACCAGGTCGGCTTTTTCCAGGCGCTCACCAACGGCCTTGGGCAGGTAAGTGATTTCCAGGGAAATCGGCTCGCGGTTGATCAGGCGCACCCGTTTGATCTGCGCCACGACCTCGCCTTCGGCCACCTGCAAACGCTCGGCGACGAGCTTGTCGGCGGCAATGAATTTGAAACTGCGCAGGCGGTTGATCACCTCATAGCCGCGACCAGTCATGGACTCAGCCAGGCCTTGCAGGGTGCTGACGTTCTGGAAGGTTTTCGGTTTGGCGACGAAGGTGCCTTTGCCGTGGATCTTGAAGATCAGCCCTTCCTTTTGCAGGTCACCCAAGGCCTGGCGCACGGTGATGCGGCTGACCTTGAACAACGTGCCAAGCTCGCTTTCGGAAGGCATCTGGCTGTCTTGGGGGTATTTGCCGTCGAGGATGCGGGCACGCAGCACGTCTCGCAGCTGGGTGTGTAACGGGACGCTGCTCAGGGATAGAACGTTATCGGTCATGGCAGATCACTTGTTATAACGAGTTATGACGTGATCTTAGAGAAGTTATGACAGGCTTGAGAAATACCGAATGCGCATAAGGTTAGAAGTGCGAAGCAACCAAAAACTGTAGGAGCGAGCCTGCTCGCGATGGCGGCGGGTCAGTCGACTTCAATGTTGAATGTGAAACCGCTATCGCTCGCTCCTACAGGGGATTTGTGTGGTCTGAAGAATCAGTGCCGCTTGAGGATCTGGTCCATCACCCAATCGGTCTTCAGCGCCTGTTCGGCCACGGCCGGGTGCTGCGCCTCGCCGCGAATATGCGCATTCATGCCCAATACGTGGTGCCACTGAATGTGGGCGTGATGCTCGATGGTCAGGCTGAGGTGTTCATCGGCGTGCAGTTCGACCGGGTGCTCATCGAATACTGAAAAAGTGATCCGGCCTTTGCTGCCAATCACTTCGACCCGGTCTTCGCGACGGTCTGCTACGAAGTTCCAGCAGCCCATGCCCAGCGCCCCGCTGGCAAACCGCCAGGTGGCGCTGACGGCATCTTCGGCCGCGTACAAACCCGCCTGCCGCGCGGTGAACCCAGCGACTTCGACGATATCGCCGAACAGGTACTGAAACAGGTCCAGGCCATGGCTGGCCAGATCCGCAAAATAGCCACCACCGGCAATCGCCGGGTCCGTGCGCCAGTTATCACTGCCGTTTTGATCCGCTGCCGACGGGGCTTTGGTGAGGGTCCAGCTCAAGTGCCGGACCTCGCCGATCCGTCCCTCCTCCAGCCATTGCCGCACTTGCCGGAAGCGTGGCAGCGAACGCCGGTAATAGGACACGAACAGGTGCAGCCCGGCATCGGCAAACACCTGCTGCATCTCGCGGCTTTGCCCGGCATTCAGCGCCATCGGTTTTTCGACGCAGCAATGCTTGCCGGCGGCGGCCACCTGCAAGGCATAGGCGTGATGGCTGTCGGGCGGCGTGGCGATGTACACCGCGTCGACCTCGGGATCGTTGATCAGCGCCTGCGCATCGGTGTAGACCCGCGCGATGCCGTGGCGCGCGGCGTAGTCGGTGACGGCTTCCAGGCGCCGGCCCATCACCGCCACCAACGCCGATCCGGGCGCCTTGTAGAAGGCCGGCGCGCTTTTGCGTTCAGCCACACTGCCACAACCGATCATGCCCCAGCGCACCAGGTTCATAGGCACTCCTTGCTGCTCAGCCGACGCGCAATGCGCGCAGGTCCAGTCGACCATCCTTGAGCGGCGGGCACCAGTAGTAACCACCGGTGATCGGACGGCTGATGCGGTACAGACCGTCGGTGATGCCGTCTTCCAGGCCACTCATGCGGCGCAGTTGGGCTTCGAAGGCGTCGAGGGAAAAACCGAAGGCCAGGAACATCAGGCCAGCGCGGTCGCCTTCGATCCATGGCATCGAGCGGCGCACCACGAAGGCCTCGGGCGCAAAGCTTTCCTGGGCGGTGCGTTTGACGTGGGCGGAAACCGGCGCGTCGTCGATCTCTTCGTTATCGCTCAAGCGGCGGCCCATGATGTTGTCTTTCTCATCCGCCGACAGCCCATGGAAACCTTTCAAATCATGCTGCCACTGCTGGATCGCGGCGAAGCTGCCACCCACCGTACCGTCCGCGCCCTCACCCACCAGGGCTGCGGCCACAGCGGCTGCGTCGTGGGGGTTCTCGGTGCCGTCTTCGAAACCGGTCAGGTCATGGCCGGTCATGTGGCGGAAGGTTTCGTTCATCTGCACCAGGCGCAACGCCGGGGCCAGTGCCGCTTCGATGGCGTTGCTGCGGTTGAGCAACTCACCACGGTCTTCACCGTGCAGCCAGCACCAGAGCGCGTGCTGGGTTGACGGGTTGTCGACGCCGACCCCAGTCAGTGCCGGGAAAGTACGCAGGCCTTCGATCTGCCCATTCAGCGCCTTGACCAGGGATTCGCCGAAGCCGACGACAGCCGATTTCCCGTCCACCAGTTGCATCAAGTTGTCGAGTGCGACTGGCAATGCTTCGGCGGATTCGAGGGCGAAGAACATATGGCGGGCTTGAGGCGGAACGGGGGTGGCGAGAATGCCCGGCTGGTAATGGCTCATATGAACTCCTTGAAAAAGAGCACAGAGTTTAACCGGAGTACGAGAGTTTGTGTGTCGTCAGAGGCCAGGAAACTGTGGCAAGGGGGGGCTTGTGTGGCGAGCGGGCTTCTGTGGCGAGGGGGCTTGCCCCCGTTGGGTTGCGAAGCAGCCCCAAAACCTGCCGACTCGGTATGTCTGAAAATGTAGGGGAGCGCTACGCGCTCCAACGGGGGCAAGCCCCCTCGCCACAGAAGCCACTCGCCACAAAAGGATCAGACCACGCCGGTGCTTTCGTTGCGGAACGCACTCGGGCTCATGCCGGTCCAGCGCTTGAACGCCCGGCGAAAGCTGCGCACGTCGCTGTAGCCGACTTCCTCGGTGATGCGCTCGATGGACATGTCCGGGTTGGCCAGCAGGCTCATGGTGCGGGCCTGGCGCACTTGCTCCAGCAGCGTTTCGAAGGTCAGCGCGTGTTCGGTGAGGCGGCGGCGCAAGGTGCGGCTGCTCATGTTCAGGTCGCCGGCGATTTTCTCGATGTGGCTGCCTTCGGTCAGGTCCCGGGCAATCGCCCGTTCCACGGCCTGGATCAGGTCCATTTTCTGGTGCACCTGCGCGGCTTCCAGCTCGAGCAGTTTCACGGCCTGACGCAGGGCCAGGGAATGGTGATTGGGCAGGTGAACGCCCAGCCAATGCGCATCGATCACCATGCGGTTTTGCAGACAACCGAAACGCACGTCCGGCCCCAGCAGGCGCGAATATTCGCCGAGGTAGTCCGGCGCGGCATGCATGAACTCCACGGCCATCGGCTTGAAATCCGCCCCGACCAGCGCCCGGCCGTACACCAGCAGGCTGGCGAAAAACTCCTCGACCGCGAACAACTGCACGTCGGCGAACGGCAAGCGGCATTCAACGTCGATAAACACCCGATCCGCCGCCTCCTCCACACTCGACACGACAATGCCGCCAGAGGTGTGTTGATGGCGAATGCCCAGTTCAAAGGCATCGCGCAGGGTCTTGCACAGCGACAACACATGCCCCAACAACCCCAGCGTACCAAGCACATTCTGCGCACCGACCCACAGGCCCAACCCCTGATTGGGCAAGGCCTTGAGCGCGCGCTGAATCATGGCCACGGCCTGGCGATAGGAAATGCGCTGCGCCGGGTCCTGCAGGTCCTCAAAGGTAAAACCCAGCCCTCGGCACAGGCTCTGTGGGTGGATGCCTTTTTGCTCGGCGACTTCGGCCAGGGTCTGCAGGAGAAACGGCGACACCAGCGCCAGTTCAAAGGTGGGATCGGTCACTTTCATTTGCATGGGGCTATACATTCCGGGTCGAGCTGCATTCTTATTTTTGTAACCGGTTATGTCGAAGGAAGTTAGCACAGGGTGCAAAGGCTGTCCGCAGAAGTCCCCCTAAATGGCCGCCAATACCCTGCCTTGCAGGGCGCAGACAGCTTATTTCTATGTTGCGGCCCTCGTATGGATGCCGGACAGCCCGCTAACAATAATAATGAGAACACCCATGATCCCGACCCGCACGACACTTCCCCTACTGGTCATTGGCCTGGCCGGCGTCTGCGCCCTGCAACCGGCACTGGCCACCGAGGCTGGCGTGGACAACATCGGCACCGGCACCGACGGCTTTTTCATGTTGCCGCTTTCGCCCGACAGCCTTCCGGACAACATGGTTGCGTTCAACCTCTACTACAACCACTACAAAGCCACGAAGCTCAATATCAGCTCCCTAGGCGGCAAGGTGCCGAACGTCGAGATCGAGTCCACGGCGGTCATTCCGCGCCTGGACTACCTCAGCCCGGTGCGAGTGTTTGGCGGCCGGCTGGCGGGCTATATCGCGCAGCCCTGGCTCAAGCAGGAAGTCTCGGTGTTCGGCTTGCAGGACACCCGCGAAGGCATGGGCGACACCACGGTCGCGCCGATCATTCTCTGGGACATGGGCCCAAACCTGACCCTCGGCGCCGCCATTGAAGTCACCGTGCCGACCGGCGAATACAGCGTTGATCGCCTGGCCAACACCAGCAACAACTTCTACACCTACAAACCACTGTTTTCCTTCACCTGGCTGCCGACGGACAGAACCGAGGTGTCGATGAAGACCACCTACAGTTTCAACGGGAAAAACAAGGACACCGATTACAAGTCGGGGCAGATCTTCCACTTCGACTATTCGGCCAGTTTCAAGATCACCGACGACCTGATGCTCGGGTTGAACGGCTACTACCTCAAGCAAACCACCGACGACAAACAGTTCGGCCACACCGTTCAGTTCAATGGCCAGGACGTGAACGACGGGGTGCGCGGGCAGGTGTTTGCCATTGGTCCAGCGCTGCACTGGACCTTTCTCAAATACGCCAGCGCGGAGATTCGCTGGGCCAAGGAGTTCGACGTGGAAAACCGGCCTGAAGGGGAAATGCTTTGGGCGAAGGTCAGTATTCCCTATGCGTTCTGACTGAGTTGACGCTATCGCGAGCAGGCTCACTCCTACATTGGAATGCATTCCAAATGTGGGAGTGAGCCTGCTCGCGATAGCGGTTTAACAGACTCAGAATCTTCTTCAGGAATACACCGGCCAGCTATCCACAATCTTCCCACCCCGAACCGCCAGCAAATCCCCGAACTGCAACAGCACCGACTCCGTCTGGGCAGGCCGCAAAAACACCTGATCCTCAACCGTCAGCCCCACCGCCGCCGACCCATTGACCATTTCCTGATTCGAGCTGCGGCCATACACGCCATTGCTCTGCAACCCCGCGGGCGATTCGAACTGCGCCATCCAGTTACCGCCATAGATGAAATACGTCTCGCGCTGATTGGTGTCCCACCAGGAAAACAGCCTGGACTTGTCATCCAGCGCCGGAATATTCACCGCCCCGGTGCTTTTCAACACCGGCGTGGCGATGTAGGCGGCCGGCACATGCTCGGCCAGTGACGGCAAATCATAGTGAGTGGGCTTGAGCATCGCCGTTCCCACCGACACTTCGCTGCTGAGCTGTTCGTGCTCATGCATGCGATAGCTCGGGCTGCCGGCCGTATTGAGGGTCAGCCCTTCGCGCCACAAACCAGGGTATTGCTGACGGGTGAAATCGACGCAGCGGTGGTAAATCACCATCACCTTGGCGAACAGCTCCTCGGGCGAGCCCAGAATCCCCGGCACGCCCATACCCACGAACGGGTCGTAGCCCATGAACCCGGCGAACTCCAGGTGCTGCGGGTGCTGGCTGATCAGCGCCAGCATCTGCCCGAGTACACCAAGGTCGCTGATGCCACCGCGATGCAGCCCGACATCCAGTTCGATGTTGACCCGCATTCGCGTGCCCAGCCCTTGAGCCAGGGCGAGGTATTGCTGCAGGCGTTGCGGTGTATCGAGCAACCACTGCAATTGCTGCGAAGGGTCGAAAGGCCCCTTGTGCAATTGATAGAACAACTCGGCCGAACGTACCGGCAGCGGCTTGCCCAATAGAATGTCGGCCTCGGCAAACTGCACCGCGTCATGGTTGAGAAAGGGTTGGTGAAACGACATCAGGCGTTGGGTGCCGGCGCGCTGGGCAATGTAGGCCAGGAGCCCCGGCGCCGGCAGTGATTTTTCCACCAGGCGCAGGTGTTTGCCGGCGCGCTTGACCGATTGCATCACCACATCGATGTTGTGATCCAGCCGATCAAGGTCGATCAGCATCACCGGTCGCATCGGGCCGTGGTCCTTGAGTTCGCGGTTCAGCGTACGGAAATAATCGCTGTACGGCGCGCCTCGGTCACCCGGCCGCAGCCACGCCCCGACACCCACCAGCAAGACGCCGACACCCGCGGTGCCGAGCAAGAAATTGCGGCGATTGACGGCCATCAGCTCACCCCCAGAATGGAAGACAGATGCGCGTTGAGAAACTTGCCGCTGGGGTCGAGCGCCTGCCGCACCTGGATGAATTCCTGCCAGCGCGGGTACAGCGGCTGCAGGTTTTTCGCGTTCAGCGTGTGCAACTTGCCCCAATGCGGTCGGCCGTTGTACTTCCAGAAAATCGGCTCGATGGCGGCGAAGAAGTTGTGATGATCCATCTGGTAATGCTGGTGGACCGAGATCGAACAGCTGTCGCGGCCTTCGAACATGCTCAGGGGAATGTCGTCGGCCTTGACGTACCGGTACTCGATCGGAAACCAGGTGCGCAGGTCCTTGTCCTGGATCAGCTTGAGGATCTCGCGCAAACAGGCTGGGCCGTATTCGGCCGGTACGGAATATTCCATTTCATTGAAACGCACCGTGCGCACGTTGGCGTAGATGTCGAACGAGTCACCCACCCGGTCATCGAAACTGGCCAGGTGACGCAGGTTATTGAGCAGGGTGCGGCGCAGGTCCGGGAAGTCGCTGGCGTATTTGTCGATCTTCTCGATCAGCGTGACAAATTCGTTGCCGCCCTCCTCATCCGCCGGCACCGGCGGCGTGGCCGGGTCGGTGGTTTCGTTCAGGGCGATCGACAAGGCGTAGTCGGAATGGGTCACCACCAGCATTTCCCAGTGCTGGTTTTCCCGGGTGTTCTTGTCCAGGTCTTCCAGCAACTCTTCGGTCTTGGCGATCCATTGCCTCTCCCGCAAGCGATACGCCGGGCGGTTTTGCAGGCGCACCTTGCTGGCCACGCCCAACGCCCCCAAGGACACCCGGGCCGCGCTGAACACTTCAGGATGGCGGCTGGCGTCGCAGTCCAGCACCTCGCCGCTGGCGGTCACCAGCTGCATGCCGCAGACATGGGCCGAATAGGATTGAAAGTGCTTGCCGGTACCATGGGTCGAGGTCGAGATCGCGCCCGCCAGGGTCTGGTAATCGATGTCGGCCATGTTTTGCAGGGCCTGGCCGATGTCCTTGAGCGGCGTGCCCATGCGTGACATCGGCGTGCCGGCGGCGAACTCGGCCTGCAGGGTTTTCGCATCGTGATCGAGCAAACCTGTGAAATAGCTCAGCGACAGCAAGGTGCCGTCGGTGGGCACCAGCGCGCTGAAGGAATGCGCCGAGCCCACCGGGCGAACCCTCCCGGGGGCCTGGCGCACCACTTGCGTCAACTCATCCAGGTTCTTGGGTGCCAGCCGCGCCGCCGGCAGGCAACTCTGGCCGCCCGACCAGTTGCGCCAGGGAATCAGGCGTGGCGCGCGCAGCAGTTCGGCCAGTGCCGGCGTCGAGCCGAGCGCGGTAAAGGCGCCGATGACGCTCGCCCGTTGCAACAACTGACGCCGTGTCAGGTCCATCGTCATGAATCGCACCCTGCCGTTCTTGTTATTGGATTTGCTGGCCGGACATAAAGGCAATCAGCGCCAGGAACTGTTCTTGCGAACACTGCATGCACATGCCCATCGGCGGCATGCCGTTGTAACCGTTGATCGCGTGGTCGAGCAGCGTGTCGGCACCCTGTAATACCCGTGGTTGCCAGGCCTTGATGTCACCGGTCAGCGGCGCCCCGGCCGCCGGATTCGCGTGGCACAGCTTGCAGCTGTTGTCGTAGACCTGCGCCAGCTCGGCGTCGGCGGGCCTCGCTGCGCCTGCTTCGCTGCGGGTCGGCGGGTTGTTCGGCTCCTCGCCGCACCCTGCAAGCAACGCCGCAAAGACACACCCCGCCAAGGCCAAACAAAGGCTAGGCTTTTCAGTTAACCGGCTTGCCCGCATGGCTGCCCTCTCATTGGCTGCCCGGCCAACCGGGTGCAGCTCTTTTTGTTGTGATCAAGGAGAGTCAACATTAAGGCACCCCGCACGGGCGGGTTGAGGGCATTGGGGGCCAACAAGGGGAGCTTCTGAGGCCATGACGCAAGGCCCGATAAATCCCCGGACAACACGCTGTGCGGCAAAACGCTGAGATGAGTCATGACAAGCGTTGCTGAGGTCTGCTAAAACGATTCATCAGTGCATCACCCAATCCAGAGGGGTAGCGACATGACCACAGCCAATATTCTCCAGAACCTGTTCCCTAGCCCCGCCGACATCCCGGAAAAGTACCGTCTAGATGGTCAGACCGAGCAGCGTGAGTACCTGGTCGATGGCGAACTGAGAACCTGGAACGGGCCGCTGGCCCAGGTCCGCAGCCCGGTGTATCTGGCAGGCCCGAATGGCGACGAGCAAGTGATCCTTGGCAGCACACCGCTGCTGGATGCCGACACCGCGTTGACCGCCCTGGACGCCGCAGTCCGCGCCTACGACCGTGGCCAGGGCCTGTGGCCGACCATGCGCGTGGCTGAACGCATCCAGCACGTCGAAACCTTCCTCGGGCGCATGCGCGAGCAGCGCGACGCCGTGGTCAAGTTGCTGATGTGGGAAATCGGCAAGAACCTCAAGGATTCGGAAAAGGAATTCGACCGCACCTGCGACTACATCGTCGACACCATCAACGCGCTGAAGGAACTCGACCGCCGCTCCAGCCGTTTCGAACTGGAGCAGGACACCCTCGGCCAGATCCGTCGCGTGCCGATGGGCGTGGCCCTGTGCATGGGGCCTTACAACTATCCGTTGAACGAAACCTTCACCACGCTGATCCCGGCGCTGATCATGGGCAACACCGTGGTGTTCAAGCCGGCCAAGCTCGGCGTGCTGCTGATTCGCCCGCTGCTGGAGGCCTTCCGCGACAGCTTCCCGATTGGAGTGATCAACGTCATCTACGGCAGCGGCCGCGAGACCGTCAGTGCGCTGATGGCCAGCGGCAAGATCGACATCTTCGCCTTCATCGGCACCAACAAGGCCGCCAGTGACCTGAAAAAACTCCATCCGAGACCCCACCGCTTGCGCGCGGCGCTGGGCCTGGATGCGAAAAACCCGGGTATCGTCCTGCCGGAAGTGGATCTGGACAATGCGGTCAGTGAAGCGGTGACCGGCTCGCTGTCATTCAATGGCCAGCGCTGCACCGCGCTGAAGATCCTGTTTGTCCACGAAGACGTGGTCGAGTCCTTCATCGAAAAATTCAATGCCAGGCTCGCCAACCTCAAACCCGGCATGCCCTGGGAAAGTGGCGTAGCCCTGACACCGCTGCCGGAATCGGGCAAGGTCGACTATCTGCATGCACTGGTGGCCGACGCCGAGAGCAAAGGCGCCAGGGTGGTCAACCCCAACGGCGGCGAGGCTCGTGCGTCGTTCTTCTACCCGGCGGTGCTGTACCCGGTCACGCCGCAGATGCGGGTTTATCAGGAAGAACAGTTCGGCCCCGTCATCCCCATCGTGCCGTACCGTCATCTGGATACCGTGATCGACTACGTGCTGGAGTCGGACTTCGGCCAGCAATTGAGCATCTTCGGCACCAACCCGGTGGCGGTCGGCCGCCTGGTGGACACCTTCGCCAATCAGGTCGGGCGCATCAACCTCAATGCCCAGTGCCAGCGCGGCCCGGACACCTATCCCTTCAATGGCCGCAAGAACTCGGCCGAAGGCACCTTGTCGGTCCATGACGCACTGCGGGTTTTTTCGATCCGCACCCTGGTGGCCACCAAGTTCCAGGAGACCAACAAGGACCTGATCAGCGAGATCATCAGCGGCCGCAGTTCGAGCTTCCTGACCACCGACTACATCTTCTGAGGAGAGCCAGCCTGAGTACATCCAGAGCCCATCGGCTGCCACCCTTGCTGCGCCGACTGCTGCGTCCGCTGCTGGACCCGTACCGGCGCTACCGACATGCCCGAGTGATCCATGCGGTGCGGGTGTCGCTTGGGTTGCTGGCGACGATCCTGCTGACCACCGGGATCAATCTGCCCCACGGTGAGTGGGCGTCGGTGACGATGCTGGTGGTGATCGGCGGCTTGCAGCACCACGGCAACATCGGCAAGAAAGCCACCGAGCGCGCCATCGGCACCCTGATCGGCGCCGGTGTCGGCCTGGTGTTGGTGGCACAACAGGCCTGGCTCGGGATGCCTTGGCTGACCTATTTCGCGATGTCGGTGGTCTGCGGGTTTTTCTCGTATCACGCCATCGGCAAGGGTGGTTACACGGCGTTGCTGTCGGCGATTACCGTGTTCATCGTTGCCGGGCACGGCGATAACCCGGTCACCGATGGCTTGTGGCGCGGGGTGGATATCCTGATCGGCATTGCCCTGGCCCTGGCGTTTTCCTTCGCCCTGCCGCTGTACGCGGTCTATTCCTGGCGCTACAACCTGGCCGATGCGCTGCGTGATTGCGCGAAAATCTACGGGCGCATCATTGACGGCCAGGCCATCACCGCCGAAGAACACCTCAAGCTCATGACCCGCCTGAACGCGGTGATGGTACAACTTCGCTCACTGATGCCCTCGGTGTCCAAGGAAGTGAAGATTTCCATGACCGACCTCGATGCCCTACAGCGCAACCTGCGTATGTGCGTCAGCACCCTGGAAATCCTCGGCAATACCCGACCGGATGCCAATGACCCCGAGGCGATGGCGCTGATGCAAACGGCATTGAAAGCCGAACATCGACAGATTCGCGTGCAATTGATCGGCATGGCCCGGGCGTTGAAATCAGGCGCTGCCCAGCGGCTGAATCGCCCCGTGGATGTGCCGCTTGTCAGCCTTGATGCGCCGGTCTACAACACCCTGGACGGCTATCGCTTGCTGACTCAACAACTGGCCGCCAACGTCGGCGAGATGCGCCAGCGCCTGGCCAAGAGTGCGCCGCGCTGGAACATCTGACGCCTGGGTCGCGGGTTACGGCGTCACCGTGCGCCGGAACTTCAGTGACCAGCCTTGTTGCATGCCGGCAGCGGCCAGCAGAATCGCCGCGACGCCAATCCATTGCAGCGGCTCCAGGCGATGGCCGAAAGCAAACCAGTCGACGAAAATCGCCGCGAGGGGGTAGATGAAGGACAGCGCGCCCGTCAGCGCAGTCGGCAGCTTCTGAATCGCGCCGTACAGCAACACGTACATCACACCGGTGTGCACCATGCCCAGCGTCACCAGGCTGGCCCACGCGCTCGGTGCCTGCGGCAATACGGAAAGATTCGCGAAAGGCGCGAGCAACAACACGCCGGTGCTGACCTGGATCAGCGCGATCAAGTGCGGCGGCGTACCCGTCAAACGCTTGATGATCAATGCGGCAATCGCATAGAGAAACGCCGCGCCCAAGGCCAGGGCAATACCCATCAGGTAATCGCTGCCGCTCTCGCCCTGGCTGCCATGGGCGCTGACAATCGCCAGCATCCCGAGAAACGAAACGCCCAGCCAGGTCAGTTTCTGCGCGGTGATCTTTTCGTTGAGGAACAACGCCGCCAGCCCGACCAGCATGAACGGTTGGACGTTATAGACGGCGGTGCCGATGGCAATCGATGCCCGGGAATAGGACGCGAACAACAGCACCCAGTTACCGACAATCGCCACACCGCTGAACACGGCGAGCAGGAACGTGGTGCGGGTCAGAATGCCGGGGCGCAGAAAGCCGAAGGCCGCGCAAATCAGCAGCAAGGTGCCAGCACCGAACAGGCAGCGCCAGAACACCACGTCCAGCACCGGTTGCCCGGACACCAGCACGAACCAGCCGATGGTACCGGAGATCAGCATGGCGGCCGTCATTTCGAACGAACCGCGGCGTAGGGATTTGTCCATCATCAGACTCCTGTGTTTGTGACCAAAGTATGCCAATACACCCAGGGGCTACTCCAGAGCAAAAAGCAGGCTAAACTCGGAATCTGCCTTTTTTATAAAGGCCGTTTCGAAAAAACGCCTAACAGAGGATTTTGCCATGACGGATGACATCGACCAGGTGCTGATCACGGCCCTGATGGAAGACTCGCGGCGCTCGCTCAAGGCCCTGGCGCAAATCAGCGGCCTGTCCTCCCCCAGTGTTGCCGAGCGTTTGCGCCGCCTGGAGGAACGCGGCGTGCTCAAGGGCTACACCGTAGAAATCGACCCGAAATGCTTTGGCTATCAACTCCAGGCCATCGTGCGCATTCGCCCGTTGCCGGGGCAATTGCAGGAAGTGGAACGGCAAATCATGGCCATTCCCGAATTCACCGAGTGCGACAAGGTCACCGGCGACGACTGTTTCATTGCGCGCCTGCATGTGCGCTCGATGGAACAACTGGACACCCTGCTCGACCGTCTCAACACCCACGCTGAAACCAATACGGCGATCGTCAAGAAAACCCCGGTCAAGCGCCGGTTGCCGCCCATGGCGTGAGTGATATTTATTTCAGCCTGAAGTAGATTGATGGTTTCCGGCGAAGGATTGACGGCATGAAAACTCAGGCAATGCTTCTCGCCGCAATGATGCTGGCGGGTTGCGGCACGATTCAGACGGTTGTGCGCAGTGACGAAGCGGCCGCAAAAAGCCTCAAGGACCAAAAGAGTTATTGCGGCGCGGTACCGCGAATCTACAGTGGCGTGACCTACGACTTTTGCACGCTGAATGCGCCGCTGAAAAATGGCCGCGATGAGCAGGTACATGATAGTGCCCCTGCCATTGTGCTGATCGACGTGGTCATCTCCGGCGCTCTCGATACCCTGCTGCTGCCCTATACCATCTACCGCCAACAAGCCGATGGCAGCATTGTCATTGCGGAGTAATCCTGAATTTCCGGTAATAAAAAACCCGCCTGAGCGGGTTTTTTAGTTCAAGGCCGAGGATCAGTCATCGCGGCCCATGATGCCGAACAGCTGCAACAGGCTGATGAACAGGTTGTAGATCGATACATACAGGCTGATGGTAGCCATGATGTAGTTACGCTCGCCGCCATGAATGATGGCGCTGGTCTGGAACAGAATGCAGACCGAGGAGAACAGCACGAAACCTGCGCTGATCGCCAGTTGCAGGCCGCTGATCTGGAAGAACATGCCCGCCAGCGTCGCACCCAGCAGCACAAAGAAGCCTGCCGTGATGAAACCGCCGAGGAAGCTCATGTCCTTGCGGGTAATCAGCACATACGCCGACAGACCGCCGAACACCAGCGCCGTCATCGCGAAAGCCGAGCTGACCACTTCAGCGCCGCCCTGCATACCCAGGTAACGGTTGAGGATCGGGCCCAGCAGGAAACCCATGAAACCGGTCAGGGCAAATGCCGACACCAGGCCCCAGGCCGAATCACGGAGTTTGTTGGTGAGGAAGAAAAGACCGTAGAAGCCGATCAGCACCACGAACACGTTCGGGTAGCCAACACGCATCTGCTGGGCAACGAAAGCCATTACACCGCTGAATGCGAGGGTCAGGGCGAGCAAGCCGTATGTGTTGCGCAGGACGCGGCTAACCTCTAGCTGCTCAGCCTGCACGCTGTTATTAACTGCGTAATCCTGTTCGCGCATGGCGACACTCCTGTTGGTTTGAAACGTTCAGTCGCAAAGATCATAGCAGACGCTCTGTAACAAGCTACGCAGAGAGTTTGACAGTGTGTTTCATTCAGGTATTATGGCGCCCGCAACGCAAACGGAGGTGTGGCCGAGTGGTTTAAGGCAACGGTCTTGAAAACCGTCGACTGTAACAGGTCCATGAGTTCGAATCCCATCGCCTCCGCCATCTTTAATACGACAAAGCCCTGATTATTCAGGGCTTTGTCGTTTCTGGCCTTTGGCAAAACCTCACAGCCCACACTCCAGCCCACACATTGGATGAAGTCTTGACTTTCGACCGGCGGCTGGTTTTTTGAATGCTTATTGCCTGCACCTGCATTCCTGAGACACGGGCTCCGGGGTGGTTCTCGTAGAAAGCGCCGGAATGGATGTAGAAGAATATTGTTATCAAACTGAAGACATCAGTTACGCAGGTTCAGCCTCGAGAAGCGTCCGCTGAACGATTTAGCCAATCTGTTGCATGGACTGGTTGAATCCACAGCCAAAAGCAGCCACTCACCGTCATTGATAGCCGCAATGACACTCCGAATAGCGAGAAGGCAGAGTTCTCAGTCAACAGCTTTTGCTGTCTATCAAAATCTGCGTGAACGCAAGGTAGTGGTCGCCGTTGGCCCGCGCGAACCTGCAATCCCCGTCCGGGGCAGCCGATCCGCTGCGCCCAGGTCGACCTCGGTATCTACCGCATCACCTACAGCTGTCGATCACGTGTTGGACGGTGATTGCGGAGTATCGGGATTGAGTTGCTGACGTCTGAATTGCCCTGGAGGCTGGCCGTGGATCTGGCGAAAGCGTCGGGAGAAATAAGCCTCGTCAGCGAAACCGCACAATCTCGCCACCTCCCCCACCGGCCGGGTTCCATTGAGCAGATAATTGCGTGCCGCGTGCATCCTGCGCTCGAGCACCAGCTCAGTGAAGGTCTTGCCGATTTCCTTGCGCAACCAGTGCGTCAGATACGTTGGTGACAGGTAAGTCGCAGCAGCCACCTTGATCAGGTTGAGATCGGGGTCGGCAATATTCTTGCGCAAGTATTCGGACATCCTGCTCAGCGCATCGCGTCGACTGACTTCGGCGGCATTCTCTTCGGCCAACCGTTTGAGCGGCTCGGCATACAAGGCACAAACGCTCCCCACCAGTTGAAGCAACAACCCCTTGAGTATCTCGCGAGTGCCAAACTGACGGTTCTCATCCAGCACGCGCATCTGTTCGATCAGGGCACAGACTTTGCCGAAATCTTCATCGGCCAGAATGAAATCCAGATGCTCCTGAAAGCGGAACGGCGACAACTCCGGCGCCAGGAGAATCGAGACTTCCTCCAGGTCCATCGGGTCGCACTGTAAATGCGGCAGCAGAAAGGTCTGGGAAAAATTGATCACTATGAAATTGCTGTCGGCCGGATGCGGAATCACGTGCACGCGATGCGGCAGGATGAAGGCCAGCGTATTGCGCGGAAACGGACGTTCGACGTTGCCGATGTGCTGCACGGTATCGCCACCGAGGTTGACCTGGATCTGGAAATACTCATGGCGATGCGGGCTGGTTTCGGCACGCCGTCCCTTTTTGTCGCGGATGTAAAAATCCGTCAATTCGCTGCGTTGCTGCATGACGTAAGTGGGTACTCGACTCGGTGACGACATCGCCTGAGGATCCTCGACAGGTACATGGACAGGTTGTCGTCGCGCCGCGATGCAGGCGGCGACCGCGGTGATTGTGAAGGCAGACACCGCTGGCTTCAACACGTCATAGGATGACAATGAGATACAGAGAATTAATTGTATCCGTGTGTGATGTTTGGTCTGTCCAAAAAACCATGAGCACACAAAAAATAATTAATCCTTTAAAAACATCTACTTATGAAACACATAAAGCACAACGAAGGAAATGAGCTGATTTGATTTTTCTTGGACACCTGCATTAATCCCCTTTTTTAGAAGAAAAAACGATCTAACGCCTCCGTTGATTTTGAAAGGTTGTACGACCACTGTGATAGCCAATGCAGCCCGACCCTTCCAAAAACAATCAAAAGGTGCGCACGTGATGAACCTGTTATTCCCCCTCGCCAACCCTCCCCCGATCGAGCCAGTCCAAAGGCGTACCTGAGCGCCTGACAGCGGCTGTCCGCGCCTCTCATTCAAGTAGCGATTGCTCTGCCCCGACACTGGGGGCATCGGCTTCGGCTGCGCGCGAACATCTCGATTCTTCTAACAATAAAAAGGTCTACTCATGTCGAACTCGCAAACCTCCCCGTCCACCGCGCCGTCGGTGAGCGCCGGCGCCAGGGACGCCCTGTTGCCTCAGCGACTGCCGACGCGTCGGCGCTGGTTCATGCTGTCGTTGCTGCTGATTGCGACCATCATCAACTACATCGACCGCGTAAACATCTCGATTGCCGCACCGTTCATGGCCAAGGATCTGGGCCTCGACAAGATCGAAATGGGCCTGATTTTTTCCGCGTTTGCCTGGACCTACGCACTCGCCTTGGTCCCCGCCGGGTTCATTGCCGATCGCTTCGGTTCCCGGTTCACTTACGGGGTGTCGCTGATCAGTTGGTCGACTGTCACCGTGTGCCAAGGCTTTGCCACAGGGTTCGCTTCGCTGTTCGGGCTGCGACTGGCCGTCGGTGCCATGGAAGCTCCAGCGTTTCCGGCCAACAGCCGAGCGGTCACGGTCTGGTTCCCGGCCCGCGAACGGGGCCTGGCCAGCAGCATTTACGTGTGCGGCCAATATCTGGGCACGGCACTGTTTACCGGCGTGCTGTTATGGCTGGCCACGACCTATGACTGGCGCCATGTTTTCTACAGCACCGGGATACTCGGCATTGTGTTCGGTGTGATCTGGCTCTACTTGTACCGCGATCCGCTGAGCTGCAAGAACGTCAGCCAGGAAGAGCTGAAGTACATCGAAGCCGGGGGTGGACTGGTCAAGAGCAGTCAGGAGCGCACCCGGTTCAACTGGCGGCAGATCGCCGAGCTGTTCAGCTATCGGCAGATCTGGGCGATTTGCATCGGCAAGTTCGCCAGCACCTCGGCGTTGTACTTCTTCCTGACCTGGTTCCCGACGTACCTGATCGAAGAACGCAAGCTGACCATGATCAAGGCCGGAATCTTCGCGGTGCTGCCGTTCGTGGGTGCAACAGTCGGCATTCTGCTGGCCGGCATCGTCTCCGACTTGCTGATACGCCGTGGTTACTCAATGTCCTTCGCTCGCAAGTTGCCATTGGTGGTCGGTTCGATGCTGGGTATGTCGATTGTGCTGGTGAATTTCACCGACTCGAACGTGATCTGCATTGCCGTGCTCACCATTGCCTTCTTCGCCCAGGGAATCGCTTCGTCGTCGTGGGCGGCCGTATCGGAAGTCGCGCCCAAGGAACTGATCGGCCTGACCGGCGGGGTCACCAGCCTGGCCGCCAACATTGGCGGGATCGTCACCCCGATCGTGATTGGCGGCATCGTCCACGCGACAGGCTCGTTTGCCTACGCCTTCTGGTTCATTGGCGGCGTGGCGCTGATGGGGACCTTGTCCTATTCGTTGCTGCTCGGTCGCTTGTATCGCATCGAACTCAAGGCGCGCTGAGCCAAGACACCGTTTTTCTCCAACACGAAGCGGCATTCGTCCAACTTCGCAAAAGATTGCCGCCGTACGCTGAAGCTTCTAACAGGACGACTACAAAAATGACGATGACCGAATATGTGTTTACCCCGGATCTGCCCGTGACCTTGCCGGTTGCCGGCAGCCAGCAGCGTTTCCCCGTTGGCCGGGTATTTTGCGTCGGCCGCAACTACCCTTGGCCAGACACCCAAGGCCAGTCCCGCCAACCGCCAGTGTTCTTCATGAAACCGGCGAGCAACGTGGTGGATGCGGCGGGTGAAGTGACTTTCCCGCCGTTGACCGAAGAGTTTGTCCACGAAATCGAATTGGTCGTGGCCATCGGTGAAGGAGGCGCCAATATTCCGCAGAGTCAGGCGCAGGCCTATGTCTGGGGCTATGCCGTCGGTCTTGATCTGACCCGTCGTGATGTCCAGCGCGCGGCCAAAAGCAATGGTTTGCCGTGGGAAGGTGCCAAGGTGTTTGACGGCGCCGCGCCGATGACCGCCATCGTGCCGGTGACTCGCGCCGGACACCCGGACGGCGATTTGTGGCTGAACGTCAACGGTGAAGAGCGCCAGCGCGACAGCCTCGACAGCCAGATCTGGTCGATCAGTGAAATCATCAGCCGCATCTCGCAATCAGTAGCGCTGCGGGCCGGTGACTTGATCATGACCGGCAGCCCGGCAGGCGTCGATGTGCTGCAACCGGGCGACATCATTAACGCCGGGATCGACGGCATCGGCCAACTGGAAATGCGCGTCGGCCAGCGACCTTGACCCTGCATACGCCCTCTCGAATTGAACAAGGAGAAACCCTATGAACAGTCCTTTGAAAGTGGCCCTGGTCACCGGCGCCGGTAGCGGAATCGGCCGTGCCGTGGCCCTGGCTCTGATGGCCGACGGATTCACCCTGGTATTGGCCGGACGTCGGCCGGAGCCGTTGCAGGCCTTGGTCGAATTGGCGCTCAACGAAGGACACGAAGCGCTGGCGGTGCCCACTGATGTGCGCGACCCTGCCAGTGTCGATGCGCTGTTTGCCACCATCACCGAGGTATACGGACGCCTAGACGTGGTGTTCAACAACGCCGGAGTCAACGCCCCTGCCGTGCCGCTCGATGAGCTGACGTTTGAGCAGTGGCGCAACGTCATCGACACCAACCTCAACGGCGTTTTCCTCTGCGCCCGTGGTGCCTTCGCACTGATGCGCCGGCAACAGCCACAGGGCGGACGCATCATCAATAACGGCTCGATCTCGGCGCATACGCCACGACCGTTCAGCAGCGCCTACACCGCCAGCAAACATGCGGTGCTGGGGCTGACCAAATCCCTCGCCCTGGACGGGCGCGAATTCAACATCGCCTGCAGCCAGATCGACATCGGCAACGCCCTGACCGACATGTCGGTGCGCATGACCAAAGGCGTGCGCCAGGCCAACGGCACCATCGCCGTGGAGCCAATGGTGGACGTCAAGCATGTGGCCGATGCCGTGCGCTACATCGCCGGCCTGCCGCTGGAGGCGAACGTCCTGAACATGACCGTCATGGCCAGTGCCATGCCGTTTGCCGGTCGCGGTTGAACCGGCCTTTTTATTCCGTTACGCGAGGTTTACATGAAGCCAGAAGTCTTGCAGCTCAGCCCGATCCTGATCCCTGAAATCAACGCGCGGCTCGATGAGTTGTTTACCGTCAGACGTTACTTCCAGCAGGCCGACAAGCAGGCTTATTTGCAGGAACACGGCGCGAACATTCGCGGGGTGGTCACCGGCGGGCATACCGGGATCAGCCAGGCGCTGATGGCGCAGCTACCGAAACTGGAAGTGGTGGCGGTCAACGGCGTGGGTACCGATGCGGTGGACCTGGCTTACGCCAGGGATCGCGGGATCCGCGTGACTGCAACCATCGGAGCGCTGACCGAAGACGTCGCCGACCTGGCCATCGGATTGTTGATTGCCGTGTGCCGGGGTCTGTGCACCAGTGATCGTTATGTGCGTTCGGGGCAATGGCCCCATAGCCCGACACCGTTGGCACCGTTGCCGTTGGCGCGTCAGGTGTCGGGCATGCGCATCGGGATCGTCGGCATGGGCCGGGTCGGCCGTGCAGTGGCGACCAGGGCCGCAGCGTTCGGCTGCCCGATCAGTTACACCGATCTACAGCCGATGAGCGATGTGAACCACACTTTCATCGCCGACCTGAAGCAGCTGGCCAGCAACAGCGATGCGCTGATTCTCGCGGCCGCTGCCGACAAGGCTGAAGCCATCATCAATGCCGAGGTGCTGCAGGCGCTGGGCAAGGACGGGTATCTGATCAACGTGGCGCGCGGCAAGCTGGTCAACGAGGTCGATCTGGTGACGGCACTGGCCGCTGGAGAGATCGCGGGTGCGGCACTGGATGTGTTTGTCGATGAACCGAACGTGCCCGAGACACTGTTCGGTAACGAGAACGTGGTGCTGCAGCCCCATCGCGCCAGTGCGACGTTGCAGACTCGCACGCGAATGGGAGAGATGGTGGTGGCGAGCCTGGTGGACAGTTTCGCCGGGAGAATACCGCAGGGGTCTGTGACTGACTGAACGCGGGCCGCCGAGGAGACGTTGCGTCCCCTCGGTGGCGCGGTGTCAGGTAAACAGATCGACGCCCAACTGGAAGGCGACCCAAAGCGCGAGGCCTGTAGCAAAGAGCAGCGCGATGTTTTCAAACAGGTTGTTGCGATATTTCTTGTCCAGCAGCGACTTCTGGTTGGACATGATCAGCAGGCCCAGGGAAATGACCGGCAAGCCAATGATGTTCAACGCGCTGACACCAATGGTCAGGGTCACGAAATCCGGCATGCCTGGCAGCGACCAAACCAACGGCGTCACGAGGATGAACAGCATGAACCATTTATGCATCGGATCATGATGAAACTCCTTACCGTACTTTTCGCGACGTTCAGGACGAACGTGTTGGAAGGCATCGGTAATCAACATCGGGAACGCGGTGGTCTTGCCTGAAATACTGGCAAACAGTGTCGCGAACACGCCGATGAAGAACACATACCAACCCATCGGGCCGAAGAAAATTTCCAGCGCCTTGCCCAGATCGCCCAAGGTCTTCACCTCGATGCCGTTGGGCCGCAGGATTTCCGCGCCGACGATCCAGATGGCCAGGTTGATGACGATCCCGACGAACACTGCAAACAGCAAATCGTTACGTTGAACACGCTTGTGCTGCGGCCCTACCCAACCCTTTTGACGCATGACATACGGATGCACGAAGTTGGCGATGGAGCCTGCAACTGCGCCGATAACCGATACCGCCACCAGCAGCGCGCCATGCACGCCTTCATCCGGCGGGATACTGAAGCCGATGGTGCCTTTGACGATGCCGACGACATCGGGACCGGACATCACGGCCAAGGCAATAAAGGCCAGGGTCATGATCGCCAGCAGCACCTTCATCACGCCTTCGATCATCGAATAAATATTACGCCCCACCAGCATCCACACAGCGAGTACCACTGCCAGTGAACACAGCAGAGGCTGGTCGATTTTCAACAGCATCGCAAGCGACTCACCCGCCCCCTTGATCATGTAGGCGTTCATCAAGTGCCCCATCAGCAGGGCGTAGACGAGCATGAACCAGGCGAAAAAGGGATTCAGCTGCGCATAGCCTTGCAGGATGGTCATGCCCTGGTTATTGCACAACTGGAGTCACGGCATCAACGCTAACGTCGTGCACAAATGGTTGCCGCTTTACCGCGATCACCAGCTCACTGACTTGCCCGCTTTCTTGCCGGTGAAGCTGGAGCCAGACATTCCGAACGAGCAGTTCGTCAGCATCGAGTTGCCATGCGGGCAAGGAACGATGACCGTGAAATGGCCGGCTTCCGATCCTGATGGCTGTGCCCGATTCGTTCGCGGACTAACTCAATGATCCGCATCGACTCCATCTGGCTCGCCACCGAGCCCATGGACATGCGAGCCGGCACTGAAACCGCGCTGGCGCGGGTCGTGGCGGTGTTCGGTGCGGCGAAGCCGCACTGTGCATATCTGTTCGCCAACCGCCGCGCCAATCGTATGAAAGTGTTGGTGCATGACGGTGTGGGGATTTGGCTTGCAGCCCGGCGCTTGAATCAAGGGCGCTTCTTTTGGCCGGGGGTGCGGCACGGCTCTGAAGTCGAGTTGGACGTCGAGCAACTTCAAGCCTTGGTGCTCGGCTTACCTTGGCAACGCGTCGGTTCCGGAGGAACCATCACGGTGCTCTAACTCGCCTGCCATGGCCTGCTTGCCAGCGCAATTGGCCCATCAGTCTATCGTCGCCACCAGCCCTCTCTGACAAAATTGGCAATATGACTTCGCATCCAAATCTCGACCAATTAAACCCTGAAGAACTGCGTGCCCTGGAACCTGCGCAAGTACAACGGCAAGCTCCTGATCAAGCCGTCCAAGGCGAACATCGGAGCTTTACTTGCCAAGCTGCGAGAGTTGATCAAGACCAACAAAACGATACGGCAGGCTAACTTGATAGGTTTGCTCAACCCGGTTCTACGGGGCTGGGCGAACTATCACAGTCATGTCGTCGCTTCAACCAGGTGGACAGCGCAGTGTGGGAAATGCTCTGGCGATGGGCGGTACGTCGCCACCCTCGCAAGACACGCCGATGGGTGAAGGATCGGTATTTTAAAGTACAAGGGGCGCGCCGTTGGGTGTTCTCGTGTACTGAAAAATCCGCCGATGGTCGGAAGCGTCAGTACACGTTATTGGACGCCTCGGACACGCCAATTGTGCGACATATCAAGATCAAGGCTGCTGCCAACCCTCACGACCCTGAATGGGATGAGTACTTCGAATCCCGATGGGGCAAAAGAATGCTTATCTCCCCAAAGGGTCGAGCCAAGCTGTATAGGGTGTGGCTACAGCAAGGCGGCCGCTGCTGCGCATGCCTTAAACCGGTCACCAAAGACACACCATGGCATAGCCGCCATGTTGTGAAGCAGAGTCACGGAGGGACGGATGCGGCCGCCAATTTTGAGATCTACCACCTGCGGTGCCCAAGGGATGTGCAATTTGCCAATGTCGACGATGTATAACCGGGTGCCCAGTAGCGCCTTAGCAGAGGCTTGAGCCGTGTGCTGGGAAACTCGCATGCACGGTTCTTAGGGGGTTGGACGCGGGCAACCGCGTCTGACTACCCGACAATCAAATCCGGCCGTGGGCTCTTGGACGCTCGAACTGGCTGTTCGCGGGTTCGTTACGCAGCGGCAAACGTGCGGCGGCGATCATGAGTTTGATCCAGTCGGCGCGGCTCAACGGGCATGATCCGTATGCTTACTTGAAGGATGTTCTTACACGCCTGCCGACGCAGCGTGCGAGTGAGATTACCGAGTTGCTGCCGCATAGGTGGGCGCCCGTTTAGTCACGCAAGGTGTGAGGGCGGACGATACGTTTTTTCGAAACGGTTTTACCAGACAACGTCAGTTTGCAGCCCGGAACCTAGCAATAGGTGATCTGAGAACACTTACACTGGAAGTGACGACACCGATGCCTGACAGCAAAGGCATCGGTGTCTCTTGCCTGCTCTGGCAGTCCGTCGGGGTCAACTCATCTCTGGAACGAGGTGACTCATGAACGTCAGGTTTTCAATAGCGTGCATATACTCAGAGAATCTCGGATCTCCATCGTTGAACGCCTTTGCCACTTTTTGTGCATTCTCAAGACTGTCCCACATTGCTAAGTCCGCGAAGATTCGGTCGTCGCTCATAGGGCAGTAGGCGCGGTACTCGATCAAACCAGAGAAGGTCTTTAACGTTTCACGAAGCCCTGCGCGGAGCACAGGCACTTGCGCAACGCATTCCGGTTTGACCTTGAAAATGGCTAATTCGAGTACATGAGATGAGCGCTGCATAGGGATGACCTTCTGTGTGTTAGGGAGTCCCAATTATCAGTGCCTCATACTGACAGCGTAGTGTCAGTAGTGGTGATCGCTTTCCACTGGCTTGCCTGGTGCTTCATATACGCTTGGAGATCAAGGGCAGGATTGTCGGGTGATGGTTGTTGGGCAATAGCGATGGAGGCTATGCGATCAACCCGAAAATCGCGGTAAGCCGCCTTGGCACTACACCAGCTTCCAACCGTCCACTTTCCTCCCCAGTAGAAAAGGCCAAGGGGAGAAATGAGACGTTGCGAAACCACACCGTCCAAGCTGGTATAAATTATCTTCAGCGCCTGAGCGTTTTCGATCGCATTTCGAAGGATTGCCAGATGGCCACGCGTCAAGGAAGGTATTGTTCCAAGTGCCCTGATTTTTGCCGAGCTGGGGTCAACTTTGTGATGGACTATGGACGCTGAGATTTTGCTCAACAACATCCTTGCAGCAACACCTAGATCGTTATCGGCGGAAGCTGAAAGCATTTCCATCCCGAGCATCAATGCATCCAGTTCGAGCTTGTTCAACGTTAAAGGCGGCATCTCAAAATCGGCATCCAAGGCATATCCCACGCCAGCGGTACCATAGATTGGGATTCCACTGAAGGAAAGGTCGTCGATGTATCGATAGATTGAGCGAACGGAAACGCCAATTCGGCTAGCCAGTCGTTCAGCAGAGATTGGCTGATGGACACGAATCAGATTTACCAATTGAAATAAGCGATCAGCTTTACGCACCAGGTGTGCTCAACTGAGAGTCCTTCGCAAGCTCAATGGCCGCGTTAATGGCGGCCCGAGCTTGGGGGCTATTCTTCCAGCAAGTCGATCCCACTGCTGACGATGCCTGAGCCAGGATGTCACAAACATTCGCTTTGCTGAGCACAGCTAGCGAGTCAATGCCCATCTGCTCAAGGCGAGCGATAACGGCCGGCCCCACGCCCTTTAGGGCCAACAAGGCATTATGTTCCGCCAGTGGAAATGGCATCCGTAAACTCCTGTTATCGGCCAATGAACCGGAGTTTGCCCGACGAGAGAGGGTATCTCAATAGATGGACTCCATCGCCCTAAGCGTAAGCATCAGGAAGGTGGGTTCGGCAGACGGACGATGCGGCTGCCAACCCAACGCGCGAGTGAGATCGAGCAACTGCTGCCGCATCGATGGATACCGACCTGACTAACGTAGAGCGATTCGGTCGCACGCTTGTCGGAAGCAAGCTATCGTCTGCTCAATCTGGCAATGCCTTAGCAATTGCCGCTTCAAGCATAGGTTTGGCTGCGTCATGCAAGAGTTGGCCGTGAGCGCCTACGACATGTTCGAAATCAAGCCTCAGAAGCCTCTCGAAGTCGGCGACAAGGCTGCCCCCCTCCGGCGTGACGCGTTTCAGCCAAGGGCCGCCAATAAGTAGCGTCAGCTTAAAACCCATCATTCGCAGTACGCATCTGCTAAGGAAAGTCGTGTAACTCCAGTCGGCCCAATATTGAATGCTATCCGTGGCGATGAGCAGTTTTAGATTCTTCAGCAAAAGGCACGCCTCAGGGTATTTGGCCGCTTCATACACGAAAAACTGTGCATCAGGCATCGGCGGAGACGCTGCGGCGTTGATCACATGGTTTGCCATAGGCACCTTGTAAGTCTCCGGTCGAGATTGGCACCAGAACTCCGCCTGATATCGGTCAACGTAAAACCGATCGTCTAGACCATGGAAATCTCCTAGACGCAGGACATGGCGAACATTACCTAGCGCATCCAGCTGACTAAGTGCGGCATCGCTCAGGCGCACCGGGTTGATGAGGGTCAATTCATCGCCACTTTTGACTATGACCATGTTTCGGTTCATACGCATTCCAGGGCCAATCCTGATGCTGCCATGAACTAGGTAAACGTTGTGGAAAATAGGAGTGATAGGGTCATGGGGGAACGCGGGTGGGTACACTGACAATTCCTTGTGAAGTTATCCTTACTCACTGCTTGGCGAATCCTTATCAACCCAAGCGTGACGACCGTACCTTACCTTGGGACGTCCTACGCATCCATAGCTGACCCTGCCAGCAATGTTCAGGATCCTATCTAGACCGTTGCGCGGTGAGGTTCGGGGCGACTGCACCTCATTGCAGATCCTGCTTAGTACAGGTAGGCGCCTTCACCGGACGGTTACGTGCAAGGTGTTTGCCGTGAATCCCCGTGGGTTTCTCCGGGCACATTCAACTGCTGGTTTTAGCTGTTATTTACCGGGTGCGACGGGCAGTAATCGGCCAGGAGCCATCGGTGGGCGCAGGGTTCCTCAAACTCCTACCCTTCCCTTCAGGCCTCCCCAAACGGTCCAGTAGGTGATCCAGTGCCTGCTGATACTGTTGTTGAATAATCTGGGTCTGCGTCTGCTTACCTTGGGCCGAGGCAAGAGCCAGGCCACTGCCATAGGCGTGATCAACGAGAATATCGCATCACAAGATGGGCTCGGCCGTGATCTCTGCCAGCAACATGGCCAGGCGGTTAGTGATCTGGCGGGTCACCCCGGCAAGGGCGCGCATCGTCAACTATCGCACCCCCGCCGTCATCCAGCAGAGATAGCGCCGTGGACAAGATGTCATCTCGCGCCCCCCTTGCCTTGGATCGAACGTCCTCGTCATGGGGCCAACCGATAGGTGGACTGCACCAAACCCGAAGGAAAGCAGCGGCTGGATACCAGTTTCAATTCAATGTCCTGCTGAAGGGCCCCGAACAATGGCCTTCCCGAGCCGATCAGCACGGGAACCGTGGTAATCACCATATCGGCGACTAACCCATCGCGCAGGAATGATTGCACCAACTGCCCGCCATCGACATAGACCCGACGCACACCTTGCCTCGCCAGTTCCGCCATCAGGTCCCCCGGTGCAAGATTGGAAAAACGCAGCTTGCCCTTCAGCGCCTCGGGCACTGGCGAACCGGCCAGCTGTTCAGACAGCACCACTACGGGCCGGTCGTAGAACCATGTGTCGAAGGTCAGCACCTTCTCATAGCTCCCCCGCCCCATCACAATCACATCCTTGTTGGCGATGAAGTCTGAGTAGCCATGATCCTCGGTTTGATCATCGCGCTGCAAAAGCCAGTCGATGTCACCATCGGGCCTGGAGATGAAGCCATCCAGACTGGTGGCGATGAAAACATGTGCTGTGACCATCAGGATCTCCTTATTTATACGGCGTAGATTAATGCATGATCATAAGCCGAATAAAAAGCTCGCCTTCGCTTGCTAGCGCTCATAGGTACGGCCCGCAAAGACAGGAGCAACACCCTTAGCGATGCGGAATCCCATCAAAACCCAGGGCAATTCACAAGCTCCCAAGATGGTGGCAAGGCCAAGACTAAACCGCTTCACGAACTCAGAGACAGCCAAGAGTGCCGTCGCGGTCGTTGAGCTCCAGTCTCTACTCTGAGTGTCCGGTGCGATGCGCCCAAGTCTTTCTGGTGACCGGCGACAATGGAGTGATTTCGGCCACTCACCAAATCTACGTGTCCGACCAATCGAAAGTTGTCAGCTAGGCAGGCTGCCTTTTATAAGCGCTGCAAATGTTCCAGCAGCTTCAACCTCGCTGTGGTCACCGCGAACCATCGCTGTTGGCGCCGGCGCCGAATTGATCTAGTGGGGATGCGGACAAAAACTTGGACTGGTTATGCCGCGAAGCCCAGGCTTTCACGATACTCAATGGGACTGAGCGCGCCGAGGGAAATCTTGATTCGTTTTTCGTTGTACCAGCGAATGTATGAATCCAAGGCCTGAATGAACTGCTCGATGCTCGTTGACTGCCAGTTGCGAGGATAGAACAGCTCCGTTTTCAGTCGGCCGAAGAAACCTTCACAAGCCGCGTTGTCAGGTGAGCAGCCTTTGCGCGACATCGAACGAATCAGCTTCGCATCAGCGATGCGCGATAGCCAGCCGGGCCAGCGGTAGTGAGCGCCACGATCGGAGTGAACAACAGGCCGTTTATCGTTGCTGGCCACCGTTTCGACAGCGGCATCCAGCATCGTGTTCACAAGCTCGCCGTCGGGACGCGTGCCGATCGACCAACTGATTACCTTCCCATCGAAGCAGTCGATCATGGGGGACAGGTACACCTTGCCGGCTGGGATCTGGAACTCCGAGATGTCGGTCAGCCATTTCTCATTCGGAGCTAGGGCCGTGAAGTCGCGGTTGAGGAGGTTTTCCGGCGCCGGACTGATCTCCCCGAGGTAGGAACCGTATCGACGCCGTTTCGGCTTGGCGACGACTAGGCACTCCTGCTTCATCAAGCGCTGCACCACCTTCTCTGAAAGGCGCACACGCTGCCTGCTCAACGAAGCTCGCATCCGACGGTAGCCATAGCAACGATGATTGCGCTCGAATATGTCCGCCATGGCACGACGCGCTTCGGTGTACTTTTCCGCGACCTGCATTCGGGCTCGATGATAGAAATAGGAGCTTCGGGCCAAGCCCAACGCGTCAAGCAGCTCTAGCAAGGAGTACCTCTGCCTTAGGGCATCAGCCAGCAATGTCTTCTCCCGATTGGTCAGGACTTGCCGGTTGATGCCCGTCTCTTTTTTTATGAGTTCATTCGCCCTCATCAACAGGTCATGTTCAAGCTGCAAACGGCGAACATCGAGCTGGAGAGATTCGAGTTGCCGCTGCAACTCCTCTCGTTCCGGTGACGATGAGGGTTCAAGCCGACACTTCATGGATGGGGATACCTCTGGGCCGAGTAGCTGGTTTTTCCAGTTGTACAAGGTCGGCCTGCACACGCCCAGCTTTTGAGCCAGGGCTTTCGCACTTTCTTTTCGCGTGCACAGCGCGATGACCGCTGCCTGCTTCACCGCTGGCGGCCGGGCTAACCCGTCTGAACGACCGACAATACGCGTATGCAACTCGGGGTGCATTTCGTAAATCCAGGCACGCAACGAATCCCGCGCGGGGTAGCCCAACGCCTTGATGGTAGCGGCGATGTTGCGACCGTATTCGAGATAGTGCCCGACAGCCTTTTCCCTTTGGGCCAGTGAGTACTTCGACTTCGAGTTCTCGTAGCCACGCGGCAGGTCGAGGCATCGCTCATACTCTGCGTGCCAGCTCTTCAAAGAGTTCTTCGTCGGGTAGCCCAACTGACGAATAGTTGCCCCGGTTCGCTTGCCCAGTTTGATGTAGAGCTTGACCGCTCGGATACGGTCTTCGTATGAGTACATGAACTACCTCCAGGTAGTCCAAGATTTCCGCCGCATCCCCAGTTGCCGAAATGTCACTGACCCAGCCTGATTCCTCGCAAACCATTGCCTGTTCTGGATTGGTGCCTATTTGAGGTGGGTCAGTCTTAATCGGCACTTGGGTCAATTCGGCGTCGGCGTCAACATATCAGCCAATCCGCTGAAGAATTTTGGGCGAAGTTGAGAGACTGCTGAATATCGTTCACGGAAGATGGTGCCTACTTTCCGGGGCAATGCTGAGCCAACGGCAATGACGCAATTATCTCGGCGTGGCAAACCTCGAGTATTTCATCAGCCAGAGAAGAATCATCTGGGCAGGCGCGCGACAACATGACCGCACCGATTGCATGCGCCAGCATGTCGATCATTTTTGCCCGTACCCCATCCTGCGGCGCGTCTTGACTCGCTTTGTACTTTTCTTCGAGCGCTGCCAGCGTGCTTTCTACCCCGCTGGCAAAGGTGGCTTTCAACTCATCTGATTGACGCGCAGCGTCTCCACAAAGGGCCGCCATGGTGCAACCGCTGCCCCTGCCGTCTCGGTGATCCCTGGACACATAAAGATCGACGAATTCAGCAACGTCGAGACCTTCGGAACTGGTCAGCGAATGCGAAAGACTGTTCGCTGCCGCTTCAGCCATCAAATCAGCCTTGGAGCCGAAGTGCTTGTAGAAACCGCCTTGCGTAAATCCGGCTGCTGCCATGAGTTCAGCCACCCCCACGCCATCGTAGCCACGCTCGCGAAACAGCTCTGAAGCCGTCTCAACGATGTGAGCTCTATTGGCGAGCGATTGCGCCTTGGTGATCTTCATTTCCTGCGCCTCTGCATCTAAAAGCAATGCCCTCATCATACTCTGATGTCGATCATAATCAAAAGCATTGACAGTTTTGAGCATGATCGACATCATAAATACACCAACGCGAATCTTCCCTGGCACGGCGCATGTCGCCTTCATTAATCAACGAGTATGGAACCGATATGAACGATAAGACGTTATTTGAGCCGTACACGCTCGGCTCGCTGACACTGTCCAACAGAATCGTGATGGCTCCGCTGACGCGTAACCGTGCGGGAGAAGGCTTCGTCCCGAGCGAATTCGCTGCAACCTATTACAGCCAGAGAGCCTCTACAGGCCTGTTGATCTCCGAAGCCTCGCAGATCTCGCAGCAGGGACAGGGCTACCAGGATACGCCCGGTATCTACACGCAGGCGCAGATTGATGGCTGGCGCAAGGTCACCGATGCCGTCCACGCAAAAGGCGGACGAATTTTCCTGCAACTGTGGCATGTCGGACGCGTATCGCACGTTGACCTGCAGGAGAACGGCGCTGCCCCGGTAGCACCCTCCGCTCTCCGTCCCGCAACCAAGGTCTTCGTCAACAATAGCTTCGTGGACGTTTCAGAGCCGCGAGCGCTTGATATCAGCGAGCTACCCGGGATCGTCAATGATTTTCGCCAAGCCGCGGCAAACGCCATCGCTGCGGGATTCGATGGCGTAGAGATCCATGGCGCAAACGGCTATTTGCTGGATCAGTTCGTCAAAGACGGTGCCAACATCCGCACTGATGCCTACGGTGGCTCGATTGAAAATCGCGCTCGCCTACTGCTGGAAGTGACGGCGGCGGTCGTAGCCGAGGTCGGTGCAGAACGCACAGGCATCCGTATATCGCCAGTTTCGCCAGCCAATGGTGTCTCCAGCAGCGAACCGCAGGCCCAGTTTGACTACATTGTCGACCAACTAAATGCCTTGGGCATTGTGTACCTCCATGTGGTCGAAGGCGCGACTGGCGGGCCGCGCGATGTTGCGCCCTTCGACTTTGGTTCTTTGCGCCAACGCTTCAAAAACACTTACATCGCCAACAATGGCTACGACGTGAATTTGGCCACCTCTCAACTCAACGACAACAAGGCTGACTTGATCGCCTTTGGACGTCCTTTCATAGGTAACCCGGACTTGGTGGAGCGCCTTAAAACCGCTGCCTCTTTGTCGGCATTCGATCCTGCGACCCTGTATGGCGGCGGTGCAGAAGGCTACATCGACTACCCAACCCTTGCTGAATCCAGTACCCGTCACGGCTAAAAATCACGTCTACGTACGTCCTCCGGACACCACGCATGACTCGCCTATCGATATCCGAAACTGAGGATCAATTCATGAGCATCCCTACCACCGTTCTCATTACCGGCGCTTCCACTGGCATCGGCGCTACCTATGCCGAGCGCTTTGCACAGCGCGGGCACGACCTCGTACTGGTTGCCCGCGACAAAGGGCGGCTGGATGCTCTTGCAGCGCGGCTGCGTGAGAAACACAACGTCACCATTGATGTTCTCCAGGCTGACCTGACCCAAATCAGCGATCTGACCACGGTCGAGGCTCGCCTGCGCGACGACGCCAGCATTGGCATCCTGGTGAACAATGCAGGCGCCGCACAATCCGGCAGCTTTATCGAACAATCCACCGACAGCGTTACTCAGTTGGTTACGCTCAACACTACCGCACTGGTACGGCTTGCCAGCGCCATCGCCCCACGCCTGGCACAAGCCGGAGACGGAGCGATTATCAACATAGGCTCGGTCGTTGGCCTGGCACCGGAGTTCGGGATGACGGTCTACGGCGCGACCAAGGCTTTTGTGCTGTTTCTATCACAAGGTATGAGCCTGGAACTTTCGCCCAAAGGCGTCTACGTGCAAGCCGTTCTGCCGGCAGCCACTCGCACCGAAATCTGGGAGCGAGCGGGCATCGATATCAATACCCTCAGTGACATCATGGAAGTGGGTGATCTGGTCGATGCGGCGTTGGTCGGTTTTGATCGTCGCGAGCCCGTGACCATTCCACCCTTGCAGGACGCCGCACGTTGGGATGCATTGCAGGGTGCACGTCAGGGCTTGCTGTCGCAGATCAGGCAATCCGATGTCGCCGAGCGTTATCAAGCCAAGGCGTAATCATCGTGCAGCAGGCGCTGGTGAGCAGCACTCGATTTAAAAGCGCCTGCAACACAGTCTCACTTGCAGCTTTTCGACCCGCAGCACGGGGCAAACATGCACATTCAAGACACAAAACTTCATCCCGGATCGCGCACGCCGTTCGTCAATGCAGCGAACAAATGGATCAAGGTCGAAGGAACAGCGTTCGCTTACCGTGACATAGGCCCCAAGGGTGAGTTGCCGCTCGTTCTGCTTAACCATTGGGGCGCAGTGCTGGACAACTTCGACCCACGGATCATCGATGGGCTCGCAAGCACCAGGCGCATCATCACCACTGACTATCGGGGCATCGGCGCATCAGGTGGCACGGCCCCTGCGACGGTCAGTGAAATGGCAAGCGATGCCATCGCTTTGATTCGTGCGCTGGGTTTCGACAAGGTCGACCTGCTGGGTTTTTCACTTGGAGGGTTCGTGGCCCAGGAAATTGCCCTGAGCGCCCCTGACCTGGTGCGCAGACTGATTCTGACCGGCACCGGGCCTGCTGGCGGCACCGGCATCGACAAGGTCTGGTCAGTGTCATGGCCATTGATGCTTAAAGGTTTGCTGACGTTGCGCGACCCGAAGACCTACCTATTCTTCACCTCGACGGTCAATGGTCGGCGAGCCGCCAGGGATTTTCTGAATCGCCTGAAGGCGCGCAGGAAAGATCGCGACAAGAATCCGACGCTAATCGCTTTTATGCGGCAGTTGAAAGCCATTCACGCGTGGGGCAGACAGCATCCGCAAAACCTCAGCCGCATACAGGTACCGACGCTGATCGCCAACGGTGATGCTGACATCATGGTTCCAACAGTGAACTCCACCGACTTGGCAAAACGGATCCCGAATTCACACCTGATCATTTACGAAGACGCCGGGCATGGCGGGATTTTCCAACATCATGCCGACTTCGTGGAAAAAGCAACGGCATTCCTCGATACCTGAGGGTGTTCCGCCATTCCCATTTGAAGCTATAAGAGTTGACTCATCATGAAGGCATTTTTAATCGACCGTTATGGCAAGAAAGCGGGACGTATTGGCGAGGTTGCTGCTCCCGAAGTGGGTGATCATGACGTTCTGGTCCAAGTGCATGCGACAAGCGTGAACTTGCTCGATACGAAGATCAGCACAGGCGAATTCAAACTGATCCTGCCGTATTCATTCCCGCTGATATTGGGAAACGATCTGGCTGGGGTCGTGGTTAGCGTAGGATCCGCTGTGCAGCGCTTCAAGCCAGGTGACGAAGTCTACGCGCGCCCTCCTCAAGAGCGCATAGGTACGTTCGCTGAGCTCATTGCAGTGAAGGAAAATGCGCTGGCGTTAAAACCCCAAAATATCAATATGCAAGAAGCCGCCTCCCTCCCCTTGGTGGCTCTGACGGCCTGGCAGGTGTTGGTTGAAACAGCCAGGTTGAAAAAAGGACAGAAGGTGTTTATCCACGCCGGCTCCGGTGGCGTCGGCACCCTCGCCATCCAGCTCGCCAAGCACCTGGGCGCCTTCGTCGCGACAACCACCAGTACAAATAATGTGGATTGGGTCAAGGCCCTGGGAGCGGACGTTGTCATCGACTACAAGAAGCAAAATTTCGAAACCGTTTTGCAGGACTACGACGTCGTATTGAACAGCTTGGGCGCTGATGAACTGGAAAGGTCGCTCACCATTCTGAAGCCTGGGGGCCAGCTCATCTCCATCTCGGGGCCGCCGACGCCACAGTTCGCCCAAGAGCAAAAGCTGTCCTGGGTATTGGGCCTGGTCATGCGTATGTTGAGCAGCAGTATCCGCAGAAAAGCGCGCAAAAAAAATATCAACTATGCGTTCGTATTTATGCGTGCCAGTGGTACCCAGCTGGATGAGATAACGGCGCTCATCGAGTCCGGCATTATAAAGCCGGTGATCGACCGAACCTTCCCTTTCGAATCGACAGCCGAGGCGTTGAGCTATGTCGGACAAGGAAGATCAAAAGGCAAGGTAATCATTAATATACGATAACTACCCGCCTCCACTCTATGACGAGAGTTCAGATTGAGCAGCATGTCTTGGCATCCCGATGCCATGTATGTCAGCAGCTGTTGGCGTCGACGCCTAAATGACCCAATCACCGAGATGTCACTGACCCAGTCTGATTCCTGGCGAACCAATACCTGTGCTGGAATTGTGCCGATTTTCAGATGGGTCAGTCTTGCGTCGGCACGTGGGGCAATTCGGCATCGGCGTCAACACACTATCGTTCTGCTGTTGATGCTGTAACTGCAGAACTTCTCCCGCATGTGGACGGTGGTGCTGAGCGCGCCGCTGGGCCTGATCGGCATGGTGCCGGCGCTGCTGGTGTTCCGGTTGCCACTGGGTTTCGTCGCGATCCTGGGCATCATCGCACTGGGTGACACGATCATGCGCAACTCGGTGATCCTGATCGACCAGGTACAAACCGAAATCGCTGAAGGGCGCGACCCGTGGAATGCTGTTCTGGATACTGCCATTCACCGGGCCCGTCCGGTGATGCTAACGGCGCTGGCCACCGTGCTTGCACGCTGCATGGTTCAAGGTGGGTCGCCAGACGGCCGCTGGTACCCTGCCGGTGAGCTCGCCATCGCTCAGTTGGCGCGAGCCACCGGCATCAAGTGCTGCGACCGCTGTATGACGTTTTGTTAGTCAATCTGTATCTAACTTTCTCCCTTTGGCCACCCTACTATCGTCCGCTCCATCCAGGTGCATACCTCAGGGATCGCGAAAGCCGTTTTATACAGATTTAGCGGAGCTTCCAATTCGTTATCTCTTCTTTTAGGAGTTACGCCATGCCCGAACTGTCCAACCTGCTTGCCTACGGCCTGATCTCACTCGGCATGGTGCTGACTCCCGGCCCGAACATGATCTATCTCATCTCGCGATCTATCTGCCAGGGACGAATGGCCGGACTGATTTCCCTGGGTGGCGTGGCATTGGGTTTCGTCGTTTATATGTTTTGCGCCGCATTGGGCATCACAGCCCTGGTCCTGGCGGTTCCCTATGCGTATGACGCCCTGCGACTCGGCGGCGCGCTTTATCTGCTCTACCTGGCCTGGCAAGCGGTCAAGCCCGGCGGCCGTTCTCCGTTCCAGGTGCGCGACTTGCCCAAGGACAGCCCGCGCAAGCTGTTTATGATGGGGTTTGTCACCAACCTGCTGAATCCCAAAATCGCGGTCATGTATTTGTCGCTGCTGCCCCAGTTCATCGACCCCGCCGACCACGGCAGCGTGCTGGCGCAATCCATCGTGCTTGGCTTTACGCAGATCGTCATTAGCGTGAGCGTCAACGCCCTGATTGCCGTCATGGCTGGCTCCATTGCGACATTCCTCGCAAGCAGGCCCGTGTGGCAGACCGTGCAGCGTTGGCTGATGGGGACGGTCCTCGCGGGCCTGGCCATGCGCATGACCGTCGAAGGGTGACGCTAAACCGGGCTGTTTGCGGTTGGCGCATCGGGCGCGCTGGAAAAAGATCCGCGCGGGTTAGCGAAAGCCCTCGCTGGATCGGGATGGGATGAGGACGACTAAATCTGTATCACCTATGTCGACACCAGCCTGTGAAAACAGCGTAGTAACCTGGCCACGGTGATGGGTCTGATGGTTGAAGAAATGCATCACCAAGCCGTAAAAGTCCTTGTCGGACACGACACCCTTCAAGCTGGCGTAATGGAGGCTGTGGTCCAGATCGGACTCTGTAATAGAACTGGCCCATTCGACGATTATCTGATCAAGCCTCTCTCGATACACTGAGAGTTCTCGAATAGTAGAGAACAACGCTTGGTCAAGGTTTTTCGGATCAGAAAGTCGCCTCACCGGCTCCAATGCCGAGTGGTTCGCTGGATGTTTGGCGAATCGCTTTAGCCACACAGTGTCTCCGGCTGCCACGTGGTTTAGCGTCCCGAGAATCGACCTGAAGAACGCTTTTCTATCAGCTGAGAGCTCATCATCGGACAAGCACCTGGCCGCTCCATAGATCTTTTCGTTCATCCATTTGTTATAGGTCGCCATCAGGCATATATGGCCGGTACGGCTCATGTGCTCATCCTTTGAGTGGGTATTTGACAAGCGCTCCACGCTCACCGCAAAACCCAGTCTATTGCACGGTGACCCATACGCAGAAGAGATCGTTATTGTTCCGATACTCACGGGTCACCCCCCCAAGAGGTAACCTTCGACATTTTCCATGGATAGGGCTTCGAGCAGCACCTGCTCCAGGATGACAAAAAAACATTTGATGTGGGCCTGCTTTAATGCCTGAGGCCGGGTCACCAGATAGACCTCCATATCTGGAAGGTGGAGATCCGGGAACAACCCGATCAGATCCTTCGCCAGTATACGGGGCAGTACGGCCACCCCCATACCTCGCCTCACCGATTCGAGCTGCACGGCGAACGAATTCACGCTGATCTGCGCGCGGTCCAGACCACCGGCCTTTGCCGCACGCATTTGCGGCAACATGTCCAGCGGGGGAAGCAAGGCAACATTGACCGCCGTGGCCGGGGTCACCCCTGGAAACCGCTTCAGATAACCTGCATCAGCGAAGATACCGTAGGCGAGCCGGCCTATTGGTCGATAAATCAGCGACGGCTCACCCAGATGAGCTGTACGTACAGCAATGTCTGCCACGCCGCGGACGATCTTGTGAAAGTCGGCTGTGACCATCAGCTCCACCGAGCAACGCGGGTGCAGAGAAGTGAAGCGCCCCGCGGCCTCCAGCACACAAGACGAGAAACCCTCTCCTGCACTGACCAGGACACTGCCAGATAGCTCTGTGTGCAGCTCGGATATGCCAGCAGCGGTTTGACGCCTCAAGCCCGCTTCCGCCGCCAGGGCAACTTCCACGAGGGATTGGCCCCGCGAGGTCAACCAGCATCCTTCAACGCCCCGCTCGACGAGTGGCTCGCCCAGTGCGACCTCAAGTTGGGTCAGGCGGCGGGACACGGTAGACGCCGCGATACCCAGCAACTGGCCAGCTTGAAGGAAGCTGCCACGCCGCGAGACTGCCAACAGCAGACGAAGATCGTCCCAATTTGCTTGCAACGCCATGCGTCTTCTCCTCCCTGGTCTGCATATGTGCAAATCCATTATGCAGTAGTCGCTGTTTTTCGGCAGAGGCCTCAAAGGTATATCTACAGGCCCTCGAAACGAATGGAATGGACTGTATGACTACTGGCCCCAACGACTATGCGGAACGCGCCTCAAGAGCCTTCAATCGTCGTGATGTGGAGGCGATGCTTGCGTTGGTTTGCGAAGACTTCATCTACCTCGATGGTATGGGGATTCAAACCGGTCGCGAATCCATGCGCAAACGAGAGACTGCGCTGTTCGAAGCGTTCCCTGATGCCCAAGTGACCTTCACCCCATTCATGGTCGCTGGCGATCTTTTGGCGCTAACTGCCAAACTGACTGGCACCTTCGCCGCCCCCTTGGTGCTGCCAGGCCGGGTGATTGCACCCCATGGACGCCACATTACCGTGCACTACGCCGCACACTTCACCTTCAGAAACGGACTGGCCATCCGTGAAGAGGCCTTCTTCGACAGTGCGGTGTTGATGCCGTTAGCCGAACAGGGTGAGGGTTGAGCCATGCGCAGCGCATTTGTTACTGGTGCAACCGGTTTGCTGGGCAACAACCTGGTGCGTGAATTGGTCGCTCGTGGCTACACGGTTAAAGGCCTGGTCCGCTCAAGAGCCAAAGGTGAACAGCAGTTCAACAATCTTCCGGGGGTGGAGCTGGTCGTGGGTGACATGGCCGATGTCGACGCATTCGCAGCATCGCTGCAAGGCTGCGATACGGTGTTTCACACCGCGGCATTCTTTCGCGACAACTACAAGGGCGGCAGCCACTGGAAAGAACTCGAAAAAATCAATGTGTCTGGTACGCGGCGCCTGCTTAACCAGGCCTACCGCGCCGGTATACGACGGTTCATCCATACGTCTTCCATTGCCGTGCTCGACGGCGCACCTGGCTCGTCCATCGATGAGACATGCCTGCGGGCCGACGCCGACGCGGATGACTACTACCGCAGCAAGATCCTCGCCGACCGTGTCGTCCTGTCGTTCCTGGAAGCACATCCCGAGATGCATGCCTGCATGGTCCTGCCCGGTTGGATGTGGGGTCCTGCCGACATTGGCCCGACCTCCTCGGGACAATTGGTCAACGATGTCGTGAACGGCAAGTTGCCCGGGCTGATCCCTGGCACCTTCTCCGTTGTAGATGCCCGTGATGTGGCATGGGCGCTGATTGCTGCCGCCAAACAGGGCCGACGAGGTGAGCGCTATCTCGCGGCGGGCCGGCATATGACGATGCGTCAGCTGGTCCCTGTTCTAGGACGTATCGCAGGCGTCAAGACACCCGTTCGACAACTACCGCTGCCCTTTCTATACACCTTGGCGGCTATGCAGGAGATCTATGCGCGCCTGACCGGCAAGCCCGTCCTGCTGAGCATGGCCACGTTGCGCCTGTTGATACGAGAGGAGTACCGCACCTGCTTCAACCACCGCAAGAGCGAGCAGGAGCTTGGCCTGAGTTTCCGGGCGCTAGAGCTGACAATCACTGACACCGTGGCGTGGTACCGCGATCACGGCTGGTTTGAAAACCACAGTGCGCGTGCCTCGAAGAAAAAAAGCTCATCCGTCATGGTCGACAACTGACTTTCGCAGAAGGGATTATCGTCTAGTCCCAAAGCCGATGATCTCGAGCCTCATTGTGCGGTTTTATGCGGGTACGCGAGGCGTACCTTGAGTTCCCGAAACCGCACTTCCTGGTCATTTACCACACACCAGAACAAGGACGTCAATTTGTGAACAGGGAAATAATCCTGATGCGTCACGGCCAGCCAAAACTGGCCGCAACCGACAAAATCTCAGCGCTCGAGATGAAAGACTGGATCGAGCAATACAACCGATCCGAAATTACCCACCACCCGGTCCCGCATGCCAGTATGCAACTCGCCGCAACCGCCACGGTGATTGTTTCAAGCAGCGCGCCTCGTGCGCTGACCTCCGTCCAGGCGCTCGGCCTGAAGCCTGCACTGGTCGACGCACTTTTCTGCGAAGCACAACTACCTTGTGGTCATTGGAAACTGCCACGGCTATCGCCGTTTACCTGGGCATTTATCCTTCGAGTCTTATGGCTGTGCGGTTACTCACGCAACGTCGAATCCGCCGGCACTGCGAGGATACGCGCCAGCACGGCAGCTAAACGATTGCAGTCCCTTGCCAGCGATGGACCGGTTCTGCTGCTCGGTCATGGCTTTATGAATCGAATGATCGCCAATCAACTGGTGGCCGACGGATGGGCTCGCCAAAAACGTAACGGCAGCCAGTATTGGAGTGCGACCGTGTATCAGTACGGCGGTGTGTAAGAGGCGCCAACTGGTCGGCGAACCTGGCCATCATGACGCGGGCTATCAAACCCGCTGTCGGGAGGCCCTTGTCGATGATCTGCGCGGTACCGGCGCCTGGATATCGAAAGGAGCAGCGCGGCCATTAGCTTTCATAGATAATCGGCACGCTGCAGCTGCATTAAGGGACGATTCATTCAAGGGAGAGAAGTCGTGTCAGCCACATCTGGGAACAGCAACATTTTTCGACTGGCAACCGCCCAGGCATTGGCGGGTGGTAACTCAGTCATCGTCTATGCAACCGGCGCTATCGTGGGAGACATGCTTGCACCGGATAAAGCATTGGCGACGCTGCCTATCTCCATTTTTGTCGTGGGCATGGCGAGCTGCACGCTACCTGCCGGTGCCATTGCGCAGCGCTATGGGCGCAGTCTCGTGTTTATGCTGGGAGCGTTGTGCGGCATCCTGATGGGAGTGCTGGCTGCGATTGGCATTTATTTGTCTTCCTTCTTCATTTTCTGTGCTGCGATGCTGTTTGGTGGCGCTTATGCCGCTGTGGTGCTGACGTTTCGTTTCGCCGCCGCAGAATGCGTTCCAGAAAGCAGGCAGCCCTGGGCGCTTTCAATCGTCATGGCTGCCGGGCTAGTGGCGGGTGTACTAGGTCCACAGACGGTCACCTATACGATGGACCTGTGGGAGTCACACCTGTTTATCGCTACTTACGTTGCAGCCGCATTAATGGCGGTGGTTTCGGCGGCGGTACTGCTAGGTGTCGATTTGCCACGCCATGAGGCAGCTGTTCGTACTCCAGGTCGCCCGCTTGCGGTGATTGTTCGGCAGCCTCGACTCATCAACGCCATGCTCTGTGGCGTCATAATTTACACCTTGATGAATTTCCTGATGACTTCGGCCCCACTAGCAATGAAGCATGAGGATCTTTCACTGGAATCATCGAACCTGGCATTGCAGTGGCACGTCATTGCAATGTACGCACCCAGTTTTTTCACTGGACATCTGATCCGCCGTTTTGGAGCAAACCGCGTTGTGTTGATGGGGTTGATGTTAACCGGCGCCTCTATTGCTGTCGGGCTTGCCGGCGTGCAGTCCTACCACTTTTATCTATGTTTGGTGCTTCTAGGGATTGGTTGGAATTTCGGTTTTGTCGGTGCCTCTGCGCTCGTCCTTCAGTGCCATAAAACAAGCGAAAGAAACAGTGTCCAAGCGCTCAATGATTTCATTGTCTTTGGCGCCATGGTACTCGGCTCGTTTGCATCGGGAGGTGTATTGAATCGATACGGTTGGACCGTTATCTGTGCGCTTGCCTTTGTACCTGTGCTCGTTGCGATAGCGACGTTGATGCTGAGCGAGCATCGCGTCTGGCGTTCAATCCAGGAACGCACAAGCTAGTTCCGCGGGACTGGATTAGCCTCCGGACCATGATTCGACTCACGCTGGATAACCGGTTTTGCGCAGTGGCGATGGCGAGCGCACCTTGTCTCCGCAATGATCTCAACGCCAATACCGAGCAACTTTCGCTCGTGCGTAATCATTGAGCCCCAGAACCCCGACTTGATCGCTAACTGAACTTGCCTGGTTTTTTTGGAGAGCTTGCGAGCTCAGCAACGCTTGTGGCCAGGGTCGGCGCCGCGTCTTTTTTACTTAGACAACTCCTCGGCGTCGGCAACCATGGTCAAGTATGTTTTAGCAGCTGCAGCAAACCTTCCACATCAGCTAGCGCTGGAGCATGGGCTCCGGCATGACGGCAAGATATGGATGCGCAAGCCGCTGAAAATTGCAGGCGCTCTCTCAAGTCCACGATCCCCAGCAACTGCGCAGCCAGCCAACCAGCCATACAAGCGTCTCCTGCTCCAACCGTGTCTTGCACCTTCACGGCAATCGCCGGCTGATCGAGTTGGCTGTCCGGGGTGTGGAGAATCATCCCGTGTTCCCCTCGGGTAAAAAGGATCTGCGCCTGAGGATTAAGAGCGCGAAGCTCATCCATTGCCTGGTGTTCTGTCAGCCCTGGATAAATTTGCCGAAGGTCTTCATCGGAAAGCTTAATCATGTCAGCAAGGGTGGTCATCGTAGGGAAGGTCTGCTCCCGATAATGGCTATCCATTAAATTGCGCCAGTTCGGATCATAGCTAATCCGTTTACCGGCCTTTTTGGCCTGCTGAGCAATTTTAACCAGCTTGTCTGCGAGTGGCTGTCGAGCCAAACTGATGCAGCTGAAATGACACAGCTCTGCATGGTTGATCCATCCTTCGGGCATCAGATCCGGATCAAAAAACAGATCGGCATCTCCAGCAAAAAAGTATCTTGGAGGACGGCTCGATGCAACGATGGCAACCAAAGGATCTCGGTCTACCCGTTGGATAAACCTCGTATCCAATCCTGCCGCTTCCGAGTGCGAAACTATCTCGTCACCCAGTGAATCCATGCTCACCGATCCAGCAAAAGCGCTGCTAACACCCAAGCGACTTAGCGCTCGTGCAACGTTCCAGGGAGCACCACCTGGGTAACCCTTCCACTGTCCAGGAGTGCCTTGGACAAGATCGGTCAGGGCTTCGCCAAACACTATTGCGCGAGGCAATACCATCGTCATTTCCTCAATTTGTTGTCGTAGGGAACTGCTGGCTGATCAGCTTCGACCGGTAATCACTTACTCAATGAGCTTTGATGAAAGGCAGGGGTTGTTGAAGTTAGAGAAGTTTTCATAGCCAACCTCAAAGCAGATGTTGGCCGAACGCGTTCAAATATTAAAACCAGGTTTCCATTTGAATACCGTATTGCCATACACCTCCGGCTTTGAAGTCCGTCATGCCAAAGGAGTCTGTTGTACTGAATCTGTCCAGATCCGAAGACCAGTTCATGAAGCTTGCGAACACTCGCAATTCGGGACGTGTAAGAAGATCTCCAACCTCGGGTTTGAATGTCGGGGCGACAGTGAATTTCCAAAAGTTACCGTCGACCGCATTACGTTGTAGATAGTCCTTCGGGTCGAGGTTCATGGTTTGCCAGCTTATTTCGTAGGCCATCTCGAAATTGCTGTTGATTTTGTTAGCCAATCGCACGTTCAGGGTCAGCCAGCGGTAGTCGTCACCCTTGACGTATCTATCCTTGCTCTGTTCGGCCAGCAAGCTGGGGCCGATACGCCAGTCAGACGCAAGGGGTGTCTCACCGTAAAGTGCCAGACGCAGAGCGCGGGCATCATCAATCAGTTCACCATCCGAGCCGACGTTCTTGACCTCAGCTCCCAGACCTTGCCCATAGAGCAGCGCCGTTTTGAAGAAGCCTTCTCTGCCGAAAAAGTTTTTCTGGTGATTGGCCAGCATGCTGTGCAAGCCGGAATCCGCAGGCGTCAAACCCGCCGCATTGGTGCGGGTAGCGAAATCGTTTTTCTTTGCGCCGATGGCATTGAACATCCACTGCCACTGGCCATCCTCGAAGAACTGGTTGGAGGTCAGGATGTAGCTTTCCACATCGGCACTAAGATCGCCTTGACTGAAATCCCCGTAGTTACGCCCGATCAAAGAGTAGTTCGAACGCCAATTCTTGTTCATCTGCATATCGTAGATTCCACCCCCGGTGCCGGCCAGATAGACAACGTCCGAGTCCAGCCAGTGGATATCGAAATTATCTCTATCGAATCGCTTGCCTGCCCACAGGGTGGCGTTCTCGAACACTGAATTGCCCTTGAACGCAGCGACATGGTCAAGCGCTGTGAATACCTGGCGCACGTTCAGTTTGCTTTCGTCGGCCGTCCAGTCATTGGAACTTTCCACACCATCGGCGATGGAGACCGTGAATTTGGAACGGGTGCCGTTTTGCGCATAGATTTCTTTCGACAGGTCTATACGCATGTAGGTGTCGTCCTCGTTACCGAGTCGCCCGACTGCACCACCGACTGAACCGGCAGGAGTTTCATAAGGGCCGCCACGACCACCACCCAGCCGATCGTTGATCAGCAATCCGGAGCGGGCGTAGCCGTTGAAGCTGAACCCATCAGTGAGGTGTCCGGTACTGCCCTCTTTCTCCAGGCTTTGCTGACGGGCCTCGAGTTTTGCCAGTCGGGTATCCAAAGCAGGCGCCGAAATTACTGCCGCAGTAGACGCGGCGGGCTGCAAGGGAGCAGTGGCGAGTTTGATCTGCTGCAATTCCCTGGCAAGTGCCTGGGTTTGCTGCTCGGCTGCGGCTGCACGCTTTTCCGCGGCGCTGGCACGGGCTTCAAACGCGGCCATGCGTTCTTCCAGAGTCGCGGCCTGAGAGGTTACCGCCGAGGTGCCGAGCACGCCTGCGAGTAGCCAGCTTGATGCTTTCTGCATGTGGATTTCCTGTTTTGTTTTTATTGTTTTGTTCCCGCGACCGGCCATTTTTCATGAGTTGCGAATTGTCGCAATCGACGAAAAAAAAGATGCCTCATCGCAAATACGCTGATACATTTGGCGATGTTAACGTTAACTTTTCTAAAAACAAAAATAAAGAGGGCTTTATGAAACTGCTCAAATCTCTCCTTCCAGCAGCACTACTCACCCTCTGTGCCGGGCTTCCGTCCGTCTCGAGTGCAGCCGATTTGACGATCTCCTGCGGTGCCGTGGGTGCGGAATTACAACTCTGCAAGGAGGCTGTTGAGGCATGGTCGAAACAGACCGGCAACCACGTCGAGGTGGTTTCCACACCAAACTCGGCGACCGAGAGGTTGTCGTTCTACCAACAGATCCTCAGTGCGCAGTCCTCCGACATCGACATCATTCAGATCGATATGGTGTGGCCAGGGATGCTGGCCAAACATCTGCTGGATCTGCGCGAGGCGCTTCCCGCCAACGCGACCCAAGGCTACTTCCAGGCACAGGTGGATAACGCCACGGTGAACGGACGGTTGGTGACGATGCCGTGGTTCACCGACTCGGGCCTGCTGTATTACCGCAAGGACTTGCTCGAGAAGTACAACCAGCAGGTTCCCCAGACCTGGGAGGAAATGACCGCTACCGCCAGGAATATTCAACAGGCCGAGCGCACTGCCGGGAATCCCAATGCGTGGGGTTACATCTTTCAGGGGCGCGCCTACGAGGGCCTGACGTGTAATGCACTGGAGTGGATCAGCAGCCAACCGGAAGGCGGACTGGTCAATCCACGAGGTGACATCGTGGTCAACAGCCAGGCTTCAAGAACAGCTTTGACCCTGGCGAAAAGTTGGGTGGGAGACATCTCCCCGCGTGGCGTACTCAACTACACCGAGGAAGAAGGTCGTGGCGTATTCCAATCGGGAAATGCGCTGTTCATGCGTAACTGGCCTTATGTCTGGGCTCTGGTGCAAAGCCAGGACAGTGCCGTAAAAGACAAGGTCGGGGTCGCTCCCCTGCCCCGCGGCGGCGAGACCGGCAGCCATGCCTCCACCCTCGGTGGCTGGGGCCTGGCGGTATCGCGTTACAGCGCCCATCCAAAACTTGCCGCAGAACTGGTGAGCTACCTGACCAGTGCCCAAGAGCAAAAACATCGTGCCCTGATAGGCGCCTACAACCCGGTGATCGAGTCGCTGTATCAAGACCCCGAACTGCTCGCAGCAATGCCTTATTACGCTCAGCTCCACAGCATTCTCAACGATGGGGTCATGCGCCCTGCCTCAATCACTGCCGATCGCTATCCACGGGTCTCCAATGCGTTCTTCGATCGAGTGCATGGCGTGCTGGCGGGCGAGTTGCCTGTCGATCAGGCGCTGGCCGAACTGGAAAGCGAACTCACGCGCATCAAACGCCGGAACTGGTAAGCCACAAGGAAGGAAATCACCATGTCTGTCTCTACTACCCATGCCCCCTGTGACGAGTTCCTGCTCGCCCGGGAAACGCCTGTGCAGCGTCGTCGAGTACGCGCCGCCTGGCTGTTTCTGACGCCGATGTTGCTGTGTCTGGCCCTGGTGGCGGCCTGGCCGCTACTGCGGACATTCTGGTTCAGCCTGACCGATGCCAACCTGGCGGACACCAGTGGCGGATCCTTCGTAGGCTTGAGCAATTATCTGTTCCACAACGGTTCCAATTGGTCGGGCATCCTGGTCGATCCACAATGGTGGAACGCGGTGCGCAACACGTTGCATTTCACCGTGGTGTCGGTGGGACTGGAAGTCGTCCTGGGGCTGCTGGTGGCGTTGCTGCTGAACATCAAGTTCACAGGCCGTTCCCTGGTGCGTGCGATGATTCTAATTCCCTGGGCGATTCCTACCATTGTCTCGGCAAAGATCTGGTCATGGATGCTTAACGACCAGTTCGGCATCATCAATCACCTGATGCTGAGCCTCGGACTGATTGACGCTCCGTTGGCCTGGACGGCAGATGCGGATCTGTCGATGTGGGCGGTCATCATCGTCGACGTCTGGAAGACCGTCCCTTTTGTCACGCTGTTGATGCTGGCTGCCTTGCAGATGTTGCCGAGCGATTGCTACGAAGCCGCAAGGGTCGACGGCATTCATCCGCTGAAGGTGTTCTGGCGTGTCACGCTTCCACTACTGATGCCTGCATTGTTGGTGGCGGCGATCTTCCGCATCCTCGATTCCCTGCGGGTATTCGACGTCATCTATGTGCTGACCTCGAATTCTTCGAGCACCATGAGTATGTCGGTCTATGCCCGCCAGCACCTGGTGGAGTTCCAGGATGTTGGCTATGGCAGCGCGGCCTCGACTCTGCTGTTTCTGGTCGTTGCGGTCATCGCCATGCTTTATCTCTACCTCGGACGCCGTCAACTGGAGGTCCGCTCATGAGCCAGCGCCTACTAAAAAAAGCGCTGTTACGCCTCGGGTTTTGGTGTTTGATCGGGATTTTGCTGCTGTATGCGGTCTTCCCTTTCTACTACGCCATCGTGACGTCGCTGAAGCCATCCAGCGCCTTGTTCGAGGTGAGCTATTGGATCGATACACCCGACTTCTCCAATTACGCGGCGGTACTCCATCAAGCCTCATTTCTGCGAGCTATCGGTAATTCGCTGGTGGTTGCGCTGTGTGTGGTGACACTGGCGCTGTTCCTCAGCCTGACCGCAGCCTATGCCTTGGGCCGGGTGAAGTTCCGTGGGCGTGGCACGGTGTTGATGATGGTGCTTGGCGTGTCGATGTTTCCCCAGGTCGCGGTGCTGTCGGGGCTGTTCGAAGTGATCCGCGCGCTGGGCCTGTACAACACGTCCTGGGCGTTGATCCTGAGTTACACGATTTTCACCCTGCCCTTCACCGTCTGGGTGCTGACCACATTCATGGGGCAACTGCCACATGAACTGGAAGAAGCGGCAATCATGGATGGCGCTTCGCCTTGGGTCACGCTTACCCGGGTGCTACTGCCGCTGCTATGGCCCGCACTGGTCACCACTGGCTTGTTGGCCTTTATCGCCGCATGGAACGAGTTCCTGTTTGCCCTGACCTTCACCCTCACAGACACGCAACGCACGGTGCCGGTCGCCATCGCCTTGATTTCCGGCGGGAGTCCTCATGAGCTGCCTTGGGGGCTGTTGATGGCCGCATCGGTGGTGGTCACCGTCCCACTGGTGATTCTGGTGCTGATCTTCCAGCGCCGAATCGTTTCCGGTCTCACTGCCGGCGCGTTAAAGGGTTGATGCCCGACAACTACAAGGAACAGCATCGTGATCAAGTTGAAGCTAGACAACGTGAACAAACAATTGGGCGGCGTGCGGATTCTTCGCGACGTCAGCCTGGAGATCGCTGCGGGTGAATTCGTGGTGTTCGTTGGCCCCTCGGGCTGCGGCAAGTCGACCCTGCTGCGACTGATCGCCGGACTGGATTCGATCTGCGGCGGCGACCTGCTGATCGACGGGCGACGGGTCAACGACCTGGAGCCGCGCGAGCGTGGCGTCGGCATGGTGTTTCAGTCTTATGCGTTGTACCCGCACATGAGCGTCTACGACAACATCAGCTTTGGTCTCAAACTGGCCAAGACTGAAAAGAGCAGCCTGCGCGAGCGTGTGCTGAAAACAGCGCAAATCCTTCAATTGGACAAACTGCTGCAACGCAAGCCAAAAGAACTGTCTGGAGGGCAGCGCCAGCGTGTGGCAATGGGCAGAGCCATGGCGCGTGAGCCGGACATTTTGTTGTTCGATGAGCCGCTCTCCAATCTGGATGCATCCTTGCGGGTGCAGATGCGCAACGAAATCGCCCGGCTGCATGATCGACTGGGCTCGACGATGATCTACGTCACTCACGATCAAGTGGAAGCGATGACCCTGGCCGACAAAATTGTTGTGCTCAATGGCGGTCGCGTAGAGCAGGTTGGCTCACCGCGCGAACTCTATGAGCGCCCGGCGAGCCGCTTTGTCGCCGGTTTTCTCGGTTCGCCCAGAATGAACTTTCTGGCGGCACGCCTGCATGCCCCGGGTGAAACCAGCCTGGTCGATACTCCCGTCCTGGGTATGACCTCCCTGCCCTTCGACAGCTCGAACCTGGCGGCGGACGCCCCGCTGAGCCTGGGAATTCGCCCGGAACACGTGTCTCTCAAAGCGGCGCAGGGAACTGCCGGCGTCGTCGTGACCGGGGTCGAATACCTGGGCAGTGAAACCTATGTGCACCTCGATACAGGTCAGGACGAGCCACTGATTTGTCGTTGTGAAGTCAACGCCGGATGGCAGGTGGGCGATCAGGTCGAGCTGCAGCTGGAGTTCGGCAATCTGTACCTGTTCGACGCCGACGGCACGGCCTTGAAGCGCCACCCACACGCCATTGAAACCCTGCCGGATGACGTCTCTCTACGCTCAGTCCGAGCACGCGCCCTATGACCTTGTCTTTGAATACCATGAGCGATCCAATGTCTTCTTCCCTTGACCTTGCGCAGCGCGCACTGGGTGACGGCCTGTCTCGCGTCATCCAGGATTATCGACCCGGTTATCATATTTCCCCCCCGGCAGGCTGGATGAACGACCCTAACGGGGTAGTGTACTTTCGTGGCGAATATCACGTTTTCTATCAGCATTACCCCTTCGACGCGAAATGGGGCCCGATGTATTGGGGCCACGCCAAGAGTGCCGATCTGGTTCATTGGCAGCACCTGCCCATTGCGCTGGCACCCGGCGATGACTTCGACCGCGACGGATGTTTTTCCGGTAGCGCTGTGGTGTGTGGAGATACCTTGGCACTGATCTACACCGGACACACCTGGCTGGGGGAAGTGGGTGACGAACGCTCGATCCGTCAAGTCCAGTGCCTGGCCACCAGCACCGACGGCATCCGGTTCGTCAAGCATGGCGCCGTCATCGAGAACGCGCCGCAAGACACGATCATGCACTTTCGTGACCCCAAGGTATGGCAGGAGGATGACTATTGGTACCTGATTGCCGGCGCGCGTCTGGGTGATAAACCGCTACTGCCGCTATACCGTTCCACGGATCTGCACGCCTGGGAGTTCCTCGACTATGTGTCCAGCGGCAGCGAGGGCGATGGCTATATGTGGGAGTGCCCGGATCTGTTCCGACTGAACGAGCGCGATGTGCTGCTGTACTCCCCCCAGGGCATGCAACCCGAGGGTTACGAACGGCTCAACAAGTACCAGACCGGTTATCGAGTGGGCCGACTCGACAGCGAATGGCACTTCACCGGCGGGCCTTTTATCGAGTTGGATAACGGCCATGATTTCTATGCCGCGCAAACGCTATTGGCCGCCGATGGTCGGCGCCTTGTGTGGGCATGGCTCGACATGTGGGAAAGCCCGATGCCGAGCCAGGCCCATCACTGGTGCGGCATGCTCGGTTTGCCGCGCGAACTGGAACTGTGCGCAGATCGCCTTTGCGTGTATCCGGCACGGGAGCTCATCGCTCTGCGCATGACGCTATTGCCTGGTACACCGTGGTGGGAGGAGTCGGGAACCCGGTGCGTGCCGCAAGTGAATGGCGATATGCTCGAAATCCATGTGCATCTGGATCTGCTCGGCTGCACCGACGGCCACCTGGGAATCGCGTTGCGCTGCAGCGACGATGGCCATGAACAAACCCTGCTCTACTACGATGCGGCGTTGCAGCGTCTGGTACTTGACCGCAGCCGCTCTGGTGCGCAAGTCACAGGCCAGCGCAGCGTGTCGATAGACCCGACACAAGAGCGACTGGCACTGCGTGTATTCCTCGATCGCTCGTCCATCGAGGTGTTCGACGAAAACGGGCGCTTCAGCCTCAGCAGTCGCCTCTATCCGCGGCCCGACAGTCTGGGCGTGAAGCTGTTTGCCAGCGGGAGTGGCGGGCGTGTCTCGATTCCCAAGGCATGGCCTCTCGACTCTGGATGGCTGTGAGCATCGTCATTCGAGTCGCGAGAAGCCCGGGCCCTGTGTCATGATTCTGCGTCAACCTGACCGGGCTCGCCTCGCATGACTTCAGTGAAAGACGTTGCACAGCTGGCCGGCGTGTCCCTGATGACGGTTTCTCGAGCGCTCAATAATCCGGAAAAACTGAGCCCCGAAACCCTTCTGCGGGTGCGTCGCGCCATTGATGAACTGCAATTCGTACCGAGCCTGTCGGCGCGCAAGATGCGCGGCGACAACCTCCAGTCGCGAACCATCGGTGTGTTCGCGCTGGACACCGCGACCACACCGTTCGCCGTCGAGTTGCTGCTGTCCATCGAACAGACCGCGCAGCAAGCCGGCTGGAATGTGTTCATCCTTAACCTGTTGAGCAACCCGCCCACCGACCAGAACATCGACCTGATGTTGTCGCACCGCCCCGACGGGTTGATCTTCAGCGCCATGGGGTTTCGCCAGGTGTGCATTCCCGAGCGATTGAAGAGCAAACCCCTGGTACTCGCCAATTGCCTGGCCGATGACAGTCGCCTGGTGAGTTATGTGCCAGACGACGAAGCGGGGCAGTATCGAGCCGTACATCACGCGTTGAGCCAGGGCTATCGGCGCCCTCTGTGTATCAATCTGCCAAAACAGAGTCTGGCCTGGAACCTGCGACAAAAAGGTCTGCAACGTGCCTGTCAGGCATTCGGGCTGTCGCCTGACGCACTCCTGCAATACGACCTTTCCGATCATGACGCCTATGGTGAAACCGCAGCCATCCTCGACCGGCACATCATTGAGGGTCGTCCCCAATTCGACATTCTGATCTGTGGCAACGACCGCATTGCCTTTTGTGCCTATCAGCTATTGTTGGGCCGTGGCCTGAAAATTCCCGACGATGTCGCCGTGCTCGGCTACGACAACATGATCGGTATTGCTGAGCTGTTCATCCCGCCGCTGACCACGGTGCAACTGCCGTACTACGAGATCGGTCGCAAGGCTGCCCGGCACCTGATCGAGACCCTCGATGTATCGGGAACCCAGCCAGTTGATTGTCCATTGGTGGTTAGGGCATCGCTATAAGATTCAGTTAATTCGGTGATAGCGCGCCCGCTTGCTTTCGATTTGCCACTGGCCTGTCACCGACCGCTTATGGCCCAAAGGGTCAGTCACGACATGCACAAAATGGCCAGAAGTCGTCATTCTTCAGAACTCACCGCCCCTCAGATCGCAACAGACGCTTTCTTGGCGACTATCAGCTCAGTGGAAATATTCAACTTCTTCTTTCTCCCCATTCAGCAAAACGCATTGGGCCGGTGACCAAACCGACCCAATGCCATACGAACTGATCCATTTACCGCGAATCGACTAGCCCAACGTGTTCAAACACACCACCTTGGGTTGAGTCATTTCCTCGTAGGCAAAACGCACCCCTTCCCGGCCCAGGCTACCGTACTTGGAACCGCCAAACGGCATCGCATCGAAGCGGTAGTCGGAAGAGTCGTTGATCATCACTCCCCCGGCTTCGATTCTCCGCGCGGCGCTCATCGCGGTTGCCAGATCATTGGTGAAGATCCCCGCATGCAGGCTGTATTCGGGTTCATTGGCCAACGCGATGGCTTCATCGAAGGTTTCGAAAAGCTGCAATACCACCACCGGAGCGAAGACTTCATTGCGCCAGAGTCGACTGGCGTGATCGACGTTTTCCAATACGGTGGCGGCGTAGCACGATCCTGCGCGCCGATGGCCGCAGAGCAACGTGGCGCCCTCTTGCAAGGCCTCGTTCACCACTTGCTCGGCATTCTGCGCGGCTTGCGCAGTAATCATCGGGCCGATATCGGTATCGGCCTGCAACGGGTCGCCAACCACAAGCGCACGGGCCTGGCTGACGAATCGCTCTCGGAACGCTTCATAAATCGACGCCTGAATCAGCAAACGCTGAGTGCCTACGCAGTTCTGTCCCGCTGCCCAAAAGGCTCCGGACACGCAACTCTCGACAGCCGCCTCAAGGTTGCAGTCGCCCATGACGATTACCGGCGCATTGCCGCCCAGGTCCATGGCCAGTTTCTTCAACCCGGCCGTGCGGGCAATCTGCTCTGCGGTGACGAAACCGCCGGTAAAGGAAATCATCCGCACCTCACGGGCGGAGACCAACGCCTTGCCCAGTTCCGCGCCGCCGGTGGCGACTGTAACCACTGATTCAGGCAAGCCTGCTGCGACCAGATAAGACACCAGTTTAATGGCCGACAATGGCGCAAGCTCGGAGGGTTTGAGAATCACCGCGTTACCGCCCGCAATGGCCGGACCGAGTTTATGCGCCACCAGGTTCAACGGATCGTTGTACGGCGTGATCGCAACGATCAGCCCCAGAGGCTCACGGGAAAACCAGCCCTGACGCGATTCGGAACCTTCATAAGCATCAAAAGGCACCACCTCCCCGGCATTGCGCCTGGCCTCCTCGGCCGATAGCTTGAGTGTGTTGACGCAGCGTTTGACCTCCTTTTCCGCCTGTTTGAGGGTCTTTCCGGCCTCGTCGACGATCAGCCTGGCAAACACGCCGGCATCACGTTCGATGTTGATTGCGGCTTGCTCAAGAATGCGAGCCCGACGATGACGCGCCAACGCGGCGCACGCCACTGCACCACTGCGTCCCGTCTCCAACAACTGCGGAACTTGCGACGCACAGACATTCGTTACGCTGCCTATGACGGAACCGTCATAGGCGTTAAAGACTTCAATGGGCGGCTCTACGATATCCAGAACCAGGCGCGATAATTTCACAGGCTTACTCCTGGTTGCGTGCAATGGATTGATGGATGCTGATGATGTCCGAGAGCAGCGCAAACGCTGTTTCCGTACGCCCGGCTCCCGGCCCCGAAACCGTTACCGCACCGAGCAGTTGCGAGGTAAACGACACCGCATTGGTCGCGCCGCCAACACTGGCCAGCGGATGGTCGTTGTTCAAAAGCCGCGGTTCGACACTGGCACTGATCGAGCCGTCGGCATGGCGCATCGCCGCCCCGATCAGCTTCCAGCGAGCGCCGTCCTGCCGGGCTTTTTCAATGTCGCCAAGGCTGAGGGACGAAATGCCGCTGCACGTGACGTCGCTGACCGTAAGCTTCGCGTCCAGCAGTTCATTCGCTAGGATCACCACCTTGAGGCGTACGTCATGACCCTCGACATCCGCCGTCGGGTCGGCTTCGGCGTAACCCAGCTCCTGAGCCTTGCTGACGGCCTCGGCAAACCCCAGGCCGCCTTCCATGCTGGTCAGCACGAAGTTGGACGTGCCGTTGAGAATTCCTTCAAAACCGACAATGGAGCTGCCTGCCAGTGCCTGCCTGGCCAGGCGAATCACCGGCGTGCCGCTCATGACCGAGCCTTCGTATTCAAAGGCGACATGCTTGCGTCGAGCCAGTGCCTTGAGTTCGGCGCCGTGCAAGGCGATCGGGCCCTTGTTGGTGGTGACGACATGCTGGCCACCCTCAAGCGCCCAACGGCAGAATGAAGTCGCCGGTTCACCGTCCACCGGGTTGGTAAACGTGGCTTCAACAATAATGTCCGCGCCAGAATCCTTGATCACCGCCTCATTGAGGGCTGTGACGTCGCCACCCGACAGTTGCGCCAATGCACCTTTGACTGCCGGCAATTGGGCGAGCACATTGGCGTCCAGCCCTTCGCGGCCAATCACCGAGCCGAGAAACAAGTCAGTCACACCGACGATTTTCAGGGTGAAACCCAGTTCTGTTTTCCACTGTTCGTTACGATCGGCAATCAGCTGAGCCAATGCCCGGTTAACACCACCAAAGCCAACCAGCGCCAATTTGTATTCAGTCATTTTGTTATGCCCTTGATCCGGGTGATGGGTTGTCAGGCACTAGGTTAGGGCTGGGCCCAGGGCAGTGAAATAGGCCAATTTGCTCTATTTTATGGGCGTTTTGACCAGTGCCTGGGCAAAGCTTCAGGCATAAAAAAAGCCAACGCGGGTTGGCTTTTGGCAGCACGAAAAATGGGTTAAACGACAGATGACAGCACGAAGGAGGTCACGGTGTTTTCTACTCCAGGCAACGCGGCAATTTCAGTCCAGACCTTGTGCACCCGCTGTGGGCTCGCAGCACCCACCCTCAGCATCAGGTCGAACTCGCCGCTCATGACATCGCACTGGATGACTTCCGGAATTGCCCGCAGCGCTTGCAACACTTCCGCCCCCCGCATCCGGTCGTAGCGGTAAACGAAAATCACCGCATTGATGTTCGACGTGGCTTGTCGCCCCTCCCCCGTGCGTACCGTATATCCCTGTATTACCCCGTCGCGTTCAAGTCTTTCTATGCGCTGGCGCACCGCATTGCGTGACAGATTGACCTTGGCCGCCAGTTCGGCGTGTGCAGCCCTGGCATTGAGCTGTAGTTCCGCGATGATGTGTTCATCGAGAGGGTCCAGAATTCGCTTCACTTGGCCTCCTGTTGGCGCGCCTTCACAGCGCTCCGAGCAGCTCATGGATGGTGTCGAGCTCGTCCGGTTGAATCCGGTAAACCTGCGCCTGTCCTTGCGTCGCGACCTCAGGTTGCAACCCCGCCACACTGATGCCCAACTCGCCAAGCAGTGCCGCCGACTTGACCGGTGAGATTTCCCCCAGGGTCACCATTGGCGCCACCAGGCTTCGCCGATACAACCGGGCGGCCAGTACCCCAGTTGCCGTATGCGGGTCGATGACGTATCCCGTGTCGCGATACAGCGAGGTGATTTCTGTCAGCGTCTGCTCATCACTGACCGCGTAGGAGTCGATGATCATCCGCGCCTGCAACCAGAACTCGTTGGCGATGACCATCTCGCCGCCGGACTCGAACCCCTCCATCAGGGCACACACCGCCTGGTCGTCACGTCCGTATAGCTCCCACAGAAAACGTTCCAGATTGGAAAAGATCGACAGGTCCATGGCAGGCGAAAGCGTCTTGTTGGCTCGTGTCCTGCTGTAGTGGTTCTTCTGAAACAACTGGTGCAACGCGTCATTCTGGTTGGTCGCAACAATCATCTGGGTGATCGGCAGGCCCATTTTTTGCGCGATGTAGCCTGCATACACTTCGGCAAAACTCGCCGCAGGTACGCTAAAACCGATCGGACGCTGGCCGCCTCCCAGTTGCAACACGGCGTGGAAGTAAAACACCAGTTGAGCCAACACACTGACCCAGTTACTGGAGTTGAAACTGATCACCTCGTACTGCGCATACGGCCATTGTCGGAACAGCCGGGTGACGATGGTCTGGCACTCGTCAAAGCTGCCGTTGACCGCGAACTGATGAACCCTTGGGTGCGCCGCTGCTTGCAGATGCTGGAGTTGGTCCCGGGGTACGCCCGCCTCCGGGTAAAACACCACTACGCAGGTGTCCTCGCAGCGCTTGAACGCCTCGATGGCCGCCAGCCCGGTATCGCCGTTGGTGGCACCGATCACCACCCCGCGACGCCCGCGCTTGCGCAGAAAATACGACACCAGCCGTGCCTGCAACTGCGCAGCAAAGTCCTTCGAGGAGCGAGTCGGCCCGTGGAACAGTTCCAGCACCCACTCGTTACGATCAACCTGATGCAAAGGCGCCAGGGAGCGATGCCTGAATTGGCTGCCGGCCTCTTTGAGCATGCGCTTGAGGTCTGTCTCGGGGATCGTCTCTCCCACAAACGGACTGATCACCCTGTAGGCCAGTTCGTCATAGGGCAAGGTCGACCAGTTGGCGATGTCCTGCGATTCAAACAGCGGCAGTTCGAGTGGTACGAACAGCCCACCGTCCTCGGCAATGCCAGACAATACGACCTGTTCGAAGTCGACCTGCACGGCCGAATTTCGGGTACTCACATAACGCATGGTTGGCTCCGGCCATTCATTTGAAACGATGTGCCTGCTCGACCAGCCAGGTGGAAAACATCACCGCGTCGGGGTGCTGCTCGGCCCCGGAACCGCGCACAAGGTAAAAAGACTCGCTGGCTTCGATACGCTGGGTAAAGGGTTCGACTAACCGTCCATCCTGAAGCATCTCCTCCACCATCGAGGACCGCGCCAGGGCGATCCCCTGCCCTAACTCGGCCATGCGCAAAGTCGAGATCAATGTGTCGAACTGCATGCCGGTCGAGGAGTCGACGGTGTCCGCACCGACCATGTTCAACCAGTACCCCCAACCCTCTTCGTAACCCAGAACATGCAACAGTGGATGGTGCGACACGTCCGCGGGGACCGTCAGCGGCGACCTTGTCATCAGGTCCGGCGAGCAGACCGGGAACAACGTGTCCCAGGTCAGGCGCTGCGACACCAGGCCGGGCCATTGACCGTGGCCCCAGCGAATCTCCATGTCATCCTCACCGTCCAGCTCCTTTACCCAGATATTGCTGATGTAGCGGATATCGACATGCGGATGCGCCTGGCTAAACCCCGCCAGCTTGGGCGCCAGCCAATGCACGAAGAACGCCAGGCTGCCACGCACCTTGATCGGCCGACGTTTGTGCTGGCCAAAAATCTCGTTGGTCCCCACTGCCAGCCGCGTGATCGCATCCTGTACCACCGGCAGATAAGCCTGACCTTCCTCGGTCAGTCCCAAGCCACGGGGCAAGCGCTTGAACAGTGCCACCCCAAGATGGCTTTCCAGTTGGCGGATCTGCTGACTGACTGCGCCCTGGGTCAAAAACAGTTCTTCGGCGGCATGGGTGAAGTTCAAACAGCGGGCGGACACCTCGAATGCCCGCAGCCAGTTCAATGGGGGTAGCGTCTTTTGCTTCATGGCTTGAACCTCCAGGACGCCCCCTCCACCGAGCACGCTTGCCCATCCCGTCGACGCTGACTAGAACGCGTCGGACGGTTGTGCCAAGGGGGCAACCGACAAGCGTCGCTCGCGGCTTTTGCGGGTAATGTAATACACGAAGTAGCACCAGGCGATGAAGGGCAAACCGAAGTACAACGCCACACGTTGCTCCGGATCGAACGCAATCCCGACACACGCCAGACTGCAGCAGACCAGCGCTCCCAACGGCACCCATGGATAACCCCGGACACGGAATTTCAAGTCGCGGATGTCACCGCCGTTGGCCACATAGTGACGGCGAAAAGCAATCTGGCTCGCAGCGATGCTCATCCAGACCACCACGACCGCCAATCCGGAGATCGACACCAGCGCCAGATAGATGGTGTCGGCGGCAAACACACTGCTGAGCAACGAGGCAGCCCCACCCGCCATGCTGACGATAATGGCGTTGAGCGGCGTGCCCATACGTGTCAGGGCCGAGAATCGCTTGGGCAGGTGACCCTGGTCACTCAGCGTCCAGAGCATCCGTGACGCGGCATACAACCCGGAGTTGGCGGCCGACAGCAAGGCACTGATGATCACAAAGTTCATGATGTCTGCCGAATATGGAATCCCGATGTAAGTGAACACCGTGACGAATGGACTCTCTACCAGGCCGGCCTGCTCACGGGGTAACAGCGTCGCCAGGACGAAAATGGTCCCCACGAAAAAGATCGCCAGGCGCAGCACCGTCGTGCGAATGGCACGCGGCACGTTGCGTTGCGGATCCTTGGTTTCCCCAGCGGCAATACCGATCAACTCAGTGCCAGAGAACGCAAAAGACACCGCCAATAACGTCATGGCTATCGGCATCACTCCGGTAGGAAAAAGTCCTTCGCGAGTGAAGTTGCTCAACCCGATACTGTGGCCCTGCTCGATGTGCAGCAGACCGAGAATCGCGCCACCGCCGATCATTAGAAACACTATTACGGTCACCACTTTAACCAGTGACAACCAGAACTCGGTCTCAGCGAACAGGCGCACCGAAATCACATTGGTCAGAAACACCAGGCCGGCAAACAGCGCACTCCAGATCCACACCGGTGTATCCGGGAACCAGCGCGCCATTAAGATACCGGCGGCGGTGAATTCAGAACCGATGGCCACCGTCCAGGTCAGCCAATACAACCAAGCCACGGTATAGCCGGTACCAGGCCCGAGAAAACGGGTGGCGTAAGTACTGAATGAACCGGTTTCCGGCATCTGTACCGCCAGTTCGCCCAGGCACATCATCACCATGTAAACCATGAGCGCACCGATGATGTAAGCGATCACCGCGCCCAAGGGACCAGCCTGGTTAACCGTATACCCGGACGTGAGAAACAGCCCGGTACCAATGACGCCGCCTAATGCCAACATCACAATATGCCGCGTCTGCATTTCCTGTTTAAAACCGGAATGTGTATTAAGTTGTTCTTCTTTTATGGACATGGTTGTTCTCATGAAAGTTATTAGGGCACGAATTAACATCTGCAATGATTCACTCGGCAGAGTAAAAACAGATCGCCACTAAGTTTTATTATTATTCCACTTCATGAACGCCCCACTCACATCCTTGTAGCGAGGTATTAGCGTTAAATCTTCAACCTGCTATGTCGACGCAATTTTCATTGATTGAACGTTGGGTGTTTGCTTGTGCGAGTTCGTTGCCCGCCCCCCTGACAAATGCGAATGCCTGTTTCAGGTCGTCGAGCAGATCATCGGTGTCTTCGATGCCGACAGAGACCCGCACCAGCCCTTCGGAAATACCCAGGGCCAGGCGTTCCTCCAGCGTGTTCTCGACATGGCTGGTGGTGCGGGCCGGACCGTAGATGGTTTCCACCGCACCGAGATTGCCCGCGCAGTGGGCGAATCGCAGTCGTGGCAACAGCACCTTGACCGTGTCCATACCGCCCACCACGACAAAACTGACGATTGCACCGAAGCCGGACATTTGCGCGCACGCCACCGCATGATTCGGATGGCCGGGCAAACCCGGATAATTGACCGACTCCACCAACGGTTCGACGCAGAGGTACTCTGCCAGTGCACGGGCGCTGCGTTGCTGCTGACGCATGCGCAGCACCAACGTTTTCATGCCGCGAATGATCATGTAGGCGGAGAACGGGTCGAGCGTCGCACCGTTGATTTCCCGGTAATGACGCACCTTGGCCATCAGCGATTCGCTACCGCACACCAGGCCGCCAAGCACGTCGCCGTGGCCGCTGAGAAACTTGGTCGCACTGTGAATGACCACGTCCACACCCAGCGCCAAGGGGTTCTGATTCAACGGCGTGGCGAAGGTGTTATCCGCCACCACAATGGCACCGACGCGCTTGGCCGCAGCTACCAGACGCTCGATATCGAGTATTTTCAGCGTCGGGTTGGTCGGTGTTTCCAGATACACCAATTGGCAACCCTTGGCGATTTCGCGTTCGATTTCTTCGTGATCAAACGTCTCGCACAACGTCACGTTCACACCGGTGCGCGGCAGGAACTCTTCGAAAATCTTGTTGGTGCCGCCATAGCTGTCCTTGGTCGACACCACCCGATCGCCATGGGCCAGGAAGGTGTAAAGCACACTGCTGATCGCCGCCATCCCGCTGCTGAAAGCCACGGCAGATTCGGCCAACTCCAACTCGCGAATCTTTGCCTCAAGGGTCTCGACCGTCGGGTTGCTCATGCGGCTGTAAATAAAGCCGGGCGCCTTACCCAACGCTACGTCGTACCAGACGTCGATGTCGTCGTAACCATATGCAGCACTGACTACGATGGGGGTTTGAGTGGCGTTGTAGGGATGCCTGACTTGCTCCCCACCCCACACTGCACGGGTTCCCGCGCCCGCATTCACAAACCCTGCGTTGCCTGGTTTTTTATTCATAAAGACTACTCGCACTGAGGGTGGCGAATGTTGAGTCACTCACCGGATCTGGCGGCCAATATAGTAAAAAGCCGCGCCACCGAGAAACGATGTTATCGGTGCCAAAGGGCCGCTTTTTTTAATGGCTGTGATTGCGTGGAGCCAGGTCAATTGCAGCCTTTCACCACAAGGCGGAGTACGGCGGCTGGTCAGGCACGGAGGCGGTGTGATCAGGTAACTGAATTGTCGGACAAGCCGGGTAAGGTGGCGCATCTTTTCTCTGCGGTGTCCACATCGCAATGACAGAGCTGATAAGAACCGTAGCTCAGGTGCCCCTTATTCAGGGCTTTGTCGTTTCTGGGGTTGGTACGACACACAGAGCGCCACCACGAGTGGCAGCATCACTCCCTGTTCAGCACATCGATGATAGGGCAAGCGGCCCCGCCGTCGCCTGCATCGCACTCCAGCACCAGTCCGCCCAGTACCTGCCGCAGTGCGGAAAGGTCGGCCATCTTTTGCTCGATCAGGGCCAGCTTGCGCACGGCCAGTGCCCGAGTCTCGCGACAAGTGCAGGCCGCATCAAGTGTCAGCAGCGTGCCCACCTCATCCAGCGTGAATCCCAGCGCCTGCGCCCTCTTGATGAAGCGCAGCCGTTTGACCTGCTCCGGTAGATAGCATCGATAACCGCTGAGCGGTTTTGGCGGTTCATCCAGCAAGCCGCGTCGCTGGTAATAGCGAATAGTCTCGATGTTCACCCCGGCAGATTCCGCCAACTTGCCGATACTCAGCCCTGTCGCCATCACACGCCCCTTGATTCTGTACCCAGGTACGGAGTGTAAAGTGACCCTAGGTTAGATCAGTTCAAGGGAGAAAACGATGGCTCAGGCTCCAGCGGAAACCGTCAGGCTCGACGGTCGGAACATGACCTGTCCGGTCTGTCCGATGGCGCTCAAGAGTTCGCTGGAGCAGTTGTCCGGCGTGCGTACCGTCAAGGTCAATTTCGCCGAGAAAATGGCCATCGTCACCTAAGCCCACAAAAAAGCCGATCCTGACGCGTTGACCCAGGCGACGACGAAAGCGGGTTATCCCTCCACCGTGCACAAGTGAGGCAAGCATGAGCGCCGTCATCCTCCAATCCGTGTTGACCTGCCCGCATTGCGGTTTCGCCAAGCAGGAAGCCATGCCCACCGATGCCTGTCAGTTTTTCTACGAATGTGGCAGTTGCAAAACCCTGCTACGCCCGAACCCCGGTGACTGCTGTGTGTTCTGTTCGTTCGGCACGGTGAAGTGCCCGCCGATTCAGGAGCAGCGCGGATGCTGCGGTGCGGGCTTGATCTGAGTTTATCCGGTTTGTCAGACGCCCCTGACGCGCCTCAAACCGTGGTTATGGGAGGTCATTGTCATGTGGAATCACTCTCTGGTGCTCGTGGTGATCTACCTGACTATCACCCTCTGCATCGGCTGGCTGTATACCATTGTGCGGCTGTATTGGCTTTGATCCGATTGGTCAGTCCGCATTGGGTACCGTTTTCGGCAGGTAGCTTTGTCCCGATCACAGTCGTTGGGGAATGGCTGCAATGGGTCGCACGCCCCCCTTCGCGACATACCGGACGGGTGATTCAGAGTGCAGGGCGGTTCAATTCAACCCGCTCTGATGTTGCCCGGCGAATTGTCTGTGGAACCAGTCCGAGAGCATGGCCTTCTCGGAGTAGAGCCTGTCACTTCTGTTGGCACGCCCCGGACGCTGGAGGTAGAGCTGATCCATGACCCTGGCGTCGGCCTGGCTCACGATCTGGCCGTTTTGTTTGAGCACGTAATGTAGATCGATGCTCGGCCAGGTGATGTCGCGCATGAAGCGCACCTCGTAGGCATCAGGCCTCCAGGGTTCATAGCGACCGGCCAGGTCGATGTTGCGTATTTCGATTTGCAGCTGCTGGCCGGGTGGCAGGTACCGCTCGCCAAGCTTCTGGATGTAGCTGCGCAGCTCTTTCATGACATAAGGATCGGCACCACGTTCATAGCCCGGACTATCAAGGCTGGCATCGCTGAATTTTTCGGGGTCCTTGAAGACGACTTCGACCGAAGTCGCTGCGGTGGCAAGCGGCACCATAAACAGCGCCAGCAGTGCGATCGAGGTGTAAACGGTAATTGAGCGCATGGCTCACCTCCAGGTGCAGCGCTTTTCAATGCAAGCTTAGTTTACACCTGAGGTGATCCACCCTGCCCCGGTCGCTTTAATGCCCGCGAATGTAGTGTTCCAGCTGCCGGATCAACTCGGTCTGCTCGACGATGGCCTCCTTGACCAGATCACCAATCGACAACAGACCAATCAGTTGGTCGCCCTCCACCACCGGTAGATGGCGCAGATGACTGTCGGTCATGACCGCCATGCAACGCTCGATGCTCTGCTGACTGTCTGCTGTCACGACGGGTGCGCTCATGATGGCCCGCACCGGCGTGCCGACCGAAGAGCGTCCCTGTAGAACGACCTTGCGCGCATAGTCGCGTTCGCTAATAACGCCGACCACCTGCCCCTCCTCCATGACAGGCAGGGCACCGACATTTTTCTCGGCCATTATCCTCAACGCTTCAAGCACCGTCTGGTCTGGCGCGATGCTATGCACCCGCCGGTTCTGCTCGGCCTTGAGTTTCAGCAGTTGTGCGGCTGTTTTCATACGAGCCTCCGATAGTGTTTGTCATTGATCATCGACTCCGCCGGAGCCTGGCATGAAGCATTAATTGAGTAAGCGTTCAGCCCCCGGCGAAACCCAATGTGGTCAGGCCACCGCGACCTCCACCCGGCCTGCGTTCAGGCGCACCGGCCAGACCCGCAGGCGCTGCTGCGGATACTCCAGGCAACTGCCGTCCTCAAGGCGGAAGTGCTGTTTGTAGAGGGGCGAGGCAATCACCAGATCGCCCTTGATACTGCCGATCAGCCCGCGACCGATGACATTCGCCCCGGATTGCGGGTCATGGTTATCGATGGCATAGAGGGTCTTGCCTTCGGCATCCGGCAGGTAGAACAGCGCCACCTGTGCACCGTCGAGCCAGGCGACGACGCCGGAGTTACTCACCAGATCCTCCTGGCTGCACACCGCTTGCCAGGCATCGGGATTGACCAGGGAGGAACTGGAACAGGCGCGCTGGGTATCGGACTGGCTCATCAGGCAATCTCCTCGATGACAGGGATAAGGTGGAGTTCAGAGGCCATGATCGGCCGGCGCTGACCGCGTTCCTGGACAAAATGGATGTCCGGGTCCGGGCGCTGATCGTTGACGAAGGTGCGGAAGCGCTTGAGTTTTTCCGGGTCCTTCAGGGCGTTGGCCCATTCGCATTCGTAGCGGTTGACCACCAATTGCATCTGCGATTCGAGCTCAAGGCCAAGCCCCAGGCTGTCGTTGATGACCACATCCTTGAGGTAATCCAGGCCACCCTCCAGGCTCTCGCGCCAGACCGAGGTGCGCTGCAACTTGTCGGCGGTGCGGATGTAGAACATCAGGAAGCGGTCGATGTAGCGGATCAGGGTCGCGTCATCGAGGTCGGTGGCGAACAACTCGGCGTGGCGCGGGCGCATGCCGCCGTTACCGCACACATAGAGGTTCCAGCCTTTCTCGGTGGCGATCACGCCGACGTCCTTGCTCTGCGCCTCGGCGCACTCACGGGTGCAACCGGAGACCGCGAACTTGAGCTTGTGCGGCGAGCGCAGCCCCTTGTAGCGATCCTCGAGGGTCAGGGCCATTTGCACGCTGTCCTGCACGCCATAACGGCACCAGGTGCTGCCGACACAGGACTTCACCGTCCGGGTCGATTTGCCGTAGGCGTGCCCGGTTTCAAAACCCGCTGCAATCAGCTCGGCCCAGATGTCCGGCAACTGATGCAACTGAGCGCCGAACAAGTCGATGCGCTGCCCGCCGGTGATTTTGCTGTAGAGGTCGTATTTCTTCGCCACCACGCCAATCGCGATCAGCTTGTCCGCCGTGATCTCCCCCCCGGCGATGCGCGGCACCACCGAATAGGTGCCGTTTTTCTGCATGTTGGCCATGAAGGTGTCGTTGGTGTCCTGCAACGGCACCAGCGACGTGTCCATGATCGGCTGGTTCCAGCACGAGGCGAGGATCGAACCCACCGCCGGTTTGCAGACGTCGCAACCGGTGTGGCCACGGCCATGTTTGGCCAACAGTTCGTCGAAGGTGATCACGCCCTCTACCCGTACCAGCGCATAAAGCTCCTGCCGGGTGTAGGCGAAGTGTTCGCACAGGCTCTTGTCGACACTGACGCCACGGGCAATCAGTTCATGCTCGAACACTTGCTTGAGCAACCCGGCGCAACCGCCGCAGCCGGTACAGGCCTTGGTCTGCGACTTGAGCTGGCCCAGGTCGGTGCAGCCGCCGTCGATAGCCGAACAAATGGAGCCCTTGGTGACGTTATGACAGGAGCACACCGTGGCCGACTCGGGCAGCGCACCCGGGCCCAGGGTCGGCGCGCCTTCGGAGGACGGCAGAATCAGGCCGGCGGGTTCTGCTGGCAAGGCGATGCCGTTCTGCATGTATTGCAGCAAGGTGTCGTAATAGCTGTTGTCACCGACCAGCACTGCACCGAGGACGTGCTTGCCACTGACATCCACCACCAGGCGGCGATAGCTGGCGCTGGTTTCGTCGATGAATTGATAGCTGCGCGCACCCGGGGTGTTGCCGTGGGCGTCGCCGATGGAGCCGACATCCACCCCCAGCAGCTTGAGCTTGGTCGACATGTCGGCACCGGTGAACGGCTCGGCGACTTCGTTGCACAGGCGGGCCGCGACGCTGCGCGCCATCTGGTAGCCCGGCGCGACCAGGCCGAACAGGCTGCCGTTCCATGAAGCGCATTCACCGATGGCGTAGATGTTCGGGTCGCAACTGAGGCACGTGTCGTCGATCACCACGCCACCGCGCGGACCGATCTCCAGTGCGCATTGACGGGCCAGCGCGTCTTGGGCGCGGATACCGGCGGAAAACACGATCAGGTCGGTTTCGAGGAATTCGTCATTGGCGAAGTTCATGCGATAGCGGTACTGCTCGCCCGCGCTGATCGATTGCGTGGCGCGGGACAGGTGTACACCGACGCCCAATCGTTCGATCTGCGCCTTGAGCGCCTGGCCACCGAGGTCATCGAGTTGTACCGGCATCAAGCGCGGCGCGAATTCCACCACGTGGGCTTCAAGGCCCAGGCTCTTCAACGCGTTCGCGGCCTCCAGGCCCAGCAAGCCACCGCCGACCACCACACCGCGCCGGGCATTGGCCGCCGCAGCCCGAATGGCATCGAGGTCTTCCAGGGTGCGATAGACCAGGCGCGATTCACCTTCGGCGCCTTCGATTGGCGGAACAAACGGAAAAGACCCGGTGGCCAGGACCAATTTGTCATACGTGACGCAACCTTGCGCGGTGACCACCTGGCGACGGACGCGGTCGATTTCCAGTACCGGCACACCCAGGTGCAGCGTAACGCCGGGCGTCTGGTAAAGCGACGCATCGGACAGCGCCAGCGACTCGGCATCACGACCGGAAAAGTACTCGGAAAGGTGCACACGGTCATAGGCACGCATCGGCTCTTCACTGAAGACGTGCAGCCGGTAATGGTCAAGCGCTCCCCGCTCGATCAGTTGTTCGACACAATGATGTCCGACCATGCCATTACCGATCACGATCAGCGTTTGCATCTTGTTCAACGTGGCAACATTGGAATTCATAGAAAGCACCCAGCCCGAGCCCATCACGGTTTTAAAAGCAAAAAAAACGCCTGAAACCTTTCGGTTCCAGGCGTCTTTGCCTGTTCTTTTGCGGTGTTGAAACCAGGCATCTATGCCTGATCCACCGATGTTGCCCACGACCTGTCCGGCCAATCGATCGTCGTTGACCGAGGGGGCTGTCCACACGAATGCTCTCCAGGTGGACCTGATGACAGCCTTGCAGCCTTTGTGCCAGTCAGCGACAGAGAGACTTCAACTATCTGCAAACATGGACTCTTGAGCCAAGGGGGATTGTCACGACGCTGGAGCTGTCGCAGGTAAAAGCGCTTTGCGGCGCTTCCGACTGGTGCACGATGTTGCCCATGGCGCTTTATAAAAGTGCATGGACAGCTCGATTCCACAGCCCGTCAGCACTCAAGCCTGTTTCTGGTAGCGATCAGCTTTTCCTGTCAGCCCTGTCATGTCGTCGTCACATCCACCAAGCACAATGGGATCAGCCAAAAGGATTTGGCCCATCTACAGAGAGCCCGACCGACGCCGGGCTTTTTTCATTGCTACGACATGCTTTTCACGAAACGCTCACAAGATGGAGCGCAGATTGGAAGCACAAAAGGATTTGACCCCAAACAGAAGGCCCGCCATTGCGCGGGCCTTTTGCTGCCTGCATTGAACGTGTGACGAAGCGATTTCAATCCTTCGCAAGGTGAAACCGGGCCCGAAGCAGAACTGACAGCGAACCCGGCCGTTACGCAGTGGTCATAACAGCTGATGGCAGCGCAAATGATCAGTGGCCCAGTGGCCCACTTCATTCAGGAGCGATGCTTGCGATTCACACATTTCAGGGTGCACCGGATAACCTCAGTGGGTTCGGTTCCTGCTTGACGCAGGCACTTGCCGCTGCGCTCATCCCCCTGCTCCCTCAGCGGAGTACGCAAATGACTCAATCAATGCGGTTCTTCCTATCGTTCTTCCTCGCGATTGCAACCTTGGCATCGACCGGTTTCCTGAACAATGCCGCAGCGGCCACCGCCGAGGATCTCAATGCCGACGCTCGACAAGCGTTGCAGACGCTCTACAAGACCCATCCATTCTCCGAAACCATCTCGCACCAAGCCAAGGCGGTGCTGGTTTTCCCGAACATCATCAAGGCGGGTCTCGTGTTCGGCGGCAGCTATGGCGAAGGCGTACTGATGAAAGGCTCGAAAGTCGAGAACTACTACAACTCCGTCAGCGGTTCATGGGGGCTGCAGGCCGGCGCCCAGTCGTACGGCTATGCGGTTTTTCTGATGACCGATAAAGCCGTGAAATATGTCGCTGAAACCAAGGGTTGGGAAATCGGTGTGGGGCCAACGGTTGTCGTGGTGGATGAAGGGGCCGCGAAGAACCTGTCCAGCTCGACACTGAAAGATGACGCCTACGCGTTCATCTTCGACCAGCAAGGATTAATGGCGGGGGTCAGTATCGAGGGAACGAAGATCTCTCTGATCAAGCGCTGAAGTCAGCGTCTGACTGGCCATCGGGAGCGTGATGGCGGCCTGTGCCAAACCGGATGGGTTTTTCCGTTTAGGCTAGGCTGTCCTCACCCCTGGCGCACAGACGCACCTGATGACTGGGAAGCTATCTGGACGAGCAAGGCTGTTTCGACCGTTCATTGATACAGGTCTAAACATTGAACGAGCGAATCCTGATAATGATTTTCCAGTTTTTAGGAAGGCCTTAAATGACTTCACAGCTCTTCCAGGTTCACGGCCTCGTGAGTTTTACACTCGCCATCCTCCTGCTTTTCCTCGGCAAGACCCTCGTCCAGCACAACACCTTTCTGCGTCAATACTGCATCCCGGAATCGGTGGTTGGCGGCTTCGTCTGTGCGGCGGTGACGTCCTTGCTGTACTTCGGCCTGAACATCCAGATCGAATTCGACCTGCAAGTTCGCGACACCCTGCTGCTCTATTTCTTTGCCGGCATTGGCTTGAAATCGGACATGCGCCAGCTGCTCAAAGGTGGGCGCCCGCTGCTGATCCTGCTGTTGCTCGCCGCCGCGTTCATTCTGCTGCAGAACTCCCTGGGCATGGGAGTGGCCGAGGCGTTTGGGCTTGATCCCAAGGCAGGCTTGATGGTGGGCTCCATTTCCCTCACGGGTGGAGTGGGCACCACCCTGGCCTGGGCACCGCTTTTCGTCGAAAAACTGGGCATCAGCAACGCCCACGAACTGGGCATCGCCAGCAACACCGTCGGCCTGATTGCCGCTTGCGTCATCGGCGGCCCTATCGCCAACCAGTTGATACGCCGTTATCAACTGACGCCGTCCAGGGATGCGGAGTTGGAAGTCGGCATTCTTGAGCAACAACCGGGCAAGGCGCTGGACTACTACGACGTGCTCTGGGCCTGGATGTGGCTCAACCTGACCCTGATGGCCGGTTACGGGCTCAACCTGCTGCTGGTCGATGCCGGCATCACCCTGCCCAAGTTTGTCAGTTGCCTGTTCGCGGGCATCGTCATTCACCACCTCGTTCTGGCCTTTGTGGGTGATCAACGACTGAAAACCTGGAGCGGTGCCAGCCTGGGCCTGTCGTTGATCTCCGATATCTGCCTGGGCATGTTCTTGACCATGGCCCTGATGGGGCTTCAGCTATGGCAACTCAGCGGCGCGTTGATGTTCATTCTGTGCGCATTGACCCTGCAAATCCTGCTGACGGTCGCCTATACGTATTTTGTGGTCTTCCGCTTTATGGGGCGCAATTACGAAGCCAGCGTGATCGCTTCCGGATTCGGCGGGATTACCCTCGGTTCCACGGCGACGGCCATCGTCAACATGTCCACCGTGACGCAAAAGTACGGTGCGGCGCACCAGGCCTTCCTGATCGTGCCGTTGGTATGCGGCTTTTTCATTGACCTGGTCAATGCCGTGATCATCAGCATGTTCAGTGGTCTGTAGCGACCTCAACTCGACTCTCGGACGGCCAGGAACACTGAACTCAGGAAAGCAGACGAAAGGAGCAGCAGGATCGATGCCGCAAGGATAGGCTCAGAGTAAGAGTGTGCCCAGCCCTGATCTGGCCAGGTGCGATCTCTAATACGCCTCTTGCTACAGGGGAACCGGGATGACGGGACACACTGTGCGCCAATGCTCGTCATGGATCCTGTTATCCCTGCTCGCCATCGACCTGGCACTGACAGCGGGATGTTCAGGCAAAGCCGCCACGGCTCGATATCCAGATCATCCAGCCCCAAACACTGGTTCAACCTGCTTTGCAGAGGCCCTCCCCACTGTCGGCGAAGGCGGCCTCGCCTGGGCCGACACCTTGGACATGGCTCGCCAGAAATCCCTGGATAATTGCGCCCGTTATGCAGGCCGATCCGGCGGCACGCCGAATACCTGCCACGTGGTGATGGCGGAATGTAAGCATTGATAGAGCGGTTTTTCATATCTGCGCCGCTTTTGCATTTCTGTGCGACAGATCCCACTTCAGGGGCTCCCGTTTCATACGCTCGTGGTGTTAGTTTTGAAAAGTTTCTGATCGACCGATCAGATATTTCTTACAACCCGCCTGCAAAGGAATGCCCCCAGCAATGGATTTTTCCCTCAAGCACCTGGCTGCGACCACCCTGGTGCTCGCCAGCCTTTCGTCGTTCACCACCGCTGCCCACGCCAACATCACCCCGCAACAGAGTGCGATCATCCTCAAGACCTTCAGTGATGCGTCGGTCAAGGATTTCCGGCAGTTCCTGGGAAGCCTGGCCAAGAGCGATATCGCCAAGACCGACGACCTCGGCCCGGCCATCCGTGCCTTCCTCGGCAACAAGACGCTTAGCGCTGAGCAGCAAAACGAAATCCATCGTTTGCTTGGCCTCTATGCCCGGGTGAAATACGGCAGCGCGGCCACCGAAACCCTGAAGGAGCTGGTGGCCATTCCGACCGTGCGCGTGGAAGGTGTTGACCAGCACGACAACCCCGAATTCCTCAAGATCGCCGAGAAGATCAAGGGCCTGGCCCAGGCGTTCAACCTGAATTTTCGCAACATCGACAACCGCGTCTACGAGATCTCCCTGGAAGGCAGCGGCGATGAAGTCGTGGGCATCCACGCCCATGCCGATGTGGTGCCGGTGACGCCGGAAAACTGGGTGTTGCAGGACGGCACCCGCCTCGATCCGTTCAAGGTCACCCTGATCGGCGATCGCATGTATGGCCGCGGCACCGAGGATGACAAGAACGGCATCGTGGTGGCGCTGTACGCCATGAAGATCATCAAGGAAGAGAAGCTGCCGCTGGCCCGCAACTTCAAGCTGCTGGTGGACACCACCGAAGAGACCACGGGCGACGCCATCCCCTACTACTTCGAACGCAACCCCACGCCCAACTACAACCTGGCGCTGGATGGCGGCTACCCGGTGGTGATCGCCGAGAAAGGCTACGGCACGGTCATGGCCAGCTTCGCCAAGCGCGCAGCGCAAGGCAAAGGCGCAGAAATCACCTCGATGACCGGCGGCCTGGCCACCAACCAGATTCCGTCGACATCGGTCGCGACCCTGGTGACCGACAAGCCCGCCGAACTGGCCGCCAGCCTGCAAAAGGCCGGCACCGAGTATGCCAAGCGCAATGGCGGCAATTTCGAGGTCGCCGCCAAGGTCGACGGCAAGGGCGTCAAACTGACGGTCACCGGTGTGTCCGCCCACTCCTCCGAGCCCGAGTCAGGCGTCAACCCGGTGGCCAGGATGCTCGACTTCATCAGTGGCCTCGACGGCAAGGTCGCGCTCAAGCACAACCAGATCACGGACGCCGCCCGCTACGCCGCCGACAACTGGGGGCTGGACTACCTGGGTGGCAAGTTGGGGGTCGGTTTTGCCGATGAATTCATGGGCCCGCTGACCACGTCCCTGACCTATGTCGGGATGGATGACAAAGCCTTCAAGCTCGCGGTCAACCTGCGCGTGCCGAAGGGCAAATCCCCGGAAGTGCTCAAGTCCGAAATCGCCGCAAAGCTGGACGCCTGGAGCAAGAAGACCCGCATCGCACCGGCCTTCGACCTGTCGATTGCCGAACCGATGTACCGCAACCCCGAGGGTGAATGGGTCAAGGCCCTGCTCGCGGTGGCCAGCGAAAACCTCGGCATGGAACACAAGTTCGGAACCTCCGCCGGCGCCACCTCCGTGCATGAACTGCCCAACGGCGTGCAATTCGGCCTGGCCATGCCGGACGTCAAATACACCGGCCACAACGACAACGAGTTCAAGACCACCGAGCAGTTCATGCTGGACTTGCAGATCGTGACCGAGATGATGGGCCGCATCGGGCAATTGCCGAAACTGTGATCCCCCTTCGGACCCGCCGCCCTGGCGGGTCCTTTGCCTTCACTTCCATTCCCAAATCACCTGCCGCCCCCTGTAGGAGCGAGCCTGCTCGCGAAAAAACCAGAGGACGCTGCGGTACGTCTGGTTTCCCGCGCCATCGTTGGCCTCCATCGCGAGCAAGCTCGCTCCTACACAGTCTGATGAGCAATCCTCATGAACCCTTGCCGATTTACCCGTCTAGTGCTCATCCGTTAGCTCGCTTACTGATTTCCCAGCGGTCCTGCACCCAGCCGACATCACTGACGTGCAGCTTGACCATCTCTCGCGCACCGGCAATACCCGCATGGAGTGCTTCCAGTCGCGCCCTGGGAGTTCTCACTGTTGCTGGGGTTCCGCCTGTCACGGCTGATTGTTTCAGGGCGTTAAGCTTCTTGTCATGACAGGCAGCTCGAGGTCGATCGCTGCCTTAAGTGACAGGCAACAAACGGCCACAAGCAGTCATCAGGTATGCAGAAGTCTTTTGGGTGCTGCAGGTGAGCCTGCTTTGAGTTGACCAGCAAATATTGGGGGCGATTGCCGCTGGTTTTCACTGTAGAACACGGTCCCCGGCGCATTGCTGCAGTTGTTTAATCAAGCAATAACCAAAGGTTCACAAATGCTGATTTAACGAACCTTCAAACGGTGGGAGTATCCCGAACCATGATTTCGCTCCTGCGCTTGATCCGTCGTCAGCTAAGCCCTTCCTTCCCGAAGGTGCGAGCCCGTCCGTGCCAAAATCCCCTGCTGCATATCATTCTGGCCTTTTGGGCGCTGTGGCATTGCCGTCATGCGCGCCCACCAGATGCAGCCCTCGCGTTGATTTGAATGCGTTGGCCGAACACGGCCGACCTCAATCCAATGAAGACCAGCCTGCCGCTAACGGTAGGCGGTCCCCGTGCGCCCGATGGCGCAAGCGAGCGTCCCATGCAATTTGCCAGTGTGCAGCAAGCCGAGGATTTCCTGGCGCAGAACCCTGATATCGAGATGTTCGAGCTGTTCATCCTCGACGCTAATGGCGTGCCTCGCGGCGAGCTGCTGCAGCGTGAGGAATTGTTGACCGTTTACCAACGCGGGCGCTCCTTGCCCAGTGCCATGCTCGGTATGACGCTCAACGGCGATGACGTCGAAGACTCGGGGCTGGCCCGGGATGTGGGCGATTTCGATTGCCGCGCCTACCCACTGGAGGGCAGCCTGGATGCCCACGCGGCTGATCCCTACCGCTGCCGTGCAAGTCTGCATGCACCCCACCGAAGGCATGCCGGCCACGGTAGCCGACCCACGCCATCTGCTGGTCAAGGTGATCGACGCACTCAAGGCCGATGGCTATAACCCGGTGATGGCCTGCGAGCTGGATTTCTACCTGCTCGACCAGCAGCGCGACAGCCAGGGTCGGCCACAACCGACACTCGACGGTGACGTCGCTCGCCGGCGCAGCTCCAAGGTCGACGGCCTGCGTGAACTGGAGCAGATCGAACCCTTTATGGCGGATTTGTATGCCGCGTGCATGGCCCAGAATATCAGGGCGCGCACCGCGATTTCCGAGTACGCCCCCGGCCAGGTGGAGATCACCTCGGAGCATGGAGACGCGCTATGCCAGATGGAGATCACCCTCTTGCATCGGGACGCGCTATCGGCCATGGACCAGGCCATTCGCTACAAGCGAATCGTCAAAGGCGTGGCCCAAAAACATGGCCTGCAGGCCTGCTTCATGGCCAAGCCTTTTGACCACTTGGCGGGGACCGGCATGCACATGCATGTGAGCCTGGCCGATTCCGAGGGCAACAACCTTTACGCCAGCGAAGACAAGGCCGGTACTGCGCTGCTACGTCGGTCGGTGGGCGGTATGCTGGCCCTGATGCTCGACTCTTTGCTGTTGTTCTGCCCCAACGCCAACTCCTACCGCCGCTTCGAGGCCAATAGCTACGCGCCGCTCGCGTCGACCTGGAGCATCAACAGCCGCACCGCCAGCCTGTGTGTATCCACTGGCCCGGCTTGTACACGGCACATCGAGCATCGAATCTGCGGCGCCGACGCCAACCCTTATCTGGCAGCGGCAGCGATTCTCGCCAGCATTCATCACGGGATCAGTGAAAACGTCGATCCGGGCGAGCCGGTTGAAGGCGACGGCCACACTCAGGCCAAGGGGCTGCTACCCACCGACTGGCTGACTTCACTGCAGGCGCTGGAACAATCGAGCTGGGCACGCGACGCCTTGGGCAAGGCATTTCTCGGCGTCTATCTGGCAGTCAAACGCGCCGAGTACCGGCAATTCATGGCCGAGTTCGGTGAGCAAGACTGGCGTTGGTACCTGACCCAACCCTGACCGGCATTCATGCATGAGCCCGGTCGATGGCCGCCTGATACGTTTCGTAGAGGCCGTGACAGTCCGCTGCAGGTCGTTTGTTGCCAATTTTTGACTGGCAGTAAGCGGCTGTGGATTCACCCGCTCTCATGCGCATGAGCCATGCCTATCCACCGACTTAACGATCAGGACAGGTTTTCCAGCAACTCCAGCGCCTGATCGAAATCGAAGCACTCCGCTTGCCGCACAACCCGAAGCAACTGCTCGCTCATCCGCGGGTCTGAAGCCAGCCCCTGCAGTTTGAGCAAGGCGGTCAGCGCCTGGGTGTCGCTCTCGGCCAGCAGAGACCGGACGTGGGCCAATTGCGCATGCCATTCGCTGCCCGGTGGCGCGCTTGATGAGTCTGCGGACGTTGTCGGCTCGCCGAATACCGATAAGCCTTCCAGCACCGTTGTCAGGCAACGCTCAACCTCCACCAGCCGGTCAGCCAGGTCCTGCTCCGCCCCATCGCTCGCCCCATCGTTCAGGCAGGCCTGCTCCAGCGCGCCGGCTGCGTTCGCCACTTCAACGGCACCGATGTTGCCCGCCGTACCGCGCAGGGTATGGGCCAGCCTGGCCGTCGCCGAAGGATCGCCCTGGCCTCGGGCAGCCAGGAACTCGGCGCAAAAAGCCTGGTGGCTGGAGCGGAACTTGCGCAGCAAGCGCAGATAGAGTTCGACCTTGCCCATGCAGGTACCCAGACCCGCTTTCAAATCAATACCGGGAAGGCTGGCCGGCAGGCTCGCCAACGGTACCGAGGCGAGCGGCGAAACGTCGGGCGACATCGCGCCACGATCAGTTCGTGGATGTATCCACCTGGCCAACGTGGCGAACATGTCGTCGACGTTCAAGGGTTTGGTGATGTGGTCGTTCATGCCGCAGGCCAGCGCCCGCTCACGGTCCCCCGCCATGGCGTCGGCAGTCATGGCGATCACCGGCAGAGTCGCCCAGCGGGGCTGCTCACGTATCTTGCGGGTCGCAGTATAACCGTCCATCACCGGCATCTGGCAGTCCATCAACACACCATCGAAGTCTGCGTCACGCTCCAGTTGCTCGAGCGCTTGCGCGCCGTGAATGGCCACGCACAGCTCGATCCCGGCGCTCTCCAGCAGTTCACAGGCCAGCTCGCGGTTCAGCTCATTGTCTTCCACCAACAGCAGTCGCGCGCCACGCAGGCTGGCCATGGCGCCGGCGCTTTGGCCGAATCGCTCACTGGCCCGGGTATCGGCCTGGGGAATCTTGCCGAGCACCGTGCCCAGCGCCTCAAGCAACGTAGACGGCGTTACCGGTTTGGTCAGTACCACCGGCAAGTGAATACCGTACCGGTTGGCCTCTTCGCGGGCCTCCTCGCGACCGAAGGCAGTGACCATGATCACCGACGGCGTTTGTGCCAGTTTGGCGGCCTGCATCTGCCGCACCGTTTCCACACCGTCCATGCCTGGCATGCGCCAATCCATCAGCACCAGGTCATAGGGCAGCACTTTCGCTTCGGCGTCCACCAGCATGGTCAGTGCGGCCCGGCCACTTTGCGCGACGTCCACCTCCACGCCAAAACTGCGCGCCATGCTGGAGAGGATCTCGCGCGCGGCGGCGTTGTCATCGACCACCAGCACACGGCTGCCGAGCAACTCGTCGGCGGTCACCATGCGCCGTAGATGACTGTCGCGCTGCACCCCCAGGCTCACTTCGAAATGGAAAGTGGAACCCAGGCCCGGTTCGCTCTCTACCCAAATGCGCCCGCCCATCAATTCCACCAGATGCCGGGAGATGGCCAGGCCCAACCCGGTGCCACCGTATTTGCGGGTGGTGGTGCTATCGGCCTGGCTGAAGGGTTGAAACAGGCGCGAGCATTGCTCGGCGTTCATGCCGATGCCAGTGTCACGTACCCAGAAATGCAACTGCGCCTGCTCTCCTGCCGCGCCCCGCTGCTCTACGCCGAGCACGATCTCGCCCTGCTCGGTGAACTTCGTCGCATTGTTGCCCAGGTTGATCAGCACCTGGCCAAGACGCAACGGATCGCCGATCAAGGCGGTCGGCAGTTCGGCATCGGTGCTGAACAGCAACTCCAGGCCTTTGTCCTCGGCTTTGAGGCCAATCATGCTGGCAAAGCCGTCGAGCACGGCCTCGAGGTGGAAGGGAATGTGCTCCAGGTGCATCTTGCCGGCCTCGATCCTGGAGAAGTCGAGGATGTCGTTGATGATCACCAACAGGTATTCCGCCGAGCGATGGACCTTTTCGATGTAGTTGCGCTGGCGGTGGTCGAGTTCGGTGCGCAAGGCCAGGTAGCTCATGCCGATGATGGCGTTCATCGGTGTGCGGATCTCGTGGCTCATGGTGGCCAGGAAGTTGCTCTTGGCCCGGGTCGCCTCTTCCGCGGCCTCCCGTGCGCGCTGCACCTCGGCCTCAGCGGTCTTGCGGTCGGTGATGTCAAAGTACCAATTGGCCCCCATGCCCCGCTCCCCCAGCGTCATCGTGATGGCCGAAACCAGTACGTCGAAGCGCTCGCCTCCAGCACGCTGCAGGGTGGTCTCGAAGTTCAGCACTGCACCTTGCGCTGCTGCTTCGAGAAAGCGCTGGTGTGCCTGCGGGTCGACCCAGAACTGCGCCGGGTCCGTGCCTTCGAGTTCAGCCAGACGAGTCCCGAACAGACTGTCGAACTGCGGATTGCAGTAGGTCGGACGGCCGTCGACGTCCCTGATCACCATGGCCACCGGGCTGCTGTCGAGGACTGCGCGCAACTGTGCCTCGCTGGCCTTGAGTGCCGCCTGCAGATGACGGCGTTCACTCACGTCGCGCACCGACGCGCACACGCAGACTCCGCCCCCTTCCAGGCTCGGCAGACGTGACAGGCTGATCTCTGCCGAGAACAGACTTCCGTCTTTGCGCACGCCTTGCAGGTCGTCCAGGTTGGCCCCCATCTGACGGGTTTCGCCGTGGGCCATGAAGCCCTTGCGCAGCGCCTCGTGGCGCCCGCGACTGGCCATCGGCACCAGACGATCGATGGTCTCGCCGAGCAGCTCACCAGCGCTATAGCCGAACAGCTGATCCAGTTGGCGATTGGTGCGCAGGATTTGCCCTTCGGAATCCACGACCAACATGCCGTCCGGCGCCGCTTCGATAATCCCGCGATACCAGGCCTCGGTGGCGCGCAACGCCGATTGCTGGGATTCGAGCGCCTGCGCCTGCTGCTCCAGTTGCAGTGCCTGCTCCGCCATTTCATTGGCCTGGCGCCGGGTCTCCGCCAACAGGGTCTTGACCGCCTGATTGCGCTCCAGAATCGCCATGGCCGCGGCCAGGCGTGGGGTGGCTTCCTGCAACAGCAGCAATTCACGCTCGCCCAAGGGTTCCAGGCCAGCCAGCTCAAGCACGCCCAGCAGCCGCTCACCACGGACAATGGGTTGCAGCAGCAGGCAACGGGCCGGGACCTCGCCAAGGGGCGAACGCAAGCGCCAGTATTGCTCCGGCATCGCCTGAAACTGACGGGGCACGCGATCTACCGCGCACTGCCCCAACAGGCCATCGCCGAACTTGACCTGCGCCTCGGGTGGCCGCTCGGAGTCGGTGGCGTAGCGCCCCATCAGCAACAACGTGCCGGCGTCCTCCTGTGCGCTGTACAGCACCCCCTGGCAGATTCCGTGCAGGCCGGCCATGCATTGCAGGAACACCTGCGCCAGTTCGGCCGGGGTTTCTGCCTGCTGCAGATCGACCTGCAATTGGGCGGTATGGGCCTTGATCCAGCGCTGACGCTCAAGTTGTTGGGACTCTGTCTGCAGTTTGGCGATGGCCCGCGCCAGATCGCCGGTTTCGTTGTTCAGGTCGGTGTGGGGAATCGGTTGATCGAGCTGCCCGGCGGCCAGGTGGTCTACCGCCACCCGCACCCGGTTGAGCGGGTGGCGGATCGACTGGCTGACGACCCAGGACAACAGCAGTGCCAGCGACAAGCCACCGAACAACAGTACGTAGGTCAGCATGGTGCTGTGTTCGGCAAACTCGGCAATGTCCTTGGCCGTGTCGCGAATCGAGGCTTCCTTGATCTGGGCGATCGCGTACAAAAGGCCGTCGGCCTGCTGGGCGAGTTGCTGGAATTCACTGCTATTGAGCAGCACCAACGCCTTGTTCTGCTGGCCTTGGTCGATCAGTACAAAGGCCTCGTCGCTATGACGCTGCAACTGTTGCAGCAGCAGGTCGAACTCGGCGAGACGCGCCAAATTCTCCGCACGCCGCAGGGTCACTTTGGCGCGGGCCACCGCCTGTTGCAGGCGCTCCTGGATGTCCTGCAACTGCTGCAGGGACTCGACGCGAATCTGCGCACTGTCGGTGCCCACTGCGCGCTGCAATGCTTGCATCATATGGGGCAATTGCACACGTGCTTCCTGCAAGTGCTCCATGCCGACCAGTTCCTGCAGATAGAGGTTCTGCATGTCCTGCTTCAGCGATTGCTGGGTGCGCAGGCTTTGCACGCCGAGCACCAGCACCAACAGCAGCAGCGCTGAAAAACCCAGGATCAGTTTGTGAAGCAGCGCGAGGCGCTCAAGCAGGGTACGCAATCGAGCCATGACTATCCTCGTGGACCTGATGAAAACACTGGTAAAGGGGCAATTGCGGGTTCACGGAGTCTGCCCGAGACGCTCCAGGGCCGCCCGCTTGCCGGCCATGTCCTGGTCGGTATCGGCGAAACGCTCGGCAATGGTCTGGAACTGCTCGAGGCAATCCATGAAGGCATCGCAGATATCGGGGTCGAAGTGCGTGCCCCGCCCCTGACGAATAATCTCGACGGCCTGCGCGTGGGGCATCCCCGCTTTATAGACCCGACGACTGATCAAGGCGTCGTAGACATCCGCCACCGCCATCAACCGGGCGCTGACGGGGATGTCGTCACCCGCCAGCCCTTGCGGATAGCCACTGCCGTCCCATTTTTCCTGGTGACTGTAGGCAATTTCCTTGGCCAGGCTGAGGAACTCGGCGCGAATGCCGAGCTGATCCTCGGCATGCTGGATGGCGTCACGCCCCAGCGTTGTATGAGTCTTCATGATCTCGAACTCTTCCTCGGTATAGCGTCCAGGCTTGAGGAGGATATGGTCGGGAATGCCGATCTTGCCGATGTCGTGCAGCGGCGCCGACTTGAACAGTAACTGGATGGTGTCCTCGGTGAGAAAGTGGCTGAAGCGCGGATGATCACGCAGATGCTCCGCCAGCACCTTGATGTAATGCTGGGTGCGCCGGATATGGTTGCCGGTTTCGTTATCGCGGGTCTCGGCCAGTGAAGCCATGGCCTGTATGGCCACATCCTGGATCGCAATCACCTCCCGAGTCCGGCGCTCCACTTCCTTTTCCAGATAGTCATTGTGATCACGCAGGAAGTCTGCCGCCGCCTTGAGCTTGAGCTGGGTATCCACCCGCGCCAGGACCAGCGCCGGCCTGATCGGTTTGGTGATGTAGTCGACGGCCCCTAGCTCCAGGCCATGGATCTCATCTTCGGTCGCGGCCATGGCCGTCAGAAATATGATCGGAATGTCGCGGGTACGCGGGTCGCGCTTGAGCTGCTGCGCCACTTCATGGCCGGACAGCCCGGGCATCATCACGTCAAGCAGGATCAGGTCCGGGAGCGTGTCGCCCTGCAGTACGCGCAAAGCCTTTTCACCGCTATTGGCGGCCTTGACCCGGTAGCGATCCTTGAGCAGATCCGTCATCAACATCAGGTTATCGGGCGTGTCATCGACCACCAGCAGGGTCGGCGGACTGTAATGACTCTGTTCGGCGCTCATGGCGGGTGGCTCCCTTGCCTTAAATAGATATCCCAAGGCAACACTTCCGCTGCCACCCCGGCGCAGGAAAGCTTAGCTGCAGTTCTCCAAGGCTGCCCGGCGTCGAGCGGCGGAGCCATTGCCCTCATAGTGCGGGTCAATAGTCTGTTTGGGGTATTACCCGGGGCTGACCTTGATTGACTATGACACCAGGGATTTTCGGTCATCCGGATGGACCAGCCAGCACGACCGCGGCCCCATCCATCAACCGCAACGAGGAGCTTGATAGCTATGGAAAAAGTCATCTATCTGCTGTGGCGTGATACCCAAGTCAGTCCTGATACCTTCGCCCATCGCCTGCGCAGCGAGGTTGCCGGGCAATTGCAGGCACTCGGTGCCCGAGGTGTGCAATTGAACCTGGCCGATGCCGATGTGCAGCCAGCCACCGGCCTGCGCCAGGAAAACAACCGACCATTGCCCGATGGCAGCCTGTCGCTGTGGCTGGACAGTGCCAACGGCCCGGCTCGTCGCCCTTTCGATAACCTGATCAGCGCGGCAACCGCGCGCATGGCCGCCTACCTGGTCTGCGAGTCGGTCGCCATCGCCAATACCCGCTTCCCTGCAACACCCGGTGAGCGTACCCACGGCTTTGCCCAACTGGCCCTGCTGGCCCGCCCTCCACGCCTGACCCCCGAGGCCTGGCTGGACATCTGGCGCAACCATCACACGGCAGTGGCCGTGGACACGCAAGCCAACTTCCAGTACGTGCAAAACCTGGTGGTGTCGGCACTGACCCACGGTGCCCCACGGATCGATGCCATCGTCGAAGAATGCTTTCCGCCAGCGGCCATGACCGATCCCATGGCCTTTTTCGATGCGGCGGGCGACGAAGCAAAATTCCAGCGCAACCTGGCGGCGATGATGGACAGTTGCAGCCGCTTCATCGATTTCGACAAGATCGACATACTGCCCACCAGCCAGTACTGCCTGTAGGGCCGGGAAATCGTCAAGCGTGAAGCGTGTCAGGGCCCGACCTCCGGGCCCTGATGCTCAGGCCTGCTTCAAGGCGCCATCGAACGCAGGCGTCAGCCCCGACAACTCCAGCTTGCGGACAAAGTCGCCGAGACGCTGCTGCTTGTAGGCGTCCACGTCGATGTCACGGTAGTCGTAGAAGCCCTGGCCATCGCGCAAGCCATTGCGGCCGTTTTGCATGTTGTCGGCAATCACCTGCGGCGATTCGAAGCGCGGTGACAGCGCGCCACTCAGGTAGCGCGAGGCGTAGTACAAAATGTCGCCGCCGCCCCAGTCGATGAACTCAAGCAGGCCCAGTACCGAGAAGCGCAAACCAAAGCCGACGCGCACCGCGGTGTCGATATCTTCCGCGCTGGCCACGCCCTCTTCCACCATCCGTGCGGCTTCGTTCATGACCAATGCCTGAATGCGCGGCACGATGTAGCCAGCCACCGGATTGCACACCACGGGCACCTTGCCGATGCGCTTGAGCAGTTGCAGCAGCCGTTCGACCACCTGCGGACAGGTCGCTTCGCTGCGGCTGACTTCCACCAGCGGCATCAGGTACGCGGGATTGAGCCAGTGCGCGTTCACGAAGCGCGCAGGCGTACTGACCATTTCGCTCAACTCGGTGACCAGGAATGTCGACGTCGTCGAGGCGATGATGGTCGAAGCCGGGACATGCTCGCTGACCCAGGCGAAGGTCTCCTGCTTGACCGCGATGACTTCCGGTACCGCTTCGAACACCAGGTCGCACCGGCGCAATGCCTCAGCGGCCTCGGATCTGGATTGCAGCGTCAGCCGGGCTAACGCAGTGTCCGCCTGATCTCCCTCGAGCACACCAAGGCGTACCAGCATCTGCAGTTCGCTGCGGATGTTGTTGTGCACACGCTCGAAGTAGCCATGCCGCTCATCCTCGGCGCGATCCTTGATATCGATGAGGGTGACCGGCAGGCCCGCATGGATGAACGCCAGGGCAATGCCCTCGCCCATCCGGCCGGCACCGACCACGCTGACTTGGGGTAGCGCGGCGTTCATCAGTTGTAGCCCTTGGTCAGCAGTTCGGTCATCTGCGCCCGACTCAGCGTGGCCAGACCGAGGTTTTCCAGGGTGCGACCCTCCGCATAGAGATCACGACCGGCGACGACCGAGGCAATGCTCAGCAAGCCCTGCGCCACCGGAGTCGGCACACCGGCCCAACGACCGACGGACACCAGGAAAGACAGGCCCAAACGGGTGTCTTCGAGCATGTAGCGGTGCTTCTGCAAGTCGATGTCTTCGCGCCAGTCGCCGCTGTCGGTCAGCTTGCCATGGGCACCGCGACCGTACATCCACTCGTCGCCTTCGGTGGTGTTGTAGTGGTCAGCCAGCGGGAAGTGCGGCGCGCCGTAGGTCAGTGCTTCACGCACGGCCATGCGCTCGGCATCCAACTGGTTGGTCACGCGACGAATCGACGGTTGGGTGCCTTCGTTGTGAATGTCCCAGGCCTCGAAATGCTCCAGGGGACCGGCGTTCATCATGATCAGCGGCGGATGGATGATGGGGCCGGCGTTCATCAGCGCACCGCTCAGGGCGTCTTCAATCGGTTCGACGCTTGGGTAGGCTTCACGCAGCACCGCGAAAGCATGCTCGGACAGGTTGCTGGGGAATACGCCAGTCGGCAGGCGGGTGGCGTAGCCGCTGATCACCAGGTCGCTGGCACCATGTTTGCGGACCAGGTACGGCAGCGTACCGGTTTCAGCGAAGGCGACTTTGCTCCGGTTGCCCGCATCGGCCATGGCCTTGGCGAACACGAAGCTGCCGAAAGTGCCCGGCGGCAGGAACACCACCTGACCGTCGTGCAGGTGCGGCGCCACATGTTTGGCCAGGTCTTCGTGGGAGGTCGACGGCAGCGGGATGATCACCAGTTGCGCGTCGGCCAGGGCTTCGGCCAGGTCGTCGGTGAACGAGAGCTTGTCGCCTTGCTGGCCGACGGACAATTTGCGAGTGCCCTTGTAGTCCTTGATGGTCAGGCTGCCGATGGCCAACAGCTCCTTGAGCGCGGCGGAGTCTCGACGCCACAGGCGGGTCTGGTGCCCCTTTTCAGCCATTTCGACAGCAGCGGCGTAACAGCCGTGACCACCACCCAGCACGGTAATATTCATGCAGATACTCCTTTTTGTTAGAGACTCGATCCTATCGAGCCGCACCGCCGCAGACTCATCCGATTGCGCAGCCGACTGACGGATTGCGCAGGAGTCTCAATGCTTCTGCCGCCGCAACGTGTCCGACGGCAGACAGCCATAGCGATGCCGATAGGCGCTGGAAAAATGCCCGAAGCTGTTGATGCCGTGACGCAACAGGATATCGGTGACGGTCTCGCCGGCCCTGCCCTGTTTGAGCGACTCGTGAATCACCGCCAGGCGACGGTCGCGGATGTACTCGACCGGTGCCTGCTGGAGGAACTGGTTGAAGCCGTTTTGCAGGGTGCGCACCGATACGCCGCACAGTTCGCTCAAGGTCGTCAGGCTGATCGGTTCGTCGAGGTGCTCCTCGATGTAGTCACGGGCCTTTTTCACGTGGTGCGGCAGCGGCGCGCGCGAGTCGATCAACAGATCCGCCGAGTAGTTGTGCGGCAGCTGTGTGAGCAGCAGTTGCATCAGGTATTCGGACAGGCCGCTGGCGAGACGCGAACCGTCTACGCCGCTGCCGTACAGCCGGCAGATGTAGTCCAGGGTGTGATAGAGGCTGACGACGCCGACGCCCAGGTGATCGACGCTGACATCAAAGATCACCGACTGACGCAGGCTGCGGCCGAGCAGGCGTTGCAGTTGCGTCTCCAGGGCATCACGGTCGACGCGCAGGATCAGGTTGCGGCACTCGCCATCGGTGACGATGCGGCTCTGCGCGAACGGCGAGGAAACGCTCAGGTAGCCCGACTGCATCGCCGCGCTGCGCCGCCCGTGGGCCACCTCGCAATGCCCCTGCAAGGTGATGCGAAACAGATACTGATCGGCAATGTCGCCGATGGTGATCTCCACCGGCGCGCCATAGCGCAGGTCGAGCAGCGCCGAATCGCCGAAGAATACGCCGTTGAGCCGGGTATAGATCGGCTCGTCACGCAGCACATTGAAACTGTGCGGGCACAGGTATTGGCTGACCTTGTCCTTGATCTCGCGGTAATCGGCCGAGCTGAGCAGGCTGTGCCGTTCCAACAGGTGTACATCATTCAACATCAAGGGTTCTCCTGACCTGGAGCACCTCGGCCCCGCTCCCTTTAACAGGAGCGAGGCCGGGGCGCCGATCGTGGACTATGACCAATCAAGCCCGGGTCGGGTGTTCACGGGCATAGCTTTCGCGGAAATGACGGCAACCACGCCATAGTAGAAGTACGGTCAACGCCGACGCGCCACAGATCACCAGCGACATCGACGACCCCACCGCCGCGGGCGATCCGAAGTAGCGGTCGGTCAACAGCGCCACCAGCGTGGTGCCCAGGCCCAACCCCAGCAGATTGCTGATCAGCAGGAACACGGCCGAGACCTGCGCACGTACCTGGTTCGGCGCGAGGATCTGCATCGCCGCCGTGGACGCCGGCATCGGGAACGAAGCGAAGAACATCGCTGGCACCAACAGCGTCACCGACAGCCATAGTTGATCGACTTGAGAGAACAGCACGGCCGGCACCGCCATGCCGAGGGCACCGATGACGCCAGTGCGCATCGCAGCGTCCTGATGACCTTTCTTGGCCAGGTAGTCGGTGAGCCATCCACCGAACAGCACCCCGGCGGTGTTGGCCACCAACAGCACGGTGCCGAGCATGTAGCCCGCCTCCATTGGCGACAGGCCGAACTTGCGGATGTACAGCGCCGGGCTCCAGCTCATCAAGCAGAACAGGGCCATGGCGTAGAACGAAAAGCCCAGGTAATGACAGGTGAAGGTGGCACGGTGGCGGCCGAGGAAGCGCAAGCCATCGCTCATCGCGACCTTCTTCGCCCGACCCTGCGCATCGACCTGCAGGCCTTTGCGCGCCGGGTCGCGCACGGTGAGCCAGATCAACAGGCCGACCAGCATGCCGGGCAGACCGACAATGAAGAACGCCAGCTGCCAGGCCTTCATCGCGCCGAGAAAGGCGACCTCAATGGTGTTCATGTCCTTGAGCATCGCGATCACATAGCCGCCCACCAGGAAGGCCAGGCCACCACCGACGAACGAACCGATCGAGTAGATGCCCACTGCGCGGCCGAGCTTTTCCTTGGGGAACATGTCGCTGAACATGGAGTAGGCCGAGGGCGACAGGGCCGCTTCGCCGACGCCGACGCCAATGCGGGCGAGGAACATGTGCAGGAAGTTCTTGCTCATGCCGCAGGCTGCAGTCGCCAGGCTCCAGAACACCACGCCGACGGCGATGATCTTCGGCCGGGAGAAGCGGTCCGCCAGGTAGGCGATGGGCATGCCCATGAAGGCGTAGAACAACGAAAAGGCCAGCCCGTGCAGCAAGCTGAACTGAGTGTCGCTGATCTGCAGGTCGGCTTTGATCGGCTCGATCATCAGCGCCAGGATCTGCCGATCCACAAATGAAAAGATGTAGGCGATCATGCACAGGCCTACCACGTACCACTCGTAAATGTAGGTTTTCTTCTTCTGCCGTTGCAGGACCGCGTTATCGACCTGGATATTCACTAGTGTTTGCTCCTCTTGGAATCCGCTCATGCGCGCAGCGCGCCGGGTGACGGTGCACAGCGCACCGACTGGGAAGTTGCGGGGCAGATGTAAAGGACAAAGGGTTCGAACATGGTCAGGCCTCTTATTGTTATGGGGTCAATCCCTGGATGGACCGGGCTTACCAGAACTTCCAGGTGTAGGTCGTGGCGACACGGAATTCGTTGTAGTCGTAGCCGTACTTCTGTTTCACGTCGATGTTGCGCAGGTCCAGCCCCAGGCCTTGCAGCGCCCCGCTCTGCACCACGTAGCTGAGTCCCAGAAAACGTTCGCTTTCCTGGTTGTCGCTCAGGTTGTTGCCACGGTTCCAGTTGGTACCCTTGATGTAGCGGGTGTAGAGCTTCAGCCCCGGCATGCCCATCCCGGCAAAGTCATAGCTGTAGCGCGCGCCCCAGGACTTTTCACCCGGGCGGACAAACCCCAGGGACGACCAGTGCACCAGGTAAGGTTGCGGGATAAAACCGTTCATGGTCGGGAATACGCTGTCACCGAGCATGCGCTGGTAACTGAGGCCAAACATGTGGGCGCCTTTGAGCAAGGAGAACAAGCCGCCGTAGGAACGGTTGTCGATTTCACCGTTCAAGGCATTGCCATCTTCATTGTTATTGAAGTAGCGCAAGTCGGTCTTGAGTTTGTATCCACTACCCAAGTCAGCCATATGCATCAGGCCAAAATAGTGTTGCTGATAAATATCGTGCAACACACCATAGAAATAACTGGCTTGCAAGTTCTTGGTAATGTCGTAAGTTGCGCCACCGAAGTCCAGGCCGTCACTGTCGAGATTATCGGTGGAACCAAACTTGTACAGCTTCTCGTGATTGGAAGATTCCCGTGTCACGGCAGACCAGAACCGGCCACCGGTCATCGTCAACCCATCGACTTCCTTGGACTCGACCACCGCCCCTTGATAGATCGTATCCAGTTGCCGGCTGGCGTCATCGTACGCCACCGGCAATTGAGGGCGAAGGTCACCGACCTTCAACTCGGTTTTGCTGTAGCGCATCTTGAAGGTTGCGCCAGCACGACTGTAGTCATCGGCCGTCTGCTGGTCACGGACGCTGTAGGGCAGCGAACCGTCGTTGCCCGACGAATCCAGGCGCACAGCGTACTGCGCATCCACATCAAGGCCGATCGCCAGGGCCGTGTCGGTATAACCGGAAGTAAACTGCGCATCGAAACCCTGAGACCAACTATGCACTTCAGAAACCGGCGCATTGGTATTGGTGTAGTTACGATGCAAGTAGAAGTTGCGTGTATCCACTTTCAAGTGACTGTCATCAACAACATCGGCATAGGCTGCCAATGGCGAACAGATAATTCCCAATACGCCGGCAATACCGAGCCCACGGCAAGATTGTTTTACCTGAAACATCTAACTTCTCCACATCTGTATGTGCTGGGCACTGTATTTATAGGAGCAGATTCGAACTAAAAACTAAAAATGCCGGCAGCCGAACACCGAGCCTTCTTGCGCAGGAAGGCGGATTGCATCAGGGATATAAAGGACGATGGGTTCGAGCATTGTCAGGCCTATTGTTGTTATGGGGTAAAACGCCAGGCGGGCTCAATGGAACAGTCCGCCACGACGACACGCCTCTTGTCTACCCAAGGTAAGCCAGCAGGCGCCGCGCCGATATCGAGATGAACAGCATCCGTTGGGGGGAAAACTTCAACCCGGCTAAAGGTTTCCCTTAGTCGACTCGAACGCGCAGGGCACACAGTGGGAGATGGCAAGCCTGTTTTGCATAAGCCTTCCTTCAGCGAGGTCTTGTTGTTGGATGGGCCTAAACTAGCGATTGCACTGCCTGCCAACCTCCCCGATTGCGCAGGCGATTCTCCAATTGCGCAGCATGATGCAGGCCGCCTGAGTACTGCACTAAGCTTCTCAGGACATAATCTGGTGAAACCGGGACACGAGGCCAGGCATGTATACCTTGACGCGAAGCGCCAGCCTTACCGACTTTGAGCAGGTGGCCCGTTCAGTGGGGCTCGATCCATTTCGTATGTTGCGCATGGCCAGGCTACCGGCCAGTGTCCTCGACGATCCGAACATCATGGTCAGCAGCGATTCGGTAGGTTGGCTGCTGGAGGAGTCAGCCCGCCTGTCCGGCCAGGAGTCCTTCGGACTGCTGCTTGCGCAAACCCGGCAGCTTTCCAACTTTGGCATGCTCGCGCTACTCCTGCGCGAAGAGCCAACACTTCGCGCAGCCTTGCAATCCTGCTTTCGCTATACGCGCTTGCATAACGCCGGTGTGCAATTGTGGCTCGAGGATGCAGGCGACCTGACCCTGCTGCATGTGGGTGTGAACATGCGGGGCCATCATGGCGTCTGGCGTCAGGCGATTGAAACGGCAACCGGCATCATGCTTCGGACGTTGAGCGTTCTGAGCGGCCATGCCTTCCGGCCGGTAAGGGTCAGTTTCACTCACGAGCGACCTTCCAGCCTTGAAGTGCACCACCGTGTGTTGGGTACAACTATCGAGTTTTCCCGGGAATTCAATGCCATCGTTTGCCGCAGGCGCGATCTGGACATGCCCATTCCCACGGCCGACCCCGCGTTGCATCGGGAGGTGAAGCGATCGCTGGACATGCAGTTGGCCAATCTGCGCGACGAACCGGCGCAGCGGGTACGCCAGATCGTCAGGATGCTGCTGCCAAGCGGACTGTGCTCTGTCGATGCCGTGGCCCAGCATCTCGGGATGCACCGACGCACCCTCAACCGACACCTGGCGGACGAGGGAGAGAGTGTCACGACGATCATCAATGCTGTACGCGCCGAACTCGCCGAAGAGTATCTGGCCAACAGCAAGCGCCGATTGTATGAGGTCGCCGAACTCCTCGGCTTTTCCTCTGCCGGTGACTTTTCACGCTGGTTCCGTAGCCGTTTTGGCAAGACGCCCTCGGCTTGGGCCGTCTCCTACCGAGCGAGCAAGACGGCACCCGGGCCTATATCGCCTGCATAAAAGGCGACTCAAGCCTGCTGGTCAGCCACGTTGCCTGAACCTCGCACGCCCCCACGTTTCTGACTTCGCCACCCCTCCGCCAGCGTCCCAATACGCGAAGATTCTGTCCCATAAGGCTCATTGCATCGCTCTCGCGCTACCTACTATGGGTCAGTGGCCCCTGCTTCGTTGATGGGGGCCACAGCATCTACCGGATACACGTAAACCGCCCGGGATCCTGGACCCTTGATGGCTCCAGCGGTTTGTGGATCCGGGTCCGCCAACCAATTCGATGGTGATGCGAAAAATACGATCCTGAATCTGATCGCGCTACTTGCAGTCCTCCACCGGGATCGCCCCGGGAGCCACGCAAACGTCATCAGAACAGCGCCTGATCGCGCAACACATCTTCAATGAAACGTCACCATCGGCCGAGGGAAGTCCTACGCATGCCCACGCTTGTTCGCGCCGCAGTTTTGACCAAATACCTGGAAGTTACCCAGGACCTGGGATTCGACCCGCACGACATCCTGGCAGTCGCCGGCCTGAACAAGGCTCAGCTGCAAGACCCCGAATCCCGCATCCCCATCGATGCCGCCGTGCGTCTGCTGGAAGATTCGGCCATCGTCAGCGGTTGCCAGACCTTCGGCCTGAGCATGGCCGAGTCGCGCCAGTTTTCGGACTTCGGCGTGGTCAGCCTGCTGCTCAGTCATCAACGTACCCTGCGCGATGCCTTGCAGGTCATGGTGCGCTACCGTCATCTGATGAACGATTCGCTGGCCATCTTCGTTGAAGAGTGCGGCAAGATGGTGATCATTCGTGAAGAGATGGTCACCGAGTCGCCAATGCCCAGTCGCCAGGCCACGGAGCTGGCCATCGGTGTGACGTTCGGTCTGTGCTCGGCCCTGCTCGGCTCGCACTGGCGCCCTTACAGCGTCAACTTCATGCACCAGCCACCGGACAACCTGTACCTGCATCGGCGCGTGTTCGGCTGCAACCTGGAATTCGGCAGCGAGTTCAATGGCATCGTTTGCCCCGCCGCCTGCCTCGACATGATCAACCTCAATGCCGACCCGACCATGGCCCGTCATGCCCGGAGCTACCTTGACTCGCTGCAAAGCCCCGAGAGCACCTCGACGCTGTTCGAAGTGCGCAAGGCCATCTACTTGCTGTTGCCCATGGGCCGCGCCACCCTGGAGCAGATCGCCCAGACCCAGGGGATGAACGTGCGCACCCTGCAACGTCGCCTCAAGGACCACGGCTGTGCCTTCAGCGACCTGATCAACGATGTGCGCCGCGCCCTGGTACTGCGTTACCTGGAAAACCCGAACCACTCGCTGAGCCACATTGCCGACATGTTCGGCTTCACCATGGCGAGTTCCTTTACCCGCTGGTTCATCAACCAGTTCGGCATGCCCCCGGCGGTGTGGCGCAGCGCGCAGAAACAGTCCGGCGTCCCACGGCGATGAGGCGCTAGCACTTGCTGGAAAGTTGGGCAAGAAGCGGATGGTCGAGCGCTTCGAGGGTTTGCTTGGGTTGTACTGGACAACTGAGTGGGATGGGAATTTCGAGACACTGGAGGAACACTTCAATCGCAAATTCCAGAAAGAGCTGTTTTATGTCTAGCACACCATTCGTGGAATATACGGAGAGGTCCCCCAAGATTTCCCTCAGATCGAAAGCGTTTGCCCTGAACCACCCGATTCAGGCCAAGCATCAAATAGTGGTATCGATTCAGTGGTCTGCTTTTTTTGTCGTTTTCTGCCTCAAGCGATGGGCCGCTCCTGGCCGTTTTCTGTCTGCGATGATCTGCTGAAATCGGCCAGAAGCAATGGGATGGACTCCTCCTCACTTCGGCATCTTGAGTGCCAGACTGAAGGTGCAAACCACAGTCAACCGTGAGAAGGAGTCCACACATGAAGCTTATGCGCATTGGGGTCGACCTGGCCAAGAACGTGTTTCAGATCCACGGAGTGGATTGTCATGAACAACCAATCTGGCGGCAGTGCCTGCCGCGCGATCGCTGGCTGCAAACGGTGCTGGAGAAAATCGAACCCGGCTGTGAAATCGGTATGGAGAGTTGCGGTGGAGCCCATCATTGGGCGCGACAACTACAGGCACGCGGATTTCGGGTGAGGCTGATCGCGCCTCAGTTCGTCAAACCGTACGTCAAGAGCAACAAGAACGACGCCAACGATGCCGAAGCAATCTGTGAAGCCATGAGCCGCCCCAGCATGCGCTTCGTCGCCATCAAGACGATTGAGCAACAGGATATCCAGGCGACGCATCGCATCCGAGCCGGCTTGATCGAACAGCGGACGGCCAAAGCCAATCAGATCCGTGGGCTGGTTGCCGAGTACGGCCTCGTCGCTCCGAAAGAGTTACTGATGCTACGTCGTGCCATACCGTGCTGGTTGGAAGAGGCGGATAACGGTTTGACCGTACGCTTTCGTCATTTACTGGATGGCTTGTGGGGCGACCTTCGCACACTGGATGAACGCGTGGGCGAACTCGACAGCGAGATCTCGGCAATCGCGGCAAGTGAACCAACGGCCGTCCGCTTGCAGCAGCTACGCGGGGTCGGCCCGATGATAGCCACCGCACTCGTTGCTGCCATTGGTGATGCTCGACAGTTTGCCAATGGCCGGCAGTTAGCCGCCTCGCTAGGCCTGACGCCGAGGCAACACAGCTCCGGCGGTAAAGATCGACTGCTGGGCATCAGCAAACGTGGCGATGCTTATCTGCGAACGCTGATGATCCACGGTGCACGATCGGCACTACGCACGGCCAAATTCAAAGACGACCGGCTCAGCCAATGGGCCGTTCGTTTAGCCGAGCGCTCACATCCCAATGTGGCGGCTATTGCGCTCGCCAACAAAACTGCACGCATGGCTTGGGCGATGCTACGCAACGGCACTGATTACCAACCGGATCGGGCAGCGGCCTGACCCATTTATCCAAGGAGAAGCACCTCTACACCACGATTGCGAAGCAACCCGAACAATGGCAAACCGGTCGAACCGGCGTTGGCAAAACCCTCTAATGACCAGGTGCGTAAAGCACGTAGAAGCAATTGGGAGCCGACGCGCGAATAGCCCATCATGGCCCTGCATCGAATCGATGCTGAAATCAGAGGCCGAATATACGTGTGCAGTCGGCACGGGCGCCAAAGCGAAGGGGGCTTGCAATGAGGAGGAGTCCATATACGGTCATTCAGATTGCCTACGAAATCAGCGGCGATTCAGAGCATTGCGCAATAGTGCTTGGTGTCAAATCACATCCGAGTTGTGCCCCAAAGCTCGATTCCTCGAAGTATCCGGTCCCTGTGGCAGAGGTATCCTTCAGTAATTTTTCCTGCTCAGGCTCGGAATAACCAGCCTGCAAATCGGCTTCCAGTTTGACGCGTTAGCTCTCCAGCATATGGATACCGACAGTCATTGCAATGTCGATGTACATCGCCAGCGTCGAATGTTTGGCAAGGCCAGGATGTTTTTTGAGCGTTGATATAAAGCCCCTACCGTTGATTCCAAGTGTAGGGGACAGGGTTCGGAAGTGAATTCGCACTCGCAGGAAATGCGGCGCAACCTAACGCATTTTCTGCGTCAGGTTTAGATAATCTGCTAGGAGGTCATTCTACCCGTGACCTAGCGGACGGACACGACCTCAAGCTTGTCGGCATAAGTCTGCCGATGCTTGATGATGTGCTGATCATCCGTAATGACTTTAGTGATGGCGTCGAGGCTGCAAACATGTGAAAAAGCTTTGTATCCGAGCTTCGAGCTGTCGGCCAAGACGATGGTCTGATTTGCTGAGGCAATCATCGCTTGCTTGATCGGAATTTCGACCGTGTTGATATTAGTGATACCACTTTCGGGGTGCACGCCTTCGGCCCCCAGGAAAGCCCAATCGGTGTGGATGTTCTCGAATTTTTGAACGGTGTCGGGCCCCACCAACGTAAAGACGTTGTTGAGCATCATGCCACCCGCGACATGCAGTGTAATGCTGGGGTGCTGGGACAGTTGCATCGCGATCATCAGGTCGTTAGTAATGACCGTAATGTTCTTGCGCGCCTTCAAGGCCAGCGCTAACTGAAACACCGTTGAGCCATTGTCGAGAATGATAGATTGACCATCCTCGATATAGTCCAGCGCGGCCAGGGCAATAGCGGCTTTACCTTCTTCATGCATGTTGCGCCGTACGTTGTACGGCGTATCACCCTGATGGGCGTCCTGGGAAGGGAGAACGCCGCCGTGGGTACGGATCAGTTTGCCGCTGTTCTCCAAGAATGACAGGTCCCGGCGGATGGTGGAACTGTCGACCGAGAACATTTCGGATAACTCTGCGGCATTGACGTAGCCACGTTCTTTTATGAGTTCCACGATCTGGAGTCGCCGTTCGGACGCTGTCATTTTCTGCTCGTTTACTGAAAGGGATTGCACGATTGCGTGCAAAGAGTAGCCATTTAACCCCTTCAACGCAAAGGAGCCGACCGTCAAAACAGAAGCGCAGCGCCCATGGCCCCTGCCCCGTCACCCAACGCGGATTTCACAATGCGCGTGCTTAGCTCGAAGCCTTTTGAACGTACCAACGAAGCCTGGACCGCGTCTTCGTATAGCGGAAAAAGCTGCGCCGCACTGCCGCTCAACACCGTCAGATCAGGCCCGTAGAGGGACATCAACGCACCCAGGCCCCGGCCGACCTGATGCCCGTACTGCTGAAACAACCGGGCGATCCGGGAATCGTCCTGACATAGGTCTCTATAGAATCCCAGGTCATGTTGCTCATAGGCGATCCCGGGCACCAACCTTGCCAGTTCGACCTGCAACCAGGTACGTGAAGCCAGGGTTTCCCAGCAACCGAACACACCACAGTAGCAAGGCGTGTCTGAGTTGCTGACGGGAATATGCCCGCCTTCAGGGTGCGCGCCGATTGCCGTTCGCAACGGCTGACCACCGATCAGCAAGGCGACGCCGACACCGGTTCCAAGCGTCACGGCGAGCATTCTGCGACTGCCAATACCGGCCCCCAGATGAAACTCGCCCAAGGCCGCCGTTACCGCATCATTATCGATACGCACCGGCACCTGCAGATGCGCCGACAATTCTGCCACCAGCGGAAATGCGGAAAAGGTCGGGAGCGTGCTGGGATTTTCAATGACTCCAGCCGCGGTATCCACCGGCCCGCTGGCACCAATGCCCAACGACATCAGTGTCTTGTCATTCGGCACAAGTGCGCGGACGTGGCGAGCCAACGCCAACGAGCGCTGGTGGCGCTCGAAGCGTTCGAAGGACGATGTGGGCAGCGTGACAGCGCCGATTTCACGACGATCCTCGAGGATGACCACGCGAATACCGGTGCCGCCGATGTCGACACCGGCCCGAACGCCACCCTCAGCTGCCCCACTCATAGTTTCACCGTGATTTTATTGCCATAGAGGAATTCGCCCGGCACCAGGCCCCGGGCTCGCGCAAAGGTCACTGTAAAGTGCTGAACATACAGAATCCCGGCGATCAGGCGGGTTAATTCATAATGCCCGGCAGTGGGCAACAGTTGGCTCTGAGCGTAAGCCTTTGGCCCGATGGTCACCACCGTCGTGCCGTTGGCGAGCAAATCTTGGGCGAGGGTATCAAGCGTGCTGTCAGTGCCGTCGCCGATCAACACGGCAATCATTCCCGGGCCTGAGGTTTCCAGCGGGCCGTGGCGAAACTCTCCACCCAAATACCCTTCGGCCATGACCTTGCAGGCTTCCTTGAGTATCAATGACCCCGTCATCGCCGTGGCACCGTCTGCGCCTATACCTACCAATGCCAGGCGTGGCTCGGCGTTATCGAAAGCGTGGTCGGTCAACTGTTGAACATGCTGGCGGTTGTTGATCAGGCTCGCCATGTGCTGCCGGAAACCATTCAGTGTCGCCAGTAGCGGTGCTTCACTTTCGCCCCGCAGCGCCAGAGCGATGCGGTATTGCGCGACCAGGGTGTTGATGTAGCTTTTGGAGCTGACCGTCGCCTCGTCTCCGGACTTGAGCGCCACCAAAATATCGCAAGCCTGCGCCAGCGTGCTGTTTTCTGCGTTGGTGACCCCAATTATCGTTTTGGGCCGTTTCGTCCCGGTCAATTGCCCCAGCAGGGAGACGATTTCCCCGCTCATGCCTGACTGCGAAGTCGCCCACAGCAAGGTGCTGGAGGTGATCAGTTGCGGGAAATCCAGCAAGCGTCCCGCATCGATGCGCCACACCGGATAGCCACGGGCAGCCAGGTCGCGCTCGATCGGCAGCGCGGTGTAATCGGAAGACCCCATGCCGGTGAGAATGATGCGGTCATAGGCCGTCAGGTCCAGCTCAGCCAAGGCTGCCGGCAGCTCATAAGCCAGCTGGTCATCCAGCGCGGCAATCTGATCGTTAATATCGAGTTCATAAGGACTGGCAGAAAAAGGCATCAGGAAACTCCAGGATCGATGTGCGTGTTTTTCAATGCTATATGCACGCTTTCGTGCAGTCAATGCACATATACCGCCATAAATCCGATCTATACACCTGATACCGCCGAGCAAATACACGATAAAGGGTATTGACTGCACGTTTTCGCGCATCAATACTCGCAACCTCAGAGGCCCGGTGCGCACTACCGCTCCTCGTACCACAATAAGATGAGGAGATATCGATGAACGACGATCACCCCCACTCGGCGCCGGCCACCGGCTTGCAAAGTAACTCTGTTGGCCTGGTCACCGTGCTGATGCAAAGTATTGCCCAGATCGCCCCCGCTGTCGGCGTGCTCACCACTATTGCATTCAATACCCAGCAAGCAGGGCTCGGTGCGCCTTCGGCGTATATCGCGGCCTTTATCATCGGTTTGATCGTCGCCGTGTCCCTGGCGCAATTGGGCAAGCACTTTCCCTCCGCAGGTGGTTTCTATACCTACGTCAGCGCGACGGTCGGTCCGAGCGCCGGCTTCATGGTCGGCTGGCTCTATTCCTGGATTGTCGCGCTGATTCCCGGTGGCCTCGCAGCCTTTACCGGGTACGTTTTGCAAACTGAAATCAGCAAAAACTATGGGATAGACATACCGTGGCAGTACATCGCGGGTGCGATCCTGCTGGTGGTAGGCTACATCGCCTACAAAGGCATCAAGACCTCCGGAAAGATGCTAACCGTGCTGTCGGTGGTAGAAATGTTGATCGTTGCGGGATTGGCAGTGGGCGGGTTGATATCTCCAGGTGACGGCGGCGTGTCGCTGGCAGGTTTCAATCCGGCCAACAGCACCAGTGCCCATGGTTTTTTCCTCGCGGTGGTGTTGTCTATTTTTGCCTTCACCGGCTGGGAAGGTGCAGCGGCAGTGGCTGAAGAAGCACGCAACCCACGCAAGGTCATCCCGCAAGCAATCATAGGCTCGCTGATTCTGTTGGGTATCTATTACGTGTTCTGTGCCTGGGGCATTCAGACCGGCTGGGGCATTGAGCACCTTGATACGCTGGCCGACTCCAAGGACAGTCCGGCGTTTGCTGTCGCTCACCGGCTTTGGGGCAACGGCTGGATTCTGATTCTGCTGGCGCTGCTTAACTCCGGCATCGCGGTGTGCATCGCCTGCACGGTGGACTCGACGCGCAACTGGTACGCCATGGCCCGCGCGGAAGCGATTCCTGGTTGGTTGAAAAAAATTCACCCCGTGCACCGCACTCCGCACACGGCAATCCTGGCCCAAACGATTCTGGCGTTGATTGTCGGGCTGGTGGGCGGCAGTTTCATGCAACCCGACCAGGCCTTCTTCATGCTGGCGACACTGGCCACCATCATTTACGTGTTCGTCTACTTCATGGGCAACATCGGGGTCGCTCGTTTCTTCACGACCGTCATGCGCAAGGACTTGAATGTCATCGTGCATATCATCTTTCCAATCATCTCAACCATCGCGCTGTTTACCGTTCTTTACTACTCACTCGTGCCGCTACCGGAGCCACCGGTGGGTTATGCACCGATCGCTTTCATCGTGCTGATGGTTCTCGGCTTGTGGCGCCTGATTCACCTCAAGCGCAGCGGCAGCAACACCTGGAAGACGCTGTCCAGGTACGTGGCAGAGAGCGACAGCCGCGCGGACGCTCCGTCGCAACAAACGTCACCCGCAGCGAGCTCACTTTCTGGGGCACGCAAAGTCTGACGCCTTGATTCAAGGCAGCCCCGGCTTCACGGGGCTGTTTCAGCCAAATATGTCTTACCGAGTTACTCAAGATGGTCAATAAGCTTAACGAATTCGATTACGTCATCGTCGGTGCAGGATCGGCAGGCTGTGTCCTGGCCAACCGCCTGACCGAAGACTCCAGCGTCACGGTCTGCTTGATCGAGGCCGGGCCCAGCGATAAAAGCATTTTTATCAAGATGCCCGCCGCCCTGACCTTTCCCATTGAAAGCGATGTATTCAACTGGAAATTTGAGAGCGAACCCGAGCCCGAACTGCATGACCGGGTGATCGGCCAAGCCCGCGGCCGCTGCCTGGGCGGCAGTTCATCGATCAATGGCATGGTCTATGTCCGGGGCAGCGAAAAGGACTATGACAACTGGCGCACGCTGGGTGTCTACGGTTGGGACTTTGCCGATTGCCTGCCTTTCTTCCGCAAGATGGAAAGCTTCGAAAATGGCGCAGACCCTGCGCGCGGTGCGGATGGCCCGATCACCGTGGTGCGCAGCAAGGCTGACCACCCGCTGTATCAATCGTTTCTGGACGCCGGCCAGCAATTCGGTCTGGACGACGCCGGCGACTACAACAGCGGCAATCAGGAAGGCGTGCACGTCACCCAAACCACCATCCGCGATGGCGTGCGTTGCAGTACCAGCCTGGGCTATCTGAAACCGGCGATCCGTCGGCCGAACCTGACCGTTCTGACCAACTGCCTAGTCAAGCGGGTGAACCTGGAAGGCAGTGTCGCCAGCGGTGTCACAGTGCAGCACAAGGGCGAGCAGAAAATCATCCACGCTGCCCGGGAAGTCGTGCTTTGCGCCGGCACCATCGGATCGCCTCATCTACTGATGCTGTCGGGTATCGGCAACCGCGACGATCTGGCCGCCCATGGCGTGATATCCCGCGTGCACTTGCCCGGTGTCGGTTCCGACTTGCAGGATCATGTGGTCGCGCCGTTGCGCTTCAAGTCACCCTCGGGCGTATCCATTTGCAAAGAGTTGAATACCTTCGGTCGATTGAAGCTTGGGGTGCAATGGTCGTTGTTCAAGACAGGCCTGGGGGCAACGCCGTTCTTCGAAGTGGGCTCATTCTTCAAGAGCAGCGACCATGTCGACTACTTCAATATGCAGCATGAGTTCCTGCCCTTCCTGGCGGACTTCCAGTCCGGCAAGGTGCACATCGCCGACGGCTTCCAGTACTTCGTCAGCCAGATGCGCCCGCACAGTCGCGGCAATATCACGCTGCGGTCGGCGGATCCACGCCACAAGCCGGTGATTCGCTTCAACTACCTGACCGATCAGCGGGACGTTACGCAGATGGTCGACGGCATTCGCAAAACCCTGCAAATGGTCGAACAGCCGGCCTGGTCGCGTTATCGCGGCGAATCGGTGGACACGCCCGGGCTCAACGCGACGGACAGCGAACTGGCCGCGTGGTTACGCCAGGTGGCCAACACCGAGCACCATCCTACCAGTACGTGCCGCATGGGTGTGGACGACATGGCTGTCACCGACAGCCAGGGCTGCGTGCATGGCGTGAGTCGCCTGCGAGTGGTCGATGGCTCCATCCTTCCACGCGTGCCAACGGCCAATATCAATGCACCGATCATCATGGTGGCGGAGAAAATTGCCGCCGCAATGTGCGCCCGCTGAAGAGCGGCCCTGCCCAGCCGCGACGTGAAAATCGCGGCCGGGCGTATTGGCGATACCTCGCGACATTTGCATAAGGAAACCCGCAGCGATGGCGTACTACCGCACTCCTCACGACGTGACCACTCTGCCTGCCTGGCAAGCGTTGAATGACCACCGCCAAGCCATGCAGGATTTCAGCATGCGCGAAGCCTTCAATGCCGATCCGCAGCGTTTTACTCAATTCACCCTCAGCAGCTGCGGCCTGTTTCTCGACTATTCGAAAAACCTGATCAACGCCGAGACCCGCAATCTGCTGGTGGGCCTGGCCAACGAAGTCGACCTCAAGGGCGCGATCAAATCGCTGTTCGATGGCGAAATCGTCAACTCTTCCGAAGGTCGTCCGGCCCTGCACACGGCCCTGCGCCGCCCGGTCGGCGACAAGCTGTCGTTCAACGGCGTCAACGTGATGCCCGAAGTGCACAAGGTGCTGAACCAGATCACCGACCTCGTCGGCCGTATCCACGACGGTCTGTGGCGCGGCTACACCGAGAAGCCGATCACCGACGTGGTGAACATCGGCATCGGCGGCTCCTTCCTCGGCCCTGAGCTGGTGTCCGAAGCCTTGCTGTCTTACGCCCAGAAAGGCGTGCGTTGCCATTACCTGGCGAACATCGACGGCAGCGAATTCCACGAACTGGCCATGAAGCTGCGCGCCGAGACCACGCTGTTCATCGTCTCGTCGAAATCCTTCAACACCCTCGAAACCCTGAAGAACGCCCAAGCCGCCCGTGCCTGGTATCTGGCCCAGGGTGGTTCGGAAGCCGAGCTGTATCGCCACTTCATCGCGGTATCGAGCAACAACGCCGCCGCTGTGGCGTTCGGCATCCGCGAAGAAAACATCTTCCCGATGTGGGACTGGGTCGGCGGGCGCTACTCGCTGTGGTCGGCCATCGGTTTGCCGATTGCCCTGGCCATCGGCATGTCGAACTTCAAGGAATTGCTGTCCGGTGCCTACACCATGGACCAGCACTTCCAGAGCGCGCCGTTCGAACAGAACATGCCGGTGCTGCTGGCCTTGCTCGGCGTGTGGTACGGCAACTTCTGGGGCGCGCAAAGCCACGCGATCCTGCCGTACGATCACTACCTGCGTAACATCACCAAGCACCTGCAACAGCTGGACATGGAATCCAACGGCAAGAGCGTGCGCCAGGACGGCAAGCCAGTGTCCACCGACACCGGGCCGGTGATTTGGGGCGGCGTCGGCTGCAACGGTCAGCACGCCTACCACCAGTTGCTGCACCAGGGCACCCAACTGATCCCGGCCGACTTCATCGTGCCGATCGTCAGCTTCAACCCGGTGTCCGACCACCACCAGTGGCTGTACGCCAACTGCCTGTCGCAGAGCCAGGCGCTGATGCTCGGCAAGACCCTGCCCGAGGCCGAAGCCGAACTGCGCGACAAAGGCATGAGCGAAGACGATGTACAGAAACTCGCGCCGCACAAGGTGATCCCGGGCAACCGTCCGAGCAACACCCTGGTGGTCGAGCGCATCAGCCCGCGTCGCCTCGGCGCACTGGTGGCGATGTACGAGCACAAAGTCTTCGTGCAAAGCGTGATATGGGGCATCAATGCCTTCGACCAGTGGGGTGTGGAGCTGGGCAAAGAGCTGGGCAAAGGCGTCTACAACCGCCTGGTCGGCAGCGAAGAAACCCCGGCGGACGATGCCTCGACCCAAGGCCTGATCAACTACTTCCGCGGCCGTCACCGCGGTTGATGCCCATACAGCCCTTATAGGAGCAGTGCTACCGATGATGCGTTTGCCATGCAATATTTAAATTGACCGGCTCAACGCCATCGCCAAAAAGCTCGCTCCTAAAGGCGGTTGGCCAACGTAAAGACGGCCATTGCAGTGGAATCCAACCGCTCCAGCGATGAGCTCCCTAAGCGACAGCCACGGTGAATACGCGAACAATCCACGGAGTCGCGAGTATCGTCTCCGCAGAGATCAGCAACAGATCCTCCGTAACATTTAGCACCGCAACCATCACTTCACCGAGCGGTAGGTTTCTGATCGTGGAGCGGTGGTCTTGGCGATTGTGGGTAGGGACTATCAAGCAAACGCGGGAACGATCTGCATTGTCTCGGCAGATAACCGGCAAGCGTTTGACAATGCAGTCGCGGCTACGACGGCATGCTGAGAGTCAAAATAAAATTCAAACGAGTAACTCTGAGCAGACGTGGGGTTTCACCTCTGCCCTATGCTGCTCGTCGTAGCCGAGCTATGGGGCGATGGCCGCCCTTCGCGACGGGCAGAAAACGGCCCAGAGTGTGTAAAAACGCCTTCGCGAACACTTGCTATGATTTCTGAGGATTTCATCGCAGGGATCGCCCATGAAGCGCTTTATCCAAGGTGAACATCGAGGCCAAGGCACCTTACTTCCCGAGAGCCTCGACGACTACGTCAGCGATACCAATCCGGTGCGCGTAGTCGACGTCTTCGTCGACGAACTCGACCTGGTCAATCTGGGTTTTGAAGGTGCCATTCCAGCCGATACTGGCCGGCCTGCTTACCACCCCGCATTCTTGCTGAAGATCTACATCTACGGCTATCTCAACCGCATCCAGTCGAGCCGACGTTTGGAGCGAGAAGCCCAACGCAACGTCGAGCTGATGTGGTTGACCGGGCGTATGATGCCGGACTTCAAGACCATCGCCAACTTCCGAAAAGACAACAGCAAGGCCATCCGAGGCGTCTGTCGCCAGTTCGTCGTGCTGTGTCAGCAATTGGGACTGTTCGGAGAACATCTGGTCGCCATCGATGGCAGCAAATTCAAAGCAGTCAACAACCGCGACCGCAATTTCACCAGCGCCAAACTGAAGCGGCGAATGGAAGAAATTGAATCGAGCATCAACCGTTACCTGACGGTACTCGATGCTGCCGATCGGCAAGAACCCACAGCTTCCGAGCCAAGTGCCGTGCGGCTGGAAGATAAAATCGCCAAGCTCAAAACTCAAATGAAGGAGCTTCAAGCGATCGAAATCCAGCTCAATGAATCGCCGGATAAACAGGTCTCACTGACCGATCCAGACGCCCGTTCCATGATGACGCGCGGCACAGGAATCGTCGGCTACAACGTGCAGACAGCGGTCGATACGCAGCACCATTTGATCGTTGCACATGAGGTGACCAACGTCGGTTCCGACCGCGATCAACTCAGTTCAATGGCCAAACAGGCCCGCGAGGCCATAGCGTCAGATACGTTGTCGGTGGTGGCAGACCGAGGTTACTTCAAAAGCGAACAAATCCGGGCCTGTCACGATGCAGGCATCACCGCCTATGTGCCCAAGCCGATGACCTCTGGAGCCAAGGCTGACGGGCGTTTCAATAACGATGCCTTCGTCTATGACGCGGCAAAAAAACGAATACATTTGCCCGGCTGGAGAGGCGCTGATCTGGCACTATTCCTACGTTGAAAAAGGCCTGAAGTTGCATCGTTACTGGAGTTCGAAATGCCAGGGTTGCGTGTTGAAGTCGCAATGCACCCCGAGCACGGAACGACGAGTTGGACGCTGGGAGCATGAAGACGTATTGGAGGAGATGCAGCTTCGGCTGAGCAAAGCACCAGAGATGATGCGAGTCCGAAAACGGACGGTTGAGCATCCCTTCGGGACGCTCAAACAATGGATGGGTGCGACGCACTTCCTGGCGCGAAAGCTGGCTGGGGTGAGTACGGAGATGAGCTTGAACGTGCTCGCCTACAACATGAAACGGGTGATGAAATCATGGGTGCTAACGGTTTGATGACGGCACTGTCGGCCTAAAAAGGCTGATGTTGGACCATCCCAGAAGCTGTAAAAACGGCGTTGACGTGTTCCAGGTCGCGACTGATGCGATCCGCGGCATTGACTACGCAATCGCTCAGTCAACGAACGTCGATGATCGAAAGCAATGAGGTCATGAGCGTTTTTACACACTCTGGGCCAGAAGCAGCCGTCCACTCCATCAAGAACACACGATTGATGCATTTACTGATTCACCATGGGGTGACAGAAATGGGCTACCTTATTGACCCATTTACTCGTAGCTCAGGGAGAGCGCCATGTCTGTGGAAATCCAGCTTTCGGAAAATGCGACTGATGCAGAGCGTCTAGGAATTTTGAGTCCATTACTGGCCCATAACCTTTCCAACGGTGGGGACGACGCCCATGAGACATTTGCCCTGTTGCTACGCGACCCTGACAGTAACGAAGTTATAGGCGGGCTGTACGGCAAGGTCTCCTATCAATGGCTGCTCATTGATCTTGTCAGCGTTCCCGAGTCGATGCGTGGCCAAGGTATCGGAGAACGGCTAATGCGCATGGCCGAAGATATCGCCAAGAAAAAGAACTGCACTGGCATCTGGCTGGAGACCTTCAGCTTTCAGGCACCAGGCTTTTATCAAAAACTGGGCTATAGCGAATTCGGACGCCTGGCAGACTATCCACCGGGACATACGCGGCTCTATTTTCAGAAGCTCTTGCGCTGACAACGTTTTGATCTTTGCCCGATTAGCTGCTTCATGGCACACCACAATCGGCTAATTTCAGCCAACGCTGCTATTGGTCGAGAGCGGGCAAAATCCGGGCAACATCAACAGCTCAAAAACGCCCAATCACCAAAAAAAAGAGCGCCTACCCAGCGCCAATTTTTCCTTCGCTGTACGCAGGTTGGCAAACCGGGATCGGGAAACTGGCAGACCCGAAGTTCTCCCGCGTGCTGCATCCCCAAAAACGCTCGCCCATCTGCTGCCGGTTTTATACGTTCGCACGACCCATTGGGCAATTGAATGATTACCCCGGAATGACGCTGACTGTGTTGGCAACGCCGTCTTCGCTAGAGGTCCGTTCGACGCCCAGTGGAGTGGCACGTCGGTCGCGTAAATAGCGATAACTTTTTCGGCTTTCTTCAATCCTCCTGCGGTCCAGCGTGACGCTGACAGGATGTCCGTCGGTGGACTCGACCAACACGTTTCCAAACGGATCAACGGCGACACTCTCGCCAGCAAACGACAGGCCCTTGCCTTCACCAATCCGGTTCACCAGAACGGCAAAACATTGGTTTTCCGTGGCGCGGGTGATCACGGCGCGACGGTGTACCGGGCCGTAGGGGTCCATATTGCCGTCCAGCACCAGGATGAGGTCGGCGTCCAACAGGGCCAGCGAGCGGGCAGTCTCCGGAAACTCGATGTCGTAGCAAATGAGCATGCCCACGCGTAACGAGGCAATTTCACACACCGCGTACTGCGAGCCGGCATCGAAAACGCCCCAGTCCGTATCGGGCCAGAGATGAGTCTTGCGGTATTTGAGAGCAATGCGCCCCGATCCATCGACCAGCAACGCGGTGTTATACGCCCGCCCGTCAGCCACCTCGCAAAAACCGAAAGCGATGGCGGTATTGCTATTGCGTGCCGCCTCCTGAATGAGTCGGATGGGCTTGCCACGGGTCGTCAGCCCAACGGTGCCAATCTCATCCTTGGTTGGAAAACCTGAGAGCGTCGTTTCCGGAAACACGATTAAATCCGTATCGATCGGAGCATTGCGGATCATTGACAGCATGTTGCTCAGGTTGATCTCGAGCTGTGCGTCCGCGATGGGCAGTTGTGCCAGCAAAATGTTCATGGGGGCCTCCATAAAAAAGGGCACCGCACCTGGGTCGATGGGAGCGGTGCCCTGAAACATCAAACAGTGCGACTAGCGATCAGAACCAGAAAACGGGGGTCGTCGTCAGCAACTCGATTCCGGTCCGGGTGACGATAAAGTTCTGCTCCCACCCAACGCTGCCGACACCTTTTCGCGTCATGAAGGACTCCCCGGAGGCGACCATCCCCTCTTCGAAAATATCATCTGCCGTGACCGAGTCCCGGTTGATGATCGGGTGTTCCCACATGGAGCCGTTGCCGTGGCCAAAGTACGGCCATTGCTTGGCGGCCAGATCCTCTTCTTCGGCCACCCGTGCCTGCACACGTTCGGCCTCGCCCACCACGTCGAGCACCCGGGCGCCGTGTTTCACGGAGTTCATCACCGCCTCCGTGATGGCGTAAGAGTCGATCAGCAGCGAGCGCTGCTCCGAGGTGGGCTTGCCGCCGCAGACCAGCGAGCGTCCGGGGTCGAGCCAGTACCCTTGATGCGTGGGCCCATAGATCCAGGTCCTGACCATATCGCCCTTGCTCGGCGCGCCCATGGAATACCCGTACATGGGGTCACGCTCGAAGAACTGACTGTCCTCGTCGTTGCCGAAGTTCACTGGAATCCGCAGCCAGCCTCCCCCGCGACGCGTAAGTTCATAAGCGCCCTCTGCCGCCGCCTCGGCTGCAGTCTTGCCCGCGTAAAGGCTGTCGCACACGCGGTACAAGGCGCTGGAGACCATCTGCCCCGCTTCGCGAAACATGTCCAGCTCTCGCGGGCTCTTGATCCGGCGGCAACGGCGGATCAAGTTATCGTCATACTCGAACTGGATACCCGGCGTCTGTTCCGCGAGCTGCCTGGCGTACTTCATCGGCAGATTATCGGACCCGACGAACACGACGCTGCGATGCGGCTTGCGCGCGTTCAGAGCCTTGGCGACGCTGCTGATCGGGTCGTCACTGAAGAAATAATCGCCGCAGCGCACCATACGACGACGCACTGTCGCCACGTCGGCATGCAGTTCAGGTTTCTTTCCAGGCTCCAATATCACACAGCAGAAACCTCGTGCGTTCCAGATTGGAGAATCCGGTTCCTGGCCAGAGTGTTCCGACCAGAAGTTGGTCAGCCAAAGTGTTTCCATGGCCCGCTCATAATGGCCGGCTGTCTTTCCCCAGACAATGGCCAGCTCATAACCCTGCCGGCGCATTTCATCTTCCACTTTTTTCCAGCGACCCTCATATTCATCCACTGGAAAATAACCGTCAGGGTAATTCATTCTTTCGATTGTCATCACGATTACCTCAATCTTTGTTTTTATACATAAGTGCGCCGAATACTGATCAGCGTTCGAGCGCCGTAGCCGTCATATTCAGCCCATGACGGGAGAATTCAAATACTGCAAATCTGCACTATTGCTATCGTTGTTAAATTAACGAAGGAACGAACGTTCGTATCGCTAGAGATCGCGTTCCACGACAACATGTGCAAGTTGTCGAAGTGCATCGGCTTCCGGGCCAAATGCATCCAGTGCCATTAACGCCCCCAGCTGAAGTTGCCAGGCATAATGCCGCGCCCCCTCCAATCCCAATGAAGAAACAGCGGTGGACTTGTCAGCGTGCTGGTCCACGTGAACCGCTTTCCCCAGGGCAACCCGATCTCCGACGACATCCAGAATGTCGTCGCGCACTTGAAAGGCTCTGCCGATCTGTTCGGCGTATTTTCTCAAGGCCACGAAGCGATTCGTTTCCACGGTTGCTCCACTTGCCATTGCGCCCAGCACGACGCTGGCCTCGATCAATGCGCCGGTTTTCAAACGCTGCATTTCGGCGACTTGCTCCAGAGTCGGTCGGGCACCAGCCAGCACTATGTCGAGAAACTGGCCGCCTGCAAGACCGGCGGGGCCAGCCGCCCTGGCCATGACCGCCACCATTTGCAGCCGAATCCCGGCACTCACCGCTGATGGTTGCGCCAACGATTCGAACGCCAGTGCCTGCAAGGCATCCCCCGCGATCAAGGCCGTACTCTCGCCGTAGGCCACATGCAACGCTGGCTTCCCTCGACGAACGAGCGCGTCGTCCAGTGCCGGAAGATCGTCGTGTATCAAGGAATAGGCGTGCATCAGCTCCACCGCGCAAGCGACACCGTCCGCAGCGTCAAACTGCCCTCCCATGGCTTCACACGCACTGTAAGCGAGCATTGGCCGCAAGCATTTACCCGGTTCAAATACGCCGTAAGTCATGGCGTTATACAGTTTCTCCAGTGAAGGACTGGCGTGTGTCAGTAGTTCCCGTAATCCATTGTCCAGTCGAGCGCGAAGTATCAGATATCTTTCGTTGTCCACGGCTTTATGTATTCGCATCACCGGCTCGCCAGATTTATTCGTTATCCGCGACGGCAGCGCTTAACGTGGAGTGCGTATAAGAAGGTGAGGCCCATTTCGAATAAATAACCCAACCCGCCATCGCCAGGAAAACAATCATGATCGGCACCGCCCAGTTTTCGTACCACGAAAGTTCTGGATAACGAGGCCACGAAATATTGACCGCTTCAAATAGAGTCCAACCGGTTGCCGCGAAGATGGTGGGAATACTCAAGATACCCAGAGAGAACGACCCCTCTCGCCAGTCGCCTTTCAATACGCTTACACACGCCCCCACCAGCGGGAATGCGAAGGCGAGATAGAATCCGGCAATACTGAACGCCAATAACAGCGGATAAATATTGGTAAAAGACAACATGAACAATAGTGCCGATAACCCGCCCGTTAACAGAAAGGCGCGCGTTGGCAATTTGTCGTCCCCACTCAATTGTCGCAGGAAATCCGAGCAGGGAATGGTTCTGTCCCGAGCGAACGCCCAAATGACCCGCGATACCGAAGCCTGAATGCCCAGCATGCACGCTAGAAATCCGATGATGAACAGCACCAGCATGCCCTTGTAAGCGATCTTCCCTAAATGAGTGATCAGCGTCACCGTGACAGGGTCGCTTCCCGCTGGGAACTCCAAGGTGGGCAACGCCAAAATCAGTGAAAACGCTGAGAACGCCACCACCGCGCCAACCGACAGCAGGCAAAACAGCATCGCCTTGGGCACCGCCCTTTCAGGATCTTTGACTTCTTCAGCGACGGCACCGGCGCTTTCAAAACCCACGAATGCCCAACCGCAGTAGGCAATGGCGAGCGCTACTTTCGAAGAGAAAAACCCGGAGATACCTGGTTCCGGCCAGGCAAAGACCTGAGCGTCGGGCATCAGGATGGACAGCGCGTTGACTTTGAATTCCACCAGCAACAGCACGCCGATGCCGACCGAACCGATCACTTCGGCACCAATGCACAGCCAGACGATGGTCGAGAAAATCTTTCGGCCTTGGGTATTACCCCACGTGGCGAATGCGATGAGAAACAGGGCAATCGGCACACTGATCATCTTGTCGGTCGCATCTATGCCGAATAGCTGCGCCACGAATCCCGCGCCGCCAAGGGCTACCGTTGCAATGGTGATCGGCAGTGTGCAGATGTAAGTCCAGCCTGCAAACCAGCCAAAGCGACTGCCGAGCAGGTACTTGGACCACTGATAAATACTGCCCTCATAGGGAAATCTCGATACCAGCATGGCGAAGACCAACGCCACTAACAGTTGCCCTGCCATGGCCACCACCAACCCCCACCAGAAGGCAGGACCGACCGTCACAATGCCGATTCCGAAGATGGAGTAAAGCGCCACAATGGGCGATATGAAGGCAAAGGCCAGGGAGAATGTGGAGGAAAAGTTAAGTTCACGCTGGAGGTGATGACCCTTTTCCTGACAATTGTCCTTGCCAACCGATGTGCTGTTCATGAGCATACTCCCGCCGCTCGCGTAATCCGCGAGTCTTCAAGTTCATATTGTTATCGTTGTAGGCCGGCCGCTGAATGACCGTTGTTGCGGGGATGCGTGCCGAGCCTTGAAGGCGATGTTAGCGCTCGTCACCGACTGTACCAATAGTGCTAATCTGCACTAGCCACCGTTATGACTGCCCGAACATGTGCATCATGAACAAAGAAAATATTTCCCGTTCACTGGTGATGTCGAGCTTGGCGTACAAGCGCTGTTTATAATTTCTGACCGTCCCCAGACTAAGATCCAGTTTTTCTGCAATCACGGGCATCGAATACCCGCGCAAGGTTTTTTCGACCAGTTGTCGCTCGCGCGGGCTGAGGTGATAAGTATCATAGAATTTTTCGAAGAACTCTTTTACATCCGTTTGTATATACCCTTCACTTTTCTGCTCGAGAAATACTGCTCTGACACTCGTAGCAGAAGCGGATACATTCCTGGAATATTCCCAGTGGGCAATCAAGCCCTCAACATGAACTGCGATCAGTTCAGGCTGACTCAATATGAATTCCAACGTTTCGTTTCCGAAGGCATGACCGGCCAAGGCGTGCCAGGCGGGGTTTTGGTAGATGATCCTGTTATCACCGCCTAACGTGAGAACGCCGACCTTTCCATTCCCAAACAGGGCGCCGAGACCCTCCAGAAACTCCGTTCGCATGTGCGCGGCATGCGCAGCGACGATGATCGGGTACAGGGCTGTGAAAAAGGCGATTTCATCCTCATTGAACAGGGTGTACTCGCGATCGAAACAGAACCCCAGATAACCCCCACCGATGACAGGCAGTATCAGCGTCAGCTCGTCCAGAATCTGCCCCGACTTGAATATTTCATCGTAATAATCATTGGAATCATCCTCGTTTTGCATGAGGGAAAACGTGACCACAGAGGGCACACGATCTTCAGTCACTAACCGAAGCAGAGGGTCGATCCTGTAGAGGTGACTCATGTATTGCTCAACCGCCTCGTGGCTCAAAGACGTGTTGACAATGAACTCGGGGGCAGAAAACCTGCTGTACTTGATAGCCAGCCAACGCTCACAGTCAATATATTGTCCCAGCGTCTCCAGCACGATGGCATAAAAGCCCTGATGCCCCACAGCATCGACAACCGCCGCTATTGCTGCTGCCACACGCTTGTGATCACGGAAGACTTCATTCATGGGATCTCCGATTTTGCAAATGCCTTATCGCTTCAAGCATAGCCCTTTCACAGTGCCGCATGCCCACCAAACAATGCACATAACCGATGGCTCCAGCACGATACATCGATGGTATTTTTTGAAAAATTATCGGGCAATACAGTATCCACCTGTGGTGATAAAGAAAGGCGTCAGCTAACGACAATCAACCACGCACACATCGGCAACTACTAAGCCACGTTAATTGACAGAACGAAATCTGCAATAGTGCAACATGACACCATTGACTTTTTATCAAGAGGCAATACAGCGCAGCGATTTAAAAGTTTACCTCTTAAGTAACGCAGAACAGATATGGGACCGTGATTACATAGGCGAGTAAGCTTTAAGAACTTCAATCTGGACAAAACATAAATTCATCACTATCAAGAATACTGTCAAACGCAATTCAGTGAAGGGCAGCGCGAATCACAAAGGTAGTGGTCGATCTTGAATGACCCGCTTCATGACCAGGGTCGAGGTCAGCCGTTGCACATTAGGTAATCGAAAGGTCTCATCATAAAGCCTTTGAAAGGCTGGCAAGTCCTGTGCAATGACGTGCATCAGGTAGTCCGGTTCGCCGAATAATCTCTGCGCATCCACCACCTGAGGTATATCAATGAGCGCCGTCTCGAACGCTTCGACAGCTTGGCGGTCACCTTCTCTCAGCGTGGCAAACACCATGGCGGAAAAATTCAGCCCCAAGGCACCGGGATCAAGCTGTGCTCGATAGCCCAGCAAAACACCAGACTCCTCCAATGCCCGCACTCGCCGATGAGCATCAGTTGGTGGGCTATCGCGTACAGGGCCAGGCAAAGATGCGCAGCGTTTGATCGACCGTGCCAAAGCGTTTGAAACCGCCGGCGCATTCGCTGTTTTGATTGAAATGGTGCCCGGTGATGTGGGTCGAGCCCCGAGCATATTTTTTAATCTCCCGCTCTCACCTTCAAGGAATCTTCATGAAAAGCCTAAGAGAACGCGCCGCCGAAGGTCTGCAGGTTGACCCGATCACCTGCCACTGGCTCATCACTGACATCGATGAGCGAGGCCACGCAAAAGCCGAAGTTCGGATATTCAACGCAGAAGGCATCACGGTACTGGAGGCGGCGACCACGGGTGCGTTGCCAAGACCTGAACAACGCGAGCGACTCACTCAGATGCTCTCTGAGGGAGATCCCACCCATGGTGCTGGTCGGTCCACGAGTTGAGTGACTGAAATGGTCAATCTCGGTCATTCGTGGACCGCTGCTTTTGGTCGTTTTCAGCCGGTCGCGACAGACAGTAATCATCCAGTCCGCTCGTCCCAGAGAGATCTCACGACCCTCGTCTCGAAACCTTCTCGCCCGCTTAAACCTTCCAGGCTATCCCCATCCGTTGCTGCCTTGGCAGAATCCTCAACAAAACAAATTGATTGCGCCCGGCCATTTCATGACCGATTGGTATTCAACGTGAACGCTAAATTGGCACGTGTCGATATCAGGCAAGGAGGTGGCGTGAACAGGTAACTGAATTGTCGAACAAGCCGGGTAAGGTGACGCCTTCTTTTCATAGAAATAACCACATCGCGACGATGGGTTTGATAAGAACTGCAGCGTTTGAAGGGTGCCATTTTCAGGAAGAGGCAGCAGGAAACGATGATGATCCGTTGCCCCCTTCAATTCGCTTAAATGTCGATCAGCAGAGAAAAAAACCAATGATTAGCCCGAGCTCCAAGGATTCGAGTGGCCAATTGGCGCAGGGCTTCAAGCCTCGTCACGTAACAATGCTGTCTATCGCCGGGATTATCGGCGCTGGTTTATTCGTTGGCTCAGGACATGCCATTGCAGCTGCTGGCCCGGCCGTCCTATTGGCGTACCTATTTTCAGGCCTGCTCGTCGTTCTGGTCATGCGCATGCTCGGTGAAATGGCGGTGGCCAACCCGGACACCGGCTCGTTCTCCACCTATGCCGACCAGGCAATAGGTCGTTGGGCAGGCTTCACCATCGGTTGGCTGTACTGGTGGTTCTGGGTACTGGTGATCCCTATCGAAGCACTGGCCGCCGGCCATGTGTTGAACCAGTGGTTTCCCCAGATCGATGCCTGGCTGTTCGCCCTGGTGTCGATCATTGCGTTGGTGATCACCAATCTGTTCAGTGTATCCAAGTACGGCGAGTTCGAATTCTGGTTCGCCATGGCCAAGGTGGTGGCGATCATCGGTTTCATCGGCGTGGGTTTTGCCGTGCTGATGGGCTGGGTTCCCGATCGGGACGTCAGCGGATTGAGCGGACTGATGGCCGAGCATGGCGGGTTTGCCCCCAACGGCCTGTCGGCGGTAGTCGGCGCTTTCATCACCATCATGTTCAGCTTCATTGGTACTGAAGCTGTGACCATCGCCGCCGCCGAATCCGACAATCCCTCGCAGAACATTGCCAAGGCCACGCGTTCGGTGATTTGGCGCATCGGCGTGTTCTACCTGTTGTCGATTTTCGTGGTCATCTCCGTGGTGCCCTGGAACGATCCGCTGCTCGCCCAGGTAGGCTCCTACCAGCGGGCACTGGAGATCATGAACATTCCCCACGCCAAGTTCATGGTGGACGTGGTGGTGCTGATCGCCGTGGCCAGCTGCATGAACTCCTCGATCTACATTGCTTCGCGCATGCTGTACTCGCTGGGCCGTCGTGGCGATGCGCCGAAGGCGCTGAAGGCGACCTCCTCCGAAGGCGTGCCGCGGGCAGCAGTCATCGCCAGCACCGTGCTGGGCGCAGCGATCACCGTTTGGAGCTACTTCATGCCCGCCGGGCTGTTTGACTTCCTGCTGGCCAGCTCCGGCGCGATTGCCTTGCTGGTGTACCTGGCCATTGCGGTGTCGCAGCTGCGCATGCGCCGGATGTTGCATCGGCAGAACGTTGAGCTGACCTTTCGCATGTGGCTGTTTCCATGGCTGACGTGGCTGGTGATCGTGTTCATTTGCGCAGCACTGGCAGTCATGATGATCACCCCGGAGCACCGTACCGAAGTCAGCACAACCATTGGACTGGCGCTGGCGATTTCCTTTATCGGCCTTGTGACGTCGCGTCACCCTGCGCAGGCTGCGAGGGTGACGTCAGTGGGATAAAACCAAGGAGTTATTTGCGCCAAACCTGATACTCCCTACGCCAAGGCTGGGGGGTATTACAAGCTCCTGCGTCTCAGGCCGTAATCGCTCTTTGTGAGGACATGACCACGATGTCATCGAACTCCACCGTGTCCGACGGTACGACTCAATCCGTTGGTTTTCTGCTGTTGGATAAATTCACACTTATTTCCCTGGCGTCTGCAGTAGAGCCACTGCGCATGGCCAATCAGTTGTCGGGGCGGGAGCTATATCGCTGGCATACGTTCAGCCCCGATGGAGTGCCTGTCTGGGCCAGTGACGGCGTGCCAATCACTCCGGATGCTTCGTGGAACAATCCATTGGTGGCGGACACTGTAATCGTGTGCGGTGGTGTTGGAATCCAGAGCGTGATTACCCGCGAGCACATTACCTGGCTGCAAGCCCTGGCGCGTAAATCCAGGCGGTTGGGAGGCGTGTGCACCGGCAGCTGGGCGCTCGCAAAAGCCGGGCTGCTCGATGGCTACGAGTGCAGCGTGCATTGGGAATGTTTGGCTGCAATGCAGGAAGCTTTCCCGCGAGTCAGCATCAGCGCGAGCCTCTTTACCCTCGACCGGAACCGATTCACAAGCTCCGGCGGAACAGCGCCAATGGACATGATGTTGCACCTGATCGGCCGCGATCATGGCCGTGAATTGTCGGCTGCCATTTCGGATATGTTTGTCTACGAGCGCATACGCAACGAACAGGACCATCAGCGCGTTCCGCTCAGGCATGTGCTGGGAACTCATCAGCCAAAGCTGCAGGAGATCGTCGCGTTGATGGAGGCCAATCTCGAGGAACCGATCGACCTGGATAACCTTGCAGAATACGTTGATCTGTCACGTCGACAGCTGGAACGGCTGTTTCAGAAATACCTCCAATGTACGCCGTCACGCTACTACCTGAGATTACGCCTTATTCGAGCGCGACAACTGCTTAAGCAAACATCATTGTCGATCATAGAGTTGGCGTATGTATGCGGTTTCGTGTCCACACCACACTTTTCAAAATGCTATCGCGAGTACTTTGGTGTTCCACCAAGCGACGAACGTTCCGGCTCTGAAATGAGTCGAAAACCGGCAACGCTTGCGACTACGCAGCAGTCTTCGACTAGTCCGCTGACAGCGCTCGACCAAGCACGAAACGAATCGACTTTTGCCAGTGTTCGGATGATTGATCGTTTTGATTTGGCGCAATCGTGCTGATCGGCCGTCCCTGCCGCCCCCATTCATCCGTAGTGCATGGGTTTACTCTATAAGATCACGCAGGAGATTTGACGTGCACATTGGTGTTCCTCTCGAAACCCAGACCGGTGAAACACGGGTTGCTGCAACCCCGGAAACCATCAAGAAGCTGATCGGCCAGGGCCATAAGGTCACTGTACAAAGCGGCGCCGGCATTAATGCCAGCGTTGTCGACAGTGCCTATGAAGCCGCAGGCGCAAGCATTGGCAGCGCCAATGACGCGTTTGGTGCAGAGCTGATTTTGAAGGTGGTCGCACCCAGCGACAGCGAGTTGGCGCTGATTAAAAGCGGCACCGTTGTAGTGGGCATGCTCAATCCGTTCAGCAATGAAACCATCGCCAAAATGGCCGAGTGCGGGATTACCGCCTTTGCCCTTGAAGCCGCACCTCGTACCTCCCGCGCCCAAAGCCTGGATGTGCTGTCCTCGCAAGCCAACATCGCCGGCTATAAAGCCGTGTTGCTGGCAGCTCACCACTACCCTCGTTTCATGCCTATGCTGATGACCGCTGCTGGCACCGTGAAAGCGGCCCGCGTGCTGATCCTCGGTGCCGGCGTGGCTGGTTTGCAGGCCATCGCTACCGCCAAACGCCTGGGTGCTGTGATCGAAGCGTCTGACGTGCGTCCTGCGGTAAAAGAGCAGATCGAGTCCCTCGGCGCCAAATTCGTCGACGTGCCTTACGAAACCGATGAAGAGCGTGAATGCGCCGTCGGTGTCGGCGGTTACGCCCGCCCGATGCCGTCCAGCTGGATGCAGCGCCAGGCCGCCGCGGTGCACGAACGCGCCAAGCAGGCTGACATCGTTATCACCACCGCGCTGATTCCCGGCCGCAAGGCGCCGACGCTGTTGAGCGCGGAAACCGTGGCACAGATGAAGCCGGGGTCGGTGGTCATCGACCTCGCGGCCGCCCAGGGCGGCAACTGCCCGCTGACCGTGGCCGATCAGGTGGTCGTCGAAAATGGCGTGACCATCGTTGGCCCGACCAACCTGGCCAGCGCCGTGGCGGCTGACGCTTCGGCGCTGTACGCACGCAACCTGCTGGACTTCATGAAACTGTTGTTCGATAAAGAAGGACAACTGGTGATCAACCTTGAAGACGATATCGTCGCCGCGTGCCTGATGTGCCGCGACGGCCAGATCGTGCGCAAGAACGGCTGAGGATAAAAACAATGGAAGACATGCTGATCTCTCACGGTATCTACAACCTGATCATCTTCGTGCTGGCTATCTATGTCGGTTACCACGTGGTCTGGAACGTCACACCGGCACTGCACACACCGCTGATGGCGGTCACCAACGCCATCTCGGCCATCGTGATCGTCGGCGCCATGCTCGCCGCCGCCCTCACCGTGACCCCGCTGGGCAAGACCATGGGCACCCTGGCCGTGGCCCTGGCTGCGGTCAACGTGTTTGGTGGCTTCCTGGTGACCCGCCGCATGCTGGAAATGTTCAAGAAGAAAGCGGCCAAAGCTCCGGCTGCAAAAGCCGCAGCAGTCAAGGCTGAGGTGCAGCAAGCATGAGCATGAACCTGGTTACCTCCCTGTATTTGATCGCCTCGGTCTGCTTCATCCAGGCGCTCAAGGGCCTCTCGCACCCCACCACGTCGCGTCGTGGCAACCTGTTCGGCATGCTCGGCATGGGCCTGGCGATCCTCACCACGGTCGGCCTGATCTACAAGCTGGGCTCCGAGTTGGCGCAAGACGGTATCGTCTACGTGATCATCGGCCTGCTGATCGGCGGCACTGCCGGTTCGATCATGGCCAAACGCGTTGAAATGACCAAGATGCCCGAACTGGTCGCCTTCATGCACAGCATGATCGGCCTGGCCGCGGTGTTCATCGCCATCGCGGCGGTGGTCGAGCCGCAGTCGCTGGGTATTGTTGCGCAACTGGGTGACGCGATCCCGGCCGGTAACCGCCTGGAGCTGTTCCTCGGTGCCGCCATCGGTGCAATCACCTTCTCCGGCTCGGTCATTGCCTTCGGCAAGCTGGCCGGCAAGTACAAGTTCCGCCTGTTTCAGGGCGCACCGGTACAGTTCAGTGGCCAGCACAAGCTGAACCTGCTGCTGGGCCTGGCCACACTGGGCCTGGGCGTGACCTTCATGCTCACCGGTGACTACACCGCTTTCGCCGTGATGCTGGCCCTGGCCTTCGTGCTCGGCGTGCTGATCATCATCCCGATCGGTGGCGCGGACATGCCAGTGGTCGTGTCGATGCTCAACAGCTACTCCGGCTGGGCGGCGGCGGGTATCGGCTTCTCGCTGAACAACTCGATGCTGATCATCGCCGGCTCGCTGGTGGGCTCGTCCGGTGCAATCCTCTCGTACATCATGTGCAAGGCGATGAACCGCTCCTTCTTTAACGTGCTGCTCGGTGGCTTTGGCAATACGGCAGATGCGGCCGGCCCGGCGGGTTCGAAAGAAGCCCGTCCGGTGAAATCCGGCTCGGCTGACGACGCGACCTTCCTGCTGACCAACGCCGACACCGTGATCATCGTGCCGGGCTACGGCCTGGCGGTGGCCCGTGCCCAGCACGCGTTGAAGGAACTGACCGAGAAGCTGACCCATCGCGGCGTGACCGTGAAGTATGCGATCCACCCGGTTGCCGGTCGCATGCCCGGCCACATGAACGTGTTGCTGGCCGAGGCCGAAGTGCCTTACGACCAGGTGTTCGAGATGGACGACATCAACTCCGAGTTCGGCCAGGCCGACGTGGTGCTGGTGTTGGGCGCCAACGACGTGGTCAACCCGGCCGCCAAGAACGATCCGAAATCGCCGATTGCCGGCATGCCGATCCTCGAAGCGTTCAAGGCCAAGACCATCATCGTCAACAAGCGCTCGATGGCCAGCGGCTACGCCGGTCTGGACAACGAACTGTTCTACCTGGACAAAACCATGATGGTGTTCGGCGACGCTAAAAAGGTCATCGAGGACATGGTCAAAGCCGTCGAGTAAGTCCTGCCTCAGCGCAACACTAAAATGAAGCCCCTCCCCTATCCTGCGAACGTCACGCCTTCGCAGGATAGGGGTGAAGATTTATAGACGAACGCTGGCAAAAGTTGACTCGTTACGTGCCTGGCTCAAAGCTGACATCGAACCGGCCAACGGCGAGAGCACCAATGCTTGCGGCAGCGGCATCATCGCCACCTGCTGCGCGGTATTGGAACCGACGCGCTCGTCACGCGGCGGAATGCCGAAGTATTCGCGGTAGCACTTGGAGAAGTGCGGCGTGGACACGAAACCACAGATCGAAGCCACTTCGATGATCGACATCGGCGTTTGCTTGAGCAACTGTCGCGCACGGACCAGACGCAGTTTCAGGTAGTAACGCGACGGCGAGCAGTGCAGGTACTTCTGGAACAGCCGCTCCAGTTGGCGACGGGATACATCGACATACACCGCCAGTTCGTCCAGGTCGATCGGCTCTTCGAGGTTGGCCTCCATCAGCGCGACGATTTCCTGCAACTTCGGTTGATTGGTGCCGAGCATGTGCTTGAGCGGCACGCGCTGGTGATCCTGTTCGTTGCGGATGCGCTCGTAGACAAACATTTCCGAAATGGCCGCCGACAGCTCACGCCCGTGATCACGGCTGATCAGGTGCAGCATCATGTCCAGCGGCGCGGTGCCTCCGGAGCTGGTGAAGCGGTTACGATCGAGGGTGAACAAACGGGTACTCATTACTATCCGCGGGAAAGCTTCCTGCATCGCCGCCAGGCACTCCCAGTGCACGCTGCAATCGAAACCATCGAGCAGTCCGGCGCAGGCCAGGGCCCAGCTGCCGGTGCAGACCGCACCGAGGCGGCAGGCCTTGCGGGCCTGGCTTTGCAGCCAGGATACGTGTTCACGGGTAACGGTGCGCTGGATGCCGACGCCACCGCAAACGATGATCATGTCCATTGGCGGGGCTTTGTGCATGGAGGCATCGGGGGTGATCTGCAGGCCGTCACTGGCCCAGACCTGGCCGCCGTCGACGGTGAGGGTGGTCCAGCGATACAGCTCGCGACCGGACAACTGGTTGGCCATGCGCAGGGGTTCCACTGCGGAGGCCAGAGAAATCAGCGTGAAATTGTCCAGCAGCAGAAAGCCGATGGATTGAGGCGCACGGTTCTGGGGTTGGGCCCCGGTGTTGAACGTCGTCATCGCGGTATCTCCTCGCACAAAGCGGGTGATTGGCCTCAGGCAAAGGCTCTTTTTATTATCCCACCCAAAAGTTGGTGGGTTTGTTCCTATTCAACAAGCAAAGCTCATACCCAATTACATAAGTTTGAGCGGATCCAAAAACGACATCATCCAATGTCTCTATGCTGAAGGTTTGCAGGGCGGGAGCCATAAGGAAACGCTTGAGTTTGTGCCTGCGTTCATCAACGCTGTGCATTTTTGTAGCATATACGCGAGAGATGTCTATAAACGACAACTTACTTGTCACCGACATCCGCGTGTCGGTTTTTGAATAAAATAATGACCAATGCCCCGATTTGGGCTGGCACAAGGGCCGGTTTGTTCAATCTGAACGCAGGCTAAGGCGAGCATCAGCTTCACGCCCTGAGGAAGTCGGTCCGCCCAAACTGCCTGCTCATTGGCTGGTGAAAACGCCTTTTTTTTGCACGCGGGTACGTAAAATCCGAGTCCGGAAGCCTCTGCCAAAAGTAAAGATTTCAATCTCGGGCGCGTACTTTTCTGATGCGCAAACCATGGCCGACTTTTTCAACAGAATCGGTCGGTAGCTGCCCTTCGCGACAGGCAGTTATCTGTTCTATCCATATCGAGAGCAGTCTTCAACACTGATCGCTCAAAGCATTACTTTTCCGTAGCGCAGTATTACTGAGACGACTGCCCGGCAAAAACAACACCCACCTTATTTGCATACTTCAACCATGCTTCCTTCAGCCGTTGCACCGTCTCTGGTTGGTTGGCAGCCAGGTCTGTGGTTTCGCCACGATCCTTCGCCAAATCAAACAATTGCCATTGCAATGGTTGCGCGTTTTCGCCAAAGCCTGCCTGGGGTCGAAGGCCCAACAACTTGATATTGCCCTCTCGATAATAAGCGTTGCCGAACAGCTCTCCAGCCAGGCTGTCATCGCTGTGCGGGCGTCCATTACCGGCAAGCATTGGCAGCATTGATTTACCGGTGATCGGGTGTTTACCCGTGGCCGTTAGCGCTTGGTTTGGCAGTGCGATACCCGCCAGTTCCAAGAAGGTCGGTGCCAGGTCATCAACCCGCGCAACACCGCGCTCCACCCCTTGACGACGTAGTGTCTTGGGCAGTTGGATTATCGCCGGCACGCTGATGCCTCCCTCTGCGGTGGTGCCTTTGAACAAATGGAATGGAGCGGCGCTGACCTCAGCCCAACGCAATCCATAGTCGATCTGAGAACCCGGCCGGCCGAGATTGCCCAAGCTGTTGTCAGTGTGCGTGCCCGGTGGATAGAACTGTGCATGGTTCTCGCCCGCCGCGCCGTTGTCCGACATGAACACGATCAAGGTATTGTCGTATTGCCCGCTCTGACGCAGGTAATCGATCAATCGGCCGATGTTATGGTCGAGGTTGTCGACCATGGCGGCGTAGATTTCCATCTTGCGCGCTTCAACACGCTGCTGCTCAGGGCTCAACTGTTGCCAGCCCGGTAGCTTGGGATTCACCGGTAGTGGCTGCGCAGGCTGGGCATCACTGGCCATGATGCCGAGATTTTTCATGCGCTCGATCCGGGCCAGGCGCACGCTGTCATAGCCTTGATCAAAACGTCCCTGGTACTTGTCGAGGTATTCCCTGGGGGCTTGCAGCGGCCAGTGCGGCGAGGTGTAAGCGGCATAGGCAAAAAACGGCTTGCCGTCCTTTTTGCTGTTTTGCAGGTAGCTGATCAGCTTGTCGGTGTAGAAATCCGTGGAGTAAAAGTTGTCCGGTAACGCCACTGCCTTACCGTTTTCGCGGTAGTGCACTTGCTCAAGCTTGCTCGGCTCGACACTGGAAGGTTTAAAGTGCGATGCACCGCCCTCCAGCAAGGTGAAGGACTGCTCGAATCCCCGCTGATCCGGCCCTTGATCCGCCTCCAGGCCCAGGTGCCATTTACCGACCATCAGCGTGCTGTAGCCGCCTTTTTTCAGCAGCTCTGCAATCGAGTACGAGCGCTGGTTCAGATACCCCTCGTAACCCGGCTTGCCACGTTGAAACGGTTGCAATGCTTCAGCCATGGTGCCGAGCCCGGCGAGGTGGTTGTCGGTGCCGGACATCAGCATCGAGCGCGTGATCGAACAGGTCGGCGCCGCATACATGTTGGTGAACTGCAAGCCGTCCCGGGCCAGTTGATCCAGGGTTGGGGTGGTGATGTCGCCGCCATAACTGCCCAGGTCGGAATACCCCAGGTCATCGGCCATGATCAGCAAAATATTGGGCTGCGCCGAATCAGCGCTGGCCGCCAGGACCAGGTTACTACCCAGCGCCAGCACGGCCGCCAGGAATGTTTGAGGCAGACGCAAAAGAGGCATGCTTTTATCTCTTATTGTTTTGGTTCAAGGACTGTTTCTGCTTTTCCCGCAGGCGCCCTACTCTTCGAATATCGCCACCGCCCGCACAAACCCGGCCGACGCATGTTTGATCTTGTAAGGAAAACACGACACTTCGAAGCCACTGGACGGCAGGGATTCCAGGTTGGCGAGTTTTTCCATTTGCCCATAACCGATATCGCGTCCTGCCTTGTGCCCTTCCCAAATGATCGAGGCGTCGCCGTCGGCTGCAAAGCGCTCACGGGTGTATTTGAACGGCGCATCCCAACTCCAGGCATCGGTGCCAACGACCCGCACCCCACGTTCCAATAGATACAACGTGGCTTCACGACCGATGCCGACGCCGGCATCGAGATATCCCGGCTGGCCGAACAGCGCGCCGGCGCGGGTGTTGATCAGCACGATGTTCAGCGGCTGTAACGCGTGGCCAATTCGCGCCAGTTCAGCTTCGATCTCGTCGGCGGTCACCACATGACCATCGGCCATGTGCCGAAAATCCAGCTTCACGCCCGGTTGCAGGCACCAATCCAGCGGCAGCTCATCGATGCCAAAAGCCGGCTGCCCGCCATCGGTGGTCGAAGCGTAATGCCAAGGCGCATCCATGTGCGTGCCGCTGTGGGTGGTGATGTGCAGTCGCTCCGCAGCCCAGGATTCGTTGCCCGGCATCTGCTCAAGTTGCAGGCCCGGAAACATCGCGGCCATTTCCGGCCAGCCTTGCTGGTGATCCATGTAATCGATCTTCGGCAGCAACGGTGGCGGATCGGTGTAGGGGTTATTGTCGAGGGTGACCGAGAGGTCCACGAGACGACGTTTTGGCTTAGTTGGCTGCGACATGAAAGGTGTCTCCGGTCAGCGGCAAATGTCTGGGATTCGAAGGGTTGAGGGCGTTGCGAACCAGCGTGGCCGCGTTGCGGTCGTGGTTGAATCCAGCGGCCCGCGCCTGGGGTGTTTTCAAGGGCGGCATGCGTCCGAACAACGCTTCCAACCGGGTGTCCGGCGCATGGGTGATCAATGCGCGGCGCTCCTGCCCATAGCGCTCGGCCAATGCATCGATCACCTGGGCAATCGATAAGTGCAACACCGGCACCTGCCACACCCGTTGCGCCCCGAGCAAGTCGCCATCGAGTTCTGCGGCGTGGATCAGGTTGTTCACGCAACAACGGGCGGACATCCACCATGCGGTCGCCTCTGCAGAGACCGGGCATTGATAGGACTCACCCTCGGCAAAAGCCCGCATCAGGTCGCTCATGAATGCAGAACGCAACCCATTGGGTTCGCGAGGTCGGGCGACGATGCCTGGCAAACGCAACGCACGACCGTCCACGTCTGCGCGCCGGGCAAGATCGCTGATGGCGCTTTCCACCATGGCTTTGTGGGTGCCATAGGACAATTCGGGACGCAGCTCGGCAGTCTCGTTCATGCGTGCGGGTAGAACACCCCCGTAAACCGCGACGCTGCTGGCGTACACCAGAACAGGCGGCTGGCTTTTGTTGCGCAGCTGGTTGAGCAACTCCAGGCTGGCCAGCAGGTTGACCTGGTAGCCGAGTTCGTACTGCTCTTCTGCTGCGCCACCGGGAACACTGACCAGATGGAACACCACATCAATGCCGTCGGCCAAGACCCGACGCATCAAGGCCTGGTCGGTCACGCTGCCGAAATGACGGCGAAGACGGGCGTCCTCCGGCAAGCCCTGCAAGTCTTTATCCAGCACCAGCAACGAGCCAATGGCCTGCCCGCGCAAGCTGCCCAGCGCCAGCAGGCAACGCACCAGCTCCCGTCCGACAAAACCATTGGCACCGGTAATCAACACACGCATATGCCGCTCCTCAGCCTTGAGCCTGAACGATGCATTGATCGATTGCGCCGAACAGCGACTGGCCATCGCTGCCGATGACATCCATGTGCACGCGGTCGCCAAAGCGCATAAAGCCGGTTTGCGCGGCACCCAACTCGATCATCTCGATGGCGCGGCGTTCGGCAATACACGCCGATCCCGCGCTTCTTTCGGCATTGGAGACCGTACCCGAACCGATCAGCGTGCCCGCACGCAGCCTGCGTGTGAGCGCGGCATGGGCGATCAACTGGCCGAAACTGAAGTTCATCTGCCCGCCATGGGGATGACCAAACCATTGGCCATTCCAGTGCACCTGCAAAGGCAAATGCACACGACCGTCGCGCCAGGCATCGCCCAGTTCGTCCGGGGTGATGGCCAGCGGCGCGAAGCTGGACGACGGCTTGGCCTGCAAGAATCCAAAGCCTGTGCGCATTTCCCGAGGGGCCAGGGCGCGCAAACTGACGTCGTTGATTTGCAAGATCAGCTTGATGTGTTGCTGCGCCACCTCGGCGGCGCAGCCCATGGGCACATCATCCACAAGCACCACAAACTCGCCTTCAAAGTCGATGCCCTGGCTCTCGCTCGGCAGCGCGATATCGTCGCGCGCGCCGATGAAATCATCGCCCGCCCCCTGGTACATCAGCGGCGTGTGTTCGACGCCGTCGATGGGATCAAGGTTGAACGCTTTCTGCATCAGCGCACCGTGGCTGAGAAAAGCCGAGCCATCGCACCATTGATAAGCGCGGGGCAATGGCGCCATCGCCTGGGCGGGGTCGAAGGCAAAAGCGTCTGTCGCCTCGCCCGCATTCAGCCGAGTCGACAGCGCCTGCAAGCGCGGTTCGGTGCGACTCCAGTGCTCGATGGCTTCTTGCAAGGTGAGCGCCACGGAACGGGCATCCAGCGCCCAGGCAAGATCCCGCGAGACCACGACGAGCTGACCGTCGCGGCTGCCGTTTTCCAGGGTGGCGAGTTTCATGCCGACGCTCCCTTGTCGTTGCTCAACTCAGCGGCGAATCGCCCGTCGAGCAGGATGAAGACCATGCGCACCATTGCTTCGGTGCGGTTGCTCCAAGCGTGATTGGTGCCGCGTTGAACCACCACATCGCCGCGTTTGAGATGCACCTCTTCCTCATCCAGCACCAGCCACACTTCACCTTCGGTGACGATGCCGTAATCGAGGGTCTCGGTGCGGTGCATCAATTTATGTTTGGAGTCGCGTTGGCCGGTGCCTGCATGGGACTCGCCTATTTCGGCGAACACCGCAGCGGCCTCTTCGGCGCTGACCTGGTTCTGCATGCTGTCCGGTGGAATATCCACCACGCGGATGACGCTGCCCTGTGGCCCGGGACTGAGTTGCAAGGGCTTGCTGCTGGGGTCACTGGCGTTGTCGAGCAAAGCCGGGCTGGTGTTGCTGTTCCACAGTTCGTAAAACACGGTGCCCGGCACGGCCGAAAGCGGGAACACGTTAGGCGTCGGCCCGTTGCTGGCGACGATGGCCTGGCCCTGCTGATCGTGACCGGTGACCACTCGTTTGAATTCAGGAAGCACTTGCATGGATAATCCTCGTTCAGTTTTCGTCGGCGATGGTCGTGCCACCGGCCACAACATTCGCGTGGTGCGACAGACCGCCGAGCCGGGGTACGGCCAAACAAGACAGCGCCACCAGCAGTTGCAGCCCACCCACAATGGCCAACGCACGGGGCAGCACCATGGCGTCACCATGGGTCACGCCGAGAACCACCAGGGGGCTGATAAATTCGCCGGCGAAGATGGCCGCGGTAAAACACCCCGCCGCCCGCCCGCGTTGATGGAAATTGACTCGCGCCATGATCCAGGTGATCAGCGTCGGCAACATCAAGCCAATGCCCAAGCCGTTGATGGTCACAGCGACCACGACCTGTACATGGGTCAAGGCGTCAGCCATCAGCAACCCGCCGATACCCGCCAGCACATAGGCGATCAGCAGCATGTGGTGCCCACGCATCCCGCTGAACAAACGAAAACTCAGCGCACCGACCAGCACGCCCAGTTGGTTGGCGCCCATGGTCATACCAATTTGTTGCGGGGCATCCACTTGCAGCAGATTGAGCAGATAACCGGCCTGCACAGGCACAATAAACAGGCTCAAACCTGCCAGCAGTGACAGCACATACATAGGCGCAAGCGCACGCCACGGAAACTTCCCGGTTGGCAACGGCTGTATGGGTTGCTCGGGCTGCGGGCGGGCCTGTGGTTCCCACAACTTCCAGGCCATCAGCGGCAGGAAAATCAACCCCACGGCGTACAACGCAAACGGCGTACGCCAGTCGTTCTGCCCAAGGAAGCCGCCCAGCGCGATAAACACCGCAGCCGACAACGACGTGGCAACCATCTGCAAGGCAAACAGACGCTCGCGCCTGGCGCCGCTGTAGTAGTCGCCCATCAGCGTGGTGCAGCAGGTCATGATGCCAGCCTCGGCCAATCCGATGCCCGCCCGGCTGAGCACGATGGCCTGCAGCGAGTCGAGCCAGAGCGGCAGCACGCCGCAAAGGACATACAGGAACATGCTCGCCAGCAACAAGGGCTTGCGCCCAAGGCGGTCGGCGATCAGTCCGGCGAAGGGCGCCAGCAAGGCAATCACTAACGCTGGCAGCGTCAGTACGACGGGGACCAGCACGGCGCTGCCGTCGACGCCGGCAAAATGCGCCTGCATCCGCGGCAACACCGGGGCCAGCAACACCGCGCCCAACACCGGCAGACAGCTGCCCAGCAGCAGCAACAACGACTGCGCCAATCCGGCCTGCCGGACGGGTTTGACGAAGGTATCAGCGACCATGGCAGTGCTCCTTGAAGCTCAGGTGATGAACGTCCGCAACCACCGCAGGCTCAGAACCCGCCATGTGGGTCACCGCCATCGGCACAACGGTGTCGTGTGCCTTGCGTGCCGGTAACAGGAAGTACGCCAGCGCCGGCAGCAACACCAATGCACCGACCATGTTCCAGACAAACATGAAAGCTAGCAGCACGCCCATGTCGGCCTGAAACTTGATGGACGAAAACGTCCACGTCGCCACACCGATGGCCAACGTGATCCCCGTCAGCATCACTACCTTGCCGGTGGAAACCAGTGCGCGGTAATAGGCTTCGGACAGGCTCGCCCCTTGGCGCAGATGACCCAGGAGAATGCTCATCACGTACAACGCGTAGTCGACCCCGATGCCGACGCCCAAGGCGATGACCGGCAGCGTGGCGACTTTCACGCCGATGTTCAGCCAGACCATCAAGGCTTCGCAGAGGATGGAGGTGAGCATCAGCGGAATCACCGCGCAAACCGTCGCGCGCCAGGAGCGGAAGGTGATCAGGCACAGCACAATCACTGCGCCGTAGACCCAGACGAGCATTTCGCGATTGGCTTGTTTGACCACAATATTGGTCGCCGCTTCGATGCCGGCGTTACCCGCCGCCAGCAGGAACTTCACCTCGTCGGTGTTGTTCTCGGCGGCAAACTTTTCCACATGCTCGACCAGGCGGGTCAGCGTCTCGGCCTTGTGGTCGGTAAGGTAGGCGTACAGGGTCAACAGGCTGCAATCTTCGTTGTACAACCCCCGCGGCGCGCTGGCGGTGATCATGTTGAGCATCGCTTGGTTGTTCTGCAGCTCGTACCACTTCGGGTTGCCTTCACTGAGCCCGACCAGCATGCGCCGGTTCAGCAACGCCAGCGAGTTGGTCGAGTCAACGCCCGGCAAGGCGCGCAGCTGCCAGTCCAGGGCATCGACCTTGGCCAGAATGTCGTAGCGCGCACAGTTGCTGGCAGGGGTTTTTACCATCACCGCGAACAGGTCGCTGCTGGCGCCATAATGACGGGTCAGAAAGGCATCGTCCTGGTTGTAGCGCGAGTCCGCACGCAGCTCTGGGGCACCGGCGTCGAGGTCACCGATTTTCAGTTGCTGGCTGACCAGAAAGCCAACGGCTGCCAATGCAAGGCTGATGGCGACGCACAGGCTGGCCCAGCGCCGATGAGTGAACAGATCCAGAAAACGCCAGAAGGCATGGCGCGTCAGCCCGCTTTGCTCGGCCTGTTCGCTCTTGAGGCTCAGTTGTGCGGCACGCGGCGTCACGCCAACATAAGAGAGCAACACCGGCAGCAAAATCAGGTTGGTGAAAATCAGCACGGCCACGCCAATGCTGGCGATCACTGCGAGGTCCTGAATGACCTGGATCTTGATCAGCATCAGTACCGCAAAACCTACAGCGTCACACAGCAGCGCTGTCAGCCCGGCGAGGAACAGGCGCCGGAAGGTGAATCGCGCAGCCACCACCCGGTGCATGCCACGCCCGATGTCCTGCATGATGCCGTTCATTTTTTGCGCGCCGTGGCTCATGCCGATGGCAAACACCAGAAACGGCACCAGCACGGAGTACGGGTCCAACTGATAGTTCAGCAATGGCAGCAGACCGAGCTGCCAGACCACCGCCACCAGCGAGCACAGCACCACCAGCACCGTACTGCGCAGGCAGCGGGTATACCAGAACAGCACCGCAGTGGTGATCAGGATCGCGACGGCGAAGAACAGCAGGATCTGCTTCAGGCCGGCAATCAGGTCGCCGACTTTTTTCGCGAAACCGGTGATGTGAATCTCGATGTTGGCGCTTTGGTAAGTGCTGCGCAGGGTCTCCAGTTGTTCGGACAAGACCGCGTAATCCAGCGGCTTACCGTCGGTGGTGTTGGCCAACAATGGAACGTAGATGATGCTGGAAGTCTGGTCGAGGGCCACCAATTGACCGAGTTCATTGGAGCGCTGCACATTGCGCCGCAGTGCGTCGAGGTTGGCTGCGGTACCGCTGTAGTCGTCCGGGATCACCGGACCGCCATCCAGGCCATCTTCGGTCACCGCAACCCAACGGGTGGCGGGCGTCCAAAGCGACTTCATGTAAGCCCGGTCGACACCCGGCAGCAGGTAGAGTTTGTCGCTCAGGGTTTGCAGGGTTTTTAGGTACTCGGCGTCATAGATGTCGCCATGCTTGTTAGCTACCACGATGCGCAGCGCGTTGCCTAGACCCGTGAGCTGCTTCTGATGCTCAAGGTAGTTCGCAATGTAGGGTTGCTGTGTCGGGATCATTTTTTCGAAGCTGGCATTGAGCTCGATACGGGTGGCCTGATAACCCAATACCAGGGTCGTCAGCACACATACCATCAGGACCCACAAGCGGTGGTTGAACAGTGTGCGTTCCACCACTGAACCGGAGCGTGGATCGAAATTCGCCAGGCTTGCCGTGGCGTTGTCGAAAGACTTCATAACCTCACTCCGAAGCGGTGGCGATTGACGGCGATACGCGCGTCAATCCAGTGAAACCCGCCAGCGTCAGGCTGCCATCGGCGGCCTGGATGACACTGGAGACGGGCTTGCCGAGCGGTTTGCCATAGGGCATGAGCGTTGCGCCCGGCTGGTTGTGGGTGCGAAACAAGGCTCCGCTCTGATTGACCAGCAACAACTGGCCGTCGTCGGTACGGATGGCATCGCTGAAAGACACCGGCATCGTGACCGGCGCAGGCTGGAAGCTCTGGCCCAAGTCACTGGAGACAAACGCATTGCCCTTTAACCCGGCCACCAGCAACTCACCGTCGTCGCGCATTTGCACGGTGAAAAAGCTGCCCGCATAGGGGCTTTCCAGCGGTGTGAACGATTTTCCGGCATCGTCCGAGCGAGCGAGGTAGCCCTGCTCGCCGGCGAGAAACCAGTGTTGCCCCTGTTGAGTGATCGCCGACAGATGCGCGCCCATTGGGTTATCGATCTGCCCCATGATGGATTGCCAGGTGGTGCCGCCATCGTCGGTGCGAAAGGCCAGGCCGTACGCCCCCACGATCAGGCCGTGCTGGGCATCAACGAATTGCACGGCGAGAAATGGCTTGTCAGCCCCCTCACCAGTCAGTCGTTCAGCCGTTTGCACGCGCGCGGCGGCGGTATCCTGGTCGTTGGCCGAAGGCAGTTGCTGGCGAGCATCTGCCAATTCGAGTTGTGCAGCACGCAGGCCATCCAGTTGCACAACCCAATGTTCTCCCCCGTCATGGGAGGCCAGCACCACACCCGCATGCCCGACGGCCCAACCCGTCTGGGCGTCGACGAACTGCACGGCCGTAAGGCTGACCGAAACCGGCACCGCGGCTTGACGCCAGCTGACGCCGTTGTCATCGGACAGCAACACAATGCCCCGCTCACCCACCGCCACCAGCCGCGCCCCCGCCCGTGCAAGGTCCAGAAGCACCGCGGATTTCGCTTGCGGCGCCTGCATCGCCGGGGTGTCGAGCACGTCGCCCACCGCAGCGGCATGCGCCAGGCTCAACGGCAACGCCATAAGCCACATCAGCCGACCAACCACCTGACAGATTCTGTTCATTACCGACCTCGACAAACCTTTTGAAACCGGATCACGGTTCGCAAACCGCGATCCGGTCTGTCTCAACGAACTCCGGCACCCGCCATCGCCGCCGGCGAAAACTCTGAGGCCTTGTAGCGATCCACCATGCCGTACTGCTCGGGCTGACCGGTGTAGACGTTCTGGATAAACCAGGCGCCGGAGGTCAGGTCGTAAAACCCCGAAGACAATTGCGCTTGCGCAGGCAGATCCGGGAGTACCGCCGGCAACGACCACAGGGTCTTGGCCAGTTGACCATTGGCGTCCCAACGGTCGCCGAGCATGGCTTGCCAGGTGTCCTCATCGAGGTAATAGCGGCCCTTCGGCAACTGGTGACGCTTGCCCGGTGCCAGGTCCGCTTCCACAACCCAGACCCGGTGCAATTCCCAGCGCACGTAATCCGGGTTCATGTGGTGAGCGAGGAACAGGTCTTCAGGTTTGGCTGCGGTTTGCACTTTGTTGGTGTTGTAGGGGATGTACATCTCCTGCTTGCCCACCAGTTTCCAGTTGAAGCGGTCTATGCGGCCCTGGAATACGCTCAACTCGTCGAACGACATCACCCCGGCGGTCGCCGGGGTCGGCGTGTCGCAGCAGGCATTCGGCAGCTTGCGCACGCGACGCTGGCCAGTCAGGTAAACGTGCGCCTGGGACAGGTCACCGTTGATGTTGGTGCGGCCCATAATCTGTTCGCCGGCGCGCAATGGCGGACCGACGTTGAGCAGCCGGAACAGCCAGTAGTCACCGGCAAACGACTCCGGCGTCCCTTCCTGGTAGTAGTACGGCATCTCCTGAATGGCCTGGCCATCGGTGGTCATGACCTGCTTGCCGTCGGCCGTCATCAGGTAGTGCCGAAAATGCATCGACACCGAGGTACCGCGCCAATTCAACACGTGGTTCCATATGGCTTCGGCGCCGTTTTTCGGGATCGGAAACGGGATGCCGCCAAAGGCGCCTTCAGGTACCGGACCGGCGCTGCTGTCTACCAGTTTGGCGCGGGTGGCGTTTTTCAACGTGTTGTCATACACCCATTGCGGCGCAGCGGCGGTGCGCCGTGTCGGGTAAACGTCGATGCGATAAGTGTCCGGGAAACGTTTGAACATTTCCTTGGTGCCATCGCTGAGTTTGCCAGCGTATTGCGCCAGGTTTTTCGAGGTAATGCTGAACAGCGGCTTGTCTGCGGCGAACGGATCGGACCGCTTGCCGCCTTCCTTGAACGAAGGATCGACCTTGGTGTAACCACCGTCCCAGACAGGAATCGAGCCGTCGGCATTGCCGGCGCGCTCGGCCCCGAAAGGCGTGAGGTTTTTCGACAGTTTGGCCGCGTCTTCCGCTGTCGCAGCCCCCGCCATCTGACTGCAAATGGCCAGGCTACCGAGCAGTGCGAAGCAAAGCGTTTTGAGCTTGAACGCTCCGGTTTTCTTGTTGTGGGTCATGCGCAAGTCCTCTTAAAACGTGGTCTTGACGGAGAAAGCCAGGTAATCCCGATCTTTCAGCGATTGCTTGTAATTGAACTGGCTTGCGGCGTTGAGGTTGGTGTCCTCGGCGCCGTAGTAATGTGTGTAGGTCAGGCCAGCGGTGACGCGATCCAGATAGGTCGCGGTGATACCGATGTTCATGTCGCCGCCGTTGTCCGGGCCAAAGGAACTGACCACCGCCGATTTGCCCAGCGGGAAGTAGCTGAGGCCGATCGGGATGCTGATATCGATGCCGGAAAAAAACTGGCGGTAGGTCGGGGTGTAAACCACCTTGAACCCGAGTCCGTCGTCGGTGGCATTGGGGTCCAGGGCGGCCCGGTTTTTGGTGACACTCAGCAGTCGGTTCCAGGCGATCTCACCAACCAGCCCCGACTCCCTGGCGATGAAGTTCGGCCCGAACGAGGCCAGGACGTTGAGGTTGACGTGGGCGGTACGGCCGACGGCGTAGAGGGCATCGTCATCGTTATCAGCGACTACGCCGGGCAGGACGGTTTGACCGTTGGAAACCAGCGGCATGTTCCAGCGCATCGAGGCTTCACCGGCGAAGCTGTATTCGTCGACCGTGGTGGAAAAACTGGCGCCAAACGCGCGAATGTCCTCCGGGTACACCCAGTAGTATTCGCCGATCTGGCCGGTACCGAAGTTCGGCGCACCGGTGGAAGGCTTGAGGTAAAGCTTGGGGGTTTTGTCGTGGTACTGGATCGCGTACAGGCCGTACTCGACCGTTTCTGCGCTGTATTTCAACTGCAGACCGCCCTGCCCTGAACTTCTGGCTTCCTTGTCATTGCCATGGAAGAACGCCGCCGGGCTGCCGGGATTGCCACCGAGGAACGCAGGAAATGGCGCCCCCACGATCAAGCGTTCGTTGCCTTCACCAATAGTGTCACTGGTGGAGAAATAACTACCGGCACCCGGCAGGCGCGTCTCTTCCCATTCCAGCTGGTAGAAGGCGCCGAGCGACACGTCATTGGTCAGTTGGAAAGTACCCGACAGTTGACTGACCGGCCGGGTGATTTCCTTGAACTGGGTGTTGGGTACCGACTGCGCTTTCACCACGTCAACCGGCGCCATGCCACCGGCAATGCCGTTGGCGCCGAAGAACAGGCTCTCGCCCCAGATCAAGCCGTGGCGACCGGCACGTATGGACGTGGCGTGATCGCCCAGCTCGCCGTTCCAGTAAACAAACGCATCGAGCAGTTCGCCGTCACCGCCGTGCAGGTGGCGGGTGTCGTCGGTGAATTCGTCGTAGGCCACCGAACGGGCGTTGGCTCGCGCAGGGTCGTCGTTATCGTTGTCGTGCTGGTAGGCGGTGTCGTACCAAGCGGCGCCACTGAGGCGTGCGCCGACGTTTTTGAACGACATGTCCAGTTCGGAGAGGATGTCCGTGCGATTGGAAATCAGGCCTTTTTTGAACGCCCGATCGCCATCGTCCTGGTTGAGCGAGACCTGCCCCTCGGTCAGTTTGCTACTGGGATTCTGGGTGCGCCATGCGGCGCTGTACTTGACGGTGTTATCCCATCGCAGGCTGAAATCCGGATTGCCGGTATCCACCTGAAAGGCGTGTGCAGCCTGGCTGCAAAGCACCAACACTGCGGCCAACGTGAAACCAAAGGGTGCAGACGTGCAGACCGGGCGGCGCGCAAGCGTCGCAGTCATGGAGCTAACCATCGCGTTAACCTCTTGTTTTTATAGTGGTAACTGCTGTGGGTGACGGCCTTGTCGAATCAGATCGGCTCAGCCGTGCGCGCAAGCATTTGCTTGACCAGGCCGATGCGGTCGAATTCGCGGTCGTGTTGCATTTCCTTGTCGCCCGCCAGCACCGAGCTTTCGCTGATGAACTTGCAGCGCTCGAAACGGCGTTCCATGAAGCGCTGGAGAATTTGCACAACGCTGCCATCGCCAGTCAGTTCTTCACTGAGCACGATGGCATCTTCTATCGCCATGCCGGCCCCCTGTCCGAGGTGGGGCGTAGTCGCATGGGCGGCGTCGCCGATCAGCAAAACGCGGCCGCGGTACCAGGGCTCATTGACGAAAACCACCTCCATTGGTTTGTAAACCACTTGGCTGCTGTCGGTGATTTGTTCACGCAACTGACCGACGAGACCGGAAAAACCTTGCAAGCGCTGACGCATCTGCTCGGCCAGCGACTGCGGGTCCATCCAGGGGTTGGACGGTTCGTGGGAGGTGAGGAACAGGTACATCAAGTCACCGGCCAGCGGCACCAGGCCGGCGTTGCCGTCAGCGCTCTGATAGTTGGCGAGGTGATCGATTTGCGGGTCGCGCGGGAAGTTGTAGCGCCACACCGATTGGCCGGTAAACCTGGGTGTATAAGTGTCACCAAACAGCAAATCACGCACTTTGGAGAACAAACCATCGGCACCCACCACCAGGTCATAACTACCGCGGCTGCCGTCGGTGAACAACACGTCGACGCTGTCGCCCTGGTCATTCAGTGTTTCTACACTGAGTCCAAGGCGTACTTTGGCGCCAAGTTCCAGGGCCGTTTCACTGAGGACTTTATGCAGTGCCAGACGTGAAATACCGACGTTCGCCGGGTAGGCAGGCCCTGCCAGGCGCTGGCCCGGGATGCGTGCCAATTGCTGACCGGCCGGGCCATAGATGGCGACGTCTTCAAAGGCATACGCCGCATCGAGATAACCGTCGAGCACGCCCAGCTTGGCCATTTCGCGAACGACGTTGCTTTGCTGGATGATCCCGACACCGTAAACGGTCCATTCTGACTTGAGTTCGATCAGGTCGACTTCAATGCCTTTGCGTCGCAGGGCAATGGCCGCGCACAGGCCACCAATACCACCGCCCACGATCAGAACTTTGTTCACTGCACTCATGGTTTTCTCACTTTTTATTCTTGTGATTCGATGCAGCGCCGGGCACTGCGTCGTTAGGTCCAGCTTCCCGTCAAAGCAGGGATTTGACTAATCGCGAGTAGGGATGCGATGTATCGCCAAACGCGATACCTCAACCGATCCTGATATCGCCGCCTTTACAGGCATTTCCAGCACCACCCAGCCCTCCTCCAGACGCCATGGCAGCGTGTGCAGCCGCTGGCCCAGACACGGGCCGTAGACACATTCGCCGGTGCCAGGAAGAAACTGCGCCCCGTGGGCGTAACAGACGATCAGCTGGCCATCAGCCGACAAAAACCGGTCCTTGCGGTACTCCAGGCGCACGTCCAGATGCGGGCAACTGTTGCGATAAATCCGCACCTGCCCTTCGTGCACCAATGCAAAAATAGTGTCCCTGCCGAGCTGCAATGGATCGAACCCGCGCGCCTGCCCTTCTGCCAATTCGTCCATCCGGCACAGGGGGAAATCGCTGTGACTTATCACCTGCACTCAGCCTTGCTTGGGTGGCGGGCCACCCGGTGCCCACTTCTCTTTAGAGGTGAACAGGAACAGCTGAGAGTTATCGGCCGACAGTGGTGCGCGGCGCGCCTCCCAGGCGTCATCGTGTTTGTCCATGTCGGCGTCGTATTCGATGTGGCAGCCCAGCGGACTGTTGAAGTACCAGAACCAGTTGGAGCCAAAGAGGTGACGGCCAGGCCCCCAGAAACTGGTCCAGCCTTTTTGCTCGAAGCGCGTACCGGCCAACAACACTTCAGTGCCGCTGCCCATGTGAAAGGTGAAGTGCTCGCAGCCCTTCATGTGTGGGGGGGTCTGGATCATGAACAGGCAATGGTGGTCATCGGACCCCGCCGGACGCATGAATGGCCCTGCCCCGATGAAAGTGTCGGTGGTTCGAAAGCCCAGGCGTTCGGCGTAGAAGGCTTCGGCCTTGGCGGCATCCGGGACGAAATACACCACGTGCGACAGCGTGCGCGGCGTGGCGCTCATCTCGAGGGTGATGCCTGGTTGGTTAAGCGGACGTTGTGGCGCGTGGCCGGCGGCGTTGGTCAGGTCATCCGGGGCGTTGAAGGACTTGCGAACGCTGACCTGGAAAGCGATGGCAAACCCCATGTCGTCGACAGTGTGCAGCACACCGTTTTCACGGGTGACCTGACGATCTCGCGCCAACTCGTCTTCGATGGCGTCAAGGTCAGCCGCGCTGGCGACGCCGTAGACGGTTTCGCGAATCGACGGTGCCGGCCCGATGGCAATCGGCAGCGTTGGATCGTCCGCACGGCGAATAATCACGGCCGTACCGTCCAGTGCTTCAAAACGCCCACCGCTGCTGTCGACGTCAATCGGTGCCAGGCCGTAATCACACAGGCAATCGGTACAAGCTTGGATGTCATCGACGCCAAAGATCAGGGCATCAAGGCCAATGATGTTCATCGCTACCACTCCATTGAAATTAGTATCCGGAAGCAGGCACCGAGGGCTCGACAGGCCCATCAGCGATGCATGGAATCCGGTGGTGGTGTCGGCAGTAAGTCCGACTGCGGCGAAGATTGCCGTGCGGTTTGGCAGCTGACTAATCGCGAGTGAGGATGCGACCTATCGGCAAACGCGATACCTGAGTGCGCGGGATATCGGCACACGGGCGGGGTTGACGTGACGATGAATTAACCGGAATGTATCGCGAAAATAAATACAAAAGCGGACATGCCTGATGCGTTTCAACCACCTGGACCTGAATCTGTTGGTCGCGCTCGATGTATTGCTCGAAGAGCAGAACATCACCCGCGCCGCCGAACGACTGCACATGACGCAGTCCGCCACCAGCGGTGTGTTGGGACGCCTGCGAACCTATTTCGAAGACGAACTGCTGGTGCAAGTGGGGCGTAAAATGCAGCCCACGCCTTACGCGCAGGAGCTCGCCAAACCCATCCGCGAAGTGCTGCTGACGATCCAGTCGTCAATCACCGCCAAGCCGGTGTTCGACCCCACGACCAGCAAACGTCACTTCCGCCTTGTGACCTCGGATTACCTGATCAGCGTGCTGTTTGCCCAAGTGATTCAGAAAATCCATCAGGAAGCGCCCAACATCACTTTCGAGATGCTCGGCCCAAGCGACAATTCCGGAGAGTTGCTGATTCGTGGTGAGGTTGACCTGATGATTGTGCCTGAGCGCTATATCATCGAAGGCCACCCGCACAAACTGTTGTTTGAAGAAGAACACGTCTGCGTGATCTGGAAAGGCAATACCCAGGTGGGCGACAGCCTGACCCTTGAGCAGTACATGGACATGGGGCACGTTTCTGTCGGTTTTGGTCGCAGCCGCCACTTGAGCATCGAAGAGTGGTTTATGAACCAATACGGTTTCAACCGCCGTATCGAAGTCATCACCAACGACTTCAACACGCTGCCGCAGCTGGTCGTTGGCACTCAACGCATCGCCACCATGCACCAACGTCTGGCGCGGTTGTACGCCGAGCATCTGCCCCTTCGCATCCTCAATACGCCGGTGAAGATTCCGGTCATGCGCGAGGTCATGCTCTGGCACCGCAGCGTCGACGGCGACCCCATGCACCGCTGGCTGCGTGAACGCATCAGCGAATTCATCCAGCATCTTGAGCGCCATCATATCGCCGCCCGCGATACCTCCCATCCCGAGTCACGATTGGCCAATTAGCCGGGGCGTCCTTAACGTGCCTTGTGAACGACAAGGCAACCACAAGGACAACAACAATCATGTTCCGTTACTTCCCGACCAATTACGTGTGGAATCTCTCCGTCGACCTGGCCATCGAGATGGGCGCCCGTATGGGCGAAATTGAAGAGATGTGCGCACCGCTACAGGAAGCCGCCCAGCAACCCGATGCCGCTGGAACCAAGGCGTTTCGCGAAACCTGGGCGAAGATGGCCGACAAACTCTGTGGCCTGGCCGAAGAAGATGAAGGCCATGGCCGACTGCTGTCCGCGGGCGAAAAATACAACCGCGCCGCCACCTACTACCTTACCTGCGAACGTTTGCAGGCCCACGGCGCGCCGGGCCGGACAGAGCTGTACCAGCGCTTTTTGCAGACGTTCAAACGCGGTATCGAACTGTCTCGCGAGAACTGTGAGCGCGTAGAAATCCCCTACGAGGGCAAACATCTTTCCGGTTTGCTGGTACGTGCCGAAGGTGTGTCCGGTCCGGCACCGATCCTGGTGCAGGTCAATGGACTGGACTCAACCAAAGAAATGAAATATCGCGTCGGGCTGCCAGCCTGGCTGGCGAAGCGCGGTATCTCATCGTTGATCATCGACCAGCCCGGAACCGGTGAAGCGCTCCGATTGCATAATCTGGTCGCCCGTTTCGACAGCGAGCATTGGGCCAGCCGGGTGGTCGACTGGCTGGAAAGCCGTAGCGACGTGGATGCCAAACGCATTGGCCTGGAGGGCGTCTCGCTCGGCGGCTATTACTGCCCGCGTGCGGTGGCGTTTGAACCACGGTTTGCGTGCGGTGTGGTGTGGGGCGCCAACCATGACTGGCGCGATGTGCAAAAACGTCGCCTGGAAAAAGAAGGCAGCTTCCCCGTTCCGCATTATTGGGCGCACGTGTGCTGGGTGTGGGGGGCGAAAGATATGGATGAGTTCATGGCCATCTCCGAAAACGTGCACCTGGATGGCGTACTGGACCGCATCAAGGTTCCGTTCCTGGTGACCCACGGTGAAAAGGACTCACAGATTCCATTGAAGTGGGCACAACGCACCTACGAGCAACTGGTCAACAGCCCCAAACGTGAGCTTAAAATCTTCACCGAACGCGAAGGTGGCGTGCAGCATTCCAGCTTCGATAACAGCATCAACGCGGGCCATTACATCGCTGACTGGATTGCCGAAACGCTGGGTGGCCACACCGCATAACGAGCTTCACGAAGCACAAAAAACGCCGGAAAGCCTTGGGGCTCTCCGGCGTTTTTTTATTGATCGGGAAGCGGGTTCAGTTTGGCGCCCGCGTGCCATGGAACGAGATGATCTGCCACCCCTGCGCACCGTACGCCCATATCTGCGTGGCAAAGCCTTCACCACGAATCAACTGGTCACCACCGCGCTTGCGCAACGTGTTGCACTGCGGTCCCGTCATGACCGCAAGATGGTCGCCATAGAAGCGGATCAGCAGTTCGCCGCGCTCAATATCCAGATACTCTACGGCGCTTTTCGCGTAGTCCAGATACTCCGCCTTGCCTTGTACCAATCCCGTGGTGTGTACGTACACCAGATCATCGGCGAACAACTCTGCCACACGCGAATAGTCTTCCTCTACCAATGCCCGGCGGCGCTCTTGCTCAAGTGCCAGCAGTTCAGCTTTTACAGTTGCGGTGGTCATGGGGACTGCTCTCTGTGGATGAAGAGCGCGCACCATAGCCCCCCGATCAGACTCATAAAAAATCGCCGATCACGATGCCAACCATCGTCACTCGCGATACCCGGCCCTTGCTGTTATTCATCGCCGCAAAGCCCCGACAGCGCTGAGGTGCAGCAGCTATTGACGCCATCAATACGCAAGCATTGATGCAAGTTGCTGGTGGCGTGAACGGACCTGCCCTAGCTTCGCTTTGCATAACAATCCGCAAAGTGAAAACGCCATGCCTGCCCTACACCTGAAATGCCAGACCTTGTTCGACGGTACCGGCCTGCAAACCCGTCAACAGCAAACCCTGGTCGTGGAAAACGGCCTGCTGTCGTATGTCGGCCCGACCGCCCTCGCGCCGCAGCTGCAACCGGGAGACACCCTGCTGGACGCCGGCGATAATTTTGTCATGCCGGGCCTGGTCGATGTGCACACCCATTTGGCCTTCGGCAACGCGCAGAGCGAAGAAGATATTGATATCTGGACCAGCGACGAATTCCGCGCACTGCGTGGCATGTTTTTCGCCCAACATGTGCTGGCCGCCGGCGTGACCAGCATGGTCTGCCCGGGCGATAGCGGCCAACTCAGCATCGCTGTGCGCAACGCGATCGCTGCCGGTTTGTTCGAGGGCCCGCGTATTGCCGCCAGCAGCCGGGTTATCACCAATCGACAGAGCCTCAACGACTGGTTCCCGAGTCGCATGGGTACGCCGGAATATTTCACTGCGCGCCTGGTCACCAGTCGCAGCGAAGCGTTGGCTGAAATCCGCAAACAGGCCAAGGATGGCGCCGACCTGATCAAGATCGCCATGGACGGCACCCACCGCCGCCCGAACGGCGAAATTATCGCCGCGTTCACCGCCGAAGAAACCTATGAGATGGTCGAAGAAGCTCACCGCCTGGGCTGCAAAGTGGCGACCCACGCCTATGGCCGAGAGGCTGTGATGTACGCCGCACGCGCCGGTGTCGATCTGGTGTTCCATGCCTTCTACATGGACGACGCCTGTATCGAGGCTTTGCTCGAAGCCGGCAGCATTCTCGCGCCGACCATGACCTTCCCGCAAAACACCGTGGACTTCTGCCAGCCCCACGATCCGGCCATCAGCACCGGTTACGCCGGCTACTGTGCCCGCACCCTGGAAATCGGTTCGGCCGTGCTCAAACGTGCCAAGGCCGCAGGCGTGCCTTTCGCGTGTGGCAGCGACAGCGGTTTTGCGGTAACACCCTATGGCGAGTGGCACGCTCGTGAGCTGGAACTGTTGGTCACCCGGCTGGGCTTCACACCCGCAGAAGCGCTTTATGCCGCCACCAACGTTGGTGCGCGCTGCATGCCACGCGGTGAGACCATCGGCTCCCTCGAAGTGGGCAAGCAAGCAGACTTCCTGTTGCTCGACGGTTCGCCGTTGCACGACATCCGCATCCTGCAAGACCGCTCTCGCCTTAAAGCCGTGTACAAGGCTGGCCAGTCCGTGCGCATGGAGCGCAGCCCCTACAACCCCAAACAGGTCTCTGATTTCAACTCGCTGAAATGGACTGATCTTTACACCCGGGACCGCGTGGCCCAATTGGGCAAGTGGGCACAATGAGGACCAACACCATGCAGCAACTCGACCTGATGACCGCCACCAACATCGCCAGCTACGCCATCCGCATCGCTCGGGAAACGGGCATCAACCCTCTTGCCGTGGCCGTGCTGGATAGTGCAGGTCATCCGCTGGCAGTCTTGCGTGATGAACATGCCAGTTTCCTTCGACCACAGATCGCCATCGGCAAGGCACGGGGTTGCTTGGGAATGGGCTTTGGCGGGCGCGAACTTGCCCGGCGCGCACAAGCGATGCCGGCGTTCTTCGACGCCATCAACAGCCTGACCGGCGGTGAGGTAATTCCCGTCGCCGGAGGCGTGTTGATTCGCAATGCCGAGGGACTGATCATGGGCGCCATTGGCATCAGCGGCGACACTTCGGACAACGATGAACGATGTGCCGTGCAGGCTATTGAACAGGCTGAGCTGGTAGCGGATACCGGTGATCAGTTGGCGCGCTGATCAAGCAACGCGGCCTGCGCCGATAACAGGCCGCGAAACCACAACATTGCCGGGTCATGGTGTTGGTAAGGATGCCATTGCAGTACCTGAACGGCGTCGGGAAATGCCAGCGGTGCAGGGTGAATACGCAGTGGATAATGTTTAGCGAAGCGCTGCGCCTGGCGGCGAAACACGGTGGCGATCCGAGTAGTACCGACGATGAATTCGGGCATTAACACGAAGCTTTCAAGGGCCACTGCCACTCGGCGATGAACGCCCAGCTCATGCAAGTGCGCTGCATCCATCGCCAGATTTCGACCATCGGCAAACTCGCGAACCACGTGCTCCGCCTCGCAATAGTCGGCCAGGCTCAAGCCTTCGGCGAACCGGGGTTGCCGAGCGCAGACGATGCAACAGAGCTCGTCGTTCATCAGCGGTATATGGGGGTAAGCCGGGTTCAATCGCCGCTGAGGCACAATCACACAATCGCTGCGGCGATAGTCGAGCGCTTCGCTGACCACGTCACCGTCACGCGGCACAGGCATGTCCCGCAGACTCAATCGCACGCCAGGTGCGATTCGGGCCAACTCAAGACTGACAGCTGGCAACAGGACGCCAGCCACGTAGTCGGAAGCCACCAAAGTGAAGTGCCGAATGCAACTGGCCGGTTCAAAGTTGACCGGTGAGTCGACAATCTCACGGGTCAGAGCCAGCGCTTCACGCACTTTCGGAAGCAGTTCCAGACCCAATGCCGTGGGCTCCAGACGCCGTCCAATCTGGACCAGCAACGGATCATTGAAATGCTCACGCAAACGTCCGAGCGCCGAACTGGTTGCCGACTGCCCCAGGCACAATCGCTCGGCGGCCCTGCTGACGCTACATTCGCTCAACAAGGCGTCCAAGGCGACCAGCAGGTTCAAGTCAAGACGTCGATAACGCATGTTGTATCCAGTTTAAGTTTTTCGGTATTTGAACTACGCCCTTGATCGCACCCAGGGGCAATGTTTCAGGTGTCGCGGTGAAACGCCCCTACCGCTTCACCAAGGCTGACGCTCAGGCGCTGCAAGTCGCCATTAGCTGTTTCCAGCCGAGCACACTCCTCGGCATTTTGCTCTACTACCCTGTCCACCTGCCCAAGCGCTGCATCGACTCGACAGGCTATGTCATGTTGCGATGCCGCGGCGTGGGCAATTCTCTGTCCGCTGTATTGAACACGCGAGATGGCCTCGGTAGTCGCATCCAGGACCTGACTTGCGCGCACTGTCAGCTCAACGCCTTCGGCGGTCAGTCGCTGACTGTCGAAAAGGCTGGCTGCGGTGTCGCCGGTTACCTTCCAGAGGCGTTGGATCATGCTGTCGATCTCGCCTGTCGATGCTCGCGTTCGGCTGGCGAGCACCCGAACCTCGTCGGCCACTACAGCAAAACCGCGACCCTGCTCACCGGCTCGCGCGGCTTCGATGGCGGCATTCAAGGCCAATAGATTGGTCTGTTCGGCGAGTGCGCTGATCACATCCAGCACACCGGTAATAGCCTGGCTTTCGCTCTGCAACAGTTGCATGGAACCCACACTGCCGGTCATTTCCCGCGATAGCTGCTGAAGGCTTTGACTCGCCTGTCGTACCAGGTCGTCGCCATGATGAATCAGCTTGCAAGCATCGCCCAGGCTTGCCTGGCTTCCCGCGACTTGCTGGTTGACCTGTGCAGCCGCCTGGGTCATATGCTGCATAGCCGCAACCACCTCGGCGGTCTGTTCGCGCTGTGCGCGCACACCCTGCCCTGTGCGATCTACCATTGCACCCAGCGAGACGGCCGCAGCGTCCAGTTGTTGCACGTCGCAGCCGATTCGCCCCACAAGATGGCACAGCGCCTGCAACATCAGGTCAATAGCACTACCGAGCTGGCCCAACTCATCTTGTCGATCAATCAGCGCGGGACGATCCTTCAGATTTCCCGCAGCCACCCGTTGCGCCAGACCCAGCATCATTTTCAGTGGCGAAACAATTGAACGCTGGATCAAAAGGCACGCGCCGATACTGAGCAACACGGCAAGCAGCACCATCACTGCAAGTTGCTGATCCAGACGTTTTTGGAGTAATTCATAAGATTGCGCAGCCCTCGCGCGTTCGCTTTCCAACACCATCGTCACTTGCTCAGCCGACACCGACATGCTCACTTGTTGCGCCATGGCCTGCTCACCGCTGCTGGCGAAACCCAGAAATGCCTCGCGATACTCGGCCAACGCTGCGCTGGCCTCATCCAGTGCACGACGACGATCGCCATCGAGCTGCGAATTCAGGCTACCTAACGCGCTGGCAAGCTCATTGACCCGGTTGACCCAGTCGTCCCGATAACGGTTTTGCGGATCGAGGGAAAAATACAGCTCGCTGTCACGCAGGTTGGCCAAGCGTTCGCGTAATGCAGCCGCCTCTTCCAACTGCTGCATTGACTGCGCTTGGGGCAGACTGTGTTGGTCAAGATTCAGGTTGATATCGTCCAATTGGTCGAGGAACACTTCGCTGAATCGCTGCCCTGTCGTTTCCGCCAGCACTTGCATGCGCAACCTCGCCCGAATCGCCTGCAGGCGCGCCTCGGCATATGCCTGAAATGCCTTCAGGTAACGGTCGGATGACTGGGCGAGCGTCTGCCTGAAGCCCCCTCCTGAAGGAGCAAGCGACGGTCCGACTTGTAGTTGACGTATAGAATCCTCGACCTGCGCAGCCGATTCTCGTGACGGCAGCAAACCAAAATCCCGCTCTGCAAGCCGCGCCTGGGCAAGACTGGCTTTCTGGCGATCCAGCTCCCGTAACTGTGTCGTGCTTGATTGCGTTACCCGCACCGAATACCAAGCGGTGAGCGCCATGCCCATCGTGCAAATCAGAACCAGACCGAAGCCGAGCGACAACTTGCCACCGACACTGAGGCGGTTCAGCGAAGCACCCAATCGATGGATTCTCACTTGCTCGGCCTGTGTGCGGCGATGGAACGATTAGCCATCGAGTGAACCCCATTATTGTTTTAATCGGGGCAGGTTGACGTGACGGAGCAAGACTGACCAATCGCATGTGAGGATGCGACCCATCGGCAATCGCGATACCTGAAAGGTACGCAGGTTTTGAGGTAGTCAGATTCAAGCGTCTTCCGGATCGTACTCGTTCACATTGGCGACCTGGGAATGCAGTCGACCCAACAATTCGACGAGGGTGTCCACTTCCGAGGCAGAGAGCCCGCTGAGCAGCCGCCGCTCACGTTCCAGCGCAACCTTCAGGACTCGCTCATGCAGGGCTTTGCCGCTGTCCGTCAGGCTGACGGTATAGCGCCGCGCATCCTTTGAATCGACCTGACTGCAAATATGTCCGGCACCTTCCAGCGCCTGCAATGAACGGCTGACCGCGCTCTTGTCGAGTCCGATCGTCTGGCAGATTCGGTTGGCGGTGATGTCATTTTCCACAGCAAGCATCGAAAGCATTCGCCATTCGACGACACCGATACCGAAATGCTTGCGATAGCACTGTGATGCCCCTGCGGAGAGCTTATTGGACAAGAAATTCAGCAGTGCCGGGACATAACGCGTGAGGTTCAGTTGGAATTCTGCGGACATTGAGCGAACACCTTGGATCGGCGGGGCCTTGGAATATTAGTTGACACCGCAACCAATTAATCGGAGGATTTCTCAACCGAACGTCACGGGCGATTCGCTGCATGATATGCCGCCGCCCTGCCTCATAAAAATAATTATCAGGTTTTGGTCATGAACCCCTTCAATCTCATCGCCTTCGTCTTCCTCGTGCCAGCACCCGGCTGATCCGTCCCCGGCCAGTGCTCTAACCGACGCTTTTTTTTCAGCAGCCACTTCAGTGTGGAGGGACAAGTCATGCTTCAAGTCAACGTCACCCGCAAAGCAGACGAAGCCGAAGGCATCTGCAGTTTCGAACTATGTGCCGCGGATGGCAGCACGCTGCCAGCGTTCGAGGCCGGCGCCCATATCGACATTCACATTGCCGATGGCCTCACCCGCCAATACTCCTTGTGCAACGACCCCAAGGAACGCCACCGCTACCTGATCAGCGTGCTCAAGGACCCGAGCTCACGGGGCGGCTCCAAAGCCATGCACGAGCAGATCCAGTCTGGGCAAACACTCAGCATCAGCGCTCCGCGCAATCTTTTCCCGCTTGATCGCTCAGCCAGGCGACACCTGCTGTTTGGTGGGGGTATCGGTATCACGCCCATGCTGGCCATGGCCTGGGAGCTGTCACATCAAAGGGCCGATTTCGAATTGCACTACTGCTTCCGTTCGAGAGAGCGCGCAGCGTTCGTCAAGATGCTTGCTCAAACCCCTTTCGCCGACCGCATAAAGCTTCATGACGACAGCGGCCCCCAGATGCAGAAGCTGGATGCGCCAGCCTTGCTCACGCCCTCCCACGCTGACACTCATCTGTATGTGTGCGGGCCGGCCGGTTTCATGAACTACATCCTCGATTCAGCGCAGAACGCCGGGTGGCCGCAGGACCGGGTACACAAAGAATTCTTCGCCGCCGACCCTATCGATCAAAGCGCAAATGCATCGTTCGAAGTTGAACTGGCAAGCAGTGGTCAGGTTTTTCAGATTCCTGCCGAACGTACGGTGTTCGAAGTGCTCGACGAAGCCGGCATAGCGATCGAGTCATCTTGCGAGCAAGGCGTCTGCGGCACGTGCGTCACTCGCGTACTGCAGGGCATACCCGAACATCGGGACAAGTTCCTGACAGTGGCCGAACACGCCGCAAACGACCGATTTACCCCCTGCTGCTCTCGCGCCAAGTCATCACGCCTGGTGCTCGACCTGTGAATTCAAACAACAACATCAACCGTGCCTCCTGGAGAACACCATGAACACCTCCACTCTCCAAACGCTTGCCGAAGAAATTCCGGCGCCTGCCTTGCCCAGCTTTCCCCTCAACCAGTGGTATGTCGCTGCCCTGGGTTGGGAGTTGAAGGACAAACCGGTGGGCCGGACATTACTCAACAAGCCTGTCGTGCTGTTTCGTAAAGCCAACGGCGAGGTCGCGGCATTGGAAGACCGCTGCTGCCACAGAGCATTGCCACTGTCGAACGGAACGCTGGAAGCGACCGGCATTCGTTGCGGTTATCACGGCCTGCTGTTCGATGACCATGGAAAATGCGTCGAAATCCCGGGCCAGGACAAGATCCCGAGCAAAGCCAAAGTGCCTGCGTATCACGTGCGTGAGCAGGACCAGATCGTCTGGATATGGTTTGGCAGCGAGGCTCAACCCGAGCCGATGTGTGAACCGCCGACTTACTCCGTCCACAGCAGCGGCAAATACCTGTTCGACGGCAACGTGTACCACTACGACGCGCCTTATCAATTAATCCACGACAACCTCATGGACTTGAGTCATTTGGGGTATGTCCACCTGCGCACCATCGGTGGCAACGCCAGCATCCATATGAATGCGCGGATGAATGTGGAAAGTGAAGACAACGTCGTACGGGTCGTGCGCCATATGCCGGACTCTGTTCCACCACCGACCTACACCGCCGCCTACCCTTTCAAAGGCAACGTGGACCGTTGGCAGGAAATCGAATTTCACGTCAGTCATCTGCGGATCTGGACCGGTGCAGTGGATGCCGGTACCGATCCACTGGATAACCCTGATCGCGGTGGCTTCCACATGCGCGGGTTCCACGGCGTAACGCCAGAAACCGACACCACCAGTCACTACTTCTGGACCATTGCCACCAACCCGGCGAGTGATCCAGAAACCATCAAGGCCAAGGTCGTTGAGCAAACCATCCTGACCTTCGATGAAGACAAGGAAGTGATCGAGGCCCAGTACCAGAACATGTGCCGGTTCGGTACGCGTCCGATGATCGACATCCACGTCGATGTCGGGGCCAATCGCGCCCGCCGAATCATCGAGCAGCTTCGCCAATCCAGCTCTTGAGTCCTTCAGACCAAACACAAGGCTCCAGGACATTTGCTGCCCCGAAGGCAGCATTTTGCAGCGCTACATAACAACAACTTCCTCGAGGGAAAAAGCATGTCTGGCAATCGTGGTGTGGTGTATCTCGGCTCTGGCAAGGTCGAAGTACAAAAAATCGACTATCCAAAAATGCAGGACCCGCGCGGTCGAAAGATCGAGCACGGGGTCATTCTCAAGGTGATTTCCACCAACATCTGCGGCTCCGACCAGCACATGGTGCGTGGCCGTACCACGGCGCAAACCGGCCTGGTGCTGGGCCACGAAATCACCGGCGAAGTGATCGAAAAAGGCAGTGACGTCGAGCACCTGAAAATCGGCGACCTGGTATCCGTGCCGTTCAACGTGGCCTGCGGACGCTGCCGCTCCTGCAAGGAAATGCACACCGGCGTCTGCCTGACCGTCAACCCGGCCCGTGCCGGCGGTGCTTACGGTTACGTCGACATGGGCGACTGGACCGGCGGCCAGGCCGAATACGTGCTGGTGCCATACGCCGACTTCAACCTGCTGAAACTCCCGGACCGCGACCGGGCCATGGAGAAAATCCGCGACCTGACCTGCCTCTCCGACATCCTGCCGACCGGTTATCACGGCGCAGTGACGGCTGGCGTTGGCCCGGGCAGCACCGTGTACATCGCCGGTGCCGGACCGGTCGGTCTGGCGGCGGCTGCATCCGCTCGCCTTCTGGGTGCGGCGGTGGTGATCATCGGCGACGTCAACACCGTGCGCCTGGCCCACGCCAAGGCCCAGGGTTTTGAAATCGTCGACCTGTCGAAAGACGCGCCGCTGCACGAACAAATCGCCGCGCTGCTCGGCGAACCGGAGGTGGATTGTGCGGTGGACTGCGTCGGTTTCGAAGCCCGCGGCCACGGTCATGACGGCGTCAAACACGAAGCCCCGGCCACCGTCCTCAACTCGCTGATGGGCGTGGTGCGTGTGGCCGGCAAGATCGGCATCCCCGGCCTCTACGTCACTGAAGATCCAGGCGCTGTCGATGCCGCCGCAAAAATGGGCAGCCTGAGCATCCGCTTCGGCCTCGGCTGGGCCAAATCCCACAGTTTCCACACTGGCCAGACGCCGGTGATGAAGTACAACCGGCAGTTGATGCAGGCAATCATGTGGGACCGCATCAATATTGCTGAAGTGGTAGGTGTGCAAGTCATCAGCCTGGATCAGGCGCCGGAAGGTTACGGCGAGTTCGATGCGGGCGTGCCGAAGAAGTTTGTGATTGATCCGCACAAATCCTTCAGTGCGGCCTGAGCCTGAGTTCACGGTCGTCCAGCGCTTCTCGCGCCTGAGCACCGTACCGCCCCGGAGTCGAGCCGCCGGCTCCCAGGCACCTTGCATGCTCCACTGACCAACAAAAACAAGAAGGTATCGACATGTACACACTGCAACCTCTGCATAGCGAGGCGGCTTCGGCTGCCCGTCGTTCAAAGCATTTTTCTACCCACAGCTTCGGAGCCTGACGCCATGAGCCAGTCGATTGGGCAACAGCTGGACGAAAAACCCATGGTCAGCTTCCAGTGGGGCGTGGTTGCGCTCTGCTTTCTGATAAACATGCTGGATGGCTTCGATGTATTGGTGATGGCTTTCACCGCCGCGTCCATTTCCGCCGATTGGGGCCTGAGCGGCATTCACCTCGGCTACCTGCTCAGTGCAGGGCTTGTCGGAATGGCGATCGGCTCGTTGTTCATTGCCCCTTGGGCCGATCGCTTCGGGCGACGTCCGCTCATTCTGCTGTGTGTAGGCATTGCCGGGCTCGGCATGCTGGCGTCATCGAAGGCGACATCCCCCGAGATGCTCGCGGTGCTGCGCCTGATAACCGGACTCGGCATCGGTGGCATCCTGGCCAGCAGCTACGTCATTGCCGGGGAGTACGCCAACAAGAAGTGGCGCAGTCTGGCCATTAGCCTGCAATCCACGGCCTACGCACTGGGCGCGACCATCGGCGGCCTCATCGCGGCGCAGATCATTCCGTCCCTGGGTTGGCGTTCGGTGTTCTTTTACGGTGGCATAACGACGCTGCTGATCCTGCCGATCCTTGCATTCTGGTTGCCCGAGTCCCTGGCTTTCCTACTGTCTCGCCAACCCCGGCGCGCGCTGGAACGTATCAATGTTCTGCTGCAACGAGTCGCGATCACGTCCCTCGAGCGGTTGCCCGAGGCGTTGCGTGAACCCAGGAAACCGCTACGAGCCACCTTCGCCGAGCTCTTCTCGCCAGCGCTGCTGCGTTCAACCTTGCTGGTGTGGAGCGCCTTCTTTCTGGTGATGTTCGGTTTCTATTTCGTCATGAGCTGGACGCCGAGGCTGCTGGTTTCGGCCGGCCTGTCGAATACGCAAGGCATCACGGGCGGTGTGCTACTCAACGTCGGCGGCATTCTTGGCACCTCGCTGATCGGCTTGCTGGCGGCACGTTTTCGTCTGTCCCGAGTACTCATGGCCTACCTTCTGGTCAATGCGGTGCTGCTGGCCGTCTTCGTGCAATTCACTGCCAACCTGAACCTGGCCTTCGCCTTGGTGCTGATGATCGGAATTTTTGTCAACGGCTGCGTCGCCGGGCTCTATGCGCTTACCCCGAGCATTTACAACGCCACCCAGCGCGTCACTGGCCTGGGTTGGGGCATCGGCATCGGTCGCGTCGGAGCGATTCTCTCGCCATTGGTGGCTGGCCGTTTGATTGATGCGCAGTGGCAGCCCGCCGACCTTTACCTGCTGTTTGCCCTGTCCTTCGTCCTTGCGGCTGGCGCCGTCTGGCTTTTGAAGCCGCAACGGCTGCTGCAGCTGAACACCGTCAGCAACGCCTGATTCGACCGTCCATAACAATAAAAGCAGGACCGATCACATGCAAAAAAACACTGAATGCCCTTGGCGCTACAGCCTGGGCATGGCGATAGCCTGCGCCTCTTCCACTGCCTACGCAGGGTTCGTGGATGAGAGCAGCGCGACCCTGACCACGCGCAATTACTACCTGGACCGGGACTACAAAGGCGACAGCCCCTATTCGGCCGCTCGCGAGTGGGCCCAGGGATTCATCCTCAAGGCCAACTCCGGTTTTACCGACGGGACCGTCGGGTTCGGCCTGGACCTCACGGGGATGCTGGGACTCAAACTGGACTCGTCGCCCGATCGGACCGGCACACAACTCCTGCCTTTTGACCCGACGACCCGAGAGGCTGAGGACGAATACTCTGAACTGGGTGTGGCGCTGAAGGCGAAAATCTCAAAGACCCGGCTATCCGTTGGAACGCAGTTCCCTGCCCTGCCGGTCATCACCGCGAGCCCTGCACGTTTGGTTCCGCAATCCTTTCGTGGTGCGTATGCGATTTCCGATGACATCGACAAACTCACGCTGCACACCGGCCGTATGGATCGAGTGAACCTGCGGGACTCCACTGACTATCAGCCAATCTCACTGGCGTCGCCCAATGGCCGCTTCAAAAGGGGCGCCAGCTCGGAGCGTTTTGACTTCATGGGCGGTGACTATCGCTGGTCTGACACGTTGACCCTTCGCTATTTTCACGCCGAGCTGAAGGACATATACACCCAGGACTTTGCGGGAGGCATCCACCAGCTTCCCCTCGGCCCAGGCAAACTCAAAACGGACGTGCGGATCTACAACAGTCGTGAGAACGGTCGCGCAGAAGCCGGCAAGGTCGACAACCTGAACGCCGGTGCCATGTTCAGCTACCAGATCGCGGCCCACACCTTGGGCATGGGCTACATGTACCAGACTGGCGACACAGCAATGGCCTACATTGCTGGCGGGGAGCCAACGGTGCTCAGCGACGGCACCATGAGTGCGGACTTCGTCAACCCGAAGGAGCGGACCTGGGTGGCGCGTTATGACTACAACTTCGCCGCTGTTGGGCTACCGGGCCTGACCGGTATGGCTCGCTATTTGAGAGGTAGCCACATTGACCTGCCCCAATTGGGGGGAACTGACCTGACAGAGTCGTCGAAGGACGTAGAGTTGGCCTACGTCATACAGTCAGGTCCGGCAAAAGGCCTCGCTCTGCGCCTGCGCCATGCCTTGTATCGCAATGAGCAAAGTACAGCCTCGACATTCAGAAGCGACAACGAAACCCGGATTAATGTCGACTACACCATTAAGCTCTGGTAATGGAAGGGATAAGTAACACTCGTCGTCAAGGCCGCCAGTTCATCAACAAGGAAACGAATTAGCTGGCGGGCCCTAAGGCGGGGACTTCTATTACATCGGTTAGCATCTAATGTGTGCTTTCGTCTCTAGTCGTTACGGCCGAAAAGTGTCTGCCCTCACGCATCCAATCGCATGCATGGGGGAAACCTGAAACCAACGCAGCTTTGCGCCGCCAGCTGTGCTGGCGACGGGCTGCAATCGGCCGATTCTGTTGAAAAAGTCGAATTTTCAGATCGCCTGAACTCAGGCACGACTACCACTGGAGAACCTACTCACGACATTGAGTGGTTTTTCGGCCATTCGTTGACCGTTGCTGCTCAGTTAGTGGGTTAGTTTGAGGTTTTTTGCTTAGTGCAGGCGCACCTATCCTGTAACCGGTGGACCTTGAGAGGTAAATTTGCCCAGCCGGCGCAGGTTCTGCACCGCAGCGGCCAGCGTGAACTCATCGGTCGCACCACTCATGCCACGTAGTCGCAAGCGATCCAGTTTCAGGATGCGCTTGAGATGGGCAAACAACATTTCGACCTTTTTACGTTCGTGGCGAGAGCGCTGATGCGCCGGCGTCGCGGCGATTCGCCGAGCCACATCACGAGCGGTTTCATGGACGCTACGAGCGATCTTGCGGAACGCAGTGTTCGGGCAGCACTTGGCTTTCATCGGACACGAGCCGGTGTGGGTTCCACATCCACAATGACGCCGTGCTCGGTATCGATCAGATAATTCGTGGAATAAGCGTAGAACGCGGGGCCACCTGGAGCTGCGGTCCAGCGGGCTTGAGGATCAGTCAGTGACAAACGCTTCGGCAGCGTTTCGGCCAGAGCCTCTTCATCGAGTGCCTCAAAGTATTCACGTACAGCGCGGCTGCTCAGCGAAGGATCGCTCCAGTTAACCTGTTCGTTACCCGGTACGCCGCGCTGCCGACTGGCATCCGCCTTGATGATGCTGGCGTCCACGGCGAAGCCTTCCCCCTTGACCAGACCAGCGTCCATGCAGCGGCGCAGCACCTCATTAAACAACCAACGAAACAGATCGCTGTCCCGGAAACGGCTGTGTCGATTCTTGGAAAAGGTTGAGTGGTTGGGGACTTCATCTTCAAGACTCAACCGGCAGAACCAGCGATACGCCAGGTTCAAATGGGCCTCTTCGCACAACCGCCGCTCGGAGCGAATGCCGTAGCAATAGCCCACGATCAGCATGCGGATCATCAGTTCGGGATCAATCGACGGACGCCCAATCGGGCTATAGAAGTCGGCGAGGTAATGGCGCAGGTCGCTCAGATCGAGACACTGATCAATGCTGCGCAGAAGGTGATTGTCTGGGATGTGATCTTCAAGGTTGAACGAGTAAAACAAGCGCTCCTGCCCACTCGATAACTGTCCCATCATGCTGTGTGATCCCCCGCCGGCCAATGCTGAGATTTTGCCGAAGGTCAGACAGGGGAGCTACTCTTTCAACAGCATTGGTTGGTTTCAGCCGGTCGCGACGGGTAGCAATAGGCTGTGGATTCAACCGGTCGATGAAATACGTGGGTGATTCCAATTTCAAATAAACACCGGGAAATACTCGGTTTGATCTAGGCTTGAATGAAATCACGCGGGAGAAAAACACCATGTCCCTCGCCCCGGGAAATCTATTGGCCCTTACTTTGGGTGTCTTCTTTTGCACCGCCGTGTGCGGACAAGGGGTAGCAGACACCGATTCCCCACCGGCAATACTTCCGTTGGAGTCCGAGACAGCACCAAAACTCATTGCCTACCCGCCGCTTGCCGAGCCACTCGCCCGCGGTGTTGTCATTATCCAGTATCAAGCAGAACACGCCCGGATCATGCCGGTATTTGGCAAAGCGGCTGCTGATGTATCACCACGTCTCGGTCACCTCCACGTGACCGTCGACGACTGGAAAGGTACATGGGCGCACACCAGCGAAGACCCGATTATCCTGGTTGGACTGACGCCCGGCACACACAAGGTTCTTCTTGAAGTGGCCGACCCGACTCACAAAATCCTCACCAGTACGACAGTGAGTTTTATAGTTCCGCAGAAGAAACCAGCGGAGGCTCCCCACATTGACGATGCTCACGCAGTAAAACCATAAATGTTGAGTGATTTCGAAAACACAGCTGACTGACTACTCAGCCAGTTGCGGACATTCGGTATTTCACGAAGTTAAGGGCAGCTCAATCCTCAGTGCAAGACACGTGAAGTTGACGCTTTTAATCACTGGTTTTCAGCAGGACTGCGCCACATCAGCACGGCCAGAATAACTGCAGCGATGATGCTGATTACCTTTTGCCTCCCGGAACAATCCAGGTGCCCGAGTTAATCGAACATCAAGCCGTTTAAATCGACCGGACTCCGAATCTCGAACTGTGATCAGGGGCACTTTACCACCGCTGAAATGAACTGCCCTGCCCTGCCACGAATTAACTCAATGTCGGCTCCACGGTAGCCATAGGAATCGACAAAAATGAGCAGAATCAACGCGAACACCCCGAGGGCGCCGAAGGTCAACCTGATCTGCTCAAATTCTCCTTTCGGCCATTGCATTTCAATTCCTCATTTTTCCCGCAGCGAGCCTGGAACCATCACTGTTCAGGTTAACGTGAAAAACAGATCTGCCCTCGCGCCCTCACTCAAAAATCCAATTATTAATTTCGTGCCACTCAACCCACTTATCTTTAACCGTTTCTTCAACTAGAAAACACATATTGCCCCTTGACTTTTCTCGGTGAAAAAAAAGCCAAATCCGGAAACAACTTCTGGCGAACGTAGAATATATAAGCAAACATTCCGAGAGCGATGGCCGAGCCGACAAACATTATAATGGACCCTGAAGTCAACCCGTCCACGTGCCTCGCTACCGAGCCCATGGATAGAACAATGTATGCATTTTAAGCGCCTGCCAGATGATTGTAGAACCCCCAGGCAAACAAGAGCGGGATAAGTGCGCTCAAACCGCCAACTACCCATCTGGCGTTAGGCCCAATAGTCGAACCTGCAATAAATCCGATGAGAAGAGCGAGTGCAGCCTGGATAAACATGATTGTAATAACGGCATTAACCTTGCGGTCATGTATATCGCAGAGATAGGGATCAGCAGTTGAAGCGATCAATCTGGCAAGCGGACGGTCCCTGACCCCTTGGCCTGAGAGCCGAGTGAATACTTCCGATTTAGGTACTCCGGACGAGATCAGGTCTTTTGCTTTGGCTTTAGCTTCTTTTTTGTTCATGTTAGTAACGACTCCGTGGCACAAGGGCCATTTGTGATGACGCCTGAAGCGAGGTGATCACGTTTTCACGAGCCTGCTGGACGGTGTTCCCCTCCAGCACGTACAGGTACCTGACCAAGCATAGCCACTAATTTGCCATCGTGATTCACGACGGCAGCCAAGGCCGTTTTTGCCCGTCTGGCCTTTGCGCTTTGGGGTGCTTGTGGCTGCTGGCGCCAATTGAGAGTTGATCAGTACCGATAGGTTGCCTGCACTGAAACTCCATTCGCACTATTGTCGTATCTGGCGCTGTATTCAGGCTGAAGACCGGAGTTGTTCGACTGTTTTACCGAAACCTTGGAATCCCAGAGATAACCATAAGCAAAGTCTATCGTCAGATCGGAATTCGGCGAATAAGCACCGCCCAAGGTCACGGCCTGGCGATTCCCAACCGGGACGCGCACGCTGCGATCGGCATTTCTAATGGGCGACGGATCATAGGCGTAGCCTGCGCGCAGTAGCCATTGTTGGTTCAATTGCCAGGAGGCGCCAACTGCAGTGGCCCAAGTGTCACGCCAGTTCATTTCTTCGGTCACACGTCCCAGGCCAGCCGCCTGCCCCAGAGGGGAAAGACCGCTATTGACTGCCTCGACCTTCTGGATCCGGCTCCAGCGTTTCCAGGTGGTCCCCAGGTATCCCGTCCAGCGACTATTGAAATGATGGGTGATGGACGTGTCCACTGATTCGGGCATAGTGAGGTCTATCTTGTTGTCATACTTTCCGTCCAGCGGGATAACGCTCGGGGAACCGGAAACCTCAGTATGCCCTTCGAGTTCATAGTCCACCTTCGAGTGATAGTTAATCCCCCAACGGGTAGCCTCAGTAAAGTCAACCAGGATGCCGACGTTGTAGCCAAGTGCCGTGTCATCGCCTTTGATGGTAACCAGTGTGTCCTCGCCGTTGTTCAGGGCGCCGGTGGCCAGGTAATTCTGAAGCTTTGCATTGAAACGGTTTATGGTCGGTCCGCCACCAATGGACACGTAATCATTGATTCGATAGGCAATGGTGGGCTGCAGGGTTATTTCCTTGGTCGTGCTATAGGAACCATGGTAGCGACCCTGAAAAGAGCCTTCGTAATCATTGATCAAACCACTCGGAGCATAAAGGCCCAGACCAATCGAAAGACGATCATCAAGCGGCGTCGACATATAGGCGAAGGGCACGACCCCCAAAGGGACCGAGTCCCCTTTATTCGTTCCTGACGCACTGCTCTGCGCATCACTAATGTCGTCGCTCACCGAGACGACCGCGGCGCCGCCGGAAATCTCACTACGCTTCAACTTGGTCAAGCCCGCTGGATTTCCAAAGATGGTGCTGGCGTCCAACGCGGAAGATGACCTTCCCGCATAAGCAGTTCCCGCACTGCTTGCGCTTTGTTCGTTAAGGGCAATGCCATTGGCGCCTGCAATAGTAGAGGCGCTGAGTAGTGCCATGGCACTGGTGAACTTAATCCAGACAGCACACTTTCGCTGAGCAGAGAGACACGGGATCACACGGCTATTCAGGTTCATTTTCCACCTCTTGTTTATTGTTTTTGTTGATTGCATGCAGGCAAGGCTTCGCCTTCCTGTGCACTTTTCAGTGCCGGTTGGAGTCGATCGAAGTTGTGTTAAACGCCCTGGCCGAACAGCGCCAGGGCACGACGCTGGACTTACGGATGTGAATCAGAAACTCAATTAAGCCACTCGACTTGAAAGCTATAGCGACCCAAGAGCGGAGCCAGGACTTCTTGGTCAGTTCCGGCCCTAATGCATGCGACATGCCCACGGCGATTGTCCTGTACGACCTCAACAGCAATATCCAAAAGCCCCATGCGTTCCACTTCCTCCTGGACTACCCTGGCAATCTCACGCTGCTGCAAGGCGGGCTTGAATATCTTGCCCACGGCAGTCAAAGGCAGCGCGTCGAGGATTTCAATGCGCTTGGGAACGGCTGCCCGCTCGCTGATGTTGAGTTGAGCGAACGACTCAAGTTCTTCAGCGTTGCTGGTGTGCCCGGGGCGCAGTTGAACATAGGCAACCGGCACCTCGCCCGAATAGGCGTCGGGGCTGCCGATCGCAGCGGCCAGGGCGACGGCGGGATGAGCCTGCAGTGCCTCCTCGATTTGCTTGGGATCGATATTGTGGCCGCCGCGGATGATCAACTCTTTCTTGCGTCCGGTCAGCCAGAAGTAACCCTGTGCATCCTGGCGACCCAAGTCGCCCGTATTCAGCCAGCGCTGGCCGTCGATATCGATCCACAGACCCTGGTTATGACGTTCCTCCAGATAGCCATTGAAGAGGTTCGGACCACTGATCGTGATGAGGCCGATCTCATCGACGTTGGCGTCGCGCAGGTACTCTCCAGAGTCATCGAGCAAGACCGCGCGCATATTCTGGTAGGCAATCCGTATCCCGATGGAGCCGATACGGCGCTCGCCATGGGGTGGATTGATTGAGGAGACGCAGGCGCCCTCGGTAAGACCGTAACCTTCAAGGATCTTTACCCCGGTCCGGCGCTCGAACTCGCGGAAAAGCTCAGCCGGCATGGGTGCGGCGCCACACATTGCAAAGCTAAGACTGGACAGGTCGCGGCCCTGCCATTCATTTTGCAGAAGTGCTGCATAGACAGTTGGCACGCCGGAGAAGAGGTTGATACCGAAGTGCTCGACCATCTCCCAGAATCGTGGAATCACCCCCTCGCCACGATACCCCTGAGGCGTCCCGAGGATCACATGGTCGCCTTGAGTCCAAGGCGTCAGTCCAGTAACCAGTTGTCCGTTGACATGAAATAGCGGCAGGCCACAAAAGATAACCTGACCACCACTGCGTGGCTGCAAATGAGCGGACACAGCCCATGCATTGAATACTTCCGAACCATGGGTACGCGCAGCGATCTTGGGGAGCCCGGTGGTGCCGCCCGTACAGATGTAGGAGGAGCAGTCATCCTGGCGGATTTGTCGACCGCTTTTCAGGTGTGTGTGCGGCTGAGTATTCATCAGCGATTGCCAATCGTGGATCGCAATACCCCTGTGCAAGTCTCGCTCCTTCAGTGCCACGGCCTTTAGAGCCCCACGCACAGGTTCGGCGACATAGGGCTCCATGCTGACCCAAACGACAGACCTGACCGTGGGTAGCTGATCCAGCTGCGAAGCCAGTTTGGGCCACAGATCACTGCCCGCAGTCGGCGCAAGCGTTACCACCACGGATACCTTTGCGGCATTCATCAAGCCGGCCATCTGCCTGGCCTCGAGCAGAGGATTGATCGCCATGACGATACCCGCCGCCTCCCCGCCCCATATCGTGAAATGGGTTTCCGGCAGATTGGGCAAGATAAAGGCAAGCACCTCGCCCGGTTTTATACCCAGGTCATCGAAGGCATTCGCAGCGCGCGTGATATCCCCGAAGAGCTGGGAGTAGTTCCACTTGTAGGTGCGTCTGAAATCCGCGGCATCGGCGAAAAAGCTAAGCGCCGGTGCCAGGGGGGAACACCGGGCCGCCTGTCGCAGTGCTTCATAAGTACTGGAAGCCAGGCCACGGTCCGCCAGGGGGACTTGTTCTAGACTTTCGATGTCACTCAGAGTCTGCACGACCATCAGACTTCCCCTACGACTCGGTTGCGTTGCACGCCGAGGTCGATCACACCATCAGCACTGCGAATGCGCGCCTCGACTACGTCACCTGGCTTGAGATATTGCGTCCGACCTTCCTGCGCCTTGAGGAAAAGCTTCCATTTGGTGGCTTCCGGCATCAGGGCCGCAATGCGCTGTTTGGCAGGCGAAGGAATCGTTAGCGCACAGCCAGCAGGAGTACCGGTGGCGATCAGGTCGCCAACGGCGAGATCTTGCACCGAGGAGAGCTCGGTAAGGGTTTCAGCGGGGCCGTAAACCAGGTTGGCCGTGCTGTCGTTCTGTCGCACCTGTTCGTTGACCGTCAGGCGCAGTTGCAGCTCCCTCAGGTAATGAATGCTCGTGGCATCCAGAAGGCAGAGGTACGGGCCGACCGGACCGAAAGTGCGGAAGCTCTTGCCCTTGTAGAACTGCATCTGAGGAATCTGAATGTCACGAGCCGAGTAGTCATTGACTATGACGACGCCGGCAATGAACTCATGCAGATTGGCGTCGGTGACAGCAACAGCGCCGGTGATCGCGCGCTTCATCACCAGCCCCAGTTCGATCTCGTAGTCGAGGAAGCGCACGGTGCGCGGCTTGATCAAGTCGCTGTCGGCCGCGACCAGGCAACTCGTCGCCTTGGTGAAGATCATGTTGAATTTCTTCGTATCCGGGTCCATGCCCGACTCGATCATATGCTGACGGTAATTGGCGCCCTGGCAGACGAACTGCTGGTTACGGGTCACCGGTGACAGCAGCTTTACTTCGCCCTCCTCCAGCTCAGGGCCTTTCAGTTGAGCGAGGTCGTCGATACTGTTCTGTCGAATGAAGTCACCGGTGGTTTCGAAAGTACCTGGGACAACCGTGATACGGCCTTGGCGTAGCACGCCCCAATGGATACCGTTCTCGAATTCAAAACGGACTACGTGTACAGCAGACATTGAAGGCACTCCTGGAGCGGCGTTTGTCCCGAGCTCGGTGGCACGAGAACTGAGGTGTTGTTCTGAGGGTGGGCTGGCGCTGCTGTAGATCAACGAGCCGCCGGCGATCAAAGCGCCGGCTTTGAGCACGTCTCGCCGGCCGTACCGGGTTGAGTTGCCCAACATGACGGCAGCTCTACCCGAACATCCGCATAAGCGTTATCAACTTGCGAATGGTTAAGTCCGGGCTGCGACGCAGGTTACGGATCAGCGCACGCACACTGCTGAAACTTATCGTGGGCTTTGTAAAACTCTTGGGCATGCGCTGCCCCCACTGGGCCATTGCCTCGGGGCTGACGGGATGAATGCCCGTAGGCTGTGCGGCTGTGAAGACATCCCCGTCGCAGTAATGCTCGTGCTTGTCACCCCAAGGGTCTTGCCAGTAATCGAAGATCTGACTGCCCAGGATGTGCCGACCGATTCCCCATGAATGCTCCCACCCCCGCTCCCGCAGGACGCGCTGCCCCATGCCCACCGCGTCGGCATCGACGACCTCGTAGGCGCTATGGCTATAGGTAGCCATGAACCCTTGCGCTATCGCGAGCGTATGGTGTGCCGCGGGAATGTCACCGAGATCAAGGCGCATGAAAGCGACGATAGGCGTGCCGTCGGGAAGCACCTGCACATCGCTGGGAATAAACCCGAAATGCTGCGTATACCAGGCACAGGTTGCCTGGTAGTCGGCCACTTCGATCACGATATGGCCAAGCCTGAGTACTTCAGGGGGAGCAATCGGCGGGCGCTGCGTGGCGTTGATTCGCGGTTGCTCGTGCGCCAGATTCCAGGCAAGCGGTGCCCGGTGTGCCAGCGTTTTACCTGGGGCCTGGTCACAGACAGCTTCCACCGTGAAACCGGAAGGATCGGTCAGTCTGACGCAGTACCCGCCCCCCGGATGGTCCGATTTCGCTACCGGTGAAGCACCCGGGATTCGGGTGAGCTTTTCCAGGTCCTCACGAGACTGCACTGCCAGCCCGAATCCGATAAAACGTGCCTGTTCTGCAAGATGGATCCGGTAACAGTATGAAGTGGGCTCGGTGGCGCGCAGGTAGAGCGTATCGGCGCCCTGCCGACTTACCGTCAAGCCGAAATCGGTCAGGAAACGCGCTGCCTCTTTCAAGTCCGGTCTCTGAAAGATCAGGTGAGTCAGCGCCTGGGCCTTGACCGTCGGCTGCGGATGCCGGGCGGGTTGTTGTGTCGCTAACCGGTGCAATTCATTTCTGTTGTTCATTGTTCTTGTTTTCCGGATTTTTAGAGCAAAGCCGTCCCCGCACCCCTGAAAATCAGGGGTGTCTGGTTGGGTCAGTTAACTAACTCAGTCGAGAGAAGGAAGTGCTGGCAACTCTGTGGTCGCCAGCGCACGAGCCTCCTCTGGTGACACACCCAATGCCCGCAGCACCAGCTCGGCCGTATCAGAGCCCGACTCTCGCCACGTTCTGTGGCCTTCCAGCACCAGGAAAATCGAGCCAAGAACGCTGCTCGATATCAGCGTCAGTACCGAGAGCAATTGCTCCTGCGCAAACGTGTAGCGCCCAGTGGAAAGTCCGTTCAGAAGATCCGTAGTCGCTTGGCTGCTGAACATTTCGCGCAACGAAGCATTGCTCATGGCGAATTTGTGGATGAACGCCCCCCACTGGGAGTCCTCATGAGCTCGACGAATGAATAACCGAATGCCATTGGCAAGGCGCTGAGCCGGATCGGAGAGGGAATTGAAGCTCTTGTTGACGCGCTCATGCATCTCCTTCGCGAGATGGCTGGCGACCGCCTCGAACAGGCTTTCCATGCTGTCGATGTTGCTATAGACCGTTCCGCGCGCCACGCCTGCCTCTTGCGCGAGGTCAAGGATGTTCACTTGGGAGGTGCCTCTTTCAGCGAACAGGCGAAAGGCGGCTTGATGAATGCGGCGCTGTGTTGGATTCAGGGATTCCACGGTTCTCTCTCCAGGATTACCTCGTGGATCGATTGAACACTCGTGTTCATTTTCAGTCAACAGTATTTTTAAGCGTGTAGGTTGTTCTGTCCAAAAATCGGCCTGAAGCCAAGTCAATTAAAGTCATACGCCATTGACACAATTGAACACGCATGTTCAATTGTGTTGTATTTCAGGCTTGCCTTCTCGGCACATCAAGCCCTGCGCGGGCTGGCCGACTTTTCATTAGCTGAAGGACAGAACATGACCAGCTCAAAGCTCTTCAAACCGCTTCGATTGCCTAACGGCACGGTGATCCCAAACCGAATCGCCAAGGCTGCCATGGAGGAGAACCTTGCCAATGAGGATCACGCTCCTGGGGAAGCACTGGTCAAGCTCTATCGGCGCTGGGCGGAGGGTGGTGCCGGTCTGATCATCACTGGCAACGTCATGGTTGACCGTCACGCCTTGACCGGACCCGCTGGCGTAGTGCTTGAGGATGATCGGAACCTGGGCAAATTCAGGCTGTGGGCCGATGCTTGCCGCAGTCGCGGAGCCCAGGTCTGGATGCAAATCAATCATCCCGGACGGCAGCTATTGGCTTCCATGGGGCAACCGGCAAGAGGCCCCTCCGCCGTTGCGGTCGATATCCCCGGACTGTCAAAAGCTTTTGTACCGCCCAGGGCCTTGAATGAGCAGGAGATCGAAGAGCTGATTGAGCGCTATGCCCAAGCGGCGGTGCTGGCAGAGCGCGCCGGATTCACTGGCGTGGAGATTCATGCCGCGCATGGCTATCTATTCAGCCAATTCCTGTCGCCCTTGACCAACCACCGTAACGACCGCTGGGGCGGCAGCCTGGAAAATCGTGCGCAAATTCTCCTGCGAACCATCGATGCAATACGTCAGCGAGTAGCACCTGTATTTTGCGTTGCTGTGAAGCTCAATTCCGCCGACTTTCAGCGCGGCGGATTCGATGCCGAGGATGCGGCTCGCGTGGTGGAAATGCTTAACGCCAAGGCGGTCGACCTGGTCGAGTTGTCGGGTGGCAGCTACGAAAGCCCGGCAATGCAGGGGCAGACCCGCGATGGCAGCCGCCTGGCTCGAGAAGCGTATTTTCTCGAGTTCGCGGAGAAAATAGGAGAAATAGCGCGCATGCCGCTGATGGTCACCGGCGGCGTGCGTAGAAAAGAGGTGGCGGAACGAGTGGTGAGCGGTTCGGTGTCGATGGTGGGGCTTGCCACCGCGCTGGCAATCGAGCCGACCCTTCCAAGCCAGTGGATGGCAGGTCAGGACACCGAAGTGGAGCCCATCGTCGTCCGCTGGAAGAACAAGGCGCTGGCATCGCTTGCAGTGGCGTCGGTGATCAAGAAGCAGCTCGGCTTGCTGAGTCAAGGGAAACGGACAAAACCCGGGACGTCGCCACTCATGGCATTGATCGGCAATCAGCTGAAGTCTCGTCGCCAGGCGAAGAACTATCGGCAATGGGTTGGCCGGGTTTAGCCGGCCGATGCTAGGGTAGCGGCTTACCGGCGATTCTCTTGGCTCTGGCAGGTGTTACGCCCAGAGCCTTGAGAATCATCTCGGCGACCCGCTGGTCATGTTCCACCACTACACGCCCTTCGACAACCGAGCGCATGGCTCCGGTTGTGCACGACACGACCATGTCCAGGGCGACCCCCTCGTCCTCGTAAGCGAAAGCCCCCGCGCGCAAACCTTCACGCAGATCGCCCAGCACATGAGCAGCCAGGCGCGAGCGCATGGCTTGATCGGAATGGATGATGCGCAGCAGTGCATTGGCCCATTGATGGTCGTACGCGGCCCGGCATACGAACATGCGCACACCAATCGAAAGCCGCTGTGCACCGCAGTGCACGCCCGAACTCAGGGCGGAAATGGCATCGGAAAACTCACTCGCCATGGCGATGCCAACCGCCTCGAGTACTTCGTCGCGCGTTCGAAAATAGTTGTAGATGGTGCCGTTGGATACCGCGGCCTCCGAGGCGACATCGAGCAGTGCAATCTCCCCCACCTCCTTACGTGCGACAAGACGCAATGCCGCATCCACCAGGCCGCGACGGGTGCGTTCACGCTTCTTGTGGCCCCGAGTGAGGGGCTCTTGCTCAGTTGCTTCTGAAGGAACAGTGGGGGAAGGCATCTTCAGGCTCTTAATCGAGGGGGCTCGTTGATGGTAATGGAAACGCTATCGGTTGTGGCGTCGGCGCTAGCCAACAGGCCCATACAGTCTCGAACGAGACTGCCTGCCTCTACGCCTGGGGCGTGGTGCATGATGATACGGTCGGGGCGAACCGCAACCAGTGTGCCTTTGGCAGCCAGCGGCAGGATGCCATGGTTCAGGTCTTCGATGAAGTCGCAACCGCCGCCGGAGCGCTGGCCGCAGGGTCCGATCTGCAAGAAGTGGCCTCCCATTTTGTCCCAGGAAACGACCTGAGCAGCGGTCAGCAGTGACAACGGGTCAACACCGAATCCAACCAGGGTCAGGTTGGCTCCAAGAGCATCGTCGCTCAGTTGGATCTGCTGTTGCATGTTGCGAACCCAGGCTTGGGGAAACAGACTGCCACGAACCAGCTTGTCGCCACGACGATGCTGCACGAACAGCCCCTGTTTGAAGATGTTCTTTGGCTTGATGTCCAGCTGTTCAAAGTACTTTCTGGTAGCGGGAGTCAACGCCAGCGTGCGCATCAGGCCATGGATGAAGAAAGCTGCGACCTTGTTTCTCGGCATCACCAGGCGGCCCATGAGTTTCGCCAGATTGATCATCGCCTGGGCATGGGGGCGACGCTCTACGTCATAGGTTTCGAGTACTGAAGGCGCGGCTTGGCCGCGAAGGACCCAGGCCAGTTTCCAGGCAAGATTGGCTGCATCGCGCAGTCCCGCTACGAGACCTTGCCCGACAAAAGGGGGGGTGATGTGGGCTGCATCTCCCGCAAGAAAGATGCGTCCCTTGCTGAATCTGTTGCAGCAGCGCGCGTGGAACCGATACACCGCCTTTCGCTCGATTTCCAGCTCCTGCGGATTGATCCATGGCGCGATCAGTCGGGCTATGCTCTCGGGGCTTTCCAGCTCTTCCCGGGACTCGCCCGGGTGTAGCATGAACTCCCAACGTTCCCTTCCGCCGGGAGCGGGCATGTGCGGCGTTGGACGCCGTGGATCACAGATAAACTCAACGTGATCGATGGCTGACTCATGCCGGTTTTTGGCATCGACAATCAGCCAATCCTCACCATAGGTCTGTCCTTCGAATTCCTGGCCAATCAGTGCCCTGACCCTGGAGCTTGCGCCATCCACCCCTACCAGGTATTGGGCGCGAACAGAATGCGTCTGACCATCATCGCCCCGTACGGTGGCGACCACACAATCTGATTCCTCGACCAGGTTCTCGAGCTCGAACCCTCCCAGGCTGGTCACTGTCTTCAGCCGGGAAACCTGGCTGCGCATCGCGTGTTCGAGGTCGGGTTGATAGAAAGTCACCAGTTTGGGATGGCCGTCGATGCATCCCGCGGTATTGGCCCGACCGAATTGCCCGAGGACCGGGGAGTGCATCCTCACTTCAGGGATAGCGATCTTCTCGAAAGCGTCTTCCGACAATCCGGCGAGTTGCAGGATGCGAAGCGCCTCGTTATCCAGAGCAATGGCGCGGGGCATCAGCAGGACCTCATGGGTCTTGTCCAGTACCAGTGTCTTTACCCCATAGCGGCCGAGCAGCGCCGCGATTGTCGCCCCTACCGGACCGTTACCGACGACCAGCACATCGACAGCGGTGGGAGGCAGTTCGGTAGCTTTCTTGTTGTTGTTCATCTCGAGCCCTTGTTGTGATTGAAGTGGTGAGACGTAGAGATCTCATCGTCAGGCAAGGTGAAGGTAAGTAATATTGAGGAATATTTCAATATTGATATTTTTGTCACTAATGTTCTGGGATCATTACTGCACCGTGATGAGGCCATGCGAGCTGTGCCGAGGGCCAGTTTCCGACCGGTGAGGCTTGGCTTCTGAGTCGATCAGCGTTGTTATTGGAGTGACCACGTGCCATGCCTCACGAGGGCACACCCATGTTTTAGACTTCAGGAATCCAACGTGGCGCGTCCGCAGCCCCATCCGAACCCAGTCCAGCTCTGTTTCGTCGAGTTCGAGCTCGACGAGGCCAACGCGTGCTTGTTACGTAATGGAGAAGCCGTGCCGTTGGCGCCAACGCCCTTCACTCTGCTGTGCGCACTTGCACGCCAACCTGGATCGCTGGTGACCAAGGATGCCTTGCTTGATGTCGTGTGGGGGCATCGGTTCGTCAGCGATTCGGTGCTGAAGACGGCCATCAGCGATCTGCGCAAGGTGCTGGGCGACGACCCCAAGCAGCCCCGCTATATCGAGACTGTGTCGAGGCGCGGCTATCGTTTCATCGCCGCGCCCTCCCCTGCGCCTTCGATGCCGCCGGCACCCGCGACGGTGCCAGCGACCGGCGCGCACCCGTCACCGCCATTCATCGGTCGCACCGACGAGATCTCAAGACTGCAACGGGCGTGGGAGCGGGCGGATGGCGGCCAGCGTGCCGTGGTCTGGCTCGCTGGAGAACCGGGGATTGGCAAGACCACGTTAATCGAAAATTTCCTCGCCAGCCTTGGCGGCATCACCTGCGCACGCGGCCATTGCGTAGAACACTACGGCACGGGCGAGCCATACCTGCCGGTGCTGGAGGCGTTAGCCGATCTGTGCCGCAGCGACCCCACCCTGCCGGCGCTATTGCGCGCCGTGGCGCCGACCTGGCTGCTGCAACTGCCGTGGCTGAGCACCACGGCGGAGCGAGACGCGTTGCGGCGCGAGCTTGCCGGCGTCGGTCCGGACCGCATGCTCCGGGAAATGGGCGAACTGCTGGACCGCTACACGGAGCAGCGACCGCTGTTGCTGGTGACCGAAGACCTGCATTGGAGCGATCGGGCGACGGTCCAGCTCATCAATTATGTGGCGCGGCGACGTGGCCACACGCGGCTGATGTGGCTGTCGAGCTTCCGCCTCGCCGAGGTGGTTGCGCTCGATCATCCACTCAGCTCATTGCGTCACGAACTACGCCTGCAACGTCTGTGCGAGGAAGTGGTGCTCGATCCATTCTCGGAAACCGAGGTCGCTGACTATGTTGCGCTGAGTTCTGCCTCGCTGGCGCGCGATGAAGCCTTCGTGCGTGCCCTGCATGAGCGCACTGACGGTGTGCCGTTGTTCGTATCGTCAGTCATCAGTGAAGTGATGGACCCAACGGACGACGATGCCACCATCGAGGCTCGGCTTGCAGATCTGGCAGTTCCCGAAAACCTCGCTGCCATCATTGATCACTACATTGCCAAGCTTGGGCCGGAGCAGCGTGCGTTGCTCTCGGTCGCAGCGGTGTGCGGGGCCGAATTCCGAATCGAGACGGTTTCACTGGCCCTCGAGCGCGACCTCGCTTCGGTGGCCCACACCTGTGAGGAGCTGATACGCGAGCAGGTATGGCTCATACGATCGCGGGCCACCGAAGTTGAGGAGACGGCAGAGCAACCCTACTCGTTCCGGCATGCTCTCTTCCGCCAGGTTCTGTACGACCGCACGCCGCGCTCATTGCGCACCCACCTCCATCGCCAGGTTGGCGCTGCCCTCGAACGCGAACGCACGGTCGGCGTACCGGTTGCTGCCTCGGAGCTGGCGATGCACTTTGACCGGGCTCGGCAGCCGATGATTGCGCTGCGTTACTACGCCGAGGCCGCGGAGGCTGCGCTGCTGCACTTCAGCCCGGAGTTGAGCTACGGCCTCACTGAGCGCGCCTTGGTCCTGCTCATGCAGGCACCAGAAGGGATGGAGCGCGATGCGCTCGAAATTACCTTGGCCACGCTGCAAGGCGTATCGGCTTTCCACACGTTCGGTGTCGGCAGCGAAGCCAAAAATGCGTTCGAACGCGCGTACATGCTGCTAGCAGATTTACCCGAGCATCCAATGCGTGGTCGCCTGCTGCATGGATTCGGCTATCTGCTCGGTCTGCGCGGCGATTATGCGCTGGCGCTGGAGGTGGCGGAACACGCCGAAGCCCTCTCCTGCGACACAAACGATCCAGCGCTCATGCTGGTGGCGTGCATCGTGCAGGGCGAGGTGCACCATCTCCAGGGTCGCACGCAGACAACCCGCCGTTGGCTAGAGCGCGCCCTCGCGATCGCCGAGCCGCTGGACATCGGGACGAACGAGATCTTTGCGGTCGATCCTCAAGTCATGCTGCACGGCATGCTGGCTATAGAACTCTTGCGTTCTGGTCTGGTCGAGCAAGCCCGAGTCCACCTGCAGCAGGCGCGGGTACGCGCGCAGGCGTTGCGCCAGCCCATGACCTGGCTGGTCGCCGCCTGGCAGGAGGTATTGATCGAGGTGCGGATGGGAAACCACGTGCGTGTGGCAGCGCTGGCTGACGACATGCAGACGCTGGTGGATGAACATTCGCTCGCACTGGGGCGTACAGCTTGCCGCTGGTGGCGCGGCTGGGCCGACGCACGCAGCGGCTCCCCGAGCGACGGATACCGTCGCATCCGTGAAGCCTACGAAGAACACACCGGGCTCGGCATGCGCTCCGGAGCCAGCGAGGTACTTGGCTACGCCGCCGAAGCGCTGCTACTGGCAGGCGATTGCAACTGCGCGCAAGTCGAGCTACAGGAAGCACTTCGGGTGGGCGAGGAACTGGGCGAGCGCGTATACCTGCCGCAGTTATTGCTGCTAGAGGCAGCGATCGCGCGAGCGCAGGGTCGGCCCGACGCCGGCAGCGTTGCGGTGCGGCGCGCGGTTGAGGAGGCTCGCGCACAGGAAGCACCTTGGCTGGAACTGCTCGCGCTGGTCGAGCTGTGCGAGCACCACGACGCCATGGCCGAGGACCACCAGGCATTGGCGACGCTGGTTGACCAGTTGCCTGAAACTGACGGAACCGAGCTGGTGAAACGTGCGCGCTCGCTGATTCAGGCTGCCAAGTCGGCTTGAAGCGACACGATTTCTGTGCGGTGCGGTTGCTGTCCCGACCGTAGTCTGACCTTTCGCTTACGACTCGACCCAGGGGGGCAGCTTACGCTGTCGTCGAACTTTCTTGCCCCCCTGGTCTGCGATGATCCTGAACCCTGAATCCAAATACCCGAGCCGCCGCTCGTACGTAGTGAAGCTGCGTAGCGACGCCGCGCCGGGGGCCCTGGTGGGCCGCCTCGAAAACCTGGTCACCGGACGACAGCGCGAGTTTTCGTCAGCCGAAGAGCTGCTGGAGTCGATTGCCTCGGACCTCGCGTTGCCAGCCGGCGAGCACGCGGCAGATGCCGACGGCGAGTGACGTCTCCCACATGAATGTGCGCTCGATATGGCGACCGAACGGCGACGCTTCGCTGACGACTTCGTGCACGCCGGGCCATACGCTGATGCCATCTCGAATCCACACGAGTCCAATGCTATGCCGCGACTTCCAGTTTCCTTTCCTCTGCCCCTTCACACCGCTCGGACAACCTTGAAACGGGCCGAGCGCCCGGCCGGGCTCGCCGTTGCGGCCGCCCTTGCCACTTCGATCGCCCTCGCCCTGTCCGGTTGCTCCACACCGGTCGTCAAGCCGTCGGTCGACCTGCCGAGCAACTTCGCTGCGAGCACGGCCTCTGAGATGGAACCCGAAGCGGCGTGGTGGGAGGTCTACCACAACCCGGTGCTGTCGGATTTGGTGCGCCGAGCCGCGCGTGAGAACCGCGACGTCAAGATTGCCGCCGAGCGCTTGCGTGCCGCGCGTGCCGGAGAAACCGTCAGCCAGTCCTGGCTGCTCCCGAGCGTCGGTGCATCTGTCTCCGGCAGCGATCGCAGCAGCGGCTACAACTCGGCCACGAAACAGGGTTATCCGGATACCAAGACCACCAGCGTGGGTCTGGACGTCTCTTGGGAACTCGACCTGAGCGGCCGACTGCGAGCCGGTGCAGCGGCGGCTGACGCCGATGCGCTAGCCGCGGAACACAGCATGCGGGGAGTGCGCCTGCTGGTGATGAGCGACGTCGTCAGCAACTATTTCACACTGGTCGGTGCACAGCGCCAAGTCGCAACGCTACGCGCTATCTCGGCGATGCAGGACGAAACGCTGCGTCTGGTGACCGCACGTCAACAGGTGGGGCTGGCATCCGCCTTTGACGTCGAACGCGCGCAGACCGACGCCTTGTCGGCGCGGGCGCAGATTCCGCCGCTGGAAACCCAAGTGGCGGTGGCACGTCACCGTATCGCAGTGCTGATCGCAGACCAGTCTTTCAACACCACAAATATCCAGCCTTCAAGCGGTGATTTGATCGACGTGCCTGAGGCCAAGCCCGGCCAGCCCGCCGAGTTGCTGCAACGGCGACCTGACGTATTGGCGCTGATGGCACAACTCGACGCCGCCAATGCTCGTCGCCAGCAAGCGAGAGCGGAGTGGTTCCCGCAACTCTTTCTCGGTGCGTCCTTCGGCCGCCAGGGTCTCAACCTGAACGGTGCCGATCTCGGCGCTGCACGCTTCACCAACGTCGCGGGCCTGCTGGCGATGCCGCTCTTCAACGCCGGGCGTACGCAAGCAATCAACGAAGCGGCCGAAAGTGCTCAACAAGAGGCGCTGCTGCGCGCGGAAGACGGCATCGTACGGGCGCTCGAGGATGTGGAAAACGCCCTCGTCACGCTTGCGCAGGAACGCCGCCGCTCGGGGTCGCTGCAATTAGCCGCCGCGTCCGCGGAGGCTGCGCAGAACCGCGCCCAGTCGCTGTATAACCGCGGGCAAATCGACCTGTTGCCACTACTGGATTCGCAGCGGGCGCGCCTGGCGGCACGCCTGAATTCCAATGAAAGCAACACCCGCCTGCTGCTCGATAGCGTACAGCTCTATAAGTCACTGGGCGGGGGCTGGCAGGTGTTCGAACAACCTTCCAACCCGACCGCATCCGCCAAAGCCGACCGGCCACCACTTTCCTAAGAATCTGTCGTTTTCCAAAGAGGAACCGTCTTGAAGAATTCCCTTACTGCGGTCGGCGCCCTGGCCGTCGCCGTCATGCTGTCCGCGTGTAGCCCCGACCAGCCCATCGTGCAGGCACCACGACCGGTACGCACCGTTGAAATCAGCTACGACAATGCCCGCGACATCAGTCGCTACGTGGGTACCGTACAATCGCGACATGAAGTCGAACAAGCCTTCCGCGTGGGCGGCAAGGTCGCCCAGCGCAAGGTCGAGGTAGGCCAGTTCGTGCGCGAAGGCGACATACTGGCTGTGCTGGATGACAGCGACTACCGCCTCGCCGAGGAAGCGTCGCAACAACAGTGGGCGGTTGCCGTCGAGCAGACGCGCCAGGCCGACTCGGACCGCCAGCGCCTGACCGACCTGAAGGCTGACGGCTCGGTCAGTGCGGCCGACGCCGAGCGCGCGCATACCAATGCCCAAACCGCGCATGCAACCGCCGAGGCCGAGGCGCGAAAGCTCGAACTCGCGCGTAACCGGCTCAAGTACACCATGCTGCGCGCCTCCCGTAGCGGCGTCGTCACGGCGGTGCGCTTTGAGGCCGGGCAGGTCGTACCGGAGGGGCAACCGGTTGTCTCGATCGCGAACCCGGATGAAGCCGAGATCGTCATAGACGTGCCCGAGGATCAGCTAGCCGTCTTCAAGGACGCGCGTTTCAAGGCCTCGCTGGCCAGTGCGCCTAACGAGACCTTCGATGTCACGCTGCGCGAGCTATCGCCGCAGGCTGCGGCGCAGACGCGCACCTATCGCGCGCGGCTTAAGCCAATGCAGGCGCTGCCGCTGGGCGCCACCTCCACGGTGATGGCCGAGCGAGTCATGACAAGTGTCTCTGTGGCGGCAGTGCCGGCCACGGCATTGACGCAGAGCGGCGGTCAGCCGGCGTTGTGGGTGGTCACGCCTACGGGCAAGGACCCGGTAGGCATCGTCGATCTGGAGCGTGTGGCAGTTTGGGGTTACCGCAATGACGAGGTGCTCGTCTCCGGGCCGCAGGCTGGCGTATTGGTCATCACCGCCGGTGTCCAGAAGATGACGTCCGGACTGAAGGTCGCGCTCCCCGGTGCGACGATCGCTGACACGAATACCACGCAGCAGGCCGCCCAATGAACAACTTCAACCTCACCGACTGGGCGCTGCGCCATCGCGCCATCGTTCTGTTCATGCTCCTCATTGTCGCGGCGGCCGGCGCCTTCAGCTTCACCCGGCTCGGTCAGCTCGAGGATCCGAACTTTTCCGTGCCTTCCATGACCGCCATGGTCATCTGGCCGGGCGCCACCGCCCAGCAGTTGCAGGACCAGGTCCTCAACCGCATGGAGAAGAAATTCGAGCAGATCGACAACTTCGAGAAAGTGGTCACCTACGCGCGGCAAGGCTACGCTGGCATGACGCTCACCGTGCGCGGCGGCACCTCCAAGGCTGACCAGCGCGAGGCTTGGTACCAGGCGCGCAAAAAACTCAACGACCTGAGCCTCGAGATGCCTGAAGGCGTGATCGGCCCGATCCTGAACGACGAGTACGGCGACGTGTACGGCCTGATGTACGCCGTCAAGGGCGACGGCGTCGGCCACGCCGACCTGTCGGACGCGGCCGAGGACATCAAGCGCCAGATGCTGAAGGTGCCGATGGTCAAAAAGATTGATGTCATCGGCAAGCAGGCCAAGCGTGTCTACGTCGAGTTCTCGCACGAACGTCTGGCAGCGCTGGGCATTACACCGTTGGCCATCGCCGAAAGCCTCAAGAGCCAGAACGCCCTGTTGCCCGCAGGCCAGATCGACACCCGCGGTGACCGCGTCATGGTGCGCGTAAGCGGCCAGTTCACCAGCGACGAGGCTATCCGCAATGTGCCCATCGCCGCGGGCGGCCGGCTGATCAAGCTCGGCGACATTGCGACCGTTACCCGTGGCTTTGAGGATCCGCCGACCTACACGGTGCGCCACAACGGCCAGCCAGTGCTGATGCTCGGCATCACGATGACCAGCGACGGCAACATCGTGGACCTTGGCAAGGCGATGGACACGGCAGTCGCCAAGATCCAGTCGGAACTTGCGCACGGCGTGGAGTTGGAGCTCGTGGCCGACCAACCCACCACGGTGAAGGACGCTATTCACGACTTCGCGCACGCGCTGGCCGAGGCGCTGATCATCGTGATCGCGGTGAGCCTGGCCAGCCTGGGATGGCGCGCCGGTCTCGTTGTCGCGACCACGGTTCCACTGGTGCTGGGCGGCGTGGCGCTGCTGATGCTGGCGATGGGCTGGAACCTCGAGCGCATCTCGCTCGGCTCACTGATTATCGCCTTGGGACTGCTGGTGGATGACGCCATCATCGCCATCGAGATGATGGTGGCGAAGATGGAAACCGGCATGGACCGTGTGAAGGCAGCCGCCTTCTCCTATCAGTCTACTGCCATGCCGCGCCTGACCGGTGCGCTGATCACCGTCGTGGGCTTCCTGCCGATCGGCCTCTCGAAGTCCACCACCGGCGAGTACGCGGGTGGAATCTTCTGGATCGTCGGCGCCGCGGTGCTGTTTTCGTGGATCTGCTCCGGCATCTTCACGCCGTACCTGGCGGTCAAGATGCTGCCCAACGACCTGGGCACGCACCAGCACGCTGATCCGTACGACACCAAGTTCTACCGCAGCCTGCGCCGCCTGATCGACACCGCCATCGAGCGCCGCTGGGTGGTCATCGGTGCGACCGTGGGCGCTCTGGTACTTGCTCTGGCTTGTATCAAGCTGGTGCCGCAGCAATTTTTCCCCAACAGTTCGCGTCCTGAACTGGTCATTGACCTGCGCGTCAAGGAAGGCTCCTCGTTCGCCGCGACGACCGAGCAGGTCAAGCACATGGAGGAGATTCTGGCGAAGGACGAGGACGTGCGTTTCTTTACCGCCTACACCGGCGCCGGCGCACCGCGCTTCTATCTCTCGCTCAACCCCGAGCTGCCGAATCCTGGCTTTGCCCAGTTCGTTGTGATGACCAAGGACCTGGATGCACGCGAGCGAGTACGTGCGCGGCTGGTGGCCTCGGCTGACCAACAATTCCCACAGGCGTGGGTGCGCGTGACCCGCCTCGAGTTGGGGCCACCTGTCGGCTACCCGGTGCAGTTCCGCGTCGTAGGCCCCGATACCCAAGTGGTGCGCAAGATCGCCCGCGACGTGGAGAAGGTGGTTGCGTCCAACCAAAAGGTGCGTGACCTCCAGCTCGACTGGAACGACCCGGTGCGTACGCTGAAAGTGGAACTTGATCAGGACAAGGCAAGCGCACTTGGCCTTACACCGGCCGACGTGTCGTTGGCGACCCAGACCGTGATGAACGGCGCAACCTTGTCGCAGCTGCGTGAGCGCGAGGACCTGATCGACATCGTGGCCCGTGCCGTGCCAGAGGAACGTTTGAACCTCGACACACTGAAAGACATCAACCTCTACACGCGCCAAGGCACAGTGGTGCCGCTGTCGCAGGTCGCACAGGTGCGCTCTGAACTGGAAGAGCCAGTGCTGTGGCGCCGTAACCGCGATATGGCGATCACGGTGCGTGCCGATGTGAGGGATGGAGAGCAAGGTGTATCGGTGACGCAGGAGATCCAGCCGCTGCTCAAGGATATCGAAGCGAAGTTGCCGTCGGGCTACCGCATCGACGTGGGCGGCGCGGTGGAGGAAAGTGACAAGGCCAACAAGGCGCTGCTGGCTGTGGCCCCGCTGATGATGGTCACTATTCTTCTGCTGTTGATGCTGCAACTGCAGAACTTCTCCCGCATGTGGATGGTGGTGCTGACCGCGCCGCTGGGCCTGATCGGCGTGGTGCCGGCGCTTTTGGTGTTCCAGTCGCCACTGGGTTTCGTTGCGATCCTGGGGATCATCGCACTGGGTGGCATGATCATGCGCAACGCGGTGATCCTGATCGATCAGGTTCAAATCGAGATCACCGAAGGGCGCGACCCCTGGAGTGCTGTGCTGGATGCGGCCATTCACCGGGCTCGTCCGGTGATGCTGACGGCGCTGGCTACCGTCCTCGCCATGATCCCGCTAACGCGCAGTGTGTTCTGGGGGCCTATGGCAATAGCGATCATGGGCGGCCTGACCGTCGCGACGCTGCTGACGATTTTCTTCGTCCCGGCGTTATACGCCGCGTGGTTCAAGGTGGGTCGCCAGACGGCCACTGGCACCCAACAGGTGATGGGGGACGCCGCGCTCGCTTCTGGGGGATGAGTGCCGTGGCACTGTGCTCCCGACCTCACCGCTATTGGAAAGGCTTGCTCAGCGCCGTTTATGAAAACAACCGAGGTCTGCCGCGAGGCTCTGCGAACGTTACGCTCTTTCGCCCCCTCGCGGCTCACAGGAAATGCTGATGGCCAAAGGAGCTGCTTAGGACAGACTGCTATCGGCCAAAAATAGCCGGTGGTCGTTGCATTACGATTGTCGCCGGCGTTTGGCTAAGCTTAAGAAATCAGGGCGAACCGAAACCTTAAGTGATATAGGCCATCAACGGTTCTGGATTGGCATCAAGGCAGGCGGCACTCCCAAGGGAGACGACTATGTATGCGGTGATAAGAACTTACCTGGGTACTGGAGCAAAGCAGCTTTTCGAGCTGATGGAAGAGCGCAAGGTCGACATCGAAGCTACCTTGCGGACAGTGCCAGGCCTCGTAAGCTACACGCTGTTGAATACGGGTGATGGTGGCACGGCGGTGACTGTTTGCACGGACAAGGCCGGCAGCGATGCGAGTCTGAAAGTCGCTCGTGAATGGGTTCATAAAAATGCATCGAATATCCACGCGAACCCGCCAATCGTGACGGAAGGTCCGGTCATTGTGCAGATCAACTAGCGACCGGTATGCAGGATGGCGAGTGCTATACTTTTTTCAAATTGCACCGGGTGTGCAACGTTCCCCAGAGTACAACTACCAACTGCTGCCGGACAGAGGAGGTCTACAGCTAACCCGAGACGGGAGGTGTGGCATGAACCGGCACTATTACATCAGTGACAATCTCAACGATCTTGAAAACGTTGAATATGAATTGGAAGCCAGCGGCATCAATTCCGAACAGATTCATGTACTCAGTGAAAAAGTTGCTGATGTAGAAGAACATCACCTCCACGAGATCAGTTCACTAATGGAACAGGATGCTGTTCACTCTGGTGAGATTGGAGCGGTGATCGGTGTGCCACTCGCGGCGTTGGTCCTGCTTGGCGCCTATTGGATGGGTTGGACCGAATCCCCCGCAGGCTGGATGCCCTTTATCTTCCTCGCCATTGTTGTATTGGGCTTCTGCATCTGGGAAGGCGGGTTTTTCGGGTTCCAGGTGCCGAACACTCACTTCCGCAATTTCAAACAAGCAGTAAAAGAAGGCAAACATATCTTCTTCGTGGATGTTGAACCGAATCAGGAATCGGTACTGGACCAGGTAATCAATCAGCATCCGAAGCTGAAGATCGCCGGCACAGGAGCGGCAGCCCCGCACTGGACAGTGGCCTGGCAGCACAAATGGCATCAGTTCAAGCGAGTGATATCGGGTTAGCGCCTGGAGACTCAAGGCCATCCGAAAAGCTGCTTAATGGCCAAAGAAAATGACCCGACTGAGGAAGACATAGTCTGCCTCGGTGGCCATCAGCCCGATGAGCACCAGTAAACACAAAGGTGGCACCAATATGGCGTAGACCATGGCCAGGCGCTCCCATGCCATATGCATGAAGATGGAGACAATCAAACCTGCCTTCAACAACATGAAAGTGATAATCAGGGACCAGCGAAGATAGCCATGGAAGTGGAAATAGTCGACAAGGTACGACAGCGTGCTGAGGACGAATAACAGCCCCCAGATCTTAAGGTACAAACTGATTGGATGTTGCTGACCCTGAGCATGTGCCATCACCCGTGCTCCTCTACCATAAATAGAAGAATGCAAAAATAAATACCCACACCAGATCCACGAAGTGCCAGTAAAGCCCGGCTATCTCGACGTTCTGATAGTTTCCGGAGCGCTCATAATCTCCGCGCCTTACTTTCAGCGCCACAATGCTGAGGTAAAGGGCGCCGATTGACACATGCAGTCCGTGAAAACCGGTAATCATGAAAAAGCAGGCGCCAAATTGCGCCGCCCCCATGGGGTTCCCCCACGGACGCACCCCTTCTGCGATGAGCTTGCTCCATTCGAATGCCTGCATGCTGACGAAAGTCACCCCCAGGGCAGCGGTCGCCAGCATCAGGGCCGTGGTTTTCGCGCGATCACGGCGATAGGCGAAATTGACGGCCATGGCCATGGTGCCGCTGCTGCTGATCAGCACAAAGGTCATGATGGCGATAAGGATAAGGGGGATTTCCCTGCCGCCGATCGTCAATGCGAACACTTCACTGGGGTTCGGCCAGGCGCTGGTGATGGTCATGCGTACCGACATGTAGCCGGTCAGAAAACAGGTGAATATAAACGTATCGCTGAGCAGGAAAATCCACATCATCGCCTTGCCCCAAGGCACCTGCTTGAAGGCCTCTTTATCCGAGGACCAATCGCTGGCGATACCCTGCCATCCCGGTGCTGGCGGCAAGCCTGGTGAATTGGATGAACTGATCTCGGCTTGGGCTTGGGCTTGGACTTGTGGGTGCAATGCCATGGCTGTTCACCTCAGGCCGCAGAATCTGGCGATGGCTTCATAGGTTTGTGGTGTGCTGGCCAGTAGCGCGAACAGCACGAACCAAAGGCCCAGCAAGTAATGCCAATAGATGGCACAGAGCTCTACGCTGGCGCTGAGTTGCGGCAGTGGCACATGACGCAGGAACTTAGCGACGATCCAGCACCACGCGATCAGCCCGCCCAACAGGTGGAGCCCATGCAGGCCGGTCAACAGGTAGAAGAAACTGTTGGCCGGATTGCTGGCGACAAAGTAGCCCCAGGCGACAAACTGCTGCCAGACCCAGAATTGCCCCGCCAGAAAGGCAATGGCAAAGACACCCCCCAATGCAAAACCAATGACCGTTGCGCCCAGCCGAGCCTTTCGGGCGGCCATGCGCGAGCACTGCAGTGCGATGCAACTCAATACCAGAAAAGCCGAATTCAACCAGAGCGGCCGGAGATTGCCTAACGGCGCCAAAGGCTCTGTCAGGGGTAGCCAGTCGGCCATCTGTGAACGGGCGACAAAGGCGATCAGGAAGAGGAAAAACAGCGAACTCACCACCACCAGAAACAAGCGCAGGCCTAGCCTTGCGGTTTGCCTTCTGACGGCATCCTCGGCGGCCCGAACACCCTCAGGGTCGCGACTCCAGCTGCCGCCGGGGTCAGCGCCGTCGACGTTTCTCAATAGCAGCCTGTTCATGTCTTGACGTCCGCTATTTTAGTTCCGGCACCGAGTTGCCGCATCTGCTCCAGCTCCTCGGCGGAGACCGTTTGCGGCACGAAATCCTGCTCGATCCCCGGCACACTGTAGTCATAGGCCCAGCGATGCACGACCGGCAACTTCTCTCCCCAGTTACCGTGTTTCGGCGGGGTGTCCGGCGTTTGCCACTCCAGGCTGGCCGCGCCCCAGGGATTGCTGCCTGCCGGCTTGCCCTTGAATACACTCCAGGACAGGTTGAACAGGAACAGCAACTGGGAAACGCCGACCGTCAATGCGACCACCGTAATGAAGGCATTCAAGTCCTGCGCGGATTGCGGGATGAACGCGTAGTTTTCGTAGGCGTAGTAGCGACGAGGCATGCCCTGGAAACCCAGGTAGTGCATGGGGAAGAAGATGGCGTAGGTGCCCAGAAAGGTAATCCAGAAATGCAGCTTGCCCAGGGTGTCGTTCCACATGCGCCCGGTGATTTTCGGGAACCAGTGATAAATGCCGCCGAACACTACCAGTACCGGGGCGACCCCCATGACCATGTGAAAATGGGCCACGACGAAATAGGTGTCCGAGAGCGGAATATCCACGATCACATTGCCGAGAAACAACCCGGTCAGACCGCCGACCAGGAAGGTGACGATAAAGGCCAGGGCAAACAGCATCGGCACGGTCAGGTGGATGTCGCCCTGCCACAGGGTCAGCACCCAGTTGTAGACTTTCAGCGCGGTCGGCACCGCGATGATCAAGGTGGTGACGGCGAAGAAAAAGCCGAAGTACGGGTTCATTCCGCTGACATACATATGGTGCGCCCAGACCACAAAGCTGAGTACGCCAATCGCAATAATGGCCCACACCATCATTCGGTAGCCGAAGATGTTTTTACGCGCATGGGTACTGATCAAGTCGGAGACCAGGCCAAACGCAGGGAGAGCAACGATGTAGACCTCCGGGTGACCGAAGAACCAGAACAGGTGCTGGAACAATATCGGGCTGCCGCCCTGGTGATCGAGCTGCTGCCCCAGCGAGATCATCGCCGGCATGAAGAAGCTGGTGCCCAACAGCTTGTCGAACAGCATCATCACCGCACTGACAAACAACGCCGGGAAGGCCAGCAGGGCCATGATCGAGGCCATAAAGATGCCCCATACCGAGAGTGGCATGCGAAACAGGGTCATGCCGTGCGTGCGCGCCTGCAACACCGTGGTGACGTAGTTCAACCCGCCCATGGTGGCCGCGACAATGAAAATCGCCAGTGAGACGAGCATCAGGACAATGCCCCACTCGACCCCCGGTGTCCCCTGGGAAATGGACTGTGGTGGATAGAGCGTCCAGCCGGAACCTGTGGGGCCGCCTGGGACAAAAAAACTGCTGAGCAACACCAGTACCGCGACCAGGTAAAACCAGTAGCTGAGCATGTTGACGTAGGGGAAGACCATGTCGCGGGCGCCCACCATCAGCGGGATCAGATAGTTGCCGAAGCCGCCCAGAAACAAGGCCGTGAGCAAGTAAATGACCATGATCATGCCGTGCATGGTCATCGCCTGATAGTAAGTACTGGCGTCCATGAACGCCAAACTGCCGGGGAAGCCTATCTGCATGCGCATCAAGCCGGACAACACCAAAGCGATAAGACCCACGAAGATGGCCGTCAACGAATATTGAATGGCTATGACCTTGTGGTCCTGACTCCAGATGTATTTGGTCAGGAAACTTTTGGGCTCGTGCAGTGCTTCTGTTTCGGCTTGCTCCGCATAGGCCATCACGTCATCCTCCTGCCGAAGTTTCAGTGTCTTCCTGGCTGCTTTACGGCTACTTCCCTGGCTCCGCCTTGTTCGCGTCAGCGTCAGCATTCGCTTTGGACTTGATGAAAGCGATCAGTGCATCCAGCTCCTTGTCACTCGGGGCCAGGGTCGGCATGACGGCGGCATAGCCCTTGACGATTTTGGCATTGGGATGAAGAACCGAATCTCTGATATAGCTCTCATCGACCTTTACGCTCGTATCGTCGGCAAAGGTTTCCGTCTTGCCATACAGGCCCAGCCAGCTGGGGCCGACGCCCTTGTTGCCATCGACACTGTGGCAGGCCAGACAGCCGAGCGACCCGGCCAGTCGCTGTCCCTGCGCCACCAGATCTTCACCCGGGCTCGACGCTTCGCCGGTCGAAGGTTCATCGACTTGCCCCGCAGCACCCAGTGATTTGATCAAGGCGATGACAGCGCCCAGTTCATCGTCCTTGAGAGTATAGGCCACCATGACCGGCGGGTAGCCCTGTACCAGTCGGGCCTTCGGATCGAGAATCGACTCTTTCAGGTAGGCCTCGTCGACCTGCACACGGGTGCCATCGGCAAGCTGTTCAGTGCGGCCGTACAGCCCCTTCCATCCCGGGCCAAGACTGGCACCGCCATCCTGGCTATGGCAGGCCTTGCAGCCGAGTTGTTCGACCAACTGGCGGCCTTTTTCCAGCACGCTGTCTCGACCGGGTTTGGCAGCCGTCGTCAATGTCTGCGCAAAAGTCGGCTGTTCTTTGAGCCATTGATCGAAGACGCCCTGCTCTTCCACGATCATATGGCCGCGCATGTTGTAATGCCCTACGCCACAATACTCAGCGCAAAGGACTTCGTATTTTCCGGTTTTAGTCGGCGTAAACCAGAAGTACGACACCATTCCCGGCACCATATCCATCTTGCTGCGAATTTGCGGTACATAGAAATCGTGCAGGACATCTTTAGCGCGCAGCAAGACTTTCACCGGCCGATCGAGCGGAAGGCGAACTTCATTATTCATGACAAGCACATCGTCCTGCCCTGCAGGATCCTTGGGATCAACACCGAGGGGATTGGCGGAATCGACAAACCTGATATCCGACTTGCCCAACTTCCCGTCCTGGCCGGGAAAACGAAAGGCCCACTGCCACTGCTGGGCGATGACTTCAAGTTCGTAAGCCTCTTTCGGCACCCGGACGAAGTCGTTGTAGACAACCAGGCCTGGCGCCAACATCCCGGCAATGCCTATCGAGGTAACGATAATCAACCACAGTTCCAGCTTTTTGTTTTCTGGCTGGTAGGCCGCCCTGGAACCCTCCTTGTGACGATACCGCATCACCGCGACTGCCATGAATACCGTGATGGCAATGAAGAATATTCCGCTGATGATCAAGGTGATGAACAGGGTGGTGTCTATGGACCCCCAGTTGGATGCTGCCGGTGTCGCATGCCAAGGCGCTAGTATGTCGAATAGCACTGATGCAATAACGATTAGTATCAGGACAATTGCTATTGCCATTTCCTCTTCATCCTATTCCTGTTGTTCATTGGTTATGCAAAAGCATCGCCACTGACGTCCAAGCAGGGCAGACAAATACCACCCGTCCGGGCGGCAAAGTCAGTAAGGAGTATAGAGCCATCGGTTTGTACCGTGAGGTTGGCAAAGGAGGTCCGGTTGCCGGCTATACTGAATTTTTGATGACGGACGGCAGAGATCGACCGGAAGCGGTCCCAAAGGACGAACCCTGCCCTTGTTTAGTCGTCAAACGTAAGTGATGACCTTGAGCAGGGACGATAGCTACACAGTCCAGCAATCCACATGGGAGGTTTCGTCATGAGTGCCCTGACGATCGAAGGCTGGTGCAAACCCAGCAGCGCCCAAAAGTCCACCCCGATGGGGGAAGTCCATTTCTATGTCGATGGACCTCTCCATGTCCGCCTGGAGCAGGCCGAAGAGCGCTTGCAGAAGACCCACGAGCCGGAAGCCATGGTCGATGTCGACATGGACTCGATGGATTTGATCATGCCCGAGGGATACGCCCCCTTGTCCGACTGCCAGATGCGCGTCTACCTGCAGCACGAACGCGGTCAGTTCCATCTGGTTGGACACCGAGCGAGTGACGGCAGTTTGATCTACACCAACGCGGTGTTGATTGATCAACTGCTTGAGTAACGGTTACGCAATTCCCGGCATCGGAGTTTCTCCGCGGGATAATGTGCGGTGCCGGAAACTCACCGGTCTTTTAAACAGAATTCACTGTGTTACTTCGACCGGTTGAAACTACAGACAGAAGCGGCCCTTCCCGTCCTGTTAAAACCACCGCGCCTCAGGGACAAGTAACCCCAACCAAAAGCGATCGGTGAAACAGGGCCGCTACTCTCTCCATAAATGGGGTACTACACCCACCCAACCAGGTGTTTGCCACCAAATTTGAGGAATATTCCCCCCTCCCCCTTTCTCTCGCTTGAAACCCTCGCAAACAGCTTGTTAATTCATTTGAGTTTTTTCTTCGCCCTATTGAAATGGCTCATTAGTTGCACCACCCCTGGTACCCGCAATAGCTGTCGTCCCCGACATCATGGAGACGGCGGGGCTCGCCAGATTCGGCATGACGCGAGGGGTGAAAAATGAAACGAGCGACACCACCCTGCAGCTCCATCGCCTTGTTGCCCAGGTCAAGCCTGTGGTGCGTGTTCCACGCAAAAGTGAGGATGGGTGATGGCTTCCACTAATAAATCAATTGCTCGAATCACCAAGCGACCGATGCCCCTTTATAAGCAGCTCGCTGAGTTGGGCCTGTTGTTTATCGCGTTGGTGATGACGCTGGTGTTGTCCGTTGTACTGGCGATGGAGTTCACCCTTGGAGTGTTTTGACGGATGCGTCTTTCACTCAAATGGCTTGATGATTGCGTGTTGTTCATGGGAGCGCCCGTTTTACCAGGCCCCATGTAAAGAAAGCGGTTATGGGAGGTGTGTCATGTGGAATCAGCCCCTGATGATTGTGGCGATCTACCTTGCCGTCACCCTCTGCATCGGCTGGATGTGGTCCGCAGCTATCCTGTATTGGCTGTGATCCAATGGAAGAAGTGAATCACCACCTGATTTTATAAACACACGCGAGCGGCAGCCATGTGTCGGTCAGGTGGGAACCGATGCTCAGCCTGTCAAATGGCCCATGGAGGCGTTGACGCCTGCAATCTCTTGCTCAAGCCAGACCTCGCCCAGGCCTGGCGTTTGCTCGCTCAGTGTCTCCAGGATCAATACTTCAGGGTTGCCGAACTGGTTAAACCGGATCGCAGATACCAGGGTCATTTCTCCATCAGTCAGAAGCCGTTATCAAATGAGTGGCCTCAGTGTGAGAACTGATCTGGCAATGAACAAGACAGATTGGTTGCAGGACATTAATGCACCGATTGCAGCAATTTAATCGCGAATAACAGGCGTTACTCTGTGGAGCCTGCGGGGTTCATTGTGATTATGGAGAAACCAAGGGTTGTAGCCGTGAGTCTGCCCTGGGTTGGTGGCTGCCTTTTGCGTGAGGCAACAGTCGGCCAATAGCGACCGTTCACAAATTACCGCTTTCGCCCCCTAACTGCGGTTCCCGGCAGGAAGATACCGGCCAGAAGCAATGGGATGGACTCCTCCTCACTTCGGCATCTTGAGTGCCAGACTGAAGGTGCAAACCACAGTCAACCGTGAGAAGGAGTCCACACATGAAGCTTATGCGCATTGGGGTCGACCTGGCCAAGAACGTGTTTCAGATCCACGGAGTGGATTGTCATGAACAACCAATCTGGCGGCAGTGCCTGCCGCGCGATCGCTGGCTGCAAACGGTGCTGGAGAAAATCGAACCCGGCTGTGAAATCGGTATGGAGAGTTGCGGTGGAGCCCATCATTGGGCGCGACAACTACAGGCACGCGGATTTCGGGTGAGGCTGATCGCGCCTCAGTTCGTCAAACCGTACGTCAAGAGCAACAAGAACGACGCCAACGATGCCGAAGCAATCTGTGAAGCCATGAGCCGCCCCAGCATGCGCTTCGTCGCCATCAAGACGATTGAGCAACAGGATATCCAGGCGACGCATCGCATCCGAGCCGGCTTGATCGAACAGCGGACGGCCAAAGCCAATCAGATCCGTGGGCTGGTTGCCGAGTACGGCCTCGTCGCTCCGAAAGAGTTACTGATGCTACGTCGTGCCATACCGTGCTGGTTGGAAGAGGCGGATAACGGTTTGACCGTACGCTTTCGTCATTTACTGGATGGCTTGTGGGGCGACCTTCGCACACTGGATGAACGCGTGGGCGAACTCGACAGCGAGATCTCGGCAATCGCGGCAAGTGAACCAACGGCCGTCCGCTTGCAGCAGCTACGCGGGGTCGGCCCGATGATAGCCACCGCACTCGTTGCTGCCATTGGTGATGCTCGACAGTTTGCCAATGGCCGGCAGTTAGCCGCCTCGCTAGGCCTGACGCCGAGGCAACACAGCTCCGGCGGTAAAGATCGACTGCTGGGCATCAGCAAACGTGGCGATGCTTATCTGCGAACGCTGATGATCCACGGTGCACGATCGGCACTACGCACGGCCAAATTCAAAGACGACCGGCTCAGCCAATGGGCCGTTCGTTTAGCCGAGCGCTCACATCCCAATGTGGCGGCTATTGCGCTCGCCAACAAAACTGCACGCATGGCTTGGGCGATGCTACGCAACGGCACTGATTACCAACCGGATCGGGCAGCGGCCTGACCCATTTATCCAAGGAGAAGCACCTCTACACCACGATTGCGAAGCAACCCGAACAATGGCAAACCGGTCGAACCGGCGTTGGCAAAACCCTCTAATGACCAGGTGCGTAAAGCACGTAGAAGCAATTGGGAGCCGACGCGCGAATAGCCCATCATGGCCCTGCATCGAATCGATGCTGAAATCAGAGGCCGAATATACGTGTGCAGTCGGCACGGGCGCCAAAGCGAAGGGGGCTTGCAATGAGGAGGAGTCCATATACGGTCATTCAGAGCGCAAACTGCTGTAGACCAGGCTGGAAATTTTTGCAAAGAAAAAAGACTCCTCAGCCAATTTCCTCTTTACCTGTCTATAACTTCATAGTTTATGGTTTACGCCATGGAACGAGGAAAGGTCATGTATCGCATTTCCGAACTGGCACTAAAGGTGGGTTTGAGCCGTTCAACGCTGCTCTACTACGAGAAGTTAGGACTGATCTCATCCAGGCGGCAGGCCAATGGTTATCGGGCGTACTCGGAGCATGATCTGCAGCAGCTAAAGTTACTGCAGCAACTGCAAGCCGGCGGGCTGACTTTGAAAGAGTGCCAAGCGTGCCTGGATACGCGCATAGACAGGTCATTGTTGCTTGAGCGTTTGCAGGCCTTGGAGCAAGAGATTGCGGAAAAACAACAATCCAGAGATCTGCTCGCCGCAATGCTGGGGAAGGCCTCCATGCGTGGCTGGCACCAAGCTTTGGAGAGCCAGGCACCAGGGGCGCATTTGGCCTGGTTGCTGAAGCAAGGCTTCAATGAAAAGCAGGCATTACGCTTGAAGTGGTTATCAAGGGACATGAATGAACATGATCACTATATGGCCGATTTCGAGCGAATTTTTGATGGCCTGGATCGCCTGGGGCCGGGCTCTGCTGAAGATACACTGGAGGCCCTCAGTGCGTTACCCGTCGTGCCGCAGAACCTGCTGGACATCGGCTGCGGCCGAGGTTTGAGCACGTTGTTGTTGGCAACACATACCCAAGGGCTGGTCACCGCTCTGGACAATGATGAGTACAGCCTGGCCCGCCTGAGGGAAGCGGTCACTACCAATGCGTTGGATCATTGCGTCCGGCTACTGTGCGCCAGCATGACCGAACTGCCGTTTGAACGAAGTTCATTCGATGCCGTGTGGGCCGAGGGCAGTGCCTACATCATGGGCTTCGGCAACGCCCTGAAAAGCTGGAGACGGTTTATCAAGCCGGAAGGGTTTCTGGTGGTGAGTGATTTGATCTGGTTCACCGACCAGCCCCATCCTGAGGCGTCTTCGTTCTGGCAGAAAAACTACCCTGACATGACAACTCTTGAGAGTCGAGTGTCCGGTATTAACTCATTGGGCTATCAAGTCCTGCACAGTTTTCCATTGAGTCTCCACGCTTGGGAAAACTACTTGGCGCCGTTGCGTGAAAAGATTGCCGAGCTGTCCGTAGAAGGCTTTTCCTCAAAAGCTCTGACAGACATCAAGGACGAGATTGATATCCACGATCGTTTCTTGGATGACTACGGCTATCAGTTTTTCATCTTGCAGAAAAACAGTGCCTAGCGTCGGCGCAGTACTCACTGCTCCCTGACATTTTTGGGTCGAAACCATGAATATTTCCAAACCGGAACAACGGACGTTGCACGTCCTCGCAAAAGGCGGCCGCATCTCGCACCAACGCGATGCGTCAGGTCGGATCAGAACAGTCGAACGCTATACCCGAGAAGGTCATGTACTTTCCGGCTGCACGCTTAGCGTGTTCAACAAGCTCAAGGCCAAGCGTTTACTCAGATCTACAAACGGTCAGCCCTACCGAGTCAACAAGTCAGGGTTGCAGGCAGTGCGTCCGCAACTGGACAACCGCTAATAATCGAGACTTCTTATGAACATTAAAACGGTACACGGACGCCTGGAGTTCCGGCGCGAATCGGAGCGACTCAAAAGCGTTCTTAGAAGTGCCCACACCTCCTCGGGCCGCCAGGAAAGTACCGCTGAGCATAGTTGGCGATTGAGTCTGATGGCTATGGTTTTCGCTGACGAACTCAAAGGCCTCGATCTCTTGAAAGTGCTCAAACTCTGCCTCGTTCATGACTTGGGGGAAGCCATAAGCGGAGATATCCCCGCCGTGAACAAGTACGACTTCCCAGATAAAAGTGAGCAAGAGCGTGCTGACCTCTTACATCTGACTCGCACCTTGGATAAAGGCTTGCAAGCGGAAATATTGTCACTCTGGGAAGACTACGAAAATGCAGCGTCCGCAGAGGCCCTCGCGGTCAAGGCACTCGACAAGCTAGAGACGATTCTGCAACACAACCAGGGTATCAACCCACCCGACTTCGATTACGCCTTTAACCTGACTTACGGGATTCAATACACCAAGGCAACTGCGCTGTTTGACACATTGCGCGGTCTGATCGATCAAGACACTAGAGAAAAACTCAATATGAATCTGAAAATCCAAAACGAGCAACCAGAAAACATCGAGCGCATTGCCGCCCTTACCGTCGCGGCGTTTGAACAGGAAGAGCATTCCAGCCACACCGAGCACTTGATTGTCGATGCGCTACGCCGCGCCGGAAAATTAACCGTTTCGCTAGTCGCACTAGAGCATGATGAAATCGTTGGGCATGTCGCTTTTTCACCGGTCACGGTGTCGTCCGGCGCAACAGGCTGGTACGGGCTCGGGCCAATATCCGTGTGGCCGAACCGGCAGGGCCAAGGTATTGGTTCAACCCTGATGAAAGCCGCTCTGGCGGAATTGAAAGGCCAAGGGGCAACTGGCTGCGTAGTGTTGGGCGATCCTGGCTACTATGGTCGTTTTGGCTTCAAAGCTCACATTGGTTTGGAGTTGCCCGGGGTTCCCCACGAGTATTTCCAAGCACTGTCCTTCAGCGGTGATTTGCCAGCAGGCACTGTGCAATACCACGAGTCCTTCGACGCCACGGAGTGTAACGTCTGCTTTTGGCTGTGGATTCAACTGGCCAACAACGGCCATTCAATGTCTACAAAACCAGGGGCGAATCAAAGGATGTCCCGACCAGACTCGCTCCCCCTGCAGCCCTGCCATACTGTTCAACATGACCAGTGCAACTTTCCGCTTCTTTGATGAGCTCAACGATTTCCTGCCGGCCGAACGACGGCGGCAGCCCTTCACTTGCCAGTGCGCGCAAGGGGCGACGGTCAAGCACATGATCGAGGCGCTCGGGGTGCCGCACACCGAGGTCGAACTGGTGCTGCTCAACGGCGAGTCGGTGGGCCTGGAGCGGGTGATCCTCGACAGTGACCGGCTGGCGGTGTATCCCAAGTTCGAAGCGCTGGACATCAGCCCCCTGCTGAAGGTTCGTGCGCAACCTTCACGGGTGCTGCGTTTCGTCGCCGATGCGCACCTTGGCGGGCTGGCCAGCCTGCTGCGCATGAGCGGCTTCGACACCCTCTACGACAATGGCTTCGAGGATGGCGAGATCGCCGAGATCGCTGCGCAGCAAGGGCGAATCGTGCTGACCCGCGACCGCGAACTGCTCAAGCGGCGAATCATCAGTCACGGCTGTTATGTGCATGCCCTGAAACCGTCGCTGCAACTGCGCGAACTGTACGAGCGCCTCGACCTGGCGCGCAGTGCGCGGCCATTCAGCCTGTGCCTTCATTGCAACCTGCCGCTGCACGAGATCAGCCCGGAACTGGCCCGGACGCAGGTGCCGCCGCGCATTGGCGCCCTCTATTCGCACTTCCTGCGCTGCGACGCCTGCCAACGGATTTACTGGGAAGGTTCGCACTGGCGCGGCATGTGTGCATTGCTGGCACCGCTGCTGAACCGATAGCCGCCAGCCCTTGGCGGACAACAAATAACAAAATTGCCATGTGCTCCCTTCGTTCCTTCTTGCGTCGCACTGTTCATTGCCCGTTTCCGTACGTCTGGAGTTTTCCCAATGCCCTCGCCTCATTCCTTGCCCGCTGCGTTGCTGGGCCTGGCCCTTGTTTGTCCGGCCATGACCGAGGCTCAGGGCCTGGAGCTGGGACAAGTGCTGATCGGCGCCGAGGACCAGAGCGACGAAGACCAGGGGATCGAGGACGCCAGGGCGCGGCTGGCCCTGGTGCCCGGCGGCACCAATGTGGTCGACATGCGCCGTCCGTTGCAAGGTCGCGTGGCCAGTAATCAGGATGTGCTGGCTTACCAGCCAGGGGTCTATGCCCAGTCGGCGGGTAACGAAGGGGTGAAGATCTCGATCCGTGGATCAGGCATCAACCGCGCACCGGGCGCCCATGCCTCGGGGCTGTACACCCTGCTCGACGGTCTGCCGCTGACCGGCCCCGGCGGCACGCCCTACGAATTGCTGGAACCGCTGTGGCTCGACCATGTGGAAGTGCTGCGCGGCGCCAACGGGTTCGACCGGGGCGCCCTGGCGCTGGGCGGGGCCATCGATTACGTCAGCCATACCGGCTACGACTCGCCGAAGTTGCAGGTACGCTACGCAACGGGCAGCCACGGCTATCAGCAGCGTCAGGTCAGCTCCGGACAGGTGCTCGGTGCCTTCGATTACTACGTGGCCATGACCGACGCCAACGCCGACGGCTACCAGGACCACACGGCCAGCGAGAGCCAGGGGGTCATCGCCAACTTCGGTTACCGCTTCAACCCCAACCTGGAAACACGCTTCTACCTGCGCCACCGCCAGACCGACAACGACCTCGCGGGACGGGTGACCAAGCACTCCATCGAGCATGACCCACGGGCGGCGAACCCGGCCTACGTCGCGCGGGACGACCACCGCGACGAGCCGGGCAGCACCTTTATCGGCAACAAGACCACCTGGTACATCGATGACGATTCGAGCATCCAGACCGGCCTTGTCTACCACGACTACCCCATGGACTTGAGCGAGGGCCCCAACCGCCTGAAGGTGGCGTACACCGACGTCAGCGGCACGTTCGACTACAAGCGTCGCGACACGCTCTGGGGGCTGGAAAGCCAAAGCACCCTGGGCCTGCGAATGACCAAACACCTGCCCAATGCCGGTGCCAGCGAGTTCGTGCGCATCCCCACCGGCAACACCGCCGGTTACGCACCGGGCACGCTGATTCGCAACTTCACCTATCAGGGCTCGGACACGGTCCTGCATGTGGGCAATGACCTGGAGATCGCCGACGACCTGTGGTTGACCACCGGCCTCGCCGCGATCTACACCCGCCGTGAAAGCGACGTCACCTACCCGCAGGAAGGTGGCAAGACCAGCCTGCACGACTGGGACTACGCCCCGCGCGTGGGCCTGCGCTACCAGCTGACACCGGACCTGCAACTGTTCGGCAACCTCAGCCGCTCGGTCGAGGCACCGCACCCGTGGTCGCTGATCTATAGCTCGAACATTCGATTCCCCAAGGGCAGCGGCGTTGCCACGGGCGCCCAGCGCGAACCGGTCACGCTGCAAAACCAGACCGCCACCACCCTGGAAATCGGCGGTCGCGGTGACAGCACGCTGGGGCAGTGGAGCCTGGCCTGGTACTACGCCCAGGTGCGCCACGAACTGCTGTCGGTGCTGCCGGACGCCAACGCCACCACGCCCTACGAGCTCAACGCCAGCCCCACCGTGCACCAGGGCGTGGAAGCCAGCCTGCTGAGCCCCCTCTGGTCGCCGGACGATGGCGGCCAGTTGAGCCTGCGCCAGAGCTATACCTTCAGTGACTTCCATTACCGCGACGATGAGCGCTTCGGCGACAACCGCCTGCCGGGCCTGCCGATGCACTATTACCAGGGCGAACTGCGCTACGACTGGCCACAAGGCTTTTTCGCCGCGGTCAACACACAATGGGTGTCCAAGGTGGCGGTCGATTACGCCAACAGCTACTACGCCGATCCCTACGCCCTATTCGGCGCCACACTGGGCTACAACGCCCCCAAGGGCGACTGGCAGACCTGGCTGGACCTGCGCAACCTGACCGACAAACACTATGCCGCCACGGTCACGCCGGGCTACGACGACAAAGGGCTGGACGCGGCACGCTCCACCCCCGGCGAGGGCATGGCGATGTACGTCGGGGTGTCGTGGAGCCTGCTTTGAGGCCGGGTTAACCGGCCGAAAGGCACCTCGAAAAACAGGTTCACGGGGAGAATCGATTCACCTGAATTATTTCGCAAATATAGATAGCTGACTAATTACAAGCTCAACTATGATGAGCTAACTCCTCCGCAGCAGATTTCACCATGACCGACATATTGACCCTTGGTTTTGCCCTGCATGACAGCGCCCGGCTGATGCGCAAGCGGTTTGAGCAACGCGCGCGGCATGTCGGCCTCACCCGCTCGCAGTGGCAAGTGCTGGCCATGCTGTCGACCCATGAGGGCATCCATCAAAAAGGGCTCGCGGACTTACTGGAGCTCGAATCAATCACCCTCGTGCGTCTGCTGGACAAGATGGCCGAGCGCGGTTTGGTCGAGCGCCGTCGCCACCCTACGGATCGACGCCTGTCCCTGCTGTTTTTGACCGAGCAGGCCCATCCGCTGCTGCAACTCATGCGTGACATGGGCCGGGTGACCCGCCAGGAAGCCACGCACGGATTCTCTGCCGAAGAGGAACAGTTGCTGCTGCAGATGATGAAACGGATGAGGTCCAACCTGATCGAAGCCTGCAGTCTTCCCGTTGAAGAACAGGAGCATCGTCATGACTGAGAGACGGCAACTCGTGCGCACCACGCTCTTTGCCTTGCTACCCATCATGCTGGTGGTCGGCGGTTACCTGTATGTCACGGGCGGGCAGATCATTTCCACCGACAATGCCTACATCCAGGCCGATCATGTCGGCGTCTCCACCGATGTCTCGGGCCTGGTCGCCTCGGTTGAGGTCAAGGACAACCAGCGGGTGGTCAAGGGCCAGGTCTTGTTCACCCTCAAGCCCGAACCCTTTGAGATTGCGTTGGCCAGTGCCAGGGCGCAACTGAGCAATGTGCGCAACCAGATCCTCAATCTCCAGGCCAATTACAGGCAAGCGCAGGCCGAAATCGACCAGGCGCAAATCGACCTCGCCTACTACCAGGCCAGCTTCCAGCGCCAGCAAACCCTGCTCAGCGTCTCTGCGGTTTCCAGAACCAACTACGACGATGCCAAGCATGCGCTGGACAGCACCCGGCAAAAAATCACCGTGGCCAGGGCCACTGCGCAAATGGTGCTGGCGCAGCTGGGCGGAAGTATCGAAACCCCGGTCGAACAACAGTCCACGTACCTGATCGCCCAGGCCGCCGTCGACGAAGCACAGCGCAACCTGGACAACTCGGTGGTCAGGGCTGCGTTTGACGGTGTCGTGACCAACGTTGATTCGCTGCAAGTCGGCTCTTACCTGCAACCACCCCAATCGGGCATCAGCCTGGTGTCCGCCGACCACCTGTGGGTCGCGGCGTCGCCGAAGGAAACCGAACTGACCCACATGAAACCCGGTCAGTCCGTCGAGATCAGCGTCGACAGCTACCCCGGCGTGCAGTGGCACGGCACCGTCGACAGCATCAGCCCGGCGTCGGGTTCGAGCTTCTCGTTGCTGCCCGCGCAAAACACCACGGGCAACTGGGTCAAGGTCGTACAACGGATTCCCGTGCGCATCAGCATCAATGATGCCGGGGAAAAACCGCCACTGCGCACCGGCATGAGCGTGCAGGCCGAGATCGACACCGGCTCGGCCCGTGGCCTGCCGCACCTGTTCTCGGGGCTGCTGGCGAGCAAGGCCCCGGCCCCGGCTCTGGCCCATGAATAACCCGGCACCGACCGAAGCGGTGGCCCATCGCGGGATGATCACCGCTTGCGTCGTGCTGGCGGTGATCATGCAAGCGCTCGACACCACCATCGCCAACGTCGCCCTGCCCTACATGCAAGGCAGCATCTCGGCCAGTTCGGACCAGATCAACTGGGTGCTGACGTCCTACATCGTCGCCGCGGCAATCATGACGCCGCCGTCCGCCTTTCTGGCCAGGCGCTTCGGGCGCAAACGCGTGCTGCTGTGGGCGATTGTCGGCTTTGTGATCTCGTCGATCCTTTGCGGCCTGGCGCAGTCGCTGGAAGAAATCATCCTCGCCCGCCTGCTGCAGGGCCTGGCGGGCGCGGCGCTGGTGCCCCTGTCCCAGGGCATTCTGCTGGACATCTACAGCCTCAAGGAACGCGGCTCAGCCATGGCGCTGTTTGGTGTGTCGGTCATGGTCGGCCCCGTGCTGGGGCCGATGCTCGGCGGCTGGCTGACCGAGAATTTCAGCTGGCGCTGGGTGTTCTTCATCAATTTGCCCATCGGTTTGCTTGCACTGGCCGGGATCGTCTATTACGTCAGCGAAACGCCCACCGACACCTCGACCCGCCTGGACTGGCTCGGCTTCGGTTCGCTGAGCGTGACGATCATGGCCCTGCAACTGTTTCTGGATCGGGGTGAGCAACTGGGCTGGTTCGCTTCCGGTGAAATCCTCGTCGAAGCAATCGTGGCCGCTGTCGCCCTGTACGTGTTCCTGGTCCACACCTTCACCACCGACAGCCCCTTCATCAGCCCGAAGCTGTTCAAGGATCGCAACTTTGCGATCAGCGTTGTCTTTATCTTCATCGTCGGCATCACCTACCTGGCTTCACTGGCGCTGATGACCCCTTACCTGCAAACCCTGATGGGCTATCCGGTGCTGACCGCCGGCATGGTGATGGGCCCCCGTGGCCTGGGCACGATGCTGACCATGTTCCTCGCCGGCCGACTGTTGGGCAAAGTCGATACCCGTCTTTTATTGTTGTCGGGCCTGGGTTTGTCGGCGCTGTCGATGGGGCTGATGACCGGCTGGACGCCTGACGTTTCGATGCAGACCGTCATCTGGGTCGGTTTCATCCAGGGCACCAGCCTGGGCATGCTGTTTGTGCCACTGACCACGGTTGCCTTCGCGACCCTGCCCGCCTCCTTGCGCGCCGAAGGCACCGGCCTTTACAGCCTGTCGCGAAATGTCGGTTCCAGCGTCGGGATCTCCATCGTGACCGTGCTGCTCACCCAGAACATCCAGGCCAACCACGAACAGATAGGCGCCTACATCACGCCCTTCAACCGGGCCTTCGACGCAGGGTCGATCAAGAGCTACCTGGACCCGATGGCCGCCTCCGGCCGCGCCACCCTGGACGCATTGGTCAACGTGCAAGCCAGCTGGATCGCCTACGTGGACGACTTCAAGCTGCTGATGCTGTTGTCACTGGCGGTCATGCCGTTGTTGCTGATTATCAAGACCCCAAAAGTCCAGGCACATGAAGAGCCGGCAGCGGTCATGGAGTAATCCCGGATCAACACGCAACCGCGCGCGACGACTAAGCTTTTGTAACGCCACTTCGTCCCTCAAGGAGATATCCATGAGCGCCGCCGACCTGTCCGAACTCGATGCCGCCCTGCCCGGCCTGACCCGCAAGATCCGCGTGCTCGATGCCCTGTCCTGGCCGGACGGCGTCGAGGAGGACTTCCTGGCGAAATGGCGCAGCGGGCGGGCCGAGTTACCCAGGGTCGAGTTGCAGCCTCGCGACCACCGCGCCGACATCGCCGCCCTGGAAACCTTTATCAGCCAGTGCGATGTGGGGCATCCGGCCGGGAATTACCTGGCCATGACCGCCCGTAGCTATGCCACGGCCGGGCACATGCTGGGGGCCATCGGCACTCCCGCCTTTACCCAATATTCGTCAGCGCTGTACCGGCGCCCGGATTTCTATTACACACGCCTGCAACTGAGCATGCTCGACGCCGCCCGGTTCTTCCTCAAGACCACCGACGCCCTGCTCGGCGGTGCGCGGATTCCACCCTGCCCGGCCGAGATCCCGGCCAGGGCGTTCGCCGCCTGGATTCAACCGGAACTGGACCGCTTCTTCGGCGCCGGACAGATCACGGTCGTGCTCGATCCGAACCTGGCCGCCAAGGCCATCGCCGGATCGAGCCGCATTCGCCTGCGGGCCAGCGCGTTGTTCTCGGAACTGGACAAGCATCAGCTGTTGCAACACGAGGCGTTCGTGCATGTCGCCACGGCACAGAACGGCGCGCGCCAGCCCAACCTCACAAGCCTGGGCCTGGGGGCGCCCCGTACGACCCAGACCCAGGAAGGCATTGCCACCCTGGCCGAACTGTTCACCGGCAGCATGGACATCAACCGCCTGCGGCGCCTGGCCCTGCGCGTGCTCGCCGTCCAGCAGGCACTGGAGGGTGCCGACTTCATCCAGGTGTTCGAAGGTTTTCTGGCGGCCGGGCAGACAGAAGAGGAATCCTTCCGCTCGACCCAACGGGTGTTCCGCGGCGCCGACCTGCGGGGCGGTTCGGCGTTCACCAAGGACGCCGCTTACCTGACCGGGTTGCTCGGCGTCCACACCCTGCTGCGTATCGCAATCCGCGATAACCGGCCGGAACTGGTGGGGCATTTGTTTGCAGGACGCCTCAGCCTGGCTGACACCGTGCGCCTGGCGCCCTTGTTCGAGTCCGGCTGGCTCAAGGGGCCGGTCTATCTTCCGGCCTGGGCCAGCGACCTGCGCCTGCTGGCCGCCAACCTGGCCTTCTCGGCGTTCATCGCCCGGATCAAGCTGGATGTGCTGGACCTGGATGTGTTCATGGCATTCGCCGAAGAACACGAAAGCGATGCCAGCGCGCAGTGATCGGCGTTGAGTTTTTCAGCCGGCCTTGATTCTTCGAATCAACTGCTACCATTAGAAAGCGGTGGCGAGGCCGGGCTCTGTGGCTTGCAAAGACGGCTTTCACTGCCAAGGATTGATCCACTCATTTCAAGCCTGCCTGACCCCATGGGGGGTGCAATGCACAATCCATTACTTTACGCGTTGTCGGCTGTACTGCTCTTGAGCGGATCGTCCTGCCTGGCACTGGGTACGGAAGGGACCGCTGCCGCGCCGGCCCCGGCACCCGCCGCAGCTCCCGCACCGGCAAGCGCGGCCAGTACCGCGCCCGCCGCCCCGGTGACCAAGGATCCGGTGTTTACCCAGGAACAGCTGGACCAGATGCTGGCGCCCATTGCGCTGTACCCGGACCCACTGTTTGCACAGGTGCTGATGGCCACCACCTACCCCGGAGAAGTCGGCGAGGCAGTCAACTGGTCCAAAGCGCACCCAGACGCCAAGGGTGACGATGCGGTCAAGCAGGTGGCGAATCAGCCCTGGGATCCGAGCGTGCAGGCACTGGTCGCCTTCCCGCAGGTTCTGGCATTGCTGGGGCAGGACCCCGTCTGGGTCCAGCGCCTGGGTGATGCCTTCCTGGCGCAGCCCGACGATCTCATGGAAAGCGCGCAACGCTTGCGTCGCCAGGCGCAGGCAGCCGGCAATCTGCAGAGCAACCAGTATCAGAACGTGACGATCCAGAATGTCGCGCCGCCGGCACCGGCGACCACGAACGCGGCTCCAGCCCCTGAAGCGGCCCCGGCCAGCAACTCCACCATCATCATTCAGCCTGCCGATCCACAGGTGGTGTACGTCCCCACCTATAACCCCACTACCACCTACGGCACCTGGCCCTACCCGGCGTCGCCGCCCGCGTACTATCCACCGCCACCGGCCTATTACCCCGGTCAGGCGCTGATGGCCGGGCTCGCGTTTGGTGCCGGTGTGGCGATCGTTGGATCGTTGTGGGGTGAATGTGACTGGGGCAATAACGACGTCGACATCGACGTCAATCGCTACAACAACATCAACGGCAACAACCGGATCACCAACAACAAATGGCAGCACAACCCGGTGCATCGCAATGGCGTGCCCTATCGGGACAATGCGAGCCGCGCACAGTACGGCCGCCAACTCAACGGGGCCAATCAGCGTGAAGCCTATCGCGGGGACAATGCCCAACGCTCCCAGGCCCGTGAAAATGCCCGCAGCTCAATGGACAAGCACGGTATCGAACGACCTGCCACCAGCAACCGCGAAGCCCGTGATCAAACGCGCAAACTCCAGTCAGGAACCGCAGGCGGCGATCGGCTACAGACCGGTGCAGACAGACCCAAGGCGGCTGACAGAAGCCAGGGCACGGCCAGAAACACCCGTGAGAACCAGCAGCCCAGGAGGGATGCCAATCAGGCCAATCAGCAGGCCAGGAATCAGAGTTCCCAGTTGAATCAGCGCAGAGAAGGCTCCACGCAGACGCGGCAAGCGACGAATACACGGCCCGCCGCCAGTGCCGGCAGTGCCCGCAACAATGCGTTCGCCGGCGCACGCTCGCCGTCCCAGGCCAACGTCCAGGCCAATCGTGGCCGGGCCAGCCAGGCATCCGCCCAACGCCCCAGTGCCTCGCGATCAGCCGGTCACCAGGTCAGCCGGCCGTCCAATCCACCAGCGCGTCAAAGGGGGGGCCGCCGTTGAAAAACCATCCTCGATTGAAGGGACTCACGGGCTTGCTCCCTCATGTCCTGGTTATAGCCGCCGGCTTGTTGTGGTCGTGCATGGCGACGGCACAGCAGGCCTTTCCAACGCCAGAAAAGGCAGCAGAAGCCTTTGTCGAAGCACTGGGTACCGAACACTCCGACCAGGCACGCCTGACCGAACTATTGGGCAGCGACTGGCACAGCTACATCCCCCGCGAAGGCGTGCAGCGCGAAGATGTGGATGCGTTCTTGCAGCAATACCGCGAGCAACACCACATTGAAAACACCAGCGACCGCAAGGCCATCCTGGCGGTTGGCAGCAGTAACTGGACACTGCCCATCCCCATGACCGAAGCCGCGGACGGTTGGCGCTTCGACATGAAGGCCGGCAGTGCCGAGATCCGTGCCCGTCAAATCGGCCGCGATGAACTTGCCGCGGTGCAATCGGTGCTGGCCTATCACGATGCCCAGATGGACTATGCGTCGGTGGATCGGGACGATGACGGCGCACTCGAGTATGCGCAGAAAATCGTCAGCAGCCCCGGCAAGCACGACGGACTCTACTGGGCCGAGGATGACAGCGGTCAGATCAGCCCGCTGGGGCCTTCGTTCGGCAAAGCCATTGCCGACGAAGAGTGGCACGGCTACCGCTTCCGCATCCTGCATGGCCAGGGTCCTTCAGCACCGGGTGGCGCCTACAGCTACCTCATCGGTGACAAGATGAGCCGCGGCTTTGCGCTGATCGCCTGGCCGGCGAAGTACAACGACACTGGCGTGATGAGTTTCATGATCAGCCATGAAGGCCAGGTGTTCGAGAAAGACCTCGGGCCCGAGAGTGAAAAACTGGCGCTGGCGATGAAGCGCTTTGATCCGGATGACAGTTGGAAAGAGGTGCCTGAAGATCAGGAGTAGCAGGCCTGACCTGCTACAAACCTTCAGAACGGTTGAGCGCAGTTATCTGATCGACAGGACGAATCGCTCTTCGCCCCCGGTGTTGTCGATGCAGGAGGATTGCTCAAGCTTGAATCCGCAGCGATCCAGTACTTTTCTGGAACCGGCGTTCTCCTTGAAGGCATACGCAACCAGTTGCGCAAGCCCCCAACGCACCCGTGCCTCCTGGATCAGGTGCCTCAGCGCCAGAGTCGCCAGCCCCTGGCCACACGCGCACTCAGCAATCCGATAGCCGACTTCAGCAGAACGGGTCGATGAATCGATGCTTTTCAGATTGGCTCGACCGACGATTCTCTGGCTGCAATCTTCGATGACAAAGGGGTGCCAGGCGCCGATGGCGAAATCGGACAAATAGCTTTCGATATGATTGGCGACACCCTGCAACGAGTAAAAAGCAGGGTCGCGCGCATCGATATGGGATTCGAACCATTCACGGTTCTGGATTTCGAAAGCCAGCAACGCTTGAGCGTCAGTCACTTTCAGCTCGCGTACGCTAAATGATTCCATTCATCACCTCTCCTGTGTCTTGTGCCGACTCGAGTCTATCCCATACCTGAACATCCTGGCCGAGCCTTGCCCTCTCGAGTCCGAGCGGCTTGCACAATACATATGGAAAATCGTATATTCGAATAACCATATGTATCGAGCCACGCCAATGCTCAATCCTGCCGCTGTATTCAAATGCCTGTCCGACGAAACCCGCGCCCGGGCCACCTTGCTCATCACCCGTGAAGGCGAGTTATGCGTGTGTGAACTGGTCTGCGCCTTGGACGACAGCCAGCCGAAAATTTCCCGCCATCTTGCCCAGCTTCGCGGCTGCGGCCTGCTTCTCGACCGCCGTCAGGGACAGTGGGTGTATTACCGGCTCAACCCCGATCTGCCTGCGTGGGTTCGCGACGTTCTCGAGACAACCTTGCTGGCAAACGCCGACTGGCTTGCGAACGACAGCACTCGCCTTGCCGCGATGGGCGACCGTCCGCTCAACACTTCCGCCTGCTGCTGACCCTTCACTCATCGAGACTCCGCATGCTTACTGCGTTTAGCATTTTCCTGCTGACCATGGTGTTGGTCATCTGGCAACCCAAGGGCCTGGGCGTCGGCTGGAGCGCCTCCCTGGGCGCCGTCCTGGCCCTGCTGGCAGGCGTCGTGACACTGAACGATATTCCACTGGTGTGGCACATTGTCTGGAACGCCACCGCGACCTTCATCTCGCTGATCATCATCAGTCTGCTGCTCGATGAGGCCGGGTTTTTCCAGTGGGCCGCACTGCATGTGGCGCGCTGGGCCAAGGGTGACGGTCGTCGCCTGTTCGTATTCACGATACTGCTGGGGGCCGGCGTATCCGCTCTGTTTGCCAACGACGGTGCAGCCCTGATCCTGACCCCCATCGTCGTTTCAATACTGCTCGCACTGCGTTTTTCGCCAGCCTCTACCCTGGCGTTCGTCATGGCGGCCGGTTTCATTGCCGACACGGCGAGCCTGCCCCTGGTGGTGTCCAACCTCGTCAACATCGTTTCGGCCGACTACTTCGACCTAGGCTTCAGCGAGTACGCCGCCATCATGGTGCCGGTCAACTTCGTTGCCGTGGCGACCACGCTCGTGGTGCTGTACTGGTTTTTCCGGCGCGACATTCCCAGGCACTACTCCCTCGATGACGTGATGGATCCGCGACGTGCCGTGCGTGATCCCCTGACCTTCCGCGTCGGCTGGGTTGTCCTGGCGCTGCTGCTGATCGGGCTGTTTGCCCTGGAACCCTTGGGCATTCCCATCAGCGCCATCTCAGCGGTCTGTGCCGCGTTGCTGTTCGCCGTGGCGGCGCGTGGGCATGTGATTTCAACGCGTCGGGTGCTGCGTGAGGCGCCCTGGCAGGTCGTGATCTTTTCGCTGGGCATGTACCTGGTGGTGTACGGGCTGAAAAACGCCGGGCTGACCACCTACATGACCATGGCCCTGAACCGCATGGCCGAATTCGGCATCTGGGGCGCCGCGTTGGGTACTGGGCTGCTCACGGCCTTGCTGTCATCGGGCATGAACAACATGCCCACGGTGCTGGTGGGTGCCCTGTCGATTCAGGCCAGCGACGCCACCGGTGTGGTGCGTGAAGCCATGATCTACGCCAATGTCATCGGCTCTGACCTGGGCCCCAAGATCACCCCCATCGGCAGCCTGGCCACCCTGCTCTGGCTGCATGTGCTGGAGCGCAAGGGCATCCGCATTACCTGGGGTTACTACTTCAAGGTCGGCGTGGTCCTGACCCTGCCGATTCTGTTCATCACCTTGTCTGCCCTGGCCCTGCGCCTGAGCGTTTAGCCCTGTGCGACTGCAAAGAGGAGTCACCATGCGCGTTCTGTTTATGTGTACCGCCAATAGCTGTCGCAGCATCCTGTCCGAAGCCATGTTCAACCATCTCGCCCCCGAAGGTTTTGAGGCGATCAGTGCCGGCAGCTTCCCCAAGGGGCAGGTGCTGCCCCGCAGCCTGAGCACGTTGCAAGAGGCCGGCATCGCCATCGACGGCTTGAGCAGCAAAGGCAATGACGCCTTCGAAGCCAACCCGCCGGACATCGTCATTACAGTCTGCGACAAGGCCGCCGGTGAGGCGTGCCCCGTGTACTTCGGGCCGGCGCTGAAAGCCCATTGGGGCCTGGAAGACCCATCGGACATACAGGGCGATGAAGCGACGGTATCGGCGGCATTCCACTCAACCCTGGCGCACATCGAAACGCGCTGCAAGGCATTGCTCGAACTGCCTTTTGCACAACTTGACCGCGATGCGCTGAAGCGGGAACTCGACCGCATCGGCACGCTTTGACCGGAGCCCCCATGACCCATCCCCTGCCCAATCTCGACACATCACTGACCCAGCCCATCGCCAGCGGACGCGACGACCGGCACAAGCCGCGCATCCTGTTGCTGTACGGTTCGACTCGTGCGCGGTCGTTCAGTCGCCTGCTGGTCGAGGAAGCAGCCCGGCTGCTCGAACACTTCGGTGCCGAGACACGGATCTTCAATCCATCAGGCCTGCCGCTGCCTGACGACGCGCCCTCCGATCACCCGAAAGTCCAGGAACTGCTCGAACTGATGCAGTGGTCCGAAGGCCAGGTCTGGTGTTCGCCAGAGCGTCACGGTTCCATGTCTGCGGTGTTCAAGGCGCAAATCGACTGGGTGCCGTTGGCATTGGGGGCCGTTCGCCCGACCCAGGGGAAAACCCTCGCGGTCATGCAAGTCTGCGGCGGTTCCCAGTCCTTCAATGTGGTGAATCAGCTTCGGGTGCTGGGGCGCTGGATGCGCATGTTCACCATCCCCAATCAATCCTCCGTGCCAAAGGCTTTTCTGGAGTTTGACGAGGCCAATCGCATGAAACCCTCGTCGCTGTACGACAGGGTGGTGGACGTCATGGAGGAACTGGTGAAATTTACCCTGCTGCTACGGGATCGCCCCGATCTGGTTGACCGCTACTCGGAGCGCAAAGAGTCCGCAGAGGAACTGACTCAGCGCGTGAATCAGCGGTCGATCTGACTGTAGAAGTGTTCCCCCAGGCTCTATAGCCGAAAAAAGTCGCAAACCCCACGACGGTTCAGGGCTTGCGACTCTTTGCCGAGACGTCCCTCAAGCTCACGGGACGTTTTCTACGGTATGCCTGCGGTGTTCATTGCCGAACGTGCAGGCTTGGTTCTCTACCTCAACCGCGTCGAAATCCGGTTCGTCCGGGGCGTCCGCCACATCCTCTCTGGCGACATCTGCGTCGGCCTTGGCAGCGTCCCGGGTTGCATCGTTACGCGCCAAACTGATATGTTTATTTTCATTAATCTTGCATATTGATTTTTATTGTGTCATTTATAGCCTCGCCGATCACAGGACTGATCCACCGCGTCAACCCGGATGGCGGGCACCCGTTTCCCCAAAATGCCTCCAGGGAGTCAACAATATGAACAAGACAGAACTTCTAGGTGCTCTGGCGCTGTGCGCTTTCAGTTTCCTGGCACAAGCCGACGAAGACAGCCTGCGTATCGGTATCGAAGCCGCCTACCCGCCCTTCTCCTTCAAGACACCCGAAGGCAACGTCAGCGGGTTCGACTACGACATCGGCAACGCCTTGTGCGAAGAAATGAAGGTCAAGTGCGAGTGGGTCATTCAGGAGTTCGACGGCATGATCCCGTCGCTCAAAGTGCGCAAGATCGATGCCGTGCTGTCGTCGATGTCGATCACCGAAGACCGGATGAAGTCCGTGGACTTCAGCAAAAAGTACTACCACACGCCAGGCAAGTTCGCGATGAAGGCCGGCAACGTGATCAACGACCCCTTGGTGGACCTCAAGGGCAAGAAAGTCGGAGTGCAACGCTCCTCGACTTATGATCGTTTTGCCACCGAGCAACTGGAAAAAGCCGGCGTCGTCGTGGTGCGTTACGGCTCGCAGAATGAGGCTTTCCTCGACCTGGCCTCGGGTCGCCTGGACGCCACCCTCGCCGACATCGTCAACACCGACGAAAGCTTTATCAAGACACCGGCAGGCCAGGGCTTCGCGCTGACCGGGCCGGACATCAACGACCCGAAATATTTTGGCCGGGGCGCCGGGATCGCCGTGCGCAAAGGCGACAGCGCCAACGTTGCGCGCCTGAGTGCGGCGATTGACGCCATTCGCGCCAATGGCAAGTACCAGCAAGTGATGGCCAGGTACTTCGCGTTCGATATCTACGGCGAGTAAGCCTTACCCCTGCCCCCTGCCCCCAGCCCCGGCGCCGGCCCTCCGCAGGCGTCTGTCGGGGCTTGTCTTGCGCGCCTCGCGGCGCTCGCTTGAGGAACTTCATCATGCTTCACGGCTACGGATCGAGCATTCTCGATGGCGCCTGGCTGACCATAAACCTGGCCTTGACGTCCATGTCCCTGGCGATTGCCCTGGGCCTGGTCGGCGCGGCCTTTCGCCTGTCACCGCTCAAATGGCTGGCCATGCTCGGGGAAAGCTACACCACCCTGATTCGCGGCATTCCAGACCTGGTGCTGATCCTGCTGATCTTCTACGGCGGCCAGGATCTGGTAAACCGCATTGCCCTGGCGCTCGGTTACACCCGCTATATCGACATCAACCCCTTTATCGCCGGTGTCTGCACCATGGGCTTCATTTTTGGCGCCTACCTCTCGGAAACCTTTCGCGGCGCCTTCATGGCGATTCCCAAGGGTCAGGCCGAGGCTGGCGTGGCCTATGGCATGGGCGGTGCGCAGGTGTTCTGGCGGATCCTGGTCCCGCAGATGATTCGTTTCGCCATCCCCGGGTTCACCAACAATTGGCTGGTGCTGACCAAATCCACCGCGCTGATCTCGGTGATTGGCTTGCAGGACATGATGTTCAAAGCCAAGAACGCCGCGGATGCCACACACGAGCCATTTACGTTTTTCCTCGCGGTGGCAGCGCTGTACCTGATGCTCACCAGCCTGTCCTTGCTGGTGCTGCGCTTTCTGGAAAAACACTACTCGGTCGGCATCAAAGCCACCGAATTGTGAGGGGGAGCCGCCCATGATTCTCGACTACAACCTGATCTGGGAAAACCTGCCGCTGTATTTCAATGGCGCCTTGTTGACCCTCAAAGTCCTGCTCATTTCCCTGGCCCTGGGTCTGGTATTGGCGATTCCACTGGCGCTGATGCGGGTGTCGCGATCGCCGCTGATCAACTTCCCGGCCTGGCTCTACACCTACGTGATTCGCGGTACGCCGATGCTGGTGCAATTGTTCCTGATCTATTACGGCCTGGCGCAGTTCGAAGCGGTGCGTCAAAGCGTGCTCTGGCCTTACCTCTCCAGCGCCACCTTTTGCGCCTGCCTGGCCTTCGCGATCAACACCAGTGCCTATAGCGCAGAGCTGCTGGCCGGCAGTCTGAAATCCACCCACCATGGCGAGATCGAAGCCGCCAGGGCCATGGGCATGTCACGCCTGACCCTGTACCGCCGCATTCTCATGCCGTCGGCCTTGCGCCGGGCATTGCCGCAATACAGCAACGAAGTGCTGATGATGCTGCAAACCACCAGCCTGGCCTCCATTGTCACCCTCGTCGACATCACCGGGGCCGCGCGTACGGTCAGCTCACGGTTCTATCTGCCGTTCGAGGCGTTCATCACCGCCGGCCTCATCTACCTCGCCCTGACCTTCATTCTGGTGCGCCTGTTCAAGCTGGCCGAGCGCCGCTGGCTGGCGTATCAGGCACCGCGCAAGCACTAAGGAGCTGCTATGGAGCACATTCAATACCTGTTGCCGTGGAGTGCCTCGGGCACCGAACGAACGCTGTCACTGTTCCGTTTTGGCAGTGGCCCACGCAAGGCCTACATCCAGGCGTCATTGCATGCCGACGAATTGCCGGGGATGCGCGTTGCCGTCGAGCTCAAGCGCCGTCTTCTGGAACTGGAAGCCCAAGGCCGCGTGACCGGGGTGATCGAGCTGGTGCCCATGGCCAATCCGATCGGGATCGCCCAGATGTTCCAGGCCACCCATCAGGGGCGCTTCGAGTTCTCCAGCGGCAAGAACTTCAATCGCGACTTCCCGGAATTGGCCGATGCCGTTGCACCGCTGCTGGAAGGCCGATTGGGCGACGATGCCGACGCCAACATCGCACTCATCCGTCGCGCCATGGTCGATGCCCTGGCCGCCATGCCGGCACCGACCTCCGAGCTCGACGGCCTGCGCCGCCTGTTGCTGCAGCATGCCTGTGACGCCGATGTGGTGCTGGACCTGCACTGCGATTTCGAATCGATCATGTTGATGTATGCGATGCCGCAAATCTGGCCACGCTTGCAGTCACTGGCCGCCCGCCTCGGCGCCGGGGTCACGTTACTGGCCGAAGATGCCGGCGGCAGTGCCTTCGACGAAGCCTGCGCCATTGCATGGCTACGCCTGGCCGAGCTGTTCCCCAAAGCCAACATTCCCCTGGCGTGCGCAGCCACCACCATCGAACTGCGTGGCATGGCAGACACCGAGCGCGAGCAATGCCTCGACAGTGCACAGGCCATTCTCGGGTATCTCGCCGAACAAGGCCTGATCAACGGTGACTGGCCAGCGGCACCGCCGAGCCATTGCCAGGCCATGCCATTCGCCGGCGCGCAGTACGCCTGTGCGCCCCACCCGGGTGTGGTGAGTTTTCTGCAACCGCTGGGCGCGCACGTCAAGGTCGGTGATCCGCTATTCGAAGTCATCGACCCGCTGACCGACCGCCACAGCGTGGTGAGCGCCAGCACCGACGGCATTCTCTATGCCCGCGAACGGCTGCGCTTTGCCCAGCCTGGATTGTGGTTGGCCAAAGTGGCAGGCGTCACCCCCATTCGCCAGGGTCGCTTGCTCAGCGACTGATTCCAGAGAGTTCAAATCATGTACAAACTTGAAGTTCGAGACCTGCATAAAAGCTACGGCGCACATCAGGTACTCAAAGGCGTGTCCCTGCAGGCACAGGCCGGTGACGTGATCAGCATCATCGGTTCCAGCGGCTCTGGCAAAAGCACGTTCCTGCGCTGCATCAACCTGCTGGAGCAACCCAATGCGGGCAATATCGTGCTCAATGGCGAACCGCTCAAGCTGGTGGCCAACAAGCTCGGCGGGTTGAAGGCGGCGGAACCCAAACAGTTGCAACGCATGCGTTCGCAACTATCGATGGTGTTTCAACACTTCAACCTGTGGTCACACATGAGCGCCCTGGAAAACGTCATGGAAGCGCCCGTGCATGTACTGGGCCTGGGCAAGAAAGAGGCACGGGAAAAGGCCGAGCACTACCTGAACAAAGTCGGTGTGGCGCACCGCATGAACGCCTGGCCGGCGCATATGTCCGGCGGCGAGCAGCAGCGCGTGGCCATTGCCCGCGCACTGGCGATGGAACCGCAAGTGATGCTGTTCGATGAGCCGACGTCGGCCCTCGACCCCGAACTGGTCGGCGAAGTGCTTAAAGTCATGCAGGATCTGGCGCAGGAAGGCCGCACCATGGTGGTGGTGACGCACGAAATGGGCTTTGCCCGCGAGGTGTCGAACCAACTGGTGTTCCTGCACAAGGGTATGGTCGAAGAGCGCGGCGACCCGCGTGAAGTGCTGGTCAACCCGCAGTCCGAACGCCTCCAGCAGTTCCTGGCTGGCAGCCTGAAGTAGAACCGCCACTCAGCCACTGCATGACGCTGCCCCACAAGGTTGGCTTCGGATACACTCCAGCCAACCTCGTCAGGGCATCAGGCACAGCCCTTCTCTCACCTTCAGGAAATGTTGAGCCGGATATGCCCACCCCATCGAAAGACACCACTGTCTATGCCGCACCGGTCATGCGCAAACTCACGGAAATCGTTTCCGAACTGCCGCCGTCACTGCGCAAGGTGGCGGACTTCATCCTGCGTCACCCGCTCAAGGCCGCGACGCTGACCATCGAGGAGATGGCCCACGAAACATTGACCTCACCCGCCGCCGTCAACCGTCTGGCCAAGGCACTGGACCTCGGTGGCTACAGCGGCATGAAGGCCGAGCTGGTCGCAACGTTGCAGCAGATGGTGTCGCCGGTCGACAAACTGCGCAACGAACTTGCCCATCGCCCGGGCGGTACGTTTGGCCTGCATGAGCAACTCCAGAGCGCCAGCAGCAACCTGGCCACCGCGGCGAGCAACAACCACGCCGACACATTTGAGGCGTTCGTCACTCGCCTGACCAAAGCCCGAAAAATCTACATCCTGGGGTTCGGCAACAGTGTCTACTTCGCCGGCCTCGCCGCCTCGACCCTGATGCCCTTCTGTGCGGACGCCACGGCCATCAGCATGGAGGGCGGCAACGAAAATGCCGCGTACCGACTGGCCGCGATCACCGATCAGGACGTGCTGCTGGCGATCGCCTTGCCGCGCTACTCCCTCGACACCCTGCAACTGGCACGCTTCGCCAATGAACGCGGCGCCTCGGTGCTGGCAATCACCGACTCACCCGCCTCGCCGCTCACCGGCATTGCCCAGCACACCCTGTTTGCGCCTTGCGATCACCCGGTGCTGACCAGCTCCAACATCGCCGTACTGGCCTTGATCGAAGGCTTGGTCGCCGGCGTGATGGCGCGCAATAAAGAAGCGGTCAAACTGGCAACCGAACTGACGGAAAGCGTGATGTCGTACCTGCACATTCCTGCCAGCGGTAAACCAGCGAAAAAGTGAGCGATGAAAATCCAGCGCCCGCTTCTTGCTGGTTGCGGCCTGGCGCGACCTCCAGACTATGCCTTGGACTGCGCGCTCAATGCCGCAACACCCTTGGTCTTCCTGAAGAAAACACCGTAGACAATCGACAGCACCAGCAGGAATGGCACGCCGAATACCAGGGTCATCTTGAAGGCTTCAGTGAAGTAGGTGGTGATCATCACGGCCCCCATCAACACCAGCCCCAACAATGTGCTGTAGGGAAACAGGCGCATACGGAACGACAGCTTGCGGTTGCCATTGCGTTCGTGAAAACGACGGAAACAGAAGTGCGTGAGGAAGATCATGAACCAGGTAAAGATCGCGCCGAACATCGAGATCGCCATCATCAGGGTGAACGAACTTTCCGGGTACAGGATGTTGAGCAAGGTCGCCAGGGCGATACCTGAACTGGAGAGCAACAGCGCGTTCAGCGGGATCCCGGTCTTGCTCAACACACCCATGGATTTTGGCGCGTAGCCGGCACGGGACAGGCTGAACATCATGCGCGTGGTGATGTACAACTGGCTGTTCATCGCTGACAACGCCGCGATCAGGATCACGAAATTCATCACGCCGGTGGCGCCGGGAATGCCGATGGCTTGCATCACCGTGACGAACGGACTCTGGGCATGACCCGCCTGGACCCAAGGCACGATCGCCAGCATCAACGCCAGGGTCAGCAGGTAGAACACCACCAGGCGCACGATAGTCCCGCGAAAGGCTTTCTTGACCGCTTGCTCCGGGTCTTTTGCCTCACCGGCCGCCACCGCGATCATCTCCACGCTCAGGTAGCTGAAGATCGACACGATTACCGCGACCCACATCCCTTGCAGACCATTGGGAAAGAAGCCGCCGTGAGCGGTGTAGTTGTGCACGCCGTATTGCGGATTGCCGGACCCGAACACCACATACACCGCCAGGATGATGAAGCCGACAATCGCGCCGATCTTGATGGTCGAGAACCAGTACTCGAAGGTGCCGAAGGTCTTCACGCTGATGGCATTGAGCACGACCAGCACGCTGGAGAACGAGAGGATCCATATCCACTCCGGCACGTTGGCAAACCAGTACTTCATGTACATCGCCACCGCCGTCACTTCCGTGCCGACCGCGAGCACAATCGCCGCCCAGTAGGCATAGCGCACCAGGAACCCGGCCAGCGGGCTGACATAAAATTCGGCGTAAGCACCGAAGGAACCCGAGGTCGAATGGGCCACGGTCATTTCCGCCAGGCAGCCCATCAGCAGCAAGGTGATGATTGCGCCGATGGCATAGCTGAGCAACACGCTCGGCCCGGCGTAACCGATGGCATAGGCGCTGCCCATGAACAGCCCGGTGCCGATTGCACCGCCAATGGCGATCATGCTCATCTGCCCCGACGTCAATTGACGCCGCAGGCCGTGTTCACGGTTGGATATCGTTTCGAAACCGGAGTTATCGGTCATTTTTATGTCCTCTGGATTTTGTCTTTCTTGAAGAGCACGTCGTGGGTTTAACGGTGGGGATCAGCCACGCACAGCAGGACACGGATCAGAAAATACTCAGTGGATATTCGATGATCACCCGGACTTCGTTGTTGTCCGTGGTGTCGGCGCGGGCGACCTGGGCGGTGGAACGCACACTGGCCTGACGCACGCGAATTGAAAGGTCCCTGGCCTTGCCCGACTGCACGACATAGCGCGCCTCGATGTCGCGCTCCCAGCGCTTGCCGTCATCGCCGTAACGTCCATAGGCGCCATTGGGTCCGCCGTCGTAATGGCTGTCGTCAATGTGGTCACCACTGACGTAACGGGACATGAAGCTCAGGCCCGGCACGCCGAAAGGCGCCATGTCCAGGTCATAACGCAGTTGCCAGGAGCGTTCGTTGGGGGCGTTGAAGTCGAGGACCTGAATCGAGTTGGCGAGGAAAATCGAGGTACCCGGTTGTTGATCGAACCCCAGGTAATCGAACGGCTCATCGCCATCGACCCGCTGGTACGCCAGGGTCAACCGATGGGCGCCGAATTTGTATGCGGTGGACAGTGACCAAGTGGTGTTGTCGATCTTGCCGGCCAGGCTCTGGCCGCTGTCGTTGGTGCGGTAGAGATTGAAATCCAGGTTCAGCGACCGGCCTTCACCAAGGGCATAGGTGTAGTTAGTATTGGCGTAGTACTGGCGCCAGATGTCGGTGAACTGCGAACCGTACAGGCTGACACTCAGTTGATCGCTCAGGGCGTAGCTGCCGCCCAGATAATCGACGCTGCGGGTTTCCACGCCGGCGTACAGCGCTTTAAGCGCGCCATCGGCATTGGTCGAATTACTGTCGTTGCCGGCGGTGAAGTGACCGATGTCCAGTTGCAATGCCTTGAATTCATTGCTGGTCAGCTGAAAGCCGGTGGCAACACTGGTGAACAGTCGCGCATTGCCGGTGCCGAACACCGGGTTGAGCGGTGTCAGGTTGCCGTACTTGAGCTCGGTCTGCGAAATCCGCGCCTTCAACGCACCGCCCGCTTCAGAGTACTCATCCTCGGGACGACCATCGGAATCGACCGGCAGCAAACCCGTGCCCGTGCGTCCCTTGCCACTGTCGAGCTTTAGGCCCAACTGCGCATAGGCATCGACGCCGAACCCCACCGTGCCCTGGGTGTAGCCGGAGCGGTAATCGAGCATGAGCCCGTGGGCCCACTCGTCCCGATAGTTCTGCCCGCCCGGGTTGTTGAGGTTATTGCGGTAGAAATAAAAGTTACGGTTGGTCAGGGTCAGGCTGCTGTCTTCGACAAATCCGTTGTCGGAGGCGGCAAAGGCCATTTGGCCAAGACAACTGGAGATGGCGAGCGGCAAGGCAGGCCAGAGGGACAGTTTCATTCTGCGTGCTCCTTATTATTGTGATTGCAGAACTGGTTATTGCCGGCGACCGAAGCCCTGCCGCGGAGAAAATCCTGCGGCAGGACACGGATGTCGGAGGGTTCAGGTCACGCTGTGGCGAACCTGGAATTGCGCTTGCGACCAGGTGTTCCGGTCGAGGATCTCGCCGAGGATCTGTACCGCATCCCAGACTTCGGTGAAGGTCGTGTACAGCGGGGTGAAACCGAAACGCATGATGCGCGGCTCGCGGTAGTCACCAATCACGCCCCGCTCGATCAGGGCCTGGATCACCGCATAACCTTCGGGGTGTTCGAAGCTGACGTGGCTGCCACGTTTGGCGTGCTCACGGGGTGTGATCAACTTCAGTTCGTGAACCGCGCAACGCTGCTCGACCAATTCGATGAACAAGTCCGTCAGGGCCAGGGATTTGCGGCGCAAGCTGGCCATGTCGGTCTGGGCGAACACATCCAGGCCGCACTCGACCATCGCCAATGAGGTAATCGGTTGGGTGCCGCACAGGTAGCGGGCGATACCGCTGCTCGGCTCGTAATGCGACTCCATGGCGAACTGCCGCGAATGGCCGAACCAGCCGGACAAGGGCTGCGGCACCAGATCGCACAACTGCGGCGAAACCCAGACAAAGGCCTGGGAACCCGGCCCGCCATTGAGGTACTTGTAGGTGCAGCCGATGGCGTAGTCGGCACCCGCCTGGTGCAGATCGACCGGTACTGCGCCGGCGGAATGGGCCAGGTCCCAGATGGCCAGCGCGCCACATTCGTGGGTCAGCGCGGTCAGGGCCTGCATGTCGTGCATGTAGCCGGTCTTGTAGTTGACGTGGGTGAGCATGACCACCGCCGTGTCCTGGTCAATCGCTTGCGGCAACGCTTCAGGACTATCGACCAGGCGCAGGGTGTAACCCTGTTGCAGCATCTGCGCGAGGCCTTCGGCGATGTACAGGTCGGTGGGGAAGTTGCTCGACTCGCTGACGATCACTCGCCGCTGCGGCGACCTTGTGGCCTGTACGCGCAATGCAGCGCTCAGCACCTTGAACAGGTTGATGGAGGTAGTATCGGTCACCACCACTTCACCCTCCCCCGCACCGATCAGACCCGCCAGGCGGTTGCCCAAACGCTCGGACAGCTCGCGCCAGCCTGCGCTGTTCCAACTGCGGATCAAGCCATTGCCCCATTCCTCGGCGACCACCGCTTGCGCCCGTGCCAATGCAGCGACCGGCCGCGCGCCCAGGGAATTGCCATCGAGATAAATAACGCCCTCGGGGAGCGCAAACTGCTGGCGCAGGGGCGCCAGCGCGTCCTGGGCATCAAGCGCCAGGCAACTGTTTCTTGTCGTCATCGGGTGTCCTGTTTTTTGTTATGCGACGCCATCCGGGCAGGTTGCATCAGCCGGTTCTGGCGCCCTGATTCAAGGCGATTCGCTTGCCTTTCGATGGAGAAATAATGAACGAACCTTTGAAGAATTTTCGTGCAAAGTAACCGGCCATGTAGTAGTTATTTCGCAGATTATTCTAATCAAACCCCAATAAACGCGGATTTATTCAAACCATGAATCTCGACTCGACAGACCTGCGGATCCTGCATCAATTGCAACAGGATGGCCGTATCAGCAATCAGGAATTGGCGGAGAAAGTCGCCTTGTCACCCTCGGCTTGCCTGCGCCGGTTGCGTCTGCTGGAAAGCGAAGGAATCATCACTGGCTATCGCGCGGTGCTGAATGCCGAGCGGCTGGGCATTGAACTGGAAGCGATCGTTCATGTGTCGCTGCGACAGGACGTCGAGGACTGGCACGAGACCTTCATCAAGAAGGTTCAGCAGTGGCCGGAAGTGGTCACAGCCTATGTCGTTACCGGGGCGAGCAACTATGTGCTGCGGGTCCAGGCCCGCAACCTCAAGCACTTCTCGGATTTCATCGTCAACCACCTCAACCGCACCGCCGGCGTCACCGACATACGTTCGGAAATCGTCCTGCAGAAAATCAAGGAGCGCGAGCAATTGCTTGATCTGGTGGTACGCAAGTAAGGCCAGACCGGCCCGTCAAAGTCCGTGCAGGCGCCGGGCTTCGTTGCGCTGCAAGGTCATGCTCGGGGTTTCGTCGAACAGCTTGCGGTACTCGGTGGAAAAACGCCCCAGGTGCGTGAACCCCCAACCCATGGCGATCCCGGAAATATTGCGTGCCGAGCCGTGTTCGAGAATCTCCTGGCGCACGGCGTTCAGGCGATGTTTTTTCAGGTAGGCCATCGGCGACAGGGCGAAGTACTTCTTGAACGCGTCGAACAACTTGAAGCGCGAAACGCCGGCAGCGGCTTCGATATCCTCCAGATGCAATGCTTCCCGGGCGTTGTCGTGGATGTATTGCCGGGCCCTGACCAGGTAGTGCGGCAACTTCACCCCCAGCGCGTCGCGCAGTTCTTGCGAGTAGTTGTTTGGCTGGGCAAGGATCAAGCCTTTGATCAGCGAGCTTTCAATGTCCCGGGTGAAGGCCACCTGCTCGAAGAGTTCACTGCTGCGCTCCAGCTCGTCGATGAAATAACGCGCCATGCGCCACCACGACGCCGATGGCCCATCGATCGCATCCATCATCGGTTCGAAGCGCAGCGGCGCATCCAGAGGCCGTTGCAGCATCCCCTCCAGCGCCTCGCTCATCGCCACACGGGTAATCACCACCTGGACCTTGCGACAGTCACCGGAAATCGCCAGCAGCTGGTGTTCATTGGGGGAAATGATGACCCCTTGATCGCGGTCGGACCTGACCACGCTGCCATCCTTGCTCAGTTCCTGTTCGCCCACCAGCGGCAAGCTCAGGCTGTAGCTGCTGAAGTGCTCGGCGTCCTCGATATCGATGGTGACATCGGTACCGTATTCGATAGTGCCCAGGGTAGTGGCCATCGATTTGAACATGTTGGCGCTGTGATGAAAGCGGATCCGTTCGGGGTTCGCGCTCACCAGCCGATGGGGACCGCAGATGCCGGACATCCAGCTTCTGGCGGCCTCCAGGTCATCGCTGTCGACACGAATGTCGCGAAACTGCGGATCGACTTTGCTGCTCATCACGGTGCACTCAAGGTTTTTTTCAGCGCGCTCTGATGGCGCGTATACGGTTTGCAAAGGCAAGTTCCAAGCCACAAGACGGCGGCGCTGACCGGGCGGATAGCAATCGCCAATTAAGTGGATAACGCCTGGCGACTGGAGTCTGGAAATGCCATCAAAGGGTCTCGAACGCCTGCTCGAACAGTACCTGATTACCGCAAACCGCAGCCGCCGTTTATCGCCTGGTACATGCCGCTGGGTATTCGCTGCCCAGCCCTCCCCTTGAGTGTTACCGCCAAACTTTACGGACTGCCTTCGCCCACAAAGCGGATAGACCCCGGCACGCCTAACTCTCTCTAATGACGTACCGATTAGCCCCAATAAAAACAGGTACACCTCATGAGTGGCGAAAGAAACGTCGAGCAATGGAAAACGTTCATCGAAAGCTGCCTGGACTTCCGTCCGGCAGAAGGCGTATTCCGTATCGCCCGGGACATCTTCACCGAGCCGCAGCTGTTCGATCTGGAAATGGAACTGATCTTCGAGAAGAACTGGATCTACGCCTGCCACGAAAGCGAGCTGGCCAACAACCACGACTTCGTGACCATGCGCGCCGGCCGCCAGCCGATGATCATCACCCGCGACGGTGACGGCCAGCTCAATGCACTGATCAATGCCTGCCAGCATCGCGGCACGACGCTGACCAGAGTCGGCAAGGGCAACCAGTCGACCTTTACCTGCCCCTTCCATGCCTGGTGCTACAAAAGCGATGGCCGCCTGGTCAAGGTCAAGGCACCGGGCGAGTACCCGGAAGGCTTCGACAAAGCTACCCGCGGCCTGAAAAAGGCGCGTATCCAGAGCTACAAGGGATTCGTCTTCATCAGCCTTGATGTGCAGGCCGACAACAGCCTGGAAGACTTCCTCGGCGACGCCAAGGTGTTCTTCGACATGATGGTCGCCCAGTCGCCCACCGGTGAGCTGGAGGTACTGCCCGGCAAGTCGGCCTACACCTACGACGGCAACTGGAAACTGCAGAACGAAAACGGCCTCGACGGTTATCACGTCAGCACGGTGCACTACAACTACGTGGCCACGGTGCAGCATCGCCAGCAGGTCAACAGCGAAAACGGCACCGCCGCCAGCGGCACCCTCGACTACAGCAAGCTCGGCGCCGGCGACGCCAATACCGATGACGGCTGGTTCGCGTTCGATAACGGTCACAGCCTGCTGTTCAGCGACATGCCGAACCCGTCGGTGCGCTCCGGCTACTCGACCATCATGCCGCGCCTGATCGAAGAACACGGCCAGCAAAAGGCCGAGTGGATGATGCATCGCCTGCGCAACCTGAACATCTATCCGAGCCTGTTTTTCCTCGATCAGATCAGCTCGCAATTGCGCATCATCCGTCCGGTGGCGTGGAACAAGACCGAAATCATCAGCCAGTGCCTGGGGGTCAAGGAAGAGTCAGCCGCCGACCGCGAAAACCGCATTCGCCAGTTCGAGGATTTCTTCAACGTCTCGGGCCTGGGCACACCGGATGACCTGGTGGAGTTCCGTGAAGCCCAGCGTGGGTTCCAGGCGCGCCTGGAACGCTGGAGCGACATTTCCCGCGGCAGTCACCGCTGGGCCACCGGCGCCACCCCAAACAGCGAATCGATCGGCATCGCCCCGGCCATGACCGGCACCGAATTCACCCACGAAGGGCTTTACGTCAACCAGCACAGCAACTGGCAGAAATTCCTGCTGGATGGTCTGGACGCCAAATCCCTGAAACTCCGTGAGGTGCAATGATGAATGCGCAATTGCAGTACCAGATCGAACAGTTTTTCTATCGCAAATCCGAACTGTGCGACGCCCAGGACTGGGATGCCTATGTCCAGCTGTTCGCCGAGCACAGCGAGTTCCACTTGCCGCAATGGGACTCCGAACACGTCTACACCCGCGACCCCAAGCGCGAAATGTCGCTGATCTATTACCCCAATCGTTCGGGCCTGGAGGACCGCGTGTTCCGCCTGCGCACCGGCAAGTCCGCGTCCTCGACGCCGATGCCGCGCACCCTGCATCAGATCAGCAACGTGCGGATCGGCGCCCTTGCAAACGGCGAGCTGGAGGTACGCCTGAACTGGCACACGCTGTACTACCGCCTGGCGACATCCGAGCAGTTTTATGGCCGCGCGACCTATCACCTCACGCCCCACGTCGATAGCTGGCTGATCACCCGCAAGCACGTGTTGCTGCTCAACGACACCATCAACTCGGTACTCGATTTCTACCACCTCTGAATCCCAGGAGACCGGGGCATGAACCATAAAGTCGCGTTCAGCTTTGCCGACGGCAAAACGCTGTTCTTTCCCGTGCAACCCAATGAAATCCTGCTCGACGCCGCCCTGCGCAATGGCATCAACATTCCCCTGGATTGCCGCGAAGGCGTCTGCGGAACCTGTCAGGGGCGTTGCGAGTCAGGCGATTACAGCCAGGACTATGTGGATGAGGAAGCCCTCTCCAGCCAGGACCTGCAACAACGCAAAATGCTCACCTGCCAGACACGGGTCAAATCCGACGCCGCGTTCTACTTCGACTTCGCGTCCAGCCTGTGCAACGCCGCCGACCCCGATCAACTCAGGGCAAGGGTCACCGATGTCAAACAGGTGTCGGCCAGCACGGCGATCCTGCATCTGAACCTGGGCGATGCGGGGCAATCGCTGGATTACCTGCCCGGACAATACGCCCGGCTGTCGATTCCGGGGACCGAAAACAAGCGCTCCTACTCGTTCGCCAATCGGCCAAGCACCAGCAATGAGCTGCAGTTTCTGATTCGCCTGCTTCCCGATGGCGTAATGAGCAACTACATCCGCGAACGCTGCCAGGTGGGCGACGAAATCGCCCTGGAGGCACCGCTGGGGGCGTTTTATCTGCGACACGTCGCCAGGCCACTGATCCTGGTGGCCGGTGGCACCGGTCTTTCGGCATTGCTGGGCATGCTCGACGAACTCGCCGAGCGCGGCTGCGAACAGCCCGTGCACTTGTACTACGGTGTGCGCGATGCGGCCGATTTGTGCGAACAGGCGCGCATCCAGGCGTATGAACAACGCCTCCCGGGGTTTCGCTACACCGAAGTGGTCAGCGAACCGTCGCCACACTGGACCGGCAAGCGTGGCTACATTGCCGAACACTTCGACATCGCCGAACTGCGTGATGGCCAGGTCGATATGTACGTTTGCGGGCCACCGCCGATGGTGGAGTCGATCAAGACCTGGCTGCAGGCACAGACACTGGACAGTGTGCAGCTGTACTACGAGAAATTCACCGAGAGCAATGCCTGACGCCGCTCACCCGAAGGGGGCGCCAGGGTGGTGCCCGGTTCCGGCGTCCCCTTCGGATCTGTTGAATGAGCTACACGCGCTGTGAAGTACTCAACGGCCGCAAAATCGCCCTGACCGGACTGGCATCCAGATGAGCGAACCGCAGCGGCAAGGCGATCAACTCGTAATCGCCTTCCGGGACCTCATCCAGCACGATGCCTTCAAGAATCGCCATGTGATGGCGGGCCACGGCACCGTGTGAATCCATGGTCCTGGATTGCTGGGGGTCCAGCGACGGCGTATCGATGCCAATCAACCGCACGCCAAGGCTCGCCAGCAAGTCGATGGTTTCCTTGGCAACAGCCGTGAAGTTCGAGTCCCAGGTCGTCAGCGGTGCCTGTCGATAGGTTCGCAGCAGCACACGCTCGGGCACATCGTGCAAACGCCCTTCCAGTTGCCCGGGCTGCACCAGCTCACCGCTGTCCAGACAATGCAAAACGCGGCAAGGCCCGATATAGACATCCAACCCGACTTCGCCAATCGCCGCGCCGTCAGCGCTGTAATGCAGCGGTGCATCAACGTGGGCGCCGGTATGCGGCGACAGGGTGATGCGCCCGACATTCACCGGACACTCGGGACCGTAGGTCCAGACGCGCTCCTCCTGGAAAGGCGTGTCTCCCGGCCAGGTCGGTGTCTCGCTACTCAAGGGCGGACTGATGTCCCACAACGTTGGTTTTTTTGTCATCGCGATGCTCACGGTGGTTTACGAGTGAAATGATACGAGGGACAGCGGTGACGATTCGTGCAAAAAAACCAGGTATTCGTGCGGGCTTTCGCATAATCCGCCATGGATGGGCACGATTGCGGCAGGAAATTTCAACACATGCCGCTTGTGGGTCATTGCACCTGCTGCGTAAACCCTCTGTCAGCGATAATGCTGGCTTAATTCATATACGGTGATATCGCCTGGATCAACGCCTTCGGCAGGCTGTGAGAACACCCATTCAATTGTAAGAGCCCAATTCAGCCACTACACTCCAGCCCATGAAACGCTACCTGCGGTTTTGCCTCATTTTCGTGATTAGCCTGGTGCTTCCCCTCAGCGGGATGGCGGGTGTTCAGGCGCCCACAGAACCGTGCCCGATGAAGACGATGGGCATGGCGATGATGGATGACATGGGAATGGACTGCTGCAACGACATGAAAAGCCCGACAGAGCATGGCAAGCCCTGCAAGCCGGGCCAGGAATGCAAGACAGGCGGCATGCTGCAAGTCTCGATCCTCAAGCCTCCTGTCACCGTGTTCAGCCCCGTAGTGGCTTCTTTCTTCAGTGATTCCCTGCCCGTACATTCCCCGTCCGGGGTATGGCGACCGCCTCGCGTTTGATTCCTGTCCAACATTGAGCCTCATTCCGCAATAGCGGGATGGACTGACTGCGCGCCTGTCTTTTTGACGCGTGCAGTGGATGATCACAGGAATCGTAAACATGAACTCCAAGTGCTATTGCACAGGCTGGTCCCTCGTGGCCGGTCTGGCGGCAAGCGTACTGGCATTGCCGGGCTTCGCTGCCGCACTGACGCTCGATGAAGCGCTGCGGCTGGCCGAAAACAATGCGCCGTCGCTGGCTGCACAAGATGCAAAGATTCAGGCTGCCAGCAGTGCGGCTATTCCAGCGGGTGAACTACCTGACCCCAAGCTGCTGGCAGGTGTGCAGAACTACCCCATCGGCGGCCCGGATCGCTGGAGCATCAACGATGACTTCATGACCATGCAAATGGTCGGGGTCAGGCAAGAGATGCCCAACGGTGACAAACGCAAAGCCCGCATCGAGGTCGCCAACGCCGCCGTTGATCGCGCTGCCGCCGAGCGTCGGGTTGCACGTCTGAACGTACGCCAATCCACGGCATTGGCCTGGATCAACAGCTACTCGGTCGAGCGAAAAGATGCGCTGTTCCAGGACTTCTACAAAGAAAACCGTCTGCTGACCGATACCGTCCGGGCGCAGATTGCCGGTGGTCGCGCTCAACCCGCCGATGCGGTGACGCCCAAGCAAGAAGCGGCTCGACTGGCAGAGCAGCAGGACGATCTGGTTCTCCAGAGAGCGCAGGCCCGGGCGGCCCTCAAACGCTGGATTGGCTCCGCTGCCAACGACCAGCCTGTGGGCACCTTGCCGCAGTGGCCCGTCGATTCCTCAAGCTACGCCCATAAACTGCAACACCACCCCGAGTTGGCAGCGTTTGCGCCGATGACCCGCGAAGCGCAAGCCAAGGTTCGTGAAGCCGAGTCGGAGAAAAAGTCAGACTGGAGTTGGGAGCTTGACTATCAACATCGCGATCGCCAGTTCGGCGACATGGTCAGCGTGCAATTGTCCTGGGACTTGCCGCTGTTTCCCGACTCCCGGCAAAACCCGAAAATCGCAGCCAAACAGGCTGAACTCAGCCAGCTTGAGGCTGAGCGCGAAGCCCTGTCACGCGAGCACACTCAGCAACTGGAAAACGAACTGGCCGACTATGAGCGCCTGAATCGTGCGGTAAGCCGCAACCAGGAAAGCCTGTTGCCGCTGGCCAGGGAAAAGGTCGAACTCAGCATGGCCAGCTACCGTGCCGGCAAAGGCGATTTAAACGCCGTTGTGGCCGCCCGACGTGAACTCATCGAAGCCCGGCTCAAACAGATCGACGTGGAAGAGCAGCGAGCGCTGAGCAGTGCGCGTCTGTATTTTGCTTATGGGGAGTCTGGCCAATGATCCTTGAAAAATGGAACGGCGCATTGCTGGTTGGCATCTCGCTGGCATTGGGTGTTGCCGGTGGCTACTGGTTCGCTCACCAGCGCATGAGCGCGGTACCTGTTGCCGCCCAGGAGCAGAAACTCAATTCGCCGGACGAACGCAAGGCACTGTATTGGTACGACCCCATGTACCCGCAGCAAAAGTTCGATAAACCGGGTAAGTCCCCCTTCATGGACATGCAACTGGTCCCCCAGTACGCCAGCGGCACAGCGGACCGCGCGAGCGTCAGTATCGATCCGGGTCTGACCCAGAATCTCGGTCTGCGTTTTGCGACCGTCGCTCGTGGAAACTTTGAGTCCAGCCTCGACGTGACAGGTGTCCTGGCGTTCAACGAGCGTGATGTCGCCGTCATTCAGGCACGCACCCCTGGTTTTGTGGAGCGGGTCTATGCCCATGCACCCGGTGATGTGCTCAAAGCCAATGCGGCACTGGCGGATATCCTGGTGCCGGAGTGGGCAGCCGCCCAGACAGAGTTTCTTGCCCTCAAGCGCAACGGTGATGCCGACCTGTTGGCTGCGGCCCGCCAGCGACTGCGGCTCACAGGGATGCCGGCGGCGCTGATCACCCAGGTAGAGCGCAGTGGCAACGTCCAGCCGAACCTGACCCTCACCAGCCCCATCAGCGGCGTGCTGCAAGAGTTGAACGTACGAGCGGGCATGACCGTGTCGGCTGGCGAGACTCTGGCACGCGTCAATGGCTTGAGCAGTGTCTGGCTGGCCGTGGCCGTTCCGGAATCGGAGGCGGGAGCCATCACCGTGGGCCAGGCCGTCGAGGCACGCTTGCCAGCCTTTCCAGGGTTAACGCTCAGTGGCAAGGTCAGCGCGATTTTGCCCGAGACCAATCCGGACAGCCGCACCCTTCGCATACGTGTCGAGTTACCCAATCCGGACGGACGCCTGAGACCAGGTTTGACGGCGCAGGTCCGCCTCAACCACTCGACCGAACACAGTGTGTTGTGGGTGCCAAGTGAGGCGGTTATCCGCACTGGCCGACGTGCCCTGGTAATGCTCGCCGAAGACGCCGGCCGCTACCGCCCGGTGGAGGTGCAACCCGGGCAGGAAAGCGATGGCAAGACGGTGATTTTGAAAGGTCTGGAAGAAGGCTGGAAGGTGGTTACGTCTGGCCAGTTCCTCCTCGATTCCGAGGCCAGTCTCAAGGGCATTGTTGCTACCTCTGAGGAAGGGTCACCCCCCATTGGAGCTGCCGCCAGTTTGCACGAGGCGGATGGGCAGATCGTTGAGATCAACGACAAAGAAGTTACGCTCGCCCATGGTCCTTTCAAGACGCTGGGCATGTCTGGCATGACGATGACGTTCCCTCTCGCCAATCCGGCGCTGATGCAGGGCCTCAAGGCTGGTGACAAGGTTCGGGTCGCGGTGAGCCAGACCGACGATGGCTTGCGTGTCGAGCGCCTGGCCAAATCGGGGAGCCAGCCATGATTGCGGCCCTCATTCGTTGGTCAGTGGCCAACCGGTTCCTGGTGCTACTGGCGACGTTGTTCGTCACGGCTTGGGGTATCTGGTCGGTACAGAGCACACCCATTGATGCACTGCCAGATCTCTCGGATGTCCAGGTGATCATCCGCACCCCCTATGCAGGACAAGCGCCGCAGATTGTCGAGAACCAGGTGACCTATCCGTTGGCCACCACCATGCTTTCGGTGCCGGGCGCCAGGACCGTGCGTGGTTACTCCTTCTTCGGCGACAGCTTCGTTTACGTGCTGTTCGAAGACGGCACGGACTTGTACTGGGCTCGCTCGCGGGTGTTGGAATACCTGAGCCAGGTACAAAGCCGGTTGCCGGCCAGCGCCAAGCCGGCGTTGGGGCCGGATGCGACGGGAGTGGGCTGGATCTATCAGTACGCACTGGTGGATCGCAGTGGTGGACACGACCTGGCGCAACTGCGCGCGCTTCAGGACTGGTTCCTCAAGTTTGAACTCAAGACACTGCCGAACGTTGCGGAGGTGGCCACGGTGGGTGGCATGGTCAAGCAGTACCAGGTACAGCTTGATCCGCTGAAACTGGCCAGCCTCGGTATCACTCAGGCTGCGGTGACCGACGCTATCGGCAAGGCCAATCAGGAAACCGGTGGCGCGGTGCTGGAGATGGCCGAGACCGAGTTCATCGTGCGGGCTTCCGGTTACTTGAAGACGCTCAATGACTTTCGGGCGATCCCGCTCAAGTTGGGTTCGGGTGGTGTTCCGGTGACCCTTGGCGATGTCGCCACGATTCAGTTGGGGCCGGAAATGCGGCGTGGCATTACCGAACTCGACGGCGAAGGCGAGACCGTCGGTGGCGTGGTGATTTTGCGCAGCGGCAAGAATGCTCGCGAGACTATCGCAGCGGTCAAGACCAAGCTCGACGAACTGAAAAGCAGTCTGCCGGCCGGGGTGGAAATCGTCACCACCTACGACCGTAGCAAGCTGATCGACCGCGCGGTGGAAAACCTCAGCCACAAACTGATCGAAGAGTTCATCGTCGTCGCGTTGGTCTGCGGGATCTTTCTCTGGCACTTGCGCTCATCGCTGGTGGCGATCATTTCGCTGCCGGTGGGAGTGCTGATTGCCTTCATCGTCATGCGCTACCAAGGCATCAACGCCAACATCATGTCCTTGGGCGGGATTGCCATCGCCATCGGCGCCATGGTCGATGCCGCCGTGGTGATGATCGAGAACGCCCACAAAAAGATTGAGGCCTGGCACGTAGCCAATCCAGGGGAGGAACTCAAGGGCGAGCGTCATTGGCATGTCATGACCGAAGCAGCGGCGGAGGTAGGCCCGGCGCTTTTCTTCTGTTTGCTGATCATCACCTTGTCGTTCATTCCGGTGTTCACCCTGGAGGCTCAGGAAGGACGGCTGTTCGGCCCTTTGGCGTTCACCAAGACCTACGCCATGGCCGCAGCAGCGGGATTGTCAGTGACCCTGGTGCCCGTGCTGATGGGCTACTGGATTCGGGGACGAATTCCCGGTGAACAACAGAACCCGTTGAACCGGTGGTTGATCCGGATCTATCAGCCGGCCCTGGACGCGGTCTTGCGTCGGCCGAAGATCACGCTGCTGGTCGCGCTATTGGTTTTTGTCAGCGCGCTATGGCCAATGTCGCGCTTGGGTGGCGAGTTTCTACCCCCGCTGGACGAGGGCGACCTGCTCTATATGCCTTCGGCCCTGCCGGGACTATCGGCGCAGAAAGCTGCGCAACTGCTGCAACAGACCGACCGGTTGATCAAGACCGTGCCAGAGGTCGAACACGTCTTCGGTAAAGCCGGTCGTGCCGAAACCGCCACCGACCCGGCACCGCTGGAAATGTTCGAAACCACGATCCAGTTCAAGCCACATGAGCAATGGCGCGCAGGCATGACTCAGGAAAAGCTGGTGGAGGAGCTGGATCGCGTGGTGCGCGTTCCCGGTTTGACCAACATCTGGATACCGCCGATTCGCAATCGTATCGACATGCTCGCGACGGGCATAAAGAGCCCGATCGGTGTGAAGGTTGCCGGCACCAATCTGGCGGAAATCGATGCGGTCACCCAGGCGGTCGAGCGAGTGGCCAAGGACGTGCCCGGTGTCAGTTCGGCCCTGGCCGAACGGCTGACCGGTGGCCGCTATATCGATGTGGATATCGACCGCAAGGCTGCTGCTCGTTACGGGCTGAACATCGCCGATGTGCAGTCCATCGTGGCCGGTGCCATCGGTGGTGAAAATGTCGGGGAGACCATTGAAGGTCTCGCACGTTTCCCGATCAACGTACGTTACCCACGGGAATGGCGCGACTCGCTCGGCGCCCTGGAGCAACTGCCGATCTACACCCCGCTGGGGAGCCAGATCACCCTTGGCACGGTAGCGAAGGTCAAGGTCAGTGACGGCCCACCGATGCTCAAGAGCGAGAACGCACGGCCTTCAGGCTGGGTGTACATCGATGTGCGCGGGCGAGACATTGCCTCGGTGGTCGCCGATCTACGCCGGGTCATCAATGAGCAGGTCAAGTTGCAGCCAGGCATGAGCCTCAGTTACTCAGGACAGTTCGAGTTTCTCGAGAGGGCCAACGCACGGCTCAAACTGGTGGTGCCTGCCACGCTGTTGATCATCTTCGTGTTGCTCTACCTGACTTTTGCCCGATTCGATGAGGCCCTGCTGATCATGGCCACTCTGCCATTCGCCCTGACTGGCGGAGCATGGTTCCTCTACCTGCTGGGGTTCAACCTGTCGGTCGCCACCGGGGTCGGCTTCATCGCCCTGGCCGGTGTTTCTGCCGAGTTTGGCGTGATCATGCTGCTCTATCTGAAGAATGCCTGGGCCGAACGTGAAGACCTCGGTGACAGCACTGAACGCGGGCTGGTGGCGGCGATTCGTGAAGGCGCCGTGCAGCGCGTTCGCCCCAAGGCCATGACCGTGGCCGTCATCATTGCCGGCCTGCTGCCCATTCTGTTGGGCAGCGGCACCGGCAGCGAAGTGATGAGCCGCATTGCCGCGCCCATGGTCGGCGGCATGGTCACGGCACCCTTGCTCTCCCTGTTTGTCATTCCGGCAGCCTATCGATTGATGCGTCGCCGGCACCTCCTGCCTGTACCCACAACACCTCAAGGAAAAGTCGTATGAAACTCACCCTGATTGCAATCGCAAGCACCGTATTCGCGCTTTCACTGTCTGCCCGCGCGCAGGACATGCCAGGCATGAAAATGGACGGCATGGAAGGCATGCAGATGAAGCAGGAAACTAAACAGGCTCCGGTATCCAATGCCGAAGGTACGATCAAGGCTATCGATACTGCGAAGCATACGGTGACGATCGCCCACGGCGCCGTTCCCGCCCTGCAATGGCCGCCGATGACGATGGCCTTTTCCGTGACGCAAGATCAGTTGTCGGGGTTGACGCCTGGAGACCGGGTTTCGTTTTCCTTCCGGCTAGAGGGTAACCGCGCCTCGATCGTGTCCATTAATAAGTAAATTCCGGTGGTGGAGTGTCCGGCACATGTCGTCGTGCCGGACTGACCCATTAAATCCACTGTTTCAGGAAAAACGGAGGGTTCGGGGTTTTGTGAACGGCCGGCAATTGCCTACCCGTCCAGTTGCGTTTCCTCTTGCGTCATCCTCGTCGGTGTTTCGGATCTGCAACAGATTTCGAAAAAAAGTCGCAAGCCCCGCGACTATGCAGGGCTTGCGACTTATGGCCGATACGTCCTTCAAACTCCCGAGACGTCATCGACGGGTATGCCTGACTTGTTCATTGCCGAACGTGCAGGCCTAGTTCTCTACCTCAACCGCGTCGAAATCCGGCGCGTCCGGGGCGTCCGCTACATCCTCTCTGTCCACCCTCGCCTTGGCTTCGTCAGCCTCTCTGGCTGCCTCCGCCTTGGCTTTGTCAGCCTCTCTGGCTGCCTTCGCCTTGGCTTTGTCAGCCTCTCTGGCTGCGTTCGCCTTCGCTTTGTCAGCCTCTCTGGCTACGTTCGCCTTGGCTTTGGCTGCGTCCCTGGCAGCATCTGCGTCGGCCTTGGCGGCGTCCCTGGCTGCATCCGCAGCGGCCCGGGCAGCGTCTCTGGCTGCATCTGCATCTGCGCGCGGTACGCCAGCAGCTCTTGCGGCATCCCGGGCTGCATCCGCCTTAGCTCTGGCGGCGTCCCGGGCTGCATCTGCCTTAGCTCTGGCGGCGTCCCGGGCTGCATCTGCGTCAGCCTTGGCCGCGTTTCTGGCTACATCAGCGTCATTTCTGGCAACGCCCCTGTCTTCCGCGGCTTCCCTGGCAGCGTCCCTGGCGTCTTCTGCGGCTTCCCTTGCAGCGTCACCCGCGTCTTCTGCGGCTTCTCTGGCTGCATCTGCGGCGTTATCCGCGTCGTTGTCATCGTCGTTGTCACGCGCGTCGTTGTCACGCGCATTGCCTGGGCCTCTGTTCCCGACCATTCCACCATGGTCATCGTCGTTGTCACGGGCATTGCCCGGGCCTCTGTTTCCGGCCATACCACCATGGTCTGCATCGCCGCGACCGTCACCGCCATGGCCTGCTGCACCATGACCGCCACCGCCGTCACCGCCATGACCACCGCCTCCGGAGCCTCCACTGCCGGAGCCGCCGCCACCGTGACCGCCTCCGCCTTCACCGCCATGACCTCCGCCTCCGGAGCCTCCACTGCCGGAGCCACCGCCACCTCCGTGGCCGCCTCCGCCGTCACCACCGTGACCACCGCCTCCGGAGCCTCCACTGCCGGAGCCACCGCCACCTCCGTGGCCGCCTCCGCCGTCACCACCGTGACCACCACCTCCGGAACCGCCGCCACCGCCGTTACCTCCACCACCACCGCCGCCATCCTTGGCATACACGCTGGAGAAACTGCCGATGTAATCGGGCACCAGAACAGTCGATGCAGACAAGACCCCGCCTATTGCCAGAGCCAACAAACATTTCTTGAGCAGCATGATGCACCTCCGCTTGGAGTTGCGTCGTCACCTCCATATCGAACGCAATGTCCAGTGAGTTCCCGGCCGCCCATTGGAGCGGCCAGCCAACCGGCACGGGCATAAATCTGCAGCATTAACGAGCCACTGCGGTATCCGTACGATCCCTCAGAGCCAGCCGGTATCGTAGCGTGGGAAATATTCCCACATCACTTAGATTAGTCCTGTCAGCCCAAGTGTCAACGACCAGACATCAGGTCCTGGGCACGCGTTGAACAATTGACCAAGAACAGACAGAAGACACAGCAATAACCAATGAGTAGCTATGCTTGGTTTGTTGCCAGACTCTCTTGGCAACATCGTGAAAGGAGGCGTTTGAGATGCAACTCATCACGTTGAAAATCGAAAAGCCGGATGTGACGAACTTCATCCTGGGTCAGACGCACTTCATCAAGTCCGTCGAGGACATCCACGAAGCGCTGGTCAATACCGTGCCAGGCATCCAGTTTGGCGTGGCCTTTTGTGAAGCCTCCGGCCAATGCCTGGTGCGATGGTCCGGCACCGATAGCTCAATGATTGAACTTGCACAAAGGAATGCGAAAGCCATCGCCGCAGGCCATAGCTTCATCATTTTCCTGGGCGACGGTTTCTATCCGCTGAACGTGTTGAACACCATCAAAATGGTTCCAGAGGTATGCCGTATCTTTTGTGCAACAGCCAATCCGACCGAAGTGATTCTCGCTGAGACGCAGCAAGGGCGAGCGATCCTGGGCGTAGTGGATGGCTTTTGTGCCAATGACCTCGAAGGCGATGAAGACATTCTGTGGCGCAAGAACTTGTTGCGACAGATTGGCTACAAGCTGTGAGTTGCAGAGCGTGCACCCAAGCACGCTCAACCGGTGCATGATACGCAGCGCGTGACGCCCTGTTCGGGGAGGTACTGCAGGTGCTGACACACCACATGACATAGCAAATTACCTGAATGCCTTACGCAAGAGCAGTTCACACCGTCCCAAGACGCTGGCCTGTCCAGCCTCCTGATGTAACGAATCAAGTCAAAATGTTTACCTGCAGGGCAGATCCTTATACGATGAACTCCGTTTCTACGGCTCTCCGTCGGGCCTGAACAGGCCTTGGTTATTATGCATGACAAAGCGAATTAACAAATTGTGCTCTATGGCCACGCAAGATTTTGCGCGAAAAAACAAGCAAGAACTGTATACAGGTTTAATCATCTATATAACCAAATACAATAACATTGAGCACCCGAACGATGAATAACCCTGATTTACTGGCCGAAAGCTCCAAAGCCTTCAGCATAGTTATAGTAAATTACAAAACACCAGAAATTACCAAAATATGCCTGGACTTATTGCACCAGCATTTTGGCAATAACAGCGTCCCGGTGTGGGTGGTTGACAACTATTCCGCCGATGAAAGCACCGAGTATCTACGAACGCTTGACTGGATCAACTTGATCGAGCGCTCTATTACCGAACCAGAAGCTGGCCATATTGCACATGGCAAGGCACTTGACATGGTTCTGGAGCGAATTGACACCGATTATTTATTCCTGATGCACACCGATACATTTGTTTTCGACAAAAATGTTTTTCCGATGATGCTGAATAAATGCTTGAAAAACCCGAAGGTCGCGGCCGTTGGTTGTGTCGAGCAAATAAACCGCGGCACCACGAGATCTGTCTGGCGCTATAGCTCACGACTGTTCAAGCACCACTTCAGACGCCTGAAAATCTCCATGGGATTGCGATCCAGAGAACCAAAGCCGTACAAAGAAGTCTACTTGAAAAGTTTCTGCACATTGTGGAACTGCAAACTTGTCAAACAGCACAACATGCACTTTTCGATGGATGATCGCGTGCCAGGCTATACCCTCCAGGACCGCATGACCGAGCTTGGCTATGAAGTTGAAATGTTATCACCGCGTAAAATCTTCAGCTATCTGGATCACATTCAGTCCGGCACTGTTGCAGCGGTTGGCGGCTATGGTGAAACTCATAGACGAACCAAAATGTACAACAACATCCTTAAGCGTCTGAACAAGGACGACAGGGCAAATTGAGCGGCGAATAGACGCAACGAGCAGGGCGTTCAACCCTGCGTGAAGTCACCCATACGTTTTTATATCAGGTCATTGGAGCGGTAATGGCACCCATCACTCAAGCACTACCTATCACCCTGTCCCCGGAGCTTGATTTCGACCAAGATGCCGCCAGCGCCTTTGGTGCCTCGTTGACCGGTAGCTATGTCCAGGCCACGCCATTTCCGCACATAGTCATCGACAACTTCTTGCACGAAGACCTGATTGCGAGCATCTGCTCGCACTTCCCGATCGAGCCAACCAATAACGAAATGCTCTACGAGCGCGGCTATAAAGGTCAAAGCAAACGTCAAATCAGTCCCAACGAATGCGACCCCTATCTGAAGACTGTTTTCAACGCCTTTAACTCGGCCCCCATGTTGCAGTTTCTTGAAAAGCTCACAGGCATCGAAGGTTTGATACCCGACCCCTACTTTTCTGGTGGCGGCCTGCATGAAACGAAAAGCGGTGGTTTCCTGGGAGTGCACTCGGACTTCAGGCTCAACAAAAAACTTAATGTTGAGCGCAGGCTGAATATCATCATTTATCTGAATGAAGACTGGCAGGAGGAATACGGCGGCAACCTGGAACTTTGGGATGTCGGCATGAAGACCTGCCTTAAAAAAGTCCTGCCCATTTACAATCGCTGTGTCGTTTTCAACACAGACAAAGACAGTAATCACGGGCACCCGGAGCCTTTAACCACTCCGGAACACATCACCCGCAGGTCTATCGCGCTTTATTACTACACCGCGGGAACCATGGCGATCGATCCGGCACAAAGAAACAAAACCCACTACAAACCAAGGCCCAAAGATCGTTTAAGCCTGAAGTACTACATCAATAAACTGATCAAGAAGAAAAACTGAACGGCAAAGCGCCCTGGTGCAGACAGGCGGCCCGGAATCAGTAAGCGTGGCTGAGCAACAGCCCGGCCTCGCCGTCCGGGCTGGCGTCGGAAAAACCCTTGACGGCATACAACTGAATCTTCCACTCCTGATTGAGCTTGTGTGTGAGGAAGAGCGTGAGCTCCTTGATTTCGTCACCCGTGGAAACGACCTTCTGCCGCCAGTCGTAGGACACGCCCGCCGTGGTGCGCGCGAACACGGGCATGGCGAAGCCCAGGCCGGCGAATATCGGGTTATCGAAGTCAGAGCCCGAGGGGTCGCCGTACTTTTTCCAGCCCAGGGTAGCGAACCCGGTCACGGGACCGAAGGCTTTGGCGACATCGACCTGGGCGGAATAGTCGGTTTTGCCGGTGCCCAGGCACTTGTCTTCGTCGGCGGTGGGCAACTTGACCTTGCCGATCAGGTCCACGAACAGCCCGCCAACGCTGCCGTCCAGCACGGCATAGTCGGCACCGGCAACGGTGTCGCCCAGACCGCTTTCGACCTTGCCGCAACCGCCAGGCAGCGGATCGCCGTCAGGGCCGACCGAAGGATTGGTGATTCGAAGCCAGGGCACGGTGAGCTTGTAGGTCATGGGACCGGTTTCGTATCTGCCCACTAGCGGGACGTACCAGGTTTCGGACGTAGTACCGGTGCCATAGTCGCCTCGCGAGTAGTCGGTTCCGATCGAGGTCGTGAAGGTATCGGCCAGGGCAGGCAAGGCCAGGCTGGCAAGCCAGCCGACGAGCAGGATGCGCTTGGGGTCCATGTTCACCTCGTGTCCGGCGTCATCGAAGTTCACACGCATGTTTTGTTGCGTGACTTACCCAGCCTAGTTACTTATGACGAAAGTGCATCATGGCTGCACTGTTTAACCCGACCTGCCGGAGTGATCGATTTTTTCAACCGGCTCAACTTTCTCGACTTTTTCTGGCCGATCAACTTTTTCGACCTTTTCAACCTTTTCCGGCCGATCAACCTTCTCGACCTTCTCTGGCCGATCAACCTTCTCGACTTTCTCCGGACGTTCTACTTTCTCTACTCGCTCTACCCTCTCCACTTTCTCGACTTTGCCGGATTGATCGACCCTCTCGACCCGCTCTGACTTGCCAGACTTGTCCACGTCCACGTCCACGCGTTCTATCTTGTCGCCACCGCCATGACTGTCACTGCCCCCGTGGTGAGTATCGTCGACAACGCTGCCTTCGCTCTCGGAGCGGCCGCTCCTGTCACTGCCCGAGTTCCCCGAATCCCCCGAGCTGCCAGAATTGCCGGAGTTTGCGGAGCCGCTTGAGTCGTCGGTGTCTTGCTCGCTGGTGCCGAGACGTCCGTGCCGGTTGCTGGCTGGCGAATCGGAGCGCTCGCGGGGCAATTCGATACGCGTTGCCTGTACCTCCCGCGCGCCGGTGAACACGCCGCTGATCCGCACGCGTCGATCCAGCGTCAGCTGCGAAGCCTGCACACCGACAAACACGGTGTCGCGCGCCAGCGTCACATTAAAGCCGCCCACCACCAGATGGCGGTCCTGCCGGCTCTGTACCAGACCCTCGATCACCGCATTGTGTGCCCGGCCAATGAAAGGCAGGCTCGGATCGGGGCGGCTTTGGCTCACGTCCAGCTCGCGGCCGGACCAGTGGCCGCGCACCAGCATTTCCTGCGCCGGGCCAGAGTGGTTGCGGAGTTTGATTCCCTGGAGATAGCCGCTGCGATCCACCGGGCCGATGGCACTGGCCTCTTTGAGGCCGGGCGCCCGGTCGATACGGCTGGCCACCACCTCACCACGAGCATCGCGCAGCCCACTGACCCGTACGGGATCGCCCGGGCGCAAGTCGGCAGCAACCTGGGCCCCCTTGGCCAGGCGTACCGGTTGCCCCATGACGCGCATGGGCATGGAGTCGCGCGGCAGCGCTGTCAAAGGACCTTCGTAGGCGTGCAGGATAGAAATGCGCCCGGCCTCCAGACCTCGCCGGGAGTTGAACGCTTCCACGGCAACCACTTGGCCTACCGCCAGGCGGGTACTGGAAGCGGCAATGCCGTTCTCGCTGACGGGAACGTTTTTGTTGAAGTGCACTTCCACGCCATTGACGCAGATCGAGGCGAACCCGGTGATGGTACCGACAATGCCGGTACCTCCGATCCCACCGTTATCGTTGCTGATGCCCGTACCACCCACGCCGCCTGCAACGGCCCCGGTGCCGCCAATGCCGCCAGGGCGCTTTTTCAGCGGTGCGCCGGTACCGCCGACTCCACCGTTATCGGTGTCGATGCCGGTACCGCCCATGCCGCCAGGCGCTGCGCCCGTGCCGCCGGTGCCTCCCGGTGCCTGGATGACCGGCACTTCGCTGGTGCCCGCGTCATTCTGGCTGACACAGGCCGGGGCGGCTTGCAACACAGTCGCAAGCCCGAGGCCCAGAGCGAGGGCGATTGCACGAATCAGGCGCAATTTGACGGTCATGGTTTAGGGGCTGTCGGAGAATTGGGATCGGAAGCTTCAGTGTAGAAGTACAGGCCGACCGTGATGCGCTGGCGCGGTTCAAGGCTGGGCAGATCCCGGAATTCCAGTTCGGCGGCAAGTCGATTGAAGCTCAACAGGGCCTGCATTCCCTCGCTGGCCACGGCCTCGCGCAACGCCTCGACGCTCATTGGGGCCAGTGCGTCATAGTGGACGCTGCGTTCAAAAAAGGCCGAACCTTCGCTGCTCAGGTTGTGTACCGCAGCGCAGGCATGATCGTGCAGATTATGCCCCAGGTAAGCCGCTTTCTCATCGAAGCCCTTTTGTGGCACGAAGGCCTGGGCTTCAAGGTGCACGCGCTCCTGTTCGTCAAGGCGCACGACCCCCAGGCGCAGCCATTCGTCCAACACCACCCGCGCCCTGATATCGGTGCTGACTTTCGCCACCAAGGCGTCAAAGGAGCGGTCGCCGCCGACACTGGCCAATCGAGGCAGTGGCTGTGGCTGGCCGGCGTCGTTGCAGAAGGGCGCGCTGGCCCAGGCGTTGACCAGTTGCGCACCGAACGTGATGTTTTCCGGAAGCGTAGAAGCAGTCGGGTCGCCGGTATTGCGCAAGCGCCGTACATCCTTGCGATGCACACCGGTGAGCAGGCTGATGCGGCTGTCGCTCGGTGCCTTCTCGCCCAGGCGGAACTCACGGTCCGCCACTTCGACGAAAACCTCCTTGAGCAGGTCGGCAAACACCAGGTAGGTGACGCCTTTGCGCAGCATCAGGCGCACCAGCGGCTGCATGACATGCCGCAAGGCTTTGAGGAGCGAGGTGGGCAGCGTGGACGATTGCATTCAGCGAATTCCTGGATAGATAACCCCAGTATAGCCATGTGGGAAATAATCCCATGAACCCACGCGTGTATTTTTTGCTGCGCCTCATGCAAAACCGGTCCCCAGGGTTTTGCATGAGTCACAAAACGCCTCAGATCCGGCTGTTGTCGTCGCCGGGTTCGCCGCCGACATGGACGCCGCGGTCATCACCCGGCTCGCCACCGACATGGACGCCTCGATCATCACCCGGCTCGCCACCGACATGGACGCCTCGGTCATCACCAGGCTCACCGCCAACGTGGACACCGTGGTCATCACCCGGCTCACCGCCAACGTGGACACCGTGGTCATCACCCGGCTCGCCGCCGACGTGGACACCATGATCGTCACCGACCTCGCCGCGGGCGTGATTGCCGTGGTCGTCACCCGCTTCCGCATGAGTACCACCGCGACCGGAGTTCGCGCTTCCTGGACCGGAATTGCCTGAATTGCCATGGTCGCCGCCGCTGTGACCGCTGTTGCCACCGCTTGCACCGTTGCCGCCATGGCCACTGTTGCCGCCGTTACCACCGCCGCCGTTGCCGCCGTGACCTCCGCCGCCGTTGCCGCCACCGCCATTACCACCACCGCCATTGCCGCCGTGACCGCCACCGCCACCGCCATTGCCGCCGTGACCACCACCACCACCACCACCACCACCACCACCACCACCACCACCACCATCCTTGGCATAGGCACTGGAGTCATGGGAAATGGAATCCGGTACCAGAACGATGGAAGCCGAAAGGACACCGCCAATTGCAAGCGCCAGTAATCCTCTCTTGAAAAGCAGGTAATTGTTCATCGTGCATTCTCCAGGTGATTTACCGCGAGCAGTGTCAACGCCAAACGCGTTGCAATCCGGGAGCGGCATGGGAGCAAACCGTCAAACCTACAGCTTCTTCTGAATTCTTTAGCGTGGGATTTTTTCCCACATACAGAAGTTAGCCCTTTCTGGCTCAAGGTCAACCTGCGCAGGAGAAAGCCGACCGACGGCCAGGGGACACAGATAGGGATGAGGGGGGGTTGCCCATGCGGGAGTGGCATGGGCGGTGGTACTTTACGTTTTAAACCGGAGGTTTACAGGCACGGAAGACGGTCTGTCGATCGCTATCCCGGGACCGAGGATTTTTGCGCACCGACACTGCCGGCGACTGCCAGTGCCACGCAACAGGCCAGCAACGAGAATGCGGCGAATGCGCCCATCACTTGCAGGTAAGGCAACACGTGATTCCAGGCTCGAGCCACCCCCAGGAAAGCGGCGAACAGCCAACCGCTCATGGAAAGCGCCCCCAACAGGGCGAGCCGCGAGCGGCCTGCACTGCGCAGTGCGACGAAGGGAGCCTTTTGCAGCAGTGGGAAGCCGATTCGATGCAATAGTGCACCGTTGAGAGTCAGCAGCGCGACGACCGTCACCTTGGCCCAGAGCTTTTGATTGAGCAGATACGCGTCGCCTTCATTGAGATAACCCTGAAGCACCAGCAACAGTCCGCTTGCCCAAAGGGCGAGCAGCGCGAGGCTGACAATCTTCTGGGTTTCATCGAGGTATTCAAGCCTCGCCTGGTCCAGTATTTCCTTGCGCCAACTCCAAAGCTTGTGATCCGCCTGCAACACCCTCCCCAGGGCAATACATGTAGCGAGCAGATGACCGTACACGAGAAGCATTTTGAGCATTGCCTTGACCTTATTATTGTTTTGGCGCTGCGTTCCCTGCTTCGCTGAATTGAAAACGAATGATACAAATTAGCAATTGCACTATCAAGACAAATGCTCACTAACATCCAACGGAACAGACCGCCATACGACTTTCGTCGAACATGGAAACGACTATCTTTCAGGGAATGGTCTCAAGGGATCGCAGATTTCCTGCCTAAACGCTTAAACCAGGATCAATCAGGAGAACAGCATGCGCACACTGACCGTTGCCGCGTTCGTGAGTCTGGACGGTGTCATGCAAGCGCCCGGCGGGCCTGAGGAGGACTGCAGTGGCGGATTCCGCTTCGGTGGCTGGATCGTGCCCTACGGCGACGAAACCACCGGACAGGCCGTAATGGACCTCTTCTCGCAGCCATTCGAGTTGCTGCTGGGGCGCCGCACCTACGACATCTTCGCCGCCTATTGGCCGAATATTCAGGCCGATTCAACCCATCACACCATCGCCGACCTGTTCAACGCCGTCCCCAAGCACGTGGCCACCCATCGCGCCGACTCGCTGGCCTGGCACAACAGTCACGCGCTGGAGGGCAACCTGGTCGACGCGATCAGCGCGCTCAAGCGCCAGGACGGTCCTCAGCTACTGACCCAAGGCAGCGGCGATCTGGTGCGCCAACTGCTTGCCGCCGGCCTGGTGGACGAGTTGCGGCTGATGATTCATCCCATCCTGCTGGGACGCGGCAAGCGCCTGTTCGACGACAATGCACAAGCGTCGGCCTTCAACCTGGTGAATTCGATCAGCTCACCCGGGGGTGTGCTGATCGCCCGCTACACCCGCAGCGGCGAGGTGCGCACAGGTTCGTTCGAAGACGTCAGGCAGCGATAGCCAGCGTCTCTATCGCCCAGGTGAAATTAAGCTTGGGCTAAGATTGCCTCTGTAGTCTTCGACACTTTCGGGTCGTCGAGCATTTCGAAGATGGGTAGTGTCGATACAAGCGCCAAACCACCGTTCAGCATCGTTCTGGTTAATTACAAAACCCCCGAGCTCACCAGGATCTGCCTGGAACTGTTGCAGGAGCATGTCCAGAAATCAGGCATTGCGGTCTGGGTGGTCGATAACGGTTCGGCGGACGCCAGCGTCGAGTATTTGCGCTCCCTCGACTGGATCAACCTGATCGAGCGCGATGCCCCCGCCAAAGAGCCGGGGCACATCGCCCACGGCAAAGCGCTGGACATGGCACTGGCCAGGGTCAATACCGACTACCTCTTCCTGATGCACACCGACACGTTCGTCTTCGATGCAAACGTCTTTGCGATGATGATGGAGCACTGCACCAAGGATCAAAACGTCATCGCGGTCGGTTGCACCGAGCAACTCAACCGCGGGCTGCCAAGGACAGCGTGGCGCTTCACTTCACGCCTGATCAAGCACCACTACCGCCGCCTGAAGCAATCACTCGGCCTGCGCTCGAAAGACCCGAAGCCCTACAGGGAAATCCACTTGAAAAGCTTTTGCACCCTATGGAATGTCAGGCTGATCAAGCAGCGGGGTTTGCATTTTCAGATCGATGACCGTGTGCCCGGTTATGAGCTGCAAGACCGCGTGATCGGCCTTGGCTACAAGGTCGTGTTTCTTTCGCCCGGCAAAATCTTCAAGTACCTGGACCACGTCCAGTCCGGCACCGTCGCTGCTGCGGGCGGATATGGCCAGGATCATCGACGGACGAAAATGTACCAGGACATCCTCAAGCGTTTCAGTGCAACCCACTCCTCGATGCCTTGAACAAACCCGCGCCCACAAAAAATCTATGGTCGCCCCCATTTTTGCAATACTGATTAACGGGTGGTGTGGTTGGCTTGCTTAAATCTATCCGGCGTCTGTTTGGGGCATGCCCCAGCGCCACGATGAGAATCGCGCCTGACGATCCTAAAAAGCCCATCGGCTTCTAAAGCCGATTTTTATGCCAGGATCTTCGCCAGGCCGGTAGGCCGTTCACGTCATCTGTTGTTCAGCTATCGCAAAACCTGAAGGGTGAGTCGTGGTACTGCAACAACCTCAGGGTCAGGCGTTCAAGGCGTCTGGCCCTGCTTCATATTGCGTATGGTGAGTTGCGATCGCCCAGGCGATACGCGCCAGTTTGTTAGCGAGGGCACAGGCCACGACATTCGAATGTCGTCGACTGAGCAAGGCTCGTACCCAGTCAGCCAAGGCCCCTTTCTGGTGCTCCAGCCTCTGCATATAGACCCTGGAGCATTGCACCAACAGTTGTCGCAGGTGCTTGTCACCCCGCTTGCTGATCCCCAGCAAATTTGCCTTACCGCCTGTGCTGTACTGCCTGGGCACCAGTCCCACTGAGGCGGCAAAATCGCGACTGCGCCGGTACTGCTTGGCATCGCCCATTTCCACAGCCAGCAGGCTGGCGGTGATCGGGCCGACACATGGCATGCTCAGTAAGCGACTACCCAGATCATCGTCGGCCAGTTGGCTCGCCAGCTCTTTATCCAGCGCCCTGATTTGCTCATCCAGGTAAACGAAGTGATCGTGCAGACGTTGCAGCAACACCGTCAAACGAATGGGCAATTCGTGCTCGGCCAAGACATTTGTCAAACGCTTCATGATTGCCAGGCCTCTGGGCAGGCTGACGCCAAATTCCAGTAGAAAACCGTGCATCTGATTAGCCGTTTTTGTGCGGTCATGCACCAACGATTCGCGCATCCGATGCAGAACAGACAGGGTTTGCTGGGACTCGGTTTTAGGCGTCACAAAGCGCATAGATGGACGGGAAGCCGCTTCACAGATCGCTTCAGCATCAACGAAATCATTTTTGTTGCCCTTGACGAAGGGCTTAACGAACTGCGGGGAAATCAGCTTGGCCGTGTGTCCCATTGCCGCTAGCTGACGAGCAACAAAATGCGCCCCCGCACAGGCTTCCATCACCACGATACAACTCGGCACGTTGCCGAAAAGCTGCATCATCTGCGTCCGAGAGAGCTTCTTGCGAAACACCTCGTGGCCTGATTTATCCTGGCCGTGAAGGTGGAAATTATGTTTACCGAGATCGATACCGATCAGTGCTGACTGGATCATGATGATGGCCTCCGAAAACAAAACACCCTGCGAAAGCGTAGCCCTCGCAGGGTGTGGGGGTGACCATCTCATTAGCCCACTGACCGATGCCGGTTCAGTGGGCTTTTTTGCGTTTCAGGCTAACGCCGATTCACTGCTTCATGATGAACGTCGCCAGGCTTTTCAGATCGTCCGAGCTCAACTGCGCGAACGGTGGCATGGGCACATCCCCCCACTTTCCGCTACCGCCGTGCTGAATGCTCGACATTACCCGGGCCAGCCCCTGCGGGTCATTGGCATACTTGGCTGCCACATCGTGATAGGCCGGGCCGACTACCTTATGGTCGACTGCGTGACAGGACAGGCAGGCGTTATCCTGGAGCAAGGCCGAGGCGACTTTCGCTACCGACACCGTGGTTGGCTGATCCGCCGGCGGGTTGGAGACCGCCTGAACATCGGCATCGCTCGCCTTCGCACTGCCGTAAGTCACCGCCAGGTAAGCACCGATAACACTCACATCCTGGTCGCTGATCGGAGCGCCGTACACGTGCTGCATCTTGCCCGCTTCGGCGGTCCACTGGGCCAGGCTCAGGCCTGGCGGCTGGAAGTTGATGTAGTCGGCCGAATGGCAGACGGAACACTTTTGCTGCGCCAAAGCGTAGCCAGGCATCGTGCCGGGCTTGAACACAGCCGTTTCAGGCGGCAGCGTGATCGATAGCGGCGTGGCGCCAGCCAGGGTCGCCAGACAAACCTGAGCCGCGCAGAGCAAGGCGGTCATGCATTTCACAAGTTTCATGCGGCCCTCCTCAGGCGACGGTCACGTGGGTGGTTTCGACAACGTGGCGGCGGTAGCCAGCAGGGTTCCAGTCGGCTTGCAGCGGCTGCGTCTCGCCGGCACTGTTGCTGGCTCGCACCATCAACTGCGTCGCGCCCTTGCCGGTAAAGCTGATCGGCAGTGTCCACTCACGGAAGGAGTAACGACCAAGGTCCTGCCCGAGCGTGGATTCACGCCAGGTTTTTCCGCCGTCAATCGACACCTCCACCTTGTTGACCCCAACGCCACCGTCGAACGCGATGCCCTTGAGCACCACGCTTTTGTTCAGCGGCAATACATCGCCGTGTTTAACGCTGGTGATGAAGCTGCGCACCGGTAATTTGGAAATCGGCAGGGTTTTCGCCGCCGTGGTGCCGGGGGCAATGCAGAAGCAATCGTTATCCGGCACCCGGTACCCCTTGGCCATGAAGAAACCGTCAAAGGTATGGTCGACGACTTCGATCTCACTCAGGTGCTTGACCCAGTAGGTGCCGAAATAGCCTGGCACCACCAGACGAATCGGGTAACCATTGAGAAACGGCAGGTCGGTGCCATTCATCGACCAGGCGATCATCGGCTCGCCGTCCATGGCATGGCTGATGTCCAGCGCCTTGATGAACTCCGGCGTGCTTGGCAGCACGGGTTTATCGAGCCCACGGAAGGTCACTTGCCGAGCCTCGGCCTTTACCCCCGCCTTTTCCAGCACAGCCTTGAGCGGCACCCCCACCCACCGCGCATTGCCCATGGAGCCATTGCCCAACTGAGCGCCGAACACCCGAGGCATCGAGAAGCCACGGCTGTTGCCCGAACATTGATTCACAGCGACCACTTCAACCGGTTCGGCGAGGGCCTTGAGCTCGGCAAGGGAAAGCGACAGCGGCGTGTCGACCGAACCCTTGATCGTCAGGCGGTAGCTGTCCGGATCGATGCTGGTCGGGAAATTGGCCAGGTGGTAACGCACGAAAAAGGCGTCATTGGGCGTGATCGGCCCTTCGTTGAAGACAGGGAACGGCGTCTCCAGATGCGGCGGCCGCGTGGTCACCAGGGTCAACGGGCGTTTTTGCGGGTATTGCACCAGCGGTCGTGGACCGGCGGCAAAGGTCACTTCCTCGGCGGATTCGCTGGCCGCCCCGGATTCGTCGGCTGCCCTGGCCAGGCTTGCCAACGGCGAGGCCGCCAAAGCCAAGGTGAATGCATCGCGTAAAACCCGTCGGCGGGTCGGCTGGCTGTTGTCTACAAAACTGAACTTCATTCTGCGCTCTCTATGATTTGTTTTATTGAGATGCAACTGACAGTCCCTGTCAGGGTGAGGCGGCATCGGCCTGAAGGTGCCAGTGCGGTTTCGCTTTACGGTTCGACTTCGGAAAACAAGCCAGTATCGTCACGTGCAAGCGGGCTGCTTCACATTGAGCGTCAGAGACTTGGCAATTGATGACAGGGGGGCTGCCGATAGAATTGTGTTGAGCACGAGTCAGCGGTCAAGAAATGGGCGATTCTCTTCTCGAATGGCACGAGCAGCATCATCGTATAGAAACGGCAGAAACATATATCGACGACCTTGGGTTACAGGAGTGGCCTCGTGTAAAAGTGAACACGAAAACACCACAGCCCCTCCTGTTGGCGCGCTGTAAAGCACTTTTCCAAACTCTGGAAAATGTAGAAAACCGCCTTCGTACTCTCTCGAATTAAGAAACAAGGAAACGGCGAAACGGCGATGCGCTGTGCCCTTTGTGGTGTTATCCCTATGGGGCCGGAAATGCCCGCCTTCCTCGCTGTTGTAGCAGGCCACCAGATATCGCTCCATTCGAGTGGCATTGAACTGGAACGCTTTATGTAGCTCTGGAACCAGGCGGTTGGCTATACGCAACGAACATGCTTTGGCTAGAGCCTTGTCTTCAATAAAGCAGTCACGACGTCGTTTGTGGCCATGGTCGGTGATTTGGACAGTTTTACCCGACTGCTCCACCATAAACCCAGACTCCTCTCCGCCACGTTCGTCGTAATAACTTATCAGTGCTTTACACAGCGAGGGCTCAAATATTCGGGGAATCACCAGGACTGGGGCGTGTGGAGTAGCGGTATGTTGCGGAGCCAGTGCAGGCAATCTATCCAGATAACGCATTAACGAGGGTATATGGTTATCAACGGGTGTCCCTATCGGGACGATGGCCAAGACGCGTAGCGCAGGATCCAGCACATAGGTCATTTGCTTGATGCTACCGTCTGGCTGCAACGCCCCGTAGAGCTCACTGACTGAGCGATCGAAATCCCAGATGAAGTGCACGCCGGGTATCGAGCTTTCCAGCCGCTTCAGCTTTTCATCATCTGGATCTATGGAAACACCCAAGAAGCAGACGTGATCGTCATTGAACCGCTCGCGATGGGCCCGAATACCTTCCAGAACTTCAATTGATGCGGGATCAGCAGCAGAACCAAAAAAAGAAAGCACTACATACCGACCGGCAATAGTGTCGAAACAAAAGCGCTCTCTGTGTTGGGTTCGGCAATAGAACCAAGGGGCAGGTCCACCGACTGAAAACGCTGTGGCGCGCATCACAACTCCTTGCCGGTAGGCAGTGGATCGCTATCAAGGGACGCTCACTGCGACGCCGAAGCCGGAAGTACTCCAGGCACTCGAAGCTTGTAGTAAAGCTAGCTCAGTCTCTTTGAAGCTGCCTGTAGTGCTGATGGTGCCCCCCTCATTCACGACCTTTGTCTCAAGATTTTCGCAGAGCCATGCCTTCTCAATCATTTTTATCGCCCACAAAAAAACCCACTGACCGTCGCCGGTTCAGTGGGCTTTTTCACATCAGGCTAAGAACTACCCTCGCCTGCTACTGCGGATCTACCTGATCCAGCACGCGGTTCACCGATAACTCTGCCAAGGCAATCATCTGTTGAATGCCCAGCGCCAAATTGCATTTTGGGCCGCTGAGGATAAACGCCAGTTCACTGGCCATGACACTGGCCGAGGCAAGGGTTTCACAGGCGTGAACCAGGAGGGTTTCGTTGTTGACGTTGGGGGCGATGGTGAAGATGGGGTTGGGGCGGCGCTTGGCCATTTTTGGCTTGCGAGATGAGGACTCGGAATCGACGTCTATCTGCACGTCCGTATCAGGGGGATTCGGAGTTGGTTTTATCATTGTGAAGCTCCTATGAAGTGAGCACCTCCCCATTCGCTACCACGCAAGATAGGGAGACGGCTGTACACAGGGTGGTAGACCGGTCATAGAAACCCGGCAGGCCGAAGCCTCCCATGCACAGCCGCCACAAAGCAGCCAGCACAAAAAAACGCCCTGAGGCGTTCTGGGTCTATGAAGAAACCGGGCTACCACACCCGTTCGCTGAATTGGCAGCGACGGGGGGAAGGTTAACGAGGTGGGTTCCGATGTGCAAGCACCGGAGATAGCCCGTAAAAACCAAGAGTTCATCGAGCATCCCCGCAACAAAAAAGGTTTTCACACCACGTAAATCCCGAAGCGATATCCACAATCTGATCCTTGATGCCAAATTGCTATACCTATAATCTGGCATGAAGATCATTAGGCAAAAAGGTAGGTCGACAGGGAATGCACATTCAAGAATTTATAGGAAATTATAAGAACCATCCCGTTCTTTTTGTTGGCACAGGTATTAGCCTGCGCTACCTAAACAACTCATATACTTGGGATGGATTATTACGATTCATATCCCGAAAACTCAAAGGCAACGACGAATACTATTTAGACATAAAATCCCAGTGTCATCACGAAGGCTCCTATCAATATGAAAAAGTCGCAAAGCTACTAGAAGATGAGTTTAACAAATCTCTTCTTGCGGATCGAAATGGCCAATTCAAATTGGTCAACGACAAATTTTACGAATACATGGCAAAGGACATAAGTGTCAGCCGCCTAAAAATATACATATCAATGCTACTTTCATCACTAGACATCAGAGATGATCTGAAAGCAGAAATATCAGAATTTAAGAAAATCCGCAAAAATGTCGGTTCAATCATAACGACAAATTATGATTGCTTAATTGAGAGCATATTTGAATTTCAGCCACTGATCGGCAACGACATATTGCTTAGCAACCCATACGGCTCTGTATACAAAATCCACGGCTGCATATCATCGCCGACAAAAGTTATTATTACTTCAGACGACTATGACCGATTTGATGGGAAGTACGAGCTTATTCGCGCACAACTACTATCAATATTCATACACAACCCAATCATATTTTTAGGATATAGCATTGGGGATGACAATATCAAAAGCCTGCTAAAAACAATATTTACATATGTAGAACCAAACTCCGAATCTGCAAACAAAATCCGAGCGAATTTTTTACTCGTGGAACATGACACTGGATCACAGTCCGTGGAAATTTGTGAGCATGATATTGACCTAGAAGGGTTTTCAACCATAAGAATAAACAAAATAAAAACCGATAATTTTACTGCTATATACGAAGCAATTTCAAATCTTGTCCTCCCCGTCTCCGCCATGGACATTCGTAAGGTGCAGAACGTTGTCAAGGAGATATATGCAGGGGGTAGCATTAAGGTGAGCATTACTGAGGACCTTGACGCCTTAGATAACGGAGACAAAATTCTTGCCATCGGTTCCTCTAAAACGATTGTATATAGCTATCAATCCAGCGCTGAAATGATGGCAAATTACTTTAGCATCCTCGACGAATCGAACGCACAACTCCTTCTTCTAATCAATAAATACAAATTCCAGAGAGAACAATATTTTCCAATATTTGGCTTTAGCTCAATTTGTCCAGAGATTATAAAAGAGGATGAACTTAAAGCTCAGCAAAAGGCAAAACTTGAACGTTCTTTGGAAGCAGTATCTGGACGATGCAGAACAACACACAATCAAGTTAAAGACATCATTTCAGACGATCAAATCTCAGAGAACAGTAAAGATTCTGCAATCTTGTGGGGTGTGATGAACGAATTAATAGAGCTGAGTGATGTAGAGGCGTACCTGAGATCTTACGCACTCGACTCAATAGTCCACACCAATTACAGAAAGCTTATTTGCGCATATGATTTGAAACGTTACGGCTAACAGGAACAACCTTAACATCTCTATCAAACCAAGAATACTCACCACAAAATACAACACATATAACACTTAACCAACATTGACAAACATCAACATCAACATACACTTCATGAGACACAATGTCACATCCAACCACCAACCAAAAGTCAAAGTAAAAAATCTTAGCCACCACAAAACCATTAAACATTACAGAGTAATACATACATGCAATTAAAGTTATATTTCCTGCCTTCCAAAGAAATTGCTACGCGCGTCACTGAAATATTTGACTTTGTCTGGCCTACGGCGACTGCAATTTGGAATTTAAGATGGCAAGTCCAAGGCTTAGTTGGAGTGAGACCTAGTATTACGGAAGCAGAGTTACGAGGTCGATTTGTTGATGGAAGCGGAATAAGGGGGGCAAACCTAAAAAGATCCTGCATTGATACTACCTGGGAAGTCCAACAAGAACAATTTGCCAAGTTCTTACTTTTCGAGTTCTGCGCACTTTATGAAACATGGTGCGAGATAATAAGCACACACTTAGCCCTAGCTAAAGACACAAGTAAGCACCTTCAATTTCCTTCAAGTACAGATAAAAGTAGGCGCGTGAAAAGTATTGAAAAATTCTTTTCCCAAACAGAAAACCATCAATCACCGATATTTTCAAACTCAATCCAATCGACTTTGGCATCCAATAAAAAATATTCCCCCAACCACATTCAAGAATTACTAGCTTGCTATCGCTATTTTAAAGAGTTGCGCAACTGTCTTATTCACGGCTCTAGTGGCGCACTAGACAAACTCATCACTCAAGAACAGATATACTCCAAACTGAGTGCCGCAGAACTAGGCCTAACTCAACGCCCAGAATATATCCCTCTATCCTCTTCGACCACTCCCACGCTTAGCCTAAGAGGTGTCGTCGGATTCGGAGAAGTTGTTCTAAGGCTAGTCTGTACTTTGGACATACACTTAGCCGGGACTTCTTATGCAGAAAGCGAATTTAAAAGCCGCTGGAAAGTAGCGAATGGTGCAACCGCAATCCCGGTTTCCACACTAGATGCGAACAAAAGAAAAATTCGGATTGGAGTGCTTACTAAAAAACTAGGATTACCCGCACCACACATTACCCAAGATTTTGCTGACTGGCTTAAAGCTGAAAAACTTATTTTCTTCTAAACAATCTCTTAAGGCTCAATCCATAAATCGAAAGCAACCCTTTTTTGAAATTCTTAAGATAACCACTAAAGGACATTTTAGAGAAGCCACCACCTTACTCCCACTATTCAAGTCCGACACCAACCTTGTCGATTACATTGAAGAACTTTATTTGCCACCGATTTTTTTCACTCTAAAAAAGAATCAGCGTCTTTTTATAAAACTTTAAAGGTTTAGCTTTTCGCTCTCGCCCCCATCTAAGTCAGAGCATGAAAAGCATTTGGAAACCTGCTCAAGTTTAAACGAACGGAGCGACATAAATAGTTATTTACCTTCTACACTTCCCATATTCTTATAAATAAAAAAAACCACTGACCGTCGCCGGTTCAGTGGGCTTTTTTTGATCTGGCAGTCTAATTAGAGAGCCATATCACTCGCAGCATTAGCCTTCGGTGCTTTCGCATCCGTGTCGACAGTCACTGGCTTCACAGCCGGCGCAATCACCGCAGGTGGCGGAGTCAGTTCCAGCACCTTGGCGGTGTAGGCCCATTCTTCAGCAACCTTCTCAGGGCTGGCGTTCAGCTGAGTGCCGTAGCTCGGTACGATCTGGTGCAGTTTTGCCTGCCAGTCAGGGGTTGCGACCTTGTCCTTGAACACTTTCTGCAGCACGGTCAGCATGATCGGTGCGGCGGTCGATGCGCCTGGGGAGGCGCCCAGCAGGCCGGCGATGCTGCCGTCTTGCGAAGCGACGATCTCGGTGCCCAGTTTCAGCACGCCACCGGCGGCTTCGTCACGCTTGATGATCTGCACGCGCTGGCCGGCTTGCCACAGGCGCCAGTCTTCAGCCTTGGCGTTCGGGAAGTATTCCTTCAGGGCGTTGAGGCGGTCTTCGTCAGACAGCATCAGCTGGCCTGCCAGGTACTCCACCAGCGGGTATTCCTTGATGCCGACCTTGGTCATTGGCCACACGTTGTGGGTGGTCGTGGTGGTCAGCAGGTCCAGGTACGAACCTTCTTTCAGGAACTTGGTGCTGAAGGTCGCGAACGGGCCAAACAGGATCACGCGCTTGCCGTCCAGCACGCGGGTGTCCAGGTGCGGAACCGACATCGGCGGAGCGCCAACGGAGGCTTTGCCGTAGGCCTTGGCCAGGTGTTGTTCGGCGATGGTCGGGTTCTCGGTCACCAGGAACGAGCCGCCTACCGGGAAGCCTGCGTATTCCTTGGCTTCAGGAATGCCGGACTTCTGCAGCAGGTGCAGGGCACCGCCACCGGCGCCGATGAACACGAACTTGGCGTCGGTTTCGGTCTTGCTGCCGTCTTTCAGGTTTTTGTAGCTGACGCGCCAGCTGCCGTCGGCGTTCTTGGTGATGTCCTGCACTTCGCTGGACAGTTTCAAGTCGAACTTCGGCGTGGTTTGCAGGTGTGCAACGAACTGGCGGGTGATTTCGCCGAAGTTCACGTCAGTACCCAGCGGGCTCCAGGTGGCCGCGACCTTCTGGCTCGGGTCACGCCCTTCCATCATCAGCGGCACCCACTGCTTGATCACAGCCGGGTCTTCGGAGTACTGCATGCCGGCGAACAGCGGGCTTGCTTGCAGGGCTTCGTAGCGTTTTTTCAGGAACTTGATGTTGTCATCGCCCCACACGAAGCTCATGTGCGGCGTAGAGTTGATGAACGAACGCGGGTTCTTCAGCACGCCTTGCTGAACCTGCCAGGCCCAGAACTGACGGGAGATCTGGAACGCTTCGTTGATTTCAACGGCCTTCGGGATCGAAACCTTGCCGTTTTCGTCTTCCGGGGTGTAGTTCAGCTCGGCCAGGGCGGAGTGACCGGTACCGGCGTTGTTCCAGCCGTTGGAGCTTTCCTGGGCGACGCCGTCGAGGCGCTCGACCATTTCCATCGACATGCCGGGTTCCAGCTCATTGAGCCACACACCCAGGGTCGCGCTCATGATGCCGCCGCCAATCAGCAGCACGTCGACTTTCTTTGCCTCCTCCGCGTGGACGGAAGACATCCCCATGGACAAAGCCAGCCCCAGCAGGGCCGTGTTCACTTTCTTAAACATCTGTAGCACCTATGATAAAACGCCATCCGCCCTTCCATCCTCACGCACACAGCCCCATGTTTCACGGCAGTCACGGGTGCGGCACTCGAGGATTGCAGGGTGGGCACACAAGGCCGATGAACCGCATCGACCCCACTTTAATGTCCCTTCTGAACTGACTTTTTATCTTTATTGGCTTCAGCTACTTGAGCGACAGTGATTCCGTCGGCACGTCTTGCGGACATGCAAACTGAATAGATCAAACCAAGTTGTCGCGAAGAATATCACGACAAGGCTTACCCGCGCGTCTGTTGCTGACCGGTTAGTCCGGGCCCGGGCACTCGGCCTTCTATACTCATCCTGTTTTTCTCCATGAGTGAGTGAGGAACAGCCATGAGCGACAAAGACGATCTGTGCAAGTACTCCTCTCAAGTGATCGACGGCGTGGAGGCCGCACCGGCGCGCGCCATGTTGCGGGCCGTGGGCTTTACCGATGCAGACTTCACGAAGCCGCAGATCGGCATCGCTTCGACCTGGGCCATGGTCACGCCCTGCAACATGCACATCGACAAACTGGCGCTCGAAGCCGAAAAAGGCGCGAATGCCGCCGGTGCCAAGGGCGTGATCTTCAACACCATCACCATTTCCGACGGCATCGCCAACGGCACCGAAGGCATGAAGTATTCGCTGGTGTCCCGCGAGGTGATCGCCGACTCCATCGAAGTGGTCACCGGTTGCGAGGGTTTCGACGGCCTGGTGACCATCGGCGGCTGCGACAAGAACATGCCAGGCTGCCTGATCGGCATGGCACGGCTCAATCGCCCGTCGATCTTTGTCTATGGCGGCACCATCCAGCCGGGCGCCGGCCACACCGACATCATTTCCGTGTTCGAGGCCGTGGGCCAACACGCGCGGGGCGATATCAGCGAGATACAGGTCAAGCAGATCGAGGAAGTGGCGATTCCCGGCCCCGGTTCCTGTGGCGGCATGTACACCGCCAACACCATGGCCTCGGCCATTGAAGCATTGGGCATGAGCCTGCCCGGCTCCAGCTCCCAAGAGGCCATTGGCGGTGACAAGGCCTCGGACAGTTTCCGCGCCGGCCAGCAGGTGATGGAGCTGCTCAAGCTCGACCTCAAGCCTCGCGACATCATGACCCGCAAAGCCTTCGAGAACGCCATTCGCGTGGTGATTGCCCTCGCCGGCTCGACCAACGCCGTGCTGCATCTGCTGGCCATGGCCAATGCGGTGGATGTCGAACTGACCCTGGATGACTTCGTCGAGCTGGGAAAGGTTTCCCCGGTGGTCGCCGACCTGCGCCCCAGCGGTAAATACATGATGAGCGAGCTGGTGGCCATCGGCGGCATTCAACCGCTGATGAAGCGCATGCTCGATGCCGGCATGCTGCACGGCGATGTGCTGACCGTCACCGGCCAGACCCTGGCGGAAAACCTGGCCAACGTACCCGACTACCCGGCCGGCCAGGACGTGATCCGGCCTTTCGACCAGCCGATCAAAAAGGACTCCCACCTGGTCATTCTGCGCGGCAACCTCTCGCCCACCGGCGCCGTGGCCAAGATCACCGGCAAGGAAGGCCTGCGCTTCGAGGGCACGGCCCGGGTCTATCACGGCGAGGAAGGTGCGCTGGCCGGCATCCTCAATGGCGAAGTCCAGCCCGGCGAAGTGATCGTGATCCGTTACGAAGGCCCCAAAGGCGGCCCGGGCATGCGCGAAATGCTCTCGCCGACCTCGGCGGTCATGGGCAAGGGCCTCGGAAAGGAGGTGGCGCTGATCACCGACGGGCGTTTTTCCGGTGGTTCCCACGGGTTCGTGGTCGGGCATATCACGCCGGAAGCCTTTGAGGGCGGGCCGATTGCGCTGGTGGAGAATGGCGACAGGATCATCATCGATGCAGAAACCCGGCTGATCACGGTGGATGTCTCCGATGCGGTGTTGGCCGAGCGTAAGTCGCGTTGGGTGCGGCCACCATCCAAGTACACACGCGGGGTGTTGGCCAAGTATGCGAAGACGGTTTCCAGTGCTTCGGAGGGGGCTGTGACGGATAAGTATCTTTAGGCCGCTGGTCCAGCGTTGTCTGGGCTATTGCCATCTGCTCAATCACCTTGCCGTCGTCATCGCTTTCTTTTGCGCCACGCCGCGCAAGGACACCAGCAACAGACTGACAAACGCACCGACCACCGCGATGGCCATGTCCTTCTGCGAATCCCACGGATCGTTTTGCGCGCCGACGAAGGCGTTCGCCGTGTCATTGCCCAGGAAGGCACCGCCGATCCATTCCACCAGTTCGTACACGGCGGACGTCGACAGCATGATGTTCAGGGTCACGAAAAACAGCCAGAACCCGCGCAGCGGCGTCAGTCGCCGCAGCACTTCGCGCACCGGATAAGCCAGCAGCAGCCCGTAGCTCAGATGCACCAGGCGGTCGTAGTGATTGCGGTGAACCCCAGGTGCCCGGTCGAAACTGAAGCCTAACCACGCCGAGGACCAATGATCGTAAGGCACCAGGGAATAGGTGTAGTGGGCGCCCAGTTCATGCACGCACAGAAACGCAAACACCAGCGTGATGGACATTGCCGACAAGCGGAACCGACGGGAAACCGCCACCAACATCCCCACCAGCAACAGTACCAGCAGGTTTTCCAGCGCCCAGTCCACCCGGCTGCGGGGAGAAAACCCCGACACCCCGACAATCAGCACAAACATCATGAGCAACGTCAGGTCGAGCCGTAAACGCGGGTCAGGCTGCATGGCGCACTACCTCGAAGTCAGGGCATCGCCCTTTTAACTTCGAGGCAAGGGCGCCAGGCAAGTTCGCTTTTTTCCTCCGTCGCATGATAGGTTGTACGATGACTGACGAATATCCGTCCAGTCATCGCGCTATCCCTACAACAACAAGGAAACACCCATGAAAAAAGCAAAAGTGCTGATCGGTTTTCTGTGCCTGTTCAGCGGCTACGTCGCCGCCACCCCGGCTGCCGCAGACAAGGACGTGGCCCAGGCGGTCGACCACCTGACCCAGGCCATGCTGCACAAAGACATCCCGGAACTGAACGCCTTGACCGCCGAGAACCTGACCTACGGGCACTCCAGCGGCAAGATCCAGGACAAACAGGCCTTCATCGCCGACATCGAAACCGGCAAAAGCGCGTTCAAGACCCTTGAAATGCAGAACCAGACCATTACCGTCTCCGGCGATGTCGCGCTGGTCCGTCACCACTTCTCGGCACAAGCGCTCAAAGGCACTGAAGTGGTGCCGACCGAAATCGAAAACTTCCAGATCTGGCAAAAACAGGACGGTAAATGGCTGCTGGTGGGACGTCAGGCGTACAAGTTCTGATGCCCGCGTAAAGAAGCCGCACCGCTGGACCTGTGGGAGCGAGCTTGCTCGCGATGACGGAGTGTCAGTCGACATATTAGGTGTCTGACACACCGCTATCGCGAGCAAGCTCGCTCCCACAGGGTTTCCGGGTGAATCAACTACCTTTCCACTCCCTGGGGCTCAGCCCGGTCTTGCGCCGAAACGCCCGGGCCAGCGCCGAGGGGCTTTCGTAGCCGACCTCCTCGGCAATCAGCGCTATCGGCCGGCCCTCGCGCAGGCGTTTCTGCGCCAGGCTGATGCGCCAGCTCACCAGGTAATCCACCGGCGTCTGCCCGACCACCCGGCGAAAGTGCTCGGCGAAACTGGCCCGCGACATGTTGGCGGCGACCGAAAGTTCGGCCACGCTCCAGGCCTTGGCCGGGGTTTCATGCATCAGGCTCAGGGGCCGCGCCAGGCGCGCATCGGCGAGGCCGGCCATCATGCCCGGTTGCTGGCCCGTGGTGCTCAGGATGTGCCGCAACAACAGAATCACCAACAGTTCAAACAGGCGATCCATCACTGCTTCGCGCCCGCAGGTACCGTCAAACGCCTCGTTGAACAGCCATTCCAGGGTCCCGGCCAGGGTCGGAATTTCATCGAGCTTGAGCACCAGATAATCCGGCAGCGCCGCCGCCAGGGCATTGCCGGCACCGCCGTCGAAATCCAGGGTCGCGCACACCAGCTGAGTGCCGGACGATTCAGATGCGAACAGGCGATGTCGATAGGGCCGGGGGAAAAAGATCAGGCTCGGTTCGGTCAGTTGCAGGTCCGGCTGGTCGCCCATTTTCAGCAGCAACTCGCCCGCCTGAAGCAGGTGCAAATGACCGCTGGCCTGTTGGCCGTCGTAGGCGGCGGTGCCGCAGAACGTACCGCTATGGAAAGTGCCGGCATTGACGCCGAAGTGCGTGAGCAACGTGGACAAGCGATCCATGACAAGGCTCCCGAAGGCAGTTCTGGACGATCTGTCGCATATCCTCGACGATTCGCACCCAATACGCCAGACCTTCTCCCTAACATGAGCTCCGTACCCAGCGCATTCCGCGCCTCACACCACGGAGTATCACCATGACCCGCATTGTCCCGATCAGCCTGGAACACGCCACCGACACCACCCGCCCGCTGCTGGAAGGCGTGCAGAAGAAAATCGGTTTCCTGCCCAACGTCTTCAAAGTCCTGGCACACGCACCGGCCGTGCTGGCCTCCTACCTGCAAAACTCGGCCGCACTGGGCAAGACGTCCCTGAGCGCCACGGAAAAAGAAGCGGTGTTCCTCGCCACTTCGCAGGTCAACGGCTGCGACTACTGCCTGGCCGCTCACACGCTGTTCGCCGGCAAGGCCGGGCTGTCGAAGCAGGACATCCTCAGCGCACGACACGGCGAGCTCAACGCCATTGCCACCCTCGCCCGCCAGGTCACCGAAAGCCGTGGTCACCTGACGGCCGAACAGATCGCCGCTGCCCGTAGCGCCGGCATCGACGACGGCAAGATCATCGAAGTGATCGCCCACGTGGCTGCGCAGACGCTGACCAATTACCTGAACAATACAGCGCTGACCGACATCGACTTCCCGGCCATCGACGCCTGAAAAAATCCAACGTAAACCTGTCTGAAACAACCTGCTGAAGAGCATCGAAACCTGTAGGAGCGAGCCTGCTCGCGATAGCGTTATGTCAGACACCTATGATGTCGACTGACACTCCGTCATCGCGAGCAGGCTCGCTCCTACAGTGACAGATATGCGCATGACGTCACTGTCAGGTATTGGTTTTCAGCTTGGTCCACAGCCGCGTGCTCAACCGTGCGATAACCGCGGGCAAGTCCTCGACGGTAAACAGCTTGTCCATCACGCTCTTGGGCGGATAGATCGCCAGGTCCTGCTTCACCGCCGGGTCGACGAAGGCATCCGCCGCACTGTTGGGGTTGGCGTAATGGATGCTGTTGCTGATGTTGGCAATCACCTTCGGCTCCAGCAGGTAGTTCATGTAGGCGTAGCCGTTCTTCTCGTGTGGCGCGTTCTTGGGCATGACCACCACCAGGTTGAGCGAGTTCTACCGGCATCACCCGGACGTATCCCTGGCAATCGAAACCGTGGCCACGGAAGTGGTCGAGCCGGCCAGTGACAGCGACGCCTACATTCTCTATCTGCCCGAGCCGTCCACCGCGCCCGATTGCCTGACCCTGTTTGAAGAGGCCTTGGTGCCCGTGTGTGCGCCAGGGCTGGGCACCACCGATCGGCCATTGGCCTCGCTGGAGGATCTGTCGGGGTTCGCCTTGCTGCACCGCTCCTCGGATCAACATGACTGGCAGGTCTGGCTGTCAGCCCACGGCGGCAAGTCGTTGCATGATTATCGGCACATCCCCTTCAACCTCGACGAACTGGCGCTCGATGCCGCCGCCCGGGGCCTGGGCGTGGCGATGACCGACACGACCCTGGCGAGAGAGTCGATTCAACGAGGCGAACTGGTGATTCCGTTTGGTGAGCCGTTGAAGAACCGGGGGATTTACTCGTTGTGCCTGCAACCTTCGGCGGCCGCGCATCCGGCCTGCGCACCGGTCATGCAGTGTTTCACCGCGCAAACCACTGCATGACCCTGTGGGAGTTGGGCATTCGCAGGACTCAATCATCCTCATGCAACTTGATGCCGCGTTTATGCAGCACATGGGGCACCACCAGCACCAACAGCGTCAGGGCCAGAAAGAACGCCGAGATCGGTTGCGTAAGGAACACCGTCCAGTCGCCCTGGCTGATGGACAAGGCATTGCGCAGCTGTTTCTCCGCCATCGGCCCCAGCAGCATGCCGACGATCACCGGGGCGACGGGGAAGTCGAAACGGCGCATCAGCACCCCTCCCCAGCCAATGGCCAACATCAGGATCAGGTCGAAGGATGAGTGGCGCATGCCGTACACGCCGATGGTGGCGAACACCAGGATGCCGGCGTTCAGGTACGGCCGGGGGATTTGCAGCAGTTTGACCCACAGCCCCACCAGCGGCAGGTTCAACACCAGCAGAATCACGTTACCGATGTACAGCGAGGCCACCAGCGTCCAGACCAGTTCGGCGGAGGTTTCGAACAGCATCGGCCCCGGCTGCAGGTTGTAGTTCTGGAACGCCGCCAAGAGGATCGCAGCGGTAGCGGACGTCGGGATGCCAAGGGTCAGCAACGGCACCAGAGAGCCGGTCGCGCTGGCGTTGTTGGCCGCTTCCGGGCCGGCGACGCCTTCGATGGCGCCCTCGCCCTTGTTGGCGGAAAACTCCTTGGGGTACTTGCTGAGTTTGCGTTCGGTGGAATAGGACAAAAAGGTAGGAATCTCGGCGCCACCGGCCGGGATCGAGCCAAACGGAAAGCCGATCAGCGTGCCCCGCAGCCACGCAGGCACCGAGCGTTTCCAGTCGGCGCGGGTCATCCACAACGAGGTCAGGCGATGCCGGCCTTCGTTTGATTCGGTTTGATAGAGCAGGCTGTACAAGGCCTCGCCCACCGCGAACAAACCGACCGCCACCAGCACCACTTCGATGCCGTCCACCAGTTCCGGCACGCCGAGGGTGTAGCGGGCAATGCCCGAGGTCGAGTCCAGGCCGATCAAACCGATGGTCAGCCCGACACCCAGCGAGGCAAACCCGCGCAGCATCGAAGCGCCGAGCACCGCCGACACGGTGGTGAACGACAGCACCAGGATCGCGAAATACTCGGTCGGGCCGAAATTCAGGGCCAGCCTGGCCACTATGGGCGCAAACAGCGTCAGCAGAATCGTGGCGATGGTGCCGGCGACGAACGAGCCGATCGCCGCCGTTGCCAGCGCCGGTCCGGCCCGGCCGTTGCGGGCCATCAGGTTGCCTTCCAGGGCCGTGACCATGGAGGACGACTCACCGGGCGTGTTGAGCAGGATCGAAGTGGTAGAGCCACCGAACTGCGCGCCGTAATAGATACCGGCGAACATGATCAGCGCGCCAGTGGGGTCGACCTTGGCGGTGATCGGCAACAGCAGGGCCACCGTCAGCGCCGGACCGATCCCCGGCAGCACGCCGATGGCGGTGCCGAGCAGGCAGCCGATGAATCCCCACATCAGATTGATCGGCGTCAGCGCCGAGGAAAACCCCATCGCCAGGCTCGAAAGAATGTCCACGGTATCAATCTCCTTTCAAAGCCAGATGTTGATCAGCGACGGCAGGGAAACCCCGAGCCCGGCGTTGAAAAGCCAGTAGATCGGCAGGGTCAAGGCAATGCCGATGGCCAGGTCCCGCAAAGGATGACGGCTGCCGAAACCCCGCGCCGAACAGGCAAACAGCAACCCGGCGGCGAGCACAAACCCGATCAGGTTGATCAGCACCGCCACCCCGACAAGCCCCGCCGTCACCCAGGCCGCACCGGCTTTTCCTCCGGGCACCGTGGCGGTGTCGTTTTCCAGTTCGCGAAAACCGCCGCTGACGGCCTGATACCCCAGCAACAGCCCCACTGCCCCCAGAAACGCCGCCACGACATAGGGATAGACGTACGCCGGGAGGATCACGAAACCCATTTCCGGCGGAAACCGGTGGGCGCCAATCGCCAATACGACGCTGATGGCGATCAGGCCGATGCCGACCGCCAATTGCGTCGGCACCACTGCGCGCTGTGTGCTCATCTCAAAGCAGCCCGACCTTGACCAGCATGGCGTGCAACCGCACGTGTTCTTCTTCGACGAATTTGCCGAACTCATCGCCGGTCAGCACGCTGGGCGTCCAGGCGTTGGTCTGGATATTGTCCTGCCAGACCTTGCTGTTGGTGGCGGCCACGACCGCGTCGATCACCTCTTTACGCTGCTCTGGGGTGAGGCCGGCTGCACCGTAAACGCCGCGCCAGTTGCCGATCGTCACGTCATAGCCGCTCTCTTTGAGGGTCGGTGCATCAATGCCGGGAACCCGCTCCGGCGCGCCGATGGCCAGGACACGGAACTGACCGGTCTTGATGTATTGACCCAGCTCGGCGTAACCGCCGGTAATCACCTTGAGCTGGCCACCCAGCGCCTGGGCAACCACCTCGCCGCCGCCGCCAAAGGCCACGTAGTTGACCTTGTTGACCGGCACGTCCAGCTTGCCCGCCAGTTCGGCGATGCCGATGTGATCCACCGAGCCCTTGGAGCCGCCGCCCCAGGTGATGCTCGTCGGGTTGGCCTTGAAGGCCTTGATCAGGTCATCGAGGGTCTTGTATTCAGACTCCTTGCGCACGGCGATCACGTTGTACTCGGTGAACAGCCGGGCAATGGGCGTCACATCCTTCAGGCTGATCTGCGGTTTGTTCTGTTCGATACCCGCGACCATGATCGCGCCGACCACCAGCAGCGCATTCGGATCGCCCTTGGTGCTGTTGGCAAATTGCGCCAGCCCCAGGGTCCCGCCCGCCCCGCCCTTGTTCTCGAAGGTCACGGCCTTGGCCGTATTGGCTTCGACCATGGCCTTGCCCAGCACCCGGGCGGTCTGGTCGTAACCACCGCCCACCGAGCCCGGGGCCATGAATTTCACGGTATCCAGCGCGAAGGCTGGTGCGACGAGCACGGCAGCGGTCAAACCGGCGGCCATGCAACGACTGAAACGACTGAAACGACTGAAACGACGGATCAAAGCAGACATTGGCATCTCCTGATTGCATTGTTTTTATAGGTGCCGTTTGCCCATCGAGGTGTTCGATGAACAGGGGCCTGCAAACAAGCTTAGGCCATGGATCCCGGGTTGATCTGTTTTGCTCAAACCACCCGCCAAAGGCGCCGCATGCCCATTTTGCAGGCGCTCCCACAGGGGTTACGCCCGGGGCACTTCCGACAAAACATCGCTCCAGGGTGCGTGTCATGGCCTAACCTCATTGGCTAAGTGACCAACAACCCGTCGAGCTCACCGATGCGCAATGTCTTGAAGTCCATGATTCACGTCGCCTTCGCGGTTCTGGCGGCAAGCCCGGGATGGCTGTTGGCGGGGGACATGGCCGACACTCCTGCTCCTGCTGCTCTTGCCCCCGCTCCCGCCCCCGCTGCCCCGATCATCAGCATCTCCGACAGCGAATTGCTGGGGGTGCAAAACCAGCTCAACAGCCTCAAGCAGCAGGTTTCCCTGGCCACCAATTACACCCAGCTGGAAAGCGCACAGGACCTGGTGCAAGTACTGACTCAGGACATTGAACGCCTGTCCACATCGCTGTTGCCTGGACAGGCGCAACTGCAGGCGCAACTCAACGTGCTGGGGCCAGTGCCGCTAGACGAGAACGCGCAGGTGACGACTGCCATTGCCTCCCAACGAGACGCCCTCGGCGAGCAAAAAGACAAGATCGACAGCCAACTCAAAACCCTGGCCGCGCTTAAAGTAAGTGCCGGCGAGCTGATCACGCAGATTGCCAGCATCCGGCGCAGCCTGCTGGAAGCGGAAGTGACCCAGCAGACCAGCAGTATCCTGAACCCGAGCTTCTGGTCGCCATTGTTCAATCTTCCGATTGATGACCGTCAACGCTTCAGCGCCCTTATCGAGCAGCTCGAGACCACGCACCGGGCCGCCTGGCAACCCGGACAACGCGGGATCACGGCCGCCCTGCTGATCCTGGCCCTGGCCGTCTGGACCATGGGGCGCAAGCTCGCCGGCCGGGCCCTGGCCTGGTTGTGCATCCATCGAATGCCTGAAGGCCGGTTGCGGCGCAGTTCCCTTGCACTGGCGTCGGTGGTGGCGACGGTGCTGACCGCCGGCATCGCCCTGCAACTGCTGCATTTTGCCGGGACCCGGCAACTGCCCTACACCCCCCTGCTGGCCGACCTGGCGCAGTATCTGGAGAAGCTGGCCTATACCTGCGTGCTGATCACCGGGCTGAGCCGCGCGCTGCTGTCGACCAAACATCCTTCATGGCGCCTGCCCGACATTGCCGATCCGGTGGCGCTGGCGATGGAGCCCTATCCGAGGTTGCTGGCCAGCCTGCTGCTGGTGCTGGTGACCCTGGTGCAGATGAGCAATGTCATCGGCATGAGCGCCGAAGTGGTGTTGTTCGGTCGGGGCGTCGTGGCCCTGGTCGCGGCACTGGTGATCGGTGCGCTGCTGTTGCGCGTCAGCAAGACGCGCAGAGACCTGATCATTGCCGGAGAAGCCCCCGAAGGCGTCACCACCTTCGCCGGTCTGATTTACACCTTCACCGGCGCTGCCGTGGTGGTGTCCCTGTTCGCCCTGTTGATCGGCTACGTGACGATGGCCCGGTTCATCACCTATGAAATGGTCTGGATATTCATCATCTGCGCCGGTTTCTACCTGCTCGCACAGGTCTACCAGGACACCTGCGACTATGTTTTTTCACCCCGGCAACCCACCGGCAAGGCGATCAAGCAACTTCTGGGCATCGGCAATCCACGGCTGGAGCAGATCTGCACCGTCATGTCGGGGGCTGGCCGCGCCATCCTGATGCTGATCGGCGTCATTGCCCTGTTTGTCGGCGGCGTGGGGACGACCCTCGGGCAACTGGTCACCGGCACCGTGGCCATACTCGGCGGCGAAGGGCTGCGCAAACTCAACATCGTCCCGGACAACCTGCTCAATGCCGTCCTCGCCCTGGTGATCGGCATCTACCTGATTCGCTCCTTTCGACGCTGGCTGGATAACGAATTCCTGCCCAAAACCGAGATGGACCCGGGCATGTGCGCCTCGCTCAGCACCCTGTTTGCCAACATCGGTTACGCGTCCGTGGTGCTGCTCACGCTGTCGTCGCTGGGGGTCAAGTGGACCAACCTGGCCTGGATTGTCAGTGCCTTGTCGGTGGGTATCGGCTTTGGCCTTCAGGAGATCGTGAAGAACTTCATCTCCGGCCTGATCCTGCTGACCGAGCGCCCGGTGAAAGTCGGCGACCTGATCAGCATCAGTGGCGTCGAAGGCGACATCCGCCGGATCAACGTGCGGGCCACGGAGATACAACTGGCCGACCGCTCGATCATGATCGTGCCCAACTCCCATCTGATTTCGCAGAACCTGCGCAACGTCACCCTCGGAGGCAGCGCCCAGGGCGTGGTGACGCTCGAACTGATGTTCCCGCTGGACATCGACCCGGAGGAAGTACAGAACCTGCTGTACGACACCTTCACCGAACACGAATCCATTCTCGATAAACCGGTGCCCTATTTGCGCTTCAGTCAGCTGAAGCCTGAAGGCATCACATTGACCATCACCGGCTATGTCAGCAGCCCACGCACAGTCAGCGCGATCAAAAGCGAGCTGCTGTTTGAAGTTCTCAAGCGACTGGGGGCCGCCGGGATTGAACTGGCGAAACCACCACCTACCGCGTAACACCAATCCGTAGGAGCTGCCGAAGGCTGCGATCTTTTGATCTGATTTTTAAACCAGAATCAAAAGATCGCAGCCTCGTTGCACTCGACAGCTCCTACAGGTTGATCAATGGGCGATGCACACCGACTTGAGCTCGGTGTAAGCCTCGATCACCGCACGGCCGAACTCACGGCCCATGCCCGATTGCTTGACGCCACCGAACGGCATCGCCGGGTCGAGCAGCACGTGGGCGTTGACCCACACCGTACCGGCTTCGATGCGTGGCACCAGGTTCATGGCTTTGCCCAGGTCGTTGGTCCACAGGCTGGCGGCCAGGCCGTAGCGGTTGTCGTTGGCCAGTTCGATCACGGCGTCTTCGTCGTCGAACGGCATCACACCCAATACCGGGCCGAACACTTCTTCACGGGCCACGGCCATGCTGTGGTCGATGTCCGCCAGAATGGTCGGCTGCACGAAGAAACCGTCGCCTTCCAGCAACTCGCCGCCAGTCACCACCCGCGCACCTTGCTGGCGGGCCAGTTCGATGTGCTTGAGCACGCTCTGCTGTTGCTTGCGCGACACCAGCGGGTTGATGGCCGCTTCGCAATTCATGCCGGCGCCAATCGGCATCGAGGAGACGACGGCAGCCAGGGCTTCGACGAATTGGTCGTGGATAGAGCGGTGCACGTAGAAGCGCGAGGCCGCTGCGCAGACCTGGCCGTTGTTCAGCAAGCCGCCGAGGATCGCACCCTGCACGGCTTTTTCGATGTCGGCATCGGCGAGCACGATCATCGGGTTCTTGCCGCCCAGTTCCAGGGAGAAGCGCGTCATGTTTTCCATGCACGCCACGCCGACGCTCTTGCCCACGGCGGTGGAACCGGTGAACGATACTTTGCTCACCAGAGGATGCTTAGTCAGCACGCCGCCAACGGAGGCGCCGCCACCGGTGACCACGTTGAACACGCCGGCCGGGATGCCGGCTTCCAGCGCCAATTCGGCCAGGCGCATGGCGGTCAGCGGTGTTTCCATCGCCGGCTTGATGATCACCGTGCAACCGGTGGCCAGGGCTGGCATCAGCTTCCAGGCGGCGATCAGCAGCGGGAAGTTCCACGGCACGATGCCGACCACGACACCGACCGGCTCACGCTTGGTGAACGCGGTGAACTTGGCACCTGGTGGCAGCGGGATCGACACATCGAAGGTCTGGCCTTCGATCTTGGTCGCCCAGCCGGACATGTAGCGCATGAATTCCACGGTGGCGTTCAAGTCCAGCGCGCGGGCCATGTTGATCGACTTGCCCTGGCTCAGGGTTTCCAGCTGGGCCAGTTCTTCGGCGTGCTCTTCGACCAGGCGGGTGAAGTTCAGCAGGATGCGTTCACGGTCCGCCGGGCGCAGGCTCGACCACACACCGGACTTGAACGCCTTGTGGGACGACTGCACGGCGCGCTCGACGAGTTCCAGCGGCGCATCCAGGGTTTCGCACAGGGTTTGCCCGGTGGCCGGGTTGACCACGGCGATGCGGTCACCCTCGGCAAGCACCCACTGGCCATCGATGAAGCAGCCGTGGCGACGTTCGAGGAATGCAGCAACCTGGGGCAGGATTTCAACGTTGCTCATAATTCACCTTTCATTCAGACGAGTTGTTCAGGCGCAATTGCGGCCTGATCAGTGTTGTTCTTTGAGGAAGCACGCGACCGCCTGGCGGTCGTCGGCGGAAGCCAGGCCCATGTAGGGCATGTAGGTGCCCGGCACGAAGGCCTGGGGCTGGGTGATCAGTTGCGTGATGTTCTCGGCCTGCCAGTCGACGTCTTTGTCGCGCATGGCCTGGGAGTAGCTGAAGCCCGCCAGCGAGCCGGACTTGCGTCCATACACACCGAACAGGTTCGGCCCCATCATGCCGGTCGTGCCCTTGGTCACCGCGTGGCAGACGCTGCACTCGGTGGCAAACACTTCGCCACCACGGCGCGTGTCCGGGGCGCACTCGGCGGCGGACACCGCCTGGGCCAGGGTGAAGGACAACAAACCGATCAGGGGCAAACGCAGCGAAGTGAACATAGGAAAACGACCTTGAAAATCCACGCGCCCGCCAGCAGGCGAACGCCAACACTAAAAATGCCGAGGCAACGGTGCTTCGGCAGGTTGGTAGGGATTGTCGGTGGTCGCCGGCACGCAGGTTTTGCCCTGCGTGCCAGTTGTGTTGGCCGGGCTGCCAAACCGGGCAATCTGGCATGCACAACCAACTAATTGGCAAACAGGGAAAAGGGCAAGCAATGGCCGCGCCTTAGTATCCGGACAGACCGCAAACCTGCGCTCAAGAACAAGAACGGATGCCACACCATGCTCAAGTCCCCCTTGCTTCGTCTCTCGACGCTCGCGCTGATGATCAGTGCCGGCAATGCCGGTGCCTATGAACTCTACGCCGATGACGACAGCCACCTGAACGCTACCCTCGAAGCCGTGTTCGGCATTTTCCATAGCCAGGAAAACTACGCCCTGTCCGGCCGCCTCAGTGAAGGCAGCTCGTCGTGGCGCGAGGGCTACATCAAATACGGCTTGAGCTTCGATCAAGGCCTGGGCGGTGTGGGCACCGCGTACGGCGCGGGCAACATGCTCAGCTCCGGCACCTGGGGTGACGGCGATGCCGCCGGTTTCAGCGATGGCTCCGAACGCACCACCAAGTTCGAAGATGCCTACCTCGGCTGGCGCTCGGCCGACCTGTTCAGCGCACTGGGCAAGGACGGCGTCGACCTGTCCTTCGGCCGTCAGAACATCGTGGTCGGTGATGGTTTCCTGATCGACGGCGACGCGCTGAACATGGGCAAAGGCCTGGCCGACGGCGAGTTCAACCGTGGCGGCGCCTACTACCTGGCGGCGCGCAAAGCCTTCGACGAAACCGCCGTATTGCGTCTGGGCGGCAAGGAAGGCTGGCGCAGCGACCTGATGTGGCTCAAATCCGACAACCGCGCCCAGGCCAAGACCGAAATGTACGTCGGTACCCTGGAGCACGTGGCCGAGGCCGGCACGGTCGGCCTGACCTTCATCAAGACCACCGACATCGACGAACAATACGCCTCGCCGATCCAGCTTGAACGCGACGGCATGAAGACCTACAGCCTGCGTGCAGCGGGCAACGCCGGGGTGAAAGACCTGTTCCTGTCCGGTGAATACGCCAAGCAGGACAAGCCACACACCACCAGCGAAGACGCCTGGTACCTGGAAGCCGGCTGGACCTTCTCCGACGCGGTCTGGACACCTAGCGCCAGCTACCGCTACAGCCGCTTCTCGGAAGGCTACGACACTCTGTTCTACGGTTTCAGCCGTGGCTACGGCACCTGGTTCCAGGGTGAAGTGGCGGGCAACTACGCCGGACCGTTCAACAGCAACTCGCGCATCCAGAATGTCACGCTGAAGGTCTCGCCGCTGGAGAACCTCAACGTCGGCGCGATGTACTTCAACTACGACACCATCGACCGCAGCCTGGGCAACACCGATGGCCACGAAGTCGACCTGTACGCCGAATGGCACGTCAACGACCACCTGACCGTGATGCCGTTGGTGGGCATCTACCAACCGGACAAGAGCGCCGAAAACGGTGGTACCCAACTGGGTAACAACGACAAGAACGTCTACGCCCAGGTGGTGTTCGCCACCGGTTTCTGATTTTGGCCGAGGGCAACGACGTTGTCGTTGCCCTCGTGGAAGTTGAATCAGTTGGTGGGGAGCTTTCGTCGCTGAGATTTGTTGTGCCTGATACTCCGTCTTCGCGAGCAAGCCCGCTCCCACACTGGATTTTTGCCATACACAAATCTTGTGTTCACCAAAGATCCCTGTGGGAGCGGGCTTGCCCGCGAAGAGGCCATCACATCCAGCATCAATGCTGACTGACACTCCGCCATTGCGAGCAGGCTCGCTCCCACATTTGGATTTTTGCCTTACACAAGTCTTGCGTTCACCAAAGATCCCTGTGGGAGCGAGCCAGCCCGCGAAGAGGCCATTACATCCAGCATCGCTGCCGCCTGACACTCCGCCATCGCGAGCAGGCTCCCACATTTGGATTTTTGCCATACACAAATCTTGCGTTCACCAAAGATCCCTGTGGGAGCGAGCTTGCTCGCGATGAGGCCATCACATCCAACATCTCCACTGACAGACACTCCTCCATCGCGAGCAGGCTCGCTCCCACAGAGTTCTACGCCAGCCCACATAAATCTGGCACCCACAACCAACCACATGGCATACGCGCAAACATGTAGCCGCGCACCCCGGGCGTAATATCAAAGCCGACCTCAGGGCACAACCCACTTCTGGGTGCCCTGCAAGACAAAGTTCAACCCCCTCCATTTCTCACTAACAACAATAAATCGACCTTCGGGTCGCGGGAGATTTCTGTGCTCAAGAAAAGTGCGCTGGGCTGGCCGAAGATTGCCGGCCTCGGAATTGCGTTGGTGGTGGCCGGGCAGTTTTCCGGCTGGAACTTCGGGCTGGCGGCCGGTGGCTGGCTGAACATGTTGATCGCCACGTTGTTGATGGCCCTGCTCTGCGGCGGCCTGGCGTTGTGCGTGGCGGAGCTGTCCACCGCGCTGCCCAGCGCTGGCGGCGTGTTCGTCTATGCGCAAAGCGCCTTCGGGCCGTTTGTGGGTTATCTCGTTGGCGTGGCCTGTGCCCTGGCGTTGACCATCGGCACCGGCGCGGCCGCGACCTTTATCTGCGCCTACACCGAATCGATTTTCGGCCTTGGTGGCTGGCCGGTGAAGATCGCCCTGTTCGCGGTGATCATCGGCATCCACATGCGCGGCGTCGGTGAAGCCATGGGCCTGACGTTCATTGCCGGTGTGATCGCCGTGGTGGCCCTGCTCACGTTTGGCGTGGCCATGGCGCCCCATGTCGAACTGGCCAATCTGCTGACATTGCCGGCCAACGTGGCAACACCGGTCAGCCTCGGTGGCATCTTTGCCTGCGTACCGTTCGCGATCTGGTTGTTCATCACCGTCGAGCAAACCGGCTCGGCAGCCGAGGAAGCACACAACCCCGGTCGCACCATGCCCCGGGGCATTCTGGCGGCGATCGGCACCTTGTTGGTGACCGCGCTGGTGGTACTGGTGTGCGCACCGGGCGCTGGTGGTGTCGAGCTGGTGGGTTCGGCGGGTGATCCGCTGTACGCGGCGATGTCCAGCAACAGCGCCTTCGGTGAAGGCTCCTGGTTGGCCAAGGTGATTGGTTGCGGCGCGGTGTTCGGGCTGATCGCGACCTTCTTCTCGCTGGTGTACGCCGCATCCCGTCAACTGTTCGCCATGGCCCGCGATGGCCTGTTCCCGCAATGGCTCGGCAAGACCGGCAAGCGCGGCACGCCTTACCCGGCGCTGTTGCTGATCGGCGTGATCGGCCTGCCGCTGTCGGAGGTCGACCCGGCCACCGTCATGCTCGCGGTCGTGCTGCTGCTCAACGTTTGCTACCTGTTGATCTTCGGCGCGTACCTGCATATCAAACGCAACCAACCGGACCTGCCACGGCCGTTCACCCTGGTCGGCGGCAAGCTGGTGGCCTGGCTCGGCCTGGCCCTGACGCTGGTGGTGATCGCCGCCTGTTTCCAGCTCGACATGCTGATGCTGATCGCCCTCGCGGTGACCTTCACCCTGTGCATTCTCAACTACCTGCTGCGCAACCGCCGCACCACCGTCATCGAGGTTCCAGACCATGCCTGAAGACACTCTGCTGCAACGCCGCCATCGCGTGCTCGGCAGCGCCTCGCCGCTGTTCTACGACAAGCCCCTGCACCTGGTGCGTGGCGAAGGCGTCTGGCTGTTCGACGTCGATGGCCGCCGCTACCTCGACGTCTACAACAACGTGCCCTGCGTCGGTCACTGCAATCCTCATGTGACCGAGGCCATGCACCGCCAGGCCACCACGCTGAACATCCACACCCGCTACCTGGATGAACAGGTGGTGCGCTATGCCGAACGCCTGACCGCGACCTTTGCAGAATCGCTGGATACCGCGATGTTCACCTGCACCGGCAGCGAGGCCAATGAGCTGGCGCTGCGCCTGGCGCGGTTCGCCAGTGGCGGCACCGGCATCATCGTCAGCGACTACAACTACCACGGTAACTCGGCGTCGCTGGCCGAAGTCACCACCGCCCTGCCCTCGCCGGAACCCTTTGCCGCCCATGCCCGCGCCGTACCGATTCCGTGCCTGTACCGGGCACCGGCCGGCACCACCGAGGCGCAACTGGCCGAACAATACGCAGCCAACATCGCGGCCGCGATTGCCTCGATGCAGGCCCAGGGCATTCGCCCGGCCGCGTTGCTGATCGACACCCTATTCGCCAACGAAGGACTGCCACGGGTACCGGCGAGCTTCGTCAACAAGGCGGCGGCGCTGATTCGCGCTGCGGGTGGCCTGTTCATCGCTGACGAAGTGCAGTCCGGATTCGGCCGTACTGGTGATCACCTGTGGGGCCATCAGGCCCATGGTGTGGTGCCGGACATCGTCACCCTCGGCAAACCGATGGGTAACGGCTATCCCCTGGCCGGGTTGATCACCCACAAGGCGCTGGTTGAATCCTTCGGCCGCCACGCCATGTACTTCAACACCTTCGGCGGCTCGCCGGTGGCGGCAGCGGTCGGCATGGCGGTGCTGGATGTGATCGAGCAACAGCAACTGCTGAAGAATGCGCAAAACGTCGGCGCCTATGTACAGCAACGCCTGCAAGTGTTGGCCGCCAAGCACTCGATCATCGGTGACGTACGCGGCAAGGGCCTGTTCTTCGCCATGGAACTGGTGCGCGACCACACCAGCAAGGAGCCGGCCGGGCTGGAGGCGCGCAAGGTGGTCAACGACATGCGCGAGAACGGCGTGCTGATCAGCAAGATCGGCGCTGGCGACAACATTCTCAAGCTGCGACCACCGCTGGTGTTCGGCCGCGACCACGCTGACTTGTTCGTCGACACACTGGACAGCGCCCTGAGCGCGATTTGAGGCTTTTGCCATGACTGAATTCCACACCCTTGCATTCGACACCCTGAGCCATGACCAGCAAGTGACCCGTCTGCACGAACTGGCGCGCCATGCCCTGCAACAGTGGGACGGCGAATTCGCCGACATTGAACTGGTGAAATTCCGCGAGAACGCAGTGTTCTCCGCCCGCCGCCACGACGGCCAGCGGGTGGCCCTGCGCATCCATCGCAATGGCTATCACTGCGAGGCCGCGCTGCGCTCCGAGCTGCTATGGATGGAAGCCCTGGCCGGCGCCGGCATTACCGTGCCGCAGATTATCCGCGCGCAGAATGAAAGCCATCTGGTCGAAGTCACCCATCAGGCCATCGGCGAGGCGCGTCACATCGACATGCTCGCCTGGCTGCCCGGAGCCACCGCCGGCACTTCCGAGGCGGGTGTACAGGCCGATACCGAAATCGATTTCCTGTTCAATGAGGCCGGTGCGATTGCTGCGCGCATCCATCTGCATTCGGCGGAGTGGCAACAGCCGGACGAGTTTGTCCGGCATGCCTGGGATGAAGAAGGCCTGATCGGCACCAATCCGTTCTGGGGGCGTTTCTGGGAGCTTGCGCAGCTCAGCGACGAGCAACGGGATCTGCTGCAACAGGCCCGGCGCACGGCGCGCAAGGACTTGCGTCAATATGGTCGGCACCTGGGCAACTTCGGCATGATCCACGCTGACCTGGTGCCGGAAAACCTGCTGATCGAAGGCCCGCGCCTGCGCCTGATCGACTTCGACGATGCCGGGTTTGGCTGGCACATGTTCGAGTTGGCCACGGCCTTGTACTTCTGCCTGGATGACCCGCGCTATGAGCAGATCAAGGCGGCGCTGCTCGACGGCTACAACGCGGTCAAGCCGCTGACCGAGGCGGATCGCAAGACCCTGGCGCTGTTCCTGATGCTGCGTGGCACCACGTACCTGGGCTGGATTCACACCCGCCAGGGCACGCCGACAGCGATTGAAATGGCACCGATGTTGATCGAGCGGGCTTGTTTGTTGGCTCGGGAGTATTTGCAGTTCTGATACATCGCTTTCGCGAGCAGGCTCGCTCCTACATTGGACTTCAGTGAACTCAGAACTTGTGTTCGACGACGATCCACTGTGTGCGAGCCTGCTCGCGATGAGGCCATCAAATCCAACATCAATCGCGACTGACACTCCACTTTCGCGGGCACGCTCACGACTCCCCGACCGACAATGGTTTGTTCAGCTCACCAATCTTTTCCAGCCGCGCCCGAACGATATTGCGGCTGATGTTCAGCAACCGTCCGGTCTGCAACTGGTTGCCATGGCAGAATCGGTAAGCAGCGCGAAAGATGGTCTCCTCGATATGTTCATACAGGTCTGGAATATTCTGTTCGAACAATGCGTTGAGCGCCGCTTCCAGGTTTATCGGTCCGGCAACAGCGTGGCCCGTTTGCACCGCTTGCTCCTGCTCATGGCGGATGCCCGAGGAACGCATGTCCACCAGGTGCAGATCCGCCGGAGCGACCCGCTGATTGCGGCACACCAGCAAGGCATGGTGAATCGAGTTTTCCAGCTCACGGATGTTGCCCGGCCAACTGTGCTCCAGCAGTTTGCGTTCCGCCTCGACACTCAAAGTGGCGCGGTTGTAGCCCAGTCGCTGGCAATGCTCTTCGAGGAAAAACGCAGCCAGCGGCAGGATGTCTCCCGGCCGTTCGCGCAAGGGTGGAAGGCGAATCGTGGCGACGTGCAAACGATAAAAAAGATCCTCGCGAAAGTGCCCGGCAACCACCGCATCCGCCAGGTTGACGTTGGTCGCGGCCACCAGGCGTACGTTGATTGGAATTGGCGTACGCGACCCCAGGCGCACCACTTCACGCTCCTGCAAGACTCGCAGTAACTTGACCTGCATGTTCAACGGCAGATCACCGATTTCATCGAGGAACAGCGTCCCGCCATTCGCGGCTTCGAACCACCCGGCCTTGGTCGTGGTCGCGCCAGTGAAAGCGCCTTTTTCATGCCCGAACAGTTCACTTTCCACCAGGGTTTCGGCAAAAGCACCGCAGTTGACGGCAACAAAGGGTTCACGCCCCCTGCGGCTCAGGTGGTGGATATGCCTTGCGACCAGTTCTTTGCCGGTTCCGGTTTCACCAATGATCAGCGTATTGGCTTCACTCGGAGCCAGGCGCTCGATGCGGCTGAGCAGTTCCTGGGAGCGCGGGTCCTTGAACACCAGGACGGTGGCCCGGACCGACTTGGTCAGTTCGCGAGCGTTTGGATGAGTGATCAGCGACATGGTGCATTCCTGGCAGTAAAAGCGCGTGCTCAATAGTGCATGAAGATGATTAGACTAAATAATTATTAATTAGTATTTATATATTCCTAACACGAATAACTCACTCAGTTGTTCCTGGCCTGCTGCCAGAGCAGCAATTGGCAAGCATCACCCTGCTTGCAGATCAGCACCCTGCACTCTTCAGCGCTACGACCCATCCCTCTACAAGCTCCGCCGTAAAAGGCCTGCAGCCATTTTTTCGAGCGATGGCATGCAATCTGCTCTGTCCCCTCCCAACGCAAATACACAACACGCCCCCTGTAGGAGCCGGCTTGCCAGCGATGGCGCCCGCAAACGCGGCGCAAGGTTCGAAGGCCTCATCGCCGGCAAGCCGGCTCCTACAAGGGAAAGGTGTATCGCGTGGTTTTTCGTAGGAGCTGGCTTGCCAGCGATGGCGGCCTCAGAGACACGGCAAGGCTCGAAGGCCTCATCGCCGGCAAGCCGGTTCCTACGAAACCACGAATTTAATGACTTCGGGATTCGACTCAGGGAGATTTCAATGAAACGTTTCTGGCGCAACAGCCTGCTCGCATTGACCGGTTTACTGCTCAGTGCCACCGCACTGGCCCAACAGGTACCGGCTTCCGTGAAGATCGCCATCGTTGCCTACACGCAAGGTGGCAAGCCGGTGTTTGGCGGTATCGCCGGCCGAGTGATCGAGGACGGCTGGCTTGAACAGCAACTGGGTCAACGCGGCGTGAAACTTGATTGGATCGCCCTGCCCCACGCCGGTGCCGGTCCGCAGATCAACGAAGGCTTCAGCAACAACAGCATCGACTTCGCCGTGCGCGGCGACCTGCCCTCGGTGATCGCTGGCGCGGGTGGCGTGCCGGGCAAGCTGATCGTCCCGGGTGGCAGCGGCAACAATATCTATCTGGTGGTGCCGGCCGGCTCCGAGGCCAAGAGCATTGAAGACCTCAAAGGCAAGCGCCTGGCCCTGCATCGCGGTCGTCCCTGGGAGTTCGCTTTCAGCAACTTCCTCGCCAGCAAAGGCCTGAAGCTCGACGATTTCAAGATCGCCAATCTCAATCCGCAAGTGGGCGCAGCGGCGGTGTCCGCCGGCAAAGTGGATTCGGCAGTGCTGCTCAGCGAGGCCTATGCCCTGGAAGACAAGGGCGTGGGCAGGATTCTCTGGTCGACCAAACAAGGTGCCAACGACTGGCGCCTGGTGTCGGATCTCTGGGGCACCGACAGTTTCGTCGCACAACATCCGGACATCACTCAGCTACTGGCGACTGCCTGGGTCAAGGCTGCGTGGTGGATTTCCCAGGAACAGAATCAGGACGCCTACTACCAGCTTTCCTCCCGCGCAGGCACGGCAGAAAGCGTGCTGCGCCGCGATGACTCGAACGATCCCGTGGCCTGGAAAGAGCGCTGGGCACCGAAGAGCGATCAACAGCTCAAGGCCCACTACCAGGCACTCACAGCCTATGCGTTGGCCAATCATCTGATTCGCGACAACTACGACATCACCCCTTCGCTGGCCACCGGTTTTACCAACCAGGCGCTGATCGATCTGAAACTCACCGACTACTGGCCGGCCCTGCGTGGCCAGGTCAGCAACAATCCATGAATAGGGAATTCCTGATGAAACTGCCGCAAAAATTCGTCTTCGGCCTGAGTGTCCTCGCGCTGTCCATGAGTGCCATGGCCGCGGGTGCACACGCGCCCAAACCCGACCCGCTGCAAGGTGATGGCCGAGTCTCGGCCTTCTACACCTGGCAAGAAACGATCCCGTCCACGCCGGGCAAGCTTCTGCGCAGCGAGCCATTGGAAAAAACATTGAGCCTGCCCAACGCGGCCAGCGCTCAACGGATTCTCTACAGCTCAACCGACGGCGTTGATAACAAGACCCCGATCGTGGTGTCGGGCACGTTGTTTCTACCCAAGGGCAAGGCACCCGCCGGTGGTTGGCCGGTCGCCAGTTGGGGCCACGGCACGGTCGGCGTAGCGGACGTGTGCGCGCCGTCCTGGCAAGGCCGCTCCTATCGCGACGTGCAGTACCTCAGCCGCTGGCTGGACGAAGGTTATGCCATTGTCGCCACCGATTATCAGGGCCTCGGCGTACCCGGTGGCCATCCGTTGCTGAACAATCGCATGGCCGCCTACGGCATTCTCGATGCGGCCAAAGCCGTGATCGCCAGCGTTCCCGGGCTGGCCAACAAAGTGTTGATTGTCGGTCAGTCCCAGGGGGGAGCGGGTGCGTTCGCCTCGGCGGCCTATGCCCCGACTTATGCGCCAGACCTCGGTGTCAAAGGCAGCATCGGCACCGGCGTGATTTACACCGTGGGCGCGAAAAACGTCGGTGAACAGGACCCGGACAAAGTCGATGCGTCCCTCGCCTACGGTTTCTACACCTTGCTGGCTGCCCAGCAGTACGACCCGAGCATCAACCCCAGGGATTTCTACACAGACAAGGCATTACCACTGTTCGAGCAGGCCCGCACCAGTTGCCTGGCGGCGCTGGTCAGCGATGTGGTCGGCGTGGGCCTGACCCCGGCCAATGCGAAAAAGGACTACAAGGGCGATCAGCTTGCCCTGTGGCAGAAACAAGTGTCCTACCCGACGCTGAAACTGGCCCAGCCGATTTTCATCGGCACCGGTGCCGAAGACAAAACCCCGGCGGCTTCGACCCAGGTTGCGCTGATGCAGGACGCCTGCAAAACCGGCTCAGTGGTTGAGGGCCATCTCTACAAAGGGCTGGGCCACAGCGAAACGGTCAACGCCTCGCTCAAGGACTCGGTGCCCTTCGCCCACAAGGTCATCAACGACCAGCCCATCACCCCGATCTGCAGCCCCAATGTGCAGTGAGACGGAGCCCTCGACATGAGCATTGAATTTTTCACCCGCCTGCCCCTGCATGGCGAAACCCAGTTCCTCCCCGGCGACCCGCGCAACCGTGGGGACTGGCATCGTGGCGGCCCGAGCACCGGCGCGGTCTCGGCGTTCAACGTGGGCGACCACTTCACCTACATCGATTACCTGGGGCAGATCGCCAGGGCCGCAGAGATCAACGGTTTCGGTGGTGCCCTGATGGTCAACGCGCCCTCCGGCGAGGAGCCCTGGACAGTCTGCTCGTTGCTGGCCCGGGAAACCCGTACGCTGAAATTCGTCACGGCGTTCCAGCCCTATCACTACACGCCATGGGTGGCGGTGCAACAAGCCGCGACCTATCAGCGCGCCACTGGCAACCGCCTGGTCTGGAACATCATCAACGGCGGCTCGGACGCGATTCAGCGGCAGGTCGGTGACTTCAGCGACCACGATGAGCGCTATGAACGGGCCATCGAGTTCATGGATGTGGTCAAGGGCTATTGGCACAACGAGAACTTCCACTACGAGGGCAAGTTCTACAAAGCCGAAGGGGGTGGTTTGCGCGGGCCATTGAAGAAGGCCGAGCTGCCGCTGATCTGCACCGCTGGCTCATCGATCCCGGCTCGGGAGTTCGCGGCCAAACACGCCGACTTCTACCTGATGCGCGCCGAGCATCCGGATGAAATTGCCGCGCTGATTGCCGATATTTGCGAGCGTGCCTTGAAGTACGGGCGCACCGACATTTGTTTTGGCTTGTCGATCGATGTCATTAGCCGGGAGACCGAGGAACTGGCCCGCACCGAAGCCAAGCGTTTCTTCGACGAAGGCATCGCTAGAGGCGCGGTCAAGGCTGTGGCGGCCCATGCCGGTCTGCGCACCGCGCGCAAGCTCAGCTACGAAAACGAATTCGCGCAAAAGGCCGAGACCCAAGGCTTCGACGACTTTTTCATCCACCCCAACGTCTGGACCGGCTTCGGCTACATCGGCATTCCGCCCGGTTGCGCGCTGGTGGGCAGTTACGAAAATGTCGTGGCGCGGATTCGCGAGTACAACGCCATCGGCATCGACCTGTTCTTCCTCGCCGGCTACCCGCACCTGGAAGAAGCCTATCGCCTGGGCGAACACATCCTGCCGCACTTTCGCAATGAGCGCGTCCAGCTGAGTCGCCCGTCAGAAGCGCCGCTGGAGTTGCGTTCCGCCAACGGCCCGGCCGGAGCCTGATGTCATGAGCGATGATCACTCATTATTCAGCCGCCGGGATTTTCTCGGCCACAGCGCGCTGCTGGGCGGTGGTTTGCTGCTCGGTGGCGGACTGCTCGCCGGCTGCGGCCCGAGCGACGACAAACCGGCCGTAGCCGTCGCCATCGATGACAAGCCGCGTTACGGCGGACGTCTGCGCCTGGGCATTCTCGACGGTAACCAGAGCGGCAACCTCGATGCGCACAAGCCCATCGGCAGCGGCATCGTTCGCGGCTTTGCCCTGTACAGCAAGCTGTGGGAATGGGACGAGCAGATGCAGCCGCGCCTGGCCCTGGCCGAATTCGCCGAGCCGAATGCCGATGCCAGCAGCTGGACCCTGCGCCTGCGCCCGGACCTGGAATTCCACCATGGCAAAACCATCGATGCCGATGACCTGATTTTCTCCATCCGCCGCCTCACCGACCCGCAGCTGGCGTCGCCCTATGCCGCGTTGTTGCACTGGGTGGACCGCGACAATCTGGTCAAGCTCGATTCACGCACCTTGCGCCTGAACTTTCGTGAAGGCCGCAGCTACATGCCGCTGGCGGAAACCTGGGTCAACTTTGGCGGGATCGTGCCGGTGGACTATCACCCGGTGTCCAACCCGGTGGGCGCCGGCCCGTACAAACTGAAAAGCTTCACCCCGGGTCAGCGTTCGTTGTTCACGCGGTTCGAGAACTACTACAAGGACGGAAAACCGTACGCCGATGAACTGGAAATCATCGACTTCAAGGACCAGGTATCGCGCTTGGCGGCACTGCGTTCCGGGCAAATCGACATGGCCAACGTGATGCCCACCGAACAGCTGGAGGTACTGCAGCGCGATCCACGACTGAAAGTAGTCAAATCGGTGACCGGCAACTGGTTGTCGTTCGACATGAACCTCGACAAACCGCCATTCAACGACCCACGGGTACGCGAGGCATTCCGCCTGTTGGCTGACCGGGAGGAGCTGGTGCGCCGGGCGCTCAATGGTCAGGGACGCGTGGCCAATGACCTTTACGCGCCCAGCGATCCCACCTTCAACCACACCCTGGGACCGCGCCCTCACGACCCGCAGCGTGCAGCACAACTGCTCAAGGAAGCCGGGCATGAAAACCTTGAACTGGAACTGGTGACGACACCGGGTCCGGGACTGACTTCAGCGCTGGTGCTGGCCGAACAGGCCAAGCGCATCGGTGTCACGCTCAAGGTCAAACAGGTCGACTTGGCCACGTTCCAGGGCCCGCTGCGCAACGACTGGACTCTGAGTACTGGCGGCAGCATCGGCGCGCCATTCCTGGCCAGCGCGATTCACACCGACGCACCGTTTGCCGTGTCGAACAAAACCCATTTCAACGATCCGCAGTTCAGCGCGCTGTTTCTGGCGGCCATGGCCCAGCCCGACCTGGAGAAGCGCAAGGCCCTGGTCCACCAGGTCCAGCAGATCCAGTACGAACGCGGCGGCATATTGATCTGGGGTTACGCCGATCTGCTCGACAGCGTGGCCAACCGCGTGGGTGGCGCGACGGCCGAAGAGTCGCTGTTCAGCACCTGGCGTTTTGAAAAACTCTGGTTGAAAGACACGGCATAACCAGACACCACTGACCTTGTAGGAGCCGGCTTGCCGGCTCCTACAAGGTGGTGATGTGTCAGGTGCTGCGTGTTTACGCAATTCAATGAATTTATCTTTCGAGGCACATTTTCATGCCCTCTATCGGCTTCGTTCGTCCCGCTTCTGGCCACGCTCTGGCATTGGTCATCGTTTCTACCCTGTCGACAGCGACCTTTGCCGCCGACACTCAACTGCAAACCGTCACGGTTCAGGCCAGCGCCGGCGATTCCGATGATGACGCCCTGCCCACCCGGCCGGAGTCTTCGATCTACGGAGGCATCGAAACCAAGGTGCTCGACACCCCGCGCTCGATCTCTCAGATCAATGCCGAACAGCTGGCCGACGACCCGATCCGCAGTGCCGACGACCTGGTCAAATACGCACCCGGCATCACTCGCGGTGGCGGCCAGAACGCCGGGATCGCGCCGCAATTCCGTGCCCAGGGTTCAGAAGTGTTCCAGGACGGGCAACGTGCCTACAGCGTGCGTCACCCGGCCAACTTCAACGCCTATGAAGGCGCCGACATCGTCGCCGGTCCGTCCTCGGTGACCTACGGTTCGGTGTCAGGCAGTGGCGGTTACGTCAATTACCTGAGCAAAAAGCCGAACTTCAATGAATTCAAAACCAGGCTCAGCGGCGAGGTGGGCAGTTGGGTCCCAGACGGTGAATCCCGCGACGCGACAAAATTCAGCGTCGATAACACCGGGCCACTGAGTGACAACCTGGCCTACCGGATCAGCATCACCAAACAACGTCAGGAGGATTTCTACGACAACGTCGACAACAACTTCGACGCGTTCTACGGCGCGCTGGCCTGGCGCAATGACAGCGTGCGCGTCGACTGGAATGCCAGTTACGACGACTACTACGACTACAACATCACCCACGGCTGGAACCGCGCCAACCAGGAACTGGTGGACAGCGGCAAGTATTACGCCGGACGGGCCACGCCGATCATCCAGAACGGCAACACTCTGTGGTCGCCGGTGCTGGCCTCCGGCGCGGCTGATGCGCCGACCCTGGGCTGGGTCAAACGCCAACGTAACGCAAAGGGGCAATACAGCGTGGTCGACGGCAGTTTCCAGACCGCCTCCCCTAACACCCGAAGCAACCCTGGCAGCCTGCGTGGCTGGGTCTACGACCCGTCGCTCGCCGGTAATGGCCTGACCTCCCTGTCGTCACAAACCGGCCAGCGCGACGAAGATCAAAACACTTCGCGACGTTTCACCACGCAACTAAGGGTGGAGGCCGACCTGACGCCGACCATCACGCTGGCCAACAACACGTTTTACCAACGCTCACGCGACATGACCGACGCCGTCGGCTCATTCCAGGTGCAGTCCAAGGACAACATTTTCGATAACCGCTTCGAGTTTCGCTCGCGCAACGAAACGCAGCTGGGCGGCTTGACCCTGCGTGATGACAGCAATACAGGGCTGATCTACCGCCACGAGTCCAACCAGTCGATCGCCGCCAATAACAGTTTCGGCTCGACCATCAATGCCTATGACCTGACACAGGACCCTTCGGGCAAGAACCCGGGGAGCCTTCTGGGGCTGACCGGCTCCAACCCGGCCGGCGGCAACGGTGCCTGGATCGGCCAGGCTGGCGTACCACAGTTTTCCAACCTCTATGGCTGGCTGAACCTGCCGCCGATGTACCCGGCCGGCCATGGCTTGTACGCTGAGTCCGTCGCGCCCTACACCGCTGAAAGCACCTGGACCACCCAGACATTGTTCACCCAGCACAACCTGCGATTGGGTGAGCGAGTCGGCCTGAACATCGGCGCGAGCCGCAGCTGGATCGATGCCGAAATCGATAACCCGTTCGTGCTCGCCGGTGGCAACCCGCGCAAGGACAGTGACAACTACCGACTGTTTGCCTTTCAGGTCAGCCCCTACATCAAGCCGACCGAAAACAGCACGCTCTACTACACCTTCGATCGCTCCCTGGCCGTCAACACCGGGTTCTTCTCCAATGGCCTTGGCTGGGGCAGCGGCGCGGGCGCGAACCTGCTCAATCCGTTGGCGTTCGAAAGCCTGAGTGTCTTGCACGAAGTCGGGCTGAAAGTCGAAGCCGTGCCCAACGAATTGTTCATGAGCCTGGCAGCGTTCAAGCAGGAGCGGGATCAGTCACCCGACAGCAACAACAACATCGCGCGACTGGTGATCAAGGGCGTGGAGTCGAGCATTCGCTACCAGCCTGACGATCACCTGCGCACGGCGTTGAACCTCACGAAACTCACCGCCTACAACGAGTTCGCCTCCCAGGCCGGTTTTGCCTCGGCCGGCTTCATCCCCGACAACGGCACGGTGTTCGGCGACAACAATAGCCTTAACCAGCGACCGTCCGGGCGCTTCGACGCGGTACAGATTCCCGAATACACCGCCAGCGGCTATGTCGACTATCGCTTCGACTCAGGCTTTGGTGCCGAGCTGTCCGGGTGGTGGACCAGTAGCTGGTACCTGAACCTGAGCAAGACCGTGAAGGTCCCGGACGAGTACAACCTCGACCTCGCGGTTTACTACCGCCAGCCCCAATGGAGTACCACCTTGCGCGTGCTCAACCTGACCAACGAACTGAATTTCGTCAGTGGCCTGGCCGGCTCCACCAACACTTTCCTGCAACCCATGCCCGGCCGCACGTTGCTGGCCCAGGTCGATTACCAGTTCTGAACCAGCGGCCAACCCACTTATTTCCATCAGGAGTGTTCCCATGTCCATCGAATTTGTCGGCATGATTTTCCCCCGTCAGTGGTCCGAGACCCGGGGTGTTCGCAGTCCGGATTTCGATCTGGAGTTTATTCGCCATCACGCCCGGGCCCATGAACACGCAGGTTTTGATCGGGTGCTGATAGCCAGTGGACCGGGGAGCGCCGACAGTTTGCAGATCGCCGCCTACGCCGCTGCACACACCGAGCGCCTGGGATTCATGATCGCCCACCGACCGGCCCTCTCCGCCCCGACCGTCGCCGCCAGGGCCTTTGCGACACTGGATCACACCACGGGCGGCGGACGGATTCGCCTACATGCCATTACCGGCATCACCGCCGAACCTCAGGAAGGCGACTTCCTGCTGGACAAGACAGAGCGCTACAAACGTACCGATGAATACCTGGAAATCGTCCGGCGAACCTGGACAGCCGAGGAGCCTTTTGACTTCGAAGGGAAGTACTTCAACATCAAAGGTGCCTTCTCGCCGGTCAAGCCGTTGCAGCAGCCGCACATTCCGATTTCCTTCGGCGGGTCTTCGGATATCGCCTATCAGATCGCGGTGAAACACGCAGACCTGTATGCCTTGTGGGGTGAACCCTTGAGCGGTGTGGCCGAGCAGATCGGCAAACTGCGCGCAGCCGCCAGCGCGGCGGGAGTGGAGGCGCCACGGGTCAGTCTGTCCGTGCGCTTGATCCTTGGCGCGACCGAGGAACTGGCGTGGCAACGGGCGCAACAGATCCTTGATCAGATCAAGGCCAACCCACAGTTTGCGGCCGGCAGCCCCTGGCAAAAACGCATCAAGGGCACCGGCTCCGAACGCTTGCTCGCCGCCGCCGCAGCGGGTGATCGTCATGACCGTGCGCTATGGATGCCCACCGCCACCGCCGTCGGTGCCTATGGCGACACCACCGCCCTGGTCGGCACCCCGGAAACCGTGGCTCAGGCCTTGCTTGATTACGTCGACCTGGGAGTGACCACATTTCTCAACCGTGGCTACGATCCGCTGTACGACACCGTGGATTACGGACGCTGGATCATTCCGGCGGTACGCGAAGAGGCACGCCGTCGAAAGGCGCGTGTTGCGTAAGCTCACCGACGCCATCGCCGGCAAGCCGGCTCCTACAGGACCGTATTCACAACGACCATTTGCAGGGGCTGGCTTGCCAGCGATGGCGGTGCAGGCATCAGCGCAATGTCGGCGAGTTTTCGAGCAGTGTGCGGGTATAGGCTGCCCGGGGTTGATCCAGTACCTGGTCCACCCGCCCCTGTTCCACCACACGGCCGGATTTCAATACCAACACCCGGTCGGCGATGGCGCGGACCACGCCCAGGTCATGGGTGACGAACAGCAGCGTCAGTCCTTCCCCTTGCAATTGCCGCAACAGCGCCAGGATCGACGCCTGTACCGATACATCCAGGGCCGAGGTGATTTCATCGCAGATCAACAGCCTTGGCTCGCAGACCAACGCACGGGCAATCGCTACGCGCTGGCGCTCACCACCAGACAAGCTGTGGGAATACAGATCCGCCACCGAGGCCGGCAGCGAAACCCGCTTGAGCACAGCTTGCACTCGCTCCCGTGCGGCGGCGCCCTTGATCCCGAAGAAATGCTCCAGAGGCGCACTCAGGGTCTGGAAAACACTTTGTCGGGGGTTCAACGCCCGGTATGGATTCTGGAAGATGTACTGGATCTGATGCCGCTGCGCCCCGTCACGCTGTCGCGCCGACAGGCTCAACAACCCGCCCGCGTAATGCAGCTCGCCCTCGGCGTTTTCCCCCAATCCGGCAACGGCGCGCGCCAGACTGGTCTTGCCCGAACCGGACTCGCCCACCAGCGCGAGGCACTCCCCGGCAGCCACGTGCAGAGAAACATCGAACAGTACCTGGCGGTCGTAGGCCACGTTCAGGTCCTTGATCTGCAACAGTGGCGTGCGCGCCACCAAGTCGGTGACTGGCGCAACAGAAGCTTGGGCAACCCGTTGCAAGGGTTGGAGATGCGGCGCCAGACATGCCACCCGCTGCTGTGACGACAGGGCCTGCAATTGCGGCTCGACCACCGAGCACGCCGCGACGCGACGGGGGCACCGAGGCGCGAAGGCACATCCTTGTGGTCGCTGCCCCGGTGCCGGCGCATGCCCCGCAATCGCCGACAAATCCCGGCGTTGCGCCACATCGGGAATCGCCGCCAGCAAACCTCGGGTATAGGGATGAGCCGGCTGATGGAACAGCACTTCGCGCTGTGCAACCTCGACGATACGCCCGGCATACATCACCATCACCCTGTCCACCAGATCCTTGATCACCGCCAGGTCATGGGACACATACACCGCAGCGATACCCAGGCTTTTGCACAACCGGCGCAGGGTGGCGAGGATGTGGGCCTGGGTGGTGACGTCCAGCGCTGTCGTCGGCTCATCCAGGACGATCAATGCCGGACGCAAGACAAAGGCCAGTGCCAGCATCACCCGTTGCTGCTGCCCGCCGGACAGTTGATGGGGAAAGCGTCGCAGGAACTGCGCATCGTCGGGCAGACCGACATCACGCAAGGTCTCGACGATGCGTTGCTGTTGAGCGGCACGGTCCAGTTCAATCTGATGGGCACCCAGGGTTTCGCGCAGCAAACTGCCGATTCGCAGTGCCGGATTCAGGGCGGTCGCCGGGTCCTGGGCCACGTAACCGATCAGGCTGCCCCGAGCCCGGCGCAGGTCTTCACCCTCCAGCGTCAGCAGCGATTGACCGGACACTTCGACTTCCCCGTCGACGATCCGCGCACCCCTTCGGGCATGGGCCAGCAAGGCAGTGGCCAGGGTGGTCTTGCCGGAACCAGACTCCCCGACCAATCCAAGAATTTCTCCGCGTTCAAGACTGAAGGTCACGCCGGACAGCACATCGATCCGTCCCGGCAACTCAACTCGCAGATCCCGAACCTGCAACACGTGCGCAGTCAGCGCAGGGGGGCGGGACTCGATCCCGGCAATGGCGTTCATGGCTGTTTTTCTCCGATCCTGGAACTGCTGCGACCGACGCCCTCGGCCAGAATGTTGGTGCCATAGGCAAAGATGCCAATCAGGATTGCCGGCGCCAACACCGCCCAAGGCTGAACCAGCAACCCCGCCTGGTTCTCGTTGATCATCAACCCCCAATCAGCGGTCGGCGGCGCTACGCCGTAACCGAGAAAACTCAGGCCCGAGAGCATGCCCACGCCCCAGGTCAGCATGTTGCCGAAGTGCACCAGCAGCGGTGTGAGGATGTTCGGCAGGATTTCCTTGAACAGAATCCGCCGCCTTGAATAGCCCATCATCTGCGCGGCCTCGACGAACTCCTGCCCGGCCACCGCCACCGCGCTGCCACGGGCCAGACGAATCACTCCCGGAGTGAACGCGATGGACACGGTCAGCACGATCAGCCAGGGCGCGCGACCCAGCATGGAGACGATCAACAACACCAGAATCAGGTCGGGAAAAGCCAGCGATACGTCCGCCAGCCAAGTGATCATTTGATCCAGGCGCCGCCGGGAAAATCCCGCCAACAGGCCTAAAGTGCTGCCCGCCAACAGTGCGATCGAAGCCGCCGCCACTGACATCCACAGCACCGACACGCCGCCACTGAGCAAGCGCGACAACACGTCATGCCCGAGAAAGTCATAACCCAGCAACGCCACACCCACGGGCGCGCCATACACCGAACCGACCATTTCCGTCGGGCTGTGAGGTGCCAGCCACGGGCCAAGCAGAGCCAGCAGCACCACCGCGAGGGTGATCAGCGCGCCCTTGCGGGTTTGCGGTTGCGCCAGCCATGGCTGCCAGCGCGAAAATCGGGAGTCAGTCATGCATCACCTCTCAAGGCGCCTTGGGTTGGGAGCGTCGCCACCAGGGCTGGATGCCCCGACGGTTGCGCCGGATCATGGTCACCCGGCGGGCGGTGCGCAGTTTCGGCGTCAGCAGCACTGTCAGCAGATCGGCCAACAGGTTGATCAGCACCACGCCCAGCGTGATCGACAGAACGATGGCCTGAACCATCGGCAAATCACGCATCTGGATCGCCGAGTTCAGTGAGGTACCAATGCCCGGGTAACTGAAAATCACCTCCGCGAGCAGCGCCCCACCAATCAGGGTGCGCAAGGTCAAGGCCACGCCCTGGATCGCGGGTATGAGCGCGTTGGGCAACGTGTGGTGCCAGACGATTCGCCACTCGGCAATACCCCGCAACCTGGCGGCGACGACGTAATCGGATTCCAGCGCTTCGATCATCGACGCTCGCACCATGCGCGTCAGGTACGGCAGGGCTGACAGACTCAGGGCCAGCACCGGCAGCACCAGAAACTGCAACTGGCGCAGCAGCGACTTGTCCGGATCGAAAATCGACACTGCCGGCAGCACGTCCATATGGGGCATGGAAAACAACAGGACCAGGCCGATGGCCAGGAGAAAACCCGGCGTGGCCTTGAGGAAAATCAACAGCGACAGGCTCCAGCGATCAAGGCGACTGTCACGGCGCAAGGCCAGCGACACACCGAGCAGCAACGCCGCTGGCACCACCACGGCAATCACCCCTGCCAACAGCGCCAGCGTATAGCCAAAACGGCCGAACAGAATGCCGCCAACCGGTGCGTTGGAATCGAGCGACACACCCAACTCCCCACTCAGCGCGTGCCCGAGCCAGCGCAGGTATTGCTCCAGAATCGGCCGATCCAGGCCCAACTGCCGTTGCAGGGTGAGAATGCTTTCCAGCGGTGCATCGGGCCCCAGGATCACCCTTGCAGGGTCCGAGGGCAGTGCCTGGGTCGCAATGAACACCACCAGGCTGATCACCCACGCCGTCAGCAGGCCATAGCCCAAACGCCCGATGAACCACGACAGCCAGGCCGGTGTGCGTGGGGGTTTGCAGGACGGATCAGGCATGGTTCACCCACATTTCATCGAAACGCCAGGAGGCAAACGTCGTCTGTTCAGGTGCAAGTCCACCGACCCGCACGGAAGCAGCGTCCAGCACGTCGTTGAAGCCCCAGATCAGCAGCCCGCCACGGTCGTGTTGAATGCCTTGCGCTTCATGCACCAGTACCCTGCGCTGTTCCAGATCGGGCTGCGCCAGGGCCTGTCGGTACAACGAGCTGAAGCGCTCATCATGGAAATTGCTGCGGTTGTAGATGGCCTGCGGTGCGTCGTTGTGCAGCGCCGAAGCAAGGAACCCCCGAGCCGGCGTGGAGCCTGGCGACAACAGCCAGTTTTCACGTTGCGGGCCGTTGAACACCGAGCCATCGACCTGAGTGACCTTGATCTCGACCCCGGCCTTCTTCGCCTGTTGGGCAAACACCAGCGCCGCATTGACGCCAGGTCCCGGTGTGGTGGTCAGCTCTACCCGCAGATCGTTCTGCCCGGCCTGGCGCAACAGCGACCGCGCCTGTTCCAGGTCGAACGGACGCTGGGCAATGCTGTGGTTGTACGTCGGGTCATGGGGCGAATACAGGTCATTGGCGATCCGCCCGAAACCATTGAGCCCGCGCTCGACCAGCTCGCGACGGTCGGCTAGCAGACGAAATGCCTGGCGCACTCGCTGATCCTGAAACGGCGCCTTGGCCAGGTTCAGGTTGAATCCGGTAAACGAAGTACTCGGCGATGCGTACAACTTGAGTCGTGCGTCAGCCTTGAGCAGCGCGCTGTGCTCGGCCTGCACGCCGCTGGTGACATCGATTTGCCCGGCGCGCAGGGCCGCAGCGCGGGACACCTGATCCTTGAACTCGATGATTTCCAGCTCATCGGCATAGGGTTGACCGGGTTTGTAGTAGTTTTCGAAACGCTGGTAGAGCGAGCGCTGGCCGGGGATGAAACTTTTGAGTTTGTACGGCCCGGCACCGACCGGATTGGTGACCGGGTCGTAATCGGTCGGCACGATGCCGCCGAAACTGATCAGGGTTTCATCCAGCGGATAGAAGCTTTGACCCTCCTTGAAGCGAATCTCAATGGTGCGCTCGTCCAGTTTGCGCAAGGCGTTGCGGTCGATCGCCCCCACCAGGCCGGCAAATGGCGATGCCAGTTTCGGGTCCGTCAGGCGCAGGATCGAGAACAGCATATCGTCGGCGCCGATGCTCTTGCCGTGGTGAAACTCCATCCCCGGCTTGATGCGAATGGTCCAGGCGCTGGCATCGGCATTGGGCTCGGCAAACTCCGCCAGGGCCAGGCGCGTGCTGACGTCGGTGTTCCATTCCCAGAACTTGCTGTACAGCGCCCAACCGCGAATGATCCCGCCACCCACCGGTTTGTGCGCATCGAGGTTGCCCGATTGATCGCCGTCGATAATGCCGACCCGCAAGCGCCCGCCGTGCACCGGAGTGCTGGACAAGGCCGCTGTGCCACTGACTGCTGCTCCACTGTCGCAACCGCTGAGCAGGCTGCTGCCAAGTATCAGGCCACCACCGACTGCCAGGCCGTTACCGAGAAACGTACGTCGGGAAAATCCCTCGTTCATGACTGAATCCTCAGGCCCGCTCGACCACGTTGCTGTGCTGCGCCACCGGCGTATCAGCCTGCAGGCGCGGCACGTCGAAACCGTGATCAAGGTCCAGCAACGGGAACAGCAGGTCCGCGACCCGATGCGCTTCATCGATCAGCGGAAAACTCGAGAGAATGAACGCTGACGTGCCTTGTGCTTCGTATTCACGAATCCGCGCGGCGACCTGCTCGGCGCTGCCCACCAGATAAGTGCCAGCGGCCGGGCCGAGGATGTTGAAGCCGAACAGGCTCGGGCCAAGCCAGACGTTGGGGTAGATCTCAAGATCCCTTGCCTTGGGCAGGCGACCTGCACGGACGGCGTCGACGTTGCGCTGGATTTGCGGGTCGTCGCTGTGGAAGCTGTCCAGGGTTACGCCGGGTGGCAGTTGCCGTTCGATGGCCGTGCGCGCGGTTTGCAGCGAGGTGCGCTGCAAGAGTTTTTCGGCGTGGGCCCAGGCTTCCTCTTCGGTCTCACGAACGATGATTTGCAGGCGCGTGCCGAAGGTCAACTCGCGGCCGATCTTCGCAGCCTCTGCCGCCACTTTGCGGAATTTCTCCCCGAGTTTCGGCGGGGTATTGGCGAAACTCAGGTAAACATCGAGCAACTGCACCGAATGGGCAACGCCGGGCTCCGAGGTGCCGGCCCCCCACAATGGAATGCCGGGTTTCTGTTTTGGCGGATGCCAACCGCCCAGTGGATGACTGGCAGCAGCCGGTGAGCGAGGGGCGAGCTTGACGTATTGGCCGTCATACCCCGACGTGTCGCCGGCATAGAAGTTCTGGAACGCGCGCCAGTATTCGAGACTGAAGTCATAACGCTCATCGTGAGGGTAATGCACGCCAAGGGTGGCCAGGCCGGCGTCGTTGCCGTTGACCACGTTGAACAACAGTCGACCGTTGGAGAATTGATCGAAAGTCAGCGCCCACTTGGCCAACACCGCTGGCGACAACTCGCCAGGGTGTTGCGCCACGAGAAAACGCAAACGCCGGGTGGCATCGATCAACGCGGCTGAAACGGCCAGGCTTTCGTTGGGGCTGGAGCCCAGCAACGAACCGTAATACCCCAGGCGATCACTGGCCACGGCCAGTTGTTTCAGATGCTCGAAATCAGTTTTCCAGCGCCCTTCGGGTTCCCACGGATAGGGTCCGTCAGGAGTCGTGAGGTACCAGAGAATTTTTACAGCCATGGTGGTATTCCTTGAGTTGTGTATCGACCTTCCGACCGCCATCGCTGGCAAGCCAGTTCCTACAGGACCTGTGGTCGTCGGGAATCCGGTCAATCAATCGCGGCGATCGATGGCGGGCACCAGGCCCAGTTCGCTGGCTTTTTCGTACAGGCCGCTCATTTTCCATTGCTGAGTCAGCACCCCCGGGCCGTAAGGACGGGAACCTCCCAGGGCATCGGCGAGCAATTGCAGTTGCGCGCCCTCCTCCAGCAACAGGATGAATTCAGCAGTGGCGCGCAAGCCTTGCTTGCCCCACACGGTGGACCCGCCATTGGCTTCCAGAATCGCCAGGTTGAAGGGGCTTTCGGCGATCTTTTCGAGAATGAAATCGACTTCCGGCTGACGTCGGTCGATGTACACCGGCAGCTCCCGGGCCAGCTGATAACGCTGCACCGGCACGTAGTGGAACGGCAGTGTGCGATGGGTTTGTGCCCAGGCGCCCAGGTACGGCGAATGCACATGGGACACGGTGGTGATGTCAGGGTGCTGCTGGAACAGTTTGGTGTAGCGCCCCAAGCCACCCTTGCCTTTGCCGTGGATCACCCGGCCTTCAAAGTCGGTGACCGTGGCTTGCAGTGGCTTGCGGTAGTTCCACGGCCCGCCGTAGTTCACCGACACCAGCAGCTCCTGGCCCGGTACGCGTTCGATGAAACCCACTGTGCCATTAGCCGTGATGGTGTTGGTTTCACGAAATACGGTGAAGGCTTCTTCAGCTTCGATCAGCACCTTGTCGATGAAGTCTTGCAGCTCTTGGCTGATCAGTTGTTCGTTGATTGGTTTTTCGTAGACGAGAGTGGTCATGGCAGTTCTCCGGATTCAGGCGCGGCGCTTGGCCAGCAGTTCATGGGCAGCTTGCAACGGGCGTGGGTCGACCCAGTCGGCGATGGAAAAATCGCGTTCCAGGAAGCCGTGCAGGTAAAGGAAATTCTTCTGGATATCGAGAAACTCAAGGCGCTGCACAGACAGGTCCGGCGCCAGCGTGGTGTGGAACTCACCGCGATAGGCCTCGGCCACCCCGGCGCTGTCGGCGCGGGTTTCCTCTTCGAGAATGGTGTTCAACGCTTCCCGATTGCCGGCCGCCCAATCGGCGGCACTGAGGGTTTGCGCGAGGAAGCGCACCACCAGGTCGAAATGGTTGTCGAGCAGGCTCTGATGAACAGTGATGGGACGCGGTGTGCCGTTGTTGATCCGATAACGCGGCTCAGCGATCAGGTCCAGGTCAATTCCCACCACCAACCCGAGACGCCGCGCCGCATCGGCAGCGGAAGCCCCCTTAACGTAGACCGCATCCACCTCGCCACGCACCAGGTAATCAAGCCCTGACCACAAACGCTGCAACCCTTCCTGCGGGTTCGCCGCGCGTTCCTGATCCTGCAACGCGACTTCCACCAGTTCGACATCGTCGAACCCCAGTCCGGCCAGGCTCAGCGCGCCTTTGTAACCGTGCAGGCTCATGGCCCGGGCGATGCTCCCCGGACGGGTTTCACCCCAGGCCGGCAGTGCCAGGCGCTTGCCCTTGAGATCTTGCGGATGACGAATGCCGGAGTCGGGCCGAACCAGGATGGTCTGCCATTCTTCGATCCAGGTCAGGCCGATCAGGCGACTCGGCGCGCCCGCAGCCCGCGCGGCCAATGCCGGGACGTTTCCGCCTTCGCGAAACAGCCCGGGCAGCTCGTGATCGTAGTGGTGATGACCCAGTTGACGGGCCTCCTGCAAGGTCGAAACCGGCAGGCCGTCGGCAGCGAACTCTTCGCTGAGCCAGCCGAGTTTGTAGGCGATTCCGGATGCCGTCGGCACCGGGCAACGGGTGAACCAGATCTGGTCGAGTTCAGCCGTGGTGTCGGGTCGGGTGTGTTTGGCAGCAAGCGTCATGGGCAGCTCCATCTGGGTTGGCAAGTGACTGTTGCCGGAGCTGTTGCAGCGCCCGTGCCAAGAAACGAAATCCTCGGTTTATGGGGCTTTGCGCCTGTACCCGGATGCCCGACTGCCTTCAATTGCTGGCCTGCCAGCAGCATTGCGCGGCGACTGCTGCTGATCGAGCAGGGGGCTGCTTCTACAGCAGCACCCGTGCCTCTCGCAGGCTGATAAACCCTGCGTCAAATACGCTCCAAAGCCCTTGGCGCAGAACTTGCTCAGCCCCTCTCAACGCCCGAAAAACTCCACCCCCAACAGGGTTTTGTGTGTTTTTTGAGGTTTGCATCAGATCAATTATCAGAGGTAGAGCAATGAGCAAGGTCGAACACAACCCCGCCGGGCAACTGATCCAAGAGCAGGCTCCGATCCGGTTGCTACAGAGCGAAGCTCAAGCCATCGCCGTGGCAAAGGAGATCGCCACGGAGATCGCCGAAATCGCCGCCGATGCCAGTCAGAACGGCCAACTGCCCCGGCGGCAGGCGCAGCTGCTGTCCGAAAGCGGCCTGACTGCGATCGGGGTGCCCAAGGCATTTGGCGGGCTGGGTGCCTCGGTGGAAACCATCGTCGAAACCGTGCGCATCATTTCCGTAGCCGACGGCGGCGTCGGTCAATTGCTGCAAATCCACAACGTCATGTTGCGAGGGATTTTCACCGGCTACTCCGACGAAATTCGTGACCGGCTGGTCCGCGATGTATTGGCCGGCAAACGTTTCGGCAACGCCTTGGCTGAAGTGGGTGGCAAGAACAAGTTCGCGCTCAAGACGCGGGTTGAACGGCGTGCCGACGGCAAGCTGATCCTCAACGGCAGCAAGTTCTACTCCACCGGTTCCTACCTGGCCGAGTGGATTTCCCTGACAGCCGCCAGCGATGACGGTGGCGCCGGCGTATTGCTCAATCGCAACACGCCAGGCTTGACCCTGGTGGATGACTGGGAAGCCTTCGGCCAGAAAAACTCGGTCAGCGGCACAGTGATCTTCGACAACATCGAACTCGACGAAGGCTTCGTCTCCCATCGCAAGGGACCGATGAAGCGCACAGGCCTGACCTTCCCGCAGATTCTTCATGCCGCCATCGACACCGGCATTGCCGAAGGCGCGCTGTCTGCTGCGGTGGACTACCTCAACCACAACGCCCGCCCCTGGGTGGAAAGCGGTGTCGACCAGGCCAATCAGGAGCCGCACATCATCAAACAGATCGGCGAATACGCTGTGGCCTTGCGTGGGGCCCAATCACTGCTTCGAAACGCTGCGCAGGTGTTCGACCAGCACGAACTGGACCCGGACAACAAAGCGCTCCAAGACGAGCTGATTCTCTCGGTGGCCACCGCCCGCGCCCACTCTGACGCGGCCTCGCTGAAAATCTCCAGTGACATCTTCTCCCTGCTCGGTGCCAGTTCATCACTGACCAAGTGGAACCTTGACCGCTTCTGGCGCAATGCCCGGGTCCATACCACACACGACCCGATCCGCTGGCGCCTGCATCACGTCGGTAACTACTACCTCAATGGCGTCGATCCGGGCGAATACACCGCGATCCTCAATGCCAAGGAGAAACAGGGTGCCACCAGCCCGGCACAGGTCTGACGGCCCCATCGCCGGCAAGCCGGCTCCTACAAGGGCAAGGTGCAGCACGTGGTTTTTCGTAGGAGCTGGCTTGCCAGCGATGGCGCCCTTGAAACCGCCGCCCACAGAACCGGATTCGCAACGGTGGGCCCTGTTCTCAAGGACAAAAAATCCCTTTGAATGAGCTATTCATGATCGAAAAACACCCTCTCCTGCGCTGCCTGGCGATTTATCGGGAAATGCCCTGGCGCTTCGCCCTGGTGGCGGTGCTGTTCATTGCAGCGAACCTTGGGCTGGTCTGGCAACAATGGCTGATCGGACACGCGGTGAACGATGTCAGCGCCGGCCGCGCGGTGATCCGGCAAGTCGATGGCAGCCTGGACGCCAGCCTTGGCTGGTACTGGTTATGGCTGATGCTCGCGGTGGCCCTGGGCCGTGGCGTGTTGCAATACGCCGCGAGCGTGTTGTCGCTGGTGCTCAGCCAGGAACTGCTGACGCGCCTGCGAGAACGTATCCTGCAACAGGTACAAACACTGCACCTGGGCTACCACTGGCAACACGGCATGGGGGAAATGATCACTCGCACCACCCGTGATGCCGACAAGGTTCGCGATGCCCTGATCAGCTTCTGGCGGCAGGTGGTGGAAACGCCGCTGGTGGTACTGGCAACCGTCGGCTTGCTGAGTTGGTACAACCCGCTGCTGGGGCTGGTTCCACTCTTGCTGACTGTGTTCGGCCTATGGATCTTTGTGCGTCAGACCGAACGTCTGGTCAGCCTCGACCGAGCCGTTGGCCAAGCCTACGACCGGGTCAACCAGGACCTCAGCGAAGGTATTGGCGGCGTGCGGGTGATCAAGTCGTTTGGCCTGGAACACCACCGCATCCAGCGTTTCGCCACGCAAGTGGCGGTGTTCGCCGACTACGCCCGTCACGCCCTCGCCTACTCCAGTTCGCGGATACCGCTGCCCCAGGCTGTCGTCGCATTGGGGCATGTGTGGATTCTGGTTTACGGCGCCCACCTGGTGGCAATCGAGCGGCTGGGCATCGGCGAGCTGGTCACCTCGCTGCTGATTGCCACCACCCTGGTATTTCGCATCGAGGGCATCGGCCGCGTCATGCAGACGTTCGCTGACGCGCGCTCCAGTGCCGAGCGGATCTGGCAACTGCTGGATGAGCCGGCCGCCATCCGCAGCGGCAATGCCAGCCTGCCCGACACGCCGCTGGGATTGAAACTCGAGCATGTCTGCGTCAGCGCTCCCGGCGGCGGCCTGGATATCCTGCAGGACTGTTCGCTGACGCTGTGCCCGGGCGAAATCGTCGCGCTGGTCGGCGCGACCGGCACCGGCAAAAGCCTGTTGGCCAGCCTGTTGCCACGCCTGAGCGAAATCAGCTCCGGGCGCCTGTCGTTGGGCTCGGACAGCGCCGGTTGGCAGGACATTCGTCAGTTGAAGCTGGACGAACTCAGACGGCGGGTTCACGTGGTCCCCCAGGAAAGCTTTCTGTTTTCCGACACCCTCGCGGCCAATCTGCGCCTGACTGCACCGCACGCCAGCGATCAACAATTGCATCACGGTCTGCGCCTGGCCGCCGCAGAAGATGTACTCGAACGCCTGCCCCAAGGATTGGCCACACCGCTGGGCGATCGTGGCGTGACGCTCTCTGGCGGCCAGCGCCAGCGCCTGAGCCTGGCCCGGGCTCTGCTCGGCGAGCCGGACATCCTGTGCCTGGACGATGCCACCAGCGCGCTGGATGCGATCAGCGAACGCCAGGTGCTGAACAACATTCGCCAACTGCGTCGTGAACAGGGCCGTGCCACCACCTTGCTGGTGATATCCAGCAAGCTCTCGACCATCCTCCTGGCGGACCGCGTGCTGATGCTCCAGGACGGCCGGATCGCCGCCAGCGGAACCCATGCCGAACTGTTGAAAACCTCTCCTGACTATCGCGACCTGCTAGGGATCGACCATGGCTAATCCAATCGCCGGCAAAGCCTTGAGCGATATCGAAATTGAAGAAATGCTGGCCAAAAAGGCCCTCGACCGCAGCATGTTCAGTCGGCTGTTGCCGTTGTTGAAACCGATTCGCCGGCACATTCTTGGGGTCATCGGCATTGAGCTTTTGCTGGTATTCACTGTGTTCCTGCGCCCTTGGTTCGTCCGTGAACTGCTCGACCGCGGGCTGATTCAACAGAGCGATCACTGGTTGCTCGATGAGCGCCTGGTACTCTGGCTCGGCCTGGGATTGGCGGCCAGTTGGCTTGGGCGTTTCCTGCTCGCCGGGGTCTCGCAGTTCGTGGCCGGCAGTGCGGCGATCCGGGTGTTGAATGACCTGCGGGTGCGAGTGTTTGCACATGTCCAGAGCTTGAGCGTCAGTTATTTCGACCGGACCAAGGCTGGACGGATCATTTCCCGAGTCGACCGTGATGTCGATGCCCTTGAACCGCTGTTGATTCAGGGGCCACCGGAGTTGCTGGGCGCGCTGCTGCGCTGCGGGCTGGCCTCGGTGATGCTGTGGCGAATCGATCCGCGATTTTTTCTCAGCCTCGCTGCGACGGTGCCGTTGCTGGTGCTGGCGACCTGGAGTTTCAAACGCATCTCCCAGCGCAACTGGGCCAGGGTCGCCGAGAACCGCAGCCGCTTCACCGCGCATCTGGTGGAGAGCGTCAGCGGCGCGCGCATGTTGCAGCAGTGTGCGCAACAGGCACCGAACCTGCGGCGCTATCGCGGCCTGCTGGATGACTTCAATCAGGCGCTGATCCGCGGCAGCCTGCGGTCTGGCTGGTTCGCTCCATTTACCGCGCTGCTCAGCTCGGCCGGCATGGCAGTGCTGTTGCTGGTGGGCGCGTACGGTCTGGCGCAGGTGGATGTGACTGTGGGCCAGATCGCGGAGAGTCTGTTTTATGTATTCCTGTTCCTCGGGCCATTGCAGGAGCTATCGGACCTGTTCGAGCGCTACGCCACCGGTTCGGCTTCGGCGCAACGAATCTTCCTGTTGCTCGACACTCGTGCGCAAATCAACGACAGCGCCACACCGCACCGCGTGGGCAGAGCCCGCGGCGAAGTGAGCTTTGAACAGGCGCGCTTCAGCTACGATGCCAACAGTTCGACGCCGGTGATCAACGACCTTGACCTGCACATTCCTGCCGGTGAAGTGCTGGCGATTGTCGGCCCCTCGGGCCATGGCAAAAGCACGCTGGTGCAGTTGCTGACACGCTTCTACGAGGTGCAATCGGGAGCTGTCAGGCTGGACGGCATTGATGTTCGCAACCTGACCCAGCATGAACTGCGGCGCAATGTCGGCGTGGTCCTGCAGGACAATGTGTTGTTCAGCGGCAGTATTCTCGACAACCTGCGCCTGGCCTCTCCCCACGCCGATGACGCGAGCCTGATTGCGGCGGCCCGGGAGTTGGGTGCGGACGAGGTGCTGGAGCGCCTGCCGCACCAATACCAGACCGAAGTCGGACCACTGGGCGGGCACCTGAGCCATGGCCAGCGACAATTGGTCTGCCTGGTGCGCGCCTACCTCGCGGACCCTGCGGTACTGGTGCTGGACGAAGCGACCTCGGCCGTCGACATCCATACCGAGCGCCGCATCCAGCGGGCGTTTCGCCGGCTTTGCGAAGGTCGCACGGCCATCATCATCGCCCATCGCCTGGCAACCATCCGCGATGCCGATCGCATTGCGGTCATCCGCCACGGTCGCCTGGTCGAACAAGGCCATCACCGCCAATTGATCGATCAGGGTGGCGCTTATGCGGCGCTGTACCAGACCTACCTGCGCAGTGCCGAAGCAGGTGCCTCGATTGACGACATCGTCGCCACAGCACCCGCGTAATCAAGACCGCTATCGCCGGCAAGCCGGCTCCTACAGAATCCCGGACAACACCCCCCCCTGTAGGAGCTGGCTTGCCAGCGATGGCAATCTCCAGAACACCATCAAAACCCACCTGCTGCACCCCGAACAACCATTGCTGACGGACTGCTGCTACAGAAGCAGCCCGAACCTCCCCCCTCACTCCTTCCTCGTCAAACCCCCGGCCCTGCTGGCCAAAACCCGGCGTGCCGAGCATGGCATGTCCGTTGCAATCCCCCTGACAAGACAGCCTCGCACCTGCGCGACCTAGCGCGTACTTGAATCAGGAGCAACCCATGAGCACTGAGTTTTTCTGGCGCCTGCCACTGGGCACCGACGGCCCGCAACTGACCACCGACAAACACAACCGCGGTAATCCGCACTATCGCCCGGGCAACATCGCCCCGGGACGACTGCCCAATGGCGAACCGGACGACTTCACCTACATCGACTACATCGCCCAGGTCGCGAAAGCCGCAGAACTGGCAGGTTTCGAAGGCGCCTTGTTGCCCACCGGCCCGGAGCCATGGATTGCCGCAGCCGCCCTGGCCCGGGAAACCCGCCGCATCAAATTCCTGATCGCGTTCCAGGCGACCTGGACCCTGCCGGCCTACGCGGCGCAACAAGCGGCGATCCTGCAGAACCTCAGCCGCGGTCGCCTGGAATGGAACATCATCACCGGTGGCAATCCGGCCAGCCAGCGGGCCAACGGCGACTTCCTCGAACACGATTTGCGCTACAAACGCACAGGTGAGTTCCTCGACATCATCCAGGGGCTTTGGCAAAACGAACGCTTCTCCTACGAAGGCGATATCTACCAACTGGAGAACGGTGCCCTGCCCCACGGCCTGCAAAACGAGCGCAAGCCCGGGGTGTACTTCTCCGGATTCTCCGACGCCGCCCTTGATGTAGCCGCCAGACACGCCGACGTCTACCTGAACTGGGCCGAGCCCATCGACAAGCTCAAGCCGCATATCGATCGGGTACGTGAACTGGCGGACAAGCAGGGACGCAGCGTGCGCTTTGGTCTGCGTGTCGACCTGTTCGCCCGGGAAACCGAAGAGCTGGCGTGGAAAGACTTGCGTCGTCAGTTCGACAAACTCGAAGGCAAGAGCAGCGTGGTCGCCAAGGGCTTCACCAGCGGCTCCGACTCGGTAGGTGGCGCACGGCAAACCGCCTACCACCAGAACATCGACCGCTTCGACGACCTGATCATCGGCCCGAACCTGTGGGCCGGCTTCGCCAAAGCCAAACCGGGGCCAACCGTGGGCCTGGTGGGCAGCCACCAGAACATTGCCGAACGCCTGGTGGAGTACCGCGATGCCGGTTTCTCGACCTTCATCCTGGCAGGCAATCCTCACCTGGAAGAAGCCCTGCGTATCGGCCAGGAGGTACTGCCACTGGTGCACCAACGTCCTGCCGTACAACCGGCAACTCACTTGAAGGCCAGCGCCTGAGCGCTGCGGGAGAATCATTGATGACTCAACCTCTGGACACCCTTTGGTACACCCGCTGCCCGGTCCCCACCGGGCTAGGCATCGCCGTGCAAAAAGGCTGGCTGCAAGACACCGTTGGCGCATTGGGTACGCAAGTGCAGTCGCTGCGCGAATCCACCGACAAGGCCGTGCGTGAATCGCACTTCGATCACACACTGCGCAACTCGGTGCGTCACGGCGGCAACATCCCGGCCATCTGGGCCAGGGCCCAGGGTCGGGAAACCCGGGTCATTGGCCTGTCCTGGGCCGATGAAGTGCAACTGATCCTGACCCTTCCCGACAGCGGCATCAAAACCGTCAAGGACCTCAAGGGACGCCGTTTCGGCTTGCCCGACTGGGCCGGCGCGCAAATAGACTTCACCCGTGCCCAGGCCCTGCGCGGGCTGGAAAACGCCCTGATACTGGAAGGCCTGCAGGTCGGCGATGTGCAGCTGGTGAACTTTCGTTATGAAGGCACGTTCAGCGATCCGCAGGTCAGCACCGTGAACGGCACGCCGGTCAGTGCGCAACAGGTCGAGGGGCGCAACCTGGAATTGGTGGGTCTGCTGCGCGGCGAGGTCGATGCAATCTTCCTCAAAGGCGCCAGCGCCGCCCGGCAGGCCCATGAGTTCGGCCTGCACACCGTCATCGACACCGGCTCGCATCCCGAACCACTGATTCGCAGCAACAATGGCACCCCTCGCACGCTGGCAGTGGACCTTAACCTGCTGGACAACCACTTCGATGTCGCCACCGGCATTCTCGATTCCGTACGACGCGCCGAACATTGGGCCCACACCCATCCGGAAGACACCCGCCGCTACCTGGCCCGGGAAACCAACAGCAGCGAGTACTGGGTCAGCGCCGCGTATGGCAACGATGCTCATCTGCGCTTGCGCACCGAACTGGATGAGCAGGCCATCGACGCCCTGCAGGACTTCACACACTTCCTGCATCGCTGGCGCTTCATCCCGAAAAGCTTCGACGTGCGCGACTGGATCGATCCTCGACCGCTGGACGCGTTGCTGCAAACACCTACCGCACTGGCAGGCTAACCCGCCAGGTTTCATGGATCGGCACTGAAGGACTTTATGAGCAAACCACTCGATACGCTTTGGTACACCCATAGCCCTGTTCCCACGGGCCTTGGCATCGCCGTGCAATCCGGTCGACTGGCGCAAGCCTTTGCGCCGTTCGGCACGAATATCCAGTCACTGCGCGAGTCCAGTGAGCGGGAAGTTCGCGAAGCCCATTACGACCATCACCTGAAAAACTCGGTACGTCACGGCGGCAACATCCCGGCCATCTGGGCCTATGCCAGCGGCGTACAGACCCGGGTCCTGGGGCTGTCCTGGAGCGACGAGGTGCAACTGATCCTGACCACCGCGGAATCCGGTGTGAAGAGCATTCGTGACCTGAAGAACCGCCGCTTCGGGTTGCCGAAATGGGCCAACGTGCAGATCGACTTCACTCGCGCCCAGGCCCTGCGCGGTCTGGAAAACGCCCTCAAGCTCGAAGGCCTGGAGGTGTCTGATGTCGAGTTGGTGGACTACCCCTATGGCGGCACCTACAGCGACGATCAAAAACAGCATGTCTACGGCTCGGAAGTCAGCCTCGATGTCACGCGCGTCAGCCGCCGCAACAACGAACTGATCGGATTGTTGCGCGGCGACATCGATGCGATTTTTCTCAAGGGCGCGCACGCCGTGCACCTGGCCAACGAATTCGGTTTGCAGGTGGTCGTCGATACCGGTTCTCACCCCGACCCGCTGATTCGCTCGAACAACGGCACGCCACGGACCCTGACCGTGGACACTCACCTGCTGCATGAGCATTTCGACGCCAGCGTGAATATCGTTGATACCGTGCTGCGCACCGAGCAATGGGCCTGGGCCAATCCCGACGAAACCCGGCGTTTTCTGGCCCGGGAACTCAACACCAGCGAGTACTGGGTCGCCGCCGCGTACGGTGAAGACGCCCATCGGCGCTTGCGCACGACACTGGATGCACGATCCATTGAAGCGCTGCAGGATTTCACCGATTTCCTGCATCGCTGGGACTTCATTCCGCGGCGTTTCGATGTGCGTGACTGGATCGATTTCAGTGTGCTGGAGAAGGTCATTGGTTCCACGTCACGACTGGCGGTTTGAGATTTTTCAGCGCCTGTGAGGACGCCATCGCCGGCAAGCCGGCGATGGCGTCCGCAAGGCCAACGGATTGTTGGCCAGGCAACACTCCCTCACTCAACTCCTGCTTCTCCAGCAACACCCGCCAAGCAACTTCTGCTGAATGCCTGACAGGCACTTCTCAGGAGACTTGATCCAACTAACAAACTCATAAAAAATCAGCTGAACGCACAACTTACTCGCACAATAAATCCCTTATTTTCAACATCTTGATAAAACTATCCGCGCAAAAAAGCACTTGGCACGATCTCTGCTCAAGCCCCACTAGTGAAACTTTCCTGGGGGAGACTTAAATGCATAAACTTAATCCAATCACCAAAAGTATCTGGCTAACCTTGTTACTCGCCGGGGGCGGCGTCAGCGAGGGTTTGCTCGCAGCAGAAACGACAGAAACCGACAGCAGCAAAACGGCTGCGGAGCCTTCGCTCAAAACCGTTACCGTCACCGCGCAACACCGGGAGGAAACCCTGCAAGAGATTCCGGTGGCGGTATCGGCGATACAGGGCACCAGCCTGGTAGCCGACGGCGTGCGCAATATGGGCGACATCACCACATTCGTTCCCAACACTTCAGCGAAAAACCCGGACGGCGATGGCCGCCCACGTTGGTACATCCGTGGTCTCGGTACCGGTGATACGGGCGCAGCCACCGTTTTCCCGGTGGGGATCTACGCCGATGACGTCTACCTCAATGCACCGGTTGCCGGCGGCGGGCCGCTGTTCGACCTCGAGCGCATCGAAATTCTGCGGGGGCCGCAAGGTACGCTATACGGCAAGAACACCACCGCAGGTGCCGTGAACGTCATCTCGAAAAAACCAACCTTCGACACAGACGGCTTCGGCACGATCGGGTTTGGCACCAAGAACGAACGCATCGTCAGCGGCGCTCTGGGGGGAGCGCTGGTGGATGAAAAACTCGCGGCGCGGGTCGCGCTGTATTCCGAAGAACGTGACGGCTACCAGAAGAACCTGGTGGACGACAACACCTATGGCGACGTCAACAAGAAAGCCGTACGCCTGCAGTTTCTTGCTCAGATAAATGACGATCTCGAGGCACTGCTCAAGGTCCACAGCCGCGAATTCAAAGGCGACGGCAGCAACGGTTCGCTCGCGGTCGGGCGTTATTACAACGTCGGCTACGAAAGACCTCGCGGGCGCGATATCGCAATCAATGTCAATGAAGACTCCAAGCTCAATCACGACGGCACTTCGCTGACTCTGAACTGGCACCTGGGTGACTACACCCTGACCTCCATCAGCGCCTATGACTACATTCGCAACCAGGCGACCAGCGACGCCGACTACACGCCTTATGAAGTCAACGGTGCAGCGATTTCCGACAATAAATACGCTCAATACTCCCAGGAGCTGCGCCTGGCATCGCCGCAGCAGGAAACCCTGCGCTGGCTGCTGGGCGCGCATTACTTCCATGAAGACCTCGACAGCTCTGCCCAACGCATTGTCACACCCGGCCCGACACCTAACGGTACCGGCTCCAACCAGATTGGCGGCGTCACTGATTTTCGTGATCTGAGCTATGACCACAAGACCGACAGCTACGCGCTGTTCGGCAACCTGACCTACGACTTCACCGAGGATTTCAGCGTGACCGGCGGTCTGCGCTGGACCCAGGAAAAGAAAGACATCGACCTCGACCTGACGCAACTGACCCGCATCACGGCCAACGGCCCGCTGGTGCCGCTGCGTGGCGTCGGCACCAACGGCAATCGTCAGGAAGACAAGACCTGGGACGCCTGGACCTATGACCTGACGCCGGAATACCGGATCAACGATAACGTCCGGGTGTTCTTCCGTTACGCCCATGGCTTCCGTTCCGGCGGTTTCAATACCGGCTTGTCCACCAGCCTTTCACAGCTGACCACGGTCGACCCGGAACAACTCGACGCCTACGAGATCGGCCTCAAATCCGAGTGGTTCGATCATCGCCTGACCGCCAACGCCAACATCTTCTACTACGACTATTCGGATATTCAGGTGAACCTGCTGACGGTCAACAACGGGGTGCTGACCACCGCATTGACCAACGGCGCCAAGGGTACGGTCAAGGGCGCCGAGCTGGAACTCGAAGCCCAGCCGACCGACTACCTGCACCTGCGTGCCGCGGTATCGTTCCTCGACACCGAATACACCGACTTCAAGAACACCAACCCCAACACAGGGGTGGTCACTGGTGACTACAGCGGCAACAGCTTCGTGCGCTCACCGCGCAACGTGGTGGCGCTCGGTGGCGATTACACCTTTCCACTGGAAATCGGTGGCAAGTTGGTGGCTGGTGGCGATGTAAGTTTCCGCGACAAGGAATACTTCCTCGCCGACCGCCAGAGCAGCGCCGACAAGACACTCAGCCAGGCGCACTACACCCTGGCCAATACTCGCCTGACCTGGTTCAGCCCGGATGAAAAACTCAGCGTGACCGGGTTTGTGAACAACGTCACCGACCGCCGCTACCAGGTACACGGTCGTCCGAACGGCACCCTGGGCCAATACGTGATCACCTACGGTGACCCGCGTACCGTCGGCCTGAGCGTGACCAGTCGCTTCTGACCCCGATACCCGGATTCACACCCCCTGTAGGAGCCGGCTTGCCGGCGATGAGGCCCGCAAGCCTTGCATCGCACTTGAGGCCGCCATCGCTGGCAAGCCAGCGCCTACTTAGGCCACCGATATCCATGCAGAACCCATCGATCTCCGGGCCCGCGGCATCCACCCTTAAAACCATCGATTTCCGGACCACCGATATCCACACATTCACTGTAGGAGCCGGCTTACCGGCGATGGGGCCCGCAAGCCTTGCATCGCATCGCTGGCAAGCCAGCTCCTGCAGGAGTCTTCATTCGTCTGGAAGGAATTTATCCATGTTCCATCACACCCCGTTGGCCGGCGCTATCGCGCTGTTCATTGGCAGCCTTGCCATGCCTGTCGTGGCTGCCGAAACTCAACCCGCAGCCAGCAGCGATCACCTCGACACTGTGGTGGTACTCGGTACGCGGCGCGGCGACGTGACCGCGCTGGAAAGCGCCGCGCCGATTGACGTTCTGTCTGCCGAACAGTTGCAACAGACGGGTGCCAGCGACCTGTCCGGCGCCCTCACCGCCCTGTCACCGTCGTTCACCTATCCGCAGTCGCCCCAGGGCGCCTTTGCCGGCTCCATCGCCCAGGGCGCGTCTTTACGCGGCCTGGCATCCGATCAGGTACTGGTGCTGGTCAACGGCAAGCGCCGCCACACCAGCGCCAACGTCACCCGCCAAAGCCTGGTCAACGGACGTGGCGCGGCAGCGGTCGATTTGAGCCTGATTCCCCTGAGTTCGATCCAGCGCGTGGAAATCCTGCGCGATGGCGCGGCGGCCCAATACGGCTCGGACGCCATCGCCGGGGTGATCAACATCGTGCTCAAGGAGAAAGACGACGGGGGCAACCTCGGCTATCGCTTTGGCGGCTACGACAAGGGCGATGGCATCCAGCGCAAATTCAGCGGCTGGAAAGGCATCGCCCTGCCCAACGACGGCTTCCTGACCCTGAGTTTCGATGCCGGCAGCCAGGACCCGGCCAGCGACACCAACCCCGACAACCGGATTTTTTACCCCGGCTCCACCAGCATCAACACGCCCCGCGAACAGAACAACCGCTACCGCACCTGGCGCTGGGGTTCGGGCAATGTGTCGGACCAATACAACTTCGCCCTGAACAGTGAAGTCGGCATCGGCGAAGGTCTGACCGCCTACGGCTTTGCCACCTACTCCCACAAGAATACCGACGCCGAAGGCTTCTTCGACCCGCCCACGACCTTGCGTAACAACTACAGCAGCACCGCGCTGCAACGCTTCCCGGATGGACGCCTGCCCATCACCCGCTACTCGCTGGAAGACTATGCGTTGACCGGTGGCCTGCGTTACGAAGACGAGCAACTGGGCAAGTTCGACCTTGCCGCGAACCATGGCGACAACACCCTGAAGTCCACCGACCGCAATGCGATCAACCCCAGCTGGGGCGCCAACAGTCCGGAAAAGATCTACACCGGTGAACGTGAGGCCGATCAGACCAACGTGACCCTGGACTGGGTGCGAGACTTCCCGACCGACCTGTTGTTCAAACCGCTGACACTTTCCGCCGGCCTGGCCTGGCGCCAGGAGAACTACGAACTGAGCGCCGGCGAAGCTGCGGGATGGCAGAACGGCCCGTTTTTCAATACGGTCGACCCCGTGACCCGCCGGCGCATTCCCGGGTACTACTCGGGCATCACCCAGGTCGACGCAGCCTCTCTGGAGCGAAACGTACTGGGTGCCTATGTCGACGTCGAAGGCCAGATCAGCGAAAAATTCCAGGCGGGCGTCGCGGTGCGCACCGAGCACTACTCGGATTTCGGTGACACCACCAACGGCAAACTGTCCCTGCGTTATGACTTCACCCCGCAGATCGCCGCACGAGCCACCGCCAGTACCGGCTATCGCGCGCCATCCCTGGTGCAGAGCGGCTTGTCTTCGTTCAGCGTGCAGGTGGTGGAGCAGCCACCGGGCAGTGGCAACTTTGTCGAAGTGCAGCAGCGAACATTGCGCACCGACAGTCCAGAGGCAGCGCTGTTGGGCGGGACATCGCTCAAGCCGGAAGAGTCCACCAGCTACTCCCTGGGCCTGGTCTGGCGTCCGTTGGCCAATGCGTCGGTGACGCTGGACGCCTACCGCATTGATATCGACAACCGCATCACCCTCTCCGACCAGTTGCCCGCGTCGGTCGTTTTGCCGATCTTTGCCGGAACGCCTTACGCAAATATCCAGAGTGCGGCCTTCTACACCAACGTGGCCGACACCCGCACCGACGGTGTCGAGCTGGCCGGCAACTATCAGCTGGACCTGCAGCAATGGGGACGCCTGAACCTGAATGCCGGCGTGAGCCAGAACAACACCAAAATCACCGCCCTGCGCGACGTCGGCAATATCAAGGGCTCGCAGATTGTCGGCCGCACCACCCAAGGCCTGATCGAAGATGGCACTCCCGACTCCAAGCTGATCCTCAGTGCCAACTGGTTGTATGAGGGTTGGGGCGTCACCGTGGCCCAGCGCCGCTATGGCGAATGGAAAAGTCTTAACTCCACCAACCCGACCCTGGACCAGACCTATAGCCCGCAATGGGTGACGGACCTGGACTTGTCGTACACCTTCAATAGAGCGCTGAAAGTGTCTGTGGGAGCGATCAACCTGTTCGATACCCATCCGGACAAGGCTGACGGGGCGCAGTTGTATGGCGTGCCGAAGTACTCGATCACCAGCCCTGAAGGCGCCCAGGGCGCGTTCTATTACACCAGCGTCAGTTACGACTTCTGAGTGGACTGCTGCCGGGGTGTTGCCCTGGCAGCAACGGGTGCTGGTCAAGCACCAACTCCCGGGACAACGAGCCCTGTAGGAGCTGGCTTGCCAGCGATGCGATCAGCACGATTTGTGTCGCCTGCACCGCCGCCATCGCCGGCAAGCCGGCTCCTACAGGGTTGTTTGGCGTGATCGGTGTTTGCTGGCACAGCTCTTGCGATACCCCTTCGGTACTTCGCCGAATAAAGAACTGCCATGCGTACTCAACGTCTGTTGTCCTCCCTGACCTGGCTCATCTCCCCTGTTGCCCTGTTGTTGCTGTGGGCGGCGATAGCCGGGGCCGGGATTTTTCCGCGCAACCTGCTGATCCCTCCCGCTCAGGTGTGGCAGACCTTCGAAGAATTGTCCGCCAGCGGTGAACTCCTCGAACACCTGCTCAACAGTCTGTCGCGCCTGGGGCTGGGGTTCGGCATCGGTTCACTGTGCGGCCTGGCGTTCGGTGTGCTCATGGCCTTGTCGAAAAATGTCGAGATCTACTGCTCGCCGCTGTTCCACACCCTGCGCCAGATTCCCAGCATCGCGTTGATCCCGATGTTCGTCCTGCTGTTCGGTATCGATGAAACCTTCAAGATCATCATCGTTGCCAAGACCGCATTCTTCCCGGTTGCGCTGGCCGCCAGCGAAGGCGTCAAAGCCATTCCGCGCAGCTACTTCGAGGTGGCTGACGTTTACCGCCTGCGCTGGCCGACATTGGTCCGCGAGATCGCCCTGCCCGCCGCCGCGCCGCCAATCATCACCGGTTTTCGTATCAGCCTGACCCGCGCCTGGGTGGTGCTGGTGGCCACCGAGTTGCTCGCCGCCGACAGTGGCCTGGGGCAGATGATCGAAATGAGCCGGCAAATGTTGCGCATCGATGTGGTGATGGTAGGGATTGTGGTGACCGGATTGATCGGTTTCACCCTGGATTTCAGTTTTCGCCAACTGGAACAGCGGCTGTTCCGCTGGCAGACCCGCTAGGAGCCTTCGATGTCTGGACTTATTGCCAAATCCCGTGGCCTGTTGCTGCCGCTGTTGTTGATCGGCGGCTGGGAATACCTGTCACGCCAGGACGCGGCGGGGGCGTACGCCTTTGTCCCGCTGTCGACCATCGGCGCCGCCTTGCTCGAGCTGCTGGCCAATGGCGAACTGCTGGTGAACCTGTTGGCCAGCCTGGCGCGTACCAGTGCCGGGCTGGCGCTGGGTATTTTCTTCGGTGTCCTGTTGGGCGTGTTGATGGCGCTGTCGGGACTCGCCAACCGGCTGATCGGGCCGCTGTTTCATTCGATCCGCCAGGTACCCATGCTCGGCTGGATTCCGCTGATCGCCATGTGGTTCGGCAACGGCGAGTTCTCCAAGGTGCTGATCGTGAGCCTCGCGGCTTTCTACCCCATGGTTCTCAACACTTATCAGGGCTTCAGCCATGTCGAACAGCGCTATCGCGAAGTCGGCCAGGTGCTGGTACTGAGCCGCTGGCAACGGTTTCGTCATGTGCTGTTGCCCGCGGCGCTGCCGAGCATCGCCACCGGTGTGCTGCACGCGCTCGCGTTTGCCTGGGTCACGGCGGTGGGCAGCGAGTTGTTCCTGTCTTCGGGAGCCGGTCTGGGCAACCTGATGATGAACGCCGAAGCCGGCTCACGCATGGAAGTCATCGTCCTCAGTGTGCTGTGCATCGGTCTGTGCGGTTACCTGATGACCCTGCTATTCACCCTTCTAAGCCGCCATTTGCTGCGCTGGCGCAACATTCGTTGAAAGGCCACTCCATGAACGCAATTGCCCAACATTTCCTGCCCTATAGCACCCCGTTACAGTCCGGCGCCCTGCAAATTCGCGGCCTGAGCAAGGCCTATCGGATAGAAGGCCAGCCTTTGCCAGTGCTGCGCAGCATCAACCTCGACGTTCGCCCCGGCGAGTTTGTCAGCATCGTGGGTGCCAGCGGCTGCGGGAAATCCACGCTGCTGCGGCTCATCGTCGGGCTGGAGGCCGACTACGAAGGTGACATTCTGCTCGATGGCAAACGGATCGTGGCCACCAGCCTGGAACGCGGGATCGTGTTTCAGGATCACCGTTTGTTTCCGTGGATGACCCTGAGCCAGAACATTGCCCTGGCCTTGAAAAACCATCCACTGTCCCAGACGGAAAAAGACCGATTGGTGGCCGAACACATTGCACTGGTCAACCTTGACGGCTTCGAGAATGCCTACCCGCATCAGTTGTCCGGCGGCATGGCGCAACGAGCAGCCATTGCCCGGGCGCTGATCAACAAACCGAAAGTGCTGTTGCTCGATGAACCCCTCGGCGCGCTCGACGCGTTGACCCGGGTACGGCTCCAACACGAGTTGCAGCGCATCTGGGTGCAACAACGCTGCACCGTGATCATGGTCACCCACGACATCGAAGAAGCCCTGTACCTGGGTGACCGGGTGATCGTCATGGACGCCCATCCGGGACGGATCAAGCACGAAGTCAAGGTCGACTTGCCCCATCCCCGGGACCGGGCGTCAACCGTATTGCAAGGCTACAAGGAACAACTGCTGGAAGAACTGGTGGGGCATTGAAGCCCGGACCGGTCCGTCGAAGCGTGGAAAAAACACAGGATTCACAGGAGTAAACAAATGGGCAATGTCCAAAGCCCCGCCAGTCTGCCGCAGGTGTTCCAGAGCCCGGGCCTCGGTGAGCTGCTCAACCTTGGCCGGGTATTTCGCGAGCCCCTGGCACTGTCCCGCCTGCACCGCACACCTCAACGGCTGTTGAATCGTCGCGAGGTGGTCTTGCTCGGAGTGTTGGCGCTGGTCCTGCATGGCGCAGTGATCGTCTGGGTCAACCAGATACCAGCGCCGGAACTGCCTCTGGTGCCCCCGGAAATTCCGCCGATGACCATCGAGTTCTCGCAACCCGCGCCCCCCGTGGTGCAACCTCCGGTGCCCGAGCCGATTGCGCAGCCGGTGGTCGAACCACCTCCACCGGTGGAGGATGAACTGGCTGTAAAGCCGCCTCCGCCCAAGCCGATTCCCAAGCCCAAGCCGTTGGTCAAACCCGCGCCCAAACCGGTTGCCAAACCCGTTACAGCGCAACCTGCCCCACCCGTGACGCCGCAACCGGTGGCCGCGGCGCCAGCAGCTGCGGCACCGCCTGCCCCTCAGCCCGTGACCCCGGCTTCGGCGACTGCCGGTTATTTGCATAACCCGGCGCCCGAGTACCCGTCCCAGGCCATGCGCCGGGGCTGGCAAGGCACGGTGCTGTTGCGCGTCCATGTGTTGGCCAGCGGTAAACCCGGTGAAATCCAGATTCAGAAAAGCAGTGGCCGCGACTCGCTGGACGACGCCGCTCTGGTCGCCGTCAAACGCTGGAGTTTCGTCCCGGCCAGGCAAGGCGACACCGCACTGGACGGCTGGGTCAGCGTGCCCATCGACTTCAAGATCAAGTAACTCAAACCTATCGATACCTCGCGGGCTACCTGACAAAAGGCGCATCGCTACAACCGATCCAATGCCTTGCTGGAGCACCCGACCATGAATCTACTCACCTCCCCCTTCGAATCCATCGAACACGCCGTCATCTGGCTGTTGATCGTCTTCTCCGTCGCGACCTGGGGCCTGGCCTTGCTCAAGGGACTGCAGTTCACCCGGCTGAAGGCGCAGGACCGCAAATTCCACCGGCAGTTCTGGGCCGCTTCGAGCCTTGAATCGGCCGCCGATTTCGCCAATAACCTGCCTGGCGCTGCTGCCCGCGTTGCGCTTGCCGGTTACAACGCCATCCAGATCAGTGACAGCCAGAACGCCGACCTCAGCCAGTCGATCAATCATCAGGACCGCCTTGAGCGCGCTCTGCGCCAGCAGATCGTGCGTGAGCGGCGCTCGCTGGAAACCGGGCTGGCAATCCTCGCCAGTATCGGCAGCACCTCCCCCTTCATCGGCCTCTTCGGCACCGTCTGGGGGATCATGTCCGCGTTGAAAGGGATCAGTGCGGCGGGTTCGGCGAGCCTGGAAACCGTGGCGGGCCCCATAGGCGCCGCACTGGTCGCCACGGGCGTCGGTATTGCCGTCGCCGTGCCGGCGGTGCTGGTTTACAACTACTTCCTGCGTCGCCTGAAGCTGACGGCGGCAGACTTGGATGACTTTGCGCACGACTTCTACAACCTGGCACAGAAGCACGCGTTCCGCGTACTGCTGACCCCTGTCGCGGGCAAATCCGGCGCCAGCACCTCCGGGCAGAAAATCAAGGAGGCGTCCTGATATGGCCTTTTCGACACAAGACAGCGATGAAGTACTCAGTGAGATCAACGTCACGCCCCTGGTGGACGTGATGCTGGTGCTGTTGGTGGTGTTCATCGTCACCGCGCCGCTGCTGACCAATGCCATCCCGATCAACTTGCCCAAGACCGAAGCCGTGGCGCCCGTGGAGCAGAAAGACCCATTGGTGGTGAGCATCGACGGCGCCGGCAAATTGTTTATCAACAAAGATGAAATCCAGCCGGATTTGCTGGAGTTCAACCTGCAGGCGGCGAAGGCCAAAGACCCGGAAGTTCGCGTGCAATTGCAGGCCGATGACGGCGTGAATTACGGCGAAGTGGCTCGCGCCATGGCCTCGATCGAGCGCGCGGGGATCAGCAAGTTGTCGGTAATCACCGCGAGGTAGGAGCCGGCTTGCTGGCGATGGCGGTGGCGGTGGTGGCCTTGGCGACGCCATCGCTGGCAAGCCAGCGCCTACAAGAATGGATGGTGGATCTCAGCAATGCGCCCCGGCATGCTCAAGACGATGAAACAACCGGTTGAAATACACCAGGCTGTCGCGCGGCTCGCGCACGCCCACCTTCGTCAGCTCCACGAACATCACCGAATGCGATCCCACTTCCTTGCACTCGCTGATCCGCCCTTCCAGCTGCACCAGGGCATCGCGCAGCACCGGCACGTCGGCCGCGCCGTCGTCCCACAGATCCCAGGCGAAGCGTTCGTCCATCGGCACCTTGGTCATGCCGGCGAAATGCCGGGCCAGTTCTTCCTGCTCGCCACACAGCACGTTGACGCACAGATGGCCGTTGGTGCGGAACACGTCGTGGGTGGCGCTGTTGCGGTTGACGCACACCAGCACGGTGGGCGGCGAGTCGGTCACCGAGCACACGGCGCTGGCGGTGATGCCGCAACGACCGCCAGGGCCGTTGGTGGTGATGATGTTCACCGCGGCAGGCAGCTGCGCCATGGCGTTGCGAAAGTCGATTTGCTGCTGGCTCAGGTCGGCCATGTCGATGCCCCTTCCTTCAGGAGGGCCGCTATCTTGCGGCCCGTAGGTGATGGAACAAGACTAAGGCCGCGGGCGTGGCGCAACCATTCTGACGATCCCCATGGCAGGGTTGGGTTTCCGCTAGTCGACTAGGTGGTTTCTTTATCGCAAGGGCCGGCCACAGTGGGTATTCTGCAGACTGGTTCCAGAAAGATGAGCCAATGCGTGCCGCACGTTCCCGTGCGAAAACAATAATTAGAAAACTTTCGTGGCAGCCCCGATGGAAATCCGTAAACCGATTGTTTATATCGTTGACGACGACAAGGACCTGCGAACTTCACTCGCCTGGTTGCTGGAGTCGGTGAGCGTACAGGCGCAGTGCTTTGCCGGCGCCGAAGAGTTCCTCAGCCAGTACGACCCCAAGCAGCCCGCCTGCCTGGTGCTCGACGTGCGCATGCCGGAGACCAGCGGCTTCCAGTTGCAGGAAATCCTCAACCAGCGCGGCAGCACCCTGCCAACCATTTTCGTCTCGGCCCATGGTGATATTCCGATGTCGGTCACGGCGATGAAGAACGGCGCGCTGGATTTCGTCGAGAAGCCCTACAACCCGCAGCAGATGATCGACCGCATCCAGGCCGCGCTGAAGACCGCCGTGCACGCCCAGGCCGATCAGCAGCAGCGTCAGAACCTGCAAGGCAAGCTGGCACTGCTGACCAGCCGTGAGCGGGAAGTGTTGATGCTGGTGATCGATGGCAAGGCCAGCAAGGTGATTGCCCGGGAGCTGAACATCAGCGTGAAGACCGTTGACGTGCACCGCACCAAGATCAAGGAAAAGATGGGTGTGAGCAGCATCGCCATGCTGGTGCGCGAGGTGCTGCATTTGCCGGTGGATGAGCCGGTGCGGCACTGAGTACAGCCTTTAAATTCAGGGCGGCCGCTCGGCCGCCATCGCGGGCAAGCCCGCTCCCACAGGATCACCGTCGAACACAAATTCTGAGCTCACTGAAGATCACTGTGGGAGCGGGTTTGCCCGCGATGAACGATAACGCGGTGTCAGACCTGGCTATACCGCTTGCGATAAGCCCCTGGCGACACACCAAAGCGCGATTTGAACGCCGACGAGAAGTAGCTCGAATCCGAGAACCCCCACGCATAACACAGCGCCGAAAGCTTCTGCTCGACATCGGCGCGGCGCAGGTTTTCGGCGCAGAAGTCCAGGCGCCGATGCTTGATGTATTGCGCCACCACCAACCCGCGCTTGGAGAACATCCGGTACAGGCCGCGCACGGAAATCCCGACTTCACGGGCGATCAGCTCGGGGCACAGTTCTTCGTCGCTCAGGTGCGCGTCGATGAAGGCGATGATCTTGCGAAATTGCCGCTCATGGGCGTCTGCACCGCAGTCCCGGGCGCTGATGCCCGGCAACAACAGGCTGGCCAGGGCATCGAGCACGGCTTCGCTTTCCTGCATGTCCAGCCCGTCCTGCTGACGGGTGTCCAGCACCAGCTTGTTGGCCATCGCCGCCAGGGGGCTGCCGGCCGCGATGCGCGTGGCGCAGTTGACGGCATTGAAGTGCGAACCGCGCTCGACCACCTGGCGCGGCAAAATCAGCGACAGCTGTCGGCAATCGTCGTTGTAGATCATGTCGCTGGGACGGCTGGCGTCGATCAGGGCGATGTCGCCACAGCCCAGTTGCGCGCGGTTGTCGCCCTGCTCCAGTTGTGAGCTGCCACGCATCTGGAACACAGCGTAGTAGTGGCCGTCGCTGCTGGTGCTGACGTCCTTGCTGGTGCGGTACAAATGCACGTGCGCCATGTCGACCACACTCAGGTTGATCGCACCGCTGCGAAACTCCGTCAGTTCGCCGTAGAAATCGGTGTCCAGTGCCCGGGCATCGAAGCGCCCACAGGCCTGGTTCACCTGGCTCAACCAACTTTCGAACGCCTCGTTGCGCACCGTCGATGCTGTAATCATGTCCGCAAAGCCTCACGTTTTTGTTGTTATTTTTCGACCGCTTCATCGAGCGGTTCGTCAAAACGGTTGTTTCTGTAGCCATCTCCTCCTTCGACGGCCGCCGGGCGCCCATTCAACAGGCTCCGGCCCAAGCTTTCCAGTCGACTTTCGGTTAAAGGTCCAATACCAGACGAGCGGAAAGCGCCCGTGATACACAGGCACAAATCTGCTTGTTGGAGGCCTTTTCCTTGTTCGACAGGCAGTTGTCGCGATGCTCCGGCAAGCCGTCCAGTACCTCGACGATGCACGTACCGCAGATGCCTTCGCGGCACTCGGTGTCGATGTCACAACCATGGGCTTGCAACACGTCGACCAGGCTAGCGTTGGCCGGCACTTGCAGCACCACGCCGGAACTGGCCAGTTCCACTTCGAACGTGCCGGCCGGGGCGCTGTTGGCGGCCGAGTCTGCGGCGAAGTGTTCCAGGTGAATCGCGTCGTCCAAGCGACTGCGGGACGCCACTTCCACCACTTTGTTCATGAAGGGTGCCGGGCCGCAGGTGTAGACGTGGGCGGCGCTACCGGCACGCTCCAGGCATTCACTTAACGCTGCGTCGAGATCCGCGGGCTCCACGCCATAGTGAAACTCCACCGACTCAGCAAAGTTCGTCGCCAACAGTTCGGTAAACGCAGCGTACTGCGCCGAGCGCGCGAAATAGTGCAAGCGATACGGCTGGCCGCTTTCAGCCAGTTTGTAGGCCATGCTCAGCAGCGGCGTGACACCGATACCGGCGGCGAACAGCACATGTTCGCTGGCCGTTTCATCGAGGCGGAACAGGTTGCGCGGCGCACCCATTTCCAGCTCCATGCCCTCTTCCACTTGCTCGTGCAGCGCCAGCGAGCCACCCCGCGACAGGGCTTCTTTCTTCACCGCCACCAGATACGCCCGGCGATCCTGTGGCGGGCTGCACAGCGAATACTGGCGGGTCACCCCGGTCGGCCCGGTCAGGTCGACGTGGGCACCCGGTTCATAGGTGTCGAGCGGCTGGCCGTCACTGCGCACGAGGCGAAAGGAACGGATATCCAGCGCTTCGTCGACGATCCTTTCGATCTTCACCTTCATCATTGCATCACCTGAATACTGTTGTTTCGGTTAGTACGGACATTAAAAAATCTTCGATCCAGACCTGATCCCTGTGGCGAGGGGGCTTGCCCCCGTTCGGCTGCGCAGCAGTCGTAAAATCTTCGTTGCTGCCGAAATTTTGGGGGCCGCTTTGCGACCCAACGGGGGCAAGCCCCCTCGCCACAATGGATCGTGCACGGCGCAATCTCAGCGCATGAACAAGCCGCCGTTGACGTCCATGCACGCGCCGGTCACGGAGGTCGCGTTATCGGCGATCAGCAGCAACACGCTGTCGGCGATGAATGCTGGATCACCGAGAGTGCCGGCCGGAATCATCTTGAGGATCTGCTCCAACCGCTCCGGAGCCACGCTTTCACGCACCACCGGCAAGTCCAGCGGACCCGGCGATATGCTGTTGACCGTCACACCCTGGGGTGCCAGTTCACGGGCAAAGACCTTGGTCAGGGTCGCCACGCCGCCCTTGGCCGCCGCGTAATGCGCGCCGGTGGCGGTGCCGCCGTTCTGTCCGGCCAGGGACGCGATGTTGACGATGCGCCCGAAGCCGCGCTCGGCGAAGTGCGCGCCGAACACCTGGCAGGCAACAAAGGTGCCGCGCAGGTTGATCGCCATCGACTCGTCGAATTCTTCCGGCGTGATGTCCATCAGTGCCGCGACTTTCGACACGCCAGCGTTGTTCACCAGAATGTCAGTGCCGCCCCAGTGCGCGGCGAGCAGTTCGCGGGCACGCTGGAAGTCGGCCTTGCTACGTACATCCAGCTCGATGGCCAAGGCGCTGGCGCCGCTGCCATCGAGTTCCAAAGCCAGTTGCTGCACGCCATCAAGGCGCACATCCGCCAGGCCGACGCGATAACCCGCCGCGTGCAGACGGCGGGCGATGCACTCGCCCAGTCCACGCGAGGCACCCGTTACAAGGGCTACTCGACTCATGATGTAGCCCTCACAGAAGGAAACCGAGCGCGCTCAGGCTGTCGGTGGAGTTGATCAGCCGCACCACTTTGCGTTCCAGGGTCGGCACGCCGTCGGTGAAACGAATACGGTGGTTCAGGTCGGCCACGAACGGCGTGTGCACGCCGCGCTTGTAGGCGTAGAGCAACTGCGCCGAGTTCACCTCAACGATGTCGCCGGCCGCTTCCACCAGGCGGAAACGCGAGATGGTGCGGATGGTTTTAGCTGCATCCACCGCCGACGGCGAGTAGCCGGCGGTCAGGCGTTCGATGCGCAAATCACGCATGCGCGCATCGTCGTAGGCGTAGTTCAGGGTCGCCTCGAAATCTTCGGTGTCCGGGTCGATCGGCACGATGTACTTGCCGCTTTCGCTCCACAGGGTCGCCCATTCGGCGTAGTTCTTATGGTCGAGCAGTTCGGCTTCGCGCCAGATGAATTCGATGGCCTGGGCCAACGGGCCGGAAAAACCATTCAGGGTGTCGTGATTGCTCATTGGCTCATCATCCTTTTCCACATGTCGTAGGCACCGCGCATGCCGCCTTCGTCGGTGGCGTGGCTGACCTTGTCGCCGTTTTCAGCGGTGATTTCGCGGTTCAGGCCGCGGTTGACCAGGATCGGCGCATCGACGCCGGCATACGAGCCGCGCTGCACGCGGTCCCAGGCTTCGGCATCGTCAGGGCTGCCGAAACCGAACGGGCCCTGGAAGTGTTCGTGGATGCGCATGCGTTCGCGGTTGGCGATTTCCGGGCCGCCGTCCATGCCCAGGGCCACGTGGCGGATCTCGGTTTCGGTAACCGACACCGGGCGCAGCACGCGGAAGAACGACATCGACATCGCCACGTTCGGGAACAGGTTCAGGTTGAAACCGGCGCCGTGCAACGAGCGCACGATGCGACGAACCTGATCGGCCGACATGGTTTTCGACAGCTCTTCAGTCACATGGGCGAAGCGCTCCTGCAACTGTTCGGTGCCGTCGTCGTGATCGAGGTCGACGTGCTCCGGCACCATGACCATCACGCTGTGGCCGTTGCCGAGCGAATGGGTCACGGCTTGTTCGTCGGTCATGAACGAGAGCATTTCCGAGGTTTCTTCATCCACCGACGACATGAACGACTTGTGCACGATCGGGAAGTGGTAACCGTCGGTGGTGTTTTCCAGCTGGATCTTCCAGTTGCCCTTGAAGCTGAACTTGTGCTCGCCCTGGGTCTTGATCGGGTAGCCGGCGCCCTGCTTCATGAACAGGTCCATCCAGTGCTTGGCCCCGCCGAGGAAGTCTTCCAGCGGTTCGATCTCGTCGTTGTAGCTGGCGAAGACCATGCCGGCGTAGCTTTCGACGCGCAGGCTGGTGAGCGGCAGTTCGGATTTCTCCAGGATGCCTTCGTAGCCATCCGGATACGGCAGCGCACGCAGCTTGCCGTCCAGGCCATAGGACCAGCTGTGGTACGGGCAGGTGAAACCGGTGGCGTTGCCCTTGTGCTTCTCGCACACGGTGGCGCCACGGTGCCGGCAACGGTTTTCCAGCACGTTGATGTTGTTCTTCTTGTCGCGCACGACGATCACCGGGCGACGGCCGATCATGGCGGTCTTGAAGTCGCCGCTGTTGCGCACTTCGCTTTCGTGGGCAACCCACACCCAGGTGCGGTAGAAAATCTTGTCCAGCTCGGCTTCGAACAGCGCCGGGTCGTTGTACAGCGAGACGTCGACGCGGTCATGCTGGACCAGGTCTTCGGGGCTTTTCGACGATGCGATCAGCTGATATTCATGAGTGCTCATGCGGTTCTCCTCATGGCTTCTTTTTATGATTTGTTGTTAGCCGCGTGTACCGGCCATGCTCTGTTGCAACTGCGCACCGAAGGCGCAGACCAGTTCGTCCTGACCTTTACGGCCAACGATTTGCAGGCCGACCTTCAGCCCGCCGCAGTCGAGTTCCACCGGCACCGTCAGGGCCGGGTGGCCGCTGAGGTTGAAAGGCCGTACCAGCGGGGTCATGCCGGCCACGGCTTTGCTACCGGCGCGGGCTTCGCTGAGGGTCGGCGGCAGGCTCGGCAGCGTCGGCAGCAGCAGTACGGCAAAGTCTTCCAGCGCCGCGTCCACTTGTTGGGTGAAGGCTGTGCGCACGGCTTCGGCCTCGGCCAAGTCTTGGCGCGTGGTGCGGCTGGCCGCCAGCAGACGTGTTTCCACATCGGCGCCGATCAGGCCCTTGCCGGTCAGATGGCCGAACGCCGCCCAGTTTTCGAAATTGATCACGGTCAGGCCGGCCGCGAACGCTGCTTCGAACTCGCTCAGGTGCAGGTTGCTGCGACGCCAGCCAGCGCGGTCGGCGGCAGCTCCGAGACTTGCTTGCAGATGCGCATCGCAGGCCACCTCGAGAAAGCCGACCCTGGCGCCGTCACCTGGCAGGCCTTGAGCGGTAAAGCCCGGGCAGATCACCTGCATCGCGGCGATCAGGTCGTCCATGCTTTTGGCGAACGGCCCGACGCAATCGAGGCTGGATTCCAGCGGATGGGCGCCGACACGGCTGACGCGACCATAAGTCGGCTTGAGCCCGGCAATCCCGCAGCAGGCTGCCGGCACCCGCACCGAACCACCGGTATCGGTGCCGATGGCGATGTCCGCCAAACCGGCGGCAACCGCCGAAGCCGAACCGCTGGACGAGCCGCCAGGAACACGGTCCGGCGCTTGCGGATTGATCGGTGTGCCGGTCCAGTCATTGATGCCGGTCACGCCGAACGCCAGTTCATGCAGGTTGGTCTTGCCGACGATCTGCCAGCCGGCGTCGAGGATTGCGTCGACCACTTCGGCGTTTTTCGTCGCCGCCGGAGCATCGGCAAACGCGCGGCTGCCCGAGCAGGTCGGATGGCCGGCGATGTCGATGGAGTCCTTGATGGCGACGCGCTTGCCGTTGCCGCCGAGGAGGAATTCGCTGATGAACGTACTCATGCGCCCGCTCCCAAGGTGAAGAGCTCCGTATTGAACAGCCGTTGCGTACGGAAATGCGCGATCAGCCAGACGCCGTCGACGCAACGAAAATCGATGTTCAGCCGAGTGCCGAACAGCTCGTTGCGGCCATCGGCGTAAGTCGAGATCTGCTGCATGATCCACTGCCCCTGCGCTGCCTTGCCGTCGACCACAATCGACTCGCTGGTGAGGTAATGCAGGTTCAGCTTGAAGTGGTCGGACGGCGGCAGATAACCGCCGACAAACGCCGCCACCGCCTCACGCCCCTGGTGCTGGCCGAAGGTTTGTGCGGTCTGGGTGCCGAGGCCTTCCCAGATCGCATCCTCGGTGAACAACTGCGCCAACTGGCTCAGATGAACCGCCGCCCGCGGCACGTCGCACAGGTCCATGTAGCGCGCCATCAGGCGACGCACTGCGCTTTCCCCTTCGAGCTTCGCCAGATCCCCTTCGAGCGTCGCCAAACGCTGCAGCAAGGCCTCATTCATGGCTTACACCTTGGCCGCATCAGGAATGGTCAACGGGCGGCCGATGCGCGCTTCGATCTTGGCGTAGCGCCACAGACTGTATTGGCCGACCGGCGTGGTGCGGAACAGGTTGCAGGCGTCGATCACCGACTGGTGGCAGTCGACGTCGGCCATGATGTACACGGTCCATGGCGAGGTGGTGGACGGGCCGACCATCAGGCGGTCGTCATCCATCGCGCCGAGCACGGTGATGCCGGGCATGGCGCCGAGGTCACCCATCATCTGGCTGAAGCCTTTCCACACGCTCAGGCCTTCGCCGGTGGGCAGGTCGAAAAAGTTCTGGGTGATGCCGATGCAGAAGACGACGCGCAATGGCTCTTGGGTGGTTTGCGACATGGGTGCGATTCCTTGAAAAAGTAATGGGGATTCAGATGTAGCCCGGGAACGGCGGGACGCCGAGGAACACCGAGCCGGCGCCGTCGTACAGGCCTTCGCTGAGGAAGGCGTGCTGGGTCACCACCATCGAGTCGCGCAGGTAGCGTTGCAGCGGATGGCGCAGGTAAATGGCGGTGGTGCCGGCCAGGCTGTAGGCGCTCTGCACCACCTCGGCACCGGCCTGGGACACATGAATCGCCGACAGGCGCAGCAGGCTGGTCTGCTCCGGCGTGACCGGGTTGCCGGCCAGGATCGAGTTCCACACCTGCTCAGTGGCGCTGTAGAAGAAACCGCGCGCGGCGCTGAGCTTGGCTTCAGCCTTGGCGATCTCGATGCGCACGTAGGCGCGGTCGGACAATTTCGGCGCGCCGGTGATGCCGCTGCCGCCAGCCATGCGGCTGATTTCGTCAAGGGCTGCACGGGCCAGGCCGAGGTTGACCACTGCCAGCACTTGCGCGGCGTAGGCGATCGACGGGTAGCGGAACAGCGGCTCGTCGATGGTCGCGGCACCGCCACGGATGAACGTCCAGCGCTCGTCAACGCGTTTATCACTCACTCGCAGGTCATGGCTGCCGGTGCCTTTGAGGCCGACCACTTCCCAGTTCTCGACGATGTCTACCTGCTCTGGGCGAAATACAGCGGTGCGCGGCTTGCCGCCGGCGGCGCCGATGCCAACGCCCAACAGGTCTGCGCCTTTGCAACCGCTGGCGAATTTCCAGGTGCCGTTGACCTGATAGCCGCCTTCCACGGCCTCGGCCGGTTGCAAGGGGAACAGGCCGCCGGCGAACACCAGGTCAGGGCTTTCGGCGTAGAGCTCAGCCAGGGTTTCGCGCGGCAAGGCTGCCAGGTAGACACCGGCGCTGCCGAAGCTGGCCACCCAGCCCGCCGAGCCGTCGGCTTCGGAGATGCGCTCGACCATTTGCAGGAACAGCGACGGTGCCAGCGCATCGCCGCCGAAGCATTTCGGCGTGGCGGCGCGAAAAATGCCCACCTGCTTGAAGCGCTCGATCATGTCCCGAGGCACGTGGGAGCCGGCGTCGAATTCTTCGCGACGCTGGCGAACCTCATCCAGCACTTGCTGAAATAGCTGACTCTCGACCATTGGCACGACCGGGGCGGACACAGGGTCTTGTTGCGCGACAGCTGAACGCAGCATGGGCTAGTTCTCCGTTTTGTTTATTGTTAGTGGGGCTGAACCGAGAGGAGGCGTGGCTGCCCTTGCATTGCGGTCCAGTGTAAAAACCGCGTCCCGGCACAACTATTGGTGCGTGCAGCCCCCCGACTAAAGAAAACCCCTAGACCCCCACCGATTACCTCTGAGCGCATCCCGCTGTGCGAGCAGGTATAAAACGCCATACTGCAAATCTCTGCCGTCAGGGGCCGTGCGATGTACCAGCCAAAACCGAACGACTTTTATGCGCTGATCGAAGCCATGCCGCTGTGCATCATTCTTCATGACGCGCACACCAAGGAAATTCTCTGGGCCAACGCCGCTGCCCTGGCGGCGCTGGGCTTTACCCTGGAAGAACTGACGCCGCTCAAGGCCCCGGACATGACCCGCGACGCACCGAAGTACCGGCGCTCGGTGGGATTGCGCTGGCTGGAAGGCGCAGCCCGCACCGGGCAACGGGCCATCGAGTGGTGCTATCGCTCCAAGCAAGGGGTGGAGATTCTTTCCGAGGCGGTGGCGACCCTGGTGCACCTGGACGGTCGCGATGTGCTGATGGTGCAGTTCCGCGACATTTCCAAGGAGGACAAGGTCAAGCGCGACCTCAAACGTTTCGAAAGTCGACTCACGGCGTTCATGCAGGACCTGGCCGAAGGCGTGGCCGTACTCGGGCCAGGGGGCGATATCCGCTTTATCAGCGACTCCGGCGCGCACCTGCTCAACAGCGAAGTGCACAAGCTGATGGGCAAGAACTTCCTGGCCTGGTGCGACGACGCATCCGGTCAGCGCCTGTTGCAACAGCTTGCCCATAAGACGCCGGAGCACGCGCCGTTCAACGTGCATTACAAGGTGCAGCGGCGTGACGGCGAGTGGCGCTGGCATGACGCAACCTGCCGCTACATCGAGATCGAGGACGATCTGGTCGGCCACCTGCTGCTGTTCCGCGACGTCACCGAGCAAGTACAGGCCGAAGAGGCGCGGCGGGTCAGCGAGCAGAAACTCGAGTACCTGGCGCGCTACAACGCCATGGGTGAAATGGCCGTAGCCATCGCTCATGAACTGAGCCAACCCTTGGCGGCGACCCGCAACTTTATTGAAGGCGCGGTGATTCGCCTGGGCAACGCCGGCGAAACCGATCAAGGCGTCGCCTGGGGCTTACAGAGCGCCGTGCGGCAGATCGAGCACGCCTCGGTGATCATCAAGAGCGTGCGCGATTACGTGGTCAAGCTGGAGCAGACCGAAGAGCTGGTCGACCTTAATGAGCTGCTGCGCGAAACCCGCTACTTCATCAGCCTGCGGGCCGATCCGAGCCTGGTGCGCGTGGAAATCGTCACTGCGCCCGAACCGCTGCGGGTGAGTTGCGAGAAGGTGCTGATCGGCCAGGTGATCCTCAACCTGGCCTTCAACGCCATCGAGGAAATGGCCGATCTGCCCACTGAACGTCGGTTGCTGCGCATCCATGCCAGCCGCGAGAACGACGTGGCCCTGGTGCGCATCGAAGACTGCGGGCGCGGCATCCAGGCCCAGGCGCAGGAGAAGCTGTTCGACGGCTTTTTCTCATCCAAGGTCAGCGGCAACGGCATCGGCCTGGCGCTGTGCAAGAACATCATCGGCCGCCACCGTGGCGATATCTGGGCGCAAAACCTGGAGCCGTGCGGCGCGGTGTTTACCTTCTCCCTGCCCCTCGCCTGAGGCACACAAATCCTGTGGCCTTACACAACCCCTGTGGTGAGGGGGCTTGCCCCCGTTCGGTGGCGAAGCCGCCGCAAATTCAGACGGCTCGGTCTGCCTGAAGGATCGTCAGGGGCCGCTTCGCGCCCCAACGGGGGCAAGCCCCCTCACCACAAGTGCAGCTTCACCCGCCCCCCTCTAACACCAGTCAACCCCCCGCCTTATCAGCTTGTGCAGCCAGTTTCATGACACTGGCACAGACACACAAACACTTGGCAGGCAGCGCAATTCTCGCGATCGCGGGGCACGGCAGAATCAAAGGGTAAAAATCTGCCAAAGCACCCGCGATCCGCGTTACCAACAATTCAGGAAGTTCCCCTTATGCGAACAAACAGGATCTCCGTACAGTCAGCGCTAGGCCTGAGCCTGCTTGTACTCGGTTTGAACAGTGCCCGCGCGGACTTGCCCGCCGGTACGATTGGCCAGACCGTTCTGGCGTTTCCACCCGAAGCTCACCGCGCGTTCGTGATCGACGTCGAGTTCGACAGCTTCGTGGCGGGCCGCGTGACCGTGGTCGACCCGGACCAGAAGCGCATCCTCGGCATGGTGCCGACCGGTTTTGCTGCGCCGTCGACCCTCAGTCACGACAAGAAGACCCTCTACAGTGCAGACATCTGGTATTCGCGCGGTACCCGTGGCACCCGCACCGACGTGCTCACCGCGTGGGACAGTTCGACCCTGTCGCCAACCTGGGAAGTGCTGATTCCGAACAAGCGCGCCGAATCGCTGACCCAGCGTTACTCGCTCAAGCCGAGCGGCGACGACAAGTTCGTCTACGTCTACAACTTCACCCCGTCGACGTCGGTGACCGTGGTCGATACCCAGGCCAAGGCCGTTGCCACGGAAATCGCCATCCCCGGTTGCGTGCTCAACTACCCGGTCGGCAACCGCCGCTTCGCCTCGCTGTGCGGCGACGGCAGCCTGCAGGTGGTGACCCTTAACGATCAGGGCCAGGAAACCGCGCGCAGCCGCACGCCGTTCTTTGATCCGAACGCGGAAAAACTGGTAGAGCGCGCCGTCAACGTCGGCGATACCTACTACTTCACCACCACGACCGGCACCGTACGCCCGGTGGATTTCGCCGGTGATGCGCCGAAGGTCCTGCCGTCCTGGTCGCTGGTTTCCGACGAGGAAAAGAAAGCCGGTTGGGCGCCGGGTGGCTGGCAGTTGATGGCCGTGGCACCGAAGCTGGACCGCCTGTACGTGCTGATGCACGACGCCCACGAAGCCATGAAGTGGGAAGACCCGAGCCCGCTGATCTGGGCGTTTGACCTCAAGACCCACAAGAAGGTGGCGACCCTGGAAGCCTCGGCTCCGGTGTGGAGCATGCAGGCCACCGGCGACGACAAGCCGCTGTTGCTCGGCGCCGACGTGGAAGGCGGTTTGCAGATTTTCGATCTGAAGACCAACAAGCTCACCGGCAGCATGCCGAAAGTCGCCAAGACCGCGACTCAGGTCCTGAGCTACTAAGAGGTTCGGCCATGCACACAGATCCGATCTTCATCATTGCCAGCGCCGTCGCCATCGCGGTGTTGCTGGCCAGCGCCGCGACCCACAAGTTGCGCGCGCCGGCCCGTTTCGCCCGGCAACTGGCGGACTATCAACTGCTGCCAGAGGCGCTGGTACGCCCGATGGCACGGTTGGTGCCGTTGCTGGAACTGGCCATCGCCTTTGCCTTGCTGGTGCCGGTTTGCCGTGGTTACGCCGCGTTGAGCGCCGCCAGCCTGTTGGCACTGTACGCCGCCGCCATCGGCATCAACCTGTGGCGCGGTCGCGCGGACATCGACTGCGGTTGCGCCGGCCCCGACCAGGCACAGCCGCTGCGCCCGGTGCTGCTGCTGCGCAACAGCGCACTGGTGACTCTGGCGCTGGTGGCCAGCGTGGCGCCGGTTGTCCGCGACCTCAACCTGTTCGATGGCTTCGTGACCCTGGCCGCCGCCGCAGTCGCGCTGCTCATCTACGCCGCGGCCGATGGCTTGCTGGCGAACTCCCCTCTTCTGCTCAAATTGATTGGTAGGTAATCGAAATGGAAGGCTTGATTGTTTCCAACGTTCTGCTCTGGGTGCTGCTGGTAGCCGTGGCGTTTGTCGTCATGGGCCTGGTGCGGCAGATTGGCGTGCTGCACGGTCGCCTGGCGCCGGCCGGCGCGTTGATGGTGGACAAAGGCGTGGCGGTCAATGAACCCGCGCCGCAAGTCACCGCCTCCGACCGTCACGGTCGCCCAGTGAACTTCGGTTATGCCGGCGAGAAATCGCAACTGCTGTTCTTCCTCTCGCCGACCTGCCCGATCTGCAAGTCGCTGCTGCCGGCGATCAAATCCATCGCCAAGGAACAGGCCGGTAACCTCGACGTGGTGTTCGTCAGCGACGGCGACATGGACGCCCAGCAAGCACTGATCCGCGAACACAAACTCGAAGACGCCACCTACGTGGTCGGCCCGGAAGTGGGCATGACCTACCAGATCGGCAAACTGCCCTACGCCGCCCTGATCGACAAGGCCGGTACCCTGCGCGCCAAAGGCCTGGTCAACTCCCGCGAGCACCTGGACAGCCTGTTCGAAGTCGAGCATTTGAAGCACGCCACGCTGCAGCAGTACCTCAATGCCCAACCGCACACCCACGATCACGACCACGACCACAGCCACGGCCATAGCCACTGATAAGGCAGGGAGACCTTTATGAAACTGCTGGATCTGTTGTTTGAGCGTTCGTCCCGCCGTGTCGCCGACACCACTTCGCGCCGTAAATTGCTGTCGCGCATGGGTTCGTTGATGGTGGCCGGTGCCGCCCTGCCCCTGCTGTTGCCGCTGGACCGCACCAGCAAGGCCCTGGCCGCGGAACCTGCGCAGGCTGGCGACCCGGGTGATCCGAACAGCTGCGACTACTGGCGCTACTGCTCCATCGACGGCTTTCTGTGCAGCTGCTGCGGCGGGTCGGTGACGTCCTGCCCTCCGGGCACCGAAGCCTCGCAAGTGACCTGGATCGGCACCTGCCGCAACCCGGCCGATGGCAAGGACTACATCATTTCCTATAACGACTGCTGCGGTAAGCAAAGCTGCGCCCAGTGCGCCTGCACCCGTAACGACAGTGAAGAACCGGCCTACCGCCCGTTCAACAACAACGATGTGAACTGGTGCCTGGCCGCCAAATCGCACATCTACCACTGCACCGTTTCGGTCATCCGCGGCGTCGCCGTTTAAAAAACGCGCTTTCCGCCGGTTGTTCGCACAATCGGCGGCTTTTTTATTTTGTCCCGCTGTTTTTTTAACTTTCGCCCGCAACAAGCAAAAGGTGCTCAGTCATGCGCAAGTTGCTACTCCTCGGTCTCGTTTGCGCCCTTGGCGCCCCGCTCGCCCATGCCCGGGCCATTCCCGACCCGAACCAGCATCACGCGCCGGGCAATGAATCGCTGCAAACCCCGATTGCCCAGGCCGGTTACAGCGTCGGCGTGAACTACCAGCTGCAATGCGCCGGTTGCCACCTGGGCGATGGCACGGGTTCCGCCGCCAACGACACGCCACGGATGAAAGGCTTTGTCGGCAATTTCCTGAAAGTCCCCGGTGGCCGCGAATTCCTCGTGCGGGTGCCGGGCATGTCGCAGTCGGCGTTGAACAACGCGCAACTGGCGGACTTGCTCAACTGGTTGATGCGCAAAGACGGCATGGCGGGCAACAGCCTGCCCGCCGACTATCAGCCCTACACCGCCGAAGAAGTCACGGCGTTGCGCGCCAAGACCATGCTCAACCTGCCCGGCACCCGTAGCGAGTTGATCAAGGCCATGCGTGCCCAGGGCATCGCGATCGATGACGGGATGAATGACTGAGAACAACTTGCCCCGTGCATGACGCCCCGCTTCAACATCAACCGCCCGGACGATGGACGCGTTGACGGCAAATAAGTAACGTAACGGTGCTGTTTTCGAACCTGGAAAATCGAAAAGGGAGTTTGCATCGTGACCGAAGAGACAAAAACCAAAGGACCGGCTTCGTATTTCCCGTCCATTGAAAAAAAGTATGGGCAGCCGATCAGCCATTGGCTGGACCTGCTCAAGACCGTCAGCGACAAGAAACACATGGAACTGGTGGCCTGGCTCAAAACCGAACACGGCATGGGTCATGGTCACGCCAATGCGCTGGTTGCCTATCATCTGGCAGCCACTAAAAGCGCCTAGCCATGCGCAGTCGGCGGAGTCGGGTAAAACCGGCTTCACCGTAAATCTTCCGTTGCCCTATCCTTTCATCCAAACCATTACGCCGGACATCGACCATGTCAGCCCCCGAATCCACCCTCCTCGACAGCTGGCACCACAACGCCCGGGCCTGGATCGACGCCATCCGCAGCGGCTCCATCGAAAGCCGCCAAAAGGTCACCGACCAGGCCATCCTGCTGGCCGTGCTGGGTCGCCAGCCCGAGCGTGTGCTCGACATGGGTTGCGGTGAAGGCTGGTTGTTGCGTGCGCTGGCAGACCGGGGTATCGAGGCGGTCGGCGTAGATGGCGACGTGACGCTGGTGGAGGCGGCGCGGGCGGCGGGCCCCGCGCCGGTGCATTTGGCGAGCTATGAACAACTGGCTGAAGCGAAAGTCGACATCGGCCGCGACTACAACCTGATCTGCGCCAACTTCGCCCTGCTGCACCAGGACATCATCCCCCTGCTCGCCGCCATGAACACCCTGCTCGCCCCTGGCGGCGCGCTGGTGATCCAGACGCTGCACCCCTGGGCGGCTGCGGCGGGCGATTATCAGGATGGCTGGCGGGAAGAGACCTTCGCCGGCTTCAAGGGGCAGTGGCAGCCCATGCCGTGGTATTTGCGCACTCTGTCCAGCTGGTTCAATGCGCTGGACATGGCGGGTTTTATGCTGGCCGGCCTGCAGGAGCCACAGCACCCGCAAAGCCCCGTACCACAGTCATTGCTGTTGGTGGCCGTGCCGCGACGCTGAGTGAGGCAAATCCTTTGGAAGCTTGCTCGCGATAGCCGGCTGTCAGGCACATCAATGTTGAATGTGCCGCCCTCATCGCGAGCAAGCTCGCTCCCACAGGTTCTGCATTTCAACTGAACGCATCACGGCCGTCAGTCATTCCGTCCAGCAACGCTACTGGCCGAGCGCCGCTTTGGCATATGATCCCGAGCCTTCGTGCGAGCAGGAGTCAACATGCAGCTCAAACACAAAATCGTCGCCCTCGGGATCCTGCCGCTGGTGCTGGCCATTGCCGTCATCTGCGCGCTGGTGATTTCCCTCAACCGCCAATTGGGCGATCAACAGGCGCAACTGATCGAAGACAGCATTCTGGCGAGCAAGCGCGCGGAGCTGAAGAACTATGTGGAAATGGCGAAAAGCCTGATCGAGCCCCTGTACGACGACGGCCACGGCGATGCCCACGCCCAGCAACAAGTGCTGGAAGAACTGCGCAAGCTCAGCTTCGGCATCAACGGCTACTTCTTCGTCTACGACCACGAAGGCCGCAGCCTGATGCATGCGCGCCAGTCAGAACTGGTGGGCCAATACCTGTGGGACATGAAAGACCCCCACGGCCTGCCGGTGATCCAGGCGCTGCTCAAAAGCGCGCAATCGGGCGAAGGTTTTCAACGCTACGCCTGGAACAAACCCTCCTCCGGCCAGGTGACCGACAAGCTCGCCTACGTGGTGATGCTCGATCGCTGGGGCTGGATGCTCGGCACCGGTATCTACCTCGAAGACGTCGAACGCGCCACCCAGCAGGCTCGCGCCGAAGTGGCCATGGGCATCCGCAAGACCATGATGGCGATTGCAGTGGTTGCCCTGGTCGCGGTGCTGTTCGTGTTCGCCACCGGCATGACCCTCAACGTCAGCGAACATCGGCTGGCGGACAAGAAACTGCAGCGCCTGACCCAGCGCATCGTCAGCCTGCAGGAAGAGGAACGATCCCGGGTGTCCCGCGAGTTGCACGACGGCATCAGCCAGGTGCTGGTCTCGATCAAGTTCCAGTTCGAACTGGCCTGCCATCTGCTGGAACGCGGACAAGCCCACGACAAGGGCTTGAGCACCCTGAAGGACGCCACCGAACGTCTGGGCGATGCCATCGGCGAAGTCCGCAGCCTCTCCCACGACCTGCGCTCATCCTTGCTCGACACCCTCGGCCTGCCGGCGGCCATCGGCCAACTGGCTGCCGAATTCGAGCAGCGCAGCGGGCTGACCGTGACCTATGACGAAAATGAGTTCGACTGCCAACTGGTCGACGGCGCGGCGGTTTCGCTGTTCCGCATCGTCCAGGAAGGCCTGACCAATATCGAACGCCATGCGCAGGCGAAGAACGTGTCCATTACACTGCGTGGCTGCAACGAGTCCGTGCGGCTGACGGTGGTCGATGACGGAATCGGTTTCAATGTCGCCCAGGTCGAACGTCGTCAGGCCGGAATTGGTTTGCGTAACATCCGCGAACGCGTCGAACATTTTGGCGGGCGCTTCGATCTGATCTCGATGCCGGGCAGAAGTGAGCTGGACGTACGGCTGCCGATGAAACCTGGCGCAAAACTACAAGAGTGAAACCTCCCATGAACCTGCCCTCTCCGATCCGCGTCGCCTTGGTCGACGATCACTCCCTGGTCCGCGACGGCATCAAGGCGCTGCTGGCCGTGATGTCGCCCCTGGAAATGGTCGGCGAAGCGGAAAACGGCGCCGAGGCCATCGAAATGGTCGGACGCTGCCAGCCCGACCTGCTGCTGGTCGACATCAGCCTGCCGGACATGAACGGCCTGGAACTGACCCGCGTGCTGCGCAGCCAGTACCCGTTGCTCAAGGTGCTGGTGCTGAGCATGTACGACAACTACGAATACGTCAGTGAATCGGTGCGCTCCGGCGCCAGCGGCTACGTGCTGAAGAACGCCCCGTCACGGGAAATCATCGCTGCCATCGAAGCCATCAGCAGCGGCGGAACCTTCTACAGCGCGGAAATCGCCCAACGGCTGATCGCCGACAGGAACACCGACAACGAACTGACCCCGAGGGAAAGCCAGGTCTTGTCGAAAATGGCGCAAGGCTTGAACAACAAGGAAATGGCCCGGGAACTGGACATCAGCGTGCGCACGGTGGAGACACACCGCTTGAGCATCCGGCGCAAGCTCAACATCGACAAGCCGGCGGCGTTGGTCAAGTACGCCCTTGATCATGGGCTCATCTCCCGCTAACACCTCACCCTCCCACAAGGGGGCAGCGAATCATCCATTGACTGCGTCGATAGTCACCATTGATTCAATGAAGTTCTCTTAAAAAATCCACGGCGTAACATCTGCTCCATACCAATCCATAAGCACCCCGGAGCACACGATCATGAAACGCCAGACCCTCCTCAGCATCGCTTTCTCGGTTTTCGCAGTTAACGCATTCGCCGCAAACTCCGTTCAACCTGTGGTCGCTGAAGGCGGCTCGGATCGTCTGATTGAAAGCCGTGTGGCCGAGGGTGGTTCCGATCGCCTGATCGAAAACCGCGTTGCCGCCGATGGTTCTGACAAGTTGATGGGGAGCCGCGTTGCTGAAGGTGGTTCAGACAAACTGCTGCAGAACCGCGTCGCTGAAGGCGGTTCCGACAAACTGCTGCAGAACCGCGTCGCTGAAGGCGGTTCGGATCGTCTGATCGAGAATCGCACTGCCTAAATAAGTTGCTCTGCCACCGCCCCACAAAAAAACCGGCCTGATCAGCCGGTTTTTTTGTGTTGGTCAGCCTGACGGTGCCCTGAGATCCTCAGGCCAGGCTCTCGACAGTCTCACCGCTGCTTGCTCGTTGGGCATCCAGCAGCACATCCAGAGTGATGAGGAACAGGTCATGACTCATGATGCCGGTGCACACCGTTGATAGAATCTGATTCCCCGCCTCGTCTTTTAGAGTGACCTTCTCACTCCAGGCATTTAAATCGACTGAAGAAAGGGCCGATACCGGGACTTTACGTCCGTCAACTTCCAGAAACTCGCGTGTCACCATAATTGTTTGTGTGACGACATTCAGGAAGTCCCCCGCGATTCGTTTGCGCCAGACCTGCCCGGTCGGCACATACTTGAAAGTCACTGAGGCGCCAGACTCAAGCTTGTTCATCACAACCGGCAAACGCTCGCGGACGTGCAACTCACGCACCAACTGCTGAAAGTCCTGAAAGCCTTTCAGCGACTCGATAATGCGATGAAATGGCTCACTTTCATTTCGCCGATACGCCAGGTTGGTGATCAGCCCGGTGAATGCCGTCTGCCCCGAGCCGAACAGATACAGGTCTTCCATTTCAGCAAACGCCGTAAATTGTTGCTGCTTTCCGCTGACAGCAACAATGCCGTGTTCGTAAACCTCATAATGGGTTCCGCGCAACTTCTTCTGCCACGTATAAAGTCCGAACAGGACTGCCGAAATGACGACCAGCAAGCCACTAACGGAATAGATCAGCAACTGCGGGCTGGAACCACGGCTGGTGTTCGACCCGGAGCTGGCCACCGGCAGTATGGTACCCAGGTACAGCACAAATCCCGCCAGGCACAACAAGACGATTGCGAACAACAGCATGAAGACCAGAAAGCCTTTGCCGTGGCGGAAGGTGGAGATCAGTTGACCTGTCACCGTTGGAGCGGGTGTGGGTGATTGCTGCATGAGATGGTTACTTCCCTAGTAGTTGATTGTAAAAAACACCGTAATCCAGACGACTATGTCTCATTGAGAGGCGTTGCCTGCGAATACACTGTCGACTCCATTGCAAACCTTCAGATACAGGTTGTAAGGTTCAGCCCGTTGATCACAGAGTCAAAGGACTGCCCAAAAGATTTAGCATCGCGCTCGATGGGATTATTCATTCTCCATATCATTTGTCGTTGCTCATCAGGCTTGTAGCCACCGTTTCTTGCCGTGTTGACGCTCACGCCCTACACCGACAAAACGGTTCAAATCACGGAGTAAGCCACTACCTCTCAGAGCAGGCGTCTGGCCCCTGCTCTTCTTGTCCAAGCCCTCCATAATTTTGGCGATTTTACTCAAGCTGTCTTCAAAAGGTTGGCAGTTTCTTGCGCCTCAAACGACCTTTCAATACAACCTCTTCCCCATACGCACTCAACAACTTTGTGTAACTTCCTTAAAAGCGACCCCTCTTAGGCCCTGCGACTCTACAGCGTCTTTGAATACTTGACTGACATATAGCACTTGCGGATTCTCAGGAATGCGAAAAATCTCACCCTTGTAATTTTCCGGAATTTTTAACACCGCCTTGTAAACTACGTAGCCACCCTCCCCCTTATCATAATCAGATTGATCAACATCAAATGCATCTGATAGAAGCTCGGTAACAAATACTGCGACATCCCCCGCACGCGGCCCGAGCAGCTTAACCCTAGGAAAAACCTGCAAAAAACCAAGCGCATCATATGCTTTTTCAGAGACAACCAAGATAGGCCTGAAAAAGGTAAAAAAATCAGAAAATGCCGATTTATTTTTATCATCACTATTATATATGACACGATAGCTCTGTTTTTCAGACTCCAAAATTGCATCACCATATGCTAGCTTTGTAGCGAATTCCTGCAGACTTTCCACTTGGCCTGCATCGACCAATGTTTTATATTTGTCATTTTGCGTTATTGAATAAATTTTCATAAATCACCCAAATAATCCGGACCACTGAGCATCCCGTGGACTCGTAAGTAATGTATTGCGAATTCTATCGATCGTCTTCAAAACCATCGGCTTGCCACCAGCCTTATCTGCACTAATTATAAGCTGGTTAACACTTTCAAAATAAGAATTTGGATGCTTACCATTATGCAGGATCCCCGGCACGCTCGAGTCAAAGTTATTACGATTAGGCAAAAACACTCCATTGACTGCATCATCCACATGAATATCATGCTTTGCCAGGACCGCTCTCGCAGGAGCTGCAAGCTTGGCAGTATCACCAACGATGTGATGTGCAGCGGAGTTTGCGGGGCGGGGAGTTCCACCTTTTGTCATATTGTTGCTTAGCGCTTTGGAGCAAAGCCCCAATGGATCGATCCAACCAATAGCGCTAGTAGCATATTGGTACAGATTGACTCCGCCGGATAATCCAATCGGATCCTGCGTAACAAACCGCCCCACCTCCGGATCGTAATACCGAAACGTGTTGTAGTGCAGCGCCGTCTCATCGTCAAAATACTGCCCCTGAAACCGCAGGTTCTGCTCGACGTCATTGACCACCAGCTTTTCAACCGAACCCCACGCCTTGTACGTCGCCTGCCAGACAATCTGCCCCTCTCGGTCCGTCATCTCCAGCGGCGTACCAATCTGGTCGGTATGGAAGTAGTAAAGCTGCTGCTCCTCACCTTCCGCCTGGTCAACCCGCGCCAACGGCGCATAACTCCCCGGTTCATACAGGTACAGACTGCTCTGCCCTGGACGCTCCTCACGCAGCATCCGCAAGCCTTGCCAGAGGAAACGCTTCTGCTCGGATCTGCCGTTGACCTCTGAAACCTTGGCAACCCGCCGCCCGAGGCTGTCGTACTGATACGAGCCAGTACTTTCCAGCTTGCCATTGACCAACATCTCGGCCCGCACCAAGCGATTTTCACAGTCATAACGAAACGTCTGCAGCTTGCCCATGCCGCTGCGTTTTTCAATCAGGTTGCCCCACGCGTCGTAGGCATATTCCTGATCCCGCCAGCGCTTGAGGCGGTTGTCTTTGACGTGGTCAAACTGGCTGGTGTTGAAATTCAGCCGGTTCGCCGCGGCGTCGTAGCGGAATTCTTCGCTGTCGAGCAACTGGCCGGTGTCGCGGCTGTGCAACTGGCCGTTGGCTTCGTATTCGTACTTGATCTCGCCGCGCAGTTTGTCGAGGGTGCGGGTCAGTTCGCCAGCGGGGTCGTACTGGTGACGGCGGTGGATCGGGTTGTAGGCGTGCTCCACCAGCAGGTCGGGCTGGATGCCGGGGTTGTGCAGGCGCGAGAGTTTTTCCGCCGGCAGGCGCGAGGCGAACTGCCAGCTCTTGCGGCCCATGGCGTCGTAGCCGAAGCAGCTGGTGAGGGTGCCCTGG